>NZ_CABVPN010000031.1 GCF_902499115.1 Burkholderia diffusa
TCGAGCACGCACACGCCGATCTCGGTGCCTTTCTCGGCGGCCAGCTGCTTGAGCCGGATCGCCGCCGACAGCCCGGCCGGGCCGCCGCCGACGATCACGACGTCGTATTCCATGGATTCGCGCTGTTGCGCTGCGTCACTATGCACGACAGCTGAATTTGTCATCGATCTCTCTGAATAAACGGTCGAACTGCGCGCAGGCGAGACGGCGCCCCATGCGACGCGTAACCCGGAATCGCAGACCGCCGTCTCGCGTCATCCGTCGAACTGCTCGAGGACATGCAGAAGGTCTGTCTTGCTCGGGCGCGTGCCCCAATTGCTTGCACCGGCGCTCGTGGCCACGATCATCCATGACTGGGGCGGAAAAAATTCGTGCGACAGCACGCCGTTCGACGATATGCGAAGTCGTCCCGAGCCTTCGTGAAATTCGGCCGTCAGCGACGTGTTGCCGACATGCCTTTGTACCAGCGTCGAACCAAACATTTTCCCCTCCCCGATCACTCGGACACGGACGCGGACCGGAGCGTGGTCCGTGTCCGTCGGCCCGTTTAGTCGATGGCCTTCACCATGTCCTCGACGACCTTCTTCGCGTCGCCGAAAACCATCATCGTCTTGTCCATATAGAACAACTCATTGTCGAGCCCCGCATATCCGGCAGCCATCGAACGTTTGTTGACGATGACCGTCCGCGCCTTGTATGCATCGAGTATCGGCATACCGTAGATCGGACTGCCCTTTTCCAGCGCGACCGGGTTCACCACGTCGTTGGCACCGAGCACGATCGCGACGTCGGCCTGCGAGAATTCGCCGTTGATCTCCTCCATCTCGAACACCTGGTCATACGGCACCTCGGCTTCCGCGAGCAGCACGTTCATGTGACCGGGCATGCGCCCCGCGACCGGATGAATCGCGTACTTCACCGTCACACCCTTTTCCGTGAGTTTCTGAGACAGCTCGTTGATCGCATGTTGCGCACGCGCGACCGCCAAGCCATATCCCGGAACGATGATCACGGATTCCGCGTTCGACAGCATGTATGCGGCGTCGTCCGCGCTGCCGCTCTTGACCGGACGCTGTTCCTTGGCCCCGCCGGCAGCGGCATTGGCCTCGCCGCCGAACCCGCCCAAAATCACGTTGAAGAACGACCGGTTCATCGCCTTGCACATGATGTAGGACAGAATCGCACCGGAGCTGCCCACCAACGAGCCGGCAATGATCAGCATCGGATTGCTGAGCGAAAAGCCGATGCCCGCGGCTGCCCAGCCGGAGTAGCTGTTCAGCATCGACACCACCACCGGCATGTCCGCGCCGCCGATCGGGATGATGATCAACACGCCCATCACGAACGCGAACGCCAGCATCAACAGAAACACGGACCAGCTTTCGGTCGCCATGAACGTCAGGCCGAGCGCGATCGTGGTTAGTCCCAGCACGAGGTTCAGAAAATGCTGCCCCTTGAACTGGACCGGCGCGCCCCGGAATACGCGCAGCGTGTACTTACCGCTGAGCTTGCCGAACGCGATCACCGATCCGCTGAACGTGATCGCGCCAATCGCCGCTCCGAGGAAAAGCTCGAGCCGGTTGCCGGTCGGGATCGACGGGTGCGCGAGACCGTCTAGCCCCGCGCCCGCAGCCAACGGCGCAGGCGTAATGCCGAACGCCCAAGGCTCCGTCACCGCGGCCACCGCGATGAAGACGGCTGCCAAGCCGATCATGCTGTGCATGAACGCCACCAGCTCCGGCATCTTGGTCATTTCCACGCGATACGCCATCACGGCGCCGACGGTTCCCCCCAGGAGCAGACCGAGCAGCACGAGCCCGAGTCCGGTCGGCGTGGCGGCGAGCTTCACGATCAGAGCCGCGGTGGTGAGTACTGCGATTGCCATGCCCGTCATGCCGAATGCGTTTCCGCGAATGGCCGTCGTCGGGTGAGACAGCCCCTTCAGCGCCTGAATGAAACAGATGCTGGCCAGCAAATACAACAAGGTAACGAGGTTCATGCTCATGATCGTTACGCCCCCGCCTTTTCAGTCGTCTTTCTTTCTTTCTTCCTGAACATTTCCAGCATCCGTCGCGTGACGAGGAAGCCCCCGAACACGTTGACCGCCGCGAGCGCAACCGCGAGCACGCCAGCGGTTCTGCCGAGACCGCTCGATGTCAGTCCCGCCGCGAGCATTGCACCGACGATGACGATCGCCGAGATCGCGTTCGTCACGGCCATCAAGGGCGTATGCAGTGCGGGCGTCACATTCCAGACGACGTGATAGCCGACATAGATGGCCAAGGCAAAGATGATCAGGTTGGTGATGATGTGGCTGACAGCTTCCATGGCAATTCTCAGTTCGTGGTCGAAGCTTCCGCCGTTGACCGGACGGGAGCAGGTTGATCGCGCATGACCATTCCGTCCCGGGCAACCAGGCAGGCGGTAACGATGTCATCCTCGAGATCGATCGTCACGCCGCCGCCCTTCGGCAGAATCAGTTTCAGGAAATCGAGTACGTTGCGCGCATACAGGTTGCTGGCGTCCGTGGCGACCAGAGCAGGCAGGTTCGTTTCGCCGACGATCGTCACCCCGTGCCGAACCGCAGTGCTGCCCGGCTCGGTCAGCGGGCAATTGCCACCCTGGGCCGCCGCGAGATCCACTATGACGGAACCCGGCTTCATCGATTCCACCATCGCCTCGGTCACCAGCACCGGTGCGGGCCGCCCGGGAATCAGCGCCGTGGTGATGACGATATCGGCCGCCGCGACACGCCTGGCCACTTCGACCTGCTGACGCTGCAGCCACGAGGCCGGCATCGGCCTCGCGTATCCGCCGACACCCTCCGCGGCCTCTTTTTCTTCAGCCGTTTCGTAGGGCACGTCGATGAACTTCGCCCCCAGAGACTCCACCTGCTCCTTGACGCTCGGACGCACGTCGCTCGCTTCGATGACAGCGCCCAAGCGTTTTGCCGTCGCGATGGCCTGCAACCCGGCAACCCCGACACCGAGAATCACGACGCGCGCCGCCTTCACGGTCCCCGCTGCCGTCATCAACATCGGGAAGATGCGCCGATATCGATCGGCGGCGATCATGACGGCCTTGTAGCCGGCGATATTCGCCTGGCTCGACAGCACATCCAGGCTTTGCGCGCGCGTCGTTCGCGGTGCGGCCTCGAGCGCGAACGCCGTGATGCCCGCCTTGGCGAGCCGTTCGAGACCGGCTGCATCAAACGGATTGAGCATCCCGACCAGCGCGGCCCCCATGCCGAAAGCGGCGAGTTCGCTGTCGAGCGGCGACCTGACTTTCAGCACGACCTCGCAGCCGAGCGCAGTCGCCTGATCCACGATCTCGGCGCCGGCGGCCCGATAAGCGTCGTCGGTATAGCTGGCCCCCAGCCCCGCACCCGAAGCCACGCGCACCGTGTGTCCCTGATCCTGCAGTTTCCCGGCCGTCTCCGGGGTAACGGCGACGCGGGCTTCGCCCGGCGTTGTTTCGACGGGCACACCTATCAGCATGACTTCTGCTCCTTGAGAAAAATGATCGTTTGTTGCCGCGCACCGGATACGCGGACCAACGCTCGATGTCACGCCGGCGATGAACCAACGATGAGCGGCGCGTGTGTTACATGAACGCCGAGCGGCCGGCTCGCGAAATGAACTCGCCGGTTTCAGCAGAATTCATTACGCGTATCCGATCGCACTCAGACGCGCTCCAGGATCAATGCGATGCCCTGGCCCACCCCGATGCACATCGTGCACAATGCGTAGCGACCGCTCGTGGCGTGCAACTGATTGATTGCCGTCGTCACGAGACGCGCGCCTGATGCACCGAGCGGATGACCGAGTGCTATCGCCCCGCCGTTGGGGTTGACCCGGAGATCATCGTCCTTCAGACCCAGCAGGCGCAACACGGCCAGCCCCTGTGCGGCAAATGCCTCGTTGAGTTCGATCACGTCGATCTCGTCGAGCCGCAATCCGGCCAGTGTCAGCACCTTCTCCGTCGCCGGCGCCGGACCGATACCCATCACGCGCGGCGGCACACCCGCGGTTGCCATCGCGACCACCCGCGCACGCGGCGTGAGACTGTGTTGGGCGATTGCGCGCTCGTTGGACAGCAGCAACGCACAGGCTCCGTCGTTGACGCCGCTCGCGTTGCCGGCCGTCACGCTGCCGTCAGGCCGCACGACACCCTTGAGCTTCGCAAGGGCTTCGAACGACGTCTCGCGAGGATGCTCGTCCTGCTTCACGACCAGCGGCTCGCCTTTTTTCTGCGGGATGTAGACAGGCGTGATCTCGCTATCGAAGAACCCACGCTTTTGCGCGGCCAGCGCTTTCGTCTGCGAAGCCAGTGCCATCCGATCCTGAGCGTCGCGCCCGATCTTGTAGTCGACCGCGACGTTCTCCGCCGTTTCAGGCATCGCATCGACGCCGTACTGCTCCTTCATCAGCCTGTTGACGAATCGCCAGCCGATCGTCGTGTCGTAGACCGCATTCGCACGGCTGAAAGCCGACTCCGCCTTCGGCATGACGAAGGGCGCGCGACTCATGCTTTCCACGCCGCCCGCAATCATCAACGCCGTTTCGCCGGACTTGATCGCGCGCGCCGCGCTGCCCACCGCATCAAGGCCCGAGCCGCACAGTCGATTGATCGTTGCGCCCGGTACGCCGAGCGGCAGGCCGGCGAGCAAGCTCGCCATGCGCGCGACGTTGCGGTTGTCCTCACCGGCCTGATTCGCACAGCCGAGCAGCACGTCGCCGACCGCCTCCCAGTCGACGCCAGGATTGCGCACCATCAGCGCCCTGATCGGAATCGCGGCCAAATCGTCGGCGCGCACGGAAGAAAGCGAGCCGCCATAGCGGCCGAATGGCGTACGGATTGCATCGCAAATATAGGCTTGTGTACTCATGACGTGGCGTCGCATCGAGAAGTTGAAATCGCACTCTTATTGCAATGAACATGCCAGTCACGCCCGGATTCGGCTTTCGCGTTCCAATGCGGTCGGCGCAGACATGCGTAACGGGCTTTCACCGACGTGCGACGCCCGCTCCTCGCGCCACGACATGATCACGTTCACGCGACAGCGATGCATCGTTGTATGCGGTCTCTACACCAGATGTCGTTTTGACAGACATGTCCCGAGTCGAGTCCGACACGATGTGCGGTGCGGCATCCTGATCGGCATGCCCGGCACGCGCCTGCAACGTACGCTCGCTCAATGTGTGGTGAATAGGCACCCGCTCTGCTGGAGCGTCTGGAACGCCGTTTCCTTCGGGATCACCGATCGAATCTTCAGCAGGTCCCACTCGCCTTTCGATTCCGACGGCTTCTTCGCCTCGGCCAGATACATGTCGTGCACCATCAGGCCGTTTGCCAGAATACGGCCGTCCCGGGCAAAGAAATCGTTGATCGGCATCGCCTTCATATTTGCCATGACCGCATCGCTGTCCACCGTTCCCGCCGCCTGAACGGCCTGGAGATAGTGAGTCATGGCGGAGTACATGCCCGCCTGGACCATCGTGGGCATCTTGCCGGTCTCGGCGTTGAATGCCTTCGCGAACGCGCGCGTCCGATCGTTGTAGTCCCAGTAGAACGCGGTGGTGAACTGAAGACCCTGAGCCGTCTTCAGACCGATGCCCTTCAGATCGCCGTCGAAAATCAGCAGCGGTGCAACGATCTGCTTGCCGGTCATCATGCCGAACTCGGCGGCCTGACGGATCGCATTTTGCGTGTCGCGCCCCGCGTTCGCGAGCCCGATGACCTGGGCCTTCGACGACTGGGCCTGCATCAGGAAAGACGCGAAGTCCGATGTCGCCAGAGGGTGGTCGACACTTCCCACGACCTGTCCGCCCATCGACTTGACGACCTGCGTGGCCTGCGACTGCAACGAATGACCGAATGCGTAGTCGGCCGTGATGAAGAACCAGCGCTTACCACCTTCCGATACCACCGCACGGGCCGTCCCGTTCGCGAGCGCATAGGTGTCGTACACATAGTGCACGCCGTACGGGGAACACTGCTTGCCGGTCAGATCCGTCGTTGCCGAGCCGGCAAAGATCGTCACCTTGCGCTTTTCCATGCCAAGCTTCTGCAGCGCGAGCGCCGAGGCAGAATCGGTCGATTCGATCACCATCGACACGTTATCCCTGTCGTACCATTGCCGCGCGCGCGTCGCCGTAATATCGACCTTGTTCTGGTAGTCTGCAGACAGCACTTCGACCGGTCTGCCGAGCACCTTGCCTCCGAAATCGCGCACGGCCATCTTGACCGCCGCCACCCCACCCGTTCCGCCGATGCCCGAGTAGACACCGGACATATCGACAATCACGCCGACCTTCAGCGGCTCTCCCGATGAAGCCGCAAAGGCGCCCGGTATCGCCACGGCGACGGCGAGCGTCCACGTCAGCGCAAATCGCAGTTTCATCATCAATCTCCTCCCGTTGTATTTCCGGCTGCCCGACGCACGGTACGCGGAACGGCCGGAGCAGTCCGTCGTCCGTCAATCGATGTTCGTCAGGCAGCGGCCCGCTCCGGTGACGTCAACGGCAGACCGAGACGTGCACGCCGAACGAGCCACGGCGACGGTCGGTATCGCTGATCCCCGAAGGTCTCGTAAAGCCCCCTGAGGATGTCGAGCACCCGATGCGTGCCGAGCGCATCGCCCCACTCGAACGGACCCGTCGGATAACCGAGGCCGAGACGTACCGATACGTCGATATCCTCCGGTGACGCGATGCCCTGCTGGGCCATTTCGCAAGCGAGATTGACAATGCACGCCACCACTCGGGGAGCAACGAATCCAGGGGAATCCGAAATGACAAACGCGGGAATCGATTGCGTTGCAAATATTGCCTGCGCGCGATCTACCGTCAACTTTGCCGTTCCCGGGCATGTCATCAACGTCACGCCCGACGGCCCGCAGAACACGGGGTCGATACCGACGACCTTGCTCGGATCGAGCCGCAAATTCTCGATCGCGGTTGAAAGGTCCGTGTCCAGTGGTGCAATCAGCACCACGTCGGCGGCTTGCAAGTCGGCCGCACGCGTCACCTGCGACAGCAACGGCACGACCGCTTCGGGCAACGCCGCCGCCCCCTCCGTCAGCCACCACACCGCAACGTCGACCACCGGCACCGCCTGCTGCGCCGGCGCATGCGCCGCCACCGGCTTGCCGTCATAGCTGTAAAACCCTTGTCCTGCCTTGCGGCCCAACAGACCCGCGTGAAGGCGTGTGCGTGCGAGCATCACCGGTCGGTAGCGATCGTCGCCGTAGTACTGCGCATGAATCGATTCCATCACTGGAACGGATACGTCGAGTCCGGTCAGATCCAGCAGCTCGAACGGCCCCATGCGGAACCCTGCGCACTGGCGCAGGATCGCATCCAGCACCGAGTGCTCGGCGTTTTTTTCCGCGAGCAGCTTCAGCCCTTCGGTGACGAAGGCACGGCCCGCATGGTTGACCACGAAACCCGGCGAATCCGGCACAACGATCGGCCGATGTCCGATGCGCCGCGACAGCTCGACCAGCGCATCGATCGCTTCTGTTGCCGTTCGGGGCGCCTGCACGATCTCGACCAGTCGCATCCGCGTGACGGGATTGAAGAAGTGCCACCCGGCCACGCGAGATGGCTGCACACAACCGGATGCGATCGACGTCACGCTCAACGACGACGTGTTGGTCGCCAGAATGCACGACGGCGACACGATCGACTCCAGATCCCGCAACAGCCGCTGCTTGATATCGAGGTTCTCGACGATCGCTTCCACGACCAAATCACACCCGTCCATTTCTGTCAGACTGGTTGCCGCGGTGATCCGCCGCAACGCGGCGTCCGCGTCGCGCTGCTCGATCCGCCCATGTTCGACCGACCGCACCAGATCGTTGCGTATCGCCGAAACGGCCCGTGTCACTGCGCCGTCATTCACATCGAACAAATTCACGTCGCAGCCGGCCACCGCGCAAACTTGTGCGATACCGCGCCCCATCGCGCCTGCGCCTACTACGCCAACGCTATTCAGAGATTGTTCCAATCTCGATCTCCCATTCAATTTGCGCTTCATTCAATCGACAAACATCAGTCATCCGGAAGTGTTTCGTGTGCCGCCGACGCGCTAAACGCGTGCGAGATTTTTTCCTGGTTCGTGTACGTCAAAGAGAAACTGGCCGGCATAGGGCGATCCGCCGATCGCCGCCCGCCTTCTGTCGGGGGGAAAACGTGCCACGAACCGTCGTCATGACGAAAGAACACGAGCGACAAGGGCCCGGACGGGCAATCGACGTCGATTCGCACGCAACGCCACCGGCTTTCATCCGATCGACCGATACGCGAGAGACGAAAACGCCCGGCAACTCCGCTGCCCAACCATTTTCCGATTGCTGCTCGCAGAGAACGTTTCGGTACAGTCATCTCGGTTCCTCCACGCGGTGGGTGACGCGACCGCATATCGCGGCATTGCGTGGCTCGTGATAGGTGCGTTGGCCTGAACGATGGCCGGTGGCAGCGCCGCCTGTTCATGAAGCAAGGCCGCGTTGCGTCACCAAAATTCGACGTTACGATATTGCGCGCTTCAGCCCAGTTCGCCGACGAGTTCCGGCACGAGCGCGAACAGATCGCCGACGAGGCCGTAATCTGCCATGCTGAAGATCGGTGCTTCCGGATCCTTGTTGATCGCGACGATCACCTTCGAATCCTTCATGCCGGCCAGGTGCTGGATCGCACCCGAGATGCCGACCGCGATGTACAGCTGCGGCGCAACGATCTTGCCGGTCTGGCCGACCTGATAGTCGTTCGGCACGTAGCCGGCGTCGACTGCCGCGCGCGATGCGCCCAGCGCTGCCGACAGCTTGTCGGCCAGCGGCTCCAGCACCTTCGTGTAGTTTTCACCGCTGCCCAGACCACGGCCGCCCGACACGATGATGCTCGCCGACGTCAGCTCCGGACGATCCAGCTTCGTCACTTCACGGCTCACGAACTGCGACTTGCCTGCATCGGCCGCCGCTTCGATCTTCTCGACCAACGCGCTGCCGCCTTCCGCCGCCACCGGATCGAAACCCGTTGCACGCACCGTGATCACCTTGATCGGATCGCTCGACTGAACCGTCGCGATCGCGTTGCCTGCGTAGATCGGACGCTCGAACGTGTCGGCCGAATCGACCGCCGTGATGTCCGAAATCTGTGCAACGTCCAGCTTCGCGGCGATGCGCGGCGCGATGTTCTTGCCGTAGGCGGTTGCCGGCGCGAGGATGTGCGAGTAGTCCTTCGCGATGTTCAGCGCGGTCGCTTCGACGTTTTCCGCCAGGCCCGCTTCGAGCTGCGGCGCGTCGGCCAACAACACCTTCGACACGCCTGCAATCTTGCCTGCGGCATCGGCCGCGCCCTGCGCGTTGTGCCCCGCGACCAGGACGTGAATGTCACCGCCAATCTTCGCTGCCGCCGCCACCGTGTTCAGCGTCGCGGCCTTGATCGACCCGTTGTCGTGTTCTGCAATCACCAGAGTCGTCTCGTGCTCTGCCATCACCAGAATCGTCATTTCTTTTCGCTCCCTCTTACAGCACCTTGGCTTCGGTCTTCAGCTTCTCGACCAGCGTCTTCACGTCCGGCACCTTCACGCCGGCCGTGCGCTTCGGCGGCTCGGCCACCTTCAGCGTCTTCAGACGCGGCGTGACGTCCACGCCCAAGTCTTCCGGCTTCACCGTTTCCAGCGGCTTCTTCTTCGCCTTCATGATGTTCGGCAGCGTCACGTAGCGCGGCTCGTTCAGGCGCAGGTCCGTGGTGACCACCGCCGGCAGCGTCATCGACAGCGTTTCCGCGCCGCCGTCGACTTCGCGTGCGACCGTAGCACGGCCGTCGGCGATCGTGACCTTCGACGCGAACGTGCCTTGCGGCAGGTTGGCCAGCGCGGCCAGCATCTGGCCCGTCTGGTTCGAATCGTCATCGATCGCCTGCTTGCCGAGGATTACCAGCTGCGGCTGTTCCTTGTCGACCAGCGCCTTCAGGATCTTCGCCACCGCCAGCGGCTCGACGCTGTCGTTCGATTCGACGAGGATCGCGCGATCCGCGCCGATCGCCAGCGCCGTGCGCAGCGTTTCCTGCGCTTGCGTCACACCGACCGACACCGCGATCACTTCGGTCGCCACACCCGCTTCCTTCAGGCGCACCGCTTCTTCCACCGCGATTTCGTCGAACGGGTTCATCGACATCTTCACATTCGCAATGTCGACGCCCGTGTTGTCCGACTTCACGCGGACCTTCACGTTGTAATCGACCACTCTTTTCACTGGCACCAGGATTTTCATTCTCTAACCCAAACGTCACGAACCCAAACAGCCGGACGCGGTATCGTCGGCGCGCCCAGCGTTCCTTCACTGCACGGTCACCAGCGCATCGACCGCACCCAGCCCCCGTCCGCGAGCCCTCACGATCACCGGATTGATCTCGAACTCCCGGACCGCCGGGCTCGCGAGGAACATGTCCCCAAACCGCACGGCGGCCTCGACCAGCGCGTCCAGGTCCGCCGCGGGCTTTCCTCGAAATCCCTCCAGAAGGGTCCATAGCTTGAGCTTCCGAAGTGCCTGACGGACCTGATCAGCCGTCACCGGCAACGCCAGATGCGACATGTCGCGGTACAGTTCCACCGCAACGCCACCGGTTCCGATCGAAATGATCGGTCCAAAATCCGTCTGTCTCATGCACGACACCACGATTTCGACGCCGTCACTGATCATCTCCTGCACCAGTACCCCCATATCCGGCCTGCCCACCTGCTCGCGAAACTCGCGAGCACAGGCATCGATGCCCTCCGCGGTTTGAACGCGCAGCTTCACCAGGCCGAGCTCGGTCTTGTGCGCACAGTCCGACGGAAGCACCTTTACCACCAGCGGATACGCCATTCCGGCACATGCGTCCGAAGCGCGGTCCTCCGGCCCAAGCACGACCCACTTCGCCGGCGTCATCCCGCTCTCCGCGCAGAACCGCATCGTCTCCGCCCAATCCTGCGGCGCCGCCCGGCCCGCCAACGGTGTCCGCGCCTGCACTTTCGGCAATGACAACATCCGCTGGCGTTTGTACAGCAGCGACAGCGCCTTCATCGCATGCGAAGGATCGGCGACCAGCAGCACACCGGCCTCCCGGAACGATCGGCGCGTCTCGTGATCCGGCAGCTCTCCGATAAAGCTCACCACCACCGGCATGGACTGCCCCACCTTCTTGAACACCTCGGCGTTCGGCTCGAGATACCGGCGACCGCTACTGGCAAACTGCACGATCAGCGCCTCCGCCCTCGGCTCCGCCTCGATCGCGAAGCACGTGTCACGGAACAGCGTCGCCACGCTCTGGATCTGCCCCGTCAAATCCACCGGATTGGCCGTGCGCGCGAACGCGGGAAGAACCCGTTCCAGTTCTTGCGCCGTCCGCTGACCGAACTCCGCCATCGGAATACCGTATTCGCTGCTGTGATCCGCCAGCAGCGCGCCTGCGCCACCCGACGAACTCAGCACCGCGAGCCCGCCCTGCGGATCGCCGCTCACGCGCGGTTGCGGCAGATAAGCCAGCACTTCCACCGCCGACATCGCATCAATCAGGCTGTCGACCGTGATCACCCCCGCCTGCTCCAACACGTCCGCATAGACGGCATGCGCCGAAGCAATTTTCCCGGTATGGGACGCCGTCGCCTGCTGGCCGATCTCCGAGCGGCCGGCCTTCAAGGCAACGATCTGCACGCCTCGTTCGCGCGCACGCTCGGCGATCCCGACGATCCGGCCGGCTTCCTCGAGTCCTTCGATGTAGAGCGCCACCACGCGTACGTCGTCCTGCTCGACGATGTGCTCGAGCACGTCGAGCGCATCGGCGCAGGTTTCATTGCCGACGCTGACGATATAAGAGCACCCGATGCCGTTGCTCTGCAGAAAATTGCCGATCGCCCCGGCGAGCGCGCCACTCTGGCTGACGACCGCGATTGGCGCGTGCTTGAGCGTCTCAAGATTCATTGCGGCTGATCCGAACGTCATCATGACGCGCCGACGAACCGACCACACGCCTTGACAGTTGGCACCAATCACCGCCACGCCGTGCTCTCGCGCCACTTCGGCCAGGCGCTGCGCATGTGCCTTCCCCGCTTCCGTCTCTTCGAATCCGGAACTGAACACGATCGCGCTGCGTATCCCTTTCTGGCCGCACTCCGCAATGACGCCGGGTACTGTGTGAGCCGGCGTGATCACCAGCGCAACGTCTGGCACTTCCGGCAGCGCCGCCACCGACGGATACGCCTTCAGCCCTTCAACCTCCGCGTGGTTCTGGCTCACCGGATACACGGCGCCGTCGAATCCGTGCTTCAGCAGCACACGCACCAGCGAATTGCGCGGACTTCCCTGCTGCGGCGACGCACCCACGATCGCCACGCTGCGCGGTTCAATAAACTTTTCGAATGCCTGTCTGTCCATAATCCGTTTTTTCTCGAGTCGACAGCGCTGTCAGCGCCCAATGAATTGAGGTGTGCGCTTCTCCCGGAACGCATTCACCGCTTCCTGATGGTCCTCGCTGGTGCGCACGATCGGCAAATTCGCCGCCACCAGTTCGTGGGCCGTCTGAAGATCCTTGTCCAGGCCAAACCGCATCACTCGCTTGATCAACTGCACGGCAAGCGGCGGCCCGTCCGCGATGCGGCGCGCGAACGCGTACGTCCCGCCCATCAACTCCGCATCCGGAAATACCTTGTTCACCAGACCAATGCGTTCCGCATCGCCGGCCTCCACCCAATCCGCCGTCCAGAACATTTCGAGCGCCTTCGACATCCCGACGATACGGGGCAGCAGATACGCTCCGCCGACGCCCGGAATCAGCCCCATGCGCACGTAGGTCTCGGCAAAGCGCGCGCTCTGCGCCGCAAAACGGATGTCGCATGCAAGGGCGATGTCCAGGCCACCGCCCGTCGCCAGGCCGTTCAACGCGGCAATCACCGGCTTGTCGAGTTCGGCGATCTTGCGTGGCAGACGCTGTACGCCGTCGGCTACGCGCGCCTTGATATTCGCCGGTGTCTGCGCCGCCGACGCGGAAAAGGTCTCGATATCACCGCCAGTCGTGAACGCACGCCCGGTGCCCGTCATCACGACAACCCGAATGTCCGGATTCGCGCGGCATTCCTCGAGCGCCTCGAGCCAGGTATCCTGCATCGCCTCGGTAAAGGCGTTGAGCTTGTCCGGGCGATTGAGCGTGATCGTTGCAATGCCACGGTCGACTTCGAATTTCAGTTCTTCCGACATCTCGTCATCCTCACTTCTCCGCTTGTTCCGAATGCTTCAGCACGGCGTCCTTGCGGATGTCGCGCGACTCCGTCTTTTCATGATGGCGATCCGCCGGCTTGTATCTCAACACATCCTCGGCGATCAGAATCTTCTGCACGTTCATCTCAGCAACATGCATGCCATCGATCCATCCGGTGCATTTCGGGACCGTTTTCGCCCGCCGGACCGTGCGCTGCCGGCCAAGACGACGACTCGCGCCTTGTCGGTCGTGTCCATCGGGCGGACGGCGCACCTCGAAGTGTCCGCGGCACGGACACGAACTGAATGTCGCGAACGATCCAGCGACATGCGGTGCGGGCTCGCGCGTCGTTTTTCCCCGCGAGGACGATGGCACGCGCATTGCAATCAACACACGCGCCCCGACGAACGCATCCGGCACCTCGGAGTTCACGCCGCCGTATCGAGCAACTGGAGGAACATGCATGCGCGCGATTCAGATCAAGACGCACGGTTTGGCTGAAACTCACGCGATCGAGGCGCTTCCCGACCTCGAACCGGGACATCACGAGGTCGTTATTGACGTCAAAACCGCCGAGGTCAATTATCCGGACCTGCTCGTGATTTCCGGCCGATATCAGACTCGTCCGCCATTGCCGTTCATACCCGGGAAGGAAGCGGCGGGCATCGTGCGCGTCGTCGGACCCGGCGTGACGCGGTTCAAGCCCGGAGATCGCGTGCTCATCCATGTGGAATGGGGCGCCTTCGCGACGCAGGCGCTCGCGCACGAGGATCAATGCCTGCCGCTCCCCGACGGCATGGCGTTCGTCGAGTCCGCCGGCCTCGGCCTTCCAGCTCAAACGGCATGGTTCGCGCTGATGGAACGAGGCCGCTGGCCTGGCGACACCGTGCTCGTCAATGGCGCCACGGGCGCGGTCGGCCATGCCGCCGTACAGATCGCCAGTTCGATGGGCGCCACGGTTCTCGCAGGCGTGCATTCACCCGAGCGTGCAAGCGCCATGCTGTACGACGTGTCGTGCCGCATGGTCGATCTGAGCGCCTCCGATCTGCGCAACAGCCTGCGCGATCAGGTTCATCTGGCGACACGGGGCCGGGGCGTGGACATCGTGATCGACATGCTCGGCGGCGATATCTTCGATGCGTCGCTTCGCGCGCTCGCCTGGGATGGCCGAATCGTTACGGTCGGCTTTGCCGCCGGAAGGATTCCCGAAGTCCGGGCCGGCTACCTGCTGGTGAAGAACGCCACGGTAAGTGGGCTGCAATGGACGGATTACCGCGATCGACAGCCATGGAAGGTCGCGCAGGCGCACACCGTCATGGCCTCCATGTGGGCCAAACGGACATTGCGCGCCAACATCATGCAGACGGTTCCGTTGAACCGATTCTCCGAAGCCCTCCATCTGATCGACACGCGTCGCGCGACGGGGCGCATCGTGCTGACGATGGACTGAATGCCAACGCAACGAACGGATCGCGCGGGTGGCATCGAGCGCCGACCATGTCAAGCAACGGAGATTGGCATGGCGATTGCATCGTATGCACCATCACTCATTGAAGCCGCATCCAGGAGACATCGCATGACCCAGCAGTTGGTGAACACCTCGGTCGAAGGTTCCGTCCTCGTCATCAGGCTCTGCAGCCCGGGCGACCGCAATGCCCTGACGAACGAACTGCGCGAACAGCTCGGCGACGCCGTCGAACACGCGCAGAACAATCGCGCAGTGCGCGCCGTGTATCTCACCGGCGAAGGTCCGACGTTCTGCTCCGGCGGAAACCTCAACCTGCTGAAGAACGGGTCCGCCCCATGGACCGTCCACCGGCGCTTTCGCGGCATGAGCAGGTGGCTTACCCCGCTGATCACGCTCGACAAGCCGGTCGTTGTCGGCGTCCGGGGCCAGGCAGTGGGAGGAGGATTCGGTCTGGCGCTGACGGGCGATCTGCTGATCGCCGGACAGGGGGCGAAGTTCATCCCCGGATTCTTCCGCATCGGCGTGGTGCCGGACATCGGCACGATGTATCACCTGCCGCGACTGGTCGGCATGGCAGCCGCGAAGCGGCTGCTGTACAGCGGCGCCACGCTGTCCGCGCAGGAGGCGCTCGAGCTAGGACTGGTCGCGCAAGTGGTGCCCGACGCACAAGTCGATGAAGTCGGTCTCGCGCAAGCCGTGCGCCTCGCGAACGGTCCCGCCGAGGTCATGGGACTGGCCAAGAACCTGATGGCGCGGAGTTTCGAAACGAGTCTTCAGGACATGCTCGCGTTCGAAGGATTTGGGCAAATTCTCGCCATGTCGAGTCCCGAGTTTCATGAAGGACTCGGCGCTGCCCTCGAGGGCCGCCCCGCTGACTTCAGCCGAGCCGCGTCGGATCGATAAGTCGCTGCAAGTCGCTCCTGATGCGACCATGCGGCCGGCGCGCGGCCCCGGGCGTCGGCACTTGCCGCCGACACGGTTGCCGTGATTATTGCCCGCCCTACAGGCGGGTTCTTTTTTGCCCGCGCCGCCATGCGATGCCGGCATGACGCACGCTCGCCCCGGTACGTCGGTACGTCGGCACATCGGCAATCGGCACTTCGCAGCGCATCGCGAACGGAGATGTCTGCACGGAAATCACCTGAGCGCGGTCAGTCGCTGTAGTCGCCGCAGACACTCGCCGCCGACTCTGCCATTTCCGGATGCCGAGTCTACGGAGACGTGGCGGTCTCCAACCGCTCCGCGGTTTGGCACGAAGCTTGCAGAACATGCACCGTGACGATATTCGCGATGGTCGCGCCGGCCCTTCCCGTGCCAGCCGCCAGACTTTGATCGCGCTGTTTCGGTCTGCCGCTGTCGTCCGGAAATATTTAACTTCGCGCACTACGCATCCAACTGAAAGGACAGTCCATGCAATTCGAAGAAATCATCTATCAGGAAGATGGCCCGATCGGCACCATTACGCTGAATCGCCCGCAAGACGGCAATATGTTCACGCCACGCATGTGCCACGAGATTCGCGATTGCATCAACGAAATCCGCCGGGAGACGCGCACCCGCGTCATCGTGATCACCGGAGCCGGCGACAAGTTTTTCTGTACCGGAGGCCGTAAGGAAGGCATGGAAGATTCGCTGCTTTATGCAGGCGTCCTGCCGACTCTGGAAATGTACGAGAGCATCGACCGACTGCAGAAGCCCGTGATCGCGTCAGTCAACGGCTTCGCCGTAGGCGGAGGCCAGGTGCTGCAAGTCGTTTGCGATATCACGATCGCAAAGGAAAGTGCCGTATTTCGGCAGGTCGGTCCGATGGTCGGCAGTTTCGACGGCGGCTATGGAACCTGGTATCTCGAAGATCTGATCGGGAAAAAGCGGGCGAAGGAAATGTGGTACCGCAATCCCAAATTGACCGCACGAGAAGCACTCGAATGGGGGTTGATCAATCACGTGGTTCCCGACGATGAACTCAAGGATGCAACACGCAAGCTGGCGCTCGAAATCGCGGATCGAGGAGCGTTTGCGCTCGCGTCGATCAAAGCCGCGTTCAACGCGCGCCACGGCGGCGTGTCGGGTCTGTCGCGCATGGCGCACGACCTGCTGCTGCGCGGATACCTCGACTCGGACGAACACGCGGAACTGGCTGACGCATTTGCCAATCGCCGGGCGCCCGACGCAACGCACTTCGGTCATTGAAGCATACGACTCGTGGAGTTCCCGACCATGTCGCATCTTCTTACCCTGCACGATCCGGCAACGGCCCGCAAGCACTACCTGACCGGGATCTGGCAAACCGACACGCTTTACTCGCTCGCGAGACGCCACGCCACCGAGCGCGGGGCAGCCTTCGCGGTACGAGACAGCACCAGACGCCTGACGTGGAGCGCGCTCGTCGCATGGGCTGACGCCGTTGCTGCCGATCTCCACGACAGTGGACTTCGCAGCGGCGATCGGGTATCTGTCTGGCTGCCGAACCGAGTCGAAATGGCAGTCATCATGCTTGCGTGCTCGCGCAACGGTTACGTCTGCAATCCTTCGTTGCATCAGAACTATACCGTTGCCGAAATTCTTTCGATGCTCGATCGCATCGGATGCCGCGCGTTGTTTGCCCAGCCAGGCTGGGGGGCCGATGCAGACAGCGCCGACGTATTCTCGGGCGCCGCTGCATTGAGCCACATGAAACGGGTGTACGCGCTGCCTTCGTTGCGTGCGGCCGATCCGTGCGCGCAGCCCGGGACACAATCGTTGCCAATTCCGGGACACATATCGCAGATTCCGCTTCCGCCTCCCAGCCAGAATCCGGACCAAGTGGTTTATCTGGCCTTTACCAGCGGCACGACCGGCACGCCCAAAGGGGTGATGCACAGCGATAACACGCTGCTCGCCAATGGACGTGCGCTGGTATCCGATTGGAAGCAAACCAGCGATACCGTGCTGCTCACGCTGAGTCCGCTGAGTCATCACGTCGGCACGGTCGCATTCGAACAAACCCTCGTTGCAGGATGCGAACTGGTCATTTTCGACCCGACTGCCGGTATTGCCCCGCTGGACTGGATCATATCCACTGAAGCCACCTACGTGATGGGCGTCCCCACACACGCGATAGACCTGCTTCAGGAAATCGACCGGCGCGGCATCACCCGGCTCGGCTCGGTCAAGGTCTTCTATATGGCCGGGAGCCTGATTCCGAGCGAGACCGCCCGAAAGCTGCTCGCCCTCGGCGCAACGCCGCAAAACGTCTACGGCATGACCGAAAACGGCTCCCATCAGTACACCAAGCCTGGTGATTCGGTGGAAGTCATTACCGCGACATGCGGAAAAGCGTGCGACGGATACGAAGTGCGCCTGTGGCAACCCGACAATCCCGACCTCGAGGCCGCTCCCGGCGAAGTCGGCGAAATCGGCGGGCGCGGCGGCGTGCTGATGCTCGGCTACTTCAACAATCAGGCAGCGACCGAATCATCGTTCAACAGCAGCGGCTGGTTCATGAGCGGGGACCTGGGGCGCTTCGACGATGACGGCAACCTCGAAATCGTCGGACGCAAGAAAGATCTCATCATTCGCGGCGGGCACAACATCCATCCGTCGCATATCGAGGAGTTTGCTCATCGTCACCCCGCCGTCAAGAAAGCCGCGGCATTCGGCGTGCCGGACACGCGCCTCGGAGAGAAAGTCTGCCTCGCGATCATCGGTGACGGTGCTCCGCCCAGCGCCGACGAATTACTCGCGCATCTGGCTCGGGAAGGTTTGTCGAAGTTCGACATGCCCGAGTACTTCATCGTGCTGCCGGGGTTTCCGCTGACGCCGAGCGGCAAGATCCTGAAACGCGAGTTGGTCCAGTGGGTACGGGACGGCCGCATCGAACCGGCTCCCGTACGGTTTCGCGTCGCCTGACTCACTTCCGATCCGCAATTCCACAGGTGCCGCGGGCTGGAAAGCCAGCAGGCACGCCGGTGGTCGCGTACGACTGCCGGACTGCCCGGGCACCGCAATCGTTCCCCTGGAGTAGTGTTGATGACTCGTGATTGCATAGTCGTAACAGGCGCAAGCCGCGGCATCGGTGCCGCGATCTCGCGCGCCCTCGCCGAGCAAGGCCACCATGTCGCGTGTCTGTCGCGATCGGGAGCCCTGCCGTCCTTTACCGACGTCCGGCCCGACGTGTCCGCACGCTGGCTGCCGCGCACCGCGGACGTCACGCGCCCGAACGATCTCAAGGCAGTATTGCGCGATCTCGTCGAGGAGGGATGGCGAATCGTCGGCCTTGTCAACAATGCGGGCTTCCATATCGACGCACTGTCGGCGGAGCTTCCCCTCGATCAATGGCATCAGGTGATGGACATGAATGCGACGTCCGTCGTCGTTGCGTGTCAGGCCGCGTACCCCCACCTCGTCGCCGCGGGCGACACGCTGATCGTGAACATTGGCTCGTTTTTCGACAAGCTCGGCGTCAAACGCAATCTGGCGTACTGCGCGAGCAAGGCAGCCGTCGGCGCTATCACGCGCTGCCTGGCCGTCGAATGGGCCAGCAAAGGGATCCGTGTCATCAACGTCGCCCCCGGCTACATCCAGACGGATCTGAACGCGGACATGATCACGTCAGGCCCGCTGGCTACGTATCTCGAAAAGCGGATTCCACGTGGCCGTCCGGGCAGCGCCGAAGAAGTCGGCGCACTCGTCGCGACGCTCTTTACGCACGGCGCCGCGTTCTTGACCGGAGAAACGATTTACGTTGACGGCGGCCAGGGAATCGCGCACTGACGGACAGGCGCGTCGCGCAAGATCGCCCAACTGTTTTCCTCGAGCACAGCGTTGTCGGAATCAAAAACACGCGCAAACACGCCAGCACGGCGAACAATGGAGCGGCGCGCTCTTCGTTGAGGCGGGACCATACCTTCCCGCACGAGACGGACAAGCCGCTTCTCTGGCACAGACGTTGCGTTATCCGTAACAGCTGACACGCATGACTGAATGCGTTCGGCAAACCAATCAAATACAAGAACCCATCCATTGGAGACAACCGTGACGACCAGCCTTTCCGCGCAATCGAGTCGATCCCTATCGACACATTGCGATCCTTCATCGCTCGAACCCGTTCACCCCAGAGGTGGCATCGAGCGCTAGCCCAACCTCCGCGTCATTCCGACCCGCGATTCCACTCGTCATACAATTATTCAGTACATCGAATTATGAAAAAGACATTCAAACGACAACTTCTCTGTGCCGCCGTCGTCGGCGCATTTTCAGCCGCAGCACACGCTCAAAGCAATGTCACTCTGTACGGCGTAATCGATGAAGGCATCATGTATCAGAACAACAACGCAGGCGGCAAGCGAGTCTTCCTCGACTCGCTGAGCGGTATTTTCGGCAGCCGATGGGGGATGATCGGACGTGAAGACCTGGGTGGCGGGTTGAAAGCGATCTTCACGATCGAATCCGGCATCAACCTGAACAACGGTGCGTTCGGCCAAGGGGGCACCGCATTTGGCCGTCAGGCGTTCGTCGGTCTGAGCAGCGACCGCCTCGGCAGCCTCACGCTCGGCCGCCAGTACGACATGATCTACTACTATCCCCTGCCGCTGACTGCGGCCAGCCTGATCGGCGGCCCTGCCGCAGTGCACCCGGGAGATATCGACAACGGTGCGAACACGGTGCGCATCAACAACGCCATTCGCTATATGAGCCCGAACTTCAACGGCCTGAAATTCGGCGGCGAATACAGCGTAGGCGGCGTTGCGGGGAATTTCACCGCCAACAGCGGGTATTCCCTGGGAGCGTCCTATCAATATGGCCCGTTCCAGATCGGCGCTGGCTTCGAATACTTCAAGAATCCGACCGCGGCGACCGCCGGCTCCGGATTCTTCACCGATAACGCGAGCGGTGCCTCCCCGCTGGCGCTTTCCCTCAACAAGGGATACAAGAGCGCGCAAGCGTATCAGACGGCCATGATCGCCGCCAACTACAATGTCGGCGCATTGACGCTCGCGGCCTCCTACTCGAACGTTCAATACGGGCAACTCGGCAGCGGGTTCGTGAGCAGCTCCGCGCGTTTCAACAACTTCGATGTGGGCGCGCAGTATCAATTCGCCCCCACCTTTTTCGCCGGCGTTGCCTATGACTATCTGAGCGGTCGAGCCGTGCATACGGCAGCGGGCACGACTGTGGGCGGGCAACACTACAATCAGGTCGCCATCCTGGCGGACTACCTGCTGTCCAAACGAACCGATATTTACGGCACGGTGGGCTGGCAGCGCGCGTCCGGGACCTCGTCGACGGGGGCGCCTGCCGTTGCCGACATCGACAACCTCGGTGATTCGTCGAACAATCATCAATTCCTGATCCGCGCATCGCTGCGGCATAGATTCTAACCTCGCATCCGGATTGCACGCGGCCGCCTCGAGAGAAGCCGTGCCGCGTGCAATTTTTCGAATATTTCCGTTTCGCGTCTTTTTCATGAATGGGACAATCATTTTCCATTCGTGACTGGCTGTCCGCCGATACCCGCTCAACGTTGCGTGGCTCGTAGTAGACCACTCCCTCCTCCGACGCCCCAAGCCACCTCCGTAGGCATCCGCTCTTCTCTCCGTGGCACACGAATTTCCAAAGATGTCCTTACCGAAATCAGTCGCGTAATTTTTTGTGCCCTCGTAAACGACACAAATAAAATCAACAACCACAAACCTTAATCTTTAAACATCCACATAATGTTCTTTAAAAACTACGTTTTCAACGTTGCTTGACTAGATCCACACACCAATATAACGTCATCAGCGTTACGGCCGTAACAGAAATATCTATTTTAGAGATTCCATTGGGAGACATTTCATTGAATACCTCGATACGATATCTGGCTGTCGCCAGTGTGTCGCCGCTCATCGTCGCGCTTGCGTCGTGCGGCTCCGATACCAACTCCGACTCCTCGGCCAACAATACGAATGTCGATTCCCGAGCCGCTGCATACGTCGCTCAAATGACCACCGACGAGAAGATCCAGCTTGTACATGGAATCGGGATGCCCGGCGCGGACTTGGGCGGCCCGTTCCCATCGTGGGCGAATGGCGCGGGCTATATACCGGGAATCCCCAGGCTCGGTATTCCACCGATTGCGAGTGCCGACTCTGCAGGTGGAGTGAACGTTGCCAATTCCGGCGCGACGGCGTTGCCCGCCCCCATCGCACTCGCTGCAAGTTGGGATCCTCCACTCGCGACCACGTACGGCGCGCGCATCGCGACCGAACTCCGCGCGCTCGGTTACGCCGAAGGTCTGGGCGGTGGCGTCAATCTCGCTCGCGAACCGCGTAATGGCCGAACATTCGAGTACATGGGGGAAGACCCGGTGCTCGCGGGTGCAATGAGCGCCGCGCGCACTTTCGGCACCCAATCAAAGAACGTGATTGCGACGATCAAGCACTTCGCAATGAACGACCAGGAAACAAATCGGATGACGAGTAATTCCGTCGTTAACGAGCGCACAATGCGCGAAACCGAACTGCTGGCGTTCGAGATCGGCATCAAGGAAGGCAAACCGGGTAACGTGATGTGCTCGTACAACCTCGTCAATGGTATCTATGCGTGCGAGAACCCGTATTTGTTGACCACCGTCCTGAAGAATGAGTGGGGCTTCCAGGGGGTGGTTCAGTCCGACTGGACCGGGACGCATAGCACGGTCGCCGCAGCAATGGCCGGCCTCGACGAAGAGCAACCCGGTGACGCGGGAGCCGATTGGAACGAGGTTCCCGGGTTCACGATCATTTCGTACTTCAGCACGAAGCTGAAGGCCGCGATCGCGGCGGGCACCGTTCCGATGTCGCGACTGAACGATATGGTCTTGCGCAAGGTTCGAACGCTGATCACGACTGGCGTGATGGACGACCCACCCAGCCCCGGCGTTACGATCGATCAGGCGGCCGGCAATACCGATGCGCTGTCGATCGCGCGTCAGTCATTCGTCTTGCTGAAGAACGGCACGCCGCCGGGTAGCAATCAACCAGTGCTTCCACTCCTCGGATCCGCACTTTCCTCGGTCGTCGTGATCGGAGGACACGCGGACGTGGGAGTCATTTCGGGTGGTGGCTCGGGCGCCGTGCCTGCAGCAAACGGCAATGCGGTAACAAGCTGTCAATCGACCAGCTTTTTCCCGCCCGATTGTGCGATCTGGTACAAATCGTCGCCGCTCGCCGCGATCAAGGAAAAAGCACCGAATGCCACCGTCGCCTATCTCGATGGCACGGACGCAACCGCTGCCGCGAACGCGGCTGCGCAGGCCGACGTGGCAATCGTTTTCGCGACACGATTCGAAACGGAGGGACGCGACCTCTCGACTCTCGCACTGCCCGATGCGAATGCCGATCCATTCAATCAGCATTACGATCAGAACGCGCTGATCACTGCAGTCGCGTCGAAAGCGAAGCGCGTCATAGTCGTGCTCGAAAACGGCAGTGCCGTCCTGATGCCATGGCTGGCGAGCGTGCATGGCGTACTCGAGACCTGGTACCCGGGCGTGGAAGGTGGCCAAGCTATTGCCGACGTGCTGTTTGGCGATGCAAATCCGTCAGGCAAGCTGCCGATCACGTTTGCGCAGCAAGACTCTGATCTCCCGCAGCCATCGATCGATCCGAACAACCTGAACGTCAATTATGGCGAAGGCCTGCTCATTGGCTACCACTGGTACGACGCAAAAAATATCCGGCCGTTGTTTCCATTCGGTTTCGGATTGTCGTACACAACGTTCGCGTACTCCGGGATGACTGCTCAGCGCGACGGTTCGGACAACGTGACCGTCACGCTGACCATCACAAACACCGGCGCTCGCGCAGGCGCTGAAGTCGCGCAAATCTATGCGTCGCTTCCGGCCATCCTCCACGAACCGCCGCAACGCCTCGTCGGATGGAAGAAAGTGATGCTGCAGCCTGGCCAGGCTCAGCAGATCAGCGTCGTCATTCCAGCTCAACGCTTCGCGACGTGGAATACCGACGCGCATGCATGGCAGGTCAATCCCGGAAGTTACATACTGACCGCCGCCGGATCGTCCCGCGATCCGAACGCCCAGAAGCAGGCTCTCGACCTGACCGCAATGCAACCGCTGTAACGACGATCGACCGTGTGTCCGAGAGTACCGGAATGCTCCGTCTCGGGCACACGGTCGCGGTATCGACCGGATTGTGGACGAGCCATGGGGAGCGTCAGCCCATTGCGTTCGCGAGAATGACCGTGCAATGGGACGACAGGATCCCCCCTTCGTTGTGCACCAGCGCGACTTCCGCCCCCTCCACCTGGCGCGGCCCGAGACCTCCCCGCAATTGGCGCACCGCCTCGACGATCCCGAAAAGACCGCCCGCCGCACCAGCATGGGCGTGGGAGAGCATACCGCCGTGCGTGTTGATCGGCAGCTTGCCACCGATGCGCGCATGCCCCTCGGCGAAGAAGGCACCGCCCTCGCCGCGCTCGCACAGGCCAAGCTCTTCCATTTCGATGATGGGAACGATCGTGAAGCAGTCGTACAGTTCAGCAAAGTCGATATCACCGGGGCCGAGGCCCGCCATCTCGTACGCAATGTGTCCCGATTCCGTGGCGCCGAATTCGGTTAGACTTGGCGCACACATCAGATGCTCGTGCGTATGATATTCCCCGATCCCTTGCAGATAGATCGGCGTGGCCTTCAGATCCGCCGCGCGCTCCACCGACGTGACGATGAATGCTCCACCCGCATCCGATATCAGACAGCAATCGAGCATACCGAGCGGGTCCGCAATCGGCTTGGCCGTCAAAACCTGCTCGATCGTCAATGGCGTTTTCATGTGCGCATTCGGATGCAGCAGCGCATGCTGGCGGGTGTTGACCGCGACGTGTGCCAACTGCTCGCGCGTGGTGCCCAACTCATGCATGTACCGCTGCGCGATCATCGCGTAGAACCCGGGAATGGACGCGCCGTACGGCTGCTCGAAGTAAGGATGTCCCACCGCCATCAGCGAGGCGACTGCCGCGTCGCGCGTGAGACCAGTCGCGCGATTTTCCCCAGCGCAGATCAGAATGGTTTCGGCCTGACCCGATGCTATCGCTTCTGCCGCATGCTTGAGCATCACGGCCGGACTGGCCCCGCCCGTCACGAGCGATGCGTTGAATCGAGGCTCGATTCCCAGATATTCGCACAGGACCGAACCGAGCATGAAGTAAGGCTCGGTAAAGGAATAGGCAGTCAGTACGCCGTCAATGTCCGACTTCTTGAGACCCGCGTCATCCAACGCGCGCTTTGCGGCCTGCGCGTTCAGGCCCAGGCCAGTCATATTGGGCACCCTGCCGATTTCGGATTCGCCCACACCGACGATGGCGATTTTGTTCTTCAGCGATTCAGCTTTCTTCATACCGTCGACCTCAAGCGTTAACCCGATGGAATTGCGGGAGCATCGCGCCACCGCCGCGATCCTCGAACGTGACGCCGACCCGATCGCCTATTCGTACGGATAACGCATCATCCCCGACGATATTGGTCAGCATCCGGGGACCTTCGTCGAGATCGATCAGTGCCACGACATAAGGCGCGTGAGCGCCGAACGAGGCGAGCGGTGCGCGCCGAACGATCGTAAAGCTATGCACGCTGCCGGCCCCGCGGCTTTCAACCCATTCGAGCTGATCGGACCAGCAGCTCGGGCACAGGTGCCGGGGCATGAAGTGCATCGTTCCACACACATTGCACTTGCGAATCAGCAAGCGCCGCTCTCTCGCCGCATCCCAGTAAGGTTGCGAATCGGCATTCGCTACCGGAGCCGGCAGCGGGGATACGTCCATAATCAGTCTCCGTCAAGTTTCGTCATCAACCGGCGCGGTCAAACACGCGCCGTCTTCTGCAGCACCGTCTTGCTTACCATGTAGGCATCGAGCGATCCCGCCCCGCCTTCGCGCCCGATCCCGCTGTCCTTGACGCCGCCGAACGGCATGTCGGCGCCCGGCACGCCGAAATGATTGATCGACAACGCGCCACACTCCAGTTCACGCCTAAAGCGCTCAGCATCGTGCATCGAGTTGGTGAATGCGTAAGCGGCCAGGCCGATCGACAGGCTGTTCGCGATCGTCAAGCCGTCGCTCACGTTCTTCATCGGAACGCATACCCCAAGCGGGCCGAACGGCTCGGTACTCATCGCCTTTGCATGCCTGGGCACGTCCGCCAGCACAGTTGGCGCGTAAAAGTGACCGCGTTCGCCGACTCGGTGCCCGCCCGCGGCAATACGCGCACCAGCAGTTGCGGCGTCGGCGACAAGCGATTCCATCGCGGCAAGCCGACGCGCGTTGATCACCGGCCCCATCTGAACGTTCGGCTCGAATCCATCGCCAACGCGAATTTCGTCGGCCGCTTTGGCGAACGCAGCCACGAAGTCGGCATACACGCCTTCATGCACGATGAAGCGAGAAGGCGATGCGCAGATCTGGCCAGCCATGCGCATCTTCGCTGCAACTGCGATCCGCGCGATCCGGGCCGCATCGACGTCGTCGCAAACGAGAACCGGTGCATGTCCGCCCAACTCCATCAGTACCGGTTTCATCGCGGCGCCGGCAAGCTGGGAAAGCTGCATGCCGACCTGCACTGAGCCGGTCAGCGTGATCATTCGGATCGCAGGCGACGCGATCAGGATCGAGGAAATTTCGGCGGGATCACCGAACACGAGATTGAGCACACCGAACGGCAGGCCCGCATCGATAAAGCATTGAACGAATGCGCACGCAGCGCCGGGTGTTTCCTCGGCAGCCTTGATGACGATCGAGCAACCCGCCGCCAACGCCCCGCTGATCTTCCGTGATGGAGAACTGATCGGCACATTCCACGGCGTGAATGCCGCTACCGGCCCGATGGGCTGCCTGACGACCATCCGCAGCATGTCTGGCTCAGACGGCGCGATGGTTCCATAGGCACGCAGCAGCTGAGCCGCATCCCATTCGAGGAACGTGTGTGCGCGCTCGACTTCCGCGCGTGCGTCCGCGATGGGTTTGCCCTGCTCCAGCGTGATGATCGATGCGATTGCGTCGACGCGCTCACGCAGCAAATCAGCGACGCGCAGCAGCAATGCCGCACGCTCGTCAGGCGCCGTATCCCGCCAGATCCCAAACGCTCGATGCGCCGCGCTCAATGCGCGTTCGAGATCCTCTCGCGTCGCGCGCGGCACGGGACCCAGCACACTTTCATCGCTCGGATTTTCGACAGCATGGCAGACGGCGCGATCGTAAATCCACTCGCCGTCGATATGTAGCCCGATGCGAGGATACATTCGACGGGCCATGGTTTGATGCGCGTTCGGCGTCAAGTCCGACATCTCACACTCCTTCATTTGGTCCGCCCGCGATCGGCGGCGCCCACGGGCATTCCCTGCTGCCGAATGTCGTCAGGCCGGATGCGCTAGGCGCAATTCAGGCCGCGCTCGACGCCTGCTCGCTGCCGTCTTTCGGCCGACGGCGATAAAGCAAAGTCACTTCCATCTGCTGCACGACGGCCCCGTCCTGTCGCACGAAGCGACGATCCATCTTGACGGTCCCGCGGTCCGGTTTACTGGATTCCTTGCGTTCGATCACGGTCATTTGCCCATGCAGCGTATCGCCATGCTTGACTGGCGCGAGCATCCGCCATTGGTCCACCTGAAGCAGCGCGAGCAACGTGCCGTCGTTGATGCCGCTCGCATATTGCAGCCCCCCCATGATTCCGTAGATGAGCGGACCATGAGCGATCGGCTCGCCGAACTGGGTCGTCTTGCAGTACTCCCAATTTGTGTGGACTTCGTTGAAATCGCCCGTCAGGCAGGCGAAATTCACGATGTCGGTCGACGTAATCGTGCGAGCCGGCGTTTCAATGACCTTGCCTACTTCGAAATCCTCCCAGTACAACCCTCGTCTGGTCGACATTGCCGATCTCCTTGCGTGATGAATATCGCTGACGAGCAAGCAATCATCATGCCTTCCCGATATCGTCGAGCGCGCCGAGCTCCACAGGGCCGGCGGCGTCCACGCGCGGTCTGCAGTGTCATATCCGACGACACCGTGTCGTTGTCGTTGACACTGACCGTCGCGTTCGCGAGTGAATGCGCCGTGCGGACACCGGCTGCTGTAGCGAAGTCGCTATGGCACGACGCTTGCTGACGTTCCGGAAGACATGGTCGATCCAACCGTGTCGGTCGTTGCCGTTCACTTCCGGGAGAATCTCAGTGCCATTATCCGAACCGCGCAGTCGCCGCGAACTCCATCACCGCGCGATCGATATGAGGACGTACGCGCGCGATGACGGTCTCTATGAAGTCGAAGCTCATCTCGTCGATACCAAGCCGTTCGATTTCCAGCATTCCGGGCGCCCGGATCCGCTACCGGCCGGCGCGCCGCTGCACGACCTTCGGGTTCGCGTCACCGTCGACGATCAATACGTGATTCACCGCGTCGAGGCGGCGTCGGACGCGACGCCGTTCGCGCTATGCAGGGAAGCCGAGACGACGTTGAACGTGCTCGTCGGACAGCGTATCGGCAAGGGGTGGTCATCCGTCGTCAAGGACAGCCTGCGGGGAGCGGCGAGTTGCACGCATCTGAGAGAAGTCCTGATTCCGCTCGCGACGACCCTGATGCAAGGCGTTCGCGGCGTGAGGGGTGTGCCGAGCCAATTCGTCGACGCGAATGGCAAACCGACGATCCTGAACAGTTGCTACGCCTATGCGGATCATCGCGATGTCGTGAAGCAGCGGTGGCCTCAACACTTCAAACCAACGACGCAGTCCACTGCCGACTGAAGCGCGCCGTCACCACGATAGCGATTGCGCCAGCCATCCCCCCCTCCACCTTCAGCAGATCATCAATCATGGGCGGCACTCTCCCCCCGCAACAACGCAATCGCTCGACGAGCAGCGCACATGAACGCCGAATGACGATCACGCTTTGGCTGGTCGCCGCCGGATTCTTCATGCAGACGCTCGATACCACGATCGTCAACACCGCGCTGCCCGGCATGGCACGAAGCCTCGGCGAAGCACCGCTTCATATGCAATCGGTGGTCATCGCCTATTCGCTCACCATGGCCCTGATGATTCCGATTTCCGGATGTCTGGCGGACCGGTTCGGCACGCGGCGGGTATTTTTCTCCGCGATCGTCATCTTCACGCTCGGATCGCTGTTGTGCGCAAACGCGCAAACGCTGTGGCAGCTGGTGCTGTTTCGCGTCGTACAGGGCGCAGGAGGGGCGATGCTATTGCCGATCGGACGGCTCGCCGTCATTCGTTCGTTCTCGCGCGAACGCTACCTGCCTGCCCTCACGTTCATCGCGATACCTGGCCTAGTCGGACCGCTGGTCGGTCCGATGCTCGGGGGCTGGCTCACAGAAGCCGCGTCCTGGCACTGGATATTCCTGATCAACGTACCGATCGGCGTGCTCGGGTGTGCCGCGACAGCGATCTACATGCCGGGAGAACCGCTGCCCACCGCTGGCCGATTCGACGTCCCCGGTTATCTGATGCTCGCCGTCTCGATGCTGTCGATCACGCTTGCGCTCGACGGAGTAGCCGAATTCGGGCTCACGCACCGCGCAGTGATCGGCCTTGTCGCGCTGACATTCGCCGGCATCGGCATGTACTGCTTCCATGCGAGGCGCATTCCGGATCCGCTGTTTCCGCTGAAGCTGTTCGACATCCGCACGTTCAGGATCGGCCTATCGGGGAATGTGCTGGCGAGAATAGGCGCAGGTGCCATGCCCTATCTGCTGCCGCTCCTGCTCCAGGTCAGCCTGGGATACGCTCCGTTTCACGCCGGCATGATGATGCTCCCGATCGCGGCGGCCGGCATGGCATGCAGACCGCCGGCCGTTCGGCTGATCACATCTTACGGCTATCGCAAGGTTCTCCTGATCAATACGCTGGCGATGGGTTTGTCAATGTCGTGCTTCGCATTGATATCGCCGTCGCAACCGGCATGGCTGCATGTCGCGCAGTTTGCCATGTTCGGCGCGGTCAATGCGACTCAGTTCACCGCGATGAACGCGGTTACGCTGCGGGACCTGGGAACGGTCGGCGCAAGCAGCGGCAACAGCCTCTTCTCGCTGGCGCAAATGCTGTCAATGAGCCTCGGCGTGACGATTGCGGGCGCCTTGCTCGACCAGTTCACTGAGATGTTCGGCCACCAAACACATTTCCAGACGCTCACCGCCTTTCACGCCACATTTGCATGCATCGGTCTCGTCACTGCGTCGGCCGCACTGATCTTTGCGCGGTTGACGCCTGAAGCGCGCGTGGTCTCCGTTCACGCCGGCGCCGCCGAGGAGGCATGATCAGGTGCGGCGAGCCGGAGCAGCAGGGGCGCGCGGCCCCCGAGGTCACACCGCATATCGCCGTCGTTGCTTACTCGTCACGTCCGGCACTGCCGACGCTCGCGCGCAGTGCCGGGGCGTCGCTACTCGAAGCGTCGCCGCGAAATGCCTCGACGATCGGCACCGGGAGCGCATCGATCACTTGCCCGCCCGGCATCCGAACTTTGCGATCGAACAGTCGCCGGCCGGCAAAATGCGGATCCGTGACCGCATGCTCGAGCGAGACGACACGCACGGTGCACGTGTCGGTCCCTGCGAAACGTTCGAGCCATGTATCGGCAGTCTGGCCGGCAATCAGTTGCGCCACCCGCTGCTTGACGCCGGGCTCGTCGCCATTCTTCGTCGCCAGTTCCGGTGCGCCGATCACCTCGGTGAAGTTTCTCCAGAATTTTTCCTCGAGCGGAGCGGCGGCAAGATACTGGGCATCTAGCGTCTTGTAAATCTGGTACCGTGCGGTGCCGCCGGTCACCAGCTCTCCCCCCGGCGTGGGCCAGCCGTTGCCCGTCGTTCCGTTGCCCAGCGCCCAGTACATGAACGTGAACAGGTTGTCTGCCATCGAGATGTCCAGCCGGCAGCCCTTTCCGGTCGCATCGCGTTGCTTCAGCGCCAGCAGAATATTGATGACCGCGGGGTATGCTCCGCCGCCGATGTCGGCGATCAGCGCCGGCGGCAACACGGGCGCGCCGTCCGGATCGCAGGACAGCGCCAGCATGCCGGTTTCCGCGAGATAGTTGAGGTCATGAGCAGCGACGCCCGCCTTCGGTCCGCTTTGGCCGTAGCCCGTGATCGAGCAGTAAATGACGCGCGGATTTCGTTCCGCCACTTGCTCGTAACCGAGACCGAGACGCGCCATGACACCCGGTCGAAACTGCTCGACCAGTACATCCGCATCGTCGATCAGCGCCAGAACCGCCTCTCGACCGGCGACGCTCTTCAGATCGAGCGCCACCGAGCGCTTGCCGCGGTTCAGCATACCGAAGTTGACGCTGTCGGTCCCGGCCTTCGGAACGTACGAGCGCATCTCATCGCCACCGGCCGGTCTTTCGACCTTGACGACGTCCGCGCCCGCTTCGGCCAGCAGCAGCGTGCATAGCGGGCCAGGCAACAGCGTGCTCAAATCGACAACCTTGACACCCTTCAGAGGCTGATTCATCGCTCGCCGCCTTCCGCACGCTGATGTGCGACCTGGGCCCGCCGCGCCGGCGCATACGCACTGTCGCCCAACGCTTCATAAAGCGCCCGCGTCACGCTGTGGTGATGATTCAGACCGGTACGCTCGAGCAGCGCGATCGGCCCCTCCGGATAACCGAGCCCGAGGCGCAGCGTCGTATCGAGATCAGATGCGGTTGCCAGCTTCTCGTCGAGACGGCGCAGCGCCGCGTTGTAATACGGCCGCACGAGCCGATCGACGATCCGGCCTGGAAAATCACCACAAAGGGCGACTACGAAGCAGGCGTCCTCGAACACCTGCTTCGCCTGGGCGAGCGCCGATTCGTCGGGCTGAGCCGGCTTGACGAGCTCGATCAACCGGCTCGGCTCGGCATCGCCCAGTCGAAAGCGCGCAAAGCCGAACACGTTCGGCGCTGCGCCGCCACGCTGATCGGCCGACGCGGAATCACCGGTATGAACCGCGAGGCACTCGTGACCGAGCTCCACCAGAACGAAAGGCACATCTGCGGGGTTCCAGCCGCCGTCGATGTCATGCGAGAATGCCGTCCCGGCCTTCGAGCCGATGTAAACGCGTGCCGCGGCGTCATCGCGCGCCGCTTCCACAAATGCGTGACCGCCCTGAAAGGAACGGCTCTCGCCGCTCTGGATAATGCGATAGCTCATCGTCATGCTCCGAACATCTTCGTGTCGTTATACGTGTGGAAGCCTTGCCCCGTCTTCTTGCCGAGGCGACCTGCCGCGATCATCCGTCTGACGAGCGGCGGACACGCGGCGCGCGCTTCGTGCGTGAGTCCGTGCATCGCTTCGCAAAGCAGACGCTGCGTATCCAGGCCGACCAGGTCGAGCAACTCGAGCGGACCCATCGGATAGCCGAGCGCGGTCTTGATTGCCTTGTCGATGTCGGCCGGCTCCGCCACGCCCTGCTCGACGAGCCGGATCGCGTCGTTGTTGAACGGAATCAGGAAGTAGTTGAGGATGAAGCCGGGCGTGTCCTGGGTCCGGACCGGGCGCTGACCCAGCGCTTCGGCAAAAGCCCATGCGCGCTCGAACGATTCATCGCTCGTGTTCATCCCGGGCGACATTTCGATCAGCTTCATCAGTTGGGCCGGCAAGCAGAAATGCATGCCCACGAAGCGATCGGGCCGGCCCGAGCCGCCCGCGATCTCGGTAATCGAGATTGTCGATGTGTTTGATGCGAACAGCGTATGTGCCGGGCACACCTTGTCCAGGGTACTGAACAGTTGGTGCTTGACGGCCAGATCCTCGAACACCGCCTCGATCACGACGTCGCAATCGGCGAGGTCGTCGAGCTTTGTCGTCCCGTGCCAGCGGGACATAATTTCCGGCACCGCGTCGGCAGGAAGCTTGCCACGCTCTGCCGATTTCCTCAGAAAGCTTTCGGCCTGGCCGCGCGCGCGCTCGAGCGCCTCTTGCCTGGTGTCATACACGCGCGTCACGAACCCCGCCCGGGCCGCGACGATCGCGATACCCGTGCCCATCGTTCCGCCACCTGCGATTCCAACTGTCTTGATTTGCGCCATGCGCGTCTCCTATTTGAGAATGAAGCTGCGACCGATCAGTTGGCGATGAACCTGATTGGTTCCCTCCCAGATCTGCGTGATCTTCGCGTCGCGCATCAGCCTTTCGACGCGATAATCCGAGCAATATCCGTAGCCGCCAAGCAGTTGGACCGCATCCGTCGTGATACGCATTGCTGCGTCCGATGCGCGCATCTTGAGCATCGACGCTTCGATCCCGAAATCCGTTTCCCCGGCGTCGACCATTCCGGCCACCTGCCAAAGCCACGATTCGCACAGCGCGAGCTCCGATGCAAGATCCGCCACCATGAATTGAATGCCCTGGAACTCGATCACCTTGCGGCCCGATTGCTTGCGCTCGTTGATATACGCCACGGCATCCTCGAAGGCACCGCGCGCGATGCCGAGCGCATGCGCCGCAACGCTAGGTCGGGAGCGGTTCAGCGAACCCAGCAGAATGCGCAATCCGTCGCCAGGTTCTCCCACCAGATTCGTACGAGGTACGCGACAATTGTCGAACGACAGCGTCGCCGTCCCCGACGCGCGCGTTCCCATCTTGTCTTCGACGCCGATCACGCTGAGGCCGGGCGTCCCCTTCTCGAGGATCAGCACCGAGATCGCGCGTTTCGGATCGTCGATGCCGTCCCACTTTCCGAACAGCAGATACAGGTCGGCGACATCCCCGTTGGTAATGAATGTCTTGCCGCCGTTGATCACGATCTCGCCGCCATTCTCGCGAAACGTCGTCCGCATACCGGTCGCGTCGGAGCCGGCACCGGGCTCGGTAATCGCCAGCGATGCGAGCGCACCGCCCGCCACCGCCGGCAGAAAGCGCTGCTTTTGCCCTTCGCTGCCGTACTCGATCAGCGGCTTGATCGCGTGGAAATTCGTTGCCCAGATAATGCCGGTCGCCGCGCATGCCTTTGCGATCTCCCGCACGCAGAGCGCGTAGCACGTGAACGACAGTTGCGCACCGCCGTACGCATCCGGGATGAACATGGCATTCAGGCCAAGTTCATTGATCGCGTCAATGTTCTGCTGCGGAAACGTACCGGTACGGTCGTACTCGGCCGCATAAGGCGCAATCCGATCCCGCGCGAGCGCGCGCACGCTGTCCACGATCATCCGCTCGTCGTCGTTCAGGCGAATGCGAGAATCGATTCTCTCCAGTATGTTCATTCCATGTTCCGATTCGATTGGCAACCATCGACGAGCCGATATCGGCGACGGCACTCTACCGGCCGTCGGCACGCCGTCGTTCATACCCGCGTCAAGCGTCCTTGAATACCGGAGATCGCTTTTCGATGAAGGCGCGCATACCTTCGGCCGCGTCTTGCGTGCGGTATGCGAGCGTCGACAAATCCGCTTCCATGCGGAGTCCTTCGCCGAGATCGACGTCAGCGGCACGGCGCACGGCTTCACGCGCCAACAGCGACGAGCACGTGCTGAAGCCGATATAGCGCTGCGCATACTCGGCCCCGAGCGCCCGCGGATCGCCATCCTCGACGATGCAGTTCACGAGGCCAATACGCTCCGCCTCCTCTGCACCAACGGTTCGCCCGGACATGATGATGTCGAGCGCCCGCGCTTGGCCCACTAGGCGAGGCAGACGTTGCGTGCCGCCGTAACCGGGAATCAGGCCGAGTTTGATTTCCGGCAAGCCGACCTTCGCCTTTACCGTGGCGATGCGGAACGTACATGCCATTGCAAGTTCGAGACCACCGCCGAACGCATAGCCGTGAATGACGGCAATCGACGGAATGCGCAAACGGTCGAGCTTCGCGAACGTCGCCTGGCCAAACAATGCGCCGTCCCGCTCCGCGATAAGATCCCGTCCCATCAATTCACGAATGTCCGCGCCCGCGCAAAATGCCTTGTCGCCGTGGCCGGTGATCACCAGCGCGCGTGCATCCGATGCGGACACGCGATCGAGGGCATCGGACAATTCCTGCAGGACTTCGAAGCTCAGTGCATTGAGTGCCTCCGGTCGGTTCAGCGTGATATACGCAATCGGACCTTCGACACTGATTTGAATCGGCATGACATTCTCCTGACCACTCTTGAATGGCGACGTTTCGCCGGTCGACCATGAATAAGCAAACATCGCGCCAACGCTGGAGTTTGCCTATATCTACGCTTAAACGGTCAGAAGTGTCCGCGCCAAAGACAGCGTGTTGCCCACCGCGACAACTGCAGGTTGACCGGTATGCCATTCATGCGAGACCGCCGACACCAGCCACGCGGCGCGGCGGTACGACCGTCCGGACTATTCAGCCCCTGCGCCCTCGATCGAGCGCAAATCGTCCGACGGTCTGGCCTGTCCCTGGTTTCTGGTCGCACGCCATGCGAAGAACAATTGCGCCATCAGCAACACGACGCAGGTGCCCATGAATGCAGCGCTGATCGGACGTTCGAAGAACACAAGCGCGTCGCCCCGGGACAGCAGTAGCGATCGCCTAAAATTCTCTTCTACCATCGGGCCCAGCACGTACCCGAGCAGAATGGTCGAGACGGGGAACTCGAGCGCCAGCAGCACCGCGCCTATCAGGCCGAATACCAATACCTCGCCCACCTCGAACAGACTGTTGTTCGTGCTGTAGACCCCCACGGCGATAAAGAACAGCGCCGCCGGGTACATGTACCGGTACGGCACCTGAAGCACCTTTACCCAGATGCCAATCATCGGTACATTCAGGATCAGCAACAGAACGTTGCCGATCCAGAAACTCGCGATCAACCCCCAGAACAGATCGGCATGCTCCGTGATCAACTGCGGTCCCGGCTGATATCCCTGGATCAACAACGCGCCAAGCAGCAGTGCCATCACCGCATCTCCCGGGATACCGAGGCTCATCGTCGGGATGAAATCGACTTGGGTCTTCGAATGCGTCGACGCCTCGGGGCTCGCCACACCCTCGATCGCGCCATGTCCGAACCGCTCCGGCGTTTTCGATATCTTGCGTTCGAGCGCGTATGCGATGAACGTCGTGATCGTCGGGCCGGTGCCGGGAATCGCGCCGAACAGCGTGCCCACGAGCGTGCCGCGCACCATCGGCATGAACGAACGTTTCAGTTCCGCGCGCGACGGCCGCATGTCGCGCAGACGTACCTTCGCGTTCGTGCCGACGAAGTGCACGCGGTTAACGTTACGGAGAAAATCGGCCACACCGAACAGCCCCATTGCCAGTGCAACGAGTTCGAGATGGTTGGACAGATCGACCAAACCGAACGTGAATCGTTCGACCCCGGTGTTGACGTCCGTTCCGACGATGCCGAACAAGAGGCCGAGCGTCGTCATCGCGATTCCCTTGAGCGCAGAGCCGCGAGCCATCGTCGATCCGGCGATCAATCCGAGCAGCATGATCGAGAAGATCTCGGCCGGTCCGAATTCGAATGCGACTTTCACCAGCAGCGGAGACGCGACGATCATCACGACGATGCCGATCGATGCGGCGAAAAATGACGAGATCATCGTTATGCCGAGCGCCGTGCCGCCCTTTCCCTGCTGCGTCAGCGGATAGCCGTCGATGCAGGTCACAGCGTGCGGAGGGTGAGATGGCAGATTCAGCAGAATCGCGCCTATTGCGCCACCGTACTGGGATCCGTAAAAGATCCCGGCCAGCATCAGCAATGCCGGCACGGCATGCATCGTGTAGGTCAACGGCAACAGCATTGCGATCGTCGACAGCGCCCCCATGCCGGGGAGCACGCCGATCAGATTTCCGACCAGCACACCGAAGAACGACCACATCAGATTCTGCGGCAGCATCGCGACCGAGAAGCCGTACCAGAGATCATGAAGCGTTTGCCAAATCATGCGCCACCCCACGTGAATAGCGGAAGTTGGACCTTCAGCGCCCATCCGAATACGACGACGCCGACGACGACCATCGCAAGTGCAAGCACGGTCGCGGAACGCCACGAATTGTTCCGGTCACCGAGTGCCGATATGAAGACGGTCGCGAAAGTCGCGGCAATCAGCCCCAAATATGCCGCGAATACAACGAACGCGACGAGGCCTGCGCAAATGAGCATCCATGCTTTCCACTCTGGCCTGTGCCCGCTGCGCCGCTCATCGGGACCGGCCTTCACCCCCTTGATACCGATCGCAATGCCGGTCAGCGCAAGAACCACGCCGAGCACCAGCGGAAAATAACCGGGCCCCATGCGGGTCAATGTCCCGACGCTATAGGAAACGGAATGGACGGCGACCCATAGCCCGATACCCGTCATCAGCAAGCCACCCCAAACGTCCTTGTTCAAGCCGCGTGCGTGCGCCATGCCGCCTCCCTGTGTGCCTCGTGACGGATTCGGTGAACTTCTCCGTATCGAGCCGGCTGCCGTTCGCACGCGCGGGCTGCATCCACGACGCATGAACGGTGAAATGAAGATGTCGATGTCATGTCTCCTCCATCGGACTTATATGAATGGTTCCGAGGCTCGGTCGCAGTCACGCAAATCACGCGCCACCTTGCCAATGACACGGACTGCCGGTAGGGATCACACGATGCCATCCTCCTTCAGCTGTCGAACGGTGTCGCTTTCGATGTCGAGCCACGCACGCAGCACGTCCTGGCTATCCTCGCCAAGGCGAGGTGGCGGCTTGCGAAACGTATGTGCGTTTCCGTCGACATGGATGCCCAGTCCGACCTGCGGAATCTGCGCTTCACCGCGTGGGACCACATAAAAGAATCCGCGGCGCCGCAGTTCGGGATCGGCTGCCACTTCGTCGATCCGATTGATCGGACCGGCCGGGATACGGGCTTCGCGGAAGATGCCGAGCCAGTGATCGCGACGCTTCGTGCCGATGATGGACTGAATCTTCTCGACGATCTCGTCACGCAAACGACGGCGGTCGCTGTTGCTCGCGTAGCAGGCAGCCTGTCCGAATTCCGGCTCGCCTACCGCGCGCCAGAATCGCTTCCAGATGCCATCATTGCCCAGACCGATCGTGAGCGGCGCGTCGGCAGCCTGAAAAACCTGGTAGACGGCGATGACGCTGTCTCGCCCCCCCAAACGGCGAGGCGCCTCGCCGGAACCGAGATAGGGAACAATTCGCGGCGTCATGAAACGAGTCATGCTCTCGATCATCGAGACATCAATACAATGTCCGTGTCCGGTACGATTGCGATCGACGAGCGCTGCGAGCACCGCGAGCGCCGCATCGCTGCCGGCAAGCAGGTCGGCGGCCGGCGTACCGATTTTTTGCGGACCGCTTTCCGCCTCGCCGGTCAGATCCATCACGCCGCTATAACCTTCGGCGATCAGGTCGTAGCACGGCATGTCGCTGCGTTCGCCATCAAGACCGAAACCCGATACCGAAGCATGGATAAGCCGCGGGTTGACCTGTCGGAGACTCGCGTAGTCGATACCCAGCTTGCGTTGAATTGGCGAAGTCCTGTTGACAACCACGACATCGGCGCTTGCAACCATCCGTTTGAGCAACTCGAGTCCCTGGGGTTTGCTGTAATCGAGCGTTAGGCTGTGCTTGTTGCGGTTCACGCTGAGATACCAAAGCGACTCGCCATCAAGAAACGGGGGGCCCCAAGCGCGCACGTCGTCACCTTGGCCAGGCGGCTCAATCTTGACGACCGTCGCACCGAAATCCGCGAGCAGCAGCGTGGCGTACGGTCCCGCAACGGACGAAGTGAGGTCCAGCACGCGCACCCCGTCGAGTAGTTTCAAAGGGGTTTTCTCGCAGAGAGTGGGCAATGGGTCGAATGCGTTCATGTTTTTCGTCAGGAAAATTGGTAGCAGCAGCATTCGCACGGCAAGTCCCGTGCCATACGGCCGCTGATCGTCTTCCCAAACCCGTTTGCAAGATAACCGCCCCGTGCGGCTAGCAAGCGCCCCCCCCGACTCGCATGTGTGTCGTCGGCATGGTCAGCATGTCGACGAAGCGTATAAACATGTCGTCGAGGCAGACACGCCGCCGATGCTCCCTGAAAATCTCGTTGAGTCGCGACGTCGACAACGGCATTACGCGATCTTTATGATCGAATGAAACGCGTTCTACCGTGCAGATGGTTCGCAACACCTAAAATGCGTCGGAGAAATGGAGTTTCGCCGTCGGCATGGGTGCGATGGCGAATAGCGGGAAATACACGCCAATTCATGCGGCGGCGGGCATCGTTGGCTTCGCGGATTAACGATCAGTGAAAGGGGCGCGGAAACGCTTCTTTTGCATTGCGAATCCGCCAACTGCCGGCTCAAGGGTATCCGTCTGCAGCGAAATGTGGCACCGATCCGGTCGTGCGATCTTGCCGTGCACATGGTTCAGACGCGCGCTCGCTGCGAAACGGTTTCGACCGTGCATAGCTTTGCACGCAGCCGAAGCGGACCACATCACCACAAACATGCGTGGCATGGAATCTGCATCGCCGAACGCCCCTCCAGCGCTTGGCGTGCCGGTCGCGGATTCGCGAAGCCGTCGAGTGTAGAGATATGTGACATTCAACTAAAACCCGCCATGAACACATTCGATCGCAAACCGTCGTCTCAACGCCTTGTTGAAGCCAATCCCGACGCCATGTCGCACTACAGAAAGATGCGTGGCCAACTGTTTCCGCCCGTGGATGTCGACGAAACAACCTGCGAAATCATGCTCGCGATGCAATTGGCGGTATTGGGCCGCGAGATCCCTTTCAAGGTTCATGCATTGCGCGCGTTGTCGCGCGGCGTGACCAAGGCGCAGCTCGAAGGTTTGCTGCTGTGCGGAATGGGGGTGTCGCTGGTTGCGTTCGAAGCGGCCCAGGCCCTGATCTGGCTGGATGAGGCCTGCGCCGAAACTGATACTCCCCAACCCGCCCAGACCTGACGAACGCGCGATCCCTTCTCGGTACGAGCTGCTCATATGCCATCGGGGTCGGCCGCAGAACAGCCGCGGCGGCTTCCGTGAGCGCGCCCGCTATGAAGCGGCCGGCCATGCCGAATAGACTTCCGGCGACGTAGCACGCACGGATGGTGTGAAATGGTCGTTGCGGTGCCGCCAGATCGCGTGCGCGTGAACAGGCTCCCTATCTGCCGAATGCTTTCTGCCTCTTCGAGATTCATGATCAGGTCCGACAACGACTCGGCAATCTCAGCGCCGATCGTACTCCCCACCAGATCGCGATACTTGTTTTCGATATCGGCATGGGCCCCGTCGCGCCGGTATGGACAAGCGTCAGCGACTCGGAGCCAAGAGTCATGTGTTCGTCACCGGCACCGCTTACAATCCAAGCGGTTGAAGTTCGCGGACAAGATCGATCAATAAGCGCAGGCCTGTCGGCATCTGACGTCTGCTCGAATAGTAAATGTAGAAACCCGGTTCTGAAGGCGCCCAGTCGTTCAGCACGAGACGCAGCCGCCCCTCCCTGACATACGTCGCGACGAACGGTTCGGGAAAGTACATCAGCCCCGCTCCGCCGAGTACTGCGACGAGTCCGGTTTCAGCATGATCGACCGTCAACGACGACGGTACCGCCACTTCGAGCCTCTCATCGCCGCGTTTGAATTCCCATCGGTAAATTCGATCGTCACCAAGGCGATTGCTAATGCAACGATGCTCTAGCAGATCATTGGGGTGATTGGGGATACCGAAGCGGCCAAGATAATCGGGCGCCCCTGCAACGACCCAACGTATATTGGCCGAAAGGCGCTGCGCGATCATGTCCTCCGGCACCGTTCCGCCGTAGCGAATACCCGCGTCAAAGCCCCCCTCCGTCACGTCGACCAAACGATTGCTCGCGACGATATCCAGTTCCACGTCAGGATAGCGCTCGACAAATGTCGGCAGGACCGGTGCTAACAGCAACGTCGAAGCCTCGACGGCCGCATTGACCCGAATGCGGCCTGTAGGCGCATCTCGGAAGCGATTCAGGGTCTCCAGAGCCGTGTCGATCGCCTCGAATGGCATACCGATCGACGCTGCCAACGCATCTCCCGCAGCGGTTAGCGTGACGCTCTTCGTCGTACGGTTTAGTAGACGGACGCCCAGTCTAGCTTCGAGCCCCTTCAATGCATGGCTCAGTGTCGAGGCGCTTACTCCGAGCTCTATCGCCGCACGACTAAAGCTCCTTTGTCGAGCAATAGCCAGGAAATAGATCAGATCAGCCATATCAGATCGATTTATTTGCATGTCAAGAATTCCCGGTTAAAGATCTCTCTGATTTCGCGAGCATTTCGCTCAATGAACTGCATCACGCAAGAACCCCATCGATCTCGCCCTACTGTCGCTTGCCGCAGCGTAGCCTAGGCTCGCCTAGTCTCGTAGTTTACGCGGCGAGTTCTGGTGGCGCTGCCGATAAATCGCGCGTTAGCGGTACTGCTGTCACGGTTCACGGAAACGTCGAACGCCAACAGTCGGATCCTAAATGACTCCAGCCGTGTCATCGAAGCGTTGAGGACCGAGACACCATCTGGAATGCAAGTGGCGTTCGACGACGAGGTGCCGCCTAAGCGGCTGGTGCACGCGCGTCAGAGGTTGCGCCAGCGCGAATCCCGGCGGAAATGAAAGTCACCAGATGCTCGGCCTTGCGCTTCAGGGCGCCGGCCTTGATCTTGCCGCCCGAGATACGCTCGATGCGACTGTCGAACGCGCTCATCACCAACGCGCCCACCGCGAACAAGTAGGCCCAGTGCGCATAGTTGGCGCTATGGCCTGGCAGCGTTCTCCTGATTTCCTTGATGAATTCCGCCGCAAACGGATCGAAATATTGAGCAACGATGCCGCGCTCGGCCTCGCGTGGATCGGAAGCTTCGCGCGCAACGAGTTTGGCATACGCAAGTCCGGACTCGGTATTCTGGATTTGCATCACCGGGAGCACGAAGGCTCGCACGATATGCTCAAGCGGGTCTTCACCTTCGGCGACTGGTTCACGAAGCAAAGCCAACCGGGTGTCGAGCACCGTCTTGCGGCGCTCGAACAGGGCGCGGTACAGGCCCATCTTCGTCTCGAAGTGATACACGATCAGCGGCAGCCCAACCTCTGCCGCCGACGCAATATCCCGCATCGAAACGCCATCGAAACCGCCTTCGGCGAACAGCCGCTCTGCCACGTCGAGCACCCGCTCGCGCTTGCTCGTCTCGACCGCCTGTTGCGCTCCCTTCCCGCGCCGGACGCCGGTCGCCCGTCCCGTGACTTCCTTCGATTGCATGGTGTCTCCGCTGTCCTGTGACTCGATTACCGCGAATGCCATTCCGTTCATTACGCGCCGCCAGTTTACACCAACACAATACTGACTGTACGATCGTACAGTCTGCATAACATGAACGGTGCTATGCGGCGTAGGTGGCAAGTCCCCCAAACCAGGAGCAACCGCACATGACACGACGCTTCGTCGATCTTTCGATCTATCTGGAAAACGACGTCATTTCCGATCCACCGGGTTACGGCCCCAAGATTCAGTATCTGACGCACCGGAATACGGCCAAAGCCGTTACGGCCTTCTTTCCCGGCCTACAGGAAACCGACCTGCCTGACAACGAAGGCTGGGCCATCGAACACATTCAGTTGAGCACACACAACGGTACTCATCTGGATGCGCCGTACCACTTCCACAGCACGATGAACGATTCGAAGGGCGAGCGGGAGCGTTCGACAACCATCGACGAAGTCCCGCTCGACTGGTGCTTCCAACCCGGCGTGAAGCTTGATTTCACCGGCTTCGACGATGGCTACGTCGTGACCGCTACTGACGTCGAATTCGAGCTTGCGCGCATCGGCCACGATCTCAAGCCGCTTGATATCGTCGTCATCAACACGCGTGCAGGCAAGCGCTATGGACAACCCGACTATGTTTCCTCGGGTTGCGGCATGGGCTTCGACGCAACCATGTACCTGCTCGAGCGAGGGGTTCGCCTGACTGGCACCGACGCGTGGAGTTGGGACGCACCATTCGTACATACCGCAAAAAAATATTCCGAAACGCGTGATGCATCGCTGATCTGGGAAGGACACAAGGCCGGCCGCAAGATCGGCTATTGCCATCTGGAAAAACTCCACAATCTCGAGGTGCTGCCACCTCACGGCTTCTTCATCTCGTGCTTCCCGCACAAAATCCGGGGTGCCTCCGCTGGCTGGACTCGCGCAGTCGCGATCTTCGACGACGCCCTCAATGCAACAGCTTGCGACCTGCATCGAACCGTATAGGCGAGGAGCCTCAATGGAACTGAATCACACACACGACGTCACTCAACGCAGCTGGCTCGAAGCGGCCAACGTGGCGGGGACCGACTTTCCGTTGCAGAATTTGCCAATCGGCGTGTTTCGCCGCCGAGGCGGCGGCGAGACTTGGCGCGGCGGGATCGCGATCGGCGACCAGATCGTTGACCTCGCTGCGCTACAGCAGGTGGGCTGCATGGACGGTCTGGCAGTCGAGGCCGCGCGAGCGGCAACAGCAACCACGCTGAATGCACTGCTCGATATGGGGCCGGCTGCCTGGCAGGCACTGCGCCACTCACTCTTCGAACTCCTTCGGGCCGGTAGTCCGCATGAGTCGGGCGTACGGAAGACGCTGGTATCACAAGCGGAAGCCGAGTACGCCGTACCCGTGCGCATCGGCGACTACACCGATTTCTACACCTCTCTCGATCATGCGGTGAACTGCAGCCGCCCGCTCGGCATGGCGATCAGCCCGAATTTCGACTGGTTACCCATCGCTTATCATGGCCGCGTGTCGTCGATTGGCGTCAGCGGTCAGCAGGTCTACCGCCCAATGGGACAATATCGCCCGAATCCGTCCGCCTCTCCCGTTCACGATGCATGTCGCCGGCTCGATTACGAGCTGGAACTGGGCGCAGTGATCGGGGTCGGCAATCCACGCGGTACTTCAATCCCGCTGCGTGAGGCTCAACGGCACATTTTCGGGCTCTGCCTGCTGAACGATTGGTCCGCGCGCGACATCCAGTCGTGGGAAATGCAGCCGCTCGGGCCATTCCTCGCGAAAAATTTCGCGACGACGATATCGCCCTGGCTGGTAACCCTCGAAGCATTGTTGCCTTACCGCACCACGTGGTCACGCGTCGCCGAACGCCCGCAGCCACTCGATTACCTGTCTTCAGGCGACAACAGCACGGCCGGGGCGTTCGACATCCAGCTCGAGGTGTCGATCCTCAGCGCGCGTCAGCTCACGCAAGGGCTGCAACCGCGTACGTTGACGCGCACCAGTTTCCGGCACCAGTACTGGACGCTGGGGCAGATGATCGCGCACCACACAATGGGGGGCTGCAACCTCCAGCCGGGTGACCTGCTGGGAAGCGGCACCATCTCCGGCCCGTCATCGGGCGAAGCCGGTGCGTTGATCGAACTCACGGCAGGCGGCGCGCAACCCGTGGATATCGGCAATGGTGAAAGCCGAACGTTCCTCGACGACGGCGATACCGTCATTTTCCGGGGCTGGTGCGAACGCGATGGTTTTGCACGAATCGGTTTCGGCACCAACCACGGAACCGTTTTGCAGGTGCCGGCCGCGGAAAGCGCTCATTGACCGCACGTCATTTCGCAACCGGCCACTGATTCAATGCGAGGGTCACGTTCGTGGTCCTCGCGCTTTGAAGCACCGATCCCGTGGACTCGCGGTGTCCGCGCATCGTGCTTGAACACCGCCCCCCAATGCCAGGAAGCATCCGTGAAATCGCCGCCAGCAAATAACGCTGGCGGCGATTTCACGGCATATGTTTCTCGGGTGCGCTAGAAGAGGTGACGAACGCCAACGACGATGCCCACACTGCTACCGGTTGGCTCATACAGCGCACCATTCACGGTGAACCCGGTGTGCATCAACCCGTGGTTGTTCACGCATGCCGCGGAGCCGTACAAGGTCGTTCGTTTCGACAGAAAGTAGTCCAGCCCGGCAGACGCCAGCAAAGAATGATTCGCTGAGTCGTTGCTGTCCCGCATGTACCAAACGCCTACGTCGGTGGACAGTGTCGGCGTGATCAGATATTCGCCGCCCGCAGCGTACACTTTCTCATTGAAGGAACCGGCGATCTTGTAGCTTGTGTACGATCCCTTGAAGGTTGCGCCTCCCCACCTATAGCTCGCGCCGATCGTTCGACCGCTGAATTCGATCGTTGACGGGAATGGCGTAGAAATGCTGGCTGACCCGCCGGGATTTCCACTGAACAGGGCCGCGTTCACGACCAGATCTTTCCATTCGTATCTCACGCGAGCCGCAAATTGGCGCCCCGCCTGAAATCCCTTTGGATCGCCACCCAGTGCAAGCAATGCACTCGCCTGTATGCCGGCGATTGTCGGGCTCGTATAGGACACGGCATTGGCGACGAAAATTCCGGTCGCAAAAAAGTTGCCCATGTAAATGCCGGCCTGACTCCCGAAGAACGACGCATGCCGCGCGTCCGTATCGACGATCGCAAGTCCGAACGGCGAGTATTGCAGGCCGGCCTTGACGGTACCGAAGTGTCCGGAGAGACCAACGAAGGCTTGCCGCCCGAAGAGATTCCCGTTCGAGTTGCCCAGCGCCCCGTTGTTCGTAGTAAAGCCGCTTTCCAGTGTAAAGATCGCCTTTGTACCTGCTCCCAAATCCTCGGCACCGGTGATACCGAAGTGAGAACCCGAGATCCCGCCATCCGTTGCTGATACCTGATGCGGGCCGCTCGCCCCCGCTCCAGCGTCGAAGGTGCGGCTCGTGTACATCACGCCGGAGTCCACGACACCATACAGTGTGACGTTACTTTGCGCATGCACTTTTGGCGGTAAGCCCAGTACTGCGATCGAGATAGGGATCAGCAGCATCGGGCGGATTTTTTGCATCTCGCTCACGTTTTAATGTCTCCTCCAGTTATCCAGGACTACAAAATAATTGATTAAGAGTCTGCCTCTATGCGGCGCTCGACGTATGGCGATCAAATGAAACCGGACCGATGGCCGTTTTGGCTTCTGTCCTCGGAGTCTTGCCAGGCGTGCACGCCGGGGCGTTGGTTTTTCTTGAACCTCCGCCGGTCCGGGATTGATGTCCCTCGCGACATTGCCACGGGCTCGAATCGAAAATTTGAGCGCACATCGGCCGCAATCGGTCCACGGCTTCGATGACGTGGCAAAGCAGTAGCGTGTTTCCGCTGCTTGACGCTCCGCACAAGCGGCCCGCGCCGCACTTGCCTGCGCGAAGTACGCGAACCGACGGGCCGGTTATGTATTCACGGAAAGCGCCAACGGCATCAAGTCGTTTGCTTGCGTCCGCGAAAGGGCATAGAGCTCGAACCAGTTGCACCACTCGACCATCAGGTGGTCCGAGTGGCCATGAATGAGTTCTTCGGGCGCGGTCGATGGCCAGAAGATCTCCAACCGTGCATCGAACCCCGGAAGCGTGTCCCTGAATTGGTGCAGCAAGTAACCAACGGTCTTGCCATCGGGCGTCTCGACGCGCCCCATCATCCGATGCGGCATATCGGGCGCCAGTTCGATCGGGATTCCATTCCAGTCATCCAGATGGCGGAGCTTCAGGAGGGCCGGCGACTTTGTATGGCCGGGTACTTCCAGAATGCCGACACGCCCGTCCGAGAGTGGTAGCGCACCGAGATGCTCAGGGTGGGCCCGGAGCATTGCCGGGCTGTTCGGCCCGCCATACCCCGCCCAGAACCAACTCACGAATTCTGCGCTGGTGCCCACCGCGACGTGCGCTTCGGCAACCGACGAACTGAAGCAACCACTCGCACGCAGCGACCAATCCTTCTCGTTCGATTCGTGCTCCGCGATCTCCTTCGCGAACAGGCTGACCATGCCGTCCGCCCCCAGTTTCTCCATGAGCAAGGCCATCATGTAGCGCGCCCTTTTAACTTCCATTCTGAGGATGTCCTCGCAAGCCACCTCTGTACCTGACTTGAAAAACGTCACTGCTTTCACTTGAACCTCCGTAGCGCGGGTGAACGAGTTGCCATGTTTCCCGACTCGCACCACTAACGCAAGTAAACTTGCGTTAGTGTTTACCGCATGCCTGTCGACCGTCGAGTGGTCGTAGTCGCGGCCGGACTGCCGTGACGAGGCAGGCAGTCGATGAAACGATGTGTAAAATCTGCTCATGCCAAAGTCAGCCGAACAAGAATCGCCGTCGCCACGTCGCCGCCTTGGCGGCCGCAGCGCACGTGTCCGTGAAGCCGTGATCTCCGCAACAATTGCCCAATTGCAGGCAGCCGGTTTCGAGGGGCTCAACATCGGTGCCATCGCAGCGCTCGCGGGCGTGCATGAGAGTTCGATCTATCGCCGCTGGAAGAGCAAGGAAGGGCTGATGATGGAGGCCGTCTTCGAGCTTTTTGCCGAGCACATCGCGATACCTGATCGGGGTTCACTTCACGCGGATCTCGTCGCGCTGCTGTCTGCCACCGCGCAGTACTTGCGAACGGCCGTGGGCAGGTCTGCCATCCAGTTTGTGCTGGCCATGTACAACGATGCGGCCGTAACGAGCGAACTGCGCAGGTTGTGGACGAACCGCTTTTCGGCGGTTCAGCAGATTTTCGATCGCGCCGCAAAAATGGGCGAGTGGCCGCAGGGGGTGGATCCAATGCCCCTGCTTCATTGCCTGATCGGCGCCGTTTATCTACGCACACTGATCCTGCACGAGCGCGTCACGACCGATCAGATTCGAGAACTGACGCGTTGGATGCTTCGCGAACGAGACGCCTGAGCATCCGGCAAATCTAAGAGATCAGACCATCGGGGCCGGTCAAGCGCTCGAAGAAACTCCGTCCAGTGCGATTGGAGCAGCCGATCGTGACATGGTCATAAGGTTCCATCTCGAAATAAGTCGGCTTATCTGGCTGGCGCGTTCATTCGGACGTCACGATCGGTACACGACCGCAAAGGGCGGTTCTGGGACGACGCGAACGACTCTGAACGACCCTTCTCTGTCGTTCCACTCAGGCCGCAGTAGCGACCGCTATCGTGTGTAAAGCGGCCTCTGCCTGCCCGCGCGGGCGGCTTTTGCGTTCAGGCAATGAGCCTAGCCCGTCAGTCGTCCACGCATCATCCAGAGGTTGCTCGGGGCGAACAGCGTATGCAATTGCTGCGTGTTCTTCATCGGCCGCGATAGCGCACCTTCAGATGCCACCGTGCGCGGCGATGAACATGGCGACGGCCGACCGGCAATAGGATTCGATTTCGTTGTCGTCCTCTGCTCTCGCCTCATTGAAGCGTGCAATAAGCAGGAGATCGGATCCTTTGAAAAGCGCGGCAAACAAGCGGGCGGACTGGAGAGCATCGGGTACGTTCAGCATCCCTTTCGCGTGCAACTGACGCAACACGGCCTCGATGTGGGCGATGACACGGGCGGGCCCGGCTTCGTAATGGAGCTTGCTTAACGCCTTTTGATTCGTCTTGTCGGCCAAAACCATGGCTTCGACACTGCGGACGTCCGGGCTCAACAGCGTGCGAAGCAGGGAGGCCCCGACCGCCACCAGCTGATCTTCGGCCGAACCGTCAACACCTTCAGAAAGGGCCTGCGGTGCAAATTGATCGCAGCGTGCCACCATGGCCGCGCTGAACAGCGCCTCCTTGTTCTCGAAGTGCCGATAGATGCTCAGCTTGGATATCTTCGCCCGCTGCGCGACCTTGTCCATGGTCGTCGCTTGAAAACCCAATTCCACGAAGAGTTCGCACGCCGCGTCGACGATCGTTTGGCGAAGCGCCTCGTTGGCGGGCCGACCGCGCCGGCCCTGGCTATTTTCGGTCACGACAATTCCAGTACTTGACAGTATTAAAATACGTGCATTAGGATACCATCCAGTATCTCAATGTGCAAGCCAAGGGCAGGTTTCACCCGGTTGTCCAGATCCAGTTTCCCCGGGCAGCCCGGCGATATCGAGCGGCATTGTCGAGCCGGCCAATACAGCATGGGCAACTTTTTCGCCAATGCCGAAGCCCTGCTCGCTGACCGTCTCAAGCGCGTATCGCCGGACGATATTACACCCCACGCTCGGCCCACCCTCCCTCCACAACACGGAGCCCATCACCATGAATGACGTCATCATCATCGGTGGCAGCTTTGCCGGCCTCGCCGCCGCCCTGCAGCTTGGCCGTGCTCGCCGCAAGGTCACTGTTCTCGATACCGGCCGGCCGCGCAACCGCTTTGCAGGCCACTCGCATGGCCTGCTTGGCCACGATCACAAGCCGCCGCTGGACATCCTGGTCGAGGCGCGGCAGCAACTGGCGCGCTATCCGACGATCAGTCTCGTCAATGCCCGGGCCGAGAGCGTGTCTGGTGCCATCGACGATTTCTGCGTCGTCACTGACGATCACGAAAGCCTGAGGGCGCGCCGCTTGATCCTGAGCTATGGCGTCGCCGACCAGATGCCTGAAGTTCCGGGCTTTGCCGAAAGCTGGGGCACGTCCATCGTGCCCTGCCCCTATTGCGACGGCTTTGAAGTCGCCGGCCAGCATTGGGGCCTCGTCTGGTCCAGCCCGCAGTCGTACCAGTCTGCCAAGTTGTTCCGCGATTGGACTGACAAGTTGACTGTCTTCGCCGATGGGCATGACATTGCGCCCGATATCCAGACCGATCTGGCGCGCCGCAACATACCTCTCGTCGATGGCCGGATCATCGAGGTCGCCCATCAGAAAGGCCATGTCACCACCGTCAATCTCGATACCGGTCGCAACGTGGCGGTCGACGTCCTGTTCGCCAATCCGCGCAACAAGCCGTCGGCAAGCCTGCATGAATCACTGGGCCTCGCCACGGTGGATACGCCCACCGGCATCGTTCTCAAGGTTGACGAGCGCCGCCAAACCAGCATGCCCGGCATCTACGCCGCTGGCGACCTCGCCACGCCCTTCTTGCCATCGGTTACCCAGGCATCCTCGCAGGGCGCGATGGCGGGCATCTTCGCCCAGCAGTCGATGGTGGTTTGAGAGCACAGATTCCCTTCTCTTGTTGCGTCGCCGCCTTCGAAAAGGTTGGCGTAGATCGACGCGGTGAAGGGTGGATCGTCGAGTCAAGGAGATGACATGGCAAAGCAACGTGCGGATCAGGTGGGTGACTGGAATGGTCAAAGCGGGGAGCGCTGGGTCGCCAACCAGGCCCGGCTCGACGCTCTGGTGGCGGTGTTCGGCCAGGCCGCGATAGAAGCCGCCGCGCCCCGCGACGGGCGAGCGCGTGCTAGACATCGGCTGCGGCGCGGGCGCGTCGACTCTGGCTCTGGCAGTCCGCGTCGGCGCGGGGGGCCAAGTGCTGGGCGTGGACATATCCGAACCGCTGATCGACCGAGCGCGCGCGCTTGCGCGACACGATACGCCGACCCTGTTTCAGGTGGCCGACGCCAGCAGCGCAGAGCTGCCCGAGGGCGCGTTCGATATCCTGTTCTCGCGTTTCGGCGTGATGTTCTTCGACGATCCGACAGCGGCGTTCACCCATATGCGACGCGCGCTCCGGCCGGGCGGCCGGGTCGCCTTCGTCTGCTGGCGCGGTACGGATGAGAACGATTGGATGCGCCTGCCGGTGGGCGCGCTCAAGGGCATCCTCCCGCCGAGTGCGCTGCCCGATCCCGAAGCGCCCGGCCCGTTTTCGTTCGGCGACCGGGAGCGCGTAGCGCGCATCCTGACGACGGCCGGCTTTACCGATATCGCTATCTCGCCCTTCGACGCGGCCGTCCCATTCGCCGAGGGCGAAACGCGGGACGCTGCGATCGACGACGCAGTGAAGATGACGCTTGAGGTCGGTCCGCTGTCGCGTGCGCTCGCTGAGCAGCCCGACGACATCCGCGCCCGCGCCTCGGCCGCGGTTCGTGCCGCCTTCGCGGGCCTCCCCGGCGACCGGTCGGTGATGATCAAAGGCGCGGCGTGGATCGTCATGGCACGCAATCCGGCAAGCTGACAGGTTACGTCGACCAATGTGTCAGAACCGGCAACTCCTCGTGTCTCGGGGAGGGTCTACCTTGAGCGCCGAACGGCCGGAACGCGGCGCTGATTGGCCATTGAGGGCGAAAAGAGCAGTGGCTCTTGATGGCCGAGAGCCGTCGGATACAGTCGGCCTGGGAGTCCCCCAAACGCTGCCTTTCCACCATCGGTGACAAAGAGCGTCCGATTTGAATTTTGCGTCGCAACAGGCTGCACTGTACGTTGGGAATCGATCTAGAAATCAGGAGCTTACCCCCGGAACTCGAGGTCCACTACGCGAGTAGACAAATTTGATGTGGACGTAGGCAAGTTGACGACATTGTTTTGGTGGGACTGCCAGAAAAGTCGTCAACTCGCGGGCCGGAAGCCTTGATCCACGAGGATTCTGGAGTGACGGAAATATTTTGCTCTACGACACCGGGCGCTCGACGTGGCCACCGCGGTGGCCGAGTACCAGCAGCTGTCGCCGCTACTGCCGCCTGGCACGCTCGTGAGCTATCGCGTGACGGCCGCGCCCGTGGTTGACTTCACGGCGGGCTATCGCGGCGACCACTGGTCGCCATCGTGGGAGTCGTTCTTCTGCGACTGGCGCCGGGACTGGTTCAACGCGCGGATCGAGCCGCCGAGCTGGGTGCTGGGCGATGAGGTGATCGCCGCCGGAGCCAAGGGCATCCTGTTCTCGTCAACGCAGGCGGCCGGCGGCACGAACCTGGTCCTGTTCGTCGACCAACTGGACGCCGCCGATCGCCTGGAGGTCATCGATCCTGCGGGCGCCTTGCCGCGCGATCAGGCCTCGTGGGGCGAGTCACCGGCCTGACCGGCCGGCCGCGATCCCGGCGCCTGGCATTCCGGACCGCGGCGTGGCGCCACCTGAAGTCAACCGGCCGACGTCTGTCGCGTTATGGAGGGGGACGACGACGATTCGTCGTACCTTTTCTTTCCGGAGACATCGCATGAAGAAGCTCACCGTCGCGCTGATTGCAACGATGTTCGCTACTGCTGCGCTCGCCCAGACGGCCACGCCGGCTGCGACCACCCCGTCGCATGCGGGGGCCGCCAATTCCGCATTGGCGCAGCCCGCCGGGGCCGCCGCGCCAGGCAGCAAGACCCGCAGCACGACGCACCGGGTCAACCACACCACACGCAGTACGACGCACCGGCTGGCCCCCGGCGGCAAAGTGCGCAAGGTCAGCGACAAGCGCAGTCGTATCGGTCACCGCATGACGGCATCGGCCGGTACCGCGCAGTAAAGCGCGCCGAACGACGCTGAATCGGATCTCGCCCGGCTGCGGCCGGTTTTTTTGGGCGCGCCGTCAATGCCGCTAATTCTTATTAGCGGCATTACATTTTTGACGACAGTCGAGCCGAACTTCAATGCATCACTTCTCCTGGGTGTTGGGGGGCGGGGGCATATGGATGTCGCCCAAACCCAGCCCCAGAAGGAAGATGTATCCGAGGATGTGCTGAAATCCGGCCTGCATAAAGAAGTCCGTAATGTTGCCTACAACCGTCCCGTCAAGCTTGATTTGCTGGGAGCCGTAGTTCCCCCACTGTCTGTAATTCAGGGGGGTTGCCGTAACAATTATCGCGTCGATAAGTTCCTTGATGACGTCCGAGGGCGGGGCTACCGAACCATATATCGTTTTCACGGCACCGATGGTGTCTGCGTTCCATGCCATCGGCACGATGTCGCACGTATTCCACACGCGTATCGCGTTGGCTTTCATTTGCTCGTCGAAGTAACCGGCAAACATATCGTTACCCGCCGTCGGGGCGGCAAATGTCTGGCAAGTGTATTTAAACGTCTGCGCCTGTAGGTAACGTGCGTTCTTCAGATACAAGACCAGTCCGGATGCCAGGGCCCCGCCCAGGCTGTGCCCGATAACATTGATCGTGCTCGAGGCTCGCACCGTCTTGAGAAAGTCGACGAGCATCACGCCGTTTGCGTCTGTAGTCAGGATAACTGACGACAATCCGATATCCGTTCCAACCGATATGCCCGCCGTGCTGTCACACGAGGGCACGTACTTCTGGAATGACACGAGGGTTTCGTACAGGTTGTCCTCCAGAATGTCCTGGGGAGACTGGAAATCAGTGCCACTGGTCACCACTGAATATTGATCAGTGACGTTCGATTTCAGTACGACAGTGATGTTGGCCGCATAGCCATCCGAATCGGCGTCCCGAAGCACGGCGGGCCCCCAGACGATACTGAACTGTTTGTCCTGAGTCATCTTGGAATTGCTCAGGCCATTCCTGATGTTCTGACTGACCTGTGCTGCAGTTGGATTCGGGATTTGCTTTCCCGACGTATAGTCGGTGGCCGAATAGTTGACAATGTAGGCTAACGTGAGATTGATCTGCGCTTGCTCGAGACTGGCATTCGACATGATTGATCGTCTCCAGATGAATTGAAAATTCCACTTTCCGTGCGGCAATTACGCCGACGGCATCCACTGGCTGATCGACGGCTCCGGCCTCCCGTCAGCAGCGTAGATCAGCTCGTCATTAAGGGCATACACGTTTCGGTCCAGGCTCACGGTGAGCCTGCCCGATGCGGCGCCTTGCGTCGACCCCAGTGGTACGTGAACCCCAGGATGGTGATGGTCTGGTAGAGGCTGTAGCAGCTGATATACATTTTCACGGAGTTCGGGTCGACCATTTCGGTTTCCTCGTCGGCTTTGCCACATGCAGTCAGATTCAGTGTCGCGATTTCCACGCCGCTAGCGAAAAATCCATGATTCAGCATCACGAATGGTGAACCGCCCCCCTGGTTTTTGACGACCGGGCCCGAAACGCTGCATAAGCTACATAACTGCGAGAAGTGCGCAGTGAAAACCGTCTCATTTGACAATGTTATTCAGGTATAGTGCATACTGGCATCCTCTTCCTGTTTTCTTCCAGCATTCTTTGTCCGTCTTCAACAGTAGACCACCAGGATTTAATCGCCACCTGTATTCTTTGACAGGAAGCGCCAATTCAACCAATCGCGCCATCGCGAACATTGAACAATCCGCTCGACCATTTCCCCGACATAAAAATCACTGAATGCATTTCGTAATTCATGAGCTCAGCCCATAATTCCCTGTTTATTGAAAACGATTTCAAGCGATGCATCCTTGGCTTCAGAGGATGCATTACGAGAAAGTGGGGCGGCGATAATTTGCATGTGCGCGAGGTACGGTTCAAATATCGAGCACACCTGCAGTCCGGCACCTTGATTTGAGCTGTTCCGCGAGTCCGGTTCCGGCCAGCGGGACTTGCGGGCAATGCACCCGTTGGCGTAGAGAAAATTAAAGTTGTCACCGGCCGCCGCGTTGCGAAGTACACTGTCAACTGTCGCGCAGCCTATTTCGGTGAGGGTGGTTGCAGTCCGCGCGTTGCCCAGCCCGCGAGCTTCGGCTCACGACCGTACTGTTGTGAGAAAAACGCTTGTGCGCAACCTGAGTTTGAGCGGGCAATCGGAGCGTAGTGGTAAGGTTCCTTTTCGTGCCATGGTCTTTCCCGGAAATACGGGCTTCGATGCCCCATTCCAGCAGGCCTGTCGCCACCTCGCCCCCCGCGTCTTCCAGTACTGCCGGAATCGCCCCCGTGATCCGATCACGATGTCGGGAAGACGGTCCATTGAATCCCCACCCGTACACTTCACGATAGACCCTGGAGCGCACTCTCGGGTCAAGGCCTACGGCTCACTTTTCTGCTGAAGTCCGCTGCAGCCAGCGCGTGCGCACCATATGATCAATCGATAACCATCCGGCGCCGCGACATAACAGCACGAACAGCATCGCCGCCCATTGAATGTGTATGGGCCACGCCTGCGGATAGACAAAAATTTCAATCACCGAGGTCATCCCGAGCAGGACCAGCGCGGCGGGCCGGACTGCCAGGCCGACTACAAGCAGCACCGGCATGCTCAGTTCGATCGAGACAGCCATGTATGCGGCGATTTCGGGCGGCAGCACCGGCAACCGGTATTCTTCCGAAAAGAGTTGCAGTGCCGCGTCCCAGTTCGCGAGCTTGGTCATCGCCGAGTTCCAGAAGACGGACGCCACCGCGATCCGCAGCGGAATGGCGAGCAGCCAGTAAGGAACACGCTCGAGCGTCTGCGCGACGTGCAGCAGCGCGTCGCCCGCGCTCGCCCGGGTATGGGCGGTTTGGGACAGGCGAGTCATGTCCGTGAGCCTCCGTCGAACGAGCAGTCGTTCGCCGACCGCGACGCTTCAGCAAAACATCCGCGTGCAAGACAGGTTGCGAGCAGTGCGTATCCGTGCGCTTCGGGAGCTTTCGCGAGTGCGACGCTCACCGCCTCGCCTGCAAAAAGCGCCGTGGCGATCTGCCATTCGGCGACACTCAAGCGGAGCGTCTCCACATCTTCGGCCGTGCGCTGCACGAGCAGGTGGGCGGGCGCGTCGTCGAGCCGGATCTCGCGTAAGGCCGAATCGTCGTTCTCGAGCACTGCGCGCCAGATCGCGTCGGCGGGAGAGTTGCAGCACAGCAGCCGCGCAGCTGGATGGGGCCGCAGCCGCAACTCGCCCAGCGCGACGTCGTCGAGTCGTGCCAGGCGGGCAAGATCGAGTATCGGATCGTCCGGTGCGTGAAGCACGAGATTGACCTGCCATTCGAGGCGTGCGACGTCGCCGAGGTACGGCAGCGACGCGGTCTGCGGCATTTGCGCGAGGAAGTCGGGAAACTGCGCACCGTATTCGTCCAGCCACGCGCGATGCGGCGGCGCCGTGCTGCAGAACCGGCGCGCGGCATCGTCGAAGAATTCGGGGCCGACCAGACGCTGCACAGCCGGAAAGCTCAGGCGCAGCGCATTGGCCAGCACGCTCATCGCCGTGTTCCGGTAGACGTTCAATCGCGCGCGTGGCTCCAGCCCATCGCCGAGCACCATGGCTGCAACGTCGTCATTCGCATCGTGATCGGCATCGCACAGCAGGTTGCGGCTGAAAGCCTGTTGCACGTCAGCAAGCGAATGCGTTTGCGGTTTCATTTCGAATCGCCTCCCGTACGGCATCCGCGATGGCCGCTTCCTGAATCAGAACCTCGAGCGTGGGCACGTCGTTGTCCCATTCGATCAGCGTCGGCACCGGGCCAAAACGCCGTAGCGCCGCTTCATAGAGTGTCCACACCGGGGGCGCGACGCGCGAGCCATGATCGTCGATGCGCAGTGTTCGGCCGTTCTCGAGTTGCATCGTGCTATGGCCGGCGAGATGGATTTCGCCGATCGCCGCCGGCGGCAGCGTAGCGAGATAGGTATGCGGATCCCAGCCATGATTGCAAGCGCTGACGAAAATGTTGTTCACGTCGCAAAGCAGGCCGCATCCCGTGCGCCGCGCGATTTCCGAAAGAATTTCCCACTCTGGAATGGTCGAGTGGACGTAGCGCAAATAGGTGGACGGGTTCTCCACCAGAATCTGCCGCCCGAGCACGGTCTGCACCTGGTCCACATGCCGGCATACGACCTCCAGTGCCTCCTCGGTCATCGGCAAGGGCAGCAGGTCCGCCAAATAGGTTCCGCCCACCGCGCTCCACGACATATGCTCGGAAACCAGGTCGGGCTCGAAACGCAGCACCGCTGCACGCACCCGTGCGAGATGCACGGCGTCCAGCCCGTCCGCGCTGCCGAGGGACAATCCCACGCCATGCAGCGACAGCGGGTAATCGCGACGAATCGCATCCAGACATCGCGACACCGTGCCGCCGCCCAGGTAGTTCTCGGTGTGCACCTCGAACCATGCGACAGCCGGCCGCTCGTCAATGACCGTCCGATGGTGCCGGAAGCGCAACCCGACGCCCGCCCGGGCCGGAATCGGGCGCTGCGCCGGGCGATGCGGCGCGGATACGCTCATGATGGGGCGGCCCGTCAACCGGCCTTGAGCTTGCCGCCGGCGATCTTGCCGCAATCGCCGGACGGCAACAGCACGAACGACTTCGAATCACGAGCCTGCGTGGCCTGCCCCGCGCACGAATGTGCGCCCTCGGCGCAGTCGTTCTTGGCGACCGCGTTCACGCCATAGCATTTTTCCAGATGGTTCTGCGCCATCTTCGCCATGTTGTCCTTGACGACCTGGGGCATATTGCTCATATCCTTCATACCCTGCGCCTGTCCCGGAGCGGCTTGCATGGCAAGCGCAAGTCCGATCGCGGCTGACAGGGAGGAAACGGCTAAGGCGGATTTGCTCATGGTGTCTTCTCCTGAAGATCGGGGGATCGCCGGTGCGCGACCTTGTCAGAAAATTCGCTCCGCGGCGACTAAAGGTTACGCAGCTCGCCGGAAAATTTTCTGCGCCGGACCTTGTAGCGGGATACCTTGGAAATGACCGACGACGAAAGCCATCGTGCAAAGCGTATCCGTCTGGTCCGGCCGGCAGCCGGGCCCGAGGCAGGTAGCGGACGGACGGCGATTCGGGAGGACGGATCGCCCGACTGGTCGATGCTGATGGCGTGCGCACAGATCGGCGACCGGGACGCCTACCGCCGGCTGCTCGAGAGCGTCACCCCGTACTTGAGGCGACTTGCTGCACGCCACGGCGTCCACCCCGATGCCATCGAGGATGTGGTGCAGGACATACTGATCACCCTTCATCAAGTGCGCCACACCTACGCGCCCGCGCGGCCATTCGGGCCGTGGCTGGTATCGATAGCGAGTCGCCGCATCGTTGACGCGCTGCGTCGCCAGGGCCGTGCGGCATCACGCGAGATGTCGCTCGACCCCGACCACGAAACCTTGGCCGGCGACGGAGCGAATCTTATGGAGGAGGCAGCCGATGCGCGGGTGCTGCGCGACGCGCTTGCCCGGTTACCCCAGGGCCAGCGCGACGCGATCCGGATGCTCAAACTCGAGGAAATGTCGTTGAAGGAAGCGGCCGTCGCGAGCGGCATGACGGTTGCCGCCCTGAAGGTCGCGGTCCATCGCGGGATCAAGGCATTACGTAAATTGCTGGCGAGAAAAGGGACAGCTGAATGAAACGGCCGACCTCCGAACTGATCGAATCGCTGGTAGCGGACAGCACGCCGGTCCGCCCGCTGCGCCGGCCGCTGTGGCGGGCAACCGGCTGGCTGACGTTCGCGGCGCTGCTGCTCTTTGCCATTGCCGTCGCGCACGGCTTGCGGCCGGATCTGTCGTTGAAGCTGCACGAGCGAGCGTTCGTCACCGGCATCGCAGCGGCGGCGGCAACAGGAATTCTGGCCGCCATCGGCGCGTTCATCGCGAGCGTGCCGGGGCGCTCGCTGCGATGGCTTCTGTTGCCGTCGCCGGCTCTGTTCGTCTGGATCTCGACGATCGGCTACGGTTGCCTGACGAATTGGGTCGAAATCGGCCCCGACGGCCTGTCGCCGGGCGAAACAGCCCGCTGTTTTGCGACGCTCGTGCTCACCGGTGTGCCGCTTTCGTTGACGCTGCTGATCATGCTGCGCCATGCCGCACGTCTCGCGCCGGTGCCTGTGGTCATGGCGGGAAGCGTTGCCGTCTCCGCGATGACGGCGGTCGCGCTATCGCTCTATCATCCGCTCGACGCCACGATGATGATTCTCGCGTGGAACGTCGGACTGACAATTGTCCTGCTGATCGCAAGTGCGTCGTACGGTGCGCGGTTGCTCCGTTGGGTCGGGGCGGGGGTGTGACCGACGGATGAGGTTTGGCCTGCTTTCACGCGACGCCTAAATGTTCGCGAAGCTTCTCACTAAACGTGGCGAGGCCGATCGGATGGAGAACTGAAAGATTACGAGCGAATTAACCTGACAAACAAGAAAGCATCACGTAATCAACATTACGAATTGCATGCGCAACTCATTGATTGCAAACGAGAATTGTTTTTGTTAGCATCCACAAACGAAAATAGATCTCATTGCCATATATGACAAAAACTGCAATCAGGGAGACCTTCCGTTCGAGCACACAGGTTTTGCGCTCGATACGTCAACCACCCTCGTAACCTTCGCGTCGGTTCGGACTTCGCCGCTCGCTGATCGGCCCGCCGTAGACCAAAGCAAATTTGTCACCATTTGCGAAGTAAAAGTGTCACTTTACCGGCCGACACCGACGCGGAATCGGAAAACTTTCGCAAATTCATGGGCTTGAGTGTCGCGCAATAAAGTCGTCACTGGCCCCGGCGTTGCGAAGACAGATGTCAACCCACCCGGGACGCCCTCGCACCGCCGGCAGTCGCGGTTACACGTTCCGCGGAGCCCGAGTTTGAATGGGTAATCACACTATCGTGATAACAAGGCTTATCTCTCCATCTCTATCGAATCGTTGATAGCATGCGTGGTGTTGTCGGCACTGAAACTCGACGCCCTCGAACCTTGCTACGATAGGTTCACGACATCGGCCGCGACACAACGTGCGTGCGACCTGCCGATCAGAACACCTGCCCATTTCATCGGTTAGCGACCTATGATGGGCGTTAGCAAAGGCGTCGACGAGCAAACCACGATTCGCCTTGCGCCTCGCGTGAGAGCGACGTAGAGATGTTGCGCAGTCATGCGTTCGGGCTCAAGAATAACTACGACGTCAGCCTCCAGCCCTTTCAGAAGAAGCGTGCTTCCAACGGCGCGCCGGCCCAGCGGCCGACCTAGTTGACGATTCCGCTCGCGGGCCTGAATCGCCGCGGCAATGAACCCAATTTCGCCCTCGGCTGCTCTCAGCGCTGAGATACAGCAGTGCAGCACCTCGGGTCGGTAGACACGCGCACCGCGTTGATCCGCGAGGGACAGGAGCAGAGTAATTGAGGTCGTGTGGCTGGGAGCCGCTATGAACGCCACTGCTGCGTCTTCTGCGGGCGTCGCGGGCGTGCGGGCTCGACCGCCTCGTATTGTTTCGACTCGCGTGAGGAGGTTTGCAACACCCACCCCGGTCATTAGTGAAGTCGCGAACTCGGCAATTTGTCGCAGCGCGTTGGGACTAGTCAAATCGAACTGCCGGGCGAAGTTCACCAGGTCTTTCAGGTCGACCGCCTCAACGGAAGTGGCGCCCGGAGTCTGCATGGTGAGTTGGTGGCGACCATTGACATTGATGGCGTCGCCAATGACCAGAACGCGGCCGTCTCGGTTTGGCGCTTCAGTCCTGGCGGCCATCAGTCGCTGCTGCAGTTCCGTGCCTTGGATTAGCTGAACCCACTGGACTCCCTCTGGCGCTCCGCGCAGGTCCACAGGTTGACCAGCCTGCAATGATGCGCGGGCTTGAAGTAGCCAGGCGCCCAGCGCGTCCATGCCTGCGAGTTGCCATCGCCAAGGGGTCTGCAGTGCGCCGATGGGCGGGAATGCAACCTGCGCCTCACGCTCCCAGTGGACCAGTGGGTCGCGGAAGCCGAATATCGCCTGCATCGGATCACCTAGGATGCAAGTGGGCAGTGTCTGCGCGATGGAGCAGATGATGGCGTGCTGCGAGGTGTTGCAGTCCTGATATTCGTCCACCAGCAATCGCGAATATGTCGAGGTTATGGGGTCACTGATGTGACCGGCCTGCAGGAGCCCTTGCACGGCAGCTCGGATAGCAGGGTAGTCGGCGTTCGGGTTGGCTAGTTCGAGAACACGCGCGTCGAGGCCCGCGCGGAGCGGAAACGTGCCCGCTAGCCGCATCGCGAAACCGTCGATGGTCGACACCCTGTACGCTGAGTTCGAGACGCCGCCACGCTGGAGCCTAGCGCGTAGAGCGGCGACTCCAGCGTTGGTGTGCGTTAGCACCAAGACTGGCTTGTTGTCGGTGTGTTGATGCAGCGCGTCCGCGATGAGCTGGGTCTTGCCGCATCCGGCTGGGGCGGTAACTGAGCCTAGGCGCGCCTGAAAGATGTCGATTTCAGGCGGCGGCACTCGTCCACCCCCAGAGCCGCTTCGTAATGTGGACGAAGCCCGGCTCTGCATTCGCTATATGAGGGCCGACGACGTCCTTGGCGATTTCCTGGAAACCGCTCACTGACTTGAACCAGCCGTTCTTGTTGTTGCGAGCGGCAAGTCCGAGCAATGCTCGGCTCGCCGGTGTGTAGCCGCCATTCAGCCGTTCGGCCTCTATGGCTTCCAAGGTGACTTGTCCGTTTGACTTCGACTTGATGTGCTCGGCCATGAGCTCGCGGCCGACCATCTCGTCCGCCTTATTCAGCAGCGCGTGCACCGCTTCGTTGCTTGAATGGCGAAATAGCTCGTCCTCGAGTGCCAAACCGGGCCGCCACGTGAGGTATTGGCCGCCAGCCGCAACGAATCTCTCGACGAGTCCGACGGTTGAAACTGGCTTGTCCGCGTCGACAAAGACGAGGACGCGATAGCCCAACTTGAGGAACACCTCCCCTCGTGTGAAGCATTGGTCGGGGCTTCCTCCGCCCGCGTCCACGTATGAGCCTCCGTCGGCCAGGAATGACGTCGCGCCACAGTGGACCCACCACTGGTCCATCCCGCGGGCGAATCCGACCTCGCTGGCGCCTTCGCAGACGATGACGGACTTGGACAGGAAGGCCTCGGCCGCCTTGCGCAATGTGCCCTGGATGCCCTCGTCCGTACCGGCGCATGTGGCCGTGTGGATGCCTGAACGCTGGCGCACGACGAAAAGCTGATTGCCAGCGAGCTCCCTGAGCGTCACCGGTGAATGGGTTGTCATAAAGACCTGCAGCGGCTGCGTCGCGTCCTTCGCTCCGAGTGAGTCGAGCAGTCGCATGAGCCGGTGTGGCTCAAGTCCGTACTCAACTTCGTCTACCAGCGCGACTGTGGCGGCCGCCGCTGCGGCTCTTTGCAACCCCGCGACAAGGAGCCGCCCCGAACCGGTACCCAGCGACCGCAGAGGAATGCCGATCTCGCTGTGGAGTGCGATAGCACCGTCGCCAATCGACACCGAGTGAGCATCGAGTAGCGCCTGAGCGCTCGCACCGACGGCTACGCCTAGGCCTGTCGCTGTCTGGGTGACCACTTGCAAGGTCTGGGCAAGTTGAGGGCCAGCTTGAGCGCCGAAGGTGGCCCGGGCGGCACGTGCCGCGCCGGCGAGTTCCGAGCCAAGGTTCGCGCGCTCTTCCGTGAGCCGGTTCAACACCGAGCCCCTAGCCCACGAAAGGTTCGTGTTTGCGTAGGTGCCGATTCGGGCCGGCGCTAGGATGGCGCGGTCCTTCCAGGCCAGAGACCGTTCCAGTTGCTGGTGTGCGGCTCGGTCGGAATAAAGCGTCCAACTCGGCTCGAGGTCGCCATTGACTTCGAGCTTCAGCGTCAGAACCGTTTCTAGACCTGCGCGCGGCTCGTCTTCAAGCAGCCCGGTGCTGCAGTCGAATCCGCGAAGGAACTCTCCGTAGGTGTCGATGTTCTTCAGCGCGTCGGGTAGTGCGCCGAGCGTGGCCGCAATCACGACGGTCCGAGTGACGTCCAGGCCGAAGAAGTCAGTGTCGCCGAAAGGTGCGCTCCTCCGCGCTCCAAGGCACAGGTCAATAGCATCGAGGATGGTCGACTTGCCGCTATCACCGGGGCCAATAAGGCAATTCACGCCGTTGGATGGTGTCCAATCGAGCGTCTGTATCGAACGGAAATTTCGAATTTCAAGGCGACGGACGCGCGTCATGTTTCCTCTCAGTTGGTCTGGCAAATATCCCAACGCGACGAAAACTGCCCAAGTGACGCACAAGTACTCATCAGGCATCCCCTGACGTCAGCTTTCTTCAGCGAACCGGTCACCGCGAGTCTAGACGCTGACCGACCGCATGCAGCCTCTAGCAGCCGCTCAGATTCTATCTTTCTACGACGGTTCTGGGGCGGGACTGTCGGCCGTGGCTCGTCGTTGACCCTACGCCGCCTTACAGTGATCGACTATGAAATCCGTAACTTTCGGTCCGGCTGCCGATGTCTGCGACGTGAATTGACGAATTTGCTTCGGACATAGGCGAAGTGACAGAATTATTTTGGAGAGACTGTCGATAAACTCGTCACTTCACGCGATGCACGCCGTCCGCAACGGGCATCGCGAGTTGACACCTTTCCTTTGCTCTACGCTCGCCGCCCGCCCCGCTTCCGGCTGCCGCGCGGTCGCCCGGCAGCCGGTTGCCTTCGGGCTTCGCCCGCTTTCGCATCGCCCTACCGTCAACCTTTCGCCACCTCCATCAAACCTCCATCTTTCCGCACAAAAAACTCCATCGGGCGCACGCACACTGCGATCCGAAAATGCGGGCCGTCGAGTGCCTGCATCCCATGGAGTCCACATGACGAATCAGAAACGATGCCTCTACAGCGCCGTATGCGCGCTGGCGGCGGCAATGCTGGCGGGCTGCGGGCCCGCCGAACAGCAGGCCGCCGCGCCGGCCACCCCTGTCGCAGCGATGACGCTGGCAGGCGCCCCCCTCGACCTGGCCGAAGACCTGCCGGGCCGCGTCGCGGCCGTCCGGATCGCCGAGATCCGGCCGCAGGTCAGCGGCATCGTGCAGCGACGGCTGTTCGAACAGGGCACGGAAGTGCGGGCGGCCCAGCCGCTGTTCCAGATCAACCCGGCGCCGTTCAAGGCCGACATGGATACGGCCGCGGCGGCGCTGCAACGCGCGCAAGCCGCGCTCGAACGGGCCAAGGTGCAGACGACGCGGCTAAAACCGCTGGTCGAGGCCGACGCGATCAGCCGGCAGGTCTATGACGACTCGGTGTCCCAACGCGACCAGGCCGCCGCCGACGTCGCACAGGCCCGCGCGACGCTCGCACGACGCCGGCTCGACCTGAAGTTCGCGACCGTCGAGGCGCCGATCACGGGCCGCATCGACCAGGCGCTCGTGACCGAGGGCGCGCTGGTCGCGAGCAGCGACAGCCAGCCGATGGCACGCATCCAGCAGATCGACCAGGTATACGTGGATGTGCGCCAGCCGGCCGCATCGCTCGAATCGCTGCGCGGCGCCCTCGCGGCTCAGCCGGACGCGACGGGCAATGGCCTGCCGGTCGACGTGCTGCGCGGCGACGACTCGCGCTACGACGTGAGGGGCCGCATGCTGTTCTCGGGCGTCAACGTCGACCCGGGCACCGGCGACGTGCTGCTGCGCGTGCTGGTCGACAACCCGAAGCGCGAGCTGCTGCCCGGCATGTACGTGCGCGCCCGCATCCCGCGTGGGCACTATGACAACGCGCTGACCGTGCCGCAACAGGCGATCGTCCGCGCAGGCGGCAAGCCGCAGGTCTGGGTGCTCGACGCGAAGAGCCAGGCGCATCTGAAGGCCGTCGAGGTGGGCGAGCTGACGAACCGCAGCTACCGCATCAAGTCGGGCCTGCAGGCAGGCCAGAAGGTCGTCGTCGAAGGCATGGAACGCCTGAGCGACGGCGCGACCGTGACGGCGACCGCATGGAAGGCGCCCGAGACGGTCAAGACCGCTTCCGCGCACTGAGTCACGGGAGCCTCAAGTCATGTCCCAATTCTTCATCCGGCGCCCGGTCTTCGCATGGGTGATCGCCCTCTTCATCATCCTGCTGGGCCTGATCGCCATTCCCGAACTGCCGGTTGCGCGCTACCCGTCGGTCGCGCCGCCGACCGTCACCATTACCGCCACCTACCCGGGCGCCACGCCGCAGACGATGAGCGACAGCGTGCTGAGCCTCATCGAGCGCGAGCTGTCCGGCGTGCGAAACCTGCTGTATTTCGAATCGTCGGCGGATACCTCCGGTCAGGCGCAGATCACCGCGACCTTCAAGCCCGGCACCGATTCGGCGATGGCGCAGGTCGAAGTACAGAACAAGCTAAAGTCGGTCGAACCGCGCCTGCCTCCCGTCGTGCGGCAAAACGGCGTGATCGTGCAATCGGCCGCCACGGGCTTCCTGTTGTTCGTCGGCCTCAAGTCGGAAAGCGGCCGCTACGACGAAAACGCGCTCGCTGACTACATGGCGCGCAACGTCGTCGAAGACCTGCGACGTGTCGAAGGTGTCGGCAAGGTGCAGTTGTTCGGCTCCGAACAGGCGATGCGCATCTGGGTCGATCCGCAGAAGCTGATCACCTACGGCCTGTCGATGAACGACCTGACGACGGCCGTCAGCCAGCAGAACGTGCAGATCGCGCCGGGCAGCCTCGGCGCGGCGCCCGCGCTGTCCGGGCAGCGCGTCACGGTGCCGCTCACCGCGCAAGGCCAGCTCACGACGCCGGAGCAGTTCGCGAAGATCGTGCTGCGCGCGAATGCGAACGGCTCGAAGGTCGTGCTCGGCGACGTCGCACGGGTCGAACTCGGCCCGCAGGCGTTCACCTTCGTCAACAGCGAGAACGGCAAACCCGCCACCTTCGCGGGCGTGCAGCTGGCGCCGGGCGCCAACGCGGTGAAGACCGCGGAGGCCGTGCGCGAGCAACTGGACATGATCGCCAGGACGATGCCTGCCGGCATGGCCTACTCGATCCCGTTCGATACCGCGCCGTTCGTGAAGATCTCGATCGAGAAGGTCGTTCACACGCTGCTCGAGGCGATGGTGCTCGTGTTCCTGGTGATGTACCTGTTCCTGCAGAACGTGCGCTACACGCTGATCCCGGCGATCGTCGCGCCGGTGGCGATGCTCGGCACCTTCACGGTCATGCTGATGACAGGCTTCTCGATCAACGTGCTGACGATGTTCGGCATGGTGCTCGCGATCGGCATCATCGTCGACGATGCGATCGTCGTCGTCGAGAACGTCGAACGCCTGATGGTGGAAGAAGGTCTGTCGCCGAAGGACGCGACGATCAAGGCGATGAAGGAAATCACCGGCGCGATCATTGGCATCACGCTGGTGCTGACGGCCGTGTTCCTGCCGATGGCGATGTCGAGCGGTTCGGTCGGCGTGATCTATCAGCAGTTCACGCTGTCGATGGCCGTGTCGATCATGTTCTCGGCCCTGCTCGCGCTGACGCTGACGCCGGCCCTGTGCGCGACGATACTCAAGCCGGTCGAACACGGGCACCACGAGAAGCGTGGCTTCTTCGGCTGGTTCAACCGCCGTTTCGACCGCCTCACGCAATGGTACGAGACGCGCGTCGGCCGGCTGGTCGGCCGCACCGGGCGCGTGATGCTGCTGTTCGTCGCGATTTCTGCCGCGCTGGTGTTCGGCTTCCGGATGCTGCCGTCGTCGTTCCTGCCCGAGGAAGACCAGGGCTACTTCATGACCGGCGTCCTGCTCCCGGCGGATTCGACCGTCGAGCGCACCGGCGACGTGGTCAAGGCGCTCGAGAAACATCTCGCATCGCGTCCGGCCATCGAGTCGAGCATCTCCATCATCGGCTACGGCTTCTCCGGCCTCGGCTCGAATGCTGCACTGAATTACGCGGTGCTGAAGGACTGGAACAAGCGCGGCGGTGCCTCCACGCTGGACGAGGCGATGCGCGCGCAGGCAGCGATGGGCGGCGTGACCGAAGGCACGGTCATGAGCCTGTTGCCGCCGGCGATCGACGGGCTGGGCACCAGCTCGGGCTTCACGATGCGCCTGCAGGATCGCGCCAACCAGGGCCACGCGGCGCTCAAGGCGGCCGAAACCAGGCTGCTCGAACTGGCCGCGCAAAGCAAGGTGGTGACCGGCGTCTATCCGGACAGCCTGCCGACCGGTACGAGCGTGAAGCTCGACATCGACCGCGAGAAGGCCGAAGCGCTCGGCGTGTCGTTCACGACCATCAGCGACACGCTGTCGGCCGCGATGGGTTCGACCTATGTGAACGACTTTCCCAACGCGGGCCGCATGCAGCAGGTGATCATTCAGGCCGATGCGCCGGCACGCATGCAGATCGAAAACGTGATGAAGCTCTACGTGCGCAACGCGACCGGCGGCATGGTGCCGCTGTCCGAAGTGGTGCGTCCGGTCTGGTCGGAAGCCCCGCTCCAGATGGTGCGCTTCCAGGGTTATCCGTCCGCGCGCATCTCCGGCGGTTCGGCGCCCGGCTACTCCAGCGGCGCGGCGATGGCCGAGATGGAGCGTCTGGCCGCGCAGTTGCCGCCGGGCTTCTCGGTCGCCTGGACCGGCCAGTCGCTGCAGGAGCGCGAATCGGCATCGCAGGCGCCGATGCTGATGGCGCTGTCGATGGTCGTCGTGTTCCTCGTGCTCGCGGCGCTCTACGAGAGCTGGGCGATTCCGCTGTCGGTGATGCTGGTGGTGCCGCTCGGCTTGATCGGCGCACTCGGCGCCGTGATGCTCCGCGGGCTGCCGAACGACGTGTTCTTCAAGGTCGGGATGATCACCGTGATCGGCCTGTCGGCGAAGAACGCGATCCTGATCGTGGAATTCGCGAAGCAGTTGCGCGAGGAAGGCAAGGGGCTGATCGAGGCTGCCGTGCAGTCGTCGAAGCTGCGCCTGCGCCCGATCCTGATGACATCGCTCGCGTTCGGGCTCGGCGTGGTGCCGCTCGTCATCGCCTCCGGCGCCAGCTCCGAGACGCAACACGCGATCGGCACCGGCGTGCTGGGCGGTATGATCACCGCCACCGTGCTAGCCATTTTCTTCGTTCCGGTTTTCTTCGTGTTCGTGATGACCATCCAGGAACGCATCTCGGCATGGCTGGCACCCGGCAAGAAGCCCGCCGCCGCGACCCACGAACAAGAAGGTTGATGCCATGCGATTGCTTTTTCTTTCCGCCGCGGTTTCCACCGCCCTCGCGCTGTCGGCGTGCTCGATGGCGCCGAAGCTGGTCAAGCCCGTGATGCCGGTGCCGACCGCCTATACGACCGCTGCCGCGGCAGACCAGCACGCGAACGCGGCCGATCTCGGCTGGCGCACGATGTTCGGCGACCGTCGCCTGCAGCGCCTGATCGAGCTCGCGCTCGAGAACAACCGCGACCTGCGCCTGGCCGCGCTGAACGTCCAGGCTGCCGAAGCGCAGTATGGAATCCAGCGTTCCGCGCGCCTGCCGTCGATCGGCGCTGGCGCGAGCTTCACGCGCCAGCGCACGGCGGCCGACTCGCAATCGAACCCGCCGCTGCTCGAAAACACGCAGAACCAGTACGGCGTGAACATCGGCGTCAGCGCGTTCGAGATCGACCTGTTCGGCCGCGTGAAATCGCTGTCCGATGCGGCGTTCGCGCGCTACCTCGCGACCGATCACGGCCGCCGCGCGGTGCAGATCGCGCTCGTCGGCTCCGTGGCCAACGCGTATTTCGCCGAGCGCCTCGCACAGGAACAGCGCGCATTGTCCGAACGCACGCTGAACGACTGGCGCCAGTCGCTCGACCTCGCCCGCCGCCTCAAGCTCGCGGACCAGGTGAGCGGCGTCGACATCGCGCAGGCCGAAGGCCAGGTCGCGAGCGCCAGCGCCGATCACGAAGCGCGCTCGCGCGCCGTCGAGCAGGCGGGTAACGCACTGCGATTGCTGGTCGGCACCGACCTGCCGAAGACCCTGCCCGACCCGCTGTCGCTGGAACGCCAGCCGGTGATGACGCAACTGCCGGCCGGATTGCCGTCGGAATTGCTGTACCGCCGGCCGGACATCCAGCAGGCCGAGCAGAATCTCGTCGCCGCCAACGCCGACATCGGCGCGGCGCGCGCGGCGTTCTTCCCGCGCCTGTCGCTGACCTCGTCGATCGGCTTCCTCAGCCCGGGGCTGGGCAGCCTGTTCGACGGCGGCCAGCGCGTGTGGAGCTTCGCGCCGCAGGTCACGTTGCCGATCTTCCAGGGCGGCCGGCTGCGCTCCGAGCTGAATCTTGCGGAAGTGCGCAAGTCCAGCGCCGTGGTCGAGTACGAACGCGCGATCCAGACCGCGTTCCGCGAAGTGGCCGACGGCCTCGCCGGGCGCGAGACCTTCAGCCGCCAGATCGACGCGCAAAGCCGGGTCGTCAAGAGTGCCGAGCGCCGCACCGATCTCGTGAACCTGCGCTATCGCGCCGGCATCGAGGATCGGCTGGAACTGCTCGACTCGCAGCGGCAGCTGTATGCCGCGCGTCAGGCCTTGCTGGATCTGCGCAACGCCGAACTGGGCAACGCGGTCGCGCTCTACAAGGCTCTCGGCGGCGGCCTGATCGACACTGACGTGCCGCCGGCCGGCAGCGTGGCGAACCACTGAGCCACGGGTCGTCGTTCCGTTCGTGACGATCGAATGCCCGGCAAGAGACGGCGGCACACGGGCCACGCCGCCGTCCCGTCGACAGGTCACGCTCATTTCCGGTGAAACCCATGAACCCATTGATACTGATCGCCGATGACGATCCGGAGATCGCCGAGATCCTCGACGCCTATCTCGCTCACGACGGTTTTCGCACCTACCGCGTCGGTCACGGTCAGGCCGTGCTCGACGTGCGGCCCGTGCTGAAGCCCGACCTGATCCTGCTCGACATCATGATGCCGAAGAAGGATGGCTGGGAAGTCCTGGTCGAACTGCGCCGCCGCGGCGACACGCCGATCGTCATCGTCACGGCGCTCGAGCGCGAAATCGATCGTTTGCAGGGTTTGCGTTTCGGCGCGGACGACTACATCACGAAGCCATTCAATCCAGCCGAGGTGGTCGCGCGCGTCCGTGCGATCCTACGTCGTTACGAAACATCCGCGTCGGGACGCTTAATCACGGTCGGCAACCTTGAAATCGACATGCAAAGCTATCTGACGAAGGTCCGCACGGACACCGGAGAAACCAGTGTCTCGCTGACGCTGACCGAATTCCGGCTGCTCGCGCACCTAGCCGGCTCGCCCAACCGCGTGTTCACGCGCAGCGAACTGATCGATGCCTGCCTCGCCGACGCCGACGCACTCGAGCGTACCGTCGACAGTCACATCAGCAGGCTGCGCAGGAAGCTCGACGCTGCGCGGGCCGACAGCATACCGGAGGTCATGCGCGGTATCGGCTACCGTCTTCGGGAATCCGGATGAGTCTCGATCGTACGGTATGCCGTCGGATCGCGACCATCTGGGCTCTTGGTGCGATCTCGATCGTGCTGGCCATTGCGATCGGATGGTTCGCCGTCTACGGCACGGTACAGGTTTTCCTGACGACGTCGACCGACAACGAGATTGGCATCATGGTCCGGAACACGCCGGCTTACCTGTTGCTCGCAGCCGTATTGCTCGTCTGTCTGATTTCGACGATCGTCGATCTGGTCAAGTGTGCCGGCGAGACGGCGCGTGTCGCTCGCGCATCGGCCTGCGAGTGCAAACGGAGGCGTTGGGGCGAGTCCGCATGCGGTAGTATCGATATTTAATCGAAGCCCTCGACGCTACTGAACGTGTTGTCATGTCCGACCTTTCTTCCTCGTCCGCCGCTGGTCAGCCGCTCGTGCTCATCGCCGAGGACGACGCCGACATCGCCGACATTCTCACGGCCTACCTTTCACGCAGCGGGTTGCGAAGCGTAAGAGCGGCCGACGGCCGCGACGCGCTGGCGCTGCATCTGCAGCTCAAACCCGATCTCATGCTGCTCGATGTGCAGATGCCGCTCGTCGACGGCTGGAAGGTGCTCGCCGAAATCCGCCATCGCGGCAACACACCGGTGATCATGCTGACCGCGCTCGATCAAGACATCGACAAGCTGACCGGCCTGCGCATCGGCGCCGACGACTACGTGGTCAAGCCGTTCAATCCCGCCGAAGTCGCCGCGCGCGTGCAGGCAGTACTACGCAGGTCGATGCCCAGCTCACGCGGGGACAAACTGCAGGTATTGCGCGCGGCTCCGTTCGAGATCGACCTCGAACGCCACGAAGCGACTGTCGACGTTGCCGGCGTGCAGCGTTCCCTTTTTCTGACGCTCACCGAGTTCAAGCTGCTCACGCAGCTTGCGCGTGCACCGCAGCGTGTGTTCAGTCGAGCCGAGCTTATGAGTGCTTGTCTGCAGGAAGGCGATGCGCTTGAGCGCACCGTCGACAGTCACATCAGCAAGCTGCGCCGAAAGCTGGACGACTTTGGCATCTCTGGCGTCCTCGTCAGTGTACGCGGCGTCGGCTATAAGCTCCGGAGCGGCGAATGAAGCTCGAAGGCCTGAGTCGGTTGATTGCGATGACGATGGCTGCAATGGCGTTCGCGGTCACTATACTCGTGGTGGTGACCGCCTATGCTTTCTATTATTTCGCATACAGGTACTGGCCACACGCGTTCGTCCCATCGCGATGGGTGCCGACTGGGCCCGAGTTGATTTGGTTGGTCTCGACCACGCTGGTTGGGCTCGCCCTCGCCGTATTCGTTGCGGCTCAACTCGCGCACCGTATCCTCGTGCCGCTCAATTCCGTGACGGACGGCATCCGGCGCGTCGCGCGCGGCGACCTCGACGCGCGCGCGATCGTGGGCGACCGCTCGCTCCACGAAGCCGCGCTGCTTGCCGACAACTTCAATGAGCTCGCCAGCAAACTGCAGCGCGTGAGTCAGGAACAAGCCTTCTGGAACGCCGCGATCGCGCACGAGCTACGCACCCCCGTCACCGTTCTGCGCGGACGGCTGCAGGGTCTTGCCGAAGGCGTATTCACGCCCAGCGACGCACAGTTTCGAAGCCTGCTGGGGCAAGTCGAAGGATTGACACGGTTAATCGAGGATTTGCGGGTGGTCAGCCTGGCAGATAGTGGCCACCTCAGCATCGACATTCGCAAGACCGATCTTGCGGCCAACGTTCGGGATGTCGCCAACGCGTTCGCGCCGACGCTGCAGTCGAGCGGACATCATCTGATTGTGGACCTGGATACGACACCGGTGCGCTGCGATCCGATCCGGATCAGACAGGCGCTCCTTGCTTTGCTCGACAACGCACGCCGCTATGCCGTATCCGGCGACATCAGGATCGAAACAAGCATCGGGAACGGGACGTATGTGCTGCGCGTCGAAGACCAAGGCCCAGGCATTGCCGGCGACCTTGCAGGCGCGATCTTCAAGCCTTTTCGCCGTGTCGACGAATCACGACCTGGCGGCAGTGGTCTCGGCCTGGCCGTTGTCGCCGCCATAGCAGGTGCGCATGGCGGCAAAGCGACCTGCCGTCCGACGGCCAACGGCGGTAGCTGCTTCGAAATTCGCTGGCCGACCCACCATGATTCCAACCAGGCCCAGGACGCAACGCACGAACCAGAATGAGTTCGTGCAGACCTGGCCGGAACCCGATCATTTCGCGCTCGGACCGACTGCCAAAGCGAGCGCTTGGCACATGCGTTGGCCGCCATCCATACGGTTCCAATGCGGCGAGCGACACGGCGGGCCATGACGTGGATCGCGTCCCACCGCCTCCTCCGCACCGAATTCAGCGGGGCCTATTCCCGCGTCCAGCCCTCCTGATAAAGCTTCCCAGCCAGCACGCCGAGCCGCGCCGTGAGGATGTAGTTCTCTCCGTCCTCGATCAGCGCGGAACGTACATCGCGGAACAGCTTCTCGATCGGGAATTCGCGCGTCGTGCCGTTGCCGCCGAACAACTGAAACGCCTCGTGCGTCACCTTCATCGCCTCCTCGGTCACACTCACCTTGGCCTGTGCGGTCGCGTACGGATGACTCTGCGGTGACATGCGCGAAAACGCGAGGCTGCGCCGCGCGATTGCGCGCGCCATCTCCAGCCGGCGCAACATCTCCCCGATGCGCAGATGCGTCATCTGGTGATCCATCAGCAGTGCGCCGCCCTGCTTGCGTTCGTGGCAATACGCAAGCGCGAGTTCGAACGCTGCGCGAGCGACCCCCACGAAAACCTGGCACATGTGCGTACCCGCATACGACCACGCTGACGCAAGATTGCCGAGATAGTCGTCTTTCAGCGCGATCGCGAAGCGCCTCGGCACCTTCACGTTGTCGAAATAGATCTCGCCCTGCGGCAGCGAACGCTGGCCGATTTTGTCGAGCGGCTTGCCGCGGGACACTCCCGGCAGATCGAGCGGCAGGAGCATTGCGATGCCATTGGTGAACGCGCTACGCTCCCCCTCGCCGTAAAAACCGTCGCCGTAGTCGGCTGCCATGTAAGCGAGCGCGACCTGCGCGACCGAGCCGTTGGAGATCCACGCCGAGCTCTGCCCGTTGATCACGATCTCGTCAGCACCGACTCTCGCAGTGACGTTGCCGACCGGTTGCCGACCATTCGCATCAAGCTCCTGCCGATACAGGATCGCCGCGTCGGAACCGCGGTCGGGCTGCGTGTTCATCCAGCAGCCCACCTTGCCCGCACACATCTCGACCAGTTCCGCGTTGCCGACCGAATGCGCCATCATCAGCGGCATCGTCGCGGCGCCGATTGACACGGCGAGCCCCGAATCTCCCCAGCCGAGTTCCTCGCCGATCAGCGACTCAATGCGCACTGCGGTTTCCGGCGGAAACTGCGCGATAAGTTGCGGATCGAGCCCAAGCTTCGCGCTCTCGACGATCGCGGCCCAGTACGGCGAACCCGGGGCGATCACGTCCTCCGCCGTCATCCGGTCGAGCTCGCGGCCGATCGGCCGCAGCACGTCGCGCGCAAAACGATGAACCGTGTGCTGGATTGCGCTTTCCTCTTCGCTCAACGGTGTCTCGAAGCCGGTCATGCCGACCACGGGCAGCGCCGCGGACTTGTTCAGACGAATCATCTCCGTTCTCCTCCTGGACTCGAATCATGTCGACCCGGCAGCGGACGCGCCTGGCCATCCCACATCTAGTAATGCATACTAAACATAGGTCATAATGACAAACACAGGAAGCAAAAAAAAGACAGGGTATTCCCCTGTCTCGGTGCGCGTGGCCGCAGCGGCGGATCGCACCGCTATTTAGCCGCGGGCGCCGTCAGCGTGCCGTAGGCGATCGCGCGCGACGTCGCGATGAAATACGCATCGAGCGCCTGCGTCTGTCGACCGGTGCCGTACTGCATCGCGAGGCCGTCGGCCAGTGCGATCAGCATCGTCGCCGCATGCCGGCTATCGGCCGCGCTGAACGCCGGATTGACGGCACGCAGCAGTTGCGCGAGGTCGCGCGTGAGCGTCGCGTACCACTCGTCGTAGAGCTTGAAACACTCGGCATCGGTGGCCGCAAACGACAGCAAATGCCGGAACAGTGCGTTGTACTTGGCATCCTTCGCATCGGAAACCGAGCGCTGCAGGATCTCTTCGAACACGTCGCGCGGCGACGCATCGCTGCTGATCGCGCGCTTCATGTCGTCGAGATACGCCTGGATGACCGGCTCGATGACGGCCCGCAACACGGCGATCCGGGTCGGGAAGTAGTACTGCAGATTGCTGACGCTGATGCCCGCGGCCGCGGCAACCGCGCGCTGCGAGAATTCGAGCGGGCCGCCTTCGAGCAGCAGCTTGCGTGCGACGCGAATGATCGTGTTGCGCGTGCGCAGGCCTTGCGCCCGCAAGCCGTCGGTATTGCTCGCTGCGGCGGTGGCAGTCGAAGTGCGCCGCTTTCGGGGGCTGCGCTGCTCGTTGGACACTGTCATCGTGTTCGTCGTGAAAATGGCGTTTCGGCTTCGCCGAATGGACACTCCTTGCCTTACGGAGCGCCAACGACTATACCCGATGCGCGCTGCATTTTCCATCGAGCCGCCCTTCCATCGGGCGGGCCAGCCGGATGCACGTTGGCGTGTCGCGACGATCGCACGCGCCGCTACACCGGCCGCACTTTGCGGTTCACGCGTTCGTCCAGCAGGTTCGCGACGCCGAGCATCGCGGTCATCGCACACCATCGCAGCGGCTCGGGCGGCACCGACGGCGTCTTGTGCGTCAACGTGTCGAGCAGCGGCGATCGTCCATCGTGAATGCGCTCGGCCAGCACGCGCCCGATCAGCGATTGCGTGCCGACGCCATGCCCCGAACACCCGGCCGTGTAGAGCACGTTTGCGTGCGCGCCGACCGCGCCGACCACCGGCAACGCATCGCCCGCGAACGAGATGTAGCCGCTCCAGCACGCACGAACCGGCACGCTGCCGAGTTGTGGAAAGCGCGCGTGAAGCGTCTTCAGCAACGCGCGATACGTGTCGCCGTCCGGCACGTTCGGCGTCTGCGAGCCGTATACGTAGTGCAGCCGCTTGGTCGTCAACAGCAGCGTGTTGCGCGCGGTCAGGCGGTGGCTTTCCATCGTCAGATGCGGCGTGACGATGCCCTCTCGATTCGGCCAGCCGAGCGCCGCGAGCTGCGCATCGGACAGCGGCTCGGTCTCGAGCGCCGATACGCGCAGCGGCATCACCTTGTCGCCGAGCAGGCCGAGTTGCGGCGTGTACGCATTGGTCGCGAGCACCGGCGCACTCGCGCTGCCGCGTGCGGTGCGCACGCGCACCGTCTCACCCGCGTCGAAATCGAGCAGCGCGGTGTTCTCGTAAAGTTTCACGCCGGCCGCGAGCGCGGCACGCCGCAAGCCCGTCACGTACTTGCCGGGATCGAGCGTGCCGCCGCCCGGCACGTACGCGCCGAACAGGAACGCCGGCGGAATCCCGCGTTCGCGCATCGCCGCGCCGTCGAGGAACTGCGCGGGCGAGCCGAGTTCGATGCCGGTGGCCATGCTCTCGCGCAGGCGCTTTTCCTGTGACGGATGCACGCCCGCGCGAATCATCCCCGACGCGCGGTAGTCGCAGTCGATCGCGTATTCGGCGAACTTGCGTTCGACGTACGCGACGCCTTCGTCGTAGAAGCCGACGATCCGCTTCGCCTGTTCGTGGCCGACCCGCTTGAGAAACAGCTCGTATTCGAGGCCCTGGCCACCGGCGAGATAGCCGGCGTTGCGCCCGCTCGCGCCGAAGCCCGCGAATTCGCGTTCGAGCACGACGACGCTCGCGCCGCGCGCGGCCAGTTCCAGCGCGGTGGACAGGCCGGCGAAGCCCGCGCCGACGACAATCGCGTCCGCCTGCACGTCGCCTTCGAGCGTCGGTTGCGCACGCTCGGGCGGCTCGATCCAGCCGCCGACGGGGCGATACTTCCGCAACGCGGCGTCGGCACGCATTTCCTCGCCCCAGCGGGCAAGCGGCCCGCCCGCATCGGTGCCCGCAGCCTGCATCGCCGCTGCCGCACCGACCCCGCCCGACGTCTGTCGCGTCGTGTGCCCTGCCTGCGCTCCTTGCCCGAGCGCGATTGTGCCGTGTGCGTCGCCCATTTCCGCCTCCGTCAATCCCTGCTGAGAATGTGAATCGCCAGTGCCGCCTCTTCGACGCCCTGCAGGCCGCCGCCGTTCTCCTGGATCGCATGGCGTGCGCCGTCCACCTGCCGCGCACCCGCTTCGCCGCGCAACTGCGTAACCAGCTCGTACAGCTGACCGATGCCGGTCGCGCCGAGCGGATGGCCCTTCGATTCGAGCCCGCCCGACGTGTTGATCGGAATCCGGCCGCCGAGCGTGAACTCGCCGCGCTCGGCCGCCGGGCCGCCTTCGCCGAACGGCACGAAGCCAAGGTTCTCGGCCTGGATGATCTCGCCCATCGCCGACGCGTCGTGCACCTCGGCGACGTCCATGTCGTCCGGACCGACGCCCGCCTGCTCGTATGCCTGCAGCGCAGCGAGCCGGCCGATGTGCTTGTGCGGCTCGTCGAGGCGGCGGCGCGTGAAGCTGCGCATCACGCTCGCGGCGATCCGGATGCAGCGGCCTCGATCGGCGCCGATGCGCGCGAGCCCTTTCTCGGTACAAAGAATCGCCGCGGCCGCGCCGTCCGACAGCGGCGCACACATCGGCAGCGTGATCGGATACGTGATCGGCGGCGCCGCGAGCACCTCGTCGATCGTGAACGACTGACGGAACTGCGAGTACGGGTTGTGCACCGAATGCGCGTGGTTCTTCGCGGACACGGCCGCGATCTGCCGCTGCGTCGTGCCGTACGTGTGCATGTGATGCCGGCACAGCGCCGCGTAGATCTTCATGAAGCGGCTGTACGGCCGCTCGGATTCGGAGCCGGGCGGCGGCTCGATCCCTTCGCCGAGCCGCGCGAGCGTCGCGAAGTTCTCGTCGACGCGCGCAACGTCCCAGCCGGCCTCGAACAGCGCGAACGATTTCGCCTTGTCCGGGACGTTCATCTTCTCCGCGCCAAGCGCGAGCGCCACGTCGCACGCGCCGGCCTGCAGCTCGCGCACGGCGAGATGCACGGCCGTGCTGCCGGACGCGCACGCGTTCTCGACGTTGAACATCGGAATGCCGTCGAGGCCGATCTTGCTGAACACGATCTGGCCGGGAATCGACAGCTGCCCCTGCAACGCGCCGTTGGTGATGCCGGAGTAGAACGCCGCGCGGATCGCATCCGCGTGGCAGCCAGCGTCGCGCAACGCGCGCTGCAGCGCCTCGCGCGCGAGGTCGTCGACGCTGCGGTCGGGGTGCTTGCCGAACACGGTCATCGCGATGCCCGCGATGTAGATGTTGCTCATCGTCTGGAATCCCTGTCGAGCCGGATCAAATCCGGCGTTGCTGGCCCTGCCAGTACTGTTCGCGCAGGTCCTTCTTCAGCACCTTGCCGGCCGTGCTGCGCGGCAGTGCGGCGATGAAGTCCACGCTCTTCGGCGCCTTCACCGAGCCGAGCTGCGCCTTGCACAGCGCGATGAGTTCGTCGGCACTCACATGCTGGCCCGCATTGAGCTCGACCACGGCCTTCACGGCCTCGCCCCACTTTTCGTCGGGCACGCCGATCACCGCGCAGTCCTGCACCGCCGGGTGCGACCAGATCACCTGCTCGACTTCGCTCGGATACACGTTGAAGCCGCCGCTGATGATCATGTCCTTCTTGCGGTCGGTGATGTGCAGGTAGCCCTCCCGGTCGAGATGGCCAATGTCGCCGGTGTGCAGCCAGCCGTCGACGATCGTCTCGGCCGTCTTGTCCGGCGCGCGGTAGTAACCCTTCATCACGAGGTCGCCGCGCACGCAGATCTCGCCGGTCTCGCCCTGCTTCAGCACGTCGCCGCGTTCGCCGACGATCTCGACGCGCACGAGCGGATTCGGGCGGCCGACCGACGCCAGCCGTTCGTCCGGCGCCAGCTTTCCGTCGATGAAATGTTCGGCCGGCGTCAGGTACGAGATCGACGCGGGCGCCTCGGTCTGGCCGTAGCCGCCCGTCATCACCGGGCCGAATACGTCGATCGCGCGCTTGAGCTTCTCGACCGACATCGGCGCGGCGCCGTACAGGAAGTAGCGCAGCGACGAGAAGTCGACCTTGTCGATGCCGGGGATGTCGAGGAGCCGGTAGATCACGGTCGGCGGCAGGAAGAACTCGGTGACGCGGTGCCTGACGATCGCGCCGAGCAGCAGCGCGGGATCGGGCTTCGGCAGCACGACGACCGTGCCGCCGCGCGCGGTGCACGGCAGCGACATCATGCCGGCGGTGTGCGTCATCGGCGCCGCGGCGAGGTTCACCGGCCGCTCCGCGCCGTACGACATCGCGATCATGAAGTTCGCGAAATACGTCTGGAACGAGCGGTGCGTGTTCATCACGCCCTTCGGCAAGCCGGTCGTGCCGCCGGTGGCCGACAGCGTGACGACGTCGTCCATCGCGTAGTCGACGGCCGGCGGCGTGGCCGGCTGCCCGTCGCTCCACGTCGCGAGCGACGGCGCCCACGGCAGGTCGGCGTCGATGCACACCCACAACCGCACTTTCGGCAGGCTCGGCCGCAGCGCGTCGATCGCATCCGCGAACGCATGGTGGAAGAACAGCACCTCGCAGTCGAACGCGTCGAGCACGTACTGGTTCTCGGCCGGCGCATTGCGGCCGTTGACCGGGATGTACGCGAGCCCCGCGCGCCACATGCCGAGCGCGCAGCTCCAGCCGGTCACGTCGTTGTCCGCCCACACCGCCGCCTTCGCTTCCTTCGCGAAGCCTGCGGCGAGCAGCCCGTTCGCGATGCGGCACGACAGCTCGCCGATCTCCTGGAACGTGTAGCTGCGCTCGTCCTGGATGTACGCGATGCCGTCGGGATTGATGCGCCACCCGCGGTCGTAGAAATCGATAATGGCCATTTCACATGTCCCGTTGAATCTGTACCGGCAACGCGGCGGCCGTCACAGTTGCGTGACCGTGGCGCGCGCGAGCCCGCGCTGTTCGAGGAAGCCGAGCAGGTAGCGATGGCCGAACGCCTTCGAGCCCGACGCGAAGCCGGCGCGCGCGAACTCGCCGTCGAGCAGCTTGAGCGCGCCCGCCGCATGGATCGCGCCGGTCGAGATGTACGGCGTGATGCCGTGTACGGTCGCGCGCACCGACGCGAGCTGGCCGCGGCCGATCGCGACGTCGACGCTGCGCTGGATCGTCGTGCGCTCGCGCGGCGGCATCGTCGGCGTGGTCGAATCGACGACCTGCTTCAGCACCGCGTCCTGCTGCTCGCGCGGCAGGTGCTTGTACTCGGCTTCCCACTTCTGGCCGAACTGGTGCACCAGCTTCATCACGTTGTTGTCGTAGAAGCCCACGCACGAGATGCAGCTGCGCACGCGCGGATCGCGTTCGAAGTAGATGGGCAGCGACGTGCCGCCCCACGGCAGGCAGAACACCGGCTGCATGAGTTCGGGCGTCGCGACGGTGAACGACGCGTCGGCCGTATGCGGGACGAGCTTCTTCTCCCACAGGTAATAGGACTCGTGGCGCACGCCGTCGAAGATCGTCGCGGTCGAACCGATGCTCACGCCAGCCGCGTTGCGCGGGCCGCGCGTCAGCGTGGCGGTCTCCAGCGCATCGATGCCCGGCGTTTCGAGCGCGAGTTCGGCGGCGATCTCGGCAAACGTGTACATGTACGCGTTCGACGACGACACCAGCAGGCCGGCCTGCCGGTACTGCTCGCCGAATTGCTCGCGCACGTCACGGATATACGACTGCTCGCCGGTCGTATCGAGATGGTGGCAGCCGGCCTTCAGCGCGGCCTCGACGCCGATCAGCCCGAAGCTGGAGAACGGCCCGACGGTATTGCAGACCACCTTCGCACCGCGAAACGCCTTCACGAGCGCATCGACGTTGTGTTCCGCCTCGATGATTTCGTATTCCGCCGATTCGAGGCGCACGACGCGCTGCGCCATCATTTCCTTCGCGCGGCCCGCGTTGCGCGCGACCGCGGTGAACGGGATGTTCTGGTCGATCAGCCAGTCCATGATCAACATGCCGGTGTAACCGCTTGCGCCATATACGACGACGGGGTGCTTAGCCATGGTTGTCTCCTGAAACGTGAGTTGTTGAAAACCGGTTCGGCCGAACGGCCGCTACTGCCGCTTCACATTCGGGTACTTCTTTGTAGAACACATTACCAATCTTAGGTCACTATGACAAAGTAAACAGCGAAGAAAAAGACAGGGTATTCCCGGCCCCGGCGCGCCGTCCGCATCATCGGGCCGTACTCCCCGCACCACCCGCGCCGTCCGGCGACAGGCTGGCCAGGTAGTGTGCAATGGCCCGCGTGTCGTCGCCGGACAGCGTCGCGGCCACGCCGTTCATTGCGCCGGTCGGATCGCGGCGCTGGCCCGAGCGGAATGCCGCCAGCTGCGTCTCGAGGTATTGCTGCCCCTGGCCCGCGAGGCGCGGCATGTGATCCTTGCCCGTCAATGCCGCGCCGTGGCACGCCTGGCAGCTTCGTGCGGTGACCAGCGCCATCCCGCGCTGCGCGAGCGCCCCGTCCGCCGGTACCGCCTCGTTGCGCTCGGGCGCCTGCCGCGCGAAATAGGTCGCCAGCGCGTCGATCTTCGGGCCGTCGAGTTCACGCGCAAGCGGCCCCATGTACGCATTGCGACGCTCGTCACTCGCGAACGCACGCAGCTGCGCGGCGATGTAGGTCGCGGGCTGCCCCGACAGCGACGGATACCATGCGTTGCGCGACTGCCCGTGCGTGCCGTGGCAGAACGCACACGTCTCCTGCGGCTGCGGCCACGCGCCGCCGTTCGCGTGGTCCGCGCCGCCGATCGCGGCCATCGCCTTCTCGTAACGCATGCCGTCGACCAGGTCGGGGCCGTACAGCGTGCCGGCCGTCGCGACGCCCGCGATCACGAGCGCGGTGCCGATCATCCAGGTTCGTTTCATTCACGCCTCCTTGCCGCGGCCGGCCAGCTTGCCGAGCGCCTGCAGCGCCGCGCGGTGCCCGGAGCGCACCGCACCGTCCATCGCGCCGGCCCACAGGTCGGCCGTTTCGGTTCCCGACCAGATCAGGCGGCCGGCCTCCGGGCGCAGGAACCTGCCCCATTTCGTCCAGAAGCCGGGCGGCAGCGGATGGATGCACTGCAGCGTCCATGGATCGACGCGGCCCCAGTCGTAGTCGTGGAACTGCGTCGGATGCAGCGCCTTGTCGCCGAGCGCGCGCGCGAACACGGCCGACAGCGTTCGCTCGGCGGCCTTCGGCTCGGACGGCAGCGCGCCCGGCGCGACGAATGCGGCGAGCACGCCGACCGAGCCGTCCGGCGGCGAGTTGTCGTACGCCATGAAGACCGGGCCGCCGACCTCGAAGATCTGGCCGTTGTAGCCATCGTCGCGCCAGAACGGGCGGTCGTACACGTGCACCGTCTTGCGCATCGGCGCGTTCGCGGGCCAGTTGCGCTGCAGCTGTGCGCGACCAGCGGGCAGCGGTGGATCGAACGCGATCTGCTCGCAAAGCGCCGGATTCAGCGCGACGATCACGCGCCGCGCGCGGATCACGCCGCGATCGGTCTGCACGTCGACGATGTCGCGATCCCAGCCCGAGATCCTGCGCACCGGGCACGACAGCCGCACCTTCGTGCCGAGCTCGCCCGCCATCCGCAGGCTCAACACCTGCGAACCGCCGACGAAGCGCGTTTCCTGCGCGCCGCCCTTGATCGATTCGAGCTTCGCGTAGTCGCACTCCGCGCTGTTGATGATCGACAGGTAATGCAGCAGCCCGAGCTGCGCGGGCGCGCCGCCGAGCGACAGCTTCGCCGCGAGGCCGAGGAAGTAACCGTCTTCGTAGGTCACGCCCTGTCGCAGCAGCCAGTCGCCGTAGGTCAGCTTGTCGAGCTCGGCCGCGTGCTGCGCCGTCCACGGTTCGCGGGACGGCACGCCGCGCGCGAGCGCGCCGAGCTTCGCGCCGATCGCATCGTCGCCGCCCGAGCCGCCGTGGAAATCCTGCGCGACGCGCGTGTCGCCGGCGAGCACGACCGTCTTGCCTTCATAGAACGTCGGAAACGTATCGACGCCGAGTTCGCGTGCGAGATCGGCGATCGCCGTCTGGCCGGGGCCGATCCACTGGCCGCCGGCTTCCGACACGACACCGTGCCCGAGATCGTGGTTGAAAGTTCGGCCGCCGACGCGGTCGCGCGCCTCGACGACGACGAACGATTCGCAACCGGCGCGCTTCAGGTCGCGTGCGGCGGTCAACCCGGCGAGCCCGGCCCCGATGATGACGACATCGAACACGCCGCGCTCCGCCGAAGCCGGCGCCGTGCTTTCCGCGAACGACATGTCTCCGGCCGCGAGCGATGCGGCGCCCACGGCCGCGACGCGCAGTATTTGCCGCCGGGCCTGCGTGTCCGGCTTGTGCTTGCGATTCATCTTGCGTACTCCATCCTTCGTGGCTTTTTTTGTGGATTCAACTCACGGCGCGGCCAGCACGCCGTCCCGCGAAAACAGAAGCGGCTTGCCGCGCGCATCGATCAACGCCGCGGTGAGCGTCGCGCGATCGGCGCGCTGCGCGACGTCGAACGGGCCGCCCGCGACCCGCTGCGCCAGCGTCATCCCGTCGAGCCCGACGCCGACCAGCCCGCGGCCGGTCGCAACGAGAGCGGTGATCGAGCTGCGCGTGCCCGTGTTCAATGCGGCCCACGTCGTTCCGCCGTCGCGGCTTTCGAACAGGCTGCCGAGCAGCCCGCCGACCACGATCCGGCCGTCCGGCATCGCGACGCCCGACCACAACGTGCCTTTGCCGCCCGTTGGCAGATAGGTCCAGTTCGCGCCGCCGTCGGCCGATTTGAGCACCATCCCTTGTTCCGACACGACGTAAAGCGCGTGCGCGGGGTCGGAGAACACGTGATGGAGATTGCGGTCGGCCTTGCCGCCGCCGGGCGGCCTCGGCAGCGTCGTGCGCGTCCATGTGCGGCCGCCGTCATGGGTCTGCAGCATCAGCGACCACAGTCCGACCGCAATGCCGTCCTGCGCGCTCGTGAACAGCACGGAGAACAGCGGCTGGTCGACCGACGTATCGACACGTTGCGTAACCCACGTGTCGCCGCCGTCGTCGGTCGCGAGAATCGCGCCCCACTGGCCGACTGCCCAGCCGTGCTTCGCGTCCGCGAACGACACGGCCGACAGCGTCGCCGACACCGGCACGCGCTGCGCCTGCCGCCAGGTCTTTCCGTCGTCGTCGGACAACAGCACGATGCCGTGCTCGCCGACCGCGACGATCCGCGAACCGGCGTGCGTCGCGTCCATCAGCATCATGCGGGTCGGCGCGGCCCACGCGTGCGCGGGCTTCGCGGCCCAGGCCGCGACGGTTCCTTCCTGTGGTTGCGCGAGAACCGCGGCGGCAACGCAAAATCCGATAGAGGCAACGAGCGTCTTGATCATGGCAAGGATCTCCGTGAGGGTGGCCGCAGCCGTCAATGGCTGAACAGGCCGGGCGCGCGGGCGGGCTTGCGGCGCGGGAACCCGCGCTCCAGCAGCGACGCCAGCGCGGGCAGCGCCGTCATCGCCATCGCCAGGTTCACGATGAACATGAACGCGAGCAGCTTGCCCATGTCGGCCTGGAACTTGAGCGCCGAGAAGCTCCACGTCGCGACGCCGATCGCCAGCGTGATCGCGGTGAAGATCGTCGCCACACCCACTTCGAGCATCGCGTGCTGCACCGCCTTCACGATGTCCTGCCCGCCCGCGAGATGCACCTGCAGCCGGTTGTAGATGTAGAACGCGTAGTCCACGCCGATCCCCACGGCGAGCACCATCACCGGCAGCGTCGCCACCGTCAGCCCGATCTGCAGCTCCTTCATGAACCAGTAGCCGATGAAGGTCGCGACCGACAGCGGCACGCAGCATGCGAGCATCGCGCGCCAGTCGCGGTACGCGAGAAACACGAGGATCAGGATCGCCGCGTACACGTAGAGCATCATCGGCAGCTCGCTTTTCGCGACCTCGTCGTTGGTCGCCGCGAGTACGCCAGCGTTACCCGCTGCAAGCCGCACGGTGATGCCCGGGAACGGATGCGACGCGCGGTACTGCTTCACGTCGTCGAGGATCCGGTTGATCGTCGTCGCCTTGTGGTCGGTCAGGAACAGGTGCACGGCCGTCATCCCGCAATCGCGGTTCATGAAGCCCTTCACGCGCGACACGTCGACCGACACCGCGCCGTAGTTCTCCGCATCGATCGGCACGACGTTCATCTTCGGGTAGTCCTCGTTGTAGCCCTGGTTGTAGGTCCGCAGCATCGCCGAGTACGACTGCACCGACACCACGCCCGGCTCGGTGCGCATCGCGGCCGAGAAGTCGTCCTCGTACAGGCCGACCGCCGGGTTGTCGCACGCCTTGCCGGTCGATTCGATCGCGACCGTCAGCCAGTCGAGGCCCATGTCGTAGTTGCCGGCGATCGACGTCGCGTCGCGGTTGAAGCGCGCATCGGCCCGCAGCTCCGGCGCGCCGGGCTGCAGCGTGCCGATCACGCGGTCGCGGCTTTGCCACGCGGCGAGCGCGAAGATCGCGACGGTCAGCGCGACGGTCAGGCCCGCGTACTTCGGTTCGGCCACCCGCGCGAGCACGCGCAGCGGCTTGGCGCGCTGCTGCGCACGCTTCAGCGAGTTGTCTGCGTATGTTTTCGTGAAGTTGAAGCAGGAGGCGGCGACCGGCAGCAGGATCAGGTTCGTGACGATCTTGTAAGCGACCCCGAGCGACGCGGTGATCGCGAGCTCGCGCACCATGGGGATCGGGATCAGCAGCAGCGTGATGAACGACACGAACGCGGTGATCAGCGCGAGCACGCCCGGGATCAGCAAGCCGCTGAAGCTGTGGCGCGCCGCATCGAACGAGCTCTGCCCGTGCGCGATCTCCCGGACGATGAAGTTCACTTGCTGCACGCCGTGCGACACGCCGATCGCGAACACGAGGAACGGCACCAGCACCGCAAGCGGATCGAGGCCGAAGCCGAGCAGTTTCAGCGTGCCGAACTGCCACACGAGCGACGTCAGCGAACACGCGATCAGCAGCACCGTGAAGCGCACCGAATGGCAGTACCAGTACGCCGCCAGCGCGGTCAGCAGCAGCGCGACCGCGCAGAAGCCGAGCACGGCCGTCGCGCCGTCGGCGATGTCGCCGATCTGTTTCGCGAAGCCGATGATCTGGATCTCGTAGCCGGCATCCTCGAACGGCTTGCGCACCTTCTGTTCGAGCAGGTGGTTGAACGCGACGTAGTCGAGCACCTTGCCCGCGCTGTCGCGCTCGTTCAGCTCGGCCGTGATCATCGCGCTGTCCTCGCCGTGCGACACGAGCGTGCCGACGTAGCCGCCGAGCGTCGTCGCGCGGCGTACGCGAGCGACGATGTCCGGCGTCAGCTGGTCGGGCGTGATGGTGCCCGGGATGATCGGCTCCGCGCGAAAACCTTCGTCGGTCACTTCGTTGACGAACGCGTTCGGCGTCCACAGCGAGCGCACGCCGATGCGGTCGACGTTCGGCAGATACGTGACGGCCTGCGTGACGTCGTACAGCCGGGTCAGCCCTTCCTTCGACCAGATCGACCCGTGCTTCGCGCGCACCACCACCGTGATCCGGTTCGCGCCGAGCAGGTCGTTCCGATACTGCTGGAACGTGCGGATGTACTCGTGCCCGATCGGCATCTGCTTTTCGAAGCCGGCGTCCATGCGCAGCTGCACGGCGAACACGGCCATCGCGACGGTGAACAACGCGATCGCCGCGAGCACGATCGCGCGATGACCGAAGAAGAGCCTTTCGAGGCGGCTGACCAGACGATTGAGCACGACATGACCCCTTGATGATTGGCGGAGGCGCACGGCGCCGACCGCCCGTAAGCACGTCACCGTCAGAAATTGCGAGTGACGAACAGCCCGACGAAATTGCGGTCCGCGTACGGCTGGCCGACCGTGTTGTGCCCGCCGAAGAACGCGGTGAAATTGATGCCGGCCTGCCAGTTCGGCGGGTTCTGGTTGAACAGCACGTAGACGTTCAGCGACTTCGCGCCCTGCATGTAGTTCGCGGTGAAGGTCGGCGTGTAGCCGTACAGTCCATCCGAGAACGTCACGCCCGGCGTGACCTGCCAGCCCGGGATCAGCGTGCCGTCATAGGTCCAGTTGAAGTCGATCGTCGCGCCGACCGAGCTCGCGGTGCCCTGCCCCTTCCCGATCGGGTAGCCGAGCGCCGAGCCGTTGTTCAGCCACGGCAGGTAGCCGGTCTGCGGCGCCTGCGTGACGGTCTGCCCGTTGATCGTGCGCGTGACGCCGCTCGGACTCAGCCCCGGGTAGTAGATCCACGTGAGCTCCCACGTGAGCGCGGCTGAATCGGCGCCGAGCCATTTGAGGAACGGATACTCGCTGCGCGTGAGCGCCAGCAGCCCGTTGATGTCGTACTGGAACTTCTTCTTGTCGACCCATTGCGGGCAGTCGATGCCGGCGACGCCGTTCGTGTTCAGGTCGAGCGGGCCCCCCGCGCCATAGCAGGCCGACAGCGCGACCGCATCGCGCGGCCGGTACGACAGCTCGGTACCGATCGCCCAGGGCCCGAGCCCGAAGTTCGCGCTGACGCCGAACAGTTGGCGGCGGCCGAGATACGACCACTGCTCGGTGCCGTTCGCGAGCGACGCGAGTACCGGCGACTTGTCGGTGTAGTTCAGGTAATAGAACGCGAAGTTCGCGTCGAACGAGCGCGGCGAGTAGTTGAACTTCACGCCGAACTGCGGCCGGTATTTCGCCGGCAGGTTCGTGACGGACGGCAGCCCGATGTCGTTGAACGGCGGCCCCGCATAGTCGCCGTTCACGAGCCCGTTCTTGATCGCGTTCAACGTGCCCTGGTTGCCCGCGGCGGCCCCGCCGCCGATCGCATTCGCGATCGAGCCGGCGCTCGGCCCGGTCACGTTCAGGTTGGTCGTGTTGAGCGTGAACGGCTCCGCGCCGCGGCCGAAGCCGTTCGTCACCGACCAGTACGAGCCGACCGGCGGATAACGGTTGCCGTTCCACTGGAACTGATAGTAGGCCTCGGTGCTGAATCCGTGCGACAGGTCTGCAGCAACGCTCACCATCGGTGCGGGCAGCAGCGCCTGCTTGAGTTGCGAGCCGGGAATCAGCAGTTTCTGCACGTCGAGCGAGTTGGTCGCGTTGATCCCGCTCTGCGCGAACATGCTCTCACCCCAGTTGATCACCTGGTTGCCGAGCCGCACGTGTGCGTTGCGTCCGCCGATCCTGAAGTCCTTTTGCGCCCACAGGTCGAGCAGTTGTGCGTTGTAGACCACCTGCGCGGAAGCGGTGCTCGACAGCGGCGTTCTCGCCGTATTGCCGGCGAGGAAATCGTACATGCCGGTGCCGCGCACCATGAACTTCAGCCCTTCGCTGGGCATCTTCAGCAGCAGCTCGCTGGTCGCGCTGACGTAGGTGCTGAACGGCTGGCCCTTGCGGTAGTTCAGGTCGCCGTTGTCCGCATAGCCCCATTGATTCGTGTTCGCCGCCGCGCCGCAGCCGTATGCGTTCGGATCGCCGGTGAGCGAGCAGCTCGGGCTCTTGGTACGGATGCCGGCGCCGGCCGTCAGGTTGGTCACCCACGAGCCTTGCAGATCGTTGATGCCCGTCGTGAAGTCGTAAGCGTATGCGTTCGACGCCGCGGCACCCGCGAGCACGACCGATACCGTAGTATTCCTGATCAACCTTGCCGATTCCATGATCCGTCTCCCACCCCTTTGCGATGCCGGCGCACGGTCGTTGCGCGCGCCGGTCCGTTGTGCTTCAGCCGATGACGGTCAGCGTTCGCTGACCGAGCGCAGCGATTCCGCCGTGTAGAAATCCTGCTTGAAGCGCGGATCGTCGGCCTGTTCGAGCCAGCGAACGTCCTTGCCCTGCCCGATCGACGTCGCATCGAGCACGTAGCGGCCGTTGTTCATGTCGTACTGCGCGAGCGGTTCGTTGTCGCATGTGCCGCCGAGCTCCCACACCGGGATCGGATAGCTTTCGCGCACCTTCCACAGCTTGCCCTGCGCGTCGTAGTCCTCGCCGACCAGCGCGAGCCAGCTGTCCTCGTCGAGATAGAACACCTTCTTCGATGCGACGTGCCGTGCGCTCGGCTTCAGCGTCGCCTCGACGACCCACACGCGGTGCGTCTCGTAGCGCCGGCTCGTCGCCGCGACACCGTCCGGCGTCGCGACGTCGTGCAGCTTGCTCTTGAACTTGTACATGCCGAACGCGTTGTACGGGACGATCATTTCCTTCTTGCCGACCAGCTTCCAGTTGAAGCGGTCGAGCGAGCCGTTGATCATGTTCGCTTCGTCGATCAGGTACTGGTTCTCGAAGCCGATCAGCGGCGCGTCGTGCGTATAGGCTGGCATGCGCCGCACGCGGCGTTGGCCGGGGAAGTAGTAGTACGTCTCCGACGGCTTGTCGAAATACTGGCGCTGCACGAACGCCTGACCGGCCAGCGCGGCCGGCGAGTTCATCTGGAAGTACACGGCCGTGCTGAGCTGATCGACGTCCTGCGGCGAATGCTTGCCGAGCTTGCCGGACGGGAAGAAGAACGTCTGCGGGCCGACCGCGTCGATCCATTCGCTGCTGCCCGGACGAGGCGACACGGTCGTCGCCATCTGCCCCCAGTCGACACCTTCGCCGCGATAGCGCATCTCGTAGTTGAGGATCGCCTCGACGCCGCTCTTCGGCTGCGGGAACGGCACGCCCGGCAATATGGCCGCCCCGAGCGTGTCACCCGCCGGCCCGAGCTTCGCGGCGCTCAGGTTCGCCTTCGAGTTCTGCTCGACGACATCCGGCAGTTGGCATTCGCGGTGGGACGGATAGACGTCCATCCGGTAGCCCTTCTTCTGCTTGATCAACGCGACCTGCCCGGGCGACAGCTTGTCCGCGTACTTGTCGACGTTCGCCGCATCGATCGAGTACAGCGGCTTCTCGTTGCGATGCTTCCAGAAATCGGCGCGCACCTTGCCCCATTCCCAGCCCGCGTCGGGCGACTGCTTGCCGGTGTAGGCCGGCACCGAGCCGTCCTTGCTCGCCGAGCGATCGGCGCCGGCCGGCGTCAGGTCGTCCGCCGCGACGGCCGTGCCGAGCGCGAGACATGCAGCGGCCGCGAGTGCGGACGCGGCCCAGAATTGATGCTTGCTCATCATGGTTCTCCTTCCCACTGCGCGTTCGCTCGCCCGTCCCGGGTGCGACGCATTCAATCCGCTCGCGATCACCGACCGGCGATCGCATCGCTCCCTGATGACGGTCGTCCCCGATGACGGACGGCCGCCTGCCTGTTTCGATACGCCTCCATCATTCCGTCAGGACTGCGATTCATCACGAATGCCCGTCTGGAAGGAATGACGCACTGCGGCCTGTCTCAGTCCCTGCCCGACCCGGCCACCGCGACTGCACGCACTTCGACGCACAGCCCCGGCAGCGCCAGTTGCGACACGCCGACCGCCGTCCACGACGGGTAGCGGTCCGGGAAATATGCGTCCTTGACCGCCGCGAAATCCTGCGTTTCCTGCTGAAGGTTCGTATGGAAGGTCGTCAGTTCGACGACGTCGGCGAGACTCGCGCCCGCCGCTTCCAGGATCATCTTCAAGCTCTCGAACGCGATCCGCGCCTGCGCCGCCACGCCGTCGGCCGGCTGCATCTGCGCGTCGAGTCCGACCTGGCCCGACACCCAGATCGTGTCGCCGACGCGCGTGGCCGGCGAGAAGTGGTATGCGTCGTACCACGGCTGGAACGGCGGCGGAACGATCGATTGCCGCTTCGGGGTAGCTGACATGATTGAAGACTCCTTGCTCAGACGAGTTGACGGAAACACGGTGCGCGGAACGGATCGCCGGCCTTCAGCCCGGCGAGCTCGTCGACGAACAGCACGCCGGCCGGCGTGAAACCCGAACGGCTTTGCTCGGGCAGCGGGCTGAACGTCGCGTCGTCGCCGAAGAAGCGCAGCACGAGCGTGTGGCGGTCGGGGAACGCGGCATCCACCGCGCCACCGCCGTGCAGCACGCCCGGATGGAGCAGCACCACGTCGCCAGGCTTCGTTTCCCACGAAATGATGTCGTACGCGTCGGGCGCCGCGCGGCGCTCCGCTTCGATGTTCGGCAGCCGCGGCCACACGTCGCCGCCGTGCAGCGGATCGGTTGGGTCCTCCGCGTTCTGGAACGTGGTGCCGTCGTGGCGCACGCCGCGATGCGAGCCGCGCACGATCTCCAGCGCGTTGCGCTTCGGCACGTGCTCGAAGCTGATCCACGCATTGCCGAAGTGCATGCCCTCCCACGGCAGGTACGACGTGTCCTGGTGCCACGGCGAGCGCGCGCTCTTGCCACCGGCCTTCATGAACAGTTCCTCGGCGAAGTACCACACGTGCTTCGAGCCCCACAGGTCGGCGAACAGCTTGCCGAACGGCAGCGTGCCGACCAGTTCGTCGAGCCGCGCCTTCGCGTACGGGTTCGCGTTGTCGTTGTGCGACCGGTATTCGGTGCCGTCGAGCAGCGCCGTCGCCATCGGGCCCGGGTTCTCCATCCCCCAGTCGAACGCGGCGCGGCACTGCTCGAGCTGCGCCGCGTCGAGTACGCCTTCGACGAGAACCGCGCCGTCCTCGAAGAAAGCCTTGCGTGTAAGTGCATCCATCGTAGATCTCCTGATTCGTCCAACCACTGCCGGCCGTGATCGGTCATTGCCGGCACCTTCAGTAGAACATGGTGACAATGTTAGGTCATCATGACAAAAGTACGAGAAAGAAAAAGAGGGGGTATTCCCTGTTTCGTCTGCTTGTTCGAACGTGCGTCGTGGCGGTTTGCCGTCCCGCCATGACAACCTGCTTTCAGCTTTCATACAGTCGGGCGGCGACGCCGGCCGCGGCGTCGCCGACACGTCATCCGCGCATGCGGTCGAACACCGTATGCGTGACGAAGCCGACCAGCACGGCATCGGCCAGCGTGTCCACGGTGCCGCGCGCGTCGGCCGCACAACACGCGTGCACGCCGTCGCACAGCGCGGTCAGGCCGAGCGCCAGCAGCCACGCGGGCAATGGCAGCGACACGCCGGCACGCGCCGCGAATGCATCGATGCATGCGGTCGCGAGCGCTTGCCGCTCATGCAGCAACGCACCGAACTGCGCACGGAACTGCGGATCGCGCGCCGCCTGCAGTTGCGCTTCCAGCCATATCAGCCGCGACGCATCCCGCGCGGCACGCCGCCGCCAGCAGGCGAGCAGCGTCCGCTGCGCGTCCTCCGCCGAACCCGCCGGCATGCCGGCGATCCGTTGCAGCGCCGTCGCGGCATCGTCGTGATCGCGCCGCAGCAGCTCGAACAGCATCTCCGTCTTGCTGCGAAAGTTCGAATAGAACGCGCCGCGTGTATGCCCGGCCGCCGCGGCGATATCCTCGACGCTCGCGGCCGCATAGCCCTTCTCCGCGAAGATCGCGCGCGCGGCGCCGAGCAGGCGTTCGCGTGTCGCATCGCGTCGCTGCGCGCGGGTCAGCCTGACCGGAGCCATCCGCGCGCTCCGCGGTCTCCGCGGCCGGGTTCGCACTTCGTCCGGATCATATCCTCTTCCTCAGTACGCCTATTCATTTCGGATACGACAATACGTTCGCGTTCACCTTGCCGCGTGCGGCGTCGCGCTCCAATGCGCCATACGCGTAATAGAGCGTGACGGTCAGGTACGACCAGGCCAGCAGCGCAAGCACGTAGAAATTGAACACCACGTTGGTTTCCTCGCCCGGGATCTTGTAGAAATCGTAGATGCACGCGATCGCCTGCGAAGCGACGAGCGCGATCGTCGTCGTCAGCGCATGGAACACGTGGTCGGCACGCGCGAGCCGCAGCACGAAGCCGGCGAGATAGATCGACATCAGCGTCCACATCGCCACATAGAAGTACGGAAGCGCGTTCTGCAACACGCCGGCCACGAGCGCGATCGTCCCGAGCGTCGCGAGCACGAACAGCGTCACGTCCTGCCGCATCGACGGCCGGTAGCCGTGCGTGACGGCCATCAGACCGGCGACCGCGATCACCGGCATCCCGAATCCGCGCGAGAACGCGTCGAGGAAGTGCGAAATGGCGTACGACACCGGTAATTCGGTCGCGAAGAAGATCACCGCATTGGATGCGGAGATCGTCACGATCCACCACTCGAAGCCGAGCAGGAAATTGCGCTTGCGGACGAACTTGAGGCCGTACAGGCCGGTCGTCGCCGCCAGCGTCGCGCTGGAAAGACAAAGTACAAGTGATCTGTGATCCATGGTTCGAACTCCGGAGGTCGATTGCTACCGTTGATTCACTGCGTGACCGGGCTGACGCTCGCGAGATAGGTGGCCACCGCCGCCCGATCGTCCGCCGACATCGCCTGCGCGACGCGCTGCATCGTGCCGGTCGCCTCGCTGCGCGTGCCGTTCGCGAACGCGTCGAGTTGCACGCGCAGGTAGTCGTACCCCTGCCCGGCGAGCCGCGGAAACTGCGCCTGGCCCGTCAGTCGCGCGCCGTGGCAAGCGACGCACGCGCCGCCCGTCACGAGTTGCTCGCCCTTCGCGCGCAGTCGCGCATCCGGTTTGAAATAGCGGTTCGCGAACGGCGCCTGCTTCGCGTAGTAGCCGGCCACACGCGCGATCTCGGCTTCGCTCATCGTCATCGCGAGCGGCCCCATCGTCGGGTTCGCGCGTTGTCCGCTCGCGAACGCGTGAAGCTGCGCGGCCACGTACTGCGCGGGCTGGCCGGCGAGGCTCGGATACGCGTCGTTCAGCGACGAGCCCTTCACGCCGTGGCAGCCCATGCACACGTCGGTCGTGCGCGGCCACGGGCCGCCGTCGGCCTCGTCGGCCTGTGCCGTCTCGTCGATATGGCGCTGCAGGCGATAGAAGCCGAGCAGCGTCGGGCCGTAGACGGCCAGAAGCGCGCCGGCGACCACGAGCACGGCGAGCAGCACGATACGTTTCTTCATTTCCGGTCTCCTACGCGCGGCGCAGTTTGTTGAGCGCCTGAAGCGCGGCCTGGTGACCCGAGCGGACGGCGCCGTCCATGTAGCCGGCCCAGATGTTCGCGGTCTCGGTGCCCGACCAGATCAGGTTGCCGCACGGCGTGCGCAGCGCGTCGCCGTGTGCGGTCCAGAATCCGGGCGGAATCGCGGAAACGCACGTGATCGTCCACGGGTCGGCGAGCCCCCAGTCACGATCGTGGTACGACACCGGCTGCAGCGCGTCGGCACCCCACGCCTGCGCGTAGAGCTCGGCGAGCATCTGCTTCGCCGCCTGCGGATCCGACGGCAGCATCGCGTTCTTGACGAACGCGTTGATCACGCCGATCTCGCCGCCGGGCGGCGAATTGTCGTAGGCCCAGAAGATCGGCCCATTGGTCTGGAAGATGTGGCCGTTCAGCCCCTTGTCGCGCCAGAACGGGCGGCGATAGACCATCGCCGTCTTGCGCGCCGGGGAATGCGCGGGCCACGCACGTTGCAGTGCCGCGCGCGGCGCCGGCAGAGGCGGATCGAACTGCATCCGGTGACACAGTGCCGGGTGGAGCGCCATCACGACCTGTCTCGCGCGCACCGTGCCGCGGTCCGTCTGCAGCGTGACGACATCACGATCCCAGCCGACGATCCGGCGCACCGGTGCCGACAGGCGCACCTTGTCGCCGAGTTGCTGCGCCATCCGAAGGCTGAGGGCCTGCGAGCCGCCGACGAAGCGGGTTTCCTGCGCGCTGTGCTTGATCGAGTCGAGCTGCGCGTAATCGCAATCGGCGGAATTGATCATCGACAGGAAATGCAGCAGCCCCATCTTCGCCGGCGCGACGCCGCCCGACAGCGCGATCGACGCGTTCCAGCCCATCCGGTCTTCGGGTTGGATGCCCTGCTGCGCGAGCCAGTCGCCGACCGACAGCCGGTCGAGCTCGGCCGCCTTCGGCGAGGTCCATGGCGTGGCCGACGGCACGTCGCGCGACAGCCGGCCGAGCTTCGCCGCGACGGCTTCGTCGGTGCCGAGCGTGCCCTGCAGGTCGATCTCGGCGCGCCCGTCGCCGCCGAGAATGACCGTCTTGCCTGCGTAATAGCTCGGGAACGTGCCGACTTCCAGCTCGCGGGCGAGATCCGCGACAGCCGTCTGGCCCGGGCCGATCCACTGGCCGCCAACTTCCGTCACATAGCCGCCGCCCACGTCGTAGTTGAGCGTGCGGCCGCCCACGCGATCGCGCGCCTCGAGCACCGCGAAGGATTCGCAGCCCGCGTAGCGCAGGTCGCGCGCGGCCGTCAGGCCGGCCAGCCCGGCGCCGACGATCGCGACGTCGAGCACGTCGCCCGGTACGGGCGCCGCATCGGCGCTCGCACGCGACGCGCTCATTGCAAGGCCGCCGATCGCGACGGAGGCGCCCGTGGCCTTGAGCCACTGCCTGCGCGACAGGTTGGCCGCGCCGTTGGGGGATGACTTCCTGGACATGATGTCTTTCCGGGTTACAGCCTGAAATGACGCGGGCGGCGGCCGCCTGGGCGGCACGCGCATATCGCACGCGCGGAATCTGACGACTGAACAACCTCAAGCAACTTCCCCTGCCGCCGGCTCGGGCATCGAGCCCGATGCGCGAGCCGGTTCGCGAACACCCGCGCCCGCATGCGGCCGAGCCATCGGTCGCATGGCACTCGACGTTCGCCATTCGCAGTCCTGCCTGTCTCCATGCCGATCGTCCTTTTTCTGATAAGGAATCGTCGATCATTGTAATTAGTACATGCTGCAAAAGTTAGGTCATGATACATAAAACAGAAACAGAAAAAAAAGACAGGGTATTCCCCTGTCCCGATGACGATCGCAAGGCTCCAGAAAGGTTGCTGCGCGGTATCGCGTTCATGGCGATCGCGTGCGCGGTCCCGCATGCCGCGCATCGGGCAACGCCGCGCGCCGGCACCCGCCTCCGTTCGATGATGTAGGCGTTCACAATCACTGCTAGCGGCGTTCACAAGAGTGCTAGCAGCGTCCAGTAATACTGCTAGCGCCGTGTTTTCCTGACTGTGAGCGCGGGCATCCTCGAGCGACGGAGCTTCCGCACCATGACTGACGTATTTCACTTCCTTGGCGAGCCTCTGCTTCAGTTCGGCTATGGCCAGACCGCCGAAGACCCGCATGATGGTCTCGCACTCTTTGGCCCGGCAGAGCCGCGTACGCAGTTGCACCATCCCGCCCTGCACCGGGCCCGGCCGCACGATCGCGACTTCGATCACCAAATCGTAGAAGCACTGCGGCCGCAGACGCGGCAGCATCGACATCTGCGCGCGCGATTCCACCTGGAACACGCCCATGCTGTCGCCGTCGCACAGCATGTCGTAGGTCGCCTTGTCCTCGGCCGGGATGTCCTGCAGTTCGAAAGTCTCGCCGCGCTTCTCCCAGATCATGTCGAGCGCGCGGCGCACCATCGACAGCATGCCGAGCGCCAGGACGTCGATCTTCAGGATGCCGAGCGCCTCGATGTCGTCCTTGTCCCATTGAATGATGGAGCGATCCTCCATCGCTGCGTTCTCGACCGGCACGAGCCGGGTGAGCTTGCCGCGGCTGATCACGAAGCCGCCCGAGTGCTGCGACAGGTGCCGTGGATAGCCGAGCAGCTGCGCGGCGAATGCGGCCCACTGCTGGTTGAGCGGCGCTTCGGGATCGAGGCCGGCCTCGGCAAACCGCTGCAGCAGATCGGCGCGCGAGTCAAACCAGTGATGCTGCTTCGCGACGCGATCGACGATCGCCGGATCCACGCCGAGCGCCTTGCCGGCTTCCCGCAATGCGCTGCGCGGCCGGTATGTCGTGACGGCAGCCGTCAGCGCTGCGCGATCGCAGCCGTACTTGCGGTAGATGTACTGCATGACCTCTTCGCGACGCTGATGCTCGAAATCGACGTCGATATGGTATCTCCGCCAATCCTACCGATTGCGGTCAACCATAGATTGGCCTGATGGGGCGACCTCAGTCACGCCGCGCGCGTGGCGCATGCACGAGTTCGCGGCCGATCCGCGGCCTTGGCACAAGTTGCCGTTTTGGCGCGCAAACTGCACGATGTCGTACACGGTCAGGAAATAGGCCTCGTAGCGCAGTTCCGCGATCAGCTGCAGCTTGTGCTCCATCTGTGCCTGCGCTGCGACTGGGACGCAGGCAGGGAAGCGCCGACGCACGCCGATGTAGAGAGTCGATCGACCTGCTTCATTGGTGTCCGAGCAGGCTGAGACGTACGAACGGTGCACACGGGAAGCAAGTGGACAGGCGGTGGCGCGAAAGCCGGACGACGGCAGGGCGCCTCTGAGCAAGTGGAGGAACTGCGTTACTCGGCCGAGAGGCTCTGCATCCATGAAACGCGACACCAGTGTTGATGTCCACGCAGAAAAGACCCGTCAGGCAGCTTTGGACCTGCGCTTTGTTGACGCGCCTTCTTCGATTCTCGCCAGTACACGCTTGCCCGAATCCACCACTGTGGAATCATGTGTCATCTGATAGCGCACAATCATGCCTTCTACGCAGAGCAAAGCATCTGCGGCGACGGCAGCAGGCGACTGAAGCCCGAGGCGGCCAGCAAGTTCAGAAATGTACTGCTCAAGCGCGTGCTTATGGGATACGGCCTGCTGAAGGTGCCCCGCGTCTCCCGTCGATCCGGCTTCGGCGACCACATTGATAAAGGCGCAACCACGGAAGTCTTCCTGCGCGAACCATTCACCTAAGGCTTCCGCGACGACGGATAACTCGGCACGCTGAGCAAAACGAGCCTCCACCTCTTCGACAAACCAGCGCATCCAGAACTCATGACGGCGGTCCAGGAACGCTGCAATAAGTTCGCTCTTGGAGGCGAAGTGCCGGTAAAGCGACATTTTTGCGACGCCTGACTCGGCGATGATCTTGTCGATGCCCGTGGCACGGAACCCGTCCTGATAGAACAGGCGCGCCGCGGTTTCCAATATCCGATCGCGTGCTGAGGGTTGTGACATTTCGGCCCCTTTTTTACCAAATCATGCCTCCATTATTGCAGACAGACCTGTCTCTGCACAGGCGTCGAGAGGCTCAAAAAACCTCTTGACAGACAGACCTGTCTACACCAATATTGAGACAGACCTGTCTCAATCATTCAAGGTCGGTACGTCAAGGAGACTGTCATGTGCCCCTCAGATTGCGAAGTCACTGCCCTTCATCAAGCTCTGCAGGCCGATAAGTCGAATCCGGCCACGTGGCGCTGGTACAGCGACTTGGTCGAAAACCAACGACTCGCGCTTCGCCTCAAAGAGGACCAGTGGGTCGTCGCGATTGATGGCAGCGACTTTGCATCCGCCGAGGGCCTGTACGCAGCCGTGCGTTGGGCGCACATCATGACGCACTCGGGCGGTTACATCACCTTCGCGGTGTAAGCGGGCGAAGTCCGCCCTGCACACGGACATATCGCCAGACTAAGCGATCGAGAACACGCAGCACTGCTCTTATCCACCCTTCGGCCCGGTATCGGGTCTTCATCCACCAGCCACTGAGGTAACACCATGTCGACCAACACTGAACTTCGTCCGCCGCTTCCTCCTTTCACACGCGAATCCGCCATCGAGAAAGTCCGTCTCGCGGAAGATGGCTGGAATTCGCGCGACGCCGCCAAGGTCGCGCTCGCCTATTCGCTCGACACGAAATGGCGCAATCGCGCAGAGTTCGCGAACAATCGAGCGGAAGCGCAGGCGTTCCTCGAGCGCAAGTGGAAGAAGGAGCACGAGTATCGTCTGATCAAGGAACTGTGGGCATTCGGCGGCAATCGCATTGCTGTGCGCTACGCCTACGAATGGCACGACGACTCGGGCAACTGGTTCCGCTCCTACGGCAACGAGAACTGGGAGTTTGGCGAGGATGGCCTCATGCAGCGCCGCTATGCGTGCATCAACGATATGCCGATCAAGGAATCCGAGCGCAAGTATCA
>NZ_CABVPN010000032.1 GCF_902499115.1 Burkholderia diffusa
TCGCCGCCGACAGCCCGGCGGGGCCGCCGCCGACGATCACGACGTCGTATTCCATCGATTCGCGCGGGCCGTATTGCTCGATGAGGCTTGCGGGGGTCATTGGCGTTCCTCTAACCGTTAGAATGCTTTTATTCGGGAGCGTATTGTCTGCGAAACGAAACGCTTGCCGCAACAGCATGCGCGTAGATTAGCACGATCGTTCTATTTTTTGTGCTAGGGTTATGCTGCGTGGGACAGGGCGCCCGCGGCGGCGAAACGACATCGAAAGGGGATGTGCAATGGGTCGATCGATCAATCTGGAAGGCAAGGTCGCACTGGTCACGGGCGCATCGAGCGGCCTCGGGCAGCGCTTTGCACAGGTGCTGTCGCAGGCCGGCGCGAAGGTCGTGCTCGCGAGCCGCCGCGTCGAGCGCCTGAAGGAGCTGCGCGCGGAAATCGAGGCGGCGGGCGGTGCCGCGCACGTCGTGTCGCTCGACGTCACCGACGTGCAGAGCATCAAGGCGGCCATCGCGCACGCGGAAACGGAAGCCGGCACGATCGACATCCTCGTGAACAATTCGGGCGTCTCGACGATGCAGAAGCTCGTCGACGTGACGCCAGCCGATTTCGAGTTCGTGTTCGACACCAACACGCGCGGCGCGTTTTTCGTCGCGCAGGAAGTCGCGAAGCGGATGATCATGCGCGCGAACGGCAACGGCAAGCCGCCGTACCGGATCATCAACATCGCTTCGGTAGCCGGGCTGCGCGTGTTTCCGCAGATCGGGCTGTATGCGATGAGCAAGGCGGCGGTCGTGCAGATGACGCGTGCGATGGCGCTCGAATGGGGCCGCCACGGAATCAACGTCAACGCGATCTGTCCGGGTTACATCGATACCGAAATCAATCATTACCTGTGGGAAACCGAGCAGGGCCAGAAGCTGCAGTCGATGCTGCCGCGCCGGCGCGTCGGCAAGCCGCAGGATCTCGACGGGCTGTTGTTGCTGCTCGCGGCCGACGAGTCGCAGTTCATCAACGGCTCGATTATCTCCGCCGATGATGGCTTCGGCCTCGCCTGAGTGGATGACATTCAGCAACAAAGAAGACTGCAATGAGCGAATATTCCCCCGTATTTGAAATGTCGATGCCGATCCGCTGGGGCGACATGGATGCATTCGGCCATGTGAACAACACGGTCTATTTCCGCTACATGGAGCAGGCCCGGATCTCGTGGTTCGAGGAACTCGGCATCGCTGGCGGCAACGGCGAGGGGCAGGGGCCCGTGATCGTCACGGCCTCGATGGAGTTCCTGAAGCAACTGCACTATCCGGGTGACGTGATCGCGAGGATGTCGGCCGCGAAGCCCGGCCGCAGCAGCTTCGACACTGGTTTCGAGTTGACGCGCGCGGACGATCCGGAGCATGTCTATGCGCGCGGCAACGCGCGATGCGTGTGGGTCGACTACGCGCTCGGCAAGTCGGTGCCGCTGCCGCAACTGTTGCGCGATACGATCGAGCGCGCGCTCGCGGCGAAGGTCGGCTGAGCGCGGCGGCACCGAAGCCGGCGCTCGGGCGCCGGTGTGTCGCCATTTCCCGTTGATTTCCCGAATCGGCCGCTTCCCGCGGCCGATGGCCATTCCCGGGTGCGTTTTACTGGCCGAGCAGGCGCTGCAGCAGTTCCGGCGTATTGTTCGTGCCGTACTTGCGCATCAACCGCGCCCGATAGATGTCGACCGTGCGCGAACTGATGTCGAGCACGCGCCCGATCTGCTTGCTGGTCTTGCCGGTCGCGAGCTGCGCGGCGATCTCGCGCTCGCGCGGCGTCAGCTCGACAGCGACGCGGCGCGTCGCGCTCAGGTCCTCGAACGTCCAGACGCCGGCCGCGAGCGGTGCGGTGCGGTCGAGTGCGCGCCCCGTCACGTGGCACCAGAATAGCTCGCCGTCGGCTCGTTTCATGATTCTGTCGTCGGCGTAGGTGCCGTTCGCGATCATCACGCGCGAGATGCGCTCGCCGATGCGCTGGAATTCGTCCGGCGACGGATAGAGCACCTCGTACGACTTCCCGATCAGATCGGCCCGCGCACAGCGGAAGATCGACGCGAGCGCGTCGTTGCAGTCCTCGATCACGCGGTCGCGCGACATCACGAGGCCGAGCGGCGCGAGGTGAAAGGCAGTCTGGTAATCGAGAGCGGGCATGGCGCAGGCAAGCGGAGGCAAACGCTTATGTATTTTTGCGTATTGTGCCGCATCCGCGCCGCATCGTACCCTTTCAGGCATCTCGCGGCGCCTTGTCGCGATATAAAAACAGCGCGCTTCGACGCAGGTATCGCCGTGCATGCATAGAATGATGCGGCGGGCTTGCGGCCCAGTGGGCGCGTGAACCGGTTTTGCTGGTTTCCATAGAGGAAGGGACATACAGATGAACAAAGTCTATCCAAGCGCGGCGGCCGCGCTGGAAGGGATCGTCCGCGACGGACAGACCTTCGCGGTGGGCGGCTTCGGCCTGTGCGGGATTCCGGAGGCGTTGATCGCGGCGCTGCGCGATTCCGCCGTCAAGGGCATCACCTGCATCAGCAACAACGCGGGTGTCGACGGCTTCGGTCTCGGCCTGCTGCTGGAAACGCGCCAGATCAAGAAGATGATCTCGTCGTACGTCGGCGAGAACAAGGAGTTCGAGCGGCAGTACCTGGCCGGCGAACTCGAGCTCGAATTCACGCCGCAGGGCACGCTCGCCGAGAAGCTGCGCGCGGGCGGTGCCGGCATCCCGGCGTTTTTCACGAACACCGGCTACGGCACCGTGATCGCGGAAGGCAAGGAAACACGCCAGTTCGGCGATCGCCACTACGTGCTCGAGCCGTCGCTGACGGCCGACGTCGCGCTTGTGAAGGCGTGGAAGGCCGACAAGTCCGGCAACCTGATCTATCGCCGCACCGCGCGCAACTTCAACCCGATGTGCGCGATGGCGGGCAAGATCACCGTGGCGGAAGTCGAGGAGATCGTCGAGAACGGCACGCTGGATCCGGACGAGGTCCATACGCCGGGGATCTTCGTGCAGCGCATCGTGCTGAACGCGACGCCCGAAAAACGCATCGAACAACGCGTCGTACGCGCGAAAGGAGACTGACATGGCCTGGAATCGTGACCAGATGGCCGCGCGCGCGGCGAAGGAACTGCAGGACGGCTTCTATGTGAACCTCGGCATCGGGCTGCCGACGCTCGTCGCGAACCACGTGCCGGCGGGCGTCGAGGTGTGGCTGCAGTCGGAAAACGGCCTGCTCGGCATCGGCCCGTCGCCGACCGAGGACGAAGTCGACGCCGACCTGATCAACGCCGGCAAGCAGACCGTCACGACGCTGCCGGGTTCGTCCATCTTCTCGTCGGCCGATTCGTTCGCGATGATCCGCGGCGGCCACATCAACCTCGCGATCCTCGGCGCGATGCAGGTCAGCAAGACGGGCGACCTCGCGAACTGGATGATCCCGGGCAAGATGATCAAGGGGATGGGCGGCGCGATGGACCTCGTCGCGGGTGTGAAGCGCGTCGTCGTGCTGATGGAGCACGTCGCGAAGGGCGATCAGCACAAGATCCTCGACGAATGCAACCTGCCGCTGACGGGTGTTGGCGTGGTCGACCTGATCATCACCGATCTCGGCGTGATCGAAGTGACGCCGAATGGCCTGAAAGTGCTCGAGCTTGCCGACGGCGTGAGCGCGGAAGAGATCCAGGCGAAGACAGGCGCGCCGCTCGATGTGAGCGCGGTCGTGTAAGCGCCGGCTTTCCGGCACGACGCTCGACGCCCCGCGTTCCCCTATGGAACGCGGGGCGTTTTGTCATGGCCGCATACATTACGCGATCGCACCGCCGCCGTCGATCAGCACCGTCGAGCCAGTCGCATAAGGCGTTGCCGCCAGATATACGATCGCATTCGCGACATCCTCCGGCTGGCCCACGCGGCGTGCCGGAAGGCGCTGCGCGGCGCCCGCGTACATCGCATCGCGCGCATCGGGTGCGAGCTTGTCCCACAGCGGCGTCGCGATCAGGCCGGGTGACACGGCATTCACTCTCACGGGTGCCAGCTCGAGTGCAAGGCCGCGGGCGAGCGCCTCGAGCGCCGCGTTGATCGCGCCCTGCAGTACCGACGATGCGTTCGGCCGTACGCTCAGGTAACCCGACACGAACGTCAGTGAACCGCCGGGCGCGATATCGATCGAGCGTGCGACGCGGTATGCGCCCCAGAATTTGCTGTCCATCGCGGCTTGCGCGTCGGCAAGCGGCAGCGTGCGGACCGGGCCCGTCGCCGTCTTCGCGGCCGAAATCACGACGTGGTCGAACTGCCCGATGCGCGCGCAGAACGCATCGACGGCCGCCGTATCGGTGATGTCGAGCGCTTCGGTGCGCACGTGCGCGCCCGGCGTGGCATCTGCATTACCCCTGGCCGGGTCGCGCGATGCAATCGTGACGACAGCGCCAAGTTGTGCGAATGCTTTCGCGGCGGCGGCACCGATGCCGGAACTGCCGCCGACGACGAGTACCTTCTTTCCGTGGAGTGAATCGTTCATGGTGGTCCTTCCGAGGTGAAGAGGTGGGCGCAATCCGGTCAGATCGTTTCGGCTTCGCGCACCGTCGACGGGCTGTGCAGGGCAAAGCGGGCAATGTCGTCCTTGCGCATGAAGGCTACGCCCGGATGCGATCGAGCGTAGTGCAGGAATGCGTCCCATGCGCGGACCATCTGCGGCGTGCCGCTAATCCGGTCGTGCGCGCTGATCGACATCAATCGCCGCCGCTGTCCGGCTTCCGCGTACAACTGGTCGAAATCGAGTTTGATCTGCTCGAGGAACATCGTCGTGGAATAGTTGCGGCCTTCGATCAGCAGGATGTCGTTGTTGCGCAACGTGTACGGAACGACCGCGAAATCGCGGCCGTCGACGGTTTCGATGAACGGCTCGTCACGGCTGACGTCGTCGATGTGATACACGTAGCCGAGTTCCTGCAGCAGCGGCAGCGTGTTCGGTCCGCGCCGCAGCCAGTTGCAGTTGTAGCCGATCGGTCGCTGTCCCGTCACTGCTTCAACCATGTCGCGAGCTTCGGTGAGGAAGCGGCGCTCGTCGTCGCGGCTCATCGCGAATTGCGATCGCCACGTCGGGCCGTGCGCGGCCGCTTCGTGGCCGCGCGTCACGATCTCGCGTGCCAGTTCGGGATGCCGGCGTGCGGCCTCTCCGATCATGTGCGACGTGACTTTCACGCCATGCCGGTCCCACAGGTCGAGAAGGCGCGGAATTCCTTCACGGTAGCCATATGCGAACCACGTGGCCGAGGCCAGATCGATCGGCACCGACGACGGAAATTCGACGGACGGGAACGGGCTGTCCGCGCCCTTGGGCGGTTGTCCGCCGGCCTCGAACTGCATCGAGATCGAGATGACGAGGCGCGTGTCGCCTTGCCAGAACCTGCCGGTACCTGTCGATGCGGGGCCCGGTGTCGGGGCGGCCGTTGCCGACCCGGAGGCGCCCGCGGCCATCGCGATGCCGGCTGCCAGCCCGGCACCCGCTTGTGCAAGAAACGTGCGGCGAGCCGGATGCGTCGTCGAACCGTGATTGCTGTCAGTCATCGTTTCCTCCGTCAGCCGACGAGCCCGAGCTGACGCATCAGCGTCAGGTTGTCCTCGATGTGCCAGTTTTCTGCTATCCGGCCATGGTCGATCCGGTAGATGTCGGTCGCGATGAAGTCGATCGACTGTCCGCTTCCGGTCGTGCCATTGAACGTGCCGGTGAAATGTCCGCGAAAGTGCAGGTGCACGACGACACGGTCGCCCGCCACGATCATCTGTTCGATGTCGCAACGCAGGTCGGGGATGGCTGTGCGCATCGTGCTGGACGCCGCGAGCGGTCCCGCTACACCTTGCTCACGGCCGGCCGGCAATGTCCGGTCGACGAAATCGGCCGCGAGCGCGGTGCGGGCGAGGGTCGCATCACCGGTATTCCAGAACGTGCCGTAGCGACGCGCGGCGAGGATTTGCGCACGTGCCTGCGTAGCCGGCACGTCGGTCGCGACGGTCAGGCTGTGCGGATCGAGAAGGTCGGCGGCGCGGGACGCTGCAGGCAACAGTGCAACGACACAGGCCGCTGCAGCGATGACGCGGGTAATCGGGCGTGCGATCGGAGGAAAGTGAATCGACATGGTTTCGGGTGTCCTGTGGATGGCGTCGTGGGGCGACGCGCTACAGGTATGGTAGGTTTCCATTTCGAGCTTAAATACGGGGAAAAGGCGAATGGATTATTCGACAAAAGGAAATGTCGAGGCTGGACAGGTGCCGCGATGCTGATCGACGATCTCCCGGCGCTCGATACCTTCGCGAGAATCGTGTCGGCCGGCAGCCTGTCCGCGGCGGCGCGCGAGCTTGACTTGTCGCTGTCCGTCGTCAGCAAGCGGCTCGCGCATCTCGAGTCGCAGCTCGGCGTGCGTCTGCTGCACCGGACGACGCGGCAGCAGACGCTGACCGACGACGGTGCGCAGTTCCATGCGCAGGTGCTGCGCATCCTGGCCGAGGTCGATCGCGCCGAAACGCTGATGAGCGATCGTCGCGGCACGGTCAGCGGCGTGCTGCGCCTGACGGCGCCCGGCGAACTCGGCCGGCTGCGGATTGCGCCGCTCGTCGCGGCGTTTCAACGGCAACATCCGGAGTTGACCGTGCAACTGATGCTGACCGACACGATCGTCGATCTGCTCGCGCAGGACATCGACGTTGCCGTGCGGATCGGCAGCCTTGCCGATTCGACGATGATCGCGCGCGAACTGGCGCCGAATCATCGCGTGCTATGCGCGTCGTCGAGCTATCTCGCCGTGCACGGGATGCCGGCTCATCCGGCCGAACTTCGCGCACATCGATGCATCGTGATGGGTGACCAGCCTCGTACGGAGTGGCGGTTCGACGGTGCAAACGGTGCAGTGGCGGTCGAAGTGACGGCCGCACTGCTGACGAACGACGGGGGTGCGGCTCGCACGTTGGCATTGGAGGGCGCCGGAATTGCGCTGAAGTCGATCTGGGACGTCGGTGCCGATCTGGAGGCCGGCCGGCTCGTCCGTGTGCTGCCGACGTTCGCGGCGCCTGCCGCACCGCTCCATGCCGTATACCCCGGCGGCCGTCACGTGCCGCTGCGCGTGCGGACCTTCGTCGATTTCCTGCGCGACCAGTTGCGCGAGACGTGGCGCCGCAGTGCGTGAGCGGTTGCGAACGATGCGTCGGATGACTGCGGCCGCGTGACGGCCCGTCGTTGCGAAGCGGTTTACAATCGTTCGCATCGGGCGGCGCGAGTGTTGCCCGCCGCACCGCCCCCGTTCGACAGGATGCCAACGATGCCATCAACTTCTGCGAATCCCCCGGTTCCCCGTCAGCGACGTGTGCAGTGTGCGAGCGCCGCCGGCCTTCACCACGTCGCCTATACCGAATGGGGCGACCCCGCCAATCCGCGTGTGCTGGTCTGCGTGCACGGGCTGACCCGCTCGGGGCGCGACTTCGACCGGCTTGCCGCCGCGTTGTCCGATACGTATCGCGTCGTCTGCCCCGACGTCGTCGGGCGCGGGCGTTCCGACTGGCTCGCCGATCCGCGGCTTTACGCGATCCCGCAATATGTGACCGACATGGTCACGTTGATCGCGCGGCTCGACGTCGAGTCGGTCGACTGGTTCGGCACGTCGATGGGTGGGCTGATCGGCATGGCGCTCGCGGGGCTGCCCGGTTCGCCGCTGCGCCGGATGATCGTCAACGACGTCGGCCCGCGCATCGAGCCCGATTCGCTGACGCGCATCGGCGAATACCTCGGCGTGCAGCCGTGCTTCGCGACCGAACAGGAGGGCATCGACTATCTGACGTCGCTGTCGCTGCCGTTCGGTGCGTTGACCGACGACGAATGGCGCGAGATCAATGGGCCGTTGCTGCGCGAGCTGCCCGACGGGGGCTGGACGATGCGCTACGATCCGCGCATCGCCGAACCGTTCAAGGCGACGACGCCCGAGCTGGCCGCGCTCGGCGAGGCCGCGCTGTGGCGCGCGATCGAGACCACCGATGCGTCGCTGCTCGTCGTGCGCGGCGAGCGTTCCGACCTGCTGTCGCGCGACACGGTGGCGGAGATGGTGCGTCGCGGCCGGCACGTGACGCAGGCCGAGATCCGGGGCGCGGGCCATGCACCGGCGTTCATCGGCGTCGACCAGATTGCGCTCGCCCGCCGGTTTTTCGTCGAAGGCGGCGCATAAACGCGTCATAATATGCGGTTCGGCGGCACGCGGGCCGCGTCGTCGCCGATTCTCACCCACTCACACGACCGGAACATTCCATGGCAGTCATTCGTCACCACGTCGGAGCGCGTCTCTCCGAAACCGCGATCCACAACGGTACCGTGTATCTGGCCGGCCAGATCGCCGAAGACACCACCCAGGACATCAAGGGCCAGACGCGCGAAGTGCTCGGCCACATCGACCGGCTGCTTGCCGAAGCGAACAGCGACAAGGCTCATCTGCTGTCGGTGCAGATCTACATTTCGGATCTCGCGAACTTCGAAGGCATGAACGCGGAGTGGGACGCGTGGGTCGCGCAGGGCAATACGCCGCCGCGCGCGACCGTCGAGGCGAAGCTCGCGGATCCGGCGCTGCTCGTCGAGATCGTCGTCGTCGCCGCGCAACGGAGCTGATCGAAGCGAAGCATTCCGATGACCGCGATACGCCTGGCCGTGCGATGACCGAGTCCGTTTCCGCTTCTTCCGTCACAGCGCCGTCGTTCGACGACGTGCTCGCGTTCGTGCGCGAGCGTGCCGGTGACGCGCGCCTGTCTTCGGGCGAACTGCTCGCCGATCACTCGGCGGGCACGGCGTCGATCATGCGCACGCTGAACGTCGACCCGCACGCAATGCAGGCGGCCGCGCTGTTCGTGCTCACACCGCACCTGAATGATCCCGAGCGGGAGCTGACCGAACGGTTCGGCGAAGAGGTCGCCCGGCTCGTATCCGACGTGCGCAAGCTGCTGCGGCTCGGCACCGTCAGCCTGCGCGCCGCGCAGAGCGTGATGCCCGATGCCGGGCGCGACGCCGCGCAAGAGCGGCGTACGCAGATCGAGGCGTTGCGCAAGATGCTGCTCGCGTTTGCGCAGGACATCCGCGTGGTGCTGATCCGGCTGGCGTCGCGGTTGCAGTCGCTGCGTTACTACGCGGCGGCGAAGATCGATCCGCCTCCCGACGTCGCGCGCGAGACGCTCGAGATCTATGCGCCGCTCGCGAACCGTCTCGGTATCTGGCAACTGAAGTGGGAGCTCGAGGACCTCGCGTTCCGCTTCGAGGATCCGGTCACCTACAAGCGCATCGCCAAGCTGCTCGACGAAAAGCGTATCGAACGCGAGGCGTACGTCGCGCAGGCGATCGAGCGGCTGCAGCACGAACTGGCGGAAGCGCACATCCCGGCCGATGTGAGCGGGCGGCCGAAGCACATCTACAGCATCTGGCGCAAGATGCGCGGCAAGGAGCTCGACTTCTCCGAGCTGTACGACGTGCGCGCGTTCCGCGTGATCGTGCCGGACATCAAGGATTGCTACGCGGTGCTCGGCATCGTGCATCACCTGTGGCAGCCGGTGCCGAAGGAATTCGACGATTACATCTCGCGTCCGAAGCCGAACGGCTACAAGTCGCTGCATACGGTCGTGATCGGCGACGACGGCCGCGCGTTCGAAGTGCAGATCCGCACGCAGGAAATGCACCGTTTCGCCGAGTACGGCGTCGCCGCGCACTGGCGCTACAAGGAAGCGGGAGCACGCGGCTACGGCGGCCAGTTTTCGGCGAGCGACAAGTACGACGAGAAGATCGCGTGGCTGCGCCAGCTGCTCGCGTGGAAGGACGACGTCGAGGATGGTACCGAAGTGTCGGGTGACCAGGCGTGGGCGCAGTTGCGTGAGACGTCGCTCGACGACGACCACATCTACGTGCTGACGCCGCAGGCGCGCGTGATCGCGCTGCCGCAGGGCGCGACGCCGGTCGACTTCGCGTACCACCTGCACAGCGAACTCGGCCACCGTTGCCGCGGCGCGCGCGTCGACGGCGTGATGGTCCCGCTGAATACGTCGCTCGCGAACGGGCAGACGGTCGAGATCGTCGCGGTGAAGGAGGGCGGGCCGTCACGCGACTGGCTGAACCTGCAGCTCGGCTACCTGAAGAGTCCGCGTGCGCGGCAGAAGGTGCGCGCGTGGTTCAACTCGATCGAGCAGGAAGAGAACATCGCGCATGGTCGCGCGCTCGTCGAAAAGACGCTGCAGCGCGAGGGCAAGACGTCGGTCAATCTCGACAACCTCGCCGCGAAGCTCGGCTTCAAGTCGCCCGAGGAACTGTTCTCGGTCGTCGGCAAGGAAGAATTCAGCCTGCGCAACGTCGAGCATGCGCTGTCGGATGCGCCGCCGCCCGAGCATGCGCCCGAGGCGCCCGCCGATTTCGAGAAGCGCAGCAGCGGGGCGAGTGTCGCGCACGGCGCGTCGACCGGCGTGCTGGTGGTTGGCGTCGATGCGCTGCTGACCCAGCTTGCGCGCTGCTGCCGTCCGGCGCCGCCCGACCCGATCAGCGGTTTCGTGACGCGCGGCAAGGGGATGTCGATTCACCGCAGTGACTGCCCGACGTTCCGGCGGATGGCCGAACGGGCGCCGGAGCGCGTGCTGCAGACAACCTGGTCGGCCGACGTGCTGGGCGGCCGTGGCGTGTCCGTCTATCCGGTCGACCTGATGATCGAGGCGAGCGACCGGCAAGGCTTGCTGCGCGATATCTCCGAAGTATTCGCGCGCGAGAAGATGAACGTGGTGGGCGTGAAGACGCAGAGCCGCCGGAATGCGGCATTCATGCAGTTCACGGTCGAGGTGTCGAATTCCGCGCAGGTGCAGCGTGCGTGCACGCTGCTCGGCGAAGTGCCGGGCGTGGTGCGGGCGGGGCGCAAGGCGTGACGCCCTCGTAAATGGGGGTGGAGCACGATCATTTTGCTGCGACCGCATAAAAGCGCTTGCCAAGTGAACGATAGCCCCATATAATCTTAGCTTCTTTAGGCTCGTAGCTCAGCTGGTTAGAGCACCACCTTGACATGGTGGGGGTCGTTGGTTCGAGTCCAATCGAGCCTACCAACGAATTGAGAATGCCCGGTTTTCGGGTGTTCGATGCAGTAAATAACTCAACGCGAACAAGGCGAATACGGTTATGACACCGCGAACGTTGATCGAAACCTTTTCGGAGCGACGCTAGTCGAGGAACGTTTTCGCCCTTTCAGTTTGAGTGAAGTATCGAATGCGGCCCCTCGAAAGCGGGGCCGCATTTTTTTTGTCGCGAAATTTTCGCGCGTGACTTTGATATCGCGTGCTTGGTTTGCCGCCCACTGTCGGCATCACGGAGATTGCTATGGTTTCGATACGCTTGCCTGACGGCTCAGTTCGACAATACGAGCATCCGGTGACAGTTGCCGAGGTTGCGGCCTCGATCGGTCCCGGCCTTGCGAAGGCTGCGCTTGGTGGCAAGCTCGACGGCGAGCTGGTCGATACGTCCACGGTCATCGATCGCGATGCATCGCTCGCAATCGTCACGGACAAGGATGCCGACGGTCTCGACATCATCCGTCACTCGACCGCGCATTTGCTTGCCTACGCGGTGAAGGACCTGTATCCGGATGCGCAGGTGACGATCGGCCCGGTGATCGACAACGGCTTCTACTACGACTTCTCGTATAACCGCCCGTTTACGCCCGAAGATCTGGAAAAGATCGAAAAGCGCATGCAGGAGCTCGCGAAGAAGGATGAGCCGGTGACGCGCCGCGTCGTGTCGCGCGACGAGGCGGCCGGTTATTTCCGCAGCCTCGGCGAGAAGTACAAGGCCGAGATCATCGAATCGATTCCGCAAAGCGACGAAATCAAGCTGTACTCGCACGGCGGCTTCACGGACCTCTGCCGTGGTCCGCACGTGCCGTCGACCGGCAAGCTGAAGGTCTTCAAGCTGATGAAGGTCGCGGGCGCGTACTGGCGCGGCGACTCGAAGAACGAACAGCTGCAGCGCATCTACGGCACGGCCTGGACGAAGAAGGAAGACCAGGATCAATACCTGCACATGCTCGAGGAAGCGGAAAAGCGCGACCACCGCAAGCTCGGCAAGCAGCTCGACCTGTTCCACATGCAGGAAGAGTCGCCGGGCATGGTGTTCTGGCATCCGAAGGGCTGGGCGCTGTGGCAGCAGGTCGAGCAGTACATGCGCCGCCGGGTGAACGAAGCCGGCTACCTCGAGATCAAGACGCCGATGATCATGGACCGCTCGCTGTGGGAAGCGTCGGGCCACTGGCAGAACTACCGCGAGAACATGTTCACGACGGAGTCGGAGAAGCGCGACTACGCGATCAAGCCGATGAACTGCCCGGGTCATGTCCAGGTATTCAAGCACGGCCTGCGCTCGTACCGCGATCTGCCGCTGCGTTACGCGGAATTCGGTTCGTGCCATCGCAACGAGGCATCGGGCGCGCTGCATGGCCTGATGCGCGTGCGCGGCTTCGTGCAGGACGATGCGCACATCTTCTGTACGGAAGACCAGTTCATCTCGGAATCGATCGCGTTCAACACGCTGGCAATGAGCGTGTACAAGGACTTCGGTTTCGATCACATCGACATCAAGCTGTCGCTGCGCCCGGACCAGCGTGCGGGCACGGACGAGACGTGGGATCGCGCCGAGCAGGGCTTGCGCGACGCGCTGACGGCCTGCGGCCTCACTTGGGAAGAACTGCCGGGTGAAGGCGCTTTCTACGGCCCGAAGATCGAGTACCACATCAAGGATGCGCTCGGCCGTTCGTGGCAGTGCGGCACGCTGCAGCTCGACATGGTGCTGCCGGAGCGCCTCGGCGCCGAGTATGTCGCGGATGACAGCAGCCGCCGCCGTCCGGTGATGTTGCACCGTGCGATCGTCGGTTCGATGGAGCGTTTCCTCGGCATTTTGATCGAGCACCACGCTGGTGCAATGCCGGCGTGGCTCGCGCCGTTCCAGGCAGTTGTGCTCAATATTGCCGAAAGTCAGGCAGAATATGCGCAGTCTCTGGCCCAATCGTTGCAAAAACAAGGGGTTAGAGTGACGGCCGATTTGCGCAATGAGAAGATTAGCTATAAAATACGCGAGCACACGCTGGAAAAGGTGCCTTATCTCCTCGTCGTGGGGGATAAGGAGCGTGATGCGCAAACGGTAGCCGTGCGTGCCCGTGGCGGCGTCGATCTTGGCGTAATGCCGGTCGAAGCCTTCGTTGAGCGTCTGCAGGAAGACCTGCGCTCGTTCAAGTAACCGCCCTGGCAGCGCGGCTCGTTTTTTTAATTTTTAGAGGAAACGTAACATCGCTACTGATAAGTCGTCGCATCGCATCAACGGTGAAATCACTGCGCCGGAAGTGCGTCTGGTCGGGATCGAGAACGAACCGCTCGGTATCGTAAAACTCGCTGATGCTTTCCGTAAATCGGAAGAACTGGATGTTGACCTGGTGGAAATCGCGCCGCAAGCGGTTCCCCCGGTTTGCCGTCTGATGGATTACGGCAAGTTCAAGTACCAGGAATCGAAGAAGCAGCACGAAGCGAAGCTGAAGCAGAAGGTCATCCAGGTCAAGGAAGTCAAGTTCCGCCCGGGTACCGATGACGGGGATTACAACGTCAAGCTCCGCAATCTCGTGCGCTTCCTCGAAGAAGGCGACAAGACGAAGATCACGTTGCGTTTCCGCGGCCGCGAAATGGCTCACCAGGAAATCGGTATGCGGATGCTTGAGCGTCTGCGCACGGATCTCGAGGAAGTCGGCCAGGTCGAGCAGATGCCGAAGATGGAAGGGCGCCAGATGATCATGGTGCTTTCGCCGAAGAAAAAGAAGTAACGGGCCCGCGCGCATGCCGCGCAGGTTCGAGAGTGGTTCGGTGCGTCGCCCGGTCAGGGCGGCGCGCCAACAATGACGGCAACTGTGCAAGCGGTTTGCCGTACACAAGTGGACTGGGTTTCGAAGGGCGGGTCAAGGGCGCAAGCCAACCGCACACCCATCGCCATCAAATAAACTGGAGTTGTTCGTCATGCCTAAGATGAAGACCAAGAAGAGTGCTGCAAAGCGCTTCGTGGTGCGTCCGGGCGGTACCGTCAAGCGCGGTCAAGCCTTCAAGCGTCACATCCTGACCAAGAAAACCACGAAGAACAAGCGTCACCTGCGCGGCGCAACGGCAGTTCATGATTCCGATCTGAACTCCGTCCGCGCAATGCTGCCGTTCGCGTAACCCCTCAACTGATACTCCAAGGAGAGAAACATGCCTCGAGTCAAACGTGGGGTAACCGCACGGGCCCGCCACAAGAAGATCATCAACCTGGCCAAGGGTTATCGCGGCCGTCGCAATAACGTCTACCGCATCGCCAAGCAGGCGGTGATGCGCGCTGGTCAGTACGCGTACCGCGATCGCCGCAACAAGAAGCGTGTGTTCCGCGCACTGTGGATCACGCGTATCAACGCGGCAGTTCGCCAGCACGACATGACCTACAGCGTGTTCATCAACGGCCTGAAGAAGGCGTCGATCGAACTCGACCGTAAGGTCCTGGCCGACATGGCGGTGTTCGACAAGGCTGCTTTTGCTGCGATCGTCAAGCAGGTGAAAGCCGCCGTTGCAGCCTAATTGCGAAATTAGCACTGCGTGGTTAGTTGCAGCGATGTTCCGGTAGTCTCGGCCGCTGCAGCGAAAACGGGGCTCTTCCGAGCCCCTTTTTTGTTTGGATGGGCGATTTCGCTCGCCAAGACCGAATGACGTTGGAAATGATGGGATCTATGGATCTGGACCAGATTGTCGCCGACGCGCAGCAGTCCTTCGAACAGGCTGCCGACATCACCACGCTCGAAAACGAGAAAGCACGATTTCTCGGCAAGTCGGGTGCGCTGACCGAGTTGCTCAAGGGCCTCGGCAAGCTCGATCCCGAATCACGCAAGACCGAAGGCGCACGCATCAACGTCGCGAAGCAGCAGGTGGAAGCCGCGCTGACCGCACGTCGTCAGGCGCTCGCCGAGGCGCTGCTGAACCAGCGCCTCGCCGCCGAGGCGATCGACGTCACGCTGCCGGGCCGCGGCGCCGGTGCAGGCAGTCTGCACCCCGTGATGCGCACGTGGGAGCGCGTCGAACAGATTTTCCGCTCGATCGGCTTCGACGTGGCCGACGGTCCCGAAATCGAGACCGACTGGTACAACTTCACGTCGTTGAACAGCCCGGAGAACCATCCGGCGCGTTCGATGCAGGACACCTTCTACGTCGAAGGCAAGGATGCCGACGGCCGCCAGCTGCTGCTGCGCACGCACACGAGCCCGATGCAGGTGCGTTACGCGCGCATGAACCGCCCGCCGATCAAGGTGATCGCACCGGGCCGCACGTATCGCGTCGACAGCGATGCGACCCACTCGCCTATGTTCAATCAGGTCGAGGGGCTGTGGATCGACGAAAACATCAGCTTCGCCGACCTCAAGGGCGTCTATACCGACTTCCTGAAGAAATTCTTCGAGCGCGACGACATCCTCGTGCGCTTCCGTCCGTCGTATTTCCCGTTCACGGAACCGTCGGCCGAGATCGACATGATGTTCGAGCACGGCAAGAACGCCGGCAAATGGCTCGAGATCTCGGGCTCGGGGCAGGTGCATCCGACCGTGATCCGCAACATGGGCCTCGATCCCGAGCGCTACATCGGCTTTGCGTTCGGCAGCGGCCTCGAGCGCCTGACGATGCTGCGCTACGGCGTGCAGGATCTCCGGCTGTTCTTCGAGAACGACCTGCGTTTCCTGCGCCAGTTCGCATAACGCACGCGCCGCGCCGACATGTGCCCGCGCGTGCCCCGCCGGACGTTTCCGACGGGGGCCGGGCGCCGATCTAACCTGTTTCGAACGTAGACATCCATGCAATTCCCTGAATCCTGGTTGAGAACCTTTGTCGACCCGCAGCTGACGACCGACGAACTGTCGCACGCGCTGACGATGGCGGGGCTCGAAGTCGAATCGCTGAGCAAGGCTGCGCCGCCGACGTCGAAGATCGTCGTCGGCCGCGTGCTCGAAGTCGTCAAGCATCCGGATGCGGACAAGCTCAATGTCTGCCAGGTCGACGCCGGCACCGGCGCGACGCTGAATATCGTGTGCGGCGCACCGAACGTGGCGCCCGGCATCAAGGTGCCGGTCGCGCTGGTCGGCGCGGAACTGCCGCCGGCGGAAGAGGGCGGCAAGCCGTTCGCGATCAAGCTGTCGAAGCTGCGCGGCGTGGAGAGCCAGGGGATGCTGTGCTCGGCGCGTGAGCTGAAGTTGTCCGAGGACCACAGCGGCCTGCTGATCCTGCCGGAAGACACGCCGGTCGGTCAGGACATCCGCGACACGCTCAATCTCGACGACACGATCTTCGAAATCAAGCTGACGCCGAACAAGGCCGACTGCCTGTCGGTGTTCGGCATCGCGCGCGAGACGGCCGCGATCACCGGCGCGCCGCTGACGCCGGTCGACATCCGTCCGGTGCGCGTCGAGCTCGATGAGACGCTGCCCGTGCGCATCACCGCCCCCGATCTGTGCGGCCGTTTCTCGGGTCGCGTGATCCGCGGCGTGAACGCGCATGCGAAGACGCCGCAATGGATGATCGAGCGCCTCGAGCGTTCGGGCCAGCGCAGCGTGTCGGCGCTTGTCGACATCTCGAACTATGTGATGTTCGAGCTCGGCCGTCCGTCGCACGTGTTCGACCTGGACAAGATCCACGGCGGCATCGAGGTTCGCTGGGGCAAGCGCGGCGAGTCGCTGAAGCTGCTGAACGGCAACACGGTCGAACTCGACGAAACGGTCGGTGTGATTGCGGACGACCGTCAGGTCGAAAGCCTCGCGGGCATCATGGGCGGCGACAGCACGGCCGTCACGCTCGACACGACCAACATCTACCTGGAGGCCGCGTTCTGGTGGCCGGACAGCATCCGTGGCCGCGCGCGCAAGTACAACTTCTCGACCGATGCGGCCCATCGCTTCGAGCGCGGCGTCGACTACGCGACGACCGTCGAGCACGTCGAGCGCATCACGCAGCTGATTCTCGAGATCTGCGGCGGCAAGGCCGGCCCGGTCGACGACCAGGCAGTGAACCTGCCGCAGCGCGCGCCGGTGAAGATGCGTGTGTCGCGCGCGAACCGCATCATCGGCGTGAAGATCGACGCCGACGAGATCGCGAACATCTTCACGCGCCTGCGCCTGCCGTTCGAGCGTGACGACGACGCATTCCTGGTCACGCCGCCGTCGCACCGCTTCGACATCGAGATCGAGGAAGACCTGATCGAGGAAGTGGCGCGCATCTACGGCTTCGAGAAGATCCCGGCCCGTCCGCCGGTCGCGACGAGCGAGATGCGCGCGACCAACGAGACGCGACGTTCGATCCACGATATCCGTCACGCGCTCGCGGCGCGCGACTATGCCGAAACGGTCAACTTCAGCTTCGTCGATGCGGAGTGGGAGCACGACTTCGCCGGCAACGACACCCCGATCCGCCTGCTGAATCCGATCGCGAGCCAGCTGTCGGTGATGCGTACGACGCTGTTCGGCAGCCTGATCTCGGTGCTGCGCCACAACCTGAACCGTCGCGCGGATCGCGTTCGCGTGTTCGAGACGGGCCGCGTGTTTCTCGCCGATCCGTCGGTGAAGGCCGGCGAACTGACCGTCGAAGGCTACTCGCAGCCGAAGCGTGTCGGCGCGCTCGCGTACGGTCCGGCGGTCGACGAACAGTGGGGTGTCGCGACCCGCGCAGTCGATTTCTTCGACGTGAAGGGCGATCTCGAGGCGCTGCTCGCGCCGGCCACCGCGCGCTTCGTGAAGGCCGAGCATCCGGCCCTCCATCCGGGCCGCAGCGCGCGCATCGAGGTCGATGGCCGCGCGGTCGGCTGGATCGGCGAGCTCCATCCGCGCCTGATGCAGAAGTACGAGCTGTCGCACGCGCCGGTGATGTTCGAAATCGACGCGGATGCGCTGATCGCACGTGCGCTGCCGGCACCGACCGACGTGTCGAAATTCCCGCCGGTGCGGCGCGATATCGCGGTCGTGGTCGATCAGGCGGTCGAGGTTCAGGCGCTTTTCGACGAAATGAAGAAGGCGTTGGCCGAAGACGCCTGCCGATTCGTTCAGAAGGTTGTACTCTTCGACGAATTTCGTGCAAAATCAAATACTTCCGGTGGTCTCGCCGCGCACGAGAAGAGCCTTGCCTTCCGCGTGACGCTGCAGGACGCGGCTGGCACGCTACAGGACGAGGTCGTCGATCAGGCGATCCAGACGCTGGTCGAGCGGATGGCTCGTGCTGGTGCCCGCCTGCGCGGCTAGGGAGACGGGCCGCCCCCTCGCGGGCGGCTCTTCCCCATCGTAAGTTTTGGTTTAACGCGCTGTATGGCAGATATGAACGACATGACCTCGAGTGAATTCGAAGCCCTCCTGACGGCGCAACGCAGTGCCATGAACCGCGACGCTTCGGCGCCGGCGTCCACCGAGACGCCGACGCTGACGAAAGCGGAACTGGCAGAGCTGCTGTTCGACAGCGTCGGGCTGAACAAGCGTGAAGCGAAGGACATGGTCGAGGCGTTTTTCGAAGTGATCCGCGACGCGCTCGAAAACGGCGAAAGCGTCAAGCTGTCGGGGTTCGGCAACTTCCAGCTGCGCGACAAGCCGCAGCGTCCGGGCCGCAATCCGAAGACGGGCGAGGCGATTCCGATCGCGGCCCGCCGGGTGGTAACCTTCCACGCGAGCCAGAAGCTGAAGGCGCTGGTCGAAAACGGCGCGGAGTAACGCCCGCGCGCTGACGTCTCCGCGCGGCCGCCGCGCATCCTTAACGACGGTTAACCGACGATGACCACTACGGTTGAGAAAGTCGTCTTGCCTCCGATTCCCGCGAAGCGCTACTTCACGATCGGTGAAGTCAGCGAATTGTGCGGGGTCAAGCCGCATGTGCTGCGTTACTGGGAACAGGAATTCACTCAGCTTAGGCCGGTGAAGCGGCGCGGCAATCGTCGGTATTACCAGCATCATGAAGTGCTGCTGATCCGGCGGATTCGCGAGTTGCTGTACGAACAGGGGTTCACGATCAACGGGGCACGCAACCGGCTCGATTCACCGAGCGGCGAGCGCGCTGCCGGCGCACCGGTCGAGCCTGACGTGCTGGCCGCCGATGCGCGTGCATCGGGCAAGCCGGGGGCAACGGTCGACGTGATCGCGCTGAGGCAGGCGCTCCTCGACGTGATCGACGGACTGAAGCACCACTGAGCACAACGCTCGGATCAAAATGAAGCCCGGTGTGCGAAGCGCCACCGGGCTTTTTTCATGCACGCGGGCCCGCCCGGATCAGCGCGACGCGAGCGGATTTGGCTTGCCCATGTCGACGACCAGCGTGCCGTCCGGCAGCATCCGCACCGAGCCTTGCGCGACCTGGCTGCGGTAGCCGTACAGGTCGAAGCGCATCGGGCCTGCCTCGGCCGAGTTCCGGATCAGCGCGCGCACGTTCAGTTCCAGCACGTTGAACATCTTCATGTCTCCGCCTTCCATCCACATGTAGCTCGGTGCGTCGATCTGCGGCCGCTTCGGCGCGGGTGCGTCGGCAACCCGCCGGAACGTCAGGCGCAATCCGTCGCGTTCGACGGTGGCCTGGCCGAGCTTGCCGTTCAGCACGGGCGGCGGAAAGACGGTGTACTGGTCGAGCACGAGCGTGTCGCCGCGCAGTTCCGCGCCGCGGCGCTGCAGCGGCGTCAGGGACGCGAGCTCGATGCCGAGCGAGCGCAGCAGCTTCGCCTGCGGGATGCCGAGCACCGACACCTGCGACGGCCGGAACGCGAGGTGCCGGTCGTCGAGCACCGAAAGCGAGCCCTTCATGTCGGTCGGAAGCCACACGCCGGGCACGTGATTCCAGAGCTTGATGCCGCCCTGGACGCGCAGGTCCTGGCCATCCGCGCTCAACTGCAGGTCGTTCAGCGAGCGCGGCGAGTAGTCGAGCAGGTAGTTGTTGAAGAGCGCCGACATCGCCTTCCACGATTCGACGACCGTCCCGCCGAGAATGCGGATGTCGTACTGGTTCGGATCGTCGAGGTCGACCGGTTCGCCTGGCCGTTTCGCGATGAGCTGGACGTCGAGATCCTCGACGTGGAAGCCGATGTCGCCGGACAGGTTGAAGTCGACATTGTGCAGATGGATCGTCGGATTGCGGTTCGACACGTGCCGTTCGTTGAACGGAATGGCCGACGAGCGCCGCATCGCAACTTTCTGCATGCCGGGCTGCGTCGTGCCGGCCGCGAGTGCAAACGCTTCCCAGTGCTGGCGCGAGTCGTGTAGCGTAGTCTGCTGCGCGGCGAGGAAGCTGTCGTTCAGGCGGGCGGCCGTGCTGCCGAGCGCAGCGCCGCTCGCGGGGCCCGCGTACGACGGCATCCGGATCGCCATCGCGCCGCTTTCGTCGAAATTGAAATAGCCGGCCGATACCTGATCGCGATAGTGATACAGGTCGAACACGAAATTCTGGTCACGCTTCGTCGGATCGACAGGGCTGATCAGGATATCCGCGTTCATCGGCATCGAGCGCATGAACTTCACGTCGCCGCCGCGGATGTACATCGCCTGTTGCGGCGCGTTCGCGGGCAGCGCGAAGCCGGCGTGCGAGCCGTCGTCGAGCTTCAGGTCGAGGCCGGCCGGCGTCACGCGCAGCGCGGTGATCCTGATCTTCAGCCGCGGCGGCGGCATCAACTTGTCGACCGACATCACGAGGTCGTCGCCGGCGAGCCGTGCGATCGGGGTCTCGATCTTCAACAGATCGGCCATCTTCACGTTGGCCGCACGCATCACCGGCTGCGCGTTGATGCCCGACACGCGCACGCCGGTCGGGTGGAATACGAGCTGGCTGCCGTCGCGAATCGTGAGCGTGCCGGTCAGCGAGAACGGCACCCAGCCATCGCGCTGCATCTCGCCCTGCAGATGGATCACGCCATCGCCTGCCGATACGGCGAGGTTGCGCAGCGGCGCGTTGCGGTAACCGAAGATGTACGTGTTGAAGAGGGCGGTTAGCTTCGCGTTGTCGAGCGTGACCGTGCCTTCATGCACGTCGATCTCGAAACTCGTCGGATCGTCGAACACGATCGGTGCGCCGGCCTGCGTCGGCACGAGTGTCGCGGACAGTTGATGGATGAAGAAGCCAAGGTTGTTGACGATACGGAAATCGACATCGCGCAGGAATGTCATCGCACCGCTCTGGCCCGAGTCGCGCAGCGTGAACGGGCGCGGCTGCGTGAGGCTGAGCGACGCGAGCGACGGCACCGTGCGGGCGATCTGCTGTTCGCGGGCGAGGCGTTCGGCCTTGGTGCGCTCGATCTTCGTCGACGAGACCGACGCGGTCCCGTCGCGCTGTGCGCCGGGTTCCGCGCAGCCGGCGCAGAACAGCGCGAGCGCAAGCGCGCCGCAGCCGAGCGCACGAGAGGTGCCAAGTGAAACCGACGCGGCCGCGCGTCGCGGGCCGCTCATCCAGTCGAAAAATGCCAAAGGCGTGCGATGGCCGCGCCGGACCGCATTCCGCATCGTCTGTCTCCATGTCTTGTTGTGCTCGGCGAGGGCGTGCGGCGGATGCGCGGCGCGGACGTCGATGCCGTGCAGTGTGGCATAGCGTGCTAGAGCGGCGTAACCAAACAGCGGGCGTCCGGGCAGGACCGGCCGGCGCGCGACGGGACAATGGATTCGCGGCGGCGGGGCGGAAAAATCAAACGGTTGTTTGGTTTTGCGGTCGAAGCGGGCGGCGCGCGTTGCGCCGGATCGGCAAACCCGGCGTCGGCGTTGGCTGACGCGGGGTTACATGCCGGATGAAGGCGGTGTCCGATCCGGGGCGCAGACGGCGGGCGGGGGCGACGGACGCACCTGCGCTATCGCCGCCTGCGGACCGATCAGACCAGCATGCTCTGCCGGATTGCATTCTGCGTCGTCTGGTCCAGTTGCAGACCGTTATCGATGTACGACGCCATCGAGCCGTATGACGCGACGACCTGATCGAATGCCGCCTGCATATAGGCGGCTTGCGCGCCCTGCAGCGCGGCCATCATGTCGGCCGCATCCTGCCCGCCGCTCTTGCGCGCCTGTGCGACATAGGCGGCGATTTCCGACGCGCTGTAGATGTTGGTCAGCAGATAGTCGGCGAGGATCGTCTGCCGTGGGACACCGAGAATCGTGTGCAGAATGGCCGTCGCCCAGCCGGTGCGATCCTTGCCGGCCGTGCAGTGGAAGACCAGGTTGCCGCCGGACGCGGCAAAGCCGGCGAATAGCGTGTGGAAACTCGTCCGCGCCGTTTCCGACGTCACGAACGCCCGATACATGCTTTGCATGAAGGCCGTGGCAGTCGCGCCATCGGTCGGAAGCGGACCAATACTGGCGGCGCCGAGCACGTTGAGGTTCTGCCAGGTGGCGCCGGCCAATGGCACATCCGGCTGCGCGTGAATCTCCGCGGTCGTGCGCAGGTCGTACACGTGCGTGATGCCGAGCGTATCGACCGTTGCGAGGTCGGCCGCGGACAGCGCGAGCGCGGACGACCGGTAGATCACGCCTTTCTTCATCGCTGAACCACTCGCGGAGGCATAGCCCGTTCCGTCCGGTCCCCCGGTGTCGCGAAAGTTCGCTGCCGAAGTGAGCCTGGGCGTCGTGACGGGGGCTACCGCGATCGAGTCGCCGCCGCACGCGGACAGAAGATACGCGTCTCCCAGCATGATGCCGATCGTGCCGGCACCCAGCCGGAGAAAGTGTCGACGGGAAATGTCGTTTTTCTGAGTCATTCACTGGCCTTTGTCTGAGACGGTGACGGGACGTCGCGACCGCCGTTGCGATCGAAACCGCCGCCGGCGTGCCGCGCAGCGCGGCAAAGCGGAGATGTGCCATATCGATCGGCATGCAGTCGGACGATGTGCCGTGCGCATTGATCTCGCGCCGGGCAAGCGCACGGTAGCGATCCGCGACGAATCGGCCATCGTCCTTTTCGATTAAGGCGCGACACAGGTTGCCCCTGCGAATCGCGCAACTTGCCGCACGTGCGACGGCGGCGGCGCGGTAAGATCGGCATCAGTGGCTGGATGGATCACAAAGCATGGTGGCCGACACGGGGGAGGCGTCATGGATCTGAAGGAGCTCGACGTACTGGGAGCGGATGTAGGCGATCACTGGTACTACGCGTCGAAGGCGAGCGCGATCCGTCGGTTTCTGGGCACGTCGGACACGAACCGCATACTCGACGTCGGTGCCGGCTCGGGCTTCTTTTCGAAGCATTTGCTCGAGCGCACGCAGGCGACGGAAGCATGGTGTGTCGATACGAGCTATGCCGACGATACCGACGGGGAGGCGGCCGGCAAGCCCGTCCATTTTCGCCGTGCCGTCGATCGATTCGATGCCGATCTCGTGCTGCTGATGGATGTCCTTGAGCACGTCGACGACGATGTCGGGTTGCTTGCCCGCTACGTGGCGGGCGCGCCGAAGGGCAGCCGGTTCCTGATCACGGTTCCCGCGTTTCAGTTCCTGTGGAGCGCGCATGACGATTTTCTCGAGCACAAGCGCAGGTATACGCTCGCCGGTCTCGAAGACGTCGCGCGTCGTGCGGGGCTGGAGGTCGAGCGCGGCGCGTATTATTTCGGCCTCACGTTCCCGCTCGCGGCGGCATTGCGACTGAGCGAGCGGGCGCGTCGACAACCGCGCGAACCGGCGTCGCAGTTGCGCCGGCACCATCCGGTCGTCAACGGTTTGCTCAAGCTGATCTGCCGAGCCGAGCTACCGATGTTCCGGTTCAACCGGGTGGCGGGCCTCACGGTCATCTGTGTCGCGCGTCGACGGTAAGCATGCGGCGGATCGCATGGCCGGAGCGTGACGAGCGGGATGCACGTTGCCGCCCGTATCGAAGCCGTCTTGTCCCGTTTGATCATGTCGCAAAAAATTTCACGGGAACATGCACAAAATGCATGCGACCCGTTCTAAACCGGCCAACTGTCTGTTATAATTTTTTTCTTTCGGGGCGTAGCGCAGCCTGGTAGCGTACCTGCATGGGGTGCAGGTGGTCGGAGGTTCAAATCCTCTCGCCCCGACCAGACAAAGAACCCGCGTCAGTTCAGGCTGACGCGGGTTTTTTCTTGCCGGTCGCTTTTTTGCACATCCCGGCGCGGCCCCGGTAAAATGCAAGGTTGATCCACGGAAAGCGCCGTGATTTAGCGGAAGAGGATTCCCCGAACATGACTGATCTTCGTCTTACCATGCGGTTTGCTGCAGTGCTCGCCACCGGCGCGCTCGTTGCCGGTTGCGGTACGTCGTCGCCCACGAAAGTGGACTACAAGAGCGATTCGAAATCGAAGGAAGCGTCGCTCGCAGTGCCGCCCAACATGCTCGACGAGACGGCCGATCAGCGTTCGCTGCCGCCACAGGGCGGCGCGACTTCCCTGTCCGCGCTTCAGCGGGTGCAGCACGCGGCGCCCGCGACGGACACCGTCGCGCCCGCCGTGACCGGCATGCATATTCAGCGCGATGGCACCGAGAGCTGGCTCGTGATCGACAGCAAGAAGCCCGCCGACATCTGGCCGCAAGTTCGCCGTTTCTGGCAGGAGCAGGGCTTCCTGCTCGTCGTCGACCAGCGCGACAAGGGCGTGATGGAAACCGACTGGAACGAAACCCATCCGCAGATCAACGACGGCCTGATCCGCAGCGTGATCTCCAAGGCGATGGGCAATTCGTACGTGACCGCCGAGCGCAACAAGTACCGCACGCGCCTCGATTCGGCGCCGAACGGCGGCACCTACGTGTTCATCAGCCAGAAGGGCATGCGTGAGGCGATCACCGGCGCGAACAACGATTCGAGCAAGTGGGAAGCGAAACCGAACGATCCGGCGCTCGAGACCGAATACCTGAAGCGGTTGATGGCGGTGCTCGCACAGAACGATCAGCGCGCGAAGAATGGCGAGCCGCCGATCGCGAACATCAACGACAACACGGTGCAGAAGGACAAGAAGGCGGATACCGACGCATCGAAGGCCGCCGCCGCTGCGATCGCTGCGCAGAACGTCGCGCGTACGTCGTCGCAAGCGAACGACGTCGATTCGGCCGCGGTGCCGTCCGAAGTTACGCTCGGCGAGCCGTACGACCGGTCGTGGCTGCATGTCGGCCTCGCACTCGATCGCGCGAACTTCACGGTTGACGATCGCGATCGCACGAAGGGTCTGTTTTTCGTGCGTTATGTCGATCCGAAGGATCTCAGCTCGGCCGAGCAGGGCTTCTGGAGCCAGCTGTTCCACGGCAAGAAGGAAAAGCAGGCGAAGCAGTATCGCGTCAACGTGAAGGCGCTGACACCCGACCAGACGCGTGTGGCAGTCGTCGATGACTCGGGCGCGATCGATACGTCGGGTCCGGCCCGGCAGATCATGGGGCTGCTCGTGAATCAGCTGCGCTGATCGCGGTACGCTCCCGCTCTTCGAAAAAGCCCGCCTTCCGGCGGGCTTTTTTTATGGTCGCGCGCACCTGCCGATTCTGGCGTGTGCGGGACGTTCGTGTCCCTCTATCGTGACGTTACGTAACATTCGCGCGTTACGGCGGCGGAACGGGTGTTACATCGTCGTGACCGAGAAAAATATCCTTATGGATCAATGGCATGCTTTCGAAAGTGCACCTGGCACGCAAACTGCTTTATAAGTGGGAATCGTTAGAACAGGGAGGATGGCGTCAGAGACCGGGCGGGTGTCGCGAGCGCCCGGACAACGGTTTCGACGTCTTCAGATGCCAGCGCTGCGAGCGCTGGCGTAACCGATGACGACCCGCGCCGCGCGCGGGTCTCGATGGCCCCGTCGCCTATCCTCGTAGGGCGACGGTTTCGCCCGCGCTTCTTCTGAAGCGCGGGCAATTTTTTTGGTGCGGCCGAAATGCGAGGCATGGCGATCCGGCGGGTACTGGATTCGCTGATTCGCAATCTTTTCTGAATTGGGGGCGTTGGCGCGTGTTCGTCGAGTGCCGCGACGGCCAGGTCGCTTTGGCCGTGCATGCGCGTTCCGCGCACAGTCCGGCTTGTCGCGACGCGGCCTTGGACTGGATTGACCGGCCCGGGATCCGTGTGCTGTCGAAGCTCGCGTGAGCAGGGTGGTGCGGCCGGACACGTTGCCGGCCGCCGCGACGCGTCAGTGCGACGTGTCGGGTACGTCGAGAATCAGGATGATCGTCCAGTCGGCGTCGCCGTCGTGGTGATACTGGCGTTCGGCGACGATGAACGGTTGCTGCTTGCCTTGCGGGCCGAGGAACAGCACGTCGCCCTCCATCGGCAGGCACTCGATCGGCGGCAGCGCGAGGAAGGCGTCTTCCGAGCCGCGCGGCATCAGTTGCTTGATCTTGCGAGTGGCTGCTTCTGTCCACTCGATGTCGAGTTGAATGTTGCTCATGCTGTCCTCCGCACCGGGGTGCGCACGGGTGGAAAATTTCGGTGCGCGACTTTAGCACAGCGCGCAGGCGCCGCAACCAAAAAAGCCGAACCCGGTTGCCCGGATTCGGCCTTTCGCTTGTGCGGTGCCGCCGAACTTACTGGCTGGCAGCGTCTGCCGGAGCGGCCTTGGCGGCCTTCTTGCCAGCCTTCTTCGCTGCCTTGTGGTGAGCAGCCTTCTTGCCGTGGTGCTCTTCCTGAGCCGCCGGCTGTGCAGCCTCGGCTGCTTGCTGCTGTTGCAGTGCCTGTGCGCGCTGCTCGATCTCGGCGATCTTGGCCGGGTCGGTGATGGTCTGGATTTGCGTGCTCTCTTGCGCATACGCTGCGCCAGTCAGCGCCGACATCGCGACCAGAATAGCCAGGGACGTCTTCTTCATTGCTTTACCTCCGCTAAGTGGTGATGAACCCGAATGTTGCCGTTTTGTCTGGCGACTGCAATCGAGTGCGTGTCGAGTGTAACAAAAGTGACGGATCAATGTGCACCGGATCGCCGTGCAGCGCAAGGCCCCGTTGAAGTCGCGCAACACTTCGTGCATTCCGTCATGCGCATGCCATCCAGGGGGAGGCGCCGTCGTTTTTGCACGCGTCGCCATCAAAACCAGCCGAGCCACCGGTAGACGTGGAACTGCGCGATGCCGATCAACTCGTGCAATGCCTGATTCGCGTCTTCCAGGTTGTGCCAGCGGGGCAGCCAGCCCGTTTGCGCGCGCCGGCGGTTGGAATAAACGGGCTGCGGATCGATGCCGAAGCGGCGGAAATCGAGCAATGCGCGGCGCATCTGGTAGGACGACGCGACGAGAATGCGCGAGTCGTCATGTTGTGAGCGTAGTATAGAAGCGGTGAATTTCGCATTTTCATAGGTGGTGCGGCTGTTCGGCTCGAGAACGAGGTCGTCTGGAGCGACGCCTTCCGCGATCAGCCGGCGTCCGTAGACGGCCGCCTCGGTTTCGCCGTGATGTTGCGGGTCGCCGCCCGACATCACCACGGTGCAACGGGTGGCCTGCTCGCGGCACGTGCGGTAGAGCGCCGCGGTCGTGCGGATGCGTGCTTCCCCGTCGGGCGGCGGCCGCAAGCCGGTGTCACTGCGCCGTGTGCCGATGCCGATGATGATCAGTGTGGTGCGGCCGTGCATGTCGGGGTGCTCGACCGGCGTCACGCCCGCCTCGGTCCATGCGATGAGCGGCGCGGTGAGCCAGCCTGTCGCAAGCAGCCAGAGCAGCGCGACGCTCGCGATCGCGATGAGTCTTAGCCGCTTGCGGAAGAGCATGAAACCGATGAAGAGAAGTACAAATGAATCGAACAGAATCAATTTGATTGGGGTATGGTGTCTTTTTATGGACGGCTGACGATCCGGCCCTGACGCGATGCCGAACGTCGGCCCCCAGAATCGGTGGCGGTATCGGCGGGTGGAGCTCCCGCCCGGCGCGCCGCTTCGCATTGTCGCTGCACTTTAAGAAAGAATCGAGATGGCCACGTATTCCAACGAAGCGGTGCTCGACGCATTGAGACGAGTGCAGTACCGCCAGGTACCGTGGGCGCGCCGCCCGGGCGTGTTCGAGTATCTCCGGTCACTGGGGCTGATGGACACGGTCAGGCAGAAGACGGTTGCCCCCGCGCCGGGTTTCCATGCACCGGTCGACATCGCGGTGCTGACCGATAGTGGTCGGGCCGAATGCGCGCGACTCGAGCGCGACGAAAAATTACTTTCCTGGACCGATCGCCGTATGGACGACTACGCGTTAAGCGAAGCGAGCGCCGTGGCGATTCTCGAAAGCCGCCTGTAGCGGCGCACTCCTGACCTCGCGCCGTCGCCGGCGACACTCAAAAAAAAGCCCGTATCGCGAGGATACGGGCGTACCGGATACTTTTGCTGTTGCCACGCTGTGCTCATGGCAACGGATGTGACTTGTCGTATGTCGAGCAGTTCCCGAATTCGGGAATTTTCTTTGACGAAATCCTGTGGACTACGGATGACGCGGCGTGTCCGTCGGTTGCGAGCCGATGCGCGCACGTGCGTTGCTGGCGATGTCGCCGCGCAAATCGCCGCGCGGCACGGTCGGTCGATTGAGCGGCGTGGCGGGCGGTTGCTGGCGAAGGGTGTTTCGGTGATCCTGCTGGCGGTGAGGTGGCTTCGCGCGATCGTCGGCGTGAGCGGGGGCGGTCGACGCCAACGAAATGACAATGCCGCATGCGACGAGCAGTGACATTGGTTTCATGGCGGGGCTCCCTTCAAGCCATCGGCGCGGCTTGTTGATATGTCGCTAAGGTAAGCGAGGGAGTGCAGGCTAGCTGTAAATAATAGTAAATAGATGTATCGCGGCACGACAGCGGTAATCGACGACGCGGGCGCCGCGAAAAGCGCGTGGCGCCGAAAGAAGCCGGGCGGCCGAAGCCGCCCGATCGAGCATGCGTTACGCCATCTTCACGGGGGCGCGCCAGGATTCCGGATTGGTCCAGAAGGCGCCGCGCAATCGGTCGCGGCTCGGCGGTGCAGGCGGCTTCGCCGCGCTTGCCCCGATGCGCCCGCGCAGCGAGATCTGACGGCCGCTCGTGCCGAGGCGCTTGACGATTTCGGCGAGCGTACCGTCTGCCTGCCATTCGTCGAAGCGACGGCGGCAGGTCGGCGGCGACGGATAGCGACCCGGCAGCTTCGACCAGCCTTCACCCGTCGACAGTACCCACAGCACGGCGTTTACCACCGAGCGGGCCTCCACGCGGGGGCGGCCGCGCCGTTCACTGCGTGCGGGTTCCGAGCAAAACAGACCTTCGACCAGCGCCCACTCGTTATCTCTCAAATCGTCGAACAGCATCATGTCCTCACCTCAGCGAAGCTAACTCCGGTGCGCTGCCCTGCGCCGCGCACTCTTCAAGCACTCGAGCGTCGAGTGCCGGGTGGGGGCGTCCGGTTGACCGGCAGCGGCGTTTCTGCCTTCCGTCCGACTAAACCTGCGCCCTGTGCGTCAGGTAAAGCACGATGTGTGCCATGTCGGAGGCGATTCCCTCGAGAGCCGCTTGGCAGCGGGCTAACGGCTAAGTCAGCTAGGGGCGTATAAGACGCCAAAATAACCCGCCAGCAAATCAGGACAATCACCAATCTTGTGCAACTCGCCCGTGCCACGTGCGTTTCCGTGGATATTGCACCGCAGCGAAACATGTGTGGCCGGTGCCGGATTCGCACATCGGAGCCGATTTCGCGCATTAAAATCGTGCATCGGTATCGACGATTGATGAGGTGAGGAGATGAACGTTACGCTGCGCCAGCTTCGCGTATTCATCGAGGTTGCGCGGCTGCGGAGCTTCAGTCGCGCGGGTGACGAGATCGGACTCACGCAGTCTGCGGTCAGTCGTTGCGTGCGCGAACTCGAGGCCGAGCTCGGGCTGAAGCTGATCGACCGGACGACCCGCGACGTGCAGTTGACCGACGTCGGGGTGAACCTGATCGCGAGCGTGTCCCGCCTGATCGACGATCTGGACGACACGCTGCGCGAGATTCGCGAGATCGGCGAGCAGCGGCGGGGGCGCGTGATCGTCGCCGCGAGTCCGACGATTGCGTGCCGGCTGATGCCGCGCGTCGTCGCGGCCTGCGAGCGCCAGTTTCCGTTCGTCACGCTCGGCCTGCGCGACGACGTGCAGAGCGACGTGCTGCGAAAGGTGAAGTCGAGCGAGGTCGATTTCGGCGTCGTCATCGGGCCGCTCGCCGTCGCGGACCTCGTCTGCGAACCGCTGATGACCGACTCGTTCTGCCTGGTCGCGCGCGCCAATCATCCGCTCGCGGCGCGGGCCGAGGTGCCCTGGACGGCGCTCGACGGCGAGCGCCTCGTCCTGCTTGATCATGCGTCCGGAAGCCGGCCGTTGATCGACGCCGCGCTGGCTGCCCATCGGGTGAACGCGACGGTCATGCAGGAACTCGGGCATTCGGCGACGGTATTCGCGCTCGTCGAGGCTGGTGTCGGCGTGAGCGTGCAGCCGTGGCTGTCGCTGCCGCTGCCGGCGGGATCGTCGCTGGTTGCGCGGCCGCTGACGCCGCGTACCGAGCGCACCGTCGAGCTGGTGCGCCGCCGCGACCGGTCGCTGTCGCCGGCCGCGCAGGCGATCTGGGAACTCGCGCGCCAGATGCCGGCGCGGGCGGAAGACCTCGACTGAGGGTGCTGATCCGGCGCGCACACCGGTACACTGCGTGGATCGTGTTCCTCGGTGGCGGTTCTCGATGACGCATTCCGCAGATGTCGGCCCGGCGACGGGTGAGCCGACGGCTCGCAGCGCGGTCCAGGCGCTGCGTCCGTCGCTGATCAGGGAAGTCGCGAACGCCGGCTTCGGCGTGCCCGACGTGCTGCCGTTCTGGTTCGGCGAATCCGATCGCGTGACGCCGGCATTCATTCGCGACGCGGCTGCCGCGGCACTGCGCGACGGCGCAACCTTCTACACGCACAATCTCGGCACGGTACCGTTGCGCAACGCGATTGCGGCCTATGTGAGCGCGCGTCACGGCGCGACCGAGGCCGATGCGATCGCCGTGACGAGTTCGGGCGTGAGCGCGCTGATGCTGGTCGCGCAGCTGCTGGTCGGCCCGGGCGATCGCGTGGTCGCGGTCACGCCGCTCTGGCCGAACCTCGTTGAAATCCCGAAGATACTCGGTGCACAAGTCGAGTGCATACCGCTCCTCCATGGTGATGCGGGCTGGGGGCTCGACATCGACCGGCTGCTCGCGGCGCTGACGCCCGGCACACGAATGCTGTTCGTGAACTCGCCGAACAATCCGACCGGCTGGGCGATGTCCCGCGACGACCAGCAGGCCGTGCTTGCGCATTGCCGGCGTCACGGCATCTGGGTCGTCTCCGACGAAGTGTACGAACGGCTCGCGTTCGGCGCAGACGGCGCGCCGTCGTTTCTCGACATCGCGTCGCGCGACGAGCGGGTCATCGTCGTGAATTCGTTCTCCAAGGCCGGGGCGATGACGGGCTGGCGGCTCGGATGGCTGGTCGCGCCGGCGTCGATCATGGGCGATCTGTCGAAGCTGGTCGAATACAACACGTCGTGCGCGCCGGGTTTCATCCAGGCCGCGGGGGAAGTCGCGCTGCGCGACGGCGAGCCGTTCGTGCAGTCGTTCGTTGCGGCGCTGCGTGGCGCACGTGACCACCTGGTTGCCGCGCTGCGCGCGTTGCCGGGCGTCGATGTGCCGCCTCCGCCGGGCGCGATGTACCTGTTCCTGCGTTTGCCGGGCGCGGACGACAGTCTCGCGTTTTGCAAGTCGCTGGTGCGCGAGGTCGGGCTTGGGCTCGCGCCGGGGCGCGCGTTCGGCCCGGAGGGGGAAGGGTTCGTGCGTTGGTGCTACGCGTGCGATCCGGTGCGGCTCGACGCGGGCGTCGAGCGCCTGCGGGCGTTCGTCGCGCGCGGCGCGGGCCTGCGTTGAGGCGGGACCGAGCTGCGGCGGCGGGCCGTTCGGCTCATCTTTACGCACCGGGCAATTTTGCGTAAGATGGCGCTCAGTCACGCGGTTCCGTCGTTGAGCCGTGCTGTTCCGTCCGGTTTGGGCCTGGCTTGAAGTTGGTTCGCCGCCCCCGGTTCGTGCTCCCATCAATATGACCGATCAGAATCGGGCGAGCGCGTCTTCCGTTCCTTTCGTCTGTTTGTTGATCCGGTTCGTTTGACCACAGGGTCTGGCCTAGCTGCATGAATACCCAAGAGGCGAAGATCGTCCTCGAGACTGCCTTGATCTGCGCGCAAGAACCGCTGAAACTCGGCGATTTGCGCAAGCTCTTTGCCGACGTCGTGTCGGCTGACACGGTCCGCACGTTGCTCGAAGATCTGAAACAGGATTGGTCCGGCCGCGGTGTCGAATTGGTGGCGCTGGCAACCGGATGGCGCTTTCAGAGTAAGCCGGTGATGCGCCAGTATCTGGACCGGCTGCATCCCGAGAAGCCGCCGAAATATTCGCGCGCGGTGCTCGAAACGCTCGCGATCATCGCGTATCGGCAACCCGTCACGCGCGGCGACATCGAAGAGATTCGCGGCGTCACGGTCAATACGCAGGTGGTCAAGCAGCTCGAGGATCGCGGCTGGATCGAGGTGATCGGGCATCGCGACGTGCCGGGACGTCCGGCGCTATACGCGACGACCAAGCAGTTCCTCGACGATCTCGGACTGAAGGCGCTCGACGACCTGCCGGCGCTCGAGGAGCCGGCCGCGAACATCGAGGCCGCGTTGCTCGCGCAGCAGGCGATGGACTTCGACGGCGATGCGCCGGTAGCGGACGGGGTGCCGGAAGCCGGCGAAGCGGCGGCCGACGTGTCGCACATGCGGCCGGATGAATTGCCGGACGACGCCGCGGCGGAAGGTACATCGACGCAGGAAATGCCGAACCGCGATACGCTGGGAACTGATCGCGTTCAGATGGAACAGGGCGGCGCCGACGCAGCGCCGGCCGGCGGGCAGCCCGAGCCGCTGCGCGCGGAAGGGAACGAGGAAGATCGCAAGGCGACCGCCGACGCGGTTGCCGGAGACGGAGCGGAAGCGGCCGGCGACATGCCGGGCGAGGCTGGCCAGGCCGATGCCTCACGCGCCCGTCCCGCTGACGGCGAGCTGCTGGACGATACGTCCGACAGCCTCGCCGACGCCGTACGCAGTGCGAGCGCGCCCATCGGCGCCGACGCACTGCCGGACGACGAAGCAGAACCCGAACAGCGCCGCGCCTGATTGCGGCCGACTTCTTGCCGCGCCCGAGCCGGGCGCGAGACCTGACATTTTGAGGTTGTTTTGACTGATATCCACGATATTGAATCGTCCGCGCCTGCCGTGCAGGCCGCGCGTGCCGACGATGCGCCGGAGCAGGATGCTCCGGCTACGGGTGGTGACGAGCGTCCCCGCCGCGGGCTGCGGCGCGGCCCGCGCAGCCTGATCGCGCGCCGCCGCGCGGCGGCCAAGTCGAAGGGCGATGGCGAGTCGCAGGGCGGCGAGGGCGCGGACGCGCAACCGGCCGCGGCCGCGGAAGCTCAGCCCGCACGCGCGCCGCGCAAGGAAGGCGCGGCCAAGGGCGGCCGCAAGCCGGCCGGTAAGCGTGAAGGTGCGGCCAAGGGTGCCCAGGGCGGGCAAGGCGGCCAGGGGCGGCGCGGCAGTTCGGCGAAGGCCGAGGGTGGCGCAGCGAAGGCCGAGGGCGGCGCAGCGAAGGCCGACGGCGACGCAGCGTCGCAGGACGACCTGTTCGCCTATGTGACGTCGCCGGCGTTCGATGCCGACAATTCGGCGGGCGGCAGCGGCGTACGTGCGCCGATGCTGCGTCGCGGCCGCAACCAGCCGACGAACAAGCGCGTGCTGTCGCCGGACGACGACGCGCCGAAGCTCCACAAGGTGCTCGCAGAAGCCGGCATGGGCTCGCGCCGCGAAATGGAAGAGCTGATCGTCGCCGGCCGCGTGTCGGTGAACGGTGAGCCCGCGCACATCGGCCAGCGCATCATGCCGACCGACCAGGTCCGTATCAACGGCAAGCCGGTCAAGCGCAAGCTGCCGAACAAGCCGCCGCGCGTGCTGCTGTACCACAAGCCGACGGGCGAGATCGTCAGCCACGCGGACCCGGAAGGTCGTCCGTCGGTGTTCGATCGCCTGCCCCCGATGAAGACGGCGAAATGGCTCGCGGTGGGTCGTCTCGACTTCAACACCGAAGGTCTGCTGATGCTGACGACGTCGGGCGATCTCGCAAACCGTTTCATGCATCCGCGCTACAGCGTCGAGCGCGAGTATGCGGTGCGCGTCGTCGGCGAACTGTCCGAAGGGATGCGGCAGAAGCTGCTGCACGGCGTCGAACTCGATGACGGCCCGGCGAACTTCCTGCGCATCCGCGACGGCGGCGGCGAAGGCACGAACCATTGGTATCACGTCGCGCTGGCAGAAGGCCGCAACCGCGAAGTGCGCCGGATGTTCGAGGCGGCCGGCCTGATGGTGAGTCGCCTGATCCGTACCCGTCACGGTCCGATTCCGCTTCCGCGCGGCCTGAAGCGCGGTCGTTGGGAAGAGCTCGACGAAGCGCAGGTGCGCAAGCTGATGGCGACCGTCGGCCTGAAGGCGCCGTCCGAGGAAAAGGGCAAGCGTGGTGGTGGCGGGCAGGCCGAGCGCCGCCAGCCGGATCCGATGCAGACATCGATGGGCTTCATCAGCCGCGAGCCGGTGCTGACCACGCACGGTCAGCTCGATCAGCCGCGTCGCGGTGGCGGTCGACGTGGCGCCCCGGGCTTGCCCGGCCTGAGCGGCTACGGCAGCCTGCCGGTTTCGCCGTCGGGCTATGGCAACCGCTCGGGTGGCGGTCGCGATGTCGATGGCAATCGCGCGTCGTATGGCGCCGGCCCCAAGCGTGAAGGCGCGGCCGGCAAGCGCAGCGGCGGCAAGGGCGGCAATCGCAATCCCAACGGCAATCGCGCCGAAGGCGCCGGCAACGGCGGTGGTGGCGCGCGCGGCGGCCAGCGTCCGCAGCGCAGTCGCTCGCGCAGTCGCTGAGCGTTTCCGGGCGGTCGGCGGCGTGAAGCCGCCGGTGTGCCGGCAATATCGGTGCGAGTCCGGTCGGGTCGGCACTTCGCCTTGCGTGGTTTGCTTTTGACTGTATATATATCGCGCTGCCGGATTGTGCCGCCTGGTCGGACAGTCCGGTTTCGCATTTTTGGTCGGTAAAGGCGGTCTGGACGCTGCTTTTACCGGCTGGCTTGGCGTTTGCGCCAAAAATCGCTATAATCGCGGAGTCGCTGGGCGTACGGATTCAATGTGCGGCTCAGGTGCGACCACCAGTAAGAAGATGGGCGTTCCGCCCATTTTTTTTTGCTGAAACGGTTAGGCATCTCGGGTAGCGCTTCCTGCGCCGGCTAAGGCGCGCGCCCGCGGGTGAATCGCGAGCGGCGGGCGCGAACACCTGAGAGGACACTGTGCAACTGACGGAACTGATAGAAACCACGGTCACCGGGCTCGGCTACGAGCTGGTGGATCTCGAGCGCACCGGGCGCGGCATGCTTTGCATCTATATCGATCAGCCTGCCGGCATCTCGCTCGAAGATTGCGAAAAGGTCACACGTCAGCTCCAGCACGTCTTGACGGTCGAAAACATCGATTACGAACGGCTCGAAGTCTCGTCCCCGGGGCTCGACCGCCCGTTGAAGAAGCTGGCCGACTTCGAGCGCTTCGCTGGCAGCGAAGTTTCCGTGACCTTGAAAAAGCCGCTGGACGGGCGCAAGACGTACCGGGGCATTCTGCACGCGCCGAATGGCGAAACGATCGGTTTGGAATTTGAGAGGAAGAAGGGCGAGGCAGCCATGCTGGATTTCACGCTGGCCGATATCGACAAAGCCCGCCTGATTCCGCAAGTTGACTTTAGGAGCCGCAAATAATGAGTCGCGAAGTTTTGATGCTGGTGGATGCGCTGGCGCGCGAGAAAAACGTCGACAAGGATGTGGTGCTGGGCGCCCTCGAGGCTGCGCTCGCGTCCGCGTCCAAGAAGCTGTTCGACGAAGGCGCCGAAATCCGCGTCCATATCGATCGCGAAAGCGGCGAGCACGAAACCTTCCGTCGCTGGCTCGTCGTGCCCGACGAGGCAGGCTTGCAGGAGCCGGATCGCGAGATCCTGCTGTTCGAAGCGCGTGAGCAGAAGCCCGACGTCGAAGTCGGCGAATTCATCGAGGAGCCGGTGCCGTCGATCGAGTTCGGCCGTATCGGCGCGCAGGCCGCCAAGCAGGTGATCCTGCAGAAGGTGCGCGACGCCGAGCGCGAGCAGATCCTGAACGACTACCTCGAGCGCGGCGAAAAGATCATGACGGGCACGGTGAAGCGCCTCGACAAGGGCAACTTCATCGTCGAATCGGGCCGTGTCGAAGCGCTGCTGCGCCGCGACCAGCTGATCCCGAAGGAAAACCTGCGCGTGGGTGACCGCGTGCGTGCATACATCGCGAAGGTCGACCGCACCGCGCGCGGCCCGCAGATCGAACTCTCGCGCACGGCGCCCGAGTTCCTGATGAAGCTGTTCGAGATGGAAGTGCCGGAAATCGAGCAGGGCCTGCTCGAGATCAAGGCAGCCGCTCGCGATCCGGGCGTGCGCGCGAAGATCGGCGTGATCGCCTACGACAAGCGGATCGATCCGATCGGCACCTGCGTCGGCATCCGCGGTTCGCGCGTGCAGGCCGTGCGCAACGAGCTCGGTGGCGAAAACATCGACATCGTGCTATGGTCCGAGGATCCCGCCCAGTTCGTGATCGGCGCGCTCGCGCCGGCAGCCGTCCAGTCGATCGTCGTCGATGAAGAAAAGCACTCGATGGACGTCGTCGTCGACGAGAACGAGCTGGCTGTCGCGATCGGCCGCAGCGGTCAGAACGTTCGCCTTGCCGGCGAGCTGACCGGCTGGCAGATCAATATCATGACGCCGGACGAATCCGCCCTGAAGCAGGGTGAAGAGCGCGATCGACTGCGTTCGCTGTTCATGGCGCGTCTCGACGTTGACGAAGAAGTTGCCGACATCCTGATCGACGAAGGCTTCACGAGCCTCGAAGAGATCGCTTACGTGCCGCTCAACGAAATGCTCGAAATCGAGGCGTTCGACGAGGACACCGTGCACGAGTTGCGCAACCGCGCGCGCGACGCACTGTTGACGATGGCGATCGCGAACGAAGAAAAGGTCGAAAACGCAGCGCTGGATTTGAAGGGCCTCGACGGCGTGACGCCGGAGTTGCTCGCGAAGCTGGCCGAACACGGCATGCAGACGCGGGACGATCTCGCCGAGCTGGCTGTGGATGAACTGGTCGACATGACCGGGATGGAAGAGGATGCCGCTAAGGCGTTGATCATGAAAGCACGTGAACACTGGTTCCAGTGAGAAATGACCATGGCGCACTGATTTGATGGCGGCCGTATGGCCTGACCCGATGCTAACCGCAAGGAATCGGTCCTTGCACTAAGAGGAATGAATGGCGAGTAACAACGTAGCCCAATTTGCCGCGGAACTGAAAATGCCTGCTGGTGTGCTGCTCGAACAGCTGCAGGCAGCGGGCGTCCAGAAAGCGAGTGAAGACGATGCGCTGTCCGAGGCGGACAAGGCGCGTCTGCTCGATCATTTGCGCAAGTCGCACGGCGCAACCGACGGCGACAAGCGCAAGATCACGCTGACCCGCAAGCATACGTCGGAGATCAAGCAGTCTGACGCGACGGGCAAGGCTCGCACCATTCAGGTCGAGGTCCGCAAGAAGCGTACGTTCGTCAAGCGCGACGACGTGGCCGAGGGTGCGGAGCAGGGTCAGGCGCAAGTCGCCGAAGCGGATGACGATGCGGATCTGAAGCGTCGCGAGGAAGAAGCGCGCCGCGAGGCCGAGCTGCTCGAAAAGCAGGCGCAGGAACTGCGCGAGCGCCAGGAACGCCTCGAGCGCGAGGAAGCCGAGCGCCGTGCCCGCGAGGAAGCGGCCGAAGCCGAGCGCCGCCGTGCCGAGGAAGAAGCAGCGGCGAAGCGCGCCGCGGCCGAAGCCGCAGCGGCACAGCAGGCTGCGGCCCAGCAGGCCGCTGAAGCCAAGCAGGAAGCAACCGGTGCGCAGTCCGCGCAGGACGAAGCACGCGCGGCCGCCGAACGTGCGGCCCAGCGTGAAGCGGCGAAGAAGGCCGAGGACGCTGCCCGCGAGGCGGCCGACAAGGCGCGGGCCGAGCAGGAAGAGATTCGCAAGCGTCGCGAGGCGGCCGAGGCCGAAGCGCGCGCGATCCGCGAAATGATGAACACGCCGCGCAAGGCCGTGGTCAAGGCAGTCGAGCCGCCGAAGCCGGTGGAACCGCCGAAGCCGGCCGAAGCGAAGGGCACGCTGCACAAGCCGGCCAAGCCGGCAGGCGCAGGCGCGCAGGCACGTCCGGCCGTGAAGAAGCCGGCCGGCGCAGCGCCGGCGACGACGCAGGCACCGGCAGGCGCGGGCGACCGCAACAAGAAGCCGGGCGGCGGCAAGGGCGGCTGGCAGGACGACGCGGCCAAGCGCCGCGGCATCAAGACGCGCGGCGATTCGAGCGGTGGCGTCGACCGCGGTTGGCGCGGCGGCCCGAAGGGTCGCGGCCGTCACCAGGACAGCGCATCGACGTTCCAGGCACCGACCGAGCCGATCGTGCGTGAAGTGCACGTGCCGGAAACCATCTCGGTTGCCGATCTTGCACACAAGATGTCGATCAAGGCCTCCGAAGTCATCAAGGTGATGATGAAGATGGGCCAGATGGTCACGATCAACCAGGTGCTGGACCAGGAAACGGCGATGATCGTCGTCGAGGAACTGGGTCACCGCGCGGTCGCCGCGAAGCTGGACGATCCGGAAGCACTGCTGGTCGAAGGCGAGACCGGTACCGATGCGGAGCAACTGCCGCGTCCGCCGGTCGTCACCGTGATGGGTCACGTCGACCACGGCAAGACCTCGCTGCTCGACCACATCCGCCGCGCGAAGGTTGCAGCGGGCGAAGCGGGCGGCATTACGCAGCACATCGGCGCATATCACGTCGAAACGCCGCGCGGTGTCATCACGTTCCTCGATACGCCGGGTCACGAGGCGTTCACGGCAATGCGTGCACGCGGCGCGAAGGCGACCGACATCGTCGTGCTGGTGGTGGCTGCCGACGACGGCGTGATGCCGCAGACGAAGGAAGCCATCGCTCACGCGAAGGCGGGTGGCGTGCCGATCGTCGTGGCGATCAACAAGATCGACAAGCCGGAAGCGAACCCGGACCGCGTCAAGCAGGAACTGGTCGCGGAAGGCGTCGTGCCGGAAGAATACGGTGGTGATTCGCCGTTCGTGCCGGTGTCGGCGAAGACGGGTGCCGGTATCGACGACCTGCTCGAGAACGTGCTGCTGCAGGCCGAAGTGCTGGAACTGAAGGCACCGATCGAGGCGCCGGCCAAGGGCATCGTGATCGAAGCGAAGCTGGACAAGGGCAAGGGCCCGGTCGCGACGATCCTGGTGCAGTCCGGTACGCTGAACCGTGGCGACATCGTGCTGGCAGGCACGGCTTATGGCCGCGTGCGTGCGATGCTCGACGAGAACGGCAAGCCGACGAAGGAAGCCGGCCCGTCGATCCCGGTCGAAATCCAGGGTCTGTCGGAAGTGCCGGGTGCGGGCGAGGAAGTGATCGTGCTGCCGGACGAGCGCAAGGCGCGCGAAATCGCGCTGTTCCGCCAGGGCAAGTTCCGCGACGTCAAGCTGGCGAAGCAGCAGGCCGCGAAGCTGGAAAGCATGCTCGAGCAGATGGGCGAAGGCGAAGTGCAGAACCTGCCGCTCATCATCAAGGCGGACGTGCAGGGCTCGCAGGAAGCACTCGTGCAGTCGCTGCTCAAGCTGTCGACCGACGAAGTGCGCGTGCAGATCGTGCACAGCGCGGTGGGCGGCATCAGCGAAAACGACGTCAACCTCGCGACGGCATCGAAGGCGGTCATCATCGGCTTCAACACGCGTGCGGATGCACAGGCGCGCAAGCTGGCCGAAGCGAACGGTATCGACATTCGCTACTACAACATCATCTACGACGCAGTGGATGAGGTGAAGGCCGCGATGTCGGGCATGCTGGCGCCGGAGAAGCGCGAAGTCGTGACGGGCATGGTCGAGGTGCGCCAGGTGTTCAAGGTGCCGAAGGTCGGTACGGTTGCCGGCTGTATGGTCACCGACGGTATCGTCAAGCGTTCGTCGTCGGTTCGCGTGCTGCGCAACAACGTCGTGATCTTCACGGGCGAACTCGAATCGCTGAAGCGCTTCAAGGACGACGTGAAGGAAGTCAAGCAAGGCTTCGAGTGCGGTATGTCGGTGAAGAACTTCAACGACGTCATCGAAGGCGACCAGTTCGAAGTCTTCGAAGTAACTGAAGTCGCACGTACGCTGTAATCATCGCGTATCGGCTCTTGGGCGGGGCAGGCTTGAGCCTGTCCCGCCCATTTTCATGGTGGCGTGCCAACAGCGCGCCGCTTTATCCTGATAAACGGATCACGGATCGATCATGTCCAGGAAACGTACTTCCCCCAATCGCAACGTTCAGATTGCAGACCAGATTCAACGCGATCTGTCCGAACTCATCATGCGCGAGGTCAAGGACCCGCGCATCGGCATCGTGACCATCCAGAGTGTGGAGCTCACGCCGGACTACGCGCACGCGAAGGTCTATTTCACGGCGCTCACCGGCGATCCGGAGAAGACGCAGGAAGCGCTGAACCACGCATCGGGTCACCTGCACAACCTGCTGTTCAAGCGCCTGCACATCCATACGGTGCCGACGCTGCATTTCCATTACGACCAGACGATCGAAAAGGCGGTGGAAATGTCGCGCCTGATCAAGGAAGCCAACTCGACGCGCGCGAAGGACGACGACGAAGCCGACGCGCCTGCGAAGGGCGAGTGAGCGCGCGTGCCCCAATGACGACTGCAGCTCCTCAGCGTCCACGCGTGCCGCGGCGCGCGCTGGACGGCGTCCTTCTGCTCGACAAGCCGGTCGGCCTGTCGAGTAACGACGCCCTGATTCGCGCGAAGCGCCTGCTTCTCGCGAAGAAAGCCGGCCATACCGGCACGCTCGATCCGCTGGCCTCGGGTCTGTTGCCGCTGTGCTTCGGCGAGGCGACGAAGTTCTCGCAGGACTTGCTGGAAGCGGACAAGACCTACGAAGCGACGATGCGCCTCGGCGTGCGCACGACCACCGGCGATGCTGAAGGCGACGTGCTCGACACGCGCGCCGTCGAATGCGACCGGACTGCGGTGGAGGCGGCGCTCGCTCGCTTTACCGGCGAGATCGTGCAGGTGCCGCCGATGTATTCGGCGCTCAAGCGCGACGGCAAGCCGCTGTACGAATATGCGCGCGCGGGCCAGACCGTCGAACGGGAAGGCCGCAACGTGACGATCCATGCGCTCGACCTGCTGGCCTGCGAACTACCGGACGTGACGTTTCGCGTGACTTGTAGCAAGGGTACGTATGTGCGCACGCTGGCGGAGGATATCGGCGAGGCGCTCGGTTGCGGCGCGCATCTGACGATGCTGCGTCGCACGGGCGTCGGCGCTCTGACGCTCGAGCACGCGGTGACGCTGGACGCGCTGTCCGACGCCACCGAAGCAGCGCGCGACGCGTGGCTTCAGCCGGTCGACGCGCTGCTGTCGACGTTTCCGCTGGTGCGTCTCGACGAAGCCTGCGCGAAGCGGTTCCTGCATGGCCAGCGTCTGCCGCTGTCGGCGCTCGATCCGATCGACGCGGCAGAAGGCGAGCGGGTGCGCGTGTACGACGAGGTGCGGCTGCTCGGCGTCGCCCGCAAGGCAAACGGCGTGCTTGCGCCTGAACGTCTCGTCGTGACGGCTCAATGATGCACGGCGCGCTGGCGCCCATCGAAATGAAAAAAGCCCGGTCTCGACCGGGCTTTTTGCTGCGTGAGCGTGTGGGGGCGCGGGCCGGCTCAGTGTGCAGCCGACGCGGCCGCACCCGCATCGCCGCCGCCCGCGCGTTCGGGCTTCGTGATCCAGATCAGTCCGATCAGCAGCACGAAGATCGCCGCCGAGATGTAGAAGAGATCGTTCACGCCGAGCTGCGCGGCCTGCTGCGTGGCCATGTTGTTGATGAGGCCATGCGCCTGGTCCGGCGTCAGCCCGAGGTTGCCCATCTGCGTGACGGCCTGGTTGAACGTCGGGTTGTACACGTTGGTCTGCTCGACCAGTTGCGCGTGATGGAAGTTGTTGCGGTGATCCCACGCGGTCTGGAAGATCGACGTGCCGATACCGCCGCACATGATCCGCACGAAGTTCGACAGGCCCGATGCCGCGGGAATGCGGTGGCCGGGCAGGCCGGATAGCGTGATCGACACGAGCGGAATGAAGAAGCCCGCCATCGCGATGCCTTGCACGAGCGTCGGCAACGTCAGCGACCACTCGTCGACGCCGGTCGTGTAACGCGAGCGCATCCAGAAACACAGCGCGAACGTGAGAAACGCGGCGGTCGCGATGTAGCGTGGATCCGTGCGCGGCAGGAACTTGCCGGTCAGTGGCGACAGCAGAATCGCGAACAGTCCGACCGGCGCCATGACCAGGCCTGCGTCGGTTGCCGTGTAGCCGATCTGGGTTTGCAGCCAGAGCGGCAGCAGCACGAGGTTGCCGAAGTAGAGGCCGTAACCGACCGCGAGCGCGATCGTGCCGCCCGTGAAGTTGCGCATCCGGAACAGCGACAGGTCCACGACCGGGTGTTCGGCAGTCAGCTCCCAGATCACGAAGAACGCGAACGAGATGAGTGCGATCAGCGCGAGCGCGATGATCGTCGTCGACGCGAACCAGTCGAGATCCTTGCCCTTGTCGAGCATGATCTGCAGCGAGCCGACCCACAGCACGAGCAGCGCGAGACCGACCCCGTCGATCGGCGCGCGGCGCACCGTCGATTCGCGTGTCCGATAGATCGACCACGTGGCGAGCGCGGCGGCGATGCCGACCGGGATGTTCACGTAGAAGATCCACGGCCACGAATAGTTGTCCGAGATCCAGCCGCCGAGAATCGGCCCGGCGACCGGCGCGATCAGCGTCGTCATCGACCATAACGCGAGCGCCATTGGCGCTTTCGCGCGTGGGTAGCTCGACAGCAGCAGCGATTGCGACAGCGGAATCATCGGCCCGGCGACCGCGCCCTGCAGCACGCGCGACGCGAGCAGGAACGGCAGGCTGGGTGCGAGGCCGCACATCCACGACGAGATGACGAACAGGATGATCGACGCGAGGAACAGGCGAACCTGTCCGAACCGGTCGGTCAGCCAGCCCGTGAGCGGCACGGAGATCGCGTTCGCGACCGCGAACGACGTGATGACCCACGTGCCCTGGTCGGACGACACGCCGAGGTCGCCCGAGATGGTCGGGATCGCGACGTTCGCGATGGACGTGTCGAGCACGTTCATGAACACCGCGAGCGATACCGCGATCGTCCCGAGCACGAGTTGCCCGCCTTGCAGCGGCGGGTGGGAGACAGGAGCCTGTGCCATGTCGGTAGTTTTCCGGAGTCGGAACCGTTACATCATCTTGGCGGCGTTGGTCGATTTCGCCGCGGCCGGGGCCGGCGCGCTGCCGCCGGCGTTCTCGGCGATGATGCGCGCGATCTCGGCGTCGGCTTCGTCGCCATACTTCGCGAACACGTTCGTCTCGTAGACGGTGTTCTGCGCGTTCGCAAGCTGGTCGCCGCGCTCGTCCTTGATGTCGACGTCGACCTGCATCGACAGGCCGATGCGCAGCGGGTGCTTCTCGAGGTCCTTCGGATCGATTTCGATGCGCACCGGCAGGCGCTGCACGACCTTGATCCAGTTGCCCGTCGCGTTCTGCGCCGGCAGCAGCGAGAACGCCGAGCCCGTGCCGGCCGAGAAGCCGACGACCTTGCCGTGGTAGACCGCCGACGAGCCGTAGATATCGGCCGTCAGTTCGACCGGCTGGCCGACGCGCATGTGCTTGAGCTGGACTTCCTTGAAGTTGGCGTCGACCCACACCGCGTTCAGCGGTACGACCGACATCAGCGGGTTGCCGGGCGACACGCGCTGGCCGACCTGCACCGAGCGCTTCGCGACATAGCCGGTGACCGGCGCGGGCAGCACGTTACGCGCGTTCGCGAGGTACGCGTCGCGAACCTTCGCCGCCGCGGCCAACACGTTCGGGTGCGATGCGATCGTCGTGTTCGCTGTCAGTGCGCGGTTCGACGCGAGCTGCTGTTGCGCCGCGTCGACCGACGCCTGCGCGGCGCGCACCGCGTCGCGTGCATGGGAGATTTCTTCCTGCGATACGGCGCCCGTCTGCGCGACGGCCATCCGGCGGCGCAGGTCGTCCTGCGCCTTCGACAGGTCGGACTGGCGCAGCGCGACTTGCGCGCGGTACTGGTCGTCGTTGACGAACAGGCCGCGCACCTGGCGCACCGTCTGCGCGAGGTTGGCCTCGGCCTGCTGCAGCGCGACCTGCGAATCGGCCGGATCGAGGACGACGAGCGGATCGCCGGCCTTGACCGTCTGCGTATCGTCCGCCTTCACGGCGATCACGGTGCCGGTGACCTGCGGCGTGATCTGTACGACGTTGCCGTTCACGTATGCGTCGTCGGTCTCTTCATGGAAGCGCGCGACGAGGAAGTAGTACAGGCCATACGCGATGGCCGCGATCACGATGACCGCGATCAGCAGCGTCATCATCCGCTTGCGCTTCCCGTTGTTCTGCGGCTGGGCGCTGGCGGCATTTTGTTGAGGGTCGCTCATGGCGATTTTCTCCGTCCGTTATTTCGAGTGTCTGCGTAGTGGTGGCGCCGGATCAGTTGGCGGCCTGTTTCGTGTGCTGGTCGGCGTCGGGCGCGGCGAGCCGCGTGCCGGTCGCGTCGAACCCGCCGCCGAGCGCCTTGATCAGCGCGAGCTGCATGTCGCGCCGGCGCATCTTCAGGTTGGTCACGGTCTGTTCCGACACGAGGCGGTTGCTGTCGGCGGTCAGCACCTGCAGCTGCGGCGACAGGCCGGCCTTGTAGCGGATCACGGCGAGGTCGTACGCGCGCGTCGAGGCGTCGAGCGCACGCTGCGCGTCGTCCATCTGGCGATCGACCGCGCGGATCGACGCGACCTGGGTGGCGACGTCGTTCAGCGCGTTGATCAGCGTCTGGTTGTAGTTGGCGACCGACAGGTCGAAGTCCGCATAGCGGCCCTTGAGCTGTGCGCGCAATGCGCCGGCATCGAAGATCGGCAGATGGATGGCCGGGCCGAACTGCGCCTGGCGGCTCGCGAAGTTCAGGAATTTGCCCCAGCCGAACGCATCGAAGCCGAAGCCTGCCGCGAGGTTCACGTCCGGGAAGAACTCGGCCTTCGCCTCCTTCACGTCGTGCATCGCGGCCTCGACCTGCCAGCGCGCGGCGACGATGTCGGGACGGCGCGATATGAGGTCGGCCGGCAGGTTGCCGGGCAGTGCGATTTCGCCTGTCGGGTTCATCACCGGCGCGGCGATCTGCAGCCCGCGGTCCGGCCCCTTGCCGAGCAGTGCGGCGAGTTGGTAGCGCACGGTCGTGATCTGGCCGTCGAGGTCGGACAGCGACGCCTGGGTCGTCGCGATGTTGCCGCGCGCGGTTTGGCGCTCCACGTTGGTGTCGAGGCCGGCCGACACGCGGCCGTCGGTGATCTTGCCGACCGTCTGGCGGTTGGTGATCTCGCGCTGCGCGATGTCGCGCAGCGCGTACAGTTGCGCAAGCGAGTTGTAGGTGCGGGCGACCGACGATGCGAGCGTGATGCGCGCCTGCTGCATGTCCGCTTCGGCGGCTTTTTCCTGCGACACGGCCGTATGCAGGCGCTCGCGGTTCTTGCCCCACAGGTCGAGATCCCACGACGCGCTCGCGAGCGCGTTGTTCTCGCTGTACCACTGGCCGCCGTACGGGGGCGGAAACAGCGCGTTCGACGAATACAGTTCGCGCGTCCACGAGTAGCTGGCTTCGGCCTTCGGCATCAGGTTCGAGCGCGACGATTCGATGTACGACGACGCCTTCGCGATGCGCGCCTGTGCCTGCGCGATCGACGGGCTGCCCTGAAGCGCCTCGTCGATCAGCTTCGGCAGCTGCGGATCGCCGAACTGGTTTGCCCAGTCGAGCGCCGGCCACTGGCCGCCCTGGGCGGGCAGGCTCTGGGCGGTTTCGAATTGCGACGCGGGAGCGATCTGCTTGTCGCTCTTGATGCCGATGTAGTTTGCGCAGCCCGCCAGCGCCAGCGCGGCGACTGCAGCGGCGACGGCGGCGCGGCACGACCCGGCGCGCAGGGACAACGGGGAGGATTTCATCGCGCTGTTTTCTGACTCGGAATGAATGATGGACACTGCAAGGATTTCCTTACATTAATCTGTCAAAAGTAATTGTTATGGCAACTATTACGTGATGGTGCCGCCGGCCGTCTCGCAATAGTTGCTGAGAATGCGGCGCAGCATGCTCTTCAGGAAACCGACTTCTTCCGGCGTAAAGCCGTCGAGCAGCTCGTCGAGCACGCTGCGAAACACCGGCGGCAGCCGCTCGGCCAGCGCGCGGCCTTCGTCGGTCAGCTCGAGGCGCACGACCCGCCGATCCTCGATGCTGCGCACACGGGACAGCAGGCCGCGCTTCTCGACCCGATCGAGCAGGCGCGTGACCGCGCTCGCGTCGATCCCGTATTCCCGAGCGAGCTCGGCGGCCGTCGAGCATTTGCCGACCGCGATCATGAACAGCATGCTCGCCTGCGTGCCCGTGATGCCGAGCTCTTCCTGCGTGCGCTGCGTGACGAGGTTGGTCATCACCGATTTCACGCGAGACATCAGATAACCGACGCTGTCGTTCATCTGATACGAAGACAGCGGCGAAACAGGCGATTGGGAAGGAGAATCCGACATAAAACCCTGAAGCTGCAATAGTTGACTAGGCAGCAGTATAGGCACAATTGCTTGCCGCGGCAAATGTTAATCGAACGGGCGAGGGCGCGCTCCGTGGCCCCAAAATCCCCTTATCGGCGTCAGGGTTTTCGGCGTGCCGTCGGGCCCGTTGGTCGCGAGCTGGGCAGCGGAAGGGCGGGGTCGTTTGTTGCGCTGCAACGAACAGCCCGGCTCTCGCCACTCTCACGTGCTATAATTTGTGGTTTCCAAGCTGCAACGCGCGCGCACGTGTCCCGGTGACTGACGAGCGTGCGCGTTTGCGCGTTCAACGATTTCCAGGTTTCTATGACCCGCGCCCTTCGCAACATCGCCATCATCGCTCACGTCGACCACGGCAAGACCACGCTCGTCGACCAACTGCTCCGCCAGTCCGGCACCTTCCGCGAGAACCAGCAGATTGCCGAGCGAGTGATGGACTCGAACGACATCGAAAAAGAGCGCGGGATCACGATTCTCGCGAAGAACTGCGCGGTCGAATATGAAGGCACGCACATCAACATCGTCGATACGCCGGGGCACGCGGACTTCGGTGGCGAGGTGGAGCGCGTGCTGTCGATGGTCGACTCGGTGCTGCTGCTCGTCGACGCCGTCGAGGGCCCGATGCCGCAAACGCGCTTCGTCACGAAGAAGGCGCTCGCGCTCGGCCTTAAGCCGATCGTCGTCATCAACAAGATCGACCGTCCGGGCGCGCGGATCGACTGGGTCATCAACCAGACCTTCGACCTGTTCGACAAGCTCGGCGCGACCGAAGAGCAGCTCGACTTCCCGATCGTCTACGCATCGGGCCTCAACGGCTACGCGTCGCTCGATCCGGCGACCCGCGAAGGCGACATGCGCCCGCTGTTCGAGGCGATTCTCGCGCACGTGCCGGTTCGCCCGGCCGATCCGGAAGCGCCGCTGCAGCTCCAGATCACGTCGCTCGACTATTCGACGTACGTCGGCCGGATCGGCGTCGGCCGCATCACGCGCGGCCGCATCAAGCCGGGTCAACCGGTCGTGATGCGCTTCGGTCCGGAAGGCGACGTGCTGAACCGCAAGATCAACCAGGTGCTGTCGTTCAAGGGCCTCGAGCGCGTGCAGGTCGAGTCGGCGGAAGCCGGCGACATCGTGCTGATCAACGGTATCGAAGACGTCGGCATCGGCGCGACGATTTGCGCGGTCGATACGCCGGAAGCGCTGCCGATGATCACCGTTGACGAGCCGACGCTGACGATGAACTTCCTCGTCAACTCGTCGCCGCTGGCTGGCCGCGAAGGCAAGTTCGTGACGAGCCGCCAGATCCGCGATCGTCTGATGAAGGAACTGAATCACAACGTCGCGCTGCGCGTGAAGGACACGGGCGACGAAACGGTGTTCGAAGTGTCGGGCCGCGGCGAACTGCACCTGACGATTCTCGTCGAGAACATGCGCCGTGAAGGCTATGAGCTGGCCGTGTCGCGTCCGCGCGTCGTGATGCAGGAAATCGACGGCGTGCGGCACGAGCCGTACGAGCTGCTGACCGTCGACGTCGAGGACGAGCATCAGGGCGGCGTGATGGAAGAGCTGGGTCGCCGCAAGGGCGAAATGCTCGACATGGCATCGGACGGCCGCGGCCGCACGCGCCTGGAGTACAAGATCTCGGCGCGTGGCCTGATCGGCTTCCAGAGCGAATTCCTGACGCTCACGCGCGGCACGGGCCTGATGAGCCACATCTTCGACTCGTACGCACCGGTGAAGGACGGCTCGGTCTTCGAGCGCCGCAATGGCGTGCTGATCTCGCAGGACGACGGCGCTGCCGTGGCGTACGCACTGTGGAAGCTGCAGGATCGCGGCCGCATGTTCGTGAAGCCGGGCGATGCGCTGTATGAGGGCATGATCATCGGCATCCACAGCCGCGACAACGACCTCGTCGTCAACCCGATCAAGGGCAAGCAGCTGACCAACGTGCGTGCGTCGGGTACCGACGAAGCCGTGCGTCTCGTGCCGCCGGTCCAGATGTCGCTCGAATACGCGGTCGAATTCATCGACGACGACGAGCTCGTGGAAGTGACGCCGCAGTCGATCCGTCTGCGCAAGCGCTTCCTGAAGGAGCACGAGCGTCGCCGCGCGAGCCGCGAAGGCGCGGTCGACTAAGCATCGGCTGTTCCCGTGCATGACGAAAAAGGCTGCCCTTGGGCGGCCTTTTTTGCATCTGCGCAGTGTGCAATCGGGCGGGTTGCAAAACACTGTTCCCGCGCGTCGTGGCAATCCGGCGAAACGCCGCCACGCGGTGCTTTCAGGCACATTTCGTCGTGAACTCCGGTATCGGTTCTGTGATATGCTGCGCGCACGCAAGTTTTAGGTCCTTCCAAGCAAGACTTGATTCGCAATCCGCTAAACGGTCAGGCCGTGTCGCGGAAGGTTGAGTAACCCGCTATTTCTCGAGAAGCTCGAAGAAAGGTGAGCGTAAAATGTCAGATGTAATGAAGCAGTTTCAGCTGAACTCCTATCTGTTCGGCGGCAATGCTTCGTACGTTGAAGAACTGTACGATGCATACCTCAACAATCCGGCATCGGTGCCGGAGAATTGGCGAGAGTATTTCGACGCGCTGCAGAACGTGCCTGCAACCGACGGCTCGAATGCCAATGACGTTGCTCATTTCCCGATCGTCGAATCGTTTGCCGAGCGTGCGAAGGCCAATGCCTTCATCCCGCGCGAAAGCACGAGCAATCTGGCGACCGCGCGCAAGCAGGTCCACGTCCAGTCCCTCATCAGCGCATATCGCTTCCTCGGCTCGCAATGGGCCAATCTGGATCCGCTGAAGCGTCGCGAACGTCCCGCCATCCCCGAACTCGAACCCGCGTTCTACGACTTCTCCGAAGGCGACCTCGACCAGACGTACAGCGCAAGCAACCTGTATTTCGGTTTCGACCAGGCTTCGCTGCGCGACATCGTCAAGGGCCTGCGTGACACGTACTGCGGCACGATCGGCGCCGAATACATGTACATCAGCGATCCGGAGCAGAAGCGCTGGTGGCAGGAGCGTCTGGAATCGACCCGCGCGACGCCGTCCTTCTCGATCGACAAGAAGAAGCACATCCTGAATCGCCTGACGGCAGCGGAAGGCCTCGAGCGCTATCTGCACACCAAGTACGTCGGCCAGAAGCGCTTCTCGCTCGAAGGCGGCGAAAGCTTCATCGCGGCGATGGACGAAGTCGTCCAGCACGCAGGCAAGACCGGCGTGCAGGAAATCATCATCGGCATGGCGCACCGCGGCCGTCTGAACGTGCTGGTCAACACGCTGGGCAAGATGCCGGCCGACCTGTTCGCCGAATTCGAAGGCAAGCACGTCGACGACCTGCCGGCAGGTGACGTGAAGTACCACAAGGGCTTCTCGTCGGACGTGTCGACCGAAGGCGGCCCGGTCCACCTGTCGCTCGCGTTCAACCCGTCGCACCTCGAAATCGTGAACCCGGTGGTCGAAGGTTCGGCGAAGGCACGGATGGATCGTCGCGGCGACGAAGACGGCCTGCAGGTGCTGCCGGTTCAGATCCACGGTGACGCGGCCTTCGCTGGCCAGGGTGTCGTGATGGAAACGCTGAACCTCGCGCAGACGCGCGGTTACGGCACGCACGGCACGCTGCACATCGTCATCAACAACCAGATCGGCTTCACGACGTCCGACCCGCGCGACGCGCGTTCGACGCTGTACTGTACCGACGTGGTCAAGATGATCGAAGCGCCGGTGCTGCACGTGAACGGCGACGATCCGGAAGCCGTCGTGCTCGCGATCCAGATCGCGATCGACTACCGGATGCAGTTCCACAAGGATGTCGTGATCGACATCGTCTGCTTCCGCAAGCTGGGTCACAACGAGCAGGACACGCCGGCGGTCACGCAGCCGCTGATGTACAAGAAGATCGCGCAGCACCCGGGCACCCGTGCGCTGTACGCCGAGAAGCTCGTGCAGCAGGGCGTGATCACCGCGGAAGACGCCGACAACTACGTGAAGGCGTACCGCAAGGCGATGGACGACGGCCACCACACCGTCGATCCGGTTCTGTCGAACTACAAGAGCAAGTACGCGGTCGACTGGGTTCCGTTCCTGAACCGCAAGTGGACGGATGCAGCCGATACGGCCGTGCCGCTCGCCGAACTGAAGCGCCTCGGCGAACGCATCACGACGGTCCCGGAAAACTTCAAGGTCCACCCGCTCGTCGAGCGCGTGATCAACGACCGCCGCAACATGGCGCGCGGCGACCAGCCGCTCGACTGGGGCATGGGCGAACACCTCGCATTCGCTTCGCTCGTCGCATCGGGCTACTCGGTGCGCCTGACGGGCCAGGACTCGGGCCGCGGCACGTTCACGCACCGTCACGCGGTGCTGCACGACCAGAACCGCGAGCGCTGGAACGACGGCACGTACGTGCCGCTGCAGAACATCGCTGAAGGCCAGGCGAAGTTCACGGTGATCGACTCGGTGCTGTCGGAAGAAGCGGTGCTGGGCTTCGAATACGGTTACTCGACCGCCGAGCCGAACACGCTCGTGCTGTGGGAAGCCCAGTTCGGCGACTTCGTCAACGGCGCGCAGGTCGTGATCGACCAGTTCATCTCGTCGGGCGAAGTGAAGTGGGGCCGCGTGTCGGGTCTCACGATGCTGCTGCCGCACGGCTACGAAGGCCAGGGTCCGGAACACTCGTCGACGCGTATCGAGCGTTTCCTGCAGCTGTGTGCCGATCACAACATGCAGGTCGTTCAACCGACGACGCCGGCGCAGATTTTCCACCTGCTGCGTCGCCAGATGATCCGTCTGTTCCGCAAGCCGCTGATCGTCGCAACGCCGAAGTCGCTGCTGCGTCACAAGGAAGCGGTGTCGGACCTGTCGGAACTCGCGAAGGGTTCGTTCCAGCCGGTGATCGGCGAAACCGACGGCGGCATCGACGCGAAGAAGGTCAAGCGCGTGCTGGCATGCTCGGGCCGCGTGTATTACGACCTCGTCGCACACCGCCGCGAAGCGAAGGCGAACGACGTCGCGATCATCCGTATCGAGCAGCTGTATCCGTTCGCGCACAAGCAGTTCGAAGCCGAAATGAAGAAGTACGAGAACGCGACTGAAGTGGTCTGGGTGCAGGACGAGCCGCAGAACCAGGGCCCCTGGTTCTACGTCGAGCACCACCTGAAGGAAGGCATGAAGGAAGGGCAGAAGCTGGCATACAGCGGCCGTCCGGCTTCGGCCTCGCCGGCGGTTGGCTACTACGCGAAGCACTACGAGCAGCAGAAGGCCCTCATCGAAGGTGCGTTCGGCCGCCTGAAGAGCGCATCGATCGCGAAATAACCGACGTCAAGCGAAACGGGAAGGCGCGCTGCGCTTTCCCGTGTCTTTTGGCCCGCCGGGCGCGTCGCGCGCCGCACCGGCCGAAGGAATCGCACGAACCTCGTCATTACCCAGATTAAGCATCCAGGAAAATCACATGGCTATCGTAGAAGTCAAAGTCCCCCAGCTTTCGGAGTCGGTTTCGGAAGCCACCATGCTGCAGTGGAAGAAGAAGCCGGGCGAAGCAGTCGCGCAGGACGAAATCCTGATCGAACTCGAGACCGATAAGGTCGTGCTTGAAGTGCCGGCACCGGCCGCGGGCGTGCTCGCGCAAGTGCTGCAGAACGACGGTGACACGGTCGTCGCCGACCAGATCATCGCGACGATCGACACCGAAGCGAAGGCAGGTGCTGCCGAAGCAGCGGCAGGCGCCGCCGAAGTCAAGCCGGCAGCAGCACCCGCTGCAGCCGCACCGGCAGCGCAGCCGGCTGCCGCAGTTGCATCGAGCTCGGCCGCTGCATCGCCGGCCGCAGCAAAGCTGCTGGCCGAGAAGGGCCTGTCGGCAGGTGACGTCGCGGGTTCGGGCCGCGACGGCCGCGTCACGAAGGGCGACGCGCTGGCCGCAGGCAGCGCGCCGAAGGCCGCTCCGGCCGCCGCACCGGCGAAGACCGCCGCAGCAAAGCCGTCGCTGCCGGAAGTGAAGGTGCCGGCGTCGGCCGCGACGTGGCTGAACGACCGTCCGGAACAGCGCGTGCCGATGTCGCGCCTGCGTGCGCGTATCGCCGAGCGTCTGCTCGAGTCGCAGCAGACCAACGCAATCCTGACGACGTTCAACGAAGTCAACATGGCTCCGGTCATGGAGCTGCGCAACAAGTACAAGGACAAGTTCGAGAAGGAACATGGCGTGAAGCTCGGCTTCATGTCGTTCTTCGTGAAGGCGGCCGTGCATGCGCTGAAGAAGTTCCCGCTCGTGAACGCGTCGATCGACGGTAACGATATCGTCTACCACGGCTACTTCGACATCGGTATCGCCGTCGGCTCGCCGCGCGGCCTCGTGGTGCCGATCCTGCGCAATGCCGATCAACTGAGCCTCGCGGACATCGAGAAGAAGATTGCCGAATTCGGCCAGAAGGCGAAGGACGGCAAGCTGTCGATCGAGGAAATGACCGGCGGTACGTTCTCGATCTCGAACGGCGGTGTGTTCGGCTCGATGCTGTCGACGCCGATCATCAACCCGCCGCAGTCGGCCATCCTCGGCGTGCACGCGACGAAGGAGCGCCCGGTCGTCGAAAACGGCCAGATCGTGATCCGTCCGATCAACTACCTGGCACTGTCGTACGACCACCGCATCATCGACGGCCGCGAAGCCGTCCTGTCGCTCGTCGCGATGAAGGATGCGCTGGAAGATCCGGCACGCCTGCTGCTCGACCTGTAAGCCGAGTCTCACTGCATTGACCCGCTCCGCACGCTCGCGTACACGCGCGACCGTGCGGGCGTACAAGTAGAAAGGATTGTCATGTCCAAGGAATTTGACGTCGTCGTGATCGGCGCCGGCCCCGGCGGCTACATCGCCGCGATTCGCGCCGCGCAGCTCGGCAAGACCGTTGCCTGTATCGAGAAGTGGAAGAACCCGGCCGGCGCGCTGAAGCTCGGCGGTACCTGCCTGAACGTCGGCTGCATCCCGTCGAAGGCGCTGCTCGCTTCGTCGGAAGAGTTCGAGAACACGTCGCATCACCTGGCCGACCACGGCATCACGGTCGACGGCGTGAAGATCGACGTCGCGAAGATGCTCGGCCGCAAGGATGCGATCGTCGAGAAGATGACGAGCGGGATCGAGTTCCTGTTCAAGAAGAACAAGATCACCTGGCTGAAGGGCCATGGCAAGTTCACCGGCAAGACCGACGCCGGCGTGCAGATCGAAGTGAGCGGCGAGGGTGAAGCCGAAGTCGTCACCGCGAAGAACGTGATCATCGCGACGGGCTCGAAGGCGCGTCACCTGCCGAACATTCCGGTCGACAACAAGATCGTGTCGGACAACGAAGGTGCGCTGACGTTCGACTCGGTGCCGAAGAAGCTCGCCGTGATCGGCGCAGGTGTGATCGGCCTCGAACTCGGCTCGGTGTGGCGTCGCCTGGGCGCCGAAGTGACGGTGCTCGAAGCGCTGCCGGCGTTCCTCGGCGCAGCCGACGAAGCGCTCGCGAAGGAAGCGGCCAAGCTGTTCAAGAAGCAAGGCCTCGACATCCATCTCGGCGTGAAGATCGGTGACGTGAAGACGACGGCGAACGGCGTGTCGATCGCCTACACCGACAAGGACGGCAACGCGCAGACGCTCGACGCCGACCGCCTGATCGTGTCGGTCGGCCGCGTGCCGAACACCGACAACCTCGGCCTCGAGGCGATCGGCCTGAAGGCGAACGAGCGCGGTTTCATCGACGTGGACGACCACTGCCGTACCGCGGTGCCGAACGTCTATGCGATCGGCGACGTGGTGCGTGGCCCGATGCTCGCACACAAGGCGGAAGACGAAGGCGTGCTGGTCGCGGAAGTGATCGACGGCCAGAAGCCGCACATCGACTACAACTGCATTCCGTGGGTGATCTACACGTACCCGGAAATCGCATGGGTCGGCAAGACGGAACAGCAACTGAAGGCGGAAGGCCGCGAGATCAAGTCGGGCAAGTTCCCGTTCTCGATCAACGGTCGCGCGCTCGGCATGAACGCGCCGGACGGTTTCGTGAAGATGATCGCGGATGCGAAGACCGACGAACTGCTCGGCGTGCACGTGATCGCCGCGAACGCGTCGGACCTGATCGCGGAAGCCGTGGTGGCGATGGAGTTCAAGGCGGCGTCGGAAGACATCGCCCGCATCTGCCATCCGCACCCGTCGATGTCGGAAGTGATGCGCGAAGCGGCGCTCGCCGTCGACAAGCGCTCGCTGAACAGCTGAGCACGGTGTAGCGCCTGCCGGCCACCGGCCGGCGCAGCCGTCTCATGACGAAGGCGGGCGGGGTTTCCCGCTCGCCTTCGTTCTTTCCGGTTTGCCCGATGAACGTCACCGAATACTACACGCGCGAATTGACCACGCGCGGCTATCAGTCCGATCCCGCCCAGCGCGCGGCCGTCGATCGCCTGCAGCGCTGTTTCGACGAGTGGGTCGAATACAAGTCGCGCCGCTCGAACGCGTTCAAGAAGCTCATCATTCATCCGGACCTGCCGCGCGGCGTCTACATGTGGGGCGGCGTCGGCCGCGGCAAGAGCTTCCTGATGGACAGCTTCTACGCGGTGGTGCCCGTGCAGCGCAAGACGCGCCTGCACTTCCACGAATTCATGCGTGAGGTACACCGCGAACTCGAGGAACTGAAAGGACAGGCCGATCCGCTCGACGAGCTCGCGCGACGCATCGCCAAGCGCTACCGACTGATCTGCTTCGACGAATTCCATGTGTCGGACATCGCGGACGCGATGATCCTGTACCGGCTGCTCGATCGCCTGTTCAACAACGGCGTGCAGTTCGTGATGACGTCCAACTACGATCCCGACGATCTGTATCCCGACGGCCTGCATCGCGACCGCATGCTGCCGGCGATCGCGCTGATCAAGCAAAAGCTCGACGTGCTGAACGTCGATGCGGGCGTCGACTATCGCCAGCGCACGCTCGCGCAGGTGCAGATGTACCACACGCCGCTCGGCGCGGACGCCGATCGCGAACTGCGTCATGCATTCGGGAAGCTCGCCGCGGTGCCGGACGAAAGCCCGATCCTGCATATCGAGAAGCGCGAGCTGAAGGCGCTGCGCAAGGCCGACGGGGTCGTCTGGTTCGATTTCGCGACGCTGTGCGGCGGCCCGCGTTCGCAGAACGATTATCTCGAGCTTGCCAGCCGCTTCCATGCGATCGTGCTGTCGGAAGTGCCGCAGATGTCGCCGCGAATGGCGTCCGAGGCGCGGCGCTTCACCTGGCTCATCGACGTGCTGTACGACCACAAGGTCAAGCTGCTGATGTCCGCCGCGGTGCCGGCGGAGCAGTTGTACGTCGAAGGACCGATGGCGAACGAATTCGCGCGCACGGTATCGCGGATCGTCGAGATGCAGTCGAAGGAGTACCTCGAAACGCCGCGCCGTATCGTCGATACTTCGCTGACCTGATCGCGGTTTTCGACAAGCGACGGAGTTCAAACGTCAATTCCGGTCAAATTCCCGCAATCTCGGGGTATTTTCGGACTTGTCTTATGTTCAGGGTTGAGGGCAGTCGATATCGTGTGTCATGGTTCCTAAGGCTGGAGATGTCCATGACACCGTATCGCGATCTGACCGACCATGAGTGGCGCTGCGTCGTGCCGCTTCTGCCCGAAATGCAGCCGCGCACCGAGTTGCGCGGCCGTCCGTTGGCCAACACGCGCGCCGTCCTGAACGGCGTACTCTGGGTGATTTACAGTGGCGCGACCTGGTCCGCGATGCCGCGTCGCTACCCTTCGTACCAGACATGCCATCGCCGCTTCAAGGTCTGGCACGAGACCGGCACGTTGATGCAGGTGATGCGCGAGCTGTACGGCGACGCCGGCGTGAATCTGTGCAAGGAACTGTCCACGCGCATGCGCAAGCACGCGCAGTCGAAGGCGGCGGAGGTGCGCAGTGCTGCGGCGCCTGCGTATCGTGCCCCCGGTAGCTATGCACCGGACGCGCTGAAGCATGCGGCGTGATGTCGATCGATTTCATTCACGCTGATATCAAAACAAAATCGGCCTGCGACGTCGTCGTCAGGCCGATTTTTCATTGCGTTGCGCGTATCGATGCGCTTCGCGTTATTGCGCGCGGACCCAGGTCTGCGATCGGCCGAGCAGCGACACGCCGATGTAGCCGCGCACGACGAGCTTCTGGCCGCCGTCTTCCAGCGACATCTTGCACTTGTAGACCTTGCCGTTTTCCGGGTCGAGGATATTGCCGCCGTCCCAGTGGTCGCCGTCCTTCTTCATCGCCTTGATGATCGTCATGCCCTTGATGAGCTGATCCTTGCGCTCGTCCGTGCATGCGGTGCAGCGGCGATCGGGCGTGTCGTTGGCGCCGAGGCCCTTGACGACCTTGCCCGACAGCGAGCCTTCGCCGTCATCGGCGATCTGCACGAGCGCCTTCGGTTGATGCGTGTTGTCGTCGATCGTCTGCCACATGCCGACGGGGTTGTCGGCTTGGGCGAACGCAGGTGCGGCGCAAGCGAGCAGCGCGCTTGCGATTGCCAGAGTGCGCAACGGGCGGGTCAGTTGAATCATCGTCTTCCTCCTTGTGTCATTTCGTATTCGATGCGCCCGCACGACCGTCTGCATGGGGCGGTGGCATGTTGCGAGCTTCGCCAGAATACGTGAAACCGCGCGCTGCGTTTGATAGAGGGGGTTCTAATCCAAACAGCCTGTGAGAAGCAGGCTGTTTGGTGACCGATCAGTTGAGCTGATACGAGAACGCGGCATTCACGCGCGGGCTGCGCGACGCGCTTTCAACCGGCGCATCGCCCACCGGCTTCGCGATATTCAGGTCGAGACTGTAGTAACGGCTGTCCGTAAACCGCACGCCGATACCGACCGACGACAGGCGGCTCGGCGACGGCGTGCCGGTATGCAGATACACGCGCGCCATGTCGTACGCGATGTATGGCGTGACGGATTTCATATACGTCCAGCCCGGCGTGAAGCCGCGGTTGACCTCCAGCGACATTCCCCAGCCCGAGTCGCCCGACGTTTCGCCGGGCTGGTAGCCCAGCGCATAGCGCGTCGAACCGAACGAGATCTGTTCCGACGTCGGCAGCGAGTCGGGGCTGTACTGGCCGGTCAGCGAGACCGACGTGCCGATCTTGAACGGCCATTCGTTGGTCTGCGTGAAGGTTGCGCCGGTGCGGACGAACGTCAGCGAGATCGGGCTATCCACCGATGTCGTGTTCGAGCCGATCGTGATGTCCTGCGATTTCGACGCGCCGAGAATGTTGAAACCCTTCGCGACGTTGACGCTCAGCTTCTGTACCTGCTTGGCCGACACGCTCGTGTAGTCGAGCTGCATTTGCAGCACGCGGACCTGCGAGCGCGTGTCGATGCTGTTGCCGGAAATCTTGTTCTGGTAACGGTCCTCGTTGTGCGACGCATAGCCCGACACGGTGCCGAGCAGGCTGCGCTGGTTGTTCAGCAGCAACGGATAGGATGCCGAAAGACCGAGCTTCTCGTTCTTGACGGTGCGCTCGACGGTCGACGGCAGCCCCGGATTGTCGGTCGGCTTGCCGCGATACGTGCTGGCGTCGAGGCGTGTGACCAGGCCGCTGCTGCCGACCGGCACCGCGCCGCTGAATGCGACGTAGGTTTGCTTGTCGCGTCCGGGCGGCACCAGCGCGGAAATGCTCAATTGCTCGCCAAACGACGTGAGGCCGTTCTCCGTCGCGGTGATGAGGCCCTGCACGCCCGGGTGATTGAAATCGATGCCGGTGCTGATGTTGAATGCCTTGCGGTCGACGGCCAGTTCGAGCGTCGTTGCGCCGTCGGTCGTCTGCGGCGGCGGAACATTGGCCTTCACCGTCACGCCGGGCAGCAGGCCGAACGTATTCACGTAGCGTTCGAACGTCGCGCGGCGCAGCGGGCGATCGGCCGTGATGTGCGCGGCGATCGCGCGGATCTTCGATTCCATCGCGCCGGGCTTGCCGGTGACCTTGACGTCCGACACATAGCCTTCGACCACTGTGACGCGCACGACACCGTTCTCGAACGTCTGCGCGGGAATGAACGCGAACGACAGTGCATAGCCGCGATCCTGGTACAGCTTGGTCACGCCGTTCGCGGTTTCGATCAGCTCGCCGATCGTGATGTCCTTGCCGACGAGGGGCGTGAAGCGACGCGAGATTTCGTCGAACGGCACCGACTTGACGCCTTCGACCTGGAACGTCGTCGGCGTCAGGTGCCGCGACAGCAGCTCCTGCAGTTGCGGTGCCTGCGGCGCGACCTGCACGGTGACGCTCGGGCCTTTCTGCGGTGCGTTGATCTGGGGGAGCGAATCGAGCGGGTTACCTGCCGCGCGCGTTTGTGCATGTGCCGTGCCTGCCGCCGCGATGGCGAGCAGCATCATCCATCTGTCGAGTCTGGATTTCATTGTTCTTCCTCGTAGGCCTTGCTTTTCGTCTTCTTTCTAATGCAGGCGCGCGACACCAGGGTGTCGCGCGCCGCGTGCCGCATTGCCGGTTGTGTTTGTACGGTCGCGCCTTTTGTTCCGGCTGCAAAGGCGCGAACGTCCTCCTTATTTGCCAACGCTACCCAGCGTGCCCAGCAACCCCGTTACCGGCGCGAGGAGCCCCGTCGAGCTGCCCGACGATGTCGTCCCCGTCACGCCGCCGACGAGCGACGTGACCGGTGCGAGCGGACTCGACGAAGCCCCGGACCCCGCTGCACCGCCGACTGCCCCGGTGACAGTATTCAGCAAACCGGTGACAGGCGCGAGAGGGTTTGCACCGCCTGCGCCACCCGTTGCGCCGCCGAGCGTGCCCGTCACCGTCGACACGAGACCGGTGATCGGCGCGAGCGGGTTGCTGCCCGAGCCACCCGTTGCGCCACCGAGTGCGCCGGTGAGCGAACCGAGCGGCGTCGAACCGAGTCCGGACAGCAGGCCGCCGAGCGGGTTCGTCGAGCTGGAGCCCGACGACGAGCCGTTTTGTACGGTAGCCGTCGAGCCGCCGACGAGGCTCGTGATCAGGCCGGGGATCGGCGCCGCGCCGTTCGGCCCGTTCGGATTCACGAGCCCGCCTGCGTTGGTTACGGTGTTGCCGACCGCGGTGACGAGCTGGCCGACGTCGCCGACGAGCGGCTGATTCGACGTGCTGCCGACCTGCTTGCCCGCCGAGCTGATTGCGCCGCCGATCTGGCCCAGCAGGCCCGACACCGGTTGTCCGAGACCCGTGGTCGTGCCGACTTGCTGCGTGACCTGACCCGCGGTGATCACCAGCGGCGTGATTGCCGAACTGAGCGGCTGCGTCACTTGCTGCACGGCGCCCGACGACAGCGTCGAGCCGATCGTCGTGCCCGCGGCCGACAGCCCGTTGGCGACCGTGTCGAGCACGGTGCCGACCGGCGTCGTGACAGGGGCGAGCGGCGCGAGCTGACCCGTGCCGAGTGCCTTGACCGTCGAGCTCAGCCCGGACACGGTGTTGCTCGTCGCGCCGACGACATTCCCGAGGCCGGCGACCGTCGTGCCGACGGGATCCTTGATCGAGCCGGTCTGTCCGAGCCCGTTGCTCAACGCATCGGCAGCCGCGTTGATGATCGTGCCGGTGCTCGAGACGGTGCTGCCGACGCCCTTCGTCACGCCGTCGCCGAGGCCCGGCACGCTGATGTTGCCGATCGTGCTGCCGAGATCGGTTGCGGTCTGGCCGATCGTGCTGACAGCACCCTTGGTGCCGGTGGACGAGCCACTGGTGCCGCTCGTGCCGCTGGTACCGCTCGTGCCGCTGGAACTGCCGCCGTTGTTGCTGCTCGGCGGCGCGCTGACGCTGTTGCCGCCGCAGGCAGCCAGCAGGCACGCTGCAGCGAAGGCGGTGAGGGGCGCGCGCCACTGGCGCAGGACGGCCGTCGTGATGGAACGTTGCTGGGACATGATGGACTCCTCGCTGTCTTGTCGATGAATGGATGTTCGATTACTTGCCGTGCGTGCCGCCGAGCAGGCCGCCGATCAGCGACGTGACAGGCGCGAGCAGATTCGAGCCCGAGCCCGAATTCGTGACGCCGCCCGTGGTGCCGCTCAGTGCCGGTACGCCGACCGTGCTGGTGACGGAGGACACCGCGCCCGTCACGGGGGCGAGCGGGTTGCCGCCGCCTGCGCCGCCCGTTGCGCTGCCGAGCGCGCCGGTGACCGTGGAGACCAGGCCCGTGACCGGGGCGAGCGGACCGCTGCTGCCACCGGCTACGCCGCCGAGTGCGCCCGTGACCGTGGAGAGCAGGCCGGTGACCGGAGCGAGCGGGCCGCCGCTGGTGCCGCCCGCTGCACCGCCGAGTGCGCCGGTGACGGTCGAGAGGAGGCCAGTAACCGGAGCGAGCGGGCCGCCGCTGGTGCCGCCCGCTGCACCGCCGAGTGCGCCCGTGACCGTGGAGAGAAGGCCGGTGACCGGGGCGAGCGGTCCGCCGCTGGTGCCGCCCGTTGCGCCGCCGAGCGTACCGGTGACCGTCGTGAGGAGGCCCGTGAGCGGCGCGAGCGGGTTGGTTGCGCCGCCGGTGCCGCCCGTGAGCAGGCCGCCGACGGTCTTCACGGTATTGCCGGCCGACGAGACGGTGTTGCCGAGGCCGGTCGTGACGGGGTTGCCGCCCGTCGATGCGATCAGCGCGCCGCCCTGGTTCAGGCCGTTGCCGATCGTGCCGAGCAGCATGTTGAGCGGGGCGCCGAGGCCGGTGGCCGTCCCGATCGTCTGCGTCGTCTGACCGACCATCGTCGTGATCGGCGTGATCGCCGAGCTGACCGTCTGCGTGACCTGCTGGATCGGACCGGTCGACAACACGTTGGACAGCGTGGTGCCGCCGTTCGATACGGCGTTGCCGACCTGCGTCACGAGGCCGCCGACTGCGCCGGTGACGGGAGCGAGCGGCGACAGCGGGCCGCTGCCGAGGCTCGTGACCAGGTTGCCGGTCTGCGTGACCGCGCCACCGAGCTGGCTCACCACGCCGCCGGTGCTGGCGACCGTGACGCCGACCGGGTCCTTCGTCGCGCCGAGCTGGCCGAGGCCGTTGCCGAGGCCATTTCCGAGCGCAGTCACCGCACCGCCGACGTTCTGCACGATGCCGCCTGCAGCCTGCGTCGTGGCCGGGTTGACGCCGGGCAGCGACTGGCTGCCGATCACGGAGCCGAGGCCGGATACGGTGCCGCCGAGATTCGTGACGAGATTGCCGCTGCTTGCGAGGACGGTTCCCACCGCGTTTGACGACACACCGGAGGTGCCGCTCGTGCCGCTGCTTGTTCCACTCGTGGTGCCGCTGGTGCTGCCGCTCGTCGAGCCGCTCGTGCTACCGCTGGTCGAGCCGCTGGTGCTCCCCGACGTGCTGCCGCTCGTTGAACCGGACGTGCCGCCCGAGGTACCGCCCGAGGTGCCGCCGCCCGATGTGGAGATCGAATCACCACCGCCGGAGCTGGAGCCACCGCTGAGCCCCTTGCTGATGGAACCGGAACCGCCGCACGCGGAGAGGGAAAGCATGGCTGCCACGGTGGCCGCGATCATAGTCGTCCGGAGCGTGCCATGAGGGATAACCTGAATGTCCATTTCGTCCTCGCATTGAAGCTGATGTTGTGTTGAGTGATGCGAGGATTACTCTGCAACTGTCGTGCCATTTCGACGGTCGGCGAGTCGACGATTGGTTTCAAACGAGCCAATTCCTTGTTGGAAAAAGGATTTAGGCAAAATGAAAGATTGTTGAATCTGTTTAAGAACGGTCGAATGGGAACGGTTTCGTCCGTTTCGTAACGTAACGTCACAACATTGGCGTTACGCGTGCGGCGTAACGTGAGGGGCGTGGAGGGCTGGCGGGCGGTCTGATTGTTTTACTGGTGGACTAGGTGTGCACATCTAACCTATCGTAAATCCTATGTGTAAATCGTACCGAAACGCCGTACAAATACGTCGTGCTCCCGGAAAGTTTTTTCGACCCGGTCTTAAAAGAGGTTGGAAGTTAAATAGGAACGGATATAGAATCCGGAGCAGATGTAAGCAAATGTACAGTTCGGTACACGACGTTCGAGGAGGGTCGCTATCGCGAATGTTAACTTGCATCAAATGTTGATACACACCCTCCGGGGTGACATATAAAGAAGGCGCACCCGGTTGTCGTTACACGCGTGATGTGACGAACGGCGCGGGGCAAGGGCCGGATATGCGGGGATGTAGAACGTATAAAAGGCCAAAAAACGTACATTCAGGCACGAGGAATTAAAAAATGAAAGCACTCATCAAGCGCTTCCTGAAGGAAGAAGACGGGGTTACCGCGATCGAGTATGGGCTGATTGCGGGTCTGATTGCAGCCTTGATCATTGCCAGCGTGACGACCATCGGCACGAAGATCTCGGCTCTGTTCGCCACGATTGCCAGTTCGCTGCCCTGACCCGTGTGGTTTGCTGGGGGCAAGCGAGCCGCAGTAGCGGCTCGCTTGCCGTTACATCAGCATGCGCCGTCGATTGCAATATGGCACATCTCATCAGCACCAGCTTTTTTTTTGCCTGGGCCGTTCTCGTTGCTGCCGGTGATATTCGATTTCGGCTCGTTCGGAATTCGCTTGTCATCTGCGGGGGCGTTGCCGCACTCGTCAGTTCACTGATAAACGCAAATCCGTTTGGTATTTCAACCGAGCAGGCATTGATCGGTATGCTGGTCGGTTTGGCCAGTTTCTTCCCGCTTTTTGCGATGCGTGTCATGGGGGCGGCAGACGTCAAGGTATTCGCGGTTCTCGGCGCGTGGTGCGGTTTGCCGATATTGCTTTGGCTGTGGGTTATTGCCAGCCTTGCCGCCGGGTTGCACGTCCTGGGACTGATACTGCTCACTCACACGCCACTCGGCGCGTTATGGGAGCGTGGATCGCCGGCGATGGCGCTTGGCGGGCGGCGCTCGACACCGTACGCGGCATGTCTCGTCGTTCCTGCGGCAGCTTGGCTGGGCTATCTGGTCATTACCTGGAGCGGGCGATGAAACGAGAGTATCGATCGGGCGCGCGCTCGCGGGAGCGAGGGGCAACTGCCGTCGAATTCGCGCTGGTATTTCCGCTGTTTTTTCTGATTCTGTACGCGATCGTGACGTTCGGGCTGATCTTCGCGGTTCAGCAGGGCTTGACGCTCGCCGCGACCGAGGGGGCGCGTTCGGCACTGAACTATGTGTACGAAGCCAACGGTTCGGGAACGCAGGCGCTGACGGACCGAGCGAGCGCAGCAAAGGCGACGGCTGTAGGCCTCACTTCATGGCTGACCAATGTCCAGATCCCGACGCCGGTATCAGGAACATGCAGTTACGACCCGACGATGTATTGCGTGACGGTCACGGTGACCTATCCGTATCGGGCGCATCCGCTGGTTCCGTCTCTGCCGTTGCTGGGTCTCGTCACGCCGACGCAGCTTACCGGCACGGCCACTGTCCAGATCAATCCGGCAACCATCCTATGAGCCGGACGATACATACGGCGGGTTACATGCATATAGCGGTGTCCCCGCTCGAACACAACAACATCAATCTACGGCACCGACATCCACCATGGCCAACAACTTGACGAAGATCATCGCCGGGCTGCTGATCGCAATCGCTGTTCTGCTCGGGATCTATGCGTGGACGCTTGGTCGCGCGCAGGTCCATCCGCCGGTTGTGGCAACGCCGACTGTCGCGGCGCAGTCGGTGCCGGTCGTCGTGGCGGCACGCCTGCTGCCGGCCGGTCAGCCGATTCATGCCGATGCGTTGAAGCTCGCGCAGGTTCCCATGATGCCGACGGGCGGGTTCAGCGATCCGACCGCCCTCGTCGGTCGCGTGCCGGCGAATGACATTCTTGCCGCGGCACCAGTGCTCGAAGGCGGGTTGACTTCCGGACTGGCCGACCAGGTGGCGCTCGGTGAGCGCGCTGTCGCGGTGAAGATCGACGAGTCGAATGCGGTGGGCAATCGGTTGCGGCCCGGCAACTTCGTCGACGTGTTCGTGAATCTGAGGCGTGACGGTTCCGGCGGCGCGCAGGCGGGCTCGGAGATTCCCGGTACGCAGGCGCGCCTGCTGCTGTCGAAGATCCGTGTGCTGTCGTTTGGCGATGCAACCCCCGATCGGGACGGCGGCGGCGGACCGAGCGGTGCGGTGCGGACCGCGGTACTCGCCGTGCCGACGGCGCAGGTCGATGCGCTTACGCTTGCCGAGGCAAGCGGTCGTCTGACGCTCGCGCTGCGCAATCCGCGGGACACCGAAATCGCGACACAGACAGTTGCGGTTCGTGCGGCAGTCGGGGACGCGACGCAATCTGCGCAGGCCGCGAGCGGCATATGGCTGGACGACCTGTCGGGCGGACGTGCACGCGGTACACCTCGCACGCCGGTTGCTCCGCGCGCGCCCGTCATGGCCCGTGGGAGCGGCAGCAGCATCGAAGTCATTCGTGGCGGGCGTGCCGAGACGGTCGCCTATTGACATCAACGTACGATCATCGACAGCAGCTACGGAAGAGAGAGGCCGCGCGACGGCCCCCGACACAATGACAAACAAACTGATTGCATACGCGATTGCTATTTGGGCCATGACCTTTGCCGTCCTGACGGAGGCGGCTGGCACGAACGCATCGATTGACCTTGCGGTCGGCTCGCAACGGCAGATCGCTGCCGGCCACACGCTGCAACGGATTGCAGTGGGCGATCCAGCCGTCGTAGACGTGCTGGTAATGAAGGGTAGTCACGCCGGGTCGGTGCTGCTGGTTGCGAAGGCACCGGGTTCTACGAACGTGTTGTTATGGGAACGCGGCCGCGACGAGCCGACGGTGTGGAACGTCAATGTCGTCGATGCGGCCGCTCAGGCGGTACTGGATGGTTCTGGACCGAAGGTCAAGGCATATGGCGGAGCTGCGGTCCTGTCTGGCTCCTCGGCATCGCTCGATGCGCATGAACGTGCCGTGGCAGTCGGCAAGCGGATGGGGGGCAAGGACGGCACCGTTATAGATGCGTCTACGGTCGGTAATCGGAGTGTCGTGCAGGTCGACGTGCGCGTCGTCGAATTCAGCCGCTCGGTGCTGAAGGAGGCGGGGCTGAACTTCTTCAAGCAGAGCAACGGATTCGCGTTCGGCGCATTTTCGCCGGGTGGCCTTCAGTCTGTGGCGGGGGGGGCGACGTCGGGTTTCCAAGCGACGGCCGGCATTCCGATCGCGTCGGCGTTCAACCTGGTCGTGAATTCCGCCGGCCGCGGGATCTTCGGCAATATTTCAATTCTTGAAGCGAACAACCTGGCCCGCGTTCTTGCGCAGCCGACACTGGTGGCGCTGTCGGGGCAGAGCGCGAGTTTTCTCGCTGGCGGCGAAATTCCGGTACCGGTGCCGCAGGCACTGGGCTCGACAGCGATCGACTGGAAGCAGTACGGCGTTGGTCTGACACTGACGCCGACCGTGCTGAACCAGCGCCGGATTGCACTGAAGGTTGCTCCCGAATCGAGCCAACTCGATTTTCAGCACGGCGTAACGATCAACAGCGTGTCGGTGCCGGCCATCACGACCCGGCGCGCGGACACGACGGTCGAGTTGGGCGATGGCGAGAGCTTCGTGATCGGTGGCCTGATCGACCGCGAAACGATGTCGAATATCAGCAAAGTTCCGGTCCTGGGCGATCTGCCGATTATCGGCGCATTCTTTAAATCCTTGAACTACCAGCAGAACGATAAGGAACTGGTGATCATCGTGACGCCGCATCTGGTTGCACCGATCGCGAAGGGCGCACCGCTGCCGGCGACGCCTGGCGAGTTGTCCGAGCAGCGGGACGGGCCTGTCTGGCGCTCGTATCTCGGTGGTATCGCGTCGCCGGATGCCGCACCGGGATTTTCGAAATGACCGCACGGCGCGGCGTCGTGCGATATGGATTCGGGGGTATTCAATGTGAATGCGAGAACCCTTTCAGTGGCTGAGCCCGCCGTGACTGACTATTTTGTATGCGCATCCCATCAGGGCGAGCATCTCCGCTGGCTGGGGGATACGCTCGTATCGGCCGGTACGGTGGAGGCGGTGTCGCTGGAGCCAGGCGCACTGGCCCAGCGCATCCTGGGACTCAACCCCGCGATCGTCTTCATCGATTTTTCGCAAGCGCAGGCCGAAGCGAGCGTTGCGGCGGCGGCAGTGCGTCTTGCACATCCGAGTTTGCCGGTCGTCGCGCTCGGTACGCTGGCGGAGCCGGAAAGCGCGCTCGCTGCGCTGCGGGCCGGCGTTCGCGATTTCATCGACGTTTCCGGCAGTGCGGAAGACGCACTGCGTATCACGCGCGGGCTGCTCGAGCACGCTGGCGCGGAACCGGCCAATCGCCACGGCAAGCTGGTCGCGCTGCTCGGCGCGCGCGCCGGGATGGGTGTAAGTACGCTTGCTTCGAATCTGGCCGTATGGCTGCACAAGCGCGGGGCTGCCGGCCTCGTCGCGGGCGACGCGTCTGCGTTCGGTGTTGCCACGCCGCATGCCCGGCAAACGGCGCTCGTCGACTTGGGCCTGCCGGCAGGCGATAGCGCACTGTTTCTTAACACGCGTTGCGAATTCCACTTTGTTGATGCCGTGCGCAACCTGCGCCGCATCGACCGGACATTCGTCAACACGGCCCTCGCACGACACGCCAGCGGTGTCGCGCTGACGACGCTGCCGTCGAACCTCGCAGATTTGCGCGACGTGTCGTATGCAGCCTGCGTCGGCTTGCTGAATCGACTGCGCGCATTCTTCGATCAGCAGATCGTCGATCTGGGCGGCTTTACGAACCTGGAGTTTATCGCGCAGATCGCGGGGGGTGCCGACGAGGCATGGCTCGTCTGCGATCAGGGCGTGGCGTCGATTGTCTCAGCGGTCGATCTGCTCGAGGGGCTGCGCGATGCAGGGATCAATCTCGGCAAGATGCGTCTCGTCGTCAATCAGTACGATGCGGCACTGAGCCTGACGCCGGCTCAGATCGCAGACCGGCTCGGGATCGCATTATTGACGACGCTGCCCGCGCGGCGTGTGTCGATAGGGCAGGCGGCCAACCAGGGACGACTCATTGTCGACGTGGCCGAGCGCGATCCGTATGTGCGTGCGCTCGAGCCGCTCGCGGAGCGACTGGCTGGCACGGGTGCGGCGGGAAAGAGCGCCGCGTCGGGTCTGTCCGTGCTCAAGCGTTTCATTCAACCTTTGTCCAAGCGTTCGTAAGCGATGGCACACGACATTCAATTTGCCGACGGCGCCGCGCCGTTCTCCCAGTCGCAGCAGTTCCATGACATCAAGAACGCCGCGCACGAACACTTGCTGACTCGCATCGAGGAACTGGGGGCCGAATTCGGCCGTTGGTCGCGCCAGGCGATCAACCAGTTCGTCGATCTGGAAATCGACAGCTTCGTGCGTTTGCGACGCATCCCGCTCAACGAGAACGAAGTCAGGACGATTGCCGAGGCGCTGACCAAGGAGCTTGCCGGGTTCGGGCCGATCGAAGATCTGCTTGCCGATCCGCATGTCGAGGACATCCTGATCAATGGCTACAACGATATCTACGTATCGCGCCACGGGATCCTGGTCAAGTTGCCGATTCGGTTCACCGATAACGCGCATCTGCTGCGTATTGTGCGACGCATCCTGGCGCCGATCGGCCGACGCCTGGACGAATCGAATCCGATGGTCGATGCGCGGCTGCCGGATGGCGGGCGTGTCAACGTGGTGATCGAACCGCTGTCGATCGACGGACCGGTTGTGTCGATCCGGAAATTCCGCAAGGATCCGCTCAAGCCGGCCGATCTGCTCGGCAACGGCACGTTCAATGCGGAGATCGGCGCGCTGCTCGAGGCGGCGGTGGAGGCGCGCTGCAATATCCTCGTGTCGGGCGGCACAAGCTCCGGCAAGACCTCTCTGCTCAATGCGCTCGCGTTCCATATTCCTGAGCCGGAGCGCGTCGTGACGATCGAGGATACGGCCGAACTGTCGCTGAATCATCCGCATGTCGTGCGCCTCGAAAGCCGGCCTGGCGGCTTCGACGGGACTGGCGTCGTGTCGATTCGCGATTTGTTGCGTAATACGTTGCGGATGCGCCCGGACCGGATCATCGTCGGCGAAGTGCGCGGCGGCGAGGTGCTCGAGATGCTGCAGGCGATGAACACGGGTCACGACGGCTCGATGGGGACCGTGCATGCGAGTTCACCGCGCGAGTGTCTCTATCGTCTCGAGATGCTAGCCGGCTTCGCCGGGTTCCAGGGAACCGAGTCGAGCCTGCGTCGGCAGATCGCGAACGCGGTCGACTTTATTGTGCAGATAGGCCGTCTGTCGAGCGGCCGGCGCCGGATTCTGTCGATTACCGAGGTAACCGGTCTGTCGGACAACATCATCGCGACGCAGGAACTGTATCGCTATGAGGCGCGCGTGACGCCCGAAGGCGAAGAAGTGGACAACTGGGAATCGCTCGGCATTCATCCGCACTCGCCGAAACTCGCACGCTTCCGTCAGGCGCTGCAGAGCGGCTTCCGCGGTAGTGGTGGCGGTGGCTTCGGAGGAGGCGGCGGGTTCGGGCGCGGAGGCGGGGGGTTCAATGTATAGCGTGCTGGCAATGGCGCTTCTGCTCGTGGCCGCCGCGCTGATGCTGTGGCGGCACGGTGAGATGAAGCGCGATCGCGCTGACGTGCAGCGCTTCATCGACAGCCGGATCGAGCCTGGCGCGCGATCGGGCGGTGCGCATCAGCGGGAAATCCTGTCGGCGTCAGCCGCCGCGGCACGCGTGGTTCCCGGCGTACCAGCTTCGCAGTGGGGGCGCTGGCGCTCAATCGTCACCGAGTATCTCGGTAACGTGGCAAGCCGTGCGGGAATCGAGGACGCAAATGGCAAGGCGCTGCTGGCGCTACTCGCACTGGCCGGGGCCGCGTTCGCTGCAGGCGAGCGGGGCGGCTGGCTCGGTGGTATCGCCGCGCTCGTCTGCGGCGCCGCGCTGCTCGTGTTCTGGCTGGTGTCGCGCATACATCGGCGGCGCCTGATGATCGTTCGTCAACTGCCGTCGTTTCTGGACGGGATCGTACGGCTGGTGACGCTGGGCAATAGCGTGCCGGCTGCGTTCCAGGCCGCGCTGCAGACGACCGAGGCGCCGTTGCGCGGATGCCTGGACCATGTGTCCAGGATGCTGCGTACGGGTGTCGAGATTGACCGCGCGATGATGCACATCGCGAGCGTGTACCACACCAAGGAGTTCGAACTTGTCGGGTCGGTGCTGCGGCTGTCGGTACGGTACGGCGGTCGCGCGGACATCATGCTCGACCGGATGTCGACGTTCATGCGCGACCTCGAACAGGCCGAGCGGGAACTGGAGGCGATGTCTTCGGAAACGCGTTTGTCGGCATGGGTGCTCGTGATGCTGCCGATTGCGATCGGCAGTTTTGTCATCGCGACCAATCCGCTCTATCTCCAGTCGATGTGGAACGACTATACCGGTCGTCAGTTGCTGTTTCTCGCTTTCACGCTGCAGGTGGCGGGCGGGATTTGGCTTTACCACATGGCCAAACTGAGGTGACGGCATGACAGCCAATCAGGTTGGTTCGCTCGCATTGGTGCTCGGCGCAGTGGGTATCCTGTTGCTGGCGCTGCTCGCGATCCGCAGTGCGAATGCACAATCGCGCAGCGGTCGGACACTGACCGATGCGCTCGAGCGGCGGCTTGCCACGCTGGCGGCCGCAAGGGGGCAGGCAGCTCAGGATGCGGATGAATCGTTGCGGAAAGACCAGGACGCCCGGCAGACAACCGATCAACCGTCGCGATTCGTACAAATACAGGCACGTCTGTCGGTGCTCGGGATGCGCTGGCTTGATACCGGTATCGGCCGGCTTGTCGTTGCCGAAGAGGATCGGCTGTTGCTCGAGCAATGCGGTTTCGTCGATGCGCGCACGCGCGGCTTGTTGCTGAGTGCGCGGATCGCGTGCTCGATCATTGTTCCACTCGCATACATTGGCATGGTCGGGCCGCATGTGAGCGGCACGCAGTGGTGGCTCGGCATGGGTATTTCGTTCATCGTCGGATTCATGGTGCCGAAGCTCTACTTGAGGCGCCGTGCCGCGAAGCGCCGACAATCGGTCATCGACGAGTTGCCGCTGCTGGTCGACATGCTGCGCCTGCTTCAAGGGGTCGGCTTGTCGCTCGATCAGAGCATCCAGGTCGTCACGAACGACTTCAAGGGCATGATGCCTGTGCTCTCGTCGGAAATGGAGATCGCCCAACGACAGTTCGCGGCGGGGCGAACACGCGAGCAATCGTTGCAACGGTTGTCGTCGGGCTTTGAAAACGAGGACCTGCGCGCCATCGTGCGATTGCTGATCCAGGTCGACAAGCACGGCGGCGCGGTGCAGGAGCCGCTCAAGCAATTTGGCGAGCGCTTGCGTGAGGCTCGTCGCGCAATGCTGCGCGAGCGCATCGGTCGGTTGACGGTGAAGATGACGGGCGTGATGATCGTAACGCTTCTGCCCGCACTGCTGATTGTGACCGCCGGCCCGGGGATGATCTCGGTGTTGCGCGCGCTGAGCCAGGCACAGCACTGACGAAGGGAAGGGGAAGGACGGAAGATGAAGCGCATCGATGAAGTCGCGAAATTGGCCGGCATGGTGGCGATGGCAAGCCTGCTCTGCGCGTGTTCGGCGTTCAAGGAAAGCGGCTACGGCGTCGGTCCGCAGGCCGAGCGTGCGGCATTGATGGACGCCGCCACCCAGAAGCAGGCAGCGCCCGATACACCTGGTATGTATCTGGGCCTGATTGAGCGGATGCAGTCGCAAGGACTGTATTACGCGTCGCTCGCGCATATCGATGCGTACGAGAAGCAGTACGGTGCGTCACCACAAACCATCCTTCTGCGAGCCGACGCGTTGCGCATGACCGATCAGCCGGCCGCGAGCACGGCTGTCTACACGCAACTGCTCAACACGCCGCTGGCGGCGCGCGGGTATCGGGGGCTTGGGCTGATCGCCGGTGCGGCGGGCGATTTCCCGCGCGCTGCGCAGGCATTGTCGCAGGCGACGGTGCTGGCGCCGACTGATGCTGCGACGCTATCGGATCTCGCCTACGCAAAATTGCGCGGCGGTGATATCGACGGGGCACGTATCCCGCTGATGAAGGCGGCCGAACTCGATCAGAACAATCCGAAGATCATCAGCAATCTGGTGCTGTACTTGCTCGCGTCCGGCCGTACGCACGATGCACAACGGCTCATGGCACAGCAGAAGCTGTCGGCCGACATTCGTAACGACATTCGCGGCGACGCGATGAAAATCACTGCGGCAGCGCGTGCGTGGCGCCACGCGACACCGTCACCGACCTCGGTCGCGACGCCGGTCGGCTCGGGCAGCGTGGTCAACGTGTCGAGCGCCGATGTTTCACGGCGGCCGTCGCCAGTCGAAAACATTCAGGGATTCGATCCCACCGCGCCGCTGTTGCAGCGATTCGCACAATGACAAAGTATTCGGGGGAAGTGACATGACGAACGACAAACGTTTCAAGTGCCGCCTTGTGTGGCTGCATCGCAGCGTCGCACTGGTTGTGCTGATGGGGGGCGCGACGGCAGCACTATGCGAGGAATCGATGCCGTCAGCGGCGGAAGTCGGCCATTCGACCGATGCGCTGCTCGCGCTGCAACGGGACAATCGCGAGGCCGGGCCGGCATTGCCAATGCTGGGCGATACCGCATCGCTCAGCTATCAGCGCTATCTCGATTCGTTCAAGCATAAGATTCCGGAGTCGATGGGGTCGCCGGTCAATACGAATGGCAGCGGCGGGTCCGGCGGACAGCATTCCATGCAATCGTATTGAGCGAGGCGGCAATGATCGCGGCTCGCCATTCATCAAACTGTGTGACCGGACGGAGGCATGCCTTGCCGCGGCGCCAGCGCGGCGCGGTCGTCGTCATGGCGTCCGTATGGATACTGCTGGCGATGGTGATTCTCGGTTCGGTCGATATCGGCAACGTGTTCCTGGCCCGTCGCGACATGCAGCGCGTCGCCGATCTCGCGGCACTCGCCGCAGTTCAGCGACTGGACGACACGTGTGCGAACGTGACGAGCGTGGCCACGAACAACGCGTCGACGAACGGTTTTTCCGTCGGCGGGACCACGACGCTGTCGGCCGATTGTGGTTATTGGGCACCTACAGCCACGGGGACGTCGAGCAGTTTCTACTCGTCAAAGACGTCGATTCCCAAGCTCACACAGCTGAATGCGGTTCGGGTCACGATTTCCAAGTCGATGCCGTATTTCTTCTTCGGACCGACGCGCACTGTGACCGCCACGTCGACCGCGAAGGCGACCAACATCGACACGTTCTCGATCGGCGCGACGCTGGCCGCCGTTGGTGGAGTCGGTTGCTCGGGGGTGCCGACCGGCAATCCCGGTCTGGTGAATGCTTTGCTGGGCGCGCTTCTGCAAGGCCAGGGCGGTACGCCGTTAACGCTCGATCTCGCGTCTTATCAGGGGCTTGCGTGCGCGAACGTCAAGCTGGGCGACATCGCCGTCGCACTGCAGTCGCTATCGGTCGGCAACGGGACGATGGGCGGGCTGGTTAATGCGCAGGCATCTGTCGGCACACTGCTCAAGGCGATGGTGGCGGCCGTCGGGAAGACCACCACACTCGGTACCACCCTGCAGTCGAGCGCAACCGGCGCGCTGAACAGTATTCTCAACTTGAGCCTGCTCAGCAATGCCAACATCAACGTCGCGAGCCTGACTGGGCAGAGTGCTACGTCGCTGCTCACGCTCGGACTCGCGAATGCACAGGCGGCTGCCGACGCGACGGTGAACGTGCTCGATCTCGTGATGGCGATGGCGCAGATCTCAAAGAGCGGCAAGCCGGGCGTCGTGATCGGCGCCAATGTGCCGCTGACACTGTCGAACGGGAATTCCGTATCGATCGTGCAGTTGCAGGCGCAGGTCATCAGCCCGCCGACCATCGCGGTGGGAGAGGGAGGGAAAGACGCGACCGGCGCATGGCGCACGGTCGCGACGAACGCACAGATCGGCCTCTATCTCCTCGTCAACCTCGGTGTGAACCCGCTGCCGGTCGTGTTGTCCGCGAACGTGTACTTGCCGATTTACGTGCAGCTCGGTGCCGGCAGCGCGACGTTGCTGTCGACCAATTGCCTGACCTTGCCGAATTCGGCCACGATCAGCGCACAACCGAGCATCGCGAATCTCTGTATCGGCCAGCCGCCGCTCAGCGGCAATCTGCTCAATCTGCCGGCGACCTACAGTTGCTCGACACCCGCCAAGGTGCTCGACGTGCTGGTGCTGGCTGGCGCCGTCGAGGTTTCTGCGACCGTTTCCAACGTGTCGGTGAACCTGGCCGGCAACACGGCGACCAACACGTTCTACGGACGGGGCGGAAGCGATCCATCCTACTACTGGACCACCAACACGAACGCGCTGGGTTCCGCCGTGAGCAACGCGCTGGCCGGTCTGAATGCGGCCACGATCACGCCGAAAGTGGACGTACTGTTCGGCCTGATTAGCGTCACGGTCACACCGGATTTCATTCCGAAACTGCTAGGGATCCTGACTGGCGTTTTGAGTCCGCTGTTGAGCGCGCTGGACGGTATCATCGGTCCGCTGCTGGATCTGCTGGGCGTCCAGCTCGGTGCCGCCACGGTGCATCAGATGTCGCTCACCTGCGGCGCTGCACAAACTGTCAGTAATTAGAGAAGCAAGACCACCCGATGAGAACCACTTCCGCAATCGCAGAACTCGACCTGTACGTCTGGGAAGGCAAGGCGGACATCGTCGACCGCGTTGCCCGTTGCATGGCGAGCTTCGACGTCGAAGTGATCCGCGCCGACAATGCGGAAATTTCGCCGGAGCGCGCCGCATTGCGGCCGTCGCTCGCGATCATCAGCGTGACGATGATCGAAACCGGCGCGGCATTCCTGCGCGACTGGCAGGCCAACATCGGCATGCCGGTCGTCTGGGTCGGCGCGGCGCGCGACCACGACGCGTCGCAGTATCCGCCCGACTATTCGCACATCCTGCCGCTCGACTTCACCTGCGCCGAACTGCGCGGGATGATCGGCAAGCTCGTCACGCAGCTGCGCGCGCATGCGGCCGATACGCTGCAACCTTCCGAACTCGTCGCGCACTCGGAGTCGATGCAGGCGCTGCTGCGCGAGGTCGATACGTTCGCCGACTGCGACACCAACGTGCTGCTGCACGGCGAAACCGGCGTCGGTAAGGAACGTATCGCGCAATTGCTTCACGAAAAGCATTCGCGCTACCGGAACGGCGAATTCGTTCCGGTCAACTGCGGCGCGATTCCGGATGGCCTGTTCGAATCGCTGTTCTTCGGGCACGCGAAAGGTTCGTTCACCGGCGCGGTTGTTGCGCATAAAGGCTATTTCGAACAGGCGGCGGGCGGCACGTTGTTCCTCGACGAAGTCGGCGACCTGCCGTTGTACCAGCAGGTCAAGCTGCTGCGCGTGCTCGAGGACGGCACCGTGCTGCGGGTCGGCGCGACGACGCCGATCAAGGTCGATTTCCGTCTCGTCGCGGCCAGCAACAAGAAGCTGCCGCAACTCGTGAAGGAAGGCATGTTCCGCGCGGATCTCTACTATCGGCTCGCGGTGATCGAGCTGAGCATTCCGTCGCTGGAAGAACGGGGCGCGGTCGACAAGATCGCGCTGTTCAAGTCATTCGTCGCGGAGGTGGTGGGCGACGAGCGGCTCGCGCAATTGTCTGACCTGCCTTACTGGCTCGCGGACGCGGTAGCGGACAGCTATTTCCCCGGCAACGTGCGCGAACTGCGCAACCTTGCGGAGCGGGTCGGGGTGACGGTGCGGCAAACGGGCGGCTGGGATGCCGCTCGACTGCAGCGGCTGATCGCCCATGCGCGCAATTCGGCGCAGCCGGTGCCGGTGGAGAGTGCGGCAGAGGTCTTCGTCGACCGCAGCAAGTGGGACATGAACGAGCGCAGCCGCGTGATCGCTGCCCTCGACGCAAACGGTTGGCGGCGCCAGGATACGGCTCAGCAGCTCGGCATCAGCCGGAAGGTCCTGTGGGAAAAGATGCGCAAATATCAGATATTCGACGAAGAGCCCGAGACCCGCGAAAGCGAGTAATTAATGAGATAAAATCGCGTTGAATTACAACGACACGGGCGGGGAATTGAAATTCATGAGCCATATGACGGGGTTGGGGCGGGCGTGTGTGTTGCTCGCCATGATGGGAGGCATGCAGGGCGCGTTCGCGCAGGGGTTGGCCGGCAACGCATCGCCGGCGGTACAGCAGGCGTCGGCACCGGTGGCGGCGATTCCGGTGATCGACCAGCAGGTTCAGACGTCGGTGCAGCCGCAGGCGGGCGAGACGACCGGGCAGAGCACGGTCGACGAACTTCAGCGCCAGATCCAGGCGCATTCGCTGACGGAAATGCGCACCAGCTATAACGGCAGCTACGGCGCGAGCCTGCTGTTCAGCGTGAAGGACGGTTCCTATTTCGTCGCGCTGTTCCAGCAGAAGGCGTTCTGGCGTGTGATCAAGACTTACGACGAGACGCGGGCGGAAACGATCTATCGCGATTTCTCGCGTCAGGCGGAACGGCTGGCCGTCAACGAACTGCGTGCGGCGAAGCTGGAATCGCAGAAGGCGCAGATGGACCGGCAGATCGAAGTCACGCAGGAGCGGGCGCGGCGTCTGCAGGCAGACATCTCGATCGCACGCGAGCAGCAGGCAACGGTCGCGGATCGCCAGAAGAGCGTCCGCGCCGAAACGGCGGCGTTGCAGGCGCAACAGGCGCAGCTTCAGTCGCAATTGCGCGCATTGCAGCAGCAGGTGCGTTCGCTGCAGCGCGAGGCCGACGCAGGCTTGCCGACGACGGCACACTGAGCGATCACGGCACGGCCGGTGCGGCGACATGCCGCGCCGACCCACCAGAAAAAAGGGCAAGCCATTTGGCTTGCCCTTTCGTTTTACTGGCCGTCCGGCACGATTCGCCGGCGGCGCGTAACGATCACCGGCCCATTGCCGCCGCGTGTGTCGGACGGCGACGTGTTGCCCGATGCGTCGCCGGCGTCGCGCGGTGTGCTGTAGCTTTCGCGCGGGGCGCCATAGCCTTCGCGGGGCTCGCGCGGCGCGCCATAACCGTCACGCGGTTCGCGCGGGGCGTAGCCTTCGCGCGGTTCACGGGAACCATAACCTTCACGCGGTTCGCGCGAGCCGTAGCCGCCGCCGTCGCCGCGCGATTCGCGGGCGCCGCCGTGCGAGCCGTACGGGCTGTGGCCGCCGCCTTCGCGGCCGCCCGGCCGACCACCGGTACGCGGGCCGCGGGGGCCGCCGCCGCCCGGGCGCGAGCCGCCGGTGTCGAGCTGGATCGTGGAAATCGCACGCTTGTAGATGCCTTGCAGACCCACGGGGGTGCGCAGCATCACCAGGTACTGGTCGAACGACTCGATACACCCCGTCAGACGAATGCCGTTGACGAGATAGATTTCAACACGCTTACGTTCCTTGCGCGCCGAATTGATGAAGTCGTTTTGCGGATGGGATTCTGCGGGATTGGCCATTGAGGTGCGGCAGGAGCCTGCGTCAGAGAATATGTTGTGCGTGTGTGGCGTGGTCGCCCACCAAGTGTTTGGCGGGATTTTACCCTGTTCGTTCCACCAGTGCGCAGTCGCGATTGTGTCGAACCGTAACCCACTATAGACGTTCCCGTGCATTTGCGCGATTCGGTCGAATGGCTAGTGCCGTTTCGTTACGTCGCGTTACGACTCTCGCAACGGCGTAGCACCTGGCGGTGCGCGGCGCGATTACATTCGACGCGCATGCCGGGCTGGCCGGCGGATCCGGGAAGGGGAACATGAACAAGCAGGGATTGGCGGTGTGGATCGGGAGTGTGGCGTTGCTCGCTTCCGGCAGTGCAATGGCGGGACACGTCGACCTGTCGGTGGGCATCGGCGTGCCGGTCGCACCGGTCTATGCCGAACCGGCGCCGGTCTATGTGGCGCCGCAGCCGGCGGTGGTCGCCTATCCGGGTTACGGATACGGCTACTACGGCGACGAGGACGACGACGGTTACCGGAGATGGCGCAGGCACGATCACAGGCATTGGCACAAGCATCACGACGATGACGACGATTGAGCGCGACCCGCGCGGCGCCGGTGACGATCAGAATGCGTAATCCGGATTCTTCGGGTCGAACGCGGATTCGTCGAGCGTCGCCGGCGCGATCTTCTCGATGATGATCCGTTCGAAGATCTTGCCGTCGTTGTCATAGGATTCGACAGTCCTGAAGTACGGCGCTTGCAGGTCGAGCCCGAGGGTTTCCTTCTTCGCATAGAACTGCGGGCGGCCGGTCGGCGTCTCATAGGTGAGCGCGACGACGCGCACCCCGCCGATCGTCTTCGCTTCCACCTGCGTCGGCCGCTGCACGCCGGCTTCCTGGTATTTCTTCCCTTCGGTCAGGTACAGGTTCGTGATGAACTCGGTGCCGAGATCCTTCACCTGGTGATTCGACTGCGCGCGTGCGAGTGCGCCGTCGAGCGCCGTCCACAGCGGAATCTTGCCCAGCAGGCCGCCGAGATGGCCGTACATCTCGTCCTTGCGCCGGGTCGTGTCGTAGATCGTCTCCTGTCCCGCATGCGCGCCGTCCGGCAGCCATTTCGCATACACCCGCAACGGTTCGCGGGTCGTCTTCACGAGCATGCGGTCGGGTGTGTCGGACCATTTCCCGCTGATGCGCTCCTGGCGCACCATCGTGAACTGGTACGACGGATAGCCGTTGGGACCATTGCGGATATAGAGCGGAACGGTGAGCGGATCGAGTGTCTTGAACAGCGCCGTGAGCGTCGCGTCGTCAAGTTGTGCGAGCGTGCCGCGCTGGGCGGCCGTGCGCAGCCAGCGCGCCGGCTGCGCGACCGGCTCGCGCGTGACCTTCGCCAGGTCCGCCGGCAGTGCGTCCTCCTGGACCGCGCTCGCGGCAGCGGCGGTTTCCTGCGCATGCAGGCCGGCTTGCGCGAGCGACAGCATGCACACAATGGCCGCGGCGGCGTGCCGCGTGCGGCGCTTCGTTCCTTCGTTCATCGACAGCGTCTCCCGGGGCGACGGATCGTTCAGCCTCGCTTCGCGGCGTTGAGCTTGGCGAGTTCCTCGTCGCGCAGCGCTCGGCGCAGGATCTTGCCGACATTCGTCTGCGGCAGCGCGTCGCGGAACTCGACGAACTTCGGCATCTTGTAGCCGGTCAGGTTCTTGCGGCAGTGCGCGAGCACGTCGTCGACCGTCAGCGTCGGGTCGCGGCGCACGACGAAGACCTTGATCCGTTCGCCCTGGACTTCGTCCGGGATGCCGATCGCGGCGGCTTCGCTGATGCCCGGATGCATGACCAGCACTTCCTCGATCTCGTTCGGATACACGTTGAAGCCCGAGACGAGGATCATGTCCTTCTTGCGGTCGATGAGGCGGATGAAGCCGTGTTCGTCCATCACGCCAATGTCGCCGGTGCCGAGCCAGCCGTCGGCGTCGATCACCTTCGCGGTCTCGTCGGGCCGCTGCCAGTAGCCGCGCATCACCTGCGGGCCGTGCACGCACAGCTCGCCGGGCTCGCCGATGCCGGCCCAGGTGCCGTCCTCGCGCCGGAAGCGCACGAGCGTCGACGGCGCGGGCAGGCCGATCGAGCCGCTGAATGCGGCCATGTCGTTCAGGTTCACTGGATTCATCGTGACGATCGGCGAGCATTCGGTGAGCCCGTAGCCTTCGACGACCGGCCGCCCCGTGACCTCGTGAAAGCGCTCCGCGACCGCGCGCTGCATCGCCATGCCGCCCGCCATCGCGAGCTTGAGCTTCGAGAAGTCGCGCTTGCGGAATTCCTCGTTGTCGAGGAACGCGTTGTACAGCGTGTTGATCCCGGTGATTCCGGTGAACGTTTCGTTGCGGATGATCTTCATCACCATCTTCATGTCGCGCGGGTTCGCGATCAGGATGTTGCGACCGCCGAGCCCCATGAAGATGAACGCGTTTACCGTCAGCGAATAGATGTGATAGAGCGGCAGCGGCGTCAGCACGGTCTCGACGTCGCCCGAGACCTGGTCGGCGATCCACGCCTTGGCCTGCAGCAGGTTCGCGATCAGGTTGCCGTGCGTGAGCATCGCGCCTTTCGCGACGCCTGTCGTGCCGCCCGTATATTGCAGGAACGCGAGATCGTCGCGCGTCGTCTTCACCGGTTGCGGTTTGCCGCGTGCGCCGAGCGCGAGGGCGGCGCGCAGCCGGATCGCCTGCGGCAGGGTGTAGGGCGGCACGAGCTTTTTCACGTGCTTCAGCACGAAATTGATCAGGCGCCCCTTTGCATTGAAGCCGTCTGCGAGCAGGTCGCCGAGCGCGGTGACGACGATGTTCTTCACCTGGGTTTCCGGCAACGCGTCCTGCAGCGTGCGTGCGAAGTTCTCGAACACGACGATCGTCTGCGCGCCGCTGTCCTTCAACTGGTGCGCGAGTTCGCGCGCGGTATAGAGCGGGTTGACGTTGACGACGATCGCGCCGGTTTTCAGCGTCCCGAACAGCGCGACCGGGTACTGGAACGTATTCGGCAGCATGATCGCGACGCGGTCGCCCGGTTTCACGCCGGTGCTTTGCAGATACGACGCGAACGCCTCGACTTTCTGCGCGAGCGTGCGGTAGGTCATCGATGCGCCTGCGCTCACGTAGGCGACCCGCTCGGCGAAGCGTGTCGTGCATTCGTCGAAGAATTGCACGAGCGATGCGTATTGCGTGACGTCGATCTCGTGCGGCACGCCGGGCGGATACGACGCGTACCAGATGCCATCGGTGTTCGGCGGGAGCTGGGCCGCTGCGGTTGCTGCGGATGATGACATGATGTGTCTCCGTTGTCGGTGAGAGTTGGCGCTTCAGCGCCTACTCTCACCCCATGCTTTGCGGTCGGTGAGAGTTGGCGCTTCGGCGCTTACGCTCACCCCATGCTTTACGTTCGGCGAGAGTCGACGCTTCAGCGCCTACTCTCACCCCATGCTTTGCGGTCGGCGAGAGTTGACGCTTCTGCGCGATGTTCTCGCCATGCCTTCTTGTCGACGAGCGCAAGCCAGCGTCGGCTCCCGCCGCATGACATTCGTTCGGCCCGGGCCAGCGCATCAACGCCGGTCCGGGCCGCCAAAATCGTGAATCGCCGCCTGAGCGGCTCGGCGCGATCAGCTCGCCGAATGCACCGTCGCCGGATCGGCAGCCGACGCGCTCGAGGACAGCCCGAACGCCTCGCTCGCACCCGCATCGTCGAGCACGGCCGCGAAGATCGACAACTGCGCGCAGTCGGGCATCGGCGCCTTCAGTGCGGCGACGATCAGCGACGACAGCCGCGCGATCATCTGCACGTCGTTCATCGTGCGGCCTTGCGAGAATTCGTCGATCAGGCTTTCGGTTTCGGCGCCTGCCAGCGCGCCGGACAGCGCACCGATCGCGAAATGCAGCCGCCAGCCGAGCTCCGTGCGCGGCAGATGCGGCAGCGCGCGCTGGAACGCGTCGAAGAAGCGGCCGGCGACGCTCGCGTAGTGCGCGGTCAGGAAGTTGCGCACGAACGGCGACGGGTCGGTGTACGCGCGGCCGATCAGCCGCAGGAATGCGGGGCCGCCGCGGTCGGGGTCGCGCGACGCCTTCAGCGCGGGAATGAACATCGCGCCGAGCACGTGTTCGCAGGTGATATGCGCACCGAGCTGCGCATCGAAGCGGTCGAGGATGCCGAGGCGCTCCTGGTTGAGCTGGTCGAGCCGACGCGACAGCATCGCGTGGATCAGCGCTTCCTTGCTGCCGAAGTGGTAGTTGACCGCGGCGAGGTTCACCGCCGCGCGCGACGTGATCTGCCGCATCGACATCGCTTCGAAGCCGTGCTCGATGAACAGGTCCTCGGCCGCATCGAGAATGCGCGCCTTCGTCCCGCCGGTCTGCCGATTGCCGGATGACCGCGTCCCGGACGGCCGTCCCGCCGACGGTCGCCCCTCCTGACTGACTGCCATGTCCCGCCTCCCAATGCCGGTCGCCCGGCCGCGAACAGGTGATTTGATTATCTGATTCAAACAGCCGTTTTTATTAAGATAAAAAAACGCGGGCGGCACGGGCAAGCGAGGAATCTGGACAAATTCCTCTAGTTCGATGTGCAGATGCGGAAAGTATGTCGCGTGGCCCCGGCGGGACGGGGCACGCGTGATGGTGCGATGCGGCAATATGCAGGCTCACCCGACGGTGGTACGCGTATTGACCGATTGCGTCATGTCGATACCGCGTCGTTCGCGGCTGAACAGGATCAGCACGGCGATCACGACGGCTACGATGCCGGCCACGAGCGCCAGGGCGAAACCGTAGTTGTTGCCCTGGGAAACCGCGAGCGACGCCTGCATCGTCGCGTTGCCGGACGCGAGCAGGTTGCCGAGCTGGTAGACGACACCGGGGAAGGTCGCGCGAATCTCGTCGGGCGAGATCTCGTTCAGGTGAACCGGTATCACGCCCCACGCGCCCTGTACCGAGATCTGCATCAGGAACGCGCCGGCGGCGAGCGCGACCGGGCCGCTCGAGAACGCCCACAGCGGCAGAATCGGCAGCGCGATCAGCACGGCGATGAAGATCGCGCGACGGCGGCCGATCTTCTCCGAGATCGCGCCGAACGACAGGCCGCCGACGATCGCGCCGATGTTCAGCACGATCGTGATCCACGACACGGTATGCGGATCGAAGTGATGCTGTTCGCGCAGGAAGGTGGGGTAGAGGTCCTGCGTGCCGTGCGAGAAGAAGTTGAACGCGGTCATCAGCACGATCGCGTAGATCGTGAGTTTCCAGTTCTGCTGGATCGTGGTTACGAGACTCGGCCGCGCACGTTTTTCCATCTGCTTCCAGGCCGGCGATTCGGGCACGTGCGTGCGCACATACAGCACGAGCAGCGCGGGCAGCACGCCGACCATGAACATGCCGCGCCAGCCGATGTACTGGTAGAAGAGGCCGAACACGACAGACGCGAGCAGGTAGCCGCTCGGATAGCCAGCCTGCAGCAAGCCCGACACGAAGCCGCGCGCGTGGGTCGGCACGGTTTCCATCGTCAGCGCGGAGCCGACGCCCCATTCACCGCCCATCGCGATGCCGAACAGCGCGCGCAGCGCCAGCAGCGCGGCGAGGCTCGGCGCGAAGCCCGACGCGAGTTCGAGCAGCGAATAGCACGCGATGTTGACCATCAGCGTCGGACGGCGGCCGAAGCGGTCGGCGAGCCGGCCGAAGATCAGCGCGCCGATCGGGCGCATCGCGAGCGTGAGCGTCAGCGCAAATGCGACGGCGGGGATCGTCGACGCGAATTCGGTGGCGATGTCCTTCAGCACGAAGACCATCAGGAAAAAATCGAACGCGTCGAGTGTCCAGCCCAGGTAGGCGGCGATCGTGACGTTGCGTTGTTCGCGGGTCCAGCTCATGTCCGTGGTCTCCTCGTTGGCTTGCGCGCTCGCGATCCGCAGGCGGATGCCGGCCCGGCTTGCGCGCGGTGCGGGGGCATCTATCGAGTGTAGGCCGCGGCACCGTACGATGTGGGGTGCGATAACCGCGAATCGGGAATAATCCCTATGAAATGGGCTGTTGAGAAAACCGAAATGAACGTGCACGAGACAGGCGACAGGCGCCTGTATCATGCCGGAAGGCTTTTTGTATCACTTATGTAATGTGCGCGATGCGCATCGCCACCGAATCAGGAGTCCCGATGACCCACCCCTCCGTTGCCGCATTGCCCGTCCTGGAGACCGGGCGGCTGTGGCTGCGCCCGCGCGTGCTGGCAGATCTCGACGCGAGCATCGAGATGGATCGCGATCCGGAGGTCACGCGCTACATCTCGGGCCCGTGGCACGACCCGGACGAACATCGCCGCTTCGTCACGCACCGGATCACACGCGCGTATCCGCCCGGCCTCGGCTACTGGTCGATCTTCGAGAAAGCCGCGCCCGACGCCTTCATCGGATGGATCCTGTTGATTCCCGACTATGCGGGCGGCGCGCGCGACGTCGAGATCGGCTGGCGGCTCGTGCGCGCGGCGTGGGGGCGCGGCATCGCATGCGAGGCCGCCACGGCCGTCGCGCGTCATGCGTTCGACACCGTGCGGCTGCCGCGCGTGATCGCCGACATTGCCGAGGCGAACATGGGTTCGCTGAACGTCGCACGCAAGCTCGGGATGCGGCGCGTGAGCGTCGTTCATGACGGAATTCCCTACGTTCGTCATCGTCTCGAGCGCGACGACCTGCGTGCATAGTGTTGCGTTCCGTTGTCAGAGATAGTCAAGCGCATGCGTATCGAGGCCGCGACGTATTAACGGCTCGCAAGATCCGGAGTATCGTTGCCGGAAATTCGTAACATGGGGTACGACCATGGCACTGGGCAACGACGTTCATCTCATTCCCGTCCGGCTCGACGCACTGCGTCCGACGCAAATGACGGTCGGCTATCGCGAAGTGAAAGCGAAGCGCAAGCACTGGAAGACGCTCGACAAGCGCGCACGCAAGGCCGCGATCGAGTCGCACTGGTTTCCGGCCGTCCTCGGCCCGGACGGGCTGCACTACATCACCGACCATCACCACCTCGGCCTCGCGCTGATCGAGGAAGGGGAGACGCGTGTGAACGCGATGCTGCTGAAGGATCTGTCGTGGCTCGACAACACGATCTTCTGGCGGATGATGGAACACAACCAGTGGGTGCATCCGTTTGGTGCCGATGGTTCGCGTCGCGAATACGCACATCTGCCGAAGGCACTGACGGGGCTTGAGGACGATCCGTACCGGAGCCTTGCGGGCGAGCTGCGCACGGCCGGCGGCTATGCGAAGGATGCGACGCCGTTCAGCGAATTCCTGTGGGCCGACTACCTGCGCCAGCACGTGACGCTCGACCAGATCCGCAAGAATTTCTCGAAGGCGCTCGACCTCTCGCTGCGCCGTGCGCATGAGCAAGACGCCCGCTATCTGCCCGGCTGGTCGGGTGTGATCGCCGTCAAACCCTGATACGCGCCCGGCGCCTGCCACTACATGACGACCGTCCCCCCCCATCCGGATGCCGGCCCGCAGCATCCCGGGCATTTCGCTGCACTCGATGCGGCAACGCCGTCGGCCACGCAGCGCATCGGTCTCGATGCGCTGGCCGGCCTGTCGATCGCCGGGATGCTGATTCCCGAGGCGGTCGCGTACGCGGGTCTCGCCAACCTGCCGCCGCAAGCCGGCCTCATCGCACTGCTGTCGGGTCTCGTCGTCTATGCGCTGACCGGCAGCAGTCGCTTTGCGATCGTGTCGTCGACGTCGTCGTCGGCGGCCGTGCTCGCCGCGACCGTGCTGGCCGAGTCCGGGATGGCGCTTGCCGCGCAGCTCGCGCTGGCGGCCGCGCTCGTCACGATGACGGGCGTGCTGTTCATCCTGGCGGGCGCCGCGCGACTGGGCGGCATGTCGGATTTCGTCGCGCGTCCGGTCCTGCGCGGTTTCACGTTCGGCCTGGCGCTGACGATCGTCATCAAGCAACTGCCGAAGATTCTCGCGATCTCCGTGCAGCACGGTGACGCGCCGCATGCCGCGCTCGAGCTCGTCACCGGCGCATCGCACGCGAACCTCGCGAGCGTCGCGCTCGGCACGACCGCGCTCGCGTTGCTGTTCGTGCTCGGCCGGCGCTCGCGCGTGCCCGCGACACTGGTCGTGATCGTGCTGTCGATCGCGGCCGGGTATATGGTCGACTGGCAGCAATACGGGATCGCGATCGTCGGACACATCGATTTCCGCCACATCGAATTCGGGCTGCCGCATCTCGACCGCAATGCATGGATGCAGACGGTCGAACTTGCTTTCGCGCTGATGCTGATCCTGTATGCGGAGTCGTACGGATCGATTCGCAACTTCGCGCTGAAGCACGGTGACAGCGTGTCGGCGAACCGCGACCTCGTCGCGCTCGGCTGCGCAAACCTCGTGTCGGGGCTGCTGCACGGGATGCCGGTCGGCGCCGGCTATTCGGCGACGGCCGCGAACGAGGCGGCCGGTGCGCGGTCGCGTTTCGCGGGATTGTGGGCGGCCGGCGTGGTCGCGCTGATCGTGTGGCTGCTGCTGCCGCAGCTTGCGCGCACGCCGGAGCCCGTGCTCGCGGCGATCGTGATCTTCGCGGTCAGCCACTCGCTGCATCCGTCGGTGTTCCGGCCGTACTGGGTCTGGCATCGCGACCGGCTCGTCGTGATCGCCGCGCTGCTCGCGGTGCTCGTGCTCGGCGTGCTGCACGGACTGCTCGCGGCCATCGGCGTGAACCTGCTGCTGACGCTGCGCAAGTTGTCGGAGCCGAACGTGAGCGTGCTCGGCCGGCTGCGCGACGGGCACGACTTCGTCGACGTCGCGAATCACGCCGATGCGAAGCCGGTACCCGGAGTGCTGATCGTGCGGCCCGAGGCGCAGCTATTCTTCGCGAACGCGGACCGGATGCTCAATCGCGTGCGTGTGCTGATGAAGGCCGCGCCCGATGCGCGTACCGTGCTGCTGAGTCTCGAGGAAACGCCGGACGTGGACGGGACGACGATCGAGTCGTTGCGCACGTTCGCGGCCGAATGCGCGGCCCGCGGGCTGCAGTTCGCGATCGTGCGGCTCAAGGAGCACGCGCTGCATGCGCTGCGCCGCGCGGCCGACGAGACGCTGCGCGACGACGCGATGTCCGAACTGAGTGTCGACGAGAGCCTGCAATTGCTGCAGGCGCGCGGCAATGGCGGCAATGGTGGGACGGGCGCGCAGGGCGATGCGTGACGATGCGAGGCGAACGCGCCGTCCAGCGCGTTCAGGTGCTGCCTAGTGCGATAGCGCGGCGTCGGCCGATTCGGCGGTCGCCGGATTCGCGATGACCTCTGCTACCTCGGCAGCCGTGGGCGCGTACGCGCCCGCATGCGCACAGGCGACTGCCGCGCAGGCTGCCGCGTAGCGTAGATGATCGGCGGCCGATGCGCCGGGGTGCACGAGCTGGCTGGCGAGCCAGCCACCGATGCTGGCGTCGCCGCAGCCAACGGTATCGGCGACCTCGGTCGCGAACGCCGGCTGGAACAGTGCAGTATCGCGATGCAGGAGCTGCATGCCGGCCGCGCCGCGCGTGACGAGCAGGCTCGCATCGGGCGCCCACGCGCGCAATTGCGCGAGCGCGGCGGCTTCGTCGAGTTCGGGGAACAGGCCGCGCAGATCTTCGTCGGAGACCTTGATCCAGTCGGCGAGACTTGCCAGCCAGCGCAGTGTGTCGCGATACGACGGCGCGGCCATCGGTGCGCGATAGTTCGGATCGAACGAGATTCGCCTGCCGGCGGCGCGTGCCGCCTGCACGACTTCGATCAGGCGCGACGCAAGCGGCTCGCGCACGACGCCGAGCGAGCCGACGTGCACGATCTCGGCCGCGTCGAGCGCGCCGTCGGGCAAGTCGGCCGGATCGAACGCGAGATCGGCTCTGTTGTCGCCGATGAAGAAATAGTCGGGCGGCTGTTTCGACACGACCAGGTTGAGGCGAGGGGACGGGCAGGGCCGGGCGCCGCGCGCGGCGAGGCGGCCCGGCACCGCCGGGGATCGCGGTTGGTGTCGCGCGATCAGCGCGGGCTGCTCCAGCCCTTGTAGCCCTTCACGTTGTCGCGCGTGACGAGCATCGGCTCGATCAGGATCATCGGGTTGGCCGGCTTCTGGCCGTTCATGATCCCGTAGCCGACGTTGACGGCCTGCTGCGCCATCGCCCATGGGTCCTGGCTCGACGACGCCTGCACGAGCGTGTTGGACTTCAGCGCCACCTCGATGTCCGGCGCGCCGTCGACCGACGTGATCACGATGTTCGGGCGATTCAGCTGCTTCGCCGCGAGATCGCTGCCGATCGCCTGCGGGTCGTTGATCGTGAACACGCCGTCGAGCTTCGGAAAGCGCGTCAGGTAGCCCTGCATCGCGTTCATCCCGCCTTCGCGCGAGCCTTTGCCGTCCTGGTCGCTCGACAGCAGCTTGATGCCCGGGTTTTTCGCGAGCACGGCCTTGCAGCCGTTCACGCGATCGATCACGGCCGATACCTGCGGGCCGTTCTCGATGATCACGTTCCCCTTGCCGCCGAGTTTCTTCGCAAGGTAGTCGCACGCCAGCTCTCCGGCTTTCACGTTGTTGGTCTGCACGGTCGCGTTCGCGCCGGCAGCCGCGACGTCGACCGCGACGACCGTGATGCCGGCCGCCTGCGCCTTCTTCACCGCCGGCTCGATCGCCTTCGGATCAGTCGCGTTGAGCAGGATGATGTCGACGTGCGCGGAGATGAAGTTGTCGATCTGCGTGAATTGCTTGTTCAGGTCGTAGTCGGCAGAAACCGCGGTGACCTTCGCGTTCGGGTTGAGCTGTTTGGCGCGTGCTTCGGCACCTTTCACGATCGTGACGAAATAAGGGTTGCCGAGCGACCCGACCGTGACGCCGATCGATTTCAGCGGCTTGTCGGCTGCGTGGGCGGTGGCGGCGCCGAAGGCGAGCGCGCAGGCGACGGCGGTCAGGGCGGCTTTGTGCTTGAACATGTCGTTGTGTCTCCGGAAGGTCCGTTGGCGGACGGGCGCAGGAGGACCTGCCTGCGCCCTGATGGTTGAATGGTGAGAAATGCGCGGTGAGGAATGCGTGTCAGGTGCGGGCCGAATCGCGCTGGCGATAGCGGTCGAGCGCGACGGCGCCGATGATCACGAGCCCCTTGATGATGTATTGCCAGATGTCGGACACGCCGAGCAGCACGAGACCGTTGGTCAGCACCGCGATGATCAGCGCACCGATCAGCGTGCCGACGATCGAGCCGACGCCGCCGACGAAGCTCGTGCCGCCGAGGATCACCGCGGCAATCGCATCGAGTTCGTACGACTGGCCGAGCTGCAGGCCGTTGGCGGCATAAAGCCGCGCGGCCGACATCACCGCGCCGAGGCCCGCGAGCAGACCCGACGCGGCATACACGAACAGCTGGATCGCCCGCACGTTGATGCCCGACAGGCGTGCGGCTTCCGGGTTGCCGCCGACCGAATAGATCCGCATCCCGAGCACCGTGCGGCGCAGGATGAACCAGGACAGCGCGATCACCGCGCACGCGATCACGACGAGCCACGGCACGCCGAGGATCGTGCCGTTGCCGATGAACGCGAACGGCAGTTGCGGGTTGAAGACGGTCGTATCGTTGCCGATCAGGCGGGCGACGCCGCGCACGGCCGTCATCGCGCCGAGCGTGACGATGAACGGCGGCAGACGCAGGAACGAGATCAGGCCGCCGTTTATCGCGCCGAACACGAGGCCGACGGCGAGCGCGATCGGCACGCCGAGCCAGCCCCAGCCGGGAATGGTCGACGCGAGCAGCGCGGCGACGGCCGATGCGGCGAGCACCGAGCCGACCGACAGGTCGATACCGCCCGTCAGGATCACGAAGGTCATGCCGGCGGCGAGCACGATGTTGATCGAGGCCTGCTGCGTGACGATCGACAGGTTCTGCAGCGTGAAGAAGCCGTCGGTCAGGAATCCGAAGCCGATGCACAGAACCAGCAGCACCGGCAGCATGCCGGCGGTGCGCATCAGCGATTGCATGCGCGCGCGATGATCGGCGCCGCGCATCAGGGGCGTACGGTTGGCCACCGGATGGGCCGTCGCGGAAGCGAGGTTCCGCTGCTTGGTCGGGTTGATCATGTCGGTACCTGGACGTAAGAGGGAGATGAAGGGGCCGTGGTCAGTGCGCGTCGGCGAGTTCGGCCTGCGAGCCGGTGGCGAGCGCGATGATCGCTTCCTGCGTAATGGGTGTGTGCATGTGGCCGCCGAGTTGGCCGGCGATCTCGCCTTCGCGCATCACGAGCACGCGATCGGCGACGCCGATGATTTCCGGCAGCTCGCTCGAGATCACGATCACGCCGACGCCCGCACGGGCCAGTTCGTTGATGATCCGGTAGATCTCGGATTTCGCGCCGATGTCGACGCCGCGGGTCGGTTCGTCGAGAATCAGCACGCGCGGCTTCGTCTCGAGCAGGCGCGACAGCAGCACTTTCTGCTGGTTGCCGCCCGACAGCGCGCCGACGTTTACGTTCGCGTTCGGCACGCGGATCGACAGCGAGGCGATCGCGTCGCGCGCGCGTTCGGCGCCGCGTGCGAGATCGAGCGCGCCGAGCCGCGCGTCGCGGTTGCACACGGAGATGTTGATGTTGTCGCGCACGCTCATGTCCAGGAACAGGCCCTGGCGCTTGCGGTCTTCCGTCAGGTAGACGAGGCCCGCGTCGATCGCGTCGCGTGGCGAATGTGCGCCGAACGTACGATCGCCCAGCTTCACGTCGCCGCGCGTGCGGGGTTCCGCGCCGAAGATCAGCCGCGCGAGCTCGGTGCGGCCCGCGCCGACGAGCCCGGCGATGCCGAGCACCTCGCCCGCATGCAGGTCGAGGCTGCAGCCGCGCACGCGGTCGCCGTCGGCAATGTCGCGTACCGACAGCAGCAGATGGCCGGGGTCGTACGGCGCATGTTCCTTCTTGTAGAAGCCGGAGATGTCGCGCCCCACCATCATCGCGACGAGCCGTTCGGCCGACAGCGATTCGCGCTCGAGCGTGCCGACGTACGATCCGTCGCGCAGCACCGACACGCGGTCGGACAGCTCGTAGATCTCGGCCATCCGGTGGCTGATGTAGATGATTGCGAGACCTTCCTCGCGCAGTTGGCGGATCAGGCCGAACAGGTGCTCGGTCTCGCGCGATGACAGCGGTGTCGTCGGTTCGTCCATCACGAGGATGCGGGCGCGGGTGTGCACGGCGCGCGCGATCTCGACGAGTTGCTGCTCGGCGATCGACAGCGTGCCGACGAGCGTGTCGGGCCCGAACGGGGCGCCGAGACGCGTGAGCACGTCCTGGCAGCCGCGCGCCATCGCCGCGCGGTCGATGGTGCCCCAGCGCCGGTTGCCGCGCCGCAGTTCGCGGCCGACGTAGATGTTTTCCGCCACGGTCAGGTTCGGCGCGAGGCACAGCTCCTGGTAGATCACCGCGACGCCCGCATCGCGCGCGGCGAGCGGGCCGTCGACGTCGATGCGCTCGCCGTCGATCAGGATTTCGCCGCCGGCGTCGGCGCGGTACGCACCCGACAGGATCTTCATCAGCGTCGATTTGCCCGCGCCGTTCTCGCCCATCAGGGCGTGGATCTCGCCCGGATAGACGGTCAGGCTGACGTTGTCGAGCGCGCGCACGGCCGGGAACGTCTTGCTGATCCGGCGCATCTCGAGCAGCGGCCGGGGCGACTCAGAATGCGACATGGTTGACCTCCTGCGATTCGGTGCGGGCGCCCTTGAGGATGCCGGCCCGCGGGGAGAAGTTGAAGAACATCGGCAGCGTCGCGGCGCCGATCGCACCGGCGTCGGCGCCGAACGTGCCGCGCACGAGCGTCGGCGTGCCGCGCGCTTCCGGCGCGGTGGCGACGAGCGCCGCGCGCAGGCGGGTCATCAGCGCATCGAGCAGGCCGGCGTCGGTATCGGCATCGAGCACGACCACCGGCGCATCGACGACGCACAGCACCGCGCGCAATGCCGGGGCGAGTGCATCGACGCAGTCGTCGATCCATTCGTCCACCGCCGGCAGGCCGCGCGCGATGCAGGCCTCGAGGTCGGCGCGGTTCTCGACCGTCTCGCCGTGATGGCGCAGGTGGCGTACGAGCGCGTGCAGCGATGCGCGGGCGAGGAGGATGTCCCACGGGCCGCGAGGCGGCGGCGCGGAGGCCAGCCGGCTCGGCGGCACAGGAATCACGGCGATGTCGCCGGCATTGCCGGTCACGCCGCGCAGGCAGTCGCCGTCGATCGCGATGCCGCCGCCGATCGCGGGACCGATGAACAGGTACACGAAGTCGTCGCACTGCCGGCCGTACCCGTAGAACAGTTCGGCGATCGCGGCCGCGTTGCCGTCGTTTTCGCCGAACACGGGCAGCGACAGCGTGCGCCCGAGGTCGCTCGCGAAGTCGACGTCTTCCCATGCGCGGAACGTGTCGGGCGCGAGGCCGAGCTCGCGCATCCATGCGCCGAGGTTATACGGCTGCGCGACGCCGACGCCCGTCAGGCGCGCGCGCTCATGCGAGGGGAGCAGATCCTGCATCGCATCGATGTCGTGCCGCACGATTTCGAGCACGTCGGCCGGCGGGGGGAGCAACGTGTCATGGGAGCGGCGGCCGAGCACGTCGCCCGCGAAATTGACGAGCGCCGTCTCGATGCGCATCCGGTCGAGATGGACGCCGATGCCGAACGCGCCACGCGGATCGAGGCGGATCAGCGAGGCCGGCTGGCCGCGCTGGCCTTCGGTGCGGCCGGCGAATGCGATCAGCTTTGCATCGGCGAGCGACGCGATGATGCTGCCGACCGCCGTGCCCGTCATGTTCGCGAGACGGGCGAGGTCGGCCTTCGACGCGCTACCCGCACGGCGCAGCGTCTTCAACAGCAGGCGCTCGTTGTAACGGCGCACGTTGGCCGAGTTGCTTCCCTGGCCGATGTGCGGGCTTCTCATGGCGTCTCCTTCCATGGGCGCGTCGGTTGCGACGCATTAAATAAATCACGTTGATTTATTTAACCGCGTGAGCGGCGGCGTGTCAGCCTAGGGAAATCCCGGTTTCGTTCTGGGGCGACGATGGAGGCGGCGGGGGGAGGCAAGAGCGGAGCGAATCACCGAAGTGAGGCGATCCGCGTGCAGGAGGGCCGGCGTGGAACCCGCCCGGCACTCGGTTCGGATTGGCGGCCTGGTGCGAGTCGCGCTGCGGCTGCGGTGTATCCGCAAGGGCACCCGCAGTGATTCCGGAGCCGGAAATGAAAAAAGGCCGGCATAAAGCCGACCTTTTCAAAAACAGATGGTGCCCAGGAGAGGACTCGAACCTCCACGATGTTGCCACCGCTAGGACCTGAACCTAGTGCGTCTACCAATTCCGCCACCTGGGCACGTTTCGCTTTGCTGCATCGCGAAAGACCGCAATTATAGCGTGCCCGAAGGGCGTGTCAACAGATTTGTGTACGATCGTTTGGATGGGTATAAAAAAGGGCGCGCCTGGTTTGTCGTGTCTGAATGACGTGGCCGGTCGATGCGGGTGTGAGGGAATCATTGCCGGAAAGGATCGAGCGAATTTCCCGAGTGCACACTTACGTGTGTCGCCAGGGAAATTGTTGTCGATGGCATCCTGTCGTGCGCGCTGTCCTGCGGTTATGGGATGCGATCGCAGCGATTGTCCGCTCGCCTGGCGGGCCGTGTGCACGTAGATGTCGGCATGCAATGGCGCGTGCGACGCATGTGGGCGAAGTCGGTTGTATTTTGATCTTTTCTGTTACTATCGCGGTAACGTTTATTGCGGAACGATCCGCGCCGAGGAGTTCGTCATGTCAGAAATCGCAGTGGTTTTTCATAGCGGCTACGGCCACGCAGCCGTAATTGCCGACGCAGTTGCGCGCGGCGTCGAGAAAGTCGACGGCGCGTCGGTCAAGTTGATCCCCGTCGACGCGATCGACGAACACTGGGAGTACCTGGAGCGCGATGCGAAGGCGATCATCTTTGGCTCGCCGACCTACATGGGCAGTGCGTCCGCTCAGTTCAAGGGCTTCATGGACGCATCGTCGAAACATTGGGGCAAGTGGCGTGACAAGCTGGCGGCCGGTTTCACGGTGTCGGCTTCGCAAAGCGGCGACAAACTGTCGACGTTGCAACAACTGGCGGTCTTCGCCGCCCAGCATCAGATGCTGTGGGTCAGCCTCGGTCTGATGCCCGGCAACAACAGCAGTGCGGGTTCAGTCAACGATCTGAATCGGCTCGGGTCGTTCCTCGGTGCGATGGCGCAGGCAAATGCAGACGAGGGCGGCGATGCGATCCTGGAGAGCGATCGCAAGACGGCGGAAGTGCTGGGCGAGCGTGTCGCGATTGCCGCGAAACGCTGGAACGGCGCCTGAGGTCGGCGGCGGGCCGGTCTCGATTCTCGACGGGCCGTTCGGCTGCTGAATCGGTGAAGAGGCCATGTGATTGTCGCGTGTCCGCTGAGTTCGCCGGGCATCGCGACATTCGCGCCCCCCGATTTTGCTTCGTTGCTTGAGTCGGAAATGACGAAAGGCCGGGATAAGCCGCTGGTTTTTGGAAACCGGATGGCGCACGGGAGGGGGGCTTGGCAACGCGGGCGCGCCCCCGAGTTGCGCTTGCACGTGCAGCTTTTCGAGCCCTCTCACAAAGCGCGCAGCGCTTTGCCTCCTGAGGCTGTGTCAAGTCCTGGAATAGGTTGACAGTATCCAGGCGCTAGAACGCCCGATGCACCGCATCGGGCGTTTTGTATTT
>NZ_CABVPN010000033.1 GCF_902499115.1 Burkholderia diffusa
GATCGGGCCGTCAAGTCCCGTCCTACTCGTTACGCTGTCCGGTTCCTCAGAAAGAACCTTAACTGAACGGCATTACGGCGCGAGCCGGGCTTTCTTCTTGCGGCGCAGGCCGCAGGCCGCGGGTGGCACGCGCCGCCTCGGGCCTGCTGGCGATCAGTTGCCGCTGCCGCGCGCGACGCGCCGTGCCTTCACCGATTCCGCGAGGCCTTCGAGCACCTTCACGCTGTCGTCCCACGCGATGCACGCGTCGGTGATGCTCTGGCCGTAGGTCAGCGGGCAGCCTTCCTTCAGGTCCTGGCGCCCCTCGACGAGGTGCGACTCGATCATCACGCCGACGATGCGCTCGTCGCCGGCCGCAACCTGGCGGCCGATGTCCGCGCACACGGGGATCTGGTTCTCGTGCTTCTTCGAGCTGTTCGCGTGGCTCGCGTCGATCATCAGGCGCGCGGCGAGGCCCGCCTTGCCGATGTCCGCGCACGCGGCGTTCACGCTGTCCGCGTCGTAGTTCGGCGTCTTGCCGCCGCGCAGGATCACGTGGCAGTCCTCGTTGCCGGCCGTCGAGACGATCGCCGAGTGGCCGCCCTTGGTCACCGACAGGAAATGGTGCGGCTGCGATGCGGCCTTGATTGCGTCGACCGCGATCTTCACGTTGCCGTCGGTGCCGTTCTTGAAACCGACCGGGCACGACAGCCCAGACGCGAGCTCGCGGTGCACCTGCGACTCGGTCGTGCGCGCGCCGATCGCGCCCCACGAGATCAGGTCGGCGATGTACTGCGGGCTGATCATGTCGAGGTATTCGGTCGCGGCCGGCAGCCCCATCTCGTTGATCTGCAGCAGCAGTTCGCGCGCGGTGCGCAGCCCTTCGTTGATCTTGAAGCTGTTGTCGAGGTGCGGATCGTTGATGAGCCCCTTCCAGCCGACCGTCGTGCGCGGCTTCTCGAAGTACACGCGCATCACGATTTCCAGCTCGCCCTTGAAGCGCTCGCGCTCCTTCACGAGCCGCCCCGCGTATTCGATCGCCGCCTTCGTATCGTGGATCGAACACGGCCCGATCACGACGATCAGCCGGTCGTCCATCCCGTGCAGGATGCGGTGCATCGACTGGCGCGAGTTGTAGATCAGCTCGGACGCGGCTTCGGAGCACGCGAATTCGCGGATCAGGTGGGCGGGCGGCGTCAGTTCCTTGAGTTCGCGAATGCGGACATCATCGGTGTTGTGCGGGGGCATGCTGTTTCTCCTAATTTTGCGGGCGCCGTTCGGTCAGTGCGCGTGCGGCAGATTCATCAATTCAAGCAATTCAGTGATTCCGGTCGGAACCGCGGGATCCGCTGCGGCGGGGACCGGGTGGCGAAGGGCGAAAAAAAACCGCCGGGTTCGCCGGCGGTTTTTTCGGGAATTTCGGTTGCGCTTTACGCGCCATCAACCCTCTCGATCCGCCAGCGGTCTGAGATGCCAAAAAAAGTAAAAATAAAACTTGGCGGACATGACGGAGATTCGGTTCGTCAAAAAAGTTGATTCGGAATTTATACCCCGGCGCCAGGCCGCTGGCAACCGGGGATGCGCAAAAATGCGGACAATCCGCGCGTTTTCGGCAAAATGCGCGGATTGTCTGCGCCGCGATGCGGTTATGCCGTACCGCCGACCGTCATCTTGTCGATCCGCAGGGTCGGCTGGCCGACGCCGACCGGCACGCTCTGGCCTTCCTTGCCGCACACGCCGACGCCCGAGTCGAGCGACATGTCGTTGCCGATCATGCTCACGTACTTCAGCGATTCCGGGCCGCTGCCGATCAGCGTCGCGCCCTTCACCGGGTAGGTGATCTTGCCGTTCTCGATCATGTACGCCTCGGACGCCGAGAACACGAACTTGCCGTTCGTGATGTCGACCTGGCCGCCGCCGAAGTTCACCGCGTACAGGCCGTTCTTCACGGATGCGATGATTTCCTGCGGATCCTTGTCGCCGTTCAGCATGTACGTATTGGTCATGCGCGGCATCGGCAATGCCGCATACGACTCGCGCCGCGCGTTGCCGGTGACGGGCATCTTCATCAGGCGCGCGTTCAGCGTGTCCTGGATGTAGCCCTTCAGGATGCCGTCCTCGATCAGCGTCGTGCACTGCGTCGGGTTGCCTTCGTCGTCGATGTTCAGCGAGCCGCGGCGATTCGGCAGCGTGCCGTCGTCGACCACCGTCACGCCCTTCGCGGCGACCTGCTCGCCGATCCGGCCGGCGAACGCCGACGAACCCTTGCGGTTGAAGTCGCCCTCGAGGCCGTGGCCGATCGCCTCGTGCAGCAGCACGCCCGGCCAGCCCGGCCCGAGCACGACCGTCATCGCGCCGGCCGGCGCAGGGCGCGCGTCGAGGTTCACGAGCGCCGCGTGCACGGCGTCGTCGACGTAGCGCGACAGCACTTCGTCGGTGAAGTAGCCGTAGTCGAAGCGGCCGCCGCCGCCGCCGGAGCCGATTTCGCGGCGGCCGTTCTGTTCGGCGATCACCGTGACCGACACGCGCACGAGCGGCCGGATGTCGGCGGCGAGCGCGCCGTCGCTGCGCGCGACCAGCACAACATCGTATTCGCCGGCGAGCCCCGCCATCACCTGCGTGACGCGCGGGTCGCGACCGCGCGCCATCTGCTCGATGCGCTCGAGCAGCTTGACCTTGGCCGTCGCGTCGAGCGACGCGAGCGGATCGGACGGCAGATACAGGTCGCGGCCCGAGATGCCCTTCAGCGACGTCGCCGCCTTGATCTTCTGGCGGCCGCCGCCGGCCGCCGCGATCGCCTTGGTGGCCGCGGCCGCCTGGGCGATGGCTTCCGGAGACAGGTCGTCCGAGTAGGCGAACGCGGTGCGGTCGCCCGCGACCGCGCGCACGCCGACGCCCTGGTCGATGCTGAAGCTGCCCGACTTCACGATGCCTTCCTCGAGGCTCCACGCTTCGCTGCGGGTCGCCTGGAAGTACAGGTCCGCGTAGTCGACGCGATGCGTGAAGATGTCGGCGATCGTGCGCGTGAGCAGGCTCTCGTCGAGGCCGTACGGCGTGAGGAGGATGTCCTTCGCCAGCGCAAGGTTGCGGATGCCGGGTTCGATGATGTTCATGCGGGTATCGAGGGTTCTCAAAAAGTTGTCGGGTGCGTTCTGGGCAGATGGGTTGGCCGGGCGGCGTTTCAAGCGCCAGGGCGGATCAGCGGTTCAGGCCAGCACGCGATGCCGCCACGCGGGCAGGCTCTGGCGCACGTCGGCGATGCGCTGCGGATCGAGCGCGCCGGTCACGACGCTCGCGCCTTCGTCGCGGACCGCGACGATTTCGCCCCACGGGTCGATCAGCATGCTGTGGCCCCAGGTGCGCCGGCCGTTCTCGTGCTTGCCGCCTTGCGCGGCCGCGAGCACGTAGCACTGGTTCTCGACGGCCCGCGCGCGCAGCAGCATTTCCCAGTGCGCGCGGCCCGTCGTATACGTAAACGCCGACGGCACGACGATCAGCGCGCAGTCGCCCATCCTGCGGTACAGCTCCGGAAAGCGCAGATCGTAACAGACCGACAGGCCGACCCGCCCGAACGGCGCGTCGAACGTGACGACCGTGTCGCCCGCGCGGATCGTGCGCGCCTCGTCGAACGATTCGTCGCCTTTCTCGAAGTTGAACAGGTGGATCTTGTCGTAGCGGGCCGCTTCGTTGCCGCTCGGGTCGAACACGAGCGTCGTGTTCAGCACGCGATCGGGTTCGGGCGCCTTCAGCGGCAGCGTGCCGCCGATCACCCAGATGCCGTGACGATGCGCGGCCTCCGCGAGGAAGCGCTGAATCGGACCGTCGCGGTAGGGTTCGGCGAGCGCGAGCTTGTCGGTGTCGCGATGGCCCATGAAGCAGAAATACTCGGGCAGCAGCACGAGCTGCGCGCCGTCGCCGGCCGCTTCCGCGATCAGGCGTCCGGCTTCGGCGAGATTGCGTGCGACGTCCGGCGTGCTCACCATCTGCAGCGCGGCGACCCGAAAGGGCGTGGCGGAACGGGCGTGATCGGTCATCGCTGGATCGGTTGCGTCATAAATGGGGTGCGGCCCGGCACCCTGCGCGCGTCAGTGGCTCGTCGCATCGGCCGGACCGTGATTCATCTTACCCTGATCGCCTCGCACCCGCTCGATGTGCGGATGCGCCCACGAGCCGGTGATCGCGTAGTCGAGCGCGAACGCGTGCGACAGCGTCTCAGACAGCGCGTAGTTCGCTGCCAGCACGCCGACGCCGAGCAGCGGATTGATGATCGCGGCCGCGATCGCGGCCGTGCCGGCGCCGATCTTCGGCGCGACGTGCGCGTGCAGGTCCTGCGTCTCGGTGCCAAGGTCGACCGCGCCGCGCACGGTCACGTTCGCCGGCGCAGTCGTCATCGAGAAGTCGTCGGTGCGTGCGATCCCGTTCGAGATCCGGCTGGTGCCCGTGATCTTGTCGAACGGCAGTCCCTTGCCGATCACGTCGCGGAAATTCAGCGTCAGGAAGCGCGCGAGACTCTGCAGGCTCAGCACGCCGAGCAGTTTCGCGGCGCCCGGATCGACCTTCAGGATCTGGCCGTGCTCCAGGTCGAGCGCGATCTGGCCGCCGAGCGACGGCAGATCGACCGCGGTCGGGCCGCCGCGCCAGCCGACCTTGCCGGTCACCGTGCCGTGGCCGTCCGCCAGCGTGCGCGGCAGGCCGACGAGGTCGAGCAGCGCGCCCGCGTTGCCGACGTCGAGCTTGAAGTCGAACACGCTGCGGCGCGGTGCATCGTTTTCGTCGACGCCGCGGGCCAGCGCGCGGCGCGACGTGCGCCAGTTGCCGGTTGCCGTCAGCTTTGCGGCCGGGTTCGCCAGCTCGAGCTTGTCGAGCTGCCACACCGGCGCGCCGTCTTCCTCGATGTTGCGCGCATTGACGACGAGCCGGCCGATGTCGTGATCGCGTGCAACGACCTGGTCGACGATCAGGTCGACCGACGGCATCGGCCGGTCGGTCGGCGTCGGCAGGTTCATCGCGCGGCCGACGAGGTCGTGCTGCGCACTCTGCGGAATCACGAGCTTCGCGAGCCTCGCGTTCAGCACGCCCGCGCCGTTGTGGCCGCCGCCTGGCGCCCACGACAGGTAGCCCGAGACCTGGTTCGACGCGATGTTCGCCTGCCACAACTCGTCGATGTGCGACGCGCCGATGATCACGTTTTCCCAGTTGCGCTTGAGCAGCTTCAGCGTGCCGAAGTGGAGCGCGAAGCGCTTCGGCGTGAAGCTCGCGACGTCGATGCGCGGCGCGGCTTGCGGTTCCGGCGCGCGCGGCGCGTCGTGCTGCAGCGTGCGGGCCAGTGCGAGCCAGGCGTCGGCGTCGAGCTCGTCGACGTCGACGGCGGCGCTCACGCCGTCCTGCGGCAGGTCGGGCATCCGGTGGATGCCCATCGCGCCGCGCACCGCGCGCAGCGGCTGGCCGGGTGTTGCGTCGAGCAGGTAGGTCGCGGACACGGGGCCGAGCGTCAGGTCGGCATGCTCGAGGCGCTTGCCGCCCGCCTCGGCGGCCGGCTGCAGCGTGAAGCGGAACGGCATCGGCGTGCCGGCCGGTTTCGCGAACGGCGCCGGGAAGTTCAACGCGACGCCCGTCAGGTCGGAACGCGCGGTGACTTCCGGCAGGCGGCCCGGCGCGCCGCGCACGGCGAGCTGGTACGGTGCGTCGCCGACCACGTGCTCGAGCAGCGCCGCAGCCGTGCCGCGCAGGTTCATCCCGCGCGCGGCGTCGAGCGCGAGCTTGCCGTCGACGTCCACCGCGTACGGGCCGTGCGACTGGAAGTTGCCGTTCGCGCGCACGGGTCCGCCGAGGAAGCGCCCCGACAGGTCGTGCAGCGATGCGCCAGTCTCGGAGAAGCGCACGCTGCCGCGCAGCGCGGACAGCGGCGGCACGCCGTCGGTCGACAGCGTGTTACCGCCGAATGCGAGTGCGCCTTCGACGTGGGTATGCGGATGCGGAACGTGCTGCGGAATCGTGATCTTGAGCGCGAGCGTCGCCGGCCCCTGCGCATCGATCCGCTGGCCGATGTGCCCGCTCATCGCGCCGAGCGAGCTGTTGTCCGCGTAGTCGATCAGGTCCGCGAGCGGGCCTTGCGCATGGCCGTCGATGACGAGCGGCGACGTCGACGGGTTGCCGAGATCGTTGATCCGGCCGGCGACCTTCGTCAGCGCGACGCGCTTGTAGTGCGCGCGCGCGATGTCGAAACGCAGCTTGTTCTGCGCGAGCTCGAACACGCCGTCGATCCCGTCGAGTGCGGGCCAGACGCTCGGCGTGCCGTTCGCGAGCTTGCGCGGCGGGTACGGCGTCGGCTCGAAGCGGCCGCCGGTGAACGGCGCGACGATATGGAACACGCCGGCATCCGGCTCGTGTTCGAACGGGAATTTCTCGAGCGGGCCGCGGGCGACGATCGACGCGCCCTTGGACACCTGGCCGTCCTGCAGCGCATGGCCGAGATAGTTGCGCAGGTGCTCGGACATCCCAGTCGGCAGGTAGCGCGGAATGCGCGCCACCGACGCGCGCGCGAAATCCGCGCGCAGGTCGAGCGAGCCGCGGCCGTGGCCGGGGTTCGTGTACGAGCCCGACACCGCGATTTCCGCATCGGGGTTTGCGACGAACAGGTCCGGCAACGTCACGTCGACGCGCGCGTGCTTCTCGCCCGGCGCCGGCGTGATCACCCATTTCGCGTTGCCGCGCAGCCGGTCGAAGGTCAGGCGCGGCTCGTCGAATTCGCCGGGCACCGTGACCGCGGCGTTGACCGTGTCGAAGTGCGCGGCGCCGCCCGTCTCGTTCGCGTCGACGCGGCCCCACAGGTTCTCGACGCCCGGCCAGCCGGCGCGCGGATGGCCACGCGGCGAGAGGCCGGGGGGCGGCTCCTGCGCGGCGAAGCTGATGCCCTGCAGGTCGCCGAGGAAGCGGTAGCGCACGATCGGTGCGGCGCCGGTGCGGCGCTCTTCGTCGGCGAGCTCGGCCCGCGCCGGCTTCGCGCGTTCAACCTCGATGTGATAATTCGACACCATCCCGCGCGGGTCGAGCTTGATCAGTTCGTTGCGCAGCTGCGCCGGCAGCGGCAGCCCGCGGATGAACTCGCTGAGGATGCCGAGATCGACGCGGTCGCCGACGACGCTCAGGAGCTGCCCCTGGTCGGCGGCCGGCACGCGGTAGCGGGCGGTCAGCGTCGACAGCGCGAGCGAGCGGGCGAGCGGCGTGCCGTCCGGCAGCGGCGGCTGCCCGAGCTCCGCGTTGAAGCGCGTCAGGTGCAGCGTGTAGTCGCGGCCGGCGTCCAGCGCCATGTCCCAGCCGAAGCCGACCGTCGGCACGTCGAGGCGCGGCTGGGTCGGCCGCACGCGCAGCACGACGTCGGCGCCCTGCAGGTCGCCGCCGGCGGAGCGCAGGTGGCCGTTCTGGAAGGTCGCCCAGATTGCGTTGTCGATGCGGCCCGCGTGGATCGTGAGCGGTATGTCGAGATAGCGGCCGAGCGTCTGCAGGTCGACGGGGCCGGTCGACAGATACGCGTCGCCGGTCCAGTTCGTCGGCTTGCCGATCGGCGCGAGCGGCTTGTGCCGGAAGCGCGCGCGGAAATCGAGCGGGCCGAGCAGCAGGGTGCCGTTCGCGGGCGCCTGAAGCGCGGCCTTGTGCTCGCGGCCGTCGTTGAGCACCGCGAGGCGGATGCCGGACAGCGCGAGCTCCGGTGCATCGTGCTGCGCGTCGCGCCAGCGCAGCGTGCCGTTGCGCAGCACGATCGCTTCCTGCTTCAGCAGCCAGGTGCCGAACGTGTCGTTGCCGCCATGGGTGGTCGCGACGCCGACGCCCGCGATGCTCAGCGAGCCGTCGGCCGTGCGCGCGACGACGAGGTCCGGATGGTCGACGATCAGGCTCGACAGCGCGGGCGACAGCCGCAGCAGCGACATCCACGACAGCGCGGCCGTCGCGTGCGGGACCGACAGCGCGATCTGGCCGTCACGGCCGCGAATGGTGAGGTTGGCGACTTCGACACCCGGCTGCATGCCGGACCAGTGGGGGGACAGTTTGCCGATCGAGAGCTGCGCGTGGAGCTTGTCGGACACCGCGCGCTCGATGCGCGGGCGAAATTCGTCGATGCGCGGCAGCACCACGTAGCGCAGCCCGAGGAACGCGCCGGCCGCGACGAAGTACGTGCCGATCCCGACTGCCAGCGTCACCCTGAACACGTGACGCAGGACTGGATGATCGTGCTTCGGAGGTCCCGCTTCGGGCTCAGCTAAGGCGGATTCCTGACGGTCGGACATGCGGCGGAAGGGCGGCGATATGGTAGTTTTGCAGACTGACGTTGAAATGTATCACAGGGGTTCGTGCCGGCGGCCGTTGCGGCAGCACGGCACGGGCTTTCCGGCGCGCGGTTTTCGCGGCGGCGCATCCGCGTCGCGACACCGCGCCGAGTCCACGGGGCCTGTCGGCAGCGGGGCGCGCAAGCGCTCTCCCGCGGCGGCGGGCCCGACCGCCAGGCACGCTTTTCGATGACCGACGCTTCCGCCCTGATCAGCCAGTCCTACTCCCGCTATATCGCCCGCGCGGCCGCCGCGCGTCCCGCGCTGTCCGACCAGATCGCCGCGTGGGCCGCCGCACCGCTCGCCCGTGCGCAGCTCGACGCGCGCCTGACCGAACTGCTCGCATCGCCGGCCGGCGCGGCCGCGCCGGGCGACGAGCAACTGAAGCGCGCGCTGCGGCAGTTGCGTGTCGAGGTGTTCGGCGCGGTCGCGGAACGCGACCTGCGCGGCGTCGCGGACGTCGCCGAGGTGACGGGCGCGATGACCGATCTCGCCGAGGTGGCCGTGCAGCGCTCGCTCACGCTGCTGTCGGCCGAACTCGAGGCGATGTACGGCGAGCCGCGCGGCGCCGACGGCCAGCGCGTCGTGCTGGGCGTGGTCGGGATGGGCAAGCTCGGCGGCCGCGAGCTGAACGTGTCGTCCGACATCGACCTGATCTTCGTCTACGAGGACGACGGCGAGACGGCGGGCGGCACGCGCTCGCCGCTGTCCACCCAGGAATACTTCACGCGGCTCGGCCGGCGCCTGATCGGCGTGCTGTCCGAAGTCACGGCCGACGGCTACGTGTTTCGCGTCGACATGCGGCTGCGCCCGAACGGCGATTCGGGGCCGCTCGTGTGCAGCCTCGGGATGCTCGAGGAATATTTCTACGTGCAGGGGCGCGAATGGGAGCGCTACGCGTGGATCAAGGGGCGGCTCGTGTCGGAAGGCGACAGCGACGCGGCGCAGCGGCTCGCGTCGCAGCTCGAATCGATCGTCAAGCCGTTCGTGTACCGCCGCTATCTCGACTTCGGCGTGATCGGTGCGATCCGTTCGCTGCACCAGCAGATTCGCCAGGAAGCCGCGCGCCGCGCGTCGATGCGGCCCGACAAGGCCGACGACATCAAGCTCGGGCGCGGCGGGATCCGCGAGATCGAATTCAGCGCGCAGGTGTTCCAGTTGATCCGCGGCGGCCAGGATGCGGAATTCCGCGTACGGCCGACGCTCGCGGTGCTGCGCCATGCGCAGGCGCGCGGGCTGATCGGCGAGGACGTGCGCGAGCGCCTGACCGACGCCTACAACTTCCTGCGCACGCTCGAGCACCGGCTGCAGTACCGCGACGACGCGCAGACGCACGCGATGCCGGTCGATCCGGCCGAGCGCGCGGCGTTGGCCGCGTCGCTCGGCTTTGCCGACTACGCGGCGCTGATGACGGTGCTCGACGGCTACCGCACCTTCGTCGAGGCGCAGTTCGACCAGATCTTTGCCGACAAGGTGAGCGGCGGCCCATGCGCGGCGGGCGAGGACACCACCGCGTCGTGGATCTGGAGCGGGGCGCTCGCCGACGACGGCGAAGACGACGCGCTGCGCGCGCGCCTCGACGGGCTGGGCTTCACCGATCCGGCGACCGTGCTCGCTCGGCTGCGCGCGATCTGGCAGTCGTCGCGCTACGCGGGCCTGCCGGAAAAGAGCCGGCAACGCTTCGACAGCGTCGCGCAGCGCGCGCTCGAGGCTGCGCCGCGGATCGACGCTGCGCGCCGCGACGACACCATCGTGCGGCTGTTCGACCTGCTCGAGACGGTCAGCCGGCGCGGCGTCTATCTCGCGCTGCTGACCGAGTATCCCGCCGCGCTCGATCGCGTGCTGTCGGTTCTGGGCGCGACGCGCTGGGGCGGCGGCTACCTGATCCGCCATCCACAACTGCTCGACGAACTGCTCGACGACGAAGCGATCGCAAGCCCGTTCGACTGGCCCGCGTTCAAGGACGCATTGCGTGCGCGCCTCGCGGCCGCCGACGGCCCCGAGCAGCAGATGGACCTGCTGCGGCATGCGCAGCACGCGGAGGTGTTCCGCATCCTGCTGATCGATCTGGCGGGCCAGCTGTCGGTCGAGCACGTGAGCGATCGCCTCTCGGAGCTCGCCGACGCCGTGCTCGACGTGACGATCGAGGTTGTCTGGTCGCAGCTCGCGAAGCGCCACCGTGACGTGCCGAAGTTCGCGGTGATCGCGTACGGCAAGCTCGGCGGCAAGGAGCTCGGCTACGCATCGGATCTCGACCTGATCTTCCTGTACGACGACCCCGACGAGCGCTCGGCGGACGTCTACACGACGTTCACGCGACGGCTGATCACGTGGCTCACGACCGCGACCGGCGCCGGCGCGCTGTTCGACATCGACCTGCGGCTGCGGCCGAACGGCGAGGCCGGACTGCTCGTGACCGATCTCGACGCGTTCCGCCGCTACCAGCTGCGCGAGGGCGACGCGGCGAACACCGCGTGGGTGTGGGAGCACCAGGCGCTGACGCGTGCCCGCTACAGCGCGGGCGACACGCAGATCGGCGCCGACTTCGAGGCGATCCGCCAGCAGGTGCTGACGACGCCGCGCGACGGGGCGGTGCTTGCGAAGGAGATCGTCGACATGCGCGGCAAGGTGTTCGCCGGCCACCCGAACCAGACCGAGCTGTTCGACCTGAAGCACGATCGCGGCGGGATGGTCGACATCGAGTTCATCGTCCAGTACTGGGTGCTGCTGCATGCGTCGAGTGATGCCGAGCTGATCCGCAATACCGGCAACATCGCGCTGCTACGCGAGGTCGCCCGATTCGGGCTGATGGGCGAGGACGAAGCCGAGCGCGTCGGCGCCGCGTACCGCAAGTACCGGAAGCTGCAACACAAGCTGCGGCTCGACGGGATGGAAAAGGCGCGGGTCGATCCGGCGCTGGTGGCCGACGAGCGGGCGGCCGTGACGGCGCTGTGGGAGCGGGTGTTCGGCGCGGTTGAAACGAGCGTTTGATTCGGGCGTTCGAGTCGAGCGTTCGAATCACCGGAGCAGGGTGGGCGCGATCGGGCGGCCGCCGCTGCCGATGAAAAGAGACCGACGCATGCGCCGGTCTCTTTTCATTCGGGGGCCGGGTGCCTGCGTCAGGCCGCCAGCATTTCCTTCGCGTGCTTGCGCGTCGTCGCGGTGATCTCGAGCCCACCGAGCATCCGGGCGACTTCCTCGACCCGGCTCGCCTTGTCGAGCGGGACGACCGACGAGACGGTGCCACCGCGGTCGTCGGCACCCTTCGCGACCTGGAAGTGATGGTCGCCGCGCGCGGCGACCTGCGGCAGGTGGGTCACGCACAGTACCTGGCGGTCACGCCCGAGCTGATGCAGCAGGCGGCCGACCACCTCGGCGACGCCGCCGCCGATGCCCGTGTCGACTTCGTCGAAGATCAGCGTCGGCGTCGGGCTGGCGGCACTCGCGATCACCGCGAGCGCAAGGCTGATCCGTGCGAGTTCGCCGCCCGACGCGACTTTCGCGAGCGGCCGCAGCGGCACGCCGGGGTGTCCGGCGACCCGGAATTCGACCTGCTCGAGCCCGTGCGCGCCACCATCGGCGAGCGGCACGAGCGCGACTTCGAAGCTGCCGCCCGCCATCGACAGTTCCTGCATGCCGGCCGTGACGGCCGTGCCGAGCGCCTTCGCGGCCTGCGCGCGCGCCTTCGACAGGCGTTTCGCGTCAGTGAGATAGGCTTCCCATGCCTTGGCCTGCGCGGCTTCGAGCGCGCCGAGATCGGCGGCTGCGTCGAGCGCGGCGAGCTGCGCGCGGCGTGCCGCATGTTCCTCGTGCAGCGTGTCGGGCGGCAGCCGGAACTTGCGGGCGGTCGAGTGCAGCGCGTCGAGGCGCGTTTCGACCTGCGCGAGCCGGGCCGGGTCTAGATCGAGACGCTGCGCGTAGTGCGACAGCGAATAGACGGCTTCCTGCAACTGGATCTCGGCCGGTTCGAGCGATGCGAGCGCGTCGCCGAGCCCCGTGTCGTAGTCGGCCAGGCTGCGCAGTTTCGACACGATCGCGCCGAGTTGCGGGAGCATCGCGTCGTCGGCCTCGGACAGCGCGTTGAGCGCACCCTGCACGCCGGCGATCAGATTCGCCGAATGCGACAGGCGCTTGTGCTCGCTGCCGACTTCGTCCCATTCGCCCGGTTGCGGTGCGAGCTTGTCGAGCTCGGCGAGCTGCCAGGCGAGCTTCTCGCGTTCGAGCTGCAGTTCGCGCTCGTGCGCCTTCGCGGCGTCGATCGCCTGCGTCGCGTCGCGCCAGACGCGCCACGCGCGTGCGACGTTCGCGGCATCGGCGACGAGCCCCGCGTGCGTGTCGAACAGCTCGCGCTGCGCATCGGGGCGCATCAGCAACTGGTGCGCGTGCTGGCCGTGGATGTCGACCAGCATCTCGCCGAGCTCGCGCAGCTGCGCGAGCGTCGCGCTGGTGCCGTTGATGAATGCGCGCGAGCGGCCGTTCGCGTCGATCACGCGGCGCAGCATCACGGTGTCCTCGGTGTCGAACGCGTGTTCGTCGAGCCAGTGCGCGACGCGGTCGTGCGGCGTGAATTCTGCGGTGATGTCGGCGCGGCCGCAGCCGGCGCGCACGACGCTCGCGTCGGCGCGTTCGCCGAGCGCGAGGGCGAGGGCGTCGATCAGGATCGATTTGCCGGCGCCGGTTTCGCCGGAAAAGACGGTAAAGCCGCTGTCGAATTCGAGATCGAGCGCGGCGACGATGACGAAGTCGCGAATCGAGAGGTGGCGGAGCATGGTGTCGGGCTCAGGGGCGTCAGAACGCCTTGTCGTCTTCGTTCGATGCGTGTTCGTTCCAGTGCAGCTTCTTGCGCAGCGTCGAGAAATAGCTGTAGCCGACCGGGTGCAGGAACGGCACCGTGTGCTTCGAGCGGCGCACCTCGATCGTGTCGTTCAGTTCGAGCGCGGTGAACGACTGCATGTCGAAATTCACGTTGACGTCGCGCCCGCCGACGATCTGGATCGCGATCTTCGAATCGTCGGGCAGCACGATCGGCCGGTTCGACAGCGCGTGCGGCGCGATCGGCACGAGCACGATGCCCTGGAGCTGCGGATGGAGGATCGGGCCGGCCGACGACAGCGCGTACGCGGTCGAGCCCGTCGGCGTGGCGACGATCAGGCCGTCCGAACGCTGGTTGTACATGTACCGGCCGTCGACCGACGCGCGCAGCTCGACCATCCCGGAGAAGCCGCTGCGGTTCACGACGACGTCGTTGAACGCGAGCGCATGGTAGATCGGTTCGCCGTCGCGCACGATTCGGGCCTCGAGCAGCGAGCGCTCCTCGCGCTCGAACTTGCCCGCCAGCATCACGGGGATGCGTGCGTGCATGTCGGCCGCCGCGATGTCCGTGATGAAGCCGAGCCGCCCGTGGTTGATCCCGATCAGCGGTGTCCGGTACGGCGCAAGCTGGCGGCCGATGCCGAGCATCGTGCCGTCGCCGCCCAGCACGACCGCCACGTCCGCACGCGCCCCGATTTCGGCCGGGGTCAGCGCCGGATAGCCGGTGATGCCGAACTCGCGCGCGGTATCGCCTTCAAATACGACCTCGAAGCCCAGCTTCGCTAGGCTGGCAGCCAGGGTGGCGAGCGGCTCGGCGATGCCGGGCGTGTTGCTCCGGCCGACGAGCGCGACAGTGTTGAACTGATTACCGGTTTTCATGCCGGCATTACACCATAGCTCGTTGACGAAAAGAACCGGCTGTGCGACGGCGGGGCCGGATCGGGCCGGCCCGCGCAACAATGGCCGACGCCACTCGCCGCGGTCGCGTGGTTGCGCTAAAATTTTCCACCATGCTAGATCCTCGCGCACGAACCCTCCTGAAAACCCTGATCGAACGGTATATCGCCGACGGTCAGCCAGTCGGATCGCGCACGTTGTCCCGTTACTCCGGGCTCGAGCTGAGCCCGGCGACGATCCGCAACGTGATGTCCGACCTGGAGGAGCTCGGCCTCGTGTCGAGCCCGCACACGTCGGCCGGCCGCGTGCCGACGCCGCGCGGCTACCGGCTGTTCGTCGACACGATGCTGACGGTCGAGGCGCCGATCGACGCCGAGGCCGTCGCGCGGCAGGTGCAGAACACGCTGCAGGCCGGTGAGCCGCAGCAGCGAGTGGTGGCGGCCGCCGCGAGCGTGCTGTCGAACCTGTCGCAGTTCGCGGGTGTCGTGCTGACGCCGCGGCGCAGCCACGTGTTCAAGCAGATCGAGTTCATGCGCCTGTCGGACAAGCGCATCCTGCTGATCATCGTCACGCCCGAGGGCGACGTGCAGAACCGGATGCTCGCGACGCCGCGTGACTACTCGCCGTCGCAACTGACCGAGGCGTCCAATTACATCAACGCGCATTTCGCCGGCCTGTCGTTCGACGAGGTGCGCCGCCGCCTGCGCGACGAGATCGACCAGTTGCGCGGCGACATGACCACGCTGATGCACGCGGCCGTGACGGCCAGTACCGAGGTGCCCGACACCGAGGACACCGTGCTGATTTCCGGCGAGCGCAACCTGCTCGAAGTGGCGGATCTTTCCTCCGACATGGCGCGGCTGCGCAAGCTGTTCGACGTGTTCGACCAAAAGACGGGCCTCCTGCAATTGCTCGACGTGTCGAGCCACGCCCAGGGCGTGCAGATCTTCATCGGCGGCGAATCGACGCTGGTGCCGATCGAGGAAATGAGCGTCGTGACCGCGCCCTACGAGGTGAACGGCCAGATCGTCGGCACGCTCGGCGTGATCGGCCCGACCCGCATGGCGTACAACCGCGTGATCCCGATCGTCGACATCACCGCGCGGCTGCTGTCGCTCACGCTGAGCCAGCAGTAACCTGACCGATCCCGTTCCGCCATCGTGCTGCGACGCCGCGTGCGCTGCCAGTCGGCCGAACGGCCAGCCAACCCCAGCGAGCCGGCCCGCTATAATTGAGGGCCGTCCGACTGCGTGCCTCGAGCACGTTCCTGCCCATGCGTTTCGATCTTGAGCCGCCTTCGAGCATTGCGGCCGCCCATCGCATCGGCGTGCTGCTGATCAATCTCGGCACGCCCGACGCTCCGACACCGCGCGCGGTGCGGCGCTATCTGGCCGAATTCCTGTCGGATCCCCGCGTCGTCGAAATCCCGCAGGTCGTCTGGCAGATACTGCTGCGCACGCTGATCCTGCCGCTGCGCGGTCGCGCGTCCGCGAAGAAATATGCGGCAGTGTGGATGCCCGAGGGCTCGCCGCTGCGCGTGTACACCGAGCGCCAGACCGAAGGCGTGCGCCATCTGCTCGCATCGAACGGCTACCAGGTGACGGTCGACTACGCGATGCGCTATGGCAGCCCAGGCATTGCGCAGGCACTCGCGCAGTTCAAGCGCGCGGGCGTCGAGCGTGTGCTGCTGATGCCGATGTATCCGCAGTACTCGGCGTCCACCACCGCGACCGCATTCGATGCCGCGTTCGCCGCGCTCGCGCGGATGCGCAACCAGCCGGAAGTGCGCACGGTGCGGCAATATGCCGACCATCCGGCCTACATCCACGCGCTTGCCGAGCAGGTGCGTCAGTACTGGGCGCAGCACGGTCGGCCCGACTTCGCGGCCGGCGACAAGCTCGTGCTGAGTTTTCACGGGGTGCCGAAACGCACGCTCGACCTGGGCGACCCTTATCATGACCAGTGCCAGCAGACGGGCGCGCTGCTGATGGCCGCGCTCGGGCTGTCGACGCTCGAGTGCCGCGTGACGTTCCAGTCGCGCTTCGGCAAGGCCGAGTGGCTGCAGCCGTACACCGCGCCGACACTGCGCGAACTCGGCGAGGCCGGCGTGCGGCGGGCCGACGTGTTCTGCCCCGGTTTTACGGCCGATTGTCTGGAGACGATCGAGGAGATCGGGATGGAGGTGCGCGACGAGTTCATCGCGGGTGGCGGCCAGGCTTTCCACCGGATTCCGTGTCTGAACGGCGCGTCCGCGTGGATCGGCGCGGTGGGCGAGATTGTCGCCGAGAATTTGCGGGGCTGGCCGGTGAAGGCCGCACAGCCCGAAACGGTGAATTGAACGCGATGAACTACAGGATTTCGACGGAACCCGGCGCGAAGCTGCGCATCGACAAATGGCTGTGGGCCGCGCGCTTCTTCAAGACGCGCTCGCTCGCGTCCGACGCGGTCGACAAGGGCCACGTGAAGATCGGCGGCGCGGCCGTCAAGCCGGCGAAGGAGGTGCGCGTCGGCGACGAGGTCGAGATTGCGATCGACGGTGTCGTCTGGCACATTGCCGTGCTGGGCATTTGCGACGTGCGCGGACCCGCGAGCATCGCGCAGACGCTTTACGAGGAAACGGAAGCGGGGCGCGTCGCGCGGCTCGCCGAACTGGAGCGGCGCCGCACGTATCGTGAGCCGGCGGCGAATCTGCACGGCCGGCCGACCAAGCGCGACCGGCGCATCATCGACAGATTTTCTGGTGGGAGCTGAGCATCTGGTCGAAAGTCGCCCGCGCGCTTCCGTATTCGGTCGTGCGGTCGGTCACGGCTCCGGACAGGCAGATGGTGGTGGTGCCGGCAATCAGTACCAGCGCGACCACCGATATGGCAAAGGTCAGTTTCACGGTACTCGCCTCGATGGGACGGTGAATGCAGCGCCAGGTGGATGTCAGGCGGCGGTAAGCTAGGGTAAACGCGCTTTCTCGACGCTTGAGTGGAGTGTAGTGCAGCCCCCTGTGCCGAGCTAGTACTTGCCTGGTAAGCGTTGTTACCGACCGTTTCGTCCGATCTGGCGACAAATGCGCGCAATCGGGCGGGGTGCGGCGCGGTTGTTTCGCAGTGTTGGCGAATACCGGCGAATAACCCTCTTGAAACCGCAGTTTTCGCCCTTATTTGCACCAACAATGTGCGGTGTCGCCGGCATATGGTCCGGCGGTTGCCGATTTGGCTTCAACCTCTAATCGACTTTCAGCGACATGGAAAACACGCAAGAGAACCCGGCTACCCAATCGGCCGAAGACATCGGCAGCGAGAAGCAGGCGGCGCAAGGCGCTGCTCCCGCCGCCGAAGCAGCCGACGCTGCGCTCGCGGAGGCTCAAGCCAAGGTCGCCGAGCTGCAGGAGAGCTTCCTCCGGGCGAAGGCCGAGACCGAGAACGTCCGCCGCCGTGCGCAGGAAGACGTCTCGAAGGCGCACAAGTTTGCGATCGAGGGCTTCGCGGAGCACCTGCTGCCCGTGCTGGACAGCCTCGAGGCTGCCGTCAGCGATACGTCCGGCGACATCACGAAGGTGCGCGAAGGCGTCGAGCTGACGCTGCGCCAACTGACGAGCGCGCTCGAGAAGGGCCGCGTCGTGGCGATCAACCCGGTCGGCGAGAAGTTCGATCCGCACCAGCACCAGGCGATTTCGATGGTGCCGGCCGATCAGGAACCGAATACCGTCGTGACCGTCCTCCAAAAGGGTTACACGATCGCGGACCGCGTACTGCGCCCGGCGCTCGTCACGGTCGCCCAGCCGAAGTAAGGCTGCCGCGATGGTTCCCGCCGGCGTCGATCCGGCCGCGTTCGAAGCGTTCGACATGCAGGCGCTGGCGGCCGACACGTTCGACGCCGCGATCGCCGGCGTCGGCGATGCACTCGCCGTGGTGTTCTTCTGGGGCGTCGACTGCTTCAACTGCGAGATCGCGAAGAAGGCGATGCTCGCCCAGACGGACGCGATGCGCGCGCTGGACCTGAAGTGGTTCCATTGCAACGTGTATGAACATCATGAGCTGGGGCGCCGCTTCGGCCTGCACGGTGTGCCGACATGGTTCTTTTTCCATCGCGGCAAGCGGCTCGGCCGCGCGACCGGCTGGCATGGCCTCGCGCAGTTCCAGGCGGCGGTGTCGGCGGCGCGCGCGAAGGTTGCCGCGGCGGCAGGCGCGCCGTCGGACCGCGACGACGGTCCGCACGATCCGGCTACCGGCATCGATTGAAAAAATTTAATACCCGCATCGCTTGGCGGGTCTTGAAAACGGATCGGCCGGACGCATTTCGGGAACAGAGTTGAATTCTGGCGCGCGAAACCGCCCAAAAACGCGGGGTTTCGCGCAGCAAACAGGCATTTCTGGAGATTAGCAAAAATGGGAAAGATCATCGGTATTGACCTCGGCACCACGAACTCGTGCGTCGCCATCATGGAAGGCAACCAGGTCAAGGTCATCGAGAACTCGGAAGGCACGCGCACGACGCCGTCGATCATCGCCTACATGGACGATAACGAAGTGCTCGTCGGCGCACCGGCCAAGCGTCAGTCCGTGACCAACCCGAAGAACACGCTGTTCGCGGTGAAGCGCCTGATCGGCCGCCGCTTCGAAGAGAAGGAAGTCCAGAAGGACATCGGCCTGATGCCGTATACGATCATCAAGGCCGACAACGGCGACGCATGGGTCGAAGCGCACGGCGAGAAGCTGGCGCCGCCGCAGGTTTCGGCGGAAGTGCTGCGCAAGATGAAGAAGACGGCCGAAGACTACCTCGGCGAGCCGGTCACGGAAGCCGTGATCACGGTGCCGGCGTACTTCAACGACAGCCAGCGTCAGGCAACCAAGGACGCCGGCCGCATCGCGGGCCTCGAAGTCAAGCGGATCATCAACGAGCCGACCGCGGCTGCGCTCGCGTTCGGCCTCGACAAGGCCGAGAAGGGCGACCGCAAGATCGCCGTGTATGACCTCGGCGGCGGCACGTTCGACGTATCGATCATCGAGATCGCGGACGTCGACGGCGAAATGCAGTTCGAAGTGCTGTCGACCAACGGCGACACGTTCCTCGGTGGCGAGGACTTCGACCAGCGCATCATCGATTACATCATCGGCGAGTTCAAGAAGGAGCAGGGTGTCGACCTGTCGAAGGACGTGCTCGCGCTGCAGCGCCTGAAGGAAGCCGCTGAAAAGGCGAAGATCGAGCTGTCGTCGAGCCAGCAGACCGAAATCAACCTGCCGTACATCACGGCCGACGCATCGGGTCCGAAGCACTTGAACCTGAAGATTACCCGCGCGAAGCTGGAAGCGCTGGTCGAGGATCTGGTCGAGCGCACGATCGAACCGTGCCGCATCGCGATCAAGGACGCGGGCGTCAAGGTGTCGGACATCGACGACGTGATCCTGGTCGGCGGCCAGACCCGCATGCCGAAGGTGCAGGAGAAGGTGAAGGAGTTCTTCGGCAAGGACCCGCGCCGTGACGTGAACCCGGACGAAGCCGTCGCAGTCGGCGCGGCGATCCAGGGCCAGGTCCTGTCGGGCGACCGCAAGGACGTGCTGCTGCTCGACGTGACCCCGCTGTCGCTCGGCATCGAGACGCTCGGCGGCGTGATGACGAAGATGATCAACAAGAACACGACGATCCCGACGAAGCACGCACAGGTGTATTCGACGGCGGACGACAACCAGTCGGCCGTGACGATCAAGGTGTTCCAGGGCGAACGCGAGATGGCGGCAGGCAACAAGCTGCTCGGCGAGTTCAACCTCGAAGGCATCCCGCCGTCGCCGCGCGGCGTGCCGCAGATCGAAGTGACCTTCGACATCGACGCGAACGGCATCCTGCACGTCGGCGCGAAGGACAAGGCGACCGGCAAGGAAAACAAGATCACGATCAAGGCGAACTCGGGCCTGTCCGAAGCTGAAATCGACCAGATGATCAAGGACGCGGAAGCGAACGCAGCGGAAGACCACAAGCTGCGCGAGCTGGCCGATTCGCGCAACCAGGGCGACGCGCTGGTCCACAGCACGAAGAAGGCGCTCACCGAGTACGGCGACAAGCTGGAAGCGGGCGAGAAGGAAAAGATTGAAGCGGCGCTGAAGTCGCTCGAGGACGTGCTGAAGGATACGTCGGCCGACAAGGCGGCGATCGACGCGAAGGTCGAGGAACTCGGTCAGGCTTCGCAGAAGCTCGGCGAAAAGATGTACGCCGACATGCAGGCGCAGCAGGCCGGTGCGGCCGGCGCGGCGGGTGCAGCGGAAGGCGCGGCCCACGCGGGCGGCGCGCAGCAGGCTGCGGACGACGTTGTCGACGCCGAGTTCAAGGAAGTAAAGAAGGACTGAGCCGGGTTGCCATGGCACCGCACGCCGCGCGCGACACGCGCGCGGCGCGGCTGAACAGCGGTCTGTCTTTCCTTCCGGATGGCCGGATCGACTCCACGCCTGGCGGGCTTCGCGGCCCTCCGGGCACATTTGTTTTTTGGCGGGTGCTGCGCGAGCCGTCCGCGGACGGCGCAGCGCCAGACGAGTCGAGAGACTTTACTGCGGGCGAAAGGAGCCGCCGCGTGCGTGACGCGCGACGGCACAGCGAATCGATATGGCGAAACGGGATTACTACGAGGTTCTGGGCGTCGCGAAGAATGCGAGCGACGACGAAATCAAGAAGGCGTATCGCAAGCTTGCGATGAAGTATCACCCTGACCGCAATCCGGACAGCAAGGATGCGGAAGAGCATTTCAAGGAAGTGAAGGAAGCCTATGAAATGCTGTCGGACGACCAGAAGCGCGCGGCGTACGATCAGTACGGCCACGCGGGCGTCGATCCGAACATGGGCGGTGCGGGCGGACAGGGTTTCGGCGGCTTCGCGGATGCGTTCGGCGACATCTTCGGCGACATCTTCGGTCAGGCCGCGGGCGGCGCCGCGCGTGGCGGCCGCGGCGGTCCGCAGGTGTATCGCGGTGCCGACCTGCGCTACAGCATGGAAATCACGCTCGAGCAGGCCGCGCACGGCTACGACACGCAGATCCGCGTGCCGAGCTGGGTCTCATGCGAAGTCTGTCACGGGTCGGGCGCGAAGCCTGGCACGAAGCCGGAAACCTGCCCGACTTGCCACGGCCAGGGCACGGTGCGCATGTCGCAGGGCTTCTTCAGCATCCAGCAGACCTGCCCGAAGTGTCACGGCACCGGCACCTACATCCCCGAACCGTGCGCGCACTGCCACGGATCGGGCAAGGTGAAGGAAACCAAGACGCTCGAAGTGAAGATCCCGGCCGGCATCGACGACGGCATGCGGATCCGCTCGGCCGGCAACGGCGAACCTGGCATCAACGGCGGGCCGCCGGGCGACCTGTACGTCGAGATCCACATCAAGCCGCACTCGGTGTTCGAGCGCGACGGCGACGATCTCCACTGCCAGATGCCGATCCCGTTCACGACCGCCGCGCTCGGCGGCGAGATCGAGGTGCCGACGCTGGCCGGCCGTGCGTCGTTCCCGGTGCCGGAAGGTACCCAGTCGGGCAAGACGTTCCGCCTGCGCGGCAAGGGGATCAAGGGTCTGCGTTCGAGCATCGCGGGCGATCTGTACGTACACGTGCAGGTCGAGACGCCCGTGAAGCTGACCGACCAGCAGCGTGATCTGCTCAAGCAGTTCGAGAAGTCGTTGGCCGAGGGCGGTGCGCGTCACAGTCCGCAGAGCAAGAGCTGGTTCGACCGGGTGAAGAGCTTCTTCGAGTGACGGCATGACTGAAGGCAACGAGAGCGCGTCGTTCGCGCTCTTGGACGATTGCGACTCGACCGCGTCCACGCGGTCGAGTCGTTTGTATTCCGGTTTCGTGCGCGAACGCGTGTGTACGGATCCGGCACGGCTCGACGAGCTCGATGCGGCGGTGGCGCAGGATCTGCGCGACGGGCTGCATGCGGTCGTCGTCGGCGATTACGAATTCGGACGCAATCTTGAAAGAGCGCAGCCGGGCCATGCCCCGCTGCGCTTTTTGCTGTATGCGCGCTGCGAGCGCCTGTCGCGCGACGAAGTCGATGCGTGGCTCGCGCAGCAGGACGGCGGCGGCCCGCCGTCGATCGCGGGCGTCGCGCATGTCGCGAAGAGCGTGTCGCGCGACGCGTTCGACGCGGCGATCGCTGCGGTGCACGACGCGCTGCGCGCGGGCGATTCGTACCAGATCAACTACACGTATCGGCTGAATTTCGACATGTTCGGCACGCCGCTCGCGCTGTACCGGCGGCTGCGCGCGCGTCAGCCCGTGCGTTACGGCGCGCTGATCGCGCTGCCCGACAGTGCGTGGGTCGTGTCGTGCTCGCCGGAGCTGTTCGTCGAGAAGCACGGCGACGTGCTGCGCGCGCGGCCGATGAAAGGCACCGCGCCGCGCTCGGCCGATCCGCGCGACGACGCGGCGGCCGCCGCGTTCCTCGCGAACGATCCGAAGAACCGCGCGGAAAACGTGATGATCGTCGACCTGCTGCGCAACGACGTGTCGCGGATCGCGCGTACGGGCACGGTCAGGGTGCCGGCGCTGTTCTCGGTCGAGCCGTACGCGTCGGTATGGCAGATGACGTCGACGGTCGAGGCCGGCTGGCGCGACGGCACCACGTTCGCGCAGATGCTGCGTGCGCTGTTTCCATGCGGATCGATCACCGGTGCGCCGAAGCACAAGACGATGGAACTGATCGACGCGATCGAGTCGACGCCGCGCGGGCTCTATACGGGCGCGATCGGCTGGCTCGACGCGCCGCAGGAAGGGGCAGCGGCAGGCGATGCGTCGCCCGGCGATGCGACCGGCTGCGGCGATTTCTGCCTGTCGGTCGCAATCCGGACGCTGACGCTCGAGGCGGTCGATGTCGATGCTGCCGCAACGATCGACACGCGTGACGCGGCAGCGGCCGCTGGCGGCCGGCGACGCGGCACGATGGGGGTCGGCGCGGGCATCGTGCTCGACAGCGTCGCCGCCGACGAATATGCGGAGTGCGAATTGAAAGCGCGATTCCTGACCGACGCTGATCCCGGCTTCCAGTTGTTCGAAACCACCGCCGCGACGCGTGCAGACGGCATCCGGCATCTCGAGCGCCATCTCGCGAGGCTGCGGCGCAGCGCGGATGCATTCGGCTTCCGCCTCGACGCCGATGCGTTGCGCCGCGAGATCGACGCGCGCTGCGCGGCGCTCGACGGCGATGGTCCGTACCGGATGAAGCTCGCGCTCGCGAAGGACGGCACGATCGACATCATGGCCGCGACGATGAAACCGCTTCCCGCTGGGCCGGTCGGCGTGATGCTAGCGTCCGCGCACGGGTTCGCACCGACCCGCACGGACGACGCGCTGCTGCTGCACAAGACGACGCGCCGTGCCGAATACGATCGCGCATGGCAGGCGGCGGAGGCGCTTGGTGGCTTCGACATGCTGTTTGTCAACGAGCGTGGCGAGGTGACGGAAGGCGGGCGCTCGAACCTGTTCGTGAAGCTCGACGGCCAGTGGGTGACCCCGCCGTTGTCGAGCGGTGTGCTGCCGGGCGTGATGCGTGGCGTGCTGCTCGACGATCGCACATTCGGCGCCCAGGAGCGCATCGTCACGCTCGACGATCTGGCGCGCGCCGAGGCGCTGCTGCTGACCAATGCATTGCGCGGCGCGCTCGATGCGGTATTGAAATGACGCGATGAACGACTGGGCCGCGTGCCCGACGAACCGATACCGCTGATCTTCGGCAACACCGCATCCAAGGAAAAAGCGCGGCGCCCCGCAAAGGGTGCCGCGCTTTTTTTCGTATCGAACGGGCGCCGGCCGCGCGTCAGAACGAGTGTTCCGGGCCCGGGAACGAGCCGTCCTTCACCGCGCTCACGTACGCCTCGACGGCCGCCTGGATGTTCGGCTGGCCCTGCATGAAATCCTTCACGAAACGCGGGCGCTTGCCGGGGAAAATGCCGAGCATGTCGTGCAGCACCAGCACCTGGCCCGAGCATTCGAGGCCCGCACCGATGCCGATCGTCGGGATTTTCAGCATGTGCGTGACTTCGGACGCGACGAGCGTCGGCACCGCTTCGAGCACCACGAGCTGCGCGCCCGCGTCCTCGATCGCGCGCGCATCGCGCAGCAGCTGCGCGGCGCCAGCTTCCGTGCGGCCTTGCACCTTGAAGCCGCCGAACGCATGCACCGACTGCGGCGTGAGGCCGAGGTGCGCGCACACCGGCACCGAGCGTTCAACGAGGAAGCGGACCGTGTCGGCGAGCCATTCACCGCCTTCGAGCTTGACCATCTGCGCGCCGGCGCGCATCAGCGTGACCGCGTTCGCGAACGCCTCGGCCGGTGTGCCGTACGTGCCGAACGGCAGATCGGCGACGACGAGCGCGCGCGGCTGCGCACGCGCGACGCATGCGGTGTGGTACGCGATGTCGTCGATCGACACGGGGAGCGTGGTGGTGTGACCCTGCAGCACGTTGCCGAGCGAGTCGCCGATCAGCAGCACGTCGGTGCCGGCGCGATCGAGCAGCGCGGAAAAGCTCGCGTCGTAGCAGGTGAGCATCGCGATCTTCTCGCCGGCCTCGCGCATTGCCTGCAGCTTGGGCACAGTGACGGCAGGCCGGCTCGATTCCTGGAGATAGGTCATGGGGAAATCCGGTTCGATGGGGGAGGAACGACAGGCGAGGACGCGTCAGCGCGTCGTTTCGCCCTTGACGAAGAATTCCTTGCGGCCGCGCATCGTGTCGATGCGCTCGATCAGCAGCGCGAGGTCTTCGGGGGAGTCTTGCGGGTTCAGGTGTTCGGCTGCGACCGTGAGTACCGGCGTTCGGTCGTAGTGATAGAAGAATTCGTTGTACGCATCGACGAGCGAGCGCAGGTACGCGTCGCTGATCTGCAGCTCCGTTGGCAGCCCGCGCTTCTGGATGCGCGAGAACAGCACCTCGGGGCTCGCCTGCAGATAGACGACGAGATCGGGCGCGGGGGCTTGCGGGACGTCGAGGTGCGTCGCGATCGACCGGTACAACTGCCATTCGTCTTCCGGCAGGTTCAGCCGCGCGAAGATGTCGTTCTTCTGCGGCATGAAATCGGCGACGACGGGCCGGCCCGTATCGAGCGCGCCGATCAGTTCGCGCGCCTGCTGCGCGCGCTGCAGCGCGAACGACAACTGCGCGGGCAGCGCGTAGCGCGCGGTGTCGCGATAGAAGCGTTCGAGGAACGGGTTGTCCTGCGGGCGCTCGAGCAGCGTCTGCATCGACCAGCGCTCGGCGAAGAGGCGCGCGAGCGTCGTCTTGCCGACGCCGATCGGCCCTTCGATCACCAGATAGCGATGCGGGGCGCGCAGGTCGGGCGCGGTGACGGTCAGCGGAGTGATGTTCATCGGCAGCGGTTCTTGTCGGCGTCAGCGCCGGCGGCAAGGGCCTTCTGCATCAGGCATTGACAGGTCTGCACCTTCTCAACGCGCTGATCCGCGACAGAGGCGAGGTACGCATCGGCGCGGCCGCGCGCGGGGATGTCGAGCGCCGGCTCGATCTCGACGAGCGGCACGAGCGCGAATGCGCGATCGGTGAGGCGCGGATGCGGGACGATCAGGTCGGGTTCGTCGATCGAATCGGAGCCGAACAGCAGGATATCGAGGTCGAGCGTGCGCGGCGCGTTGCGATACGGGCGCTCGCGCCCGAAGTGATGTTCGATCTTCTGGCAGAGCGCGAGCAGCTCACGGGCCGACAGCGTCGTGTCGAGCTTGACGACGCAGTTGTAGTAATCGTCGCCGCCCGCTTCGAAGGGCGCCGTGCGATACAGGCTCGATTTGCCGAGGATCGAGATGGTGCGCTGCTGCGCGAGGCACACCACCGCGTCCTTCAGGGTCTGGCGCGCATCGCCGAGATTCGCCCCCAGTCCGATATATGCAACCGTCATGGCATCACTTCCTACGTCGTTCGCCGGCGCGCGCGTCAGTCGTCGGAACCGCCCGCGGTGTCCGACGACTGCTCGGCGGCGCCTTCGCCCGGCTTGCGGTTTCGCGCACCGCCGCGGCGGCGCCGCTTGCGGGGCGATTTTTCCTTCGAGCCGCCCTGCGTCAGGAGTGCCTCGCGCGCGGCCGCGTCGCCTTCGATGAAATCCGTCCACCACTGTCCGACTTCCGCATCGAGCTCGCCGGATTCGCAGCGTAACAGGAGGAAATCATACCCCGCTCTAAACCTTTGGTGTTCCAGCAGCCGCATCGCGCTGCGGCCCGAGCGTTTTTCGAGGCGCAACTGCAGGCCCCAGATCTCGCGCATGTCGGCCGAGTAGCGCTTGTGGATCGCGAGTTTCTCGGTCTGCATGTCGATGACGTCGTCCATCGCGCGATGGAGCGCCGGCACCGGGAATTCGCCTTCCGCCGTGTATTGCTCGAAGCGCTGGCGCATGTCGTGCCACAGCAGCGTCGCGAACAGGAAGCCCGGCGATACCGTCTTGCCGGCGCGCACGCGCGCGTCGGTGTTGTTCAGCGCGAGCGTGATGAACTTCTCGCCCTGCGGTTGTTCGAGCACGACGTCGAGGAGCGGCAGCAGCCCGTGGTGCAGGCCCTCCTTGCGCAGCCGCTGCAGGCACGCGAGCGCGTGGCCCGACAGCAGCAGCTTCAGCATTTCGTCGAACAGGCGCGCGGCCGGCACGTTGTTGATCAGGTCGGCGAGCGCCTTGATCGGTTCGCGCGTATGCGGCTCGATCTCGAAGCCGAGCTTTGCCGCAAAGCGCACGACGCGCAGCATCCGCACCGGATCCTCGCGGAAGCGCGTGGCCGGGTCGCCGATCATCCGCAGCAGGCGGGCGCGCATGTCGGCCATCCCGTCGTGGTAGTCGAGCACCGTCTGCGTCGACGGATCGTAGTACATCGCGTTGATCGTGAAGTCGCGGCGCGCGGCGTCTTCGTGCTGTTCGCCCCACACGTTGTCGCGCAGCACGCGGCCGCTGGCGTCGACCGCGTGCGTGCGGCGATCGAGTTCGTCGCGCTTCAGGCGCTTCGGCGGCTCGGCCGACGCGGCAGCCTCGGGCGGCGCATCGACCAGTGCGCGGAACGTCGACACCTCGATCAGTTCCTGGCCGAACTGCACGTGGACGATCTGGAAGCGGCGGCCGATCAGGCGCGCGCGGCGGAACAGGCGCTGGACTTCGGTCGGCGTCGCGTCGGTCGCGACGTCGAAGTCCTTCGGCGCGATGCCGAGCAGCAGGTCGCGCACCGCGCCGCCGACGATGAATGCGCGAAAGCCCGCCTGCTGCAGCGTGTCGGTCACGCGGACTGCATTGCGCGAGATCAGTGACGGATCGATCTGGTGCACGCTGGCCGGCACGACGGTCGGTTCGTGATTGCTGCGCGGCTTCCTGGCGGCGCCGCCGCGGCTACCCTTCGCGGGGCGCTGGGCAGGGGCCGTGTCGACGGCGGGCGCCTCGGCGGGCGACGTTTGTTCGGCGCCGTCCTGGCCGAGCAGCTTGCGAATGAATTTTTTGATCACGACGTTCAGAAGAGATCGAGGATGCGCCAGCCGCGCGCGCTTGCATGCGCACGCAACGTGTCGTCGGGGTTGGTCGCGATCGGGTCGGTGACTTTCTCGAGCAACGGGATGTCGTTGTGCGAGTCGCTGTAGAAGTAGCTGTGCTCGAAGTCGTTCCAGTGCTTGCCGAGCGACGCGAGCCATGCTTCGGTGCGCACGATCTTGCCTTCGCGATAGCTCGGCGTGCCGGTCGGCCGGCCCGTGTACGGCGAATCGGGATGCCCGTCGGTCGTTTCGACCTCGCACGCGATCAGCGTGTCGACGCCGAACGCGGTCGCGATCGGACGCGTGATGAATTCGTTGGTGGCCGTCACGACGCAGCACAGGTCGCCGGCATCGAGGTGCTTGCGCACGAGTTCGAGCGCGGCGGGCGTCATCGCGGGGCGGATCACCTCGTGCATGTACTGCTCGTGCCATTCGGCGAGCTGCGCGCGCGAATACTTCGCGAGCGGCGTGAGCATCGCGCACAGGTACGCATGGATGTCGAGCTTGCCGGCCTTGTAGTCGGCGAAGAACTGATCGTTCTGACGCGAGAAGCTTTCCGCGTCGACGATGCCGAGCTTCACCATGAAGCGGCCCCATTCGTGGTCGCTATCGGTCGGGATCAGCGTGTGATCGAGGTCAAAGAGTGCCAGATTAGTCATGGATGCGCATTTTACTCGAAGCGGTTCGGGCCTGTGCCCGGCGGTGCGATGTCGTCGCCGGGGCGGGCCAGCATCCGGCGCAGCAGCGGCAGCGTGACGGCGCGCTTCTGCTCGAGCGAGAAGCGGTCGAGCGCGTCGAGCAGCGCCATCAGGCTCGGCATGTCGCGGCGGAAATGGGTCAGCAGGTAGGCGGCGATGTCGTCGGTGAGCGCGATCCCGCGCTCTTTCGCCGCGAGCTTCAGCACGGCGATCTTGCCGGCATCGGACGGCGGCGACAGGTGAAACACGAGCCCCCAGCCGAGGCGGGTGCGCAGATCCTCGCGCACGTCGAGCGCGAGCGGCGCCGCCGGGCCTGCCGCGACGAACGCGCTCGACGGGTGCGCGCGGACCTCGTTGAACAGGTTGAACAGCGCGACCTGCTGCGTGTCGCTCATCCGGTCGCAGTCGTCGATCGCGTAGATGCCGATGCGCGCGTCGAACGTGAACGCGCCGAGCGGGCTTTGCGGCGTCAGATAGCGCGCGTTGCCGTACGACGCGTCGCTCACGAGCGCCTGCAGCAGATGGGTGCGGCCGCTGCCGGGCTCGCCCCAGATATAGAACGACCGGTCCGGCACGGGCCCCGCCGCGAGCGCGAGGTCGAGCTTCTGGAGCCGCGAGATGAGCTCGTCGTTCTCCTCATTCATGATGAAGTTGTCGAACGTGGCGGGCGGCGGCGTGCCGAGATCGAGCGTCAGTTGACGGGACACAACAGTCACAATGCGGGTCGGTTGATGAAACGCGCGCCGTACGCCGGGCGCGCGCGCGGGGCTGCTCCGGTGCCTGCACACGCGGCCGCACGCACGGCGGCGCGCGGGTTTCGGCGCGGCTCGCGTAGCGATGAAAACGGGGACGTGTCGAGCAAGATGCAATCCCTGACGATTCGGTGCTGGGAATTCCGGCCAACGGGCCGGCTTCGGGTAAAATCGCATTTTACCGACCTTCTCGCATTCCCCCATGAATCCTCCGAAATCCGCTCCCGACGCTCAGGGTCTGTCATACCGCGACGCAGGCGTCGACATCGACGCAGGCGACGCGCTCATCGACAAGATCAAGCCTTTTGCGAAGAAAACCCTGCGCGACGGCGTGCTTGGCGGCATCGGCGGGTTCGGCGCGCTGTTCGAAGTGCCGAAGAAGTACAAGGAACCCGTGCTCGTGTCGGGCACCGACGGCGTGGGCACCAAGCTCAAGCTGGCCTTTCATCTGAACAAACACGACACCGTCGGCCAGGATCTGGTGGCGATGAGCGTGAACGACATCCTCGTGCAGGGTGCGGAGCCGCTGTTCTTCCTCGACTACTTCGCGTGCGGCAAGCTCGACGTCGACACGGCCGCAACGGTCGTCAAGGGCATCGCGCACGGCTGCGAACTGTCGGGCTGCGCGCTGATCGGCGGCGAGACGGCCGAAATGCCGGGCATGTACCCGGACGGCGAATACGACCTGGCCGGTTTCGCGGTCGGCGCGGTCGAGAAGAGCAAGATCATCGACGGCAGCACGATCGCCGAAGGCGACGTGGTGCTCGGCCTTGCTTCGAGCGGCATCCACTCGAACGGCTTCTCGCTCGTGCGCAAGATCATCGAGCGCGCGAACCCCGACCTGTCGGCCGATTTCCACGGCCGCTCGCTGGCCGACACGCTGATGGCGCCCACGCGCATCTACGTGAAGCCGCTGCTCGCGCTGATGCAGAAGCTGCCGGTGAAGGGCATGGCCCACATCACGGGTGGCGGCCTCGTCGAGAACATTCCGCGCGTGCTGCGCGATGGCCTCACGGCCGAGCTCGACCAGAACGCGTGGCCGCTCCCGCCGCTGTTCAAGTGGCTGCAGGAGCACGGCGGCGTGGCCGACGCCGAAATGCACCGCGTGTTCAACTGCGGGATCGGGATGGCCGTGATCGTCGCGGCGGCCGATGCCGACGCGGCCATCGCCGACCTGACGGCCGCCGGCGAACAGGTGTGGAAGATCGGCACCGTGCGTGCGAGCCGCGAAGGCGAGGCGCAGACGGTCGTGGTCTGACGCACCGCACGCAAGATGCAGCAAGGAAAGCCGCCCGGAGTCGATCCGGGCGGCTTTTTTTCCGGCGTGGCCCGGCGTGTCGGCGGGCCGCCGAAGGGGCAACGACGATGACCGAAGACGAACGCGCGATTCGCGATCTGGTGGAAACCTGGTTCGTGTCGAGCCGGCGCGGCGATCTGGCCACTGTGCTCGACCTGATCGCCGACGACGCGATTTTCATGGTGGCCGGCAAGCCGCCGTTCGACAAGGCGGCGTTCGCGGCCGCGTCGCGCGACGCAAATGCGGCGGCTGGCAATGGGCCGAAAGTCGACGGCCGTTATCGGATCGACGAACTTCGCGTGATGGGCGACTGGGCGTACATGCGTAATTTCATCGAGATCGATGTGACGCAGCCGGGCGGTGATGCCGTGCGCCGCTCCGGCCATACACTGACGATCTTCCGCAAGTCGGATGGCCGATGGCAGCTCGCGCGGGACGCGAATCTCGTCATGCTCGCGCACTGAGCGGGGCAGGGGCATCACGCGTGTGCAGCGGGCGATGCGCGCCGATCCGGCCCCGTTAGTGATCCTCGATACGGCCGTCCAGCACGCGTTCAAGCGCGTCAACCGCCTGGTCGGTCGAATCCGGCGCGACGCAGTCGACGACGATCCGCTCGGGCATCGCGCGCAGCCATGTGATCTGCCGTTTGCACAGCTGGCGCGTCGCGAAGATACCTTTGTCGCGCATGGTCCGGTAGTCGGTGTCGCCGTCGAGGAACTCCCATGCCTGCCGGTAGCCGACGCAGCGCATCGACGGCAGGCCGAGATGCAGATCCTCGCGGCGGCGCAGCCGTTCGACTTCGTCGATGAAGCCCGCGTCGAGCATCGCGTCGAAGCGTTGCTCGATGCGCGCGTGCAGCACCGCGCGGTCCGACGGCTCGAGCGCCACCGGCACGAAGCGGTACGCGGCGGCCGCATCGTCCGCTCGCCGCGGCGCGGCGAGCAGCGCCGACATCGGCTGCCCGCTCAGCAGGAACACTTCGAGCGCGCGCTGGATCCGCTGCGAATCGTTCGGGGCGAGCCGCGCGGCCGTCGCGGGGTCGACCTGCGCGAGCCGCGCATGGAGTGCCGGCCAGCCGTCGCGCGCGGCGTCGGCATCGAGCTCCGCGCGCACGGCCGGATCGGCCGTCGGCAGGTCGTTGAGGCCCTGCGTCAGCGCCTTGTAGTACAGCATCGTGCCGCCCGCGAGCAGCGGCGTGCGGCCGCGCGCGACGATCTCGCCGATCACGCGCAGCGCGTCCGCGCGGAATTCGGCCGCCGAATAGGCGTCGGCCGGGTCGATGATGTCGATCAGGTGGTGCGGCACGCTCGCGCGCTCGTCGCGCGTCGGTTTCGCGGTGCCGATATCCATGTCGCGGTAGACGAGCGCCGAATCGACGCTGACGATCTCGATCGGACGGCGCGCGGCGAGCGCCAGCGCCGCGGCCGTCTTGCCCGAAGCAGTGGGGCCGAGCAGGCAGGCGATCGTCGTCGGACGAGACTGCGGTGAAGCGCTCATTGGCCGCGCATGAAGAGACGGTCGAGATCGTTCAGCGTGAGCTGATACCACGTCGGCCGGCCGTGATTGCACTGGTCCGCGCGTTCGGTCGCCTCCATCTGGCGCAGCAGCGCGTTCATCTCGTCGAGCGTCAGGCGCCGGTTCGCGCGCACTGCGTGGTGACATGCGAGCGTGCCGAGCAGCTCGTGCTGGCGCTCGGTGAGCACGCGTGAACCGCCGAACGCATGCAGGTCGGCGAGCACCGCGCGCGCGAGCGACTGCAAATCAGCGTCCTTCAGCAGCGCGGGCACCGCGCGGACCGCAAGCGTCGTCGGCGACAGCACCGCGAGGTCGAAGCCGAGCGATTCGAGCGTGTCGCGTTCTTCCTCGACCGTGCCGATCTCGACCGGCGTCGCCGTCATCGATATCGGCAGCAGCAGCGACTGCACCGCGACCGTGCGGTCGGCGAGCGCGTTCTTGAACTGTTCGTAGAGGATCCGTTCGTGCGCCGCGTGCATGTCGACGATCACGAGGCCGTGCGCATTCTGCGCGAGCACGTAGATCCCGTGAATCTGGCCGAGTGCGAAGCCGAGCGGCTGCTCGCCGTGTACGGTGGCGGCAAGCGGCGACGCGGCGAAGCCCGGCAGCGGCGCGGCTGGCGCATCGACCGCATCCGCCGAATCGCGCGCGATGATCGTCGTGCCATCCGGTGTGCCCGCGCTCGTGTCCTTGCGGCCGAACAGCGCGTCGTAGAGCGCGAGCGGTTGCGCGACCGGCAGTGTGCCCTGCGTCATGCGTGCCTGGCGCATCCACGTGTTGCCCGACGACGATGACGGCGACGAGAAGCCGCTGCCGCCCGTGCCGGTGGCCGCGCCCTGGCCGAGTGGCGTATTCAGGAACGACGCGGGGCCGCTCGGCGCCGGAGAGAGTTGCGCGGCATGGCCGCCCGCGGTGGTTTCCGGCGACGCGCCCGCGTGGCGCGCGAGTGCGCGCTGCACCGCGTGGAACACGTACTGGTGGATCGAACGCGAATCGCGGAACCGCACCTCGATCTTCGATGGGTGCACGTTCACGTCGACCGATTCCGGCGGCAGGTCGAGGAACAGCACGTACGATGGGTAGCGGTCGCCGTGGAGGACGTCCTCGTACGCCGCGCGCACCGCATGCGTGAGCAGCTTGTCGCGCACGAAGCGGCCGTTGACGAAGAAGTATTGCTGGTCGGCGCGGCCGCGGCTCGCGGTCGGCAGGCCCGCGCAGCCGTAGACGGCGAGCGGCCCGGCCTGCTCGTCGAGCGGCAGGTGCGCGGTGGCGAAGCCGTCGCCGAGAATCTTCGCGACACGCTGCGCGGGCTCGGTCGCGTTCCAGTGCTCGACGGCCTTGCCGTTGTGCAGCACCGAGATCGCGACGTCCGGCCGCGCGAGTGCCGCGCGGCGGATCATTTCGAGGCAGTGGCCGAATTCGGTCTGCTCGCTTTTCAGGAACTTGCGGCGCGCGGGCGTGTTGATGTACAGCTCGCGCACCTCGATCGTCGTGCCGACCGCGCCGGCGGCCGGCGACAGCGCGCCCGTGGTCGCGTCGATCTTCGTCGCATGCGCGACGTCGGCCGTGCGGCTCGTGATCGACATCTCGGCGACCGACGCGATCGACGCGAGGGCTTCGCCGCGAAAACCCAGCGTCGCGACCGCCTCCAGCTCCTCGAGCGAGCGGATCTTGCTCGTCGCGTGACGCATCAGCGCGAGCGGCAGTTCGGCGGGCGGGATTCCGCAGCCGTCGTCGGTGATCGAGATGCGCTTGACGCCGCCTTCCTCGAGCACGATGCGCAGCGTCGTCGCACCGGCGTCCATCGCGTTCTCGAGCAATTCCTTGACGACCGACGCCGGGCGTTCGACGACCTCGCCGGCAGCGATCTGGCTGATCAACTGGTCGGGCAGGGGCTGGATCGCGCGCAGCGGGCGCGGAGCAGGGGCGGGCGCGGCGCCCGCGGCCGTTTCGGTGATTTCGGACATGGCCGAATTATAGCGAGGCGGCGGTGGCGTGCCGGGGCGGTGCCGGTTACGTTTTTTCACGGAGCCTTAAGGTAGTTTCGGTATGATGGCTCCGTTCCGCGTGCCGCCTTGTCCGGCGGGCACTTCTGCCTTTTCGGCCGTTCCGGCCCTTTCGCCTTCGAGGAATCGCATTTGGATACGCTGCTTCATTTCGTCAACCTGGTCCTGCATATCGACGCGTTCCTCGGCGACTTCATCCGGCAGTACGGTGCGTGGGTGTACCTGGTGCTGTTCCTGATCGTGTTCTGCGAGACCGGGCTCGTCGTGCTGCCGTTCCTGCCCGGCGATTCCCTGCTGTTCATCGGCGGCGCGTTCGCGGCGACGGGCGACATGAACCTTGGTGCGCTGATCGTGCTGCTGCTGGTCGCGGCGATTGCCGGCAATACCGTGAACTACCTGATCGGCCGCTGGATCGGGCCGAAGGTGTTCAATACGCATATTCCGGTGCTCGAGCGCTTCCTCGATCGCGCGGCGCTGCAGAAGACCCACACGTTCTACGACAAGCACGGCGGCAAGACGATCGTGCTCGCGCGCTTCATCCCGGTCGTGCGCACGTTCGCGCCGTTCGTCGCCGGCGCGTCGTCGATGAGCGTCACGCGCTTCCAGCTGTTCAACGTGATCGGCGCGCTGGTCTGGGTGCTGCTGCTGGTGCTGCTCGGCTACTTCTTCGGCAATATTCCGTTCATCCGCCAGTATCTGAACGTGATCGTGCTGGCGGGGATCGGTGCGGCGATCGTGCCGGTTGCGCTGGGCGCGCTGTGGAAGCTGGTGCGCGGGCGGCGGTCGGGCAGTACGCCGAACACCGGCGGTCACTGAGCCGCACGTGTTCCCTTCGGCGCAATAAAAAAGCGTGGCGGCTGCCACGCTTTTTTTTCGTCCGTGCGGTCCGACCGATTGCCGATTTGCGGTATCGGCCGACCCGGCTGCTCGACGCCGGCTGCTTCAGTCAGAATTCCGCGGACCGACGGGCGACACCGTTGCGTCAGGTCGTGCGATGCAAGATCGGTGTTTCGGGCGTCGGGTATTGCGCGTCGCGGAACGTCTCGAGGATCACGCGATTGGTATCGCAGTACACCTGCCAGTAGTTCCCCGGCTGCGTCGACGGACGCACGAACAGCAGCGGGCCTTCCGGCGTGAACTGCAGCACGCCGACGTCCGGCGCCGGATCGGGCAGCACGTTCGGGATCTGCTGGATCCGTGACTTCAGGCGGTTGATTGCATCGACCGCGTCCACGCTGTTCGCAATCTTGGCGGTCAGGTCGACGCGGCGATGCGGCGTCGCGCTGTAGTTCGCGATGTTGTCCGAGAAGATCTTGTTGTTGCCGACGATCGTCACGATGTTGTCGGCGGTGATGATCGTCGTGCCGAACAGACCGAGTTCCTTCACCGTGCCGGTGACGCCGCCCGCGCTGATCACGTCGCCGATCTTGAACGGACGCAGCACCTGCATGAACACGCCGGCGGCGAAGTGGGCGAGCAGGCCGCCCCAGGCGGTGCCGATCGCGAGGCCGAGGCCGGCGAGCAGCGCGGCGAACGACGTGGTCTGCACGCCGAAGATCTGCAGGATCGCGAGGATCAGCAGGATCGTCAGCAGCACGCCGACCACGGAGGTCAGGTAGTCGGTGAGCGTCGGGTCGACCTTGCCGCTGCGGCGCACGACCTTGCCGAGCAGGCGCGTGGCGATGCGGATCGCCCAGCGACCGACGAACCACAACACGATCGCGGCGAGGAGATTCAGGCCAAAGTCGAGGCCGCGGGTCATCAGGAATTGCTGGGCGGATTCCAAGTTCAGCATCAGGGCTCCAAGGCGGGTTTAAAGAATGGCGTGCGGCCGATATTCGTCGCACGGTTATAACCGACCTGTGAGGCCGAGACAACCACCGCGCCTGCTTGGACGCCAGTATCGAGCACGTTTCAATCGGCGCGACGCATGCCGTTTGCCGCGACACGAACATTGTTAAATCCGGAGTGCAATCCGAGTCGATTACCGCTTATTACCACGGGATCGCGGATGCGGACTGATCCTGTAGTTTTCGGACTGAATTCGGACGCGTCCGACTTCCATGCGATAATGCCGGCGTTTAGGAGATCTCGCGCTGTAAGTTGAGAGAGCCTAAGCAGACAGTGCGATTGATTGAGAAGGATCGATCACCCCGATAACAGGCGCAGACAGCCGGCTGGCAAGGCCGGACGCGTTTTTCAGGCGCGCCGTTGTTTTGGTTATTTCCCGTGGTTTTCTGAAGTTCGTTTGCCATCGAGCCTGTATCCGTGGCGGAAATTGACATGCAGTCACAATTTCGTCTGCTGTCACAGAGAGGGGATTTGTTGCTTTTTCGGTCGCCAATGGCCGAAAGAATGCAAATTTAAGTGAAGAATTTTTGAGAGGTCGATGGCCTGATCGAGCTAATCGACTGATGAAAGAGCGACCGGGTGTTCGGGGGATGCGTTGATTGAGCGCCCGGGAAATGACGCTGGCAAATCAATAGTAAAAAGTCTTGGCCTCAAGATCCATGAAAAAGAGTTTATTGGCAATTTCCGTTCTTGCCGCCTTGGCGCTTTCGGGGTGTGGGACATTTCCGGACTGGATTCCCGCGTCCGGCGCGTCTCGCCAGAAAGTGCAGGAAGTGCCCGAGACAGGCGGGCGGATCGAAGGTATTCAACTGGTGGACGTCAACGATACGTTGGCGAGGAAACTTGCCGACAGCAAGAAGCTCGGCCAATTCGCGGACATCTTTCCGAGCGCGGTTACCAACAATTATCTGATCGGCCCGGGCGACGTCATCGAAGTGACGATCTGGGAGGCGCCGCCGGCGATGCTGTTCAGTACGCTGGCGCCCGCGCAGCCGATGACGACGAGCACGGCCAATAGCGTCACGCTTCCCAACCAGATGGTGGCTTCGGATGGCACGATCGCCATTCCGTTCGCGGGACGGATCCTGGTCAAAGGGCGCACGACGGAGCAGATCGAGGCGAGCATCGTCAGCCATCTCAAGGGCAAGGCGAACATGCCGCAGGTGCTCGTCAGCGTCACCAAGAACAATGCGTCGAACATCACGGTCGTAGGCGAAGTCAACACGAGCGCGCTGATGCCGCTGACCCCGAAGGGCGAGCGTCTGCTGGATGCGCTGGCATTTGCGGGCGGCGTGAAGCAGTCGGTCAACCGCATGGCCGTGCAGCTCTCGCGAGGCAGTGTCACCGCGACGATGCCGCTCGATTCGGTCATTCGCGATCCGCACCAGAACGTCGTGCTCAAGCCGGGCGATGTCGTGACGGCGCTCTTCCAGTCGCAGAGCTTCTCGGTGTTGGGTGCAACGGGCAAGAACGATGAGATTCCGTTCGAAGCACAAGGCATTTCGCTGGCCCAGGCGCTCGCACGTTCGGGCGGGCTCAACGACAACCGTGCGGATGCGCGCGGCGTGTTCGTGTTCCGGTTCGAAGACGCGAAGCTGGTCGATGCGAAGGACAAGACGGTCAGGGCCATCAATGGCACCGTGCCCGTGGTCTACGAGATCAACCTGCGGGATCCCGCCGCATTCTTCGTGACGCAGAACTTCCCGATCCAGAATCGCGACGTGATTTACGTCTCGAACTCGCCCGAGGTCGAGTTCAAGAAGTTCCTTACGCTCGTCGTGATGGTGGCCAGCCCGGCGGCGACGATCAATCGGGAACTGGAGTAAGGCGCCATGTCGGGAAAGGTGCGTACTCCGTTCGAGGTCACGGTCTCCGTCTGGAGAGCCATGTTCCTGCGCGAGGCACTGGATCGGTTGTTCGAGGCGCGTGCGGCGTGGTTGTGGTTGTTGATTGAGCCGATCATCTACATATCGACCCACGCGTTCGGGTTCGAAACATTTCGCATCCACGAGGTGGGCGGAATCGCGATAAATATGTGGATTATCGCGGGGTTTATCGGTTTTCTTCTGTGGCGCCGTACCTGGGTTCAGGTGTTGCACGGGATAGATAGCAATCGCGCATTTTTTGCCTATCGGCAAGTGAAGCCTTTCGATGTTGCTCTTGTTCGAGCTGCGTTGGAGCTGTTTTTGATGATACCGATATCTATCATCATCATTTTGATTGCAGTTGCGGCGGGGCATGCCGTGACGCCGGATTTGATCAACCCGGCGTGGCTTCCCGCTGACCCACTCTTGGTTATCGTTAGCGTCGTTGGATTGTGGCTGTTCGGACTGGGATTTGGTCTCATTACGTCAGTGGCAATGAGTTTTGTGCCGGAATTGGATCATATATTTAAGCTCATGTATCTGCCGCTTTATTACGTGTCCGGCGCACTGCTTCCTATTTCGTTGTTCGTTCCGCAGCCCTATCAATATTTGTTCTTGGCCAACCCGGTAGTTAATGGTCTCGAGTTGATCAGGCTGGGTTTCCTGCCGACATATCATGCCCTTGATGGTGTGAGTTTGTCCTATCTATATGGATCGGCATTGGTGTCTTTGCTTATTGGTTTGGCCATGTACAAACGCTTTTCCAGAAAGCTGGTGATGCGATGATACTGATCGAAGACGTTCATAAGCGCTATATGACCGAACACGGTGTCGGTAAATGGGTGCTGCGCGGTATCAACATGATCATTCCACCTAAACACAGCGTCGCGCTGATTGGTCGAAATGGTGCTGGGAAATCCACTCTGCTTCGCATTATCGGTGGAATCGATTTTCCGACAAAAGGCAGCGTTGAGCGGCGATGCCGGGTATCGTGGCCGATGGGGGGAGGCGGACTGGAGGGGACACTTACCGGACGCCAGAACGCGAAATTTGTCTGCCGCGTGCATGGCCACCAGGACGAACTCGCAGATCGTCTCGCCTTTATTCAGGATTTTGCCGAGTTGGGCGATTCCTTCGATGAACCGGTGCAGCACTATTCTTCCGGTATGCGATCGCGTTTGCAGTTTGCTTTGTCGCTCGCGTTCGATTTTGATGTATTCATTTCCGATGAAGTTACCTCCGCGGGTGACGCGAAATTCAGAAAGAAGGCCGCCGATGCTTTCAAAAGCATGGTGGATCGGGCCAGCGTAATCATGGTCTCTCATGATGAAGGCACGCTCAGGCAATTTTGCCAATCTGGCATCTGGATCGATGAAGGCCAGGCGTACTGGTTCGACGATCTTGGTGAAGCATTGAGCGCGTACAAAAATAAGACTTTGGTATGAAAGAATTGTCGACAACCAAAAGCTCGCTCGCGACTGCAAAATTTGTTGCGGCCTATGACAAGGCAAAGCGAGCGATCATCTCAGTTAAAATCTTCAAGCTGATCATCCGCTTGATTATCATCGGCGCAGTATTGTCGGTCCCGTACTGGTTGCTGATAGCCTCGGATCGCTATGTTTCCGAGGCAACTGTAATCATTCAAAGAACTGATCAAGTGGATGGTGCTGTTGCCGGACTTCCGGCTATTGTTGCTGGCGTAGGTGGTCCCAATAGTGGGGATCAACTCTTGCTGCGTGAGTATCTGTTATCCACGGACATGCTCAAGAAGCTCGATGCCTCTCTCGATCTGCGGTCACATTTCAGTAGTCACGGGCGGGACCCTATTTCGCGTATGTGGTTCAAGAATGCGCCGGATGAATGGTTCTATAAATACTGGCTGTCCCGAGTTGGCGTTGATTACGACAGTTACAGCGGCGTTCTGCGTATCCGGGCAGAAGCCTACGACCCCAAGATGGCTCAGGCTATCGTGAGCATGATGGTTCATGAGGGGGAGTTGCATATGAATCAGATTGGTCATGAACTGGCTCAGTCGCAGGTAGATTTCCTGGCGAAGCAGGTAACGCTTGCGCACGATCGATTTTTGGATGCCACGCAATCTGTAATTGACTTCCAGAATCAAAAAGGATTGGCTGCCCCGCAGGCAACGGCAGAAAGCATTAACGCACTTATTGAAAAGCTGGAGGCCCAAAAAACCGATGTTAAAACCCAGCTGGCTGCATTGCCGGCATCGTTGGATCAGAATCAACCAACGGTGGTAATGCTAAAGAACAATCTGAATGCCATTCAGCAGCAGATTACCCAGAAAAAGGCGGAGTTGACGTCGCCTTCAAGAAGGACGCTCAACTACACTGTTGATGAATTCCAGCGCTTGCAAATGCAGGCGGGATTTGCTCAGGATTTGTATAAGACGGCTCTTTCAGCACTGGAGAAAGGCCGGATGGATGCTGCTCGTACGCTCAAGATGGTCTCCACGCTCCAGGCGCCGACCATGCCGGGCTACCCGCTCAAACCCGAGCGGCTCTATAACGTGCTGGTGACGCTGCTGATCGCTGCAGCGGTGATTGGGGTGATAAAGCTACTGGAAAGCATTATTTCGGATCACGTGGATTGAGATCGGGAAGCGTAATGAAAACCCTGATTATCTTTGGAACGCGACCAGAGGCGATCAAGATGGCGCCGCTGGTCAATGCGTTGAAGACCGAGCCGAAAATCCAGGCGACCGTTTGTGTCACTGCACAGCATAGGCAGATGCTGGACTCGATGCTTGATTTTTTCCAAATTCGTCCCGACTACGATCTCGATATCATGGCACCGGACCAGACGCTTTCCGGGATAACGAGCAAAGTCCTCGACGGACTTGATTGTGTCTTGAGGAAGGCGCAACCGGACATCGTGCTTGTGCAAGGAGACACTTCAACTACGATGGCAGCGGCGTTGTCCGCTCACTACCGACAGATTGAAGTAGGCCACGTCGAGGCAGGGCTTCGTACCGGTGATTTGTTTGCACCGTGGCCGGAGGAGGCGAACCGCCGCCTCACGAGCGTTTTGGCGAAGTATCACTTCGCACCGACACCAAATGCTAGAGATAACTTGCTCCGGGAGGGTATCGCTGAGGCGGATGTTCACGTCACCGGCAACACCGTCATCGATGCTCTGTTGGGCACGGTCGCGAGGACGCGCGACGAGGCTGTATGGCGCGGAGACCTGGAACGGCGCTTTGGCTTTCTGAATCCGCGGAAGCGTTTGATTCTCGTTACTGGTCATCGTAGGGAAAATCTGGGAGATGGGCTTGACTCAGTCTGCCGTGCTCTGCGAGAAATTGCCCAACGCGGTGACATTGAAATTGTTTTCCCGGTACACCTGAATCCGAAGGTAAAACAATCCGTTCATCGTCTCCTAGGTGATGTTGCGGGCGTGTTTCTCATCGAGCCGCAGGAATACTTGCCCTTTGTCTACCTGATGGATAGGGCTGCACTCGTCATCACGGACTCGGGTGGTATTCAAGAGGAAGCCCCCGCTCTGGGCAAACCGGTGCTTGTTACCCGTGAAACTACAGAGCGGCCGGAAGCGATCGTTGCAGGTACGGCAAGGATTGTCGGCACGGACAAAACAACCATCGTCAATGAAGCGAACCGTCTCCTTGATGATGCAGACGAGTACGCCACCATGGCGCATACCGCCAATCCCTATGGTGATGGCACGGCAGCCTCGCGGATTCGCGATATTTTGGTGAGCGCATGTTGAATACCATTTCAATCATTGGTCTTGGGTATATCGGATTACCCACCGCAACCTTGTTTGCCTCGCGCAAGGTACGTGTCATTGGTGTGGACGTGTCTCAGCACGTCGTCGATACGATCAATCAAGGAAATATTCATATCGTTGAACCGGAACTCGATATTTTGGTTCATGCTGCCGTTGGGGCCGGTTACCTGCGTGCGACCACGTCCGCTGAGCCAGCGGACGCATTCATCATCGCAGTGCCGACGCCCTTGACGGACGAGAAAAGGCCTGATTTGAGTTACATCGAATCAGCGGCCAAATCGATTGCGCCTGTACTTGCAGAGGGTAATCTCGTTATTCTCGAATCGACTTCGTCCGTTGGGGCAACTGAGTTGTTGGCCAACTGGCTGGCAGAAATCCGACCGGATTTGACCTTTCCGCATCAGGCAGGTAATGCGTCCGATATTCGCATTGCACACTGCCCAGAGCGCGTTCTTCCCGGCCGCATTGTTCACGAGTTGGTTGTCAATGATCGTGTGATCGGTGGTATGACGCAACAGTGCTCTGACGCTGCAGTTGCGCTCTATCGTTTGTTTGTACAAGGCGATTGCATTGTCACGGACGTTCGAACGGCTGAGATGTGCAAGCTGGCCGAAAACAGTTTCCGCGATGTCAACATTGCATTCGCCAACGAGTTGTCGACGATCTGCGACAAGTTGGACATCAACGTATGGGAACTTATAAGACTGGCGAATCGGCATCCGCGAGTAAATATTTTGCAACCGGGCTGTGGCGTGGGCGGACATTGTATTGCCGTCGATCCGTGGTTCATCGTTGACAGCGAACCGGAACAAGCGAAGCTGATTCGGGCCGCGAGACATGTCAATGACGCAAAGCCGGATTGGGTTGTGCGTAAGGTGCAGCAAGCCGTTGCAACGCTCGTTGCTCGGGGTACTGCCATTGAGGATATCGGCATTGCTTGTCTGGGAATCACGTACAAGGCAGACATCGATGACCTGCGCGAAAGCCCAGCAATGAAAATTGCGCAAACACTGGTCAGGAATCATGCTGGGAATGTCTCGATCGTGGAGCCAAATCTTCAATCGCTGCCGGTCACTCTGGCGATCGATCGTGCAAATTTGACTACTCTGGACAAGGCCATTGCCGATGCGAACGTATTTGTTCTGCTTGTCGATCATCAGGAATTTCGAAGCGTTAAGCCCAAGTTGAACGACCGCCAGGTACTTGTCGATACGCGTGGCATCTGGAAAGACGAAAAATGATAACGAATCAGAAAAATCCGATCGATCTTGAATCTCGTCTCAAAGAGGCTGTGGCTGAGAACGAACTGTTGCTCAATCAGTTTCATCACGTTCAGGAGGAACTGGAGCGGTACTACCTCCGAAACAAGTCCCTTGAAAAAGGTGCCCTGGCCGAGGCATCGAATGGCGTCGTGATCACCAAGAACTGGGTCGATAACGAACTACCGGACGCTTTGGCAGAGGCTCGTCGTCTGCGCGCATTGGTGGATGTCCAACGAGAGGTCCATCAGATCGAAGCTGAGAACGCGCTGAATGCGAAGCTGGGGAATCTCTTGATCCAGGGGGCAGATTCGCCGACGGCATTTCTGAAATTGCCAGGAAAAATCTGGAAGATATGGCGCACCCACAGTCGGGTGATCCCCCCAAAAACACTGGGCGGCAAGGCGTTTACCAATCTCGTTGCGGCCTACAGCGAAGGAGGCTTCGACGCGGTTGAGAAATTGATCGATGACGCTGCGATTTCACCTGCGATGCGGGCCAACGGTTATACGGCTTTGGCGCGGCATTTGATGCACGGCGATCGGGCAAATGCTGCCGAGGCTGCTCGGCGCGCGCACGCATTGGATCCGAAGCCATTTCGGTTGAAGTGGCTCGCCTTCAGACTCCACGAAGCAAGTGATGTCGTTCGTGCCGAAGCCATGCTGGATATTCTGCCGCTGGATACTCCATATAGCGACTCGGAAATTCGACAAGCCAATCAATTGAGGTTTGACGCTAATGAAGTTCGGGTCAGCGAAACTCGGCAGGAAACGGGCTTCCTGGAGCGTCGCGCCGAAATCGAAAAACAATTGGATCGTCTGGTGCGGGAGCGTGATGAGAAATCACGATTGGCGACAGAACGTCATCTGGAAATCGAGGCACTGAAACAATCCAGGGCCGTGCTGGAGCAGGATAAATCGGCATTGGCGGCTAGGTGCGAGGAAGCAGCTCGGCAAGTGACTGAATACGCACGCGAAATCGAAGTGCTGAAGCATGTAAAGGCGCGACTCGAAAATGAAAGGTCGGAGCTGAAGGCTGACTATGGCCTTGTCGTCAAGCAGGCGAGCGAGCTTGCTGGAGAGGTTGAGACACTGAGGCAAGTCAAAATTGAACTGGAGCAAGAAAAGCCCGTACTGGTTCTGCGAACCAATGAGTGCTCGAGGCAGTTGAGTGACAGCATGCACGCTGTCGAAATACTGAAGCGAACGAAGTTGCAACTGAAGCAGGATAAGTTGGCTCTGGCGGCACAATATGAAAAGGCAGCCAAGTCAGCGATCGAACGCGCGCGCGAAGTGGAAGTCGTGAAGAGAGCTAAGGCGCAGTTGGAACAAGAGAAACTGACGTGGGTGGAGCGGGACAAGGAAACCGCTAGGCAGGTTGCCAGTTACACCCGGGAAGTTGAGGTTCTGAAGCAGATCACGATGCAATTGGAGCAGGACAAATTGGCGCTAACGCATCGATACGACGAACTTGCGAGCCAATTGATCGATAGTACTCGCGAGGTTGCGGCGCTTCAGCACAGCAAAGGGCAACTGGAGCTCGATAAACAAGCGTTGATAGGGCGGCAGGGGGAAGCGGTCAGGACGGCTGCCCAGTATGCCAATGAAATTGTGTGCTTGAAGCGGGCGAATGCACAGTTTGAGCAGGATCTATTGGCGCTGACCGAGAGACATCAGGAAGCGTCCAAGCAGGCGCTCGAGCGCGCCGAAGAAATCGCATGCCTGAAGGAAGCCAACGCGCAGATGGAACGCGACCGGGTGGTATGCGACGGCAAGTATGCAGCGCTCGTCAATCAGGCAGTCGAGCGCGCGCAGGAGATTGAAGCGCTGACTCAGGCCAAAACGCAGTTGGAGCGAGACAAGCTTACGTTCGCCGGTAAGCATGAGGAATCGGCTGCCCGGGTGCTTGAACTGACGCAGGAGATTGAAGTACTGAAGCGGTCGCTGTTGAAGTTGGAACAGGACAACGCATCGCTGATGCTTGAGCATCGTGAAGCCGTAATGCATATGGCAGAGCGCGACAGGGAAATCGAAGCCCTGAAGCAAACCACGAGGCATCTCGAGTACGAAAGACGCGCGCTTATGGAACAGGGTGAGGATGCCGCGCGGCACGCAGCGGAGCGAAGCCAGGAAGTGGAGGCGCTTAGACAGGCTAACGTGCAATTGCAACAGGATCGTCTTGATTTGGCAGGCAGACATGACGACGCCGTGAAACGGGCGGCCGCACAAGCTCAAGAAGTCAGCGTTCTGACTCTGGCCAAGGAAAAACTGGAACAAGACAAACAGGCGCTTGCAGGACAGTATGACGAGGCGGCAAAGCAGGCAGCTCGGTACGCGCGCGAATTTGAAACGTTGAAGCAGGCGAAAGAGCGACTTGAGCTTGAGAATCTCACGCTGGCGGGGATGCGCGATGAAGCGGTCAAGTTGGCTGCTGACCGACTGACGCAACTTAACGAGGTGCAGCAGCAAATCGAGAATCGTCAAGCTTGTGAAGCAGAGTTGTCGACCCGGCAGCAGCTTATGCAGGAAGAAATGGTTCGGGCCGAAGCTCAGCTTGATCTCATAAAGGAAGTGTTTCTGCGAGAGCCTGGGCTATGAGCGAGAAACCTGCGGGTCCTTTCGAAAGGGAATCGGTCGATTCTCTTCAGTCAGTCACGGTGATCGATATTCAGTCGGGGCAGTCCGTCGTGCCTTACGATGAAAACCTGCTCGAACGCACGCGGACCCAGTGGCAGTTTGGTGATTGGCAAAGTCTCGCTGAGCTTGAGCGCGATATTCTGCAGCATCACCCGGATCGACCGAAGCTCGCGTTGCTTGCTGCTGCCGGCCGTCTGCAACTCGGACATATATCCGAGGCCAGACAATTTATTCGACTCGCTCAAGACTGGGGGGTGAGCAAGCGTCTCTTGGGGCAAATCCTTGCCGCGGGCGTGCACAATAGCTTGGCGCGTGCAGCAGTGATCGCTGGCAGTTTTCCTAGAGCGCTCGAACATTTCGAATCGGCGATTGCCCTCGGCACACCCGGAGCGGACAAAAAGCTTCTGACCAAAGCGCGCATCAATCAGCAATGTAGTGAGCTTGGGTTGACAGCTATGCAGCTTGGAGGTGGAACGACTGCTATTTCGAGCAGTCAGGTTGCTTCTCGCGGAAGGCCTCGCTTTCGAGTAAGCCGCCTGGCCGAGGTCAGGCTCGGTGCCGGGTGGGCCGGAAATACAGTCAATACGGTGATTTTTCGGCATCACGGCGTAGTTACGAGTCACGATAGGCAATTTTCCGCATTTTATGTGGATGCCCAGACGTTGCGTCTGGCGTGCCGAAATTTGAATTCCGCGGAGATCGAATTCTTTGATCTTGAAGGTGGCTACAATTTATATGATGCTCACAACAGCATAAGCATCGGCATCGATCGCGATAATCACTTGCATATCTGTTATGACCAGCATGCGACCCAGCTTCGCTATCGGCGCAGTCTTCGTCCGAACGATATTTCCGGATGGAGTGAAGAACTCTCCATGACGGGGGAGGCGGAGGACAGGATTACCTATCCTACGTTCATTCTGCCGCGCAATGGTTTTCCGCTCACGCTACTTTATAGAGATGGCGGCCATAACAAAGGTGCTGCACGTATTAAAACATATGATGAGATGAGTGAGAGCTGGACGGATCATCCGCTGCCGATTTTAAGCGGAAGCGATTCGAAGCCGTGGACGAGTAATGCTTATTGGAACCATCCGGCCGTTGGTTCCGATGGAAGTTTACATCTGAGCTTTGTGTGGCGAACTCATCCGCTAGGCACAGAAGAGCGAATCAACAACATCGACGTTGGATATGCTTGCTCGCTCGATAACGGAATCACCTGGGTGACATCGAAGGGGCGGAATTATCGATTGCCGATTACACAGATAAATTCCGAGACCATATATCCGATATCGCCGGGAAGTAATTTGATTAATCAGTGCAGCATGGCGCTCGATAGCCGTGGGTGCCCACATATTGCATTTTATGCCGATGATATCGATGGTATTCCGCAGTACCAATATTTGCGGTATGACGGTAAGCGATGGCATCACCAAATAGTGTCGCGGCGTATATCTCCGTTTTCGCTCCGAGGTCGGGACACGTTGCAGATTCCCATAAGTCGACCGGAAATTGTCCTGGATCGTCGAGATAATGCATACATAATTTCGCGTGGCGATCACAGTCAGGGGAAAATGGTGGCGACACTATTTTCTGCGCCAGAATACAAGTGGAATCCTGATGATGTTCAAGTCCTGTGGGGTGAGGATCTTGGGCACGCCGAACCGATTATAGATCGAATTCGGTGGGAGCGGGATAATGTACTGAGCATGTTTGTACAATATAACGAACAACCCGACCACGATGTCGGGCATCGAGAGCTATATTGCCCGGCCACTTTGATCGATTTTAAATTTGAAGTCGCTGGGTTGTGGAAACAACATTCCGGGGGGATAAATGAGCTTGCTGAAGAAGGCGAATAAGCAATTTCTCGATAAAGATTACGGGGCGGCGTATCGGTCTTATCAGGCTGCTCTGGTGGCTATGCCCGAGTTGTCGAATATTATCAATTTTAATATCGAGTTGATGCGTCGGCGTGGATGTATGCCAGATTTAAATCGACAGGGAGATCTAAAAAAATATGAGGTGGCGGCAGGCGCGGGCGTTTTCAGAAAGCTGCCGATTAACGTCTTGGTTATCACGTGGGATGTAGGGCATAATTGCCTCGGGCGCTCGTATATGCTCGCGGAAGTTGTGCAAAAAGTCGCGCGGCATACATTACTGGTCGGGTTCCAGTTTCCCAAGTATGGAAATAGCATCTGGGAACCCGTTCGCGCCGGTCAACTTCCCGTTGTCTCGTTGCCTGGTTCAAATCTTCCTGATTTCTATGACAGCCTTGAGCGCATCTCATCTCGTATTAAGCCGGATGTGGTAATCGCCTGCAAGCCGCGGCTTCCATCGGTAGCTCTAGGCATGGCAATCAAGGAAAAATGGGGTTGCCCGCTGATCATTGATGTCGACGATCATGAGCTTTCATTTTTCAAGAATCAAAGCGCGTTGAATGTTGGTGAACTGGAGTCGATGCCGGAAGGTTCGGCTTCGAGTATCACGGAGCCCTACGCCGAGCTATGGACAAGGCTTACACAAAGTCTTTGTGATAGCGCGGACGAAATTATTGTCTCGAACGTTGCATTGCAGAATGAATTTGGCGGCACGATCGTCCCTCACGTCCGCGACGAGGCCAAATTTGATCCGGCGCAATATAATAAATCGGAGATTCGGTGCCGGTACGGCGTGCCGAACGATACCAAACTCGTTCTGTTTTTTGGTACCCCCCGTCTTCATAAAGGGATTGATACGCTAGCGAGAGCGGTCAGTCAGATTGCGGACGTCAGATTCAAGTTGATGATCGTTGGAACTGCGCCAGATCGAAGCATCTATAGTGTTTTGGATAAATTGGCGAAAGGGAGGGTTATTTATCTTCCGAATCAACCATTTTCCGCTATTCCCGAGATTCTCGCTATGGCCGATGTTGTGTGCCTACCTCAGGACGAGGGGCATGCGATATCGAAATTTCAGCTCCCGGCAAAGGCAATTGACGCGGTCGCGATGGGAGTTCCGTTGCTGGTAAGTAATACGTTGCCGTTGCGGCAACTGGTTGACGATAAAGTGGCTGAACTCGTCAATATTGACGATATACCTGCGGCTTTGGAGCGTCTCGCTGGAAGAGAGCAAGACGTCGAAAAGTGGCGTAGTGACGTGCGCGACCGTTTTCTGGGACGCTACAGCTATGCGGCGGCAGCGATGCAAATGCACGACATGATCAAGCGGTGCCTGTCGCGCGGTGCGCTTCGGACGGGCGAAAGCTACGGCAGACTGCAAGCCGTCATGGGACGTGCGTTGGGTCAATCTTTAGTCTCGAGATCCAAGTCGCAGAATACAGGTGCCGATATTGTCATTTTCTGGAAGCAAAATGACACCCGTTTATATGGTCGTCGACACGATATGGTTATCAAATATCTCGCCTCGCGACCGGATATTCGCAAGGTCATTGTGTTTGATGCGCCGATATCCGAGCATGATTTGATATTGCGCCAGCAATCTCGCAGCGAGGCTAGTCAACATCGGTGGATTTATACGGGAACGTACGAAAAATTGCTGGGTAAGTATGATACAGATAAAATATCGTATAACGTATTCGCTTATCCTCCTGGGAAATACAGAAATAACGATTCGGACACTCAGAAGCCGCATGTTAATGAGGGATATTTCCCTTATGTAACTGAAGTTCTTCGGCGCGAGGAAGTGAGGCCCGAGGAATCGGTATTTTGGATGTATCCAAAAAATTATTCCGCTTGTGATTTGATCGAGCACTTCAAACCTGCAAAGGTTGTGGTCGATGTTGTGGACGACCACCGTGCGTGGCCGGGAATTTCGGCGGAGGAGTATCAGCGTCTCACCGAGAATTACAGAGAGACGCTCGCAAAGGCCGATATGGCTTTCGTGAATTGTGAGCCGATGGTGGGCGCTATGAGCGAATTCTATCCACAAATTCGCCTCGTACCCAACGGATGCGATACTAGTCCTCCGAAGACCGAGCCTGCTCACAACGCGGAATTTGATTCCTTCAAAGCCTGGGAAGGGAAGACTATCGGTTTTGTGGGAAATCTTGAAAAGAAAATTGATATTTCTCTTCTGGAAAAGATTGCGCAAAAATTTGTGGATTGCCAGCTCGTTCTGATTGGTTCGACGCATGCAAATCCGGATGTATTGCAGTTGAAACGTTATCCAAATGTGCGTTTTGCCGGTGTCGTTCCGTATCAAGAGGTCGGTGCGTGGGTTTCTAAATTTGACGTTGGTATTATCCCGCACCTCAACCTTGAGATGACGCAGCACATGAATCCGCTCAAGCTTTACGTTTACTTGTCCTGGAAAGTGCCTGTTGTTTCCACGGAGATATTTAATATCGATCGAAGTGCGGGCCTAGTTCGGGTTGCCGACTCTCACGAGTCATTTCTGGCGAATATTTCAGATGTGCTCGCCAGCAACGTAGATTCATCGTCAGATATGATTGAGTATGTGAGTCGAAATAGCTGGGAGGCTCGATTTGAAGCCCACGTGAGCGAACTAATTTCATCCATGGAGAGCGGAATGTCGGGGGCGCTCAGTGTCACTTTGAATGCGTCCTCGGTCGTGTGAGTTTTTTCGGTCGTAATTGTCCATCAGATCTGGGTCGCACGGTTGTAGGGAATTGCTAGGGCGCCAAATTTCGATGACTGAGATTTTATTGGGATTATTCTGATTTTCCGATAAATGAGTGGTTTCGACGGCTATGATTGGGAGGTAACTATGGCAAGTCTTTTTGCGAAATGCGAAATCAGATTGAGCTGGCTGTATCTTGCGCTCATGTTTGTGCCGGCTGGAATTAACAATGCTCATGCACGTGAAGCAAAGGATATTTTTCACGCGAAGTCGAGCTGGGGGCAGGAGTGTGCGGTGTCTGCGCTAGATTCGTCAAAGCAGGCGGTGATTCCGGAAATTTTCCCCGTGGTAATTCGCGGCACGCCCGGTCGAAATTTGGCTTCTGAACAGCTCTACGCACCGGTCATGTCAATCGGATACCCATTCGCCAATTTGGGTTCTGCTTGTATGGCCGGAAACAAAGGCGCGTGCGATCAATTCTCGGAGTGGCTCGATAAGCTGGTGAATTCGGATGCGTTGAAATTCGATCGTGAGAAACACAAGGGTAGTCAGTCATCGTTGGTGACGGGGGAGCTGGCGGGGAATAGTACTCTCAGGCCAATTGCAATCTATACGTCGATGTTGAGACGGCATAATCTTATTAGTATGTCTGATCGCAAAGAGGTGTTTGATTGGATGCGTCGCCGTGCCGCCAATTATTCACATATTTCCGGTGGCGAAAATGAGGGACAACTGGCGCAGAACCTTGTGCTGAGCTCGGCCGCGACGCAACTCGCGGTAGGTATCACCACGTCGGACGATTCGCTAAATGGCACGGCGGCCAAAGCATATCGGGCATATATAGATACCATGAGAAGTGATGGCAGCTTCCCTGCCGAATCGAGGCGTGGCCAATCGGCGTTGAAGTACGAGAATAATGCTATTGCGCTACTGGTGCTGGTGGCCGAACTTGAACTCGTGAAGGGAGTTGATCTTTACTCGTATCGAGGGCCTAGTGGCGATATTCATAAGGCGATTAAATTCTGGATTGATGCGTTGCAAAACGAATCCGTCATTTTGGGCTACGCAGCTGAAAATTTCGCTCCAACTGATCCGGTTCAGCCGGATGGGAGGCAAGCATTGCATTTTCTTCGCCCTGATAGGGGGATGACGCAAATGGGATGGGTTATTCCATACATGCAAAACTTCCCAAATAGAGATAATGCAAAGAGAATCGCAAAGCTGATTGATCAAGGTAAGATTCAATTGCCAGATGATTTCGATAGTATCTTGGGGGTTTATCCGAGGTGTTTCTGGGCGATGGCGGAGTGAAACTCTGCAAAGGCGTGATTTGGGGGCGACTGGCAAGCGAATTGAGTTGACTGGTCGGCGTGGCACCGTGAAATATCGACCCAATCCATCGATAGCCTCTGTGAAATGGGGCTGTTCGTGCCTGGAGGTACACGGTGCTCGTGACTGGTTTGGCGGATGGGCCCGCAGCTGTCCACCCCATCTTGCCTTTTGTTTCGAAAAACTAAGCAGTCGGGTTCGGGATTATTCGGAAATCGGACTGTGACATAATTGCTATTGGTGAATTTGCGATGCTTTATGAGGTCAAGGGAATTTTTGAAATTATAAAGGAGCGACAACTCGGATTCCGGGTCGTGTCTCCTTCGATGGACTATGTTAGACCATCCATCGTACGTTTCACCAATATAGAAGATTTTGATTTTTTGAGGTCAGGGTATCTCCGGTCGCAGTATCGAGATCAAAAAATTTCCGTCGATCCGTGCATATGCGTTGATCTGGATGATGTACTGGTTTTGATGGACGGAACCGTTGTGACTGACGGGGTTATTGTCAGAGATACGGTTCCAGGCATGGTGGTGAAGAATAGGGAGCGCTATCGACTCATCACTCCGGCTGATGAAAATCGATGGGAAATAGATACATCCGGAATCGTGGATTCACCGGTTCCCTTTGCTGTATGCACGACTCGTTATGGCATTCAATACTACGGACACTGGCTTGCCGAAATTCTGCCAAGAATTTATGCGGCGAGACGTGAGATCCCTTCAAACGCATGCATATTGATGCCCGGCAGTTTCAATAGCCCACACGGTGGACACCCGTCTGGCATGTGGAAGGCCATTCAGAAGTCGCTGTTGCTTGCGGGCGTGGAGTTTGGGGGCGTTGTCCCGCTTCCCGAAAAAGGCATCCGCATTCCGCGACTACGCTATATTTCGAAGATGGGGCCGACCGATCGAAAGGCGCCGGCGATTTATGAATGTTTTCGCGAGTTAGCAGGAAAATCCGGGGCTCGAACGTCCGACCGTCGAATTTACGTGACTCGCCATGATGCTGCCGATCGGCGGTTACACAATGAAAGTGAGGTCGTGTCTTTGCTCAGCGAACACGGATTCGAGTACGTTCGTGTTTCGGAATACGACTTCGCTGGTCAGATTGAATTGTTTTCGTCGGCGTCCGTGATCGCTGGACCGCTAGGTTCCGCGTTGACAAACATCGCCTTTGCTCGGTCTGGCACGTCGATCCTTCCGATGATCCCGGCTCACTGGGATGACATGTTTTTTTATGATCTGGCTGCGCTCGGTGGGATGCGTTGGTACGAGGTGCGCGGCCCGTTGAGCAGTAGCGAACACAAGCTGTACCATCGGAACGATTTTCAAGTCGATCTCCCCACGCTTCGACGTGCATTGTCGATGCTCGAGAGAGACCTTGATCGCAAGGCTCGGATTCAGTCTTATGGGAAATACCCGCTTCCCGGGTAGGTCCGTTTGTACATCAAGAGGAGCATTGGAACTCGGTTTTTGATGTCGAGTTTGTATTCCCGCACCGAAGAAGGTGCTTGATTCGCATGCGATCGGAATTGGAGGTATTTAAAACTCAAATTCGGATTGCGATCAATCTGTTTTGGGAAATTTTCCTGAGGATCATTGTGAAATAATGGTGTCCTTGAAGATATCGATGTCCTGTCCGAGGCCCATGCAGACTGGGTTTCGAGGACACAGGAAGATCTCCCAATCTGTCTGAGAGACGTTTGCATGAAAATCGCTATCGCCGGCACAGGCTACGTCGGCCTGTCCAACGCCGTCCTGCTGTCGCAGCACAATGAAGTCGTGGCGCTCGACATCGTCCCCGAGAAGGTGGCGATGCTCAATCGCAAGGAGTCGCCGATCGAGGATGCCGAGATCGAGGACTACCTGCGCCACAAGCGCCTGAACTTCCGCGCGACGCTGGACAAGGAAGACGCGTACGCCGGCGCCGACTACGTGGTGATCGCCACGCCGACCGATTACGATCCGGACACGAACTACTTCAACACCCGCTCGATCGAGGTCGTCATCCGCGACGTGATGGCGATCAACCCGCGGGCGGTGATGGTGATCAAGTCGACCATTCCGGTCGGCTATACCGAGCGTACGCGCGCGGCACTCGGCACCGACAACCTGATCTTCTCGCCCGAATTCCTTCGCGAAGGCCGGGCGCTGTACGACAACCTGCACCCTTCGCGGATCGTGATCGGCGAACGTTCCGAGCGAGCCGAAGCGTTTGCCGGCCTGCTGAAGCAGGGGGCGATCAAGCAGGATATTCCGACGCTGTTCACGGGCAGCACGGAAGCCGAGGCGATCAAGCTCTTCGCGAATACGTACCTTGCGATGCGTGTGGCCTATTTCAACGAACTGGACACTTACGCTGCGCAGCACGGTCTCGATACGCATCAGATCGTCGACGGCGTCTGCCTCGATCCACGCATCGGCGCGCACTACAACAACCCTAGCTTTGGCTACGGCGGCTACTGTCTGCCCAAGGACACGAAGCAATTGCTCGCCAACTATCGCGACGTGCCGCAGAACCTGATCCGCGCGATCGTCGAGTCGAACAGCACGCGCAAGGACTTCATCGCCGAGAGCATTCTCAAGCGCAAGCCGAAGGTCGTCGGCATTTATCGCCTCGTGATGAAGGCGGGGTCCGACAATTTCCGCGCGTCGAGCATCCAGGGCGTCATGAAACGCATCAAGGCCAAGGGCGTCGAGGTCATCGTGTACGAGCCGGCATTGCACGAATCGACGTTCTTCAACTCGTCGGTCGTTCACGACCTGGCCGAGTTCAAGCGCTCCGCCGACGTGATCGTTGCAAACCGCCTGACCGACGATCTGACCGACGTCGCAGGCAAGGTTTACACGCGCGACCTGTTCGGCGGCGACGCATGATCGACCCGAAGTCCGGTCACGCGGCGCGCGCGGCGAGCGCATTGCCGCGCATCCTGTTCTTCAACGTGAACGGCTCGGGCATGGGTCATCTGAACCGTTGCCTCGCGTACGCGCGTCGCCTGCGGGGCCGCGCGCGCCCGTTTTTCTTTTCGCTGGCGTCGGCGATCGAGATCATCGAGGAGATGGGATTCGAAGCGGACTACTTCGTTTCGCATTACTGGTCGTCGAGTTCGACGTTCGGCTGGAACAGCGAACTGGCCGTGCGGCTGGGCTTGATGCTGGAGCGGGTTCGCCCGGATGCGGTCGTATTCGACGGAACGTGGCCGTTCAAGGGTTTGCTGACGGCCTGCGAGATGTATGGATCACCCGTCCTCGTGTGGTCCAATCGCGGGCTGCTCAAGGCCGATACCAAGACGGTGCCGGTGGACGAAGCATTGTTCGATCTCGTGATCCAGCCTGGTGAACTGGGTGCGACCGAGGCGCGCGGGTCCCTGACGAACGGCGGCACGCGGCTGACGGTTCCGCCGGTCTGCCTGCTGGAGGACGACGAGTTGCTCGGCCGTGCAGCCGCGAGAGACGCGCTTGGCCTGCCGCAGACGGGTCGCTTCGTCCTCTTTTCGCTTGGCCCGGGCAACCTGAAGGATGTCGCCGGCATCGGGCACGGACTGATCGCTGCGTTCGAGGCGGCCGGATTTCAGGTGGTGTGGGCGCGGGCGCCCATCTCGGTGCGTGACGTCGAATTGCCGGCCGGCGTGTTGCCGGTCTCGGTCTATCCGTTGGCGCGCTATCTGCGCGCGTTCGATGCATTTGTCGGCGCAGCGGGCTACAACACCTGCTGCGAACTGGTGCAGTCGGGTGTTCCCGCGTTGCTGGTGCCCAACGCGCAACTGGTGGACGATCAGGTTCGCCGCGCGCGGATGGTCGCCGACGTGATGCCGGCCGTCGTTTCGGCGTGCGAGACCGAACCGGAGCGCAAGGCCGCCGTCGACGCGCTGCTGGGCATGTTGCCCGTTGCGGCGCGGCGCGCGGTGCCGATGAACGGTGCGTCGCTCGCGGCGGACGAGATCCTCGCCAGGATTGCTGACAAGAGGCGAACGCATTGAGCATCATCGACCAAACCCGGACCTTGAGGCGCGAGTTGCGCGCGCTGGCGGCGAAGCCCGACTGGACGTTGCTCACGCGCCATGACCTGCTCGCCGGAAAGCCGCCGGCCACGCTGAAGGAGCGCGCGTGGCGCGGTGCCAAGCGCGTGCTGGCCACGTTGGGCGTAATTCCGCCTCACGTGACGAAATATCCGTGGCTGCCGACCCATGAAGCATGCACCGGTTTCGGCCGAAGCGAACACGCTGCTGATCTGGGCGCCGGGTACGGAGCGCGATGCACTGCGCCGTGCGTGCGAAGACTTTTCCGCGCGGCTGAAAGGCAACGATACGCTGGCGCCGGTACTGGTGACCGACGTAGCCGATTTCGCCTTCTATTCACGGCTGGGCTGGCTGGTGGAATACCTGCCGGAATTGAGCGGTGACGATCGTTCGTATCACGAAGGAAAGCGCGCGTATCTCGCGTGGCGCTATCGCGGGGCGCGGATCGTGCCGCCGGCCGCGGCGCAGGCTAGCGACGCAGACTGGAAGGCATTGGTGGAAGTGAACTGAACATGATGGATAGAAATCGCTATGCCATATTGACGGTGGATACCGAGGCGCTGCCCAAGCGCGCCACGGAAGATCACGTCAAGCGGCTGATGTGGGGTGTGCACGAGAAGGGGCGGGCCGGGGTCGCGGAAATGGCTTCCATCGGCGACGAGTTCGGCGTCAAGCACGTGTTCTTCGTGGACCAGTGCGGCGCGTATGCGTACCTCGACGAAACGAAGGAGGTCGTGCGTCGGCTGGATGCGGCGGGGCAGGACGTTCAACTGCATACGCATCCGGAATACCTGCCGGACTCGTTCTGGGCCGAGCACGGCCTTGCGCGGCGGCCGCAATACATGAATCAATACACGGACGATGCGCGTGCGGAGTTCGTGATTCGCCACTTCGGCGAGCTGATCGCGGCGGAAACGGGCAAGCCGGTGCTGGCGCATCGTGCCGGTTCATTTCGCTGGAATGCGTCGACGATCCGGGCGCTGAAGTCCACCGGCGTACGACTGTCGTTCAATAATTCCTTGTGCGCGGTCCATGCCGGGCAGTGCAACTACAGCGAGCCCACGAATCTGCCGTTCCAGTGGTCGAACGGCGTGATCGAGGTGCCGATGACGGAGAAGAAGATCCTGCCGAAGGTCGGCAAGGACGAATGGTGGGCGCGCCTGACTTACCCTGAATCGCCGTATTTCCGGTTTCGTCCGTGGTGGGGCAAGCTGCTGCTCGACGCGTTCAGCGGCAGTCCGACGTTCTCGATTTTTCTGCTCCATTCGTGGTCGCTGCTGTATTGGGACGAGAACGGGCACGCGACGTACCGGGACGACCAGCGCGTCGAAGGCTACCGGAAACTCCTGTCGCGCCTCACGAAGGACTACGACGTGATCACGACGTCGGAATTCCTGGACCTGCAGTCCCGCGGCAAGATCCGGACTACGCATACGACCGATCTCTCCCTTGCCGAACTGAAGGCGGCCGGGGCGGCAAAAGCATGAGCACGATGCTCGATTCGTTGCAGACGGCATTGACCGAGCCCCTGCTCGCGATGAGCCGTCGACTGACGGCGCATGTGCTCGAGCGCAAATTGAAGCAGCGTTCGCGCGGCGTGCCGTTTGTCGGCGATCCGGACAGCATGCTGTACGTGGCGGCGAGCGCATTGCCGTATCACACGAGCGGCTATACGACGCGCACGCACGAAGTCGTTCGCGCATTGGCAGCTGCGGGCGGTCGCGTGCATCCGCTGACGCGGCCCGGCTATCCCGGCGATCGCGTGGATCGCCTGACGGATGTCGCCGGAAGCGAGACGCTGGTGAGCGAGGTCCGGTATCTGCATGCGAGTGCGCCGTTCAACAACCGGCCGGTGCTGATGTATGCGTTGCAGGCGGCGCCCGTCATCGCGCGCGTGGCCATGCAGCATCGCGCGTCGGTGATCCATGCCGCGTCGAATCACGTGAACGCGCTGCCGGCCCTGCTGGCGGCGCGGCAACTGGGCATTCCGTTCCAGTACGAGATGCGCGGGTTGTGGGAGCTGACGCGCATCTCGCGCATGCCCGAATACGAAGGGCGGCAGGGGTTCGTGCAGGGGCTGCAGCTGGAGGGTCTGGTGGCCCGGCATGCGGACAAGCTGTTCGTGATCTCGGCGCAACTGGGGCGGTTCGCGCGCGACCGATGGGGGATTGCCGGCGAGCGGATGCATCTGCTGCCGAATTGCGTGGACCCCGAACGGTTTGCGCCATCGGCTCCAGAGGAGATCGACGCCGACACCATCGGATATGCGGGCTCGTTGATCGGCTATGAAGGACTCGATACGTTGATCGAAGCGGTCGGCCGGTTGAACGGGCAAGGGCGCGCGGTTCGGGTCGAGATCGTCGGAGAAGGCGAGGCGCGGCCCGCGCTGGAAGCGCAGGTCCAGCGCCTCGGATTGTCGGAGCAGATTCGCTTTCTGGGCCGGACCTCGCCCGAGCAGGCGCGCAGGGCGATCGGCCGTTGCGCACTGGTGTGCATCCCGCGCAAGCCGTTCAAGGTTTGCGAGATCGTGCCGCCGATCAAGCTCGTGGAAGCGCTCGCGATGGGTAAGCCGGTGATCGTGCCGGATCTGCCGGTGTTTCGCGACGAAATGGGTCCGAGTCCGGCCGGCTGGTTTTTCAAGGCCGGCGATGCGGTCGACCTGGCACGGGTGATCGATGTGGCGCTGTCCGATCGCGGTACGCTCGCGGCGTTCGGTGGCCAGGCGAGAGAATACGCGGCCACACAGCGCCGCTGGCGCGAATTTGTCATGAATGCACTGCCAATGTCGCAGGGTGAGGGGTTAAATGGTCGGCAGGGTCATTAGAAAACTGGGTTCGTTGGTCTACGACTATCCGACGGTTGCAGAGGATGTGGAGCAGGCCGGACGCTTCGGGTGCCTGAAGATTGCGCTCGTTACCGATTACTTCACGGCGGACTGCCTGTCGGCGGAGTGTCGCGTGCGCACCATGACGCCTGCCAACTACGCGGACGTGATCGGCAACTGGAAACCCGATCTCGTGCTCGTCGAATCGGCGTTTCACGGCGTGGACGGGAGCTGGCGCTACGAGCTGGCGCGGCAATCGCCGCTGATACGGCTGAGCAAGCCGACGGCGATCTTTCGCCTGGTCGACTTCGCGAGGCGCGCGGGTGTTCCGACCGTATTCTGGAACAAGGACGACGGCGCTTTTTTCGACACGTTCATCGATGTGGCGAAGGTGTTCGACTACGTGTTCACGACCGACGAAGAGTGTCTCGACCGATATCGGCAGCAGGTGCCCGCGCACGTGCCGGTGAACACGCTGGTGATGCCGTATCAACCAGCGTCGCATAATTTCTCGGGCTTCAATTTCGTCCGCAACGAGGCGTGCTTCACGGGCAGCTACTACCGACGCATCCTGAACGAACGCCGCCGCTTTCTCGACATGGTGTTCGACACCTGCGAGCAGAGCAATCTGCAGCTCAACGTGTTCGATCGCAATCACGATCGCCTGTCGCGCTTCTTCGAGTTCCGTTATCCGAAGAGGAACGGGCTGCGCGTGCACGGCAAGGTGCCGCATCGGGAAACCGCGCACGTGTACAAGTCTCATGCGATCTCGATCAATGTGAATTCGGTGACGGGCTCCGAGACGATGTTCTCGCGGCGCCTGCTCGAGATTCTCGCGTGCGGCGGCATCGCGGTGACCAACGCGAGCCGCGCGGTCGATCGGTATTTCCGCGAGTTCTGCCATGTGATCGATACGCATGACGAGGCACGGGAGTTGTTTTCGCGGCTTCGGCATGGCCCGTCGCAGGATGATCTGGACCGAGCCGAGGCAGGCGCGCGCTACGTACGGCAGAACCATACGTGGGCGCACCGGCTGGAAGAAATCTGCGCCGTCGTGAAGATCTGAGGGGGAAGCGGTCACGATGCTCGCGCTGCTTTCCTACGCTGCCCAGTTGGTTTTCCTGCTGGTGGTGCTCTATTTCGCGCTGTACGTGCTGCTCGAATTGCGCGTGCTGCTGATTTCCCGCAAGGTCGAACGGCGCAAGCTGACCGATCTGGCGCAGCCCGTCGGGATCTCCGAAGACGGGTTTCATCCCCGGGTCAGCGTGCTGCTGCCGATCTGCAACGAGTCCGAGATGGTCGAGCGGCTGATCGACGCGGCCTGCCGCCTGACCTATCCGCCCGACGCGATCGAGATCCTGGTGCTCGACGATTCGTCGGATGCGACGACGAAGCTCGCGCGGGCGAAAGTCGATCGCTACGCCGCCGACGGAATCGACATCCGGCTCATCAAGCGTGAGTCGCGAACGGGCTACAAGGCCGGCAACCTGGTAAACGGCATCCAGCAGTCGTCCGGCGAGTTCTTTGCGATCTTCGATGCGGACTTCGTGCCGCCCGCCGACTTCCTGCTGAAGACCATCCCGTGCTTCACCGATCCGAAGCTCGGCTTCCTTCAGACCGGCATCGGCTACGAGAATCGCGACGCGTCGTTCCTGACACGCTTCCAGGCCATGGAAATGGGCCACCAGCAGTACGTGACGGTGGGGCTGAGCGAGGACGGCGACATGGCTTCGCTGAGCGGCAGCTCGTGTGTGTGGCGCAAGGAGTGCGTCGATGCGCTGGGCGGCTGGAATGCGTCGACCGTCACCGAAGACGTGGACCTGGGCTATCGCGCGCAGTTCGGCGAATGGAAATACGCGTATATGCGAGAAGTCGTTTCCATGTCGGTGCTGCCGGAGACCATCAGCGCGTTTCGCATTCAACGGGAACGCTGGGGGCGCGGTCTGATCCACAGCGGGTTCAAGCATGTCGGACAGATGCTGTCGCAAAGCATGCCGCTGATGAAGCGGATGCATGCGATCTCGGTGATGTTCTCGTCCGTGCTGCTGGCTTCGATCTACGTGCTGATACTGCTCAGCATGCCGTTGACTTGCCTGGTGCATTTCGACGGCGAGGGGATTCATCTCGGCGCATTCGTCTTTTTCGTTCTGGTGGCAATCTGGGCGCTTGCGAATGCGTTCGGTTCGCGCAAGGGCGCGAGATTCGACGACAAGCCGAGTGTTCTGAAAGCGGTATGGGAGACCTACCTTTATATCGCGATGTTTTTGCCGATGGCCTGGTATTACTTCGCGGGGGGCGTGCGAGCGGTTTTCGGCGTGTATAGCGGTTTTCATCGCACGCCAAAAGGCAGGGAAGCCTATCGCTCGACGATGCCGCGCATCAATGCAGTTCTGCTGGCCGGGGAAATCGCCACGTTCGCCTATTCACTCATGACGGTTTTGCTGGCGATTCAGAAAAAGAACTATATTCTGATTCCGCTCAACGTAACGGTTTGCGTCGGCTTCGGTATGGTTCTCTATTGGTCGTGGCAAGAGCATCGTGTCCGTGTGCAATCGTGATTTCAGCGTGAGCGCAGTCGAATCGACCCGAATGACGAGCACGGAATGCCGATTCGTTGAGGGCGCCTCCCTTTCGCGCATATGGTCCGCGTAAAGCGATTGTCAGCATCGAAAGAAACACGGATGTTTGCACGATGAGGGAGCGCAAACTAACGAACGATTTCGTACGACGAATGCCGCAGGCCCTCGAGCGTTACCCGGCTGGGCTCGCTCGATCGAATCGGGGCAGTGCGTTCATTTTTTGCCGATGGCGTGGCCGCCTGGCTTCGCTCGCTTCCCCGGTCTGGCACCGATCTGGAGGCGCCCCTGACGATCTGCATACATGACTCGGCGAATCAAGCGAGTCGAAGGATCATCAAGATTTGCAAAGAACATTCGAGGAATTCTGTACGTCCCAATTGGACGGGGCAGAATGCCACCAGACAGTCTCTCATCGAACCCGCCAAGTCGGAGATTCATGTCTGACAAGTAACCGGGAAACCTTAACAACGGCTTGCAGGATTGCCGCATGAAGTCGGTCAGGCGGTGATGCAAGCATCGGTAATCGATGCGACTAAAACGTATGGACCGGTGCCGGACAGCCGCGTGCATGATCCGGCAGTTTTTTCCGATTCTCGCACTTCGCACTTCGCGGATCGGCGTGAGACCGGCACCTGACGATTGCAAACAATGCAAGTTTCGTCTTTTGCATGGTCCCGATCGCCGAGAGTATGTGCCGTGTAAGCGATCGTAACGTGCAAGGTATTACGCGGATATTAACATTGATGTATGATCTCGTCGGCGTGTTGTAAGCTTGCGGCCAGCAACCTTTCGCGCCGCGCAAATTTCCATGCGGTGTCGATTCGCTGCATGGCCCGCACACTTTTTCGCAACCCTGATTCGGGTGGTCGTACATCGTTACGTCGATGTGCCATGCCAATGCGTGGCGTGTTGCGGGCATGGTCAAATCATACGAAATAATCGAACGCAATAAATCGAAAATGTTGTCTGCTGCTTGATCGAAATATCAGGCAGCGCTTGGCGCTTGAAGATCGATAACCAGCATCGCTGAAAAACAAAGTCTGTTTAAAACGATGGCAAGCAGCAATATTCGCAACCGGGGAGGGCAGGTGAGCGCAAGCGGGCCGCGAGCAATCGTGATAACCGGCAGCAGTGCCGGGCTTGGACGTGCGCTGGCATTGAGTTATGCCGCGCCCGATACCACGCTGGGGTTGATCGGCAGAAATTCGGCGCGGCTGGAATCCGTCGCCGCGGAATGCCGTGCGCGCGGCGCCCGCGTCGTGATCGGCTGCATGGACGTGCGCGACTCGGCCGCCGTTCAGGACTGGATGATCGATTTCGATACGCGGTATCCAATCGAATTGATGATTGCGAATGCGGGCGTGGCCAGCACGCTGCAGTCCGCGGACGACTGGGAGCATATGGCGCGCACCGCCGACGTCGTCGATACCAACTTGTACGGCGCGTTGCATGCGGTGCTGCCGGCCATCGACCGGATGCGCATGCGCCGGTGCGGGCAGATCGCGGTCGTCAGTTCGCTCGCCGCATTGCGGGGCATGGCCATCTCGCCCGCCTACTGCGCGAGCAAGGCGGCGCTGGTCGCCTACTGCGATTCCGTGCGCCCGATCCTCGCACGCGAGGGCATCGGCCTGTCGGTCGTGATGCCGGGCTTTGTCCGCACGGCGATGAGCGACGTCTTCCCGGGCAGCAAACCGTTCATGTGGAGTGCGGACAAGGCTGCCGGGTACATCAAGAAGCGCCTCGCGCGACGCCGCGTGGAAATTGCCTTTCCGTTCAGTCTTGCCCTCGGCATCAAGTTGCTGCGCCTGCTGCCGGCCACGCTGGCGGATGCCATTCTCGGTCGTCTGTCCTATCTCCCGCGCGGGAAGGCGTGACGTGCTGCCCGGATTCGCGTTCGCGGCTGCCGCAGCCGCACTCTCGTTTCTCGTAGAGGCCATCGCGTATCCGCGCGCGTCGCTCACCCGTTCGCCCGCGGCGATCGCACTGCATGTCTGCGCGTTCGCGATCGTGGCGAGCGCGACTTTCGCCGTGACGGCTCGGCCGCTTTTCTCGGCATCCGCCGCCCTCGTGCTGATCGCGTTGCTGGCCGTCATCAGCAACGCAAAATACGAATCCCTGCGCGAGCCCTTCGTCTTTACGGACTTGAGCCTGTTCAGCCAGGTTTTCGCCCATCCGCGTCTTTATCTGCCGTTTCTGAGTGCGGGCAAGGTGTTAGGCATCGTTGCCGCCGTGGCGGTCGCGACGATCGGTTTTTTGCTCGAACAACCAGCGGGCACGCTGGCGCGTGGCGCCGCCGCACTGATCGCGGTCGCTTGCGTGCCGGTCTGTGTCGCGCTGTCGCGTCGCACGCCGCTGACGCTCGACCCGATGGCGGACCAGCGTCGGACGGGTTTCTTCGCGGCATTCGTCGCTTACCTCGTCAACGGGCTGCGGCGTGAGGAGCGCAGTGCGTTCTTTCGCGCGGTCGACGCCGGGCCATTCTCACGCGGCCGTCCGGACAGCACGCCGGACGTGATCGTCATCCAGAGCGAATCCTATTTCGACGCGCGTCGTCTTGGCGCATGCGTGTCGTCGGAGCCGTACGCGAATCTCGATCGCGCCCGCCGCGAGGCATTCACGCAGGGCAGCCTGGACGTTCCCGCCTGGGGCGCCAACACGATGCGCAGCGAATTCGCGATGCTGACGGGATTGCCGTCGGCATCGCTCGGCTATTCGCGCTTTTACCCGTACATGTATGTGCGCCGCGCGTGTGCGTCGCTGGCGGGCTGGTTCAAGCGAGGCGGATATCGCACGCTCGCGATTCATCCTTACCACGCCGATTTTTTCGGGCGCAACCGGGCATTCCGGTTCATGCATTTCGACCGCTTTCTCGACATTCGGGACTTCGGCGGTGCGGCGCGAATCGGGCCGTATGTCGGAGACGGCCCCGTGGCCGATGCGATCATCGCGGCCCTTCAGGAGCACGGCGACGGGCCGGTCTTCGCGTTCGCGATCACGATGGAAAACCACGGGCCGCTGCATCTCGAACCGGTCGGACCGGGCGAATCCGAATCGCGGCATACGCTCGGCGACGACGCGCGCTGGCGCGACCTGACCGCCTATCTTCGACACGTCGAGAATGCCGACCGCATGATCGGCAAGCTGACTGATTATCTCCGCAAGCGGGAGCGACCGACCGTGCTGTGCTTTTACGGCGACCATGTTCCTGCTCTGACTTCGGTGTTCGACGCGCTCGAAACCGAACCGACCAATAGCGATTACTTTATTTGGCGCAACTTCGCGAACGATTTCGGCGAGCACCGAAACGTTCGCGTCGAGAGTCTCGGTGCCGCGATACAGCGCGCGATGGTGCACGTCGATTGCACTCGCGCCGCTTCGCCGACCGGGATGCTGCAGACGCCGGCGTGATGATGGAAAAGAAAATTGCAATAGTTGGGATGGCTTGCCGCTTTCCCGGTGGGGTTGAGGGACCCGACGACTTCTGGAACCTGCTGCGTGACGAACGCGATGCCGTGACCGCCATTCCGCCGGATCGATTCGGCACGGCGTTCTACCAGCACCCGTCGAAACGGGAGCCGGGAAAGAGCTACACGTTCGCCGCGGGCGTCGTCGACGACGTCGCGGGCTTCGACGCCGAATTCTTCGGCATCTCGCCGCGCGAGGCGGCGCAAATGGATCCGCAGCAGCGGCTGCTGCTCGAACTCGCGTGGGAGGCGTTCGAAGACGCCGGCGTGCGTCCGGCCGCGATGCGCGGCCGCGACTGCGGCGTGTTCGTCGGCGTGGCGGGCATGGATTACGGCAACCGCAATATGGACGACATGAACACGATCGATCCGTATTCGGCAACCGGCAACACGCTCAGCATCGCGTCGAACCGCGTGTCCTACCTGTTCGACCTGCGCGGCCCGAGCATGTCGGTCGACACCGCATGCTCGTCCTCGCTCGTCGCGCTTCATCAGGCGATCCGCGCGTTGCAGTCCGGCGAGACGGCGATGGCGCTTGCCGGTGGGGTCAACCTGCTGCTGCATCCGTTCGGATTCGTCAGTTTCTCGAAGGCGTCGATGCTGTCGCCGCGCGGCCGCTGCCGCGCGTTCGACGCCACCGGCGACGGCTACGTGCGCGCCGAAGGCGGTGCGTTCGTGCTGCTCAAGCCGCTCGACCAGGCGTTGGCCGACGGCGATACGATCCACGCGGTCATCGCCGGATCGGGCGTGAATTCGGATGGCCATTCGCACGGCGGCATCAACGTGCCGGCAGCAGCGACGCAGGCGGACCTGCTGCGCGCCGTGTATCGGCGCGCGGGCATCGATCCGCGCACGCTCGCGTATCTCGAGGCGCACGGCACGGGCACGGCGGTCGGCGATCCGATCGAGGCGCGTGCTTTGATCGATGCGGTGTCGGGCGGCCGGCCGGAATCCGATCCGCTGCTGATCGGTTCGGTCAAGACCAATATCGGACACCTCGAAACGGCATCGGGCATGGCCGGTCTGCTGAAGGCCGTGCTGTGCCTGAAGCACCGCGCGGTGCCGCGTTCGCTGCATTTCGACACGCCCAACCCCAATATCGATTTCGAAGGCGGCCGCTTGCGCGTGGTCGATCGGTTCACGCCGCTCGAGCGCAGCGACGCACCGCTGACCATCGGCATCAATTCGTTCGGCTTTGGCGGCACGAATGCGCACGTCGTCGTCACCGAAGCGGCAGCGCCGGCGCCAGTCGCGCAGTCGGCGGCAAGGATCGATGCTCCGTTGCCGCCGCTCGTCCTCACCGCACGGTCGCCGGCTGCGCTGGCAGCCGTTGCCGCGCGCTATCTCGCGCGCCTGCAGTCGGGTGCCGACTGGGCCGCACTCGCGGCCGCCGCCGCACGGCGTCGTCAATGGCTCGAGCATCGCGCGGTCGTCGCGCCGGCGGATCACGAAGAAGGCTTGGCTGCGCTTGCCGCACTCGCGGAGCCGTCGGAGCGCGGGCTGCCGGCATGCGCCGTGCAGGGTCAGGCCATCGAAGGTGACGCGCCCGTCGCGTTCGTCTACGCGGGCAACGGCTGTCAATGGGCCGGGATGGGCAAGCGGCTCTATGCCGAGGATGCGGTGTTTCGCGCGGCGCTCGACGAAGTCGATGCGCTGTGGCGCGCGGACGGCACCGCGTCGCTCGTCGAAGTCATGTGCGAGGGTGTCGACGCCGAATGGCTCGCCGCGACCGAGAACGCGCAGCCGCTGCTGTTCGCGATGCAGGTCGGCATCACGCGTGTGCTGACCGCGCGCGGCATCCGCTTCGACGCGGCGGTCGGCCACAGTGTCGGCGAGATCGCGGCGGCCTGGGTGTCGGGCGCGCTGACGCTCGCCGAGGCCGTGCGCGTGATCAGGATTCGCAGCGGTGCCCAGGGCCTGACGCGCGGCGCGGGCAGGATGGCGGCGGCCGGCATCGGCGAAGCCGCGGCGCGCGACTGGATCGCGCGTCTCGATCTCGCTGCGGCCATTGAAATCGCGGGCACCAACAGCCCCGACTCGGTGACGCTCGCAGGTTCGCAAGCCGCGCTCGAAACAATCGGTGCAGCGCTCGCGGACGCAGGCCATTTCTATCAGATGCTCGGCCTCGACTATGCGTTCCACAGCAGCCGCATGGATGTAATCGAGCCGGTCGTGCGCGACGGGCTGGCCGATCTCGCGCCGCGCGATACGCATACGCGATTCGTGTCGACGGTCACCGGCGACACGTTGCCGGGTACCGCGCTCGACGCGGATTACTGGTGGCGCAACATTCGCGAGCCGGTCCGTTTCGGCGATGCAATTGCTCGCCTGGCCGACGATCGCGTGCGCGTGTTCGTCGAGATCGCCCCGCATTCGATCCTGCGCACTTACGTGAAGCAGACGCTTGCCGCACGCGTCGCGCCGGGCGTCGTCGTGCCGACGCTCAAGCGTCAGCACGATAGTGCGGAAATGCTCGCCCATTCGTTCCTGTCGGCGGTCGCGCAGGGGGCGCGTGTCGATCTCGATCGTCTCGTTCCCGATGTCCCGCACGCCGCGCTGCCGACTTATCCGTGGCAGCGCGAGCGTTACTGGCTCGTGCCGAGCGTCGAGGGTTACGGGCTTGTGAATCGCCGCGTCGATCATCCGCTGCTCGGCTATCGTCTGCACGAGCATGCGTTCGCCTGGGAGAATCAGCTCGATCCGCAGCGCGTGCCGATGCTCGCCGATCACGTGGTCGACGGCGGCATCGCGTTTCCGGGCGCCGGTTATGTCGAGATGGCACTCGCGGCGGCGCGCACGTTCTTCGGCACACCGGATGTGGCCATCGAGAACGTCGAGATCCGGATGCCGGTCGTGTTCCAGCCGCAGCATGCGAAGCTGTTCCGGTTCGCGATCGACGTGCGCACCGCGTCGTTTACGATCGAGACACGCGACCGGATGTCGGACGGCCCATGGAACCTGAACGTGACGGGGCGCCTGCTCGAAAGCGGCAATACGCTCGATGCGTACAGCACGCCGGATGCGTCCGTCGTCACCCGTCTGCAGTCGCGTCCTGCGCTGTCCGGCGATGCACTGTATGCGGGCACGACGGCGATCGGCCTGAGCTACGGGCCGGCGTTCCGATGGGTGAGGTCGCTGCGCGTGTCGGGCGACGACGCGCTTGCCGAGCTCGATGTGCCGCCGGTCCTTGTCGATGCGCGTGCGCGGTCAGACTATCTGCTGCATCCCGCGCTGATGGACAGCGGCTTCCATCCGCTGTTCGCGGTGCTGGCGCAGGCCGGTGCCACGCCGAACGATGCGCAGTCGGCGTTTGTCCCCGTGCAGATCGGTCGTGTCGATTTCCTGAGCGGCGAAGCGATTCGTCGCGTGCTGGCGCGCATTCATCGCCGCAGCCCGCATTCCATCCTCGCGTCGTTCGAATTCATCGATGCAAACGGCAAGATCGTCGCGCGCCTTTCCGCGTGCCGCTTCCGCCGCGTCGATCTCGCCGGGCGCTGTCACGGCGCGCCCGCGCGCTTTGCCTACGTGCTCGAAGCGCGGCCGCTGCCGGCCGGTTACACGGCCGACGCGTTGCCGCCGCCGGGCGTGCTCGTCGAGCGTGCGAACGCGCACGTCGCGGCGCGTGAGGACCTCGAGCGCCGCACGAAGCATCTGACCGAAATGCTGCCGCTGCTCGACGTGCTTGCCGGTCTGCATGCGCTCGATGCGCTGGATGCGCTCGGCGCGTTCGCCCAGCCGGCGCTGCTGACGAACACGCATCCGCAACAGGTCGAGCGACTGGCGGAAATCGTCGTCGAGGACGGGCTGGCGCGCTTCGAAGGCGATCGTCTGGTTCGCGATGACGAAGCCTGCGCGGCGATGCCCGCGCGTGACGCGTTGTGGCGCGACGTGCTGGCGGCATCGCCGGCCCATGTCGCCGAACTGACGCTGCTGGCACACGTCGGCGCGGCGCTGCCGCGCGTGCTGCGCGATGCGTCGCCCGGGGGCGTGCCGCTGTCGTCGACCGGGCGCAGTCTGGTCGAACAGTTCTTCGATGCATCGCCGACCTGGGCGCATGCGCGCGCGCTGCTCGCCGCCTGCGTGACGCAGGCCGTCGCGGCGTGGCCGGACGCACGCCGCTTGCGTGTACTGGAGTTCGGTGCCGCGAGCGGCGACGTGCTGCAACCGCTCGACGTGGACGTGCCGGCCGGTCGCTGCGAATACCTGCTGGCGGGTACGCCGCAGCAGCTCGCCGGATTCGATGCGCAAGCGCACGCGCACGTGCGGACGCTGGCGTTCGCGACCGACGCGCCGCTGTTCTCGCAATGCCGCGATACGACGCCGTTCGACGTCGTGATCGTCAACCGGATGCTGGGTGATCATCCGGATCCGCTCGCCGCGCTGACGGCGATCGCCGAACGGCTCGCGCCCGGCGGGCTCGTCGTCATTGCCGATGCGCGCCGCAGTCGATTCTCCGACATCGTGTTCGGCACGGCCAGTGGCGCGGGCGCCGCCGGCGCGTACGGTGCGCTGGCGCCGGCCGCGATCGAGTCGATGTGCGAACGCGCCGGGCTGGTCGACGTGGTGCGTGATACCGAACAAGGCCTCGATCTCGAGGGCACGCCGACGTTCTTCGTCGCGCGCAAGCCCGCTGCCCGCGAGCAAGCGGCCGGCGCATCGCGGGATGAGGATCGGGCGCGTCGCATGGCGCAGAGTGACGACGCGCACTGGCTGATCGTGCAGGACGATGTCGACGCGTTCGGCATCGCCCTGTCGGGCGAGCTCGAGCGGCTGGGTTGCCGTGTCGAGTCGGCAGCGGTGCGTGACGCCGCGGCATGGTCGGCGCGCCAGCCGGCCGGGCATCCGGCGCATGTCGTGTTCGTGGCGCCGCTTGCATCGCTCGACACAGCCGACGGTGCGGCCATGATGCGCGCGCAGCGCGGTGGCGCGCTCGCGCTGGCATCGATCGTGCGCGATCTCGATGCAGCCGGCGCGACGGAGCGCGGGCGACTGTGTGTCGTGACGCGTGGCGGCGCGCCGTTTGCCGCAGGCACGTCGTCACACCCCGAGCATGGAACGTTGTGGGGTCTCGGCCGCGTGATCGCGAACGAGTATCCGACGCTGCCGCTCCGGTTGATCGACGTCGATCGCGCCGTCGAACAACCGGCATCGCAGCTTGCGATGGCGCTGCTTGGCGACGATGGCGAGGAGGAAGTGCGGCTGGCGCCGCAGGGCCGCTACGTGCCGCGCATGTTGCCGGCCGCGCAGGCGGCCGAGCGTGACGGCGCGCTGTCACGCGCATCGGGCCGGTCGGGCGCGCGGCTCGCATTCGACATGCCGGGTTCGTTGCGCAACCTCGAATGGTTCGCGATGCCGGCACGCGATCTCGCCGCCGGCGAGGTCGAGATCGAGCCGATGGCGACGGGGCTCAATTTCCGCGACGTGATGTACGCGATGGGGCTGCTGTCCGACGAAGCCGTCGAGACGGGCTTCGCGGGCGCGACGATCGGCATGGAAATGTCGGGACGCGTCGCGCGGGTCGGCGCCGACGTCGAAGGGTTTGCACCGGGCGACGCGGTGCTGGGTTTCGCGCCCGCATCGTTCGCGACACGCGTGGTCACGCGCGCGACCGCGATCGCACACAAGCCCGACACGATGTCGTTCGAGGAGGCCGCCACGGTTCCGACGACGTTCTTCACCGCGTACTACGCGTTGTGCGAACTGGCGCGACTGCGACGCGGAGAGCGCGTGCTCGTGCACGGTGGCGCGGGTGGGGTCGGCATCGCGGCGATCCAGATCGCGCGCCATCTCGGCGCGGAAGTCTTCGCTACTGCCGGCAGCGACGAGAAGCGCGAGTTCATTCGCCTGCTCGGCGTCGACCGCGTGTTCGATTCGCGCAGCCTCGCGTTCGCCGACGAGATCCGTACGCGCACGCACGGCGAAGGCGTCGACATCGTGCTCAATTCGCTCGCGGGCGAAGCGATGGTGCGTAGCATCGATACGCTGCGTCCGTTCGGCCGCTTCCTCGAACTCGGCAAGCGCGACTTCTACGAGAATAGCCAGATCGGCCTGCGGCCGTTCCGCAACAACATCAGCTATTTCGGCATCGACGCGGATCAACTGATGGGCGTGCTGCCGTCGCTGACGGCACGACTGTTCGAGGAGGTGATGAACCTGTTATCTGCGGGCGTGCTGCATCCGTTGCCATACCGCGCATTCCCGGCCGCACGTGCGGAGGAAGCATTCCGCTACATGCAGCAGGCACGCCAGATCGGCAAGGTGCTGGTCACCTATCCGTCAGGCACGCCGGCGCCGACGCGTGGCGTTGCGGTGCCGGCGCTGCGATTCGACCCGCACGCCGCGTACCTGATCGTCGGTGGCACCGGCGGGCTGGGCTTCGCGACCGCGCGCTGGATGATCGAGCGCGGCGCGCGGCACCTGACGCTCGCGAGTCGCGGCGGCGCGCTGGGCGCGGCAATGCAGGCGGAAGCCGACCGCTGGCGGGACATGCTCGGCGCTGACGTGTCGGTCGCGCGATGCGACGTGACCGACGCCACGGCGCTCGACGGCCTCGTCGACAAGATCGAGCGTCGCGGAACGCCGCTCAAGGGCGTGCTGCATTCGGCGATGCAGATCGACGACGGGCTGCTGCGCAACGTCGACGACGCGCGCTTCGCGGCCGTGCTCGAACCGAAGGTGGCGGGCGCATGGAACCTGCATCGCGCGACGCAGCGGTGCACGCTCGATTTCTTCATCGTGTATTCGTCGGCGACGACCTGTCTCGGCAACCCGGGGCAGGGTGCGTACGTCGCCGCCAACGGCTTCCTCGAGGCGCTGGTCGCACATCGTCGCGCGGCCGGCCAGCCGGCCATGTTCATGGCGTGGGGGCCGATCGAGGACGTCGGCTTCCTGGCGCGCAACGCCGGCACGCGCGAGGCGTTGCAGTCGCGGATCGGCGGTGCGTCGATCACGTCGGACGAAGCGATGGCCGCGCTCGAACGCGCGCTTGCCCAAGGGACCGCCGGCGAAGCCGTCGTGCGTCTCGACTGGGGTGCCATTTCGCGCGGCATGCCGGCCGCGCACGCTCAGCGTTACACGGCGTTGCACACGGGTGGCACGGCCGAAACGTCGAGCGACGATCGCGTGTTGCTGGAGCAATTGCGTACGTTGCCGCCGGCCGAGGCAGTCGCGCTCGTCGAGACCGTGCTGCGCGGCCAGATCGCGCGGATTCTGCATATGTCGCCGGAGCGCGTCGATGCAGGCCGGTCGGTCCTCGATCTCGGGATGGACTCGCTGATGGGCATGGAGCTCGGCATGGCCGTCGAGGAGACCTTCGGCGTCAAGCTGTCGATCATGGCGATTGCGGAAGGCGCGACGGTGCATACGCTGGCCGAGCGCATCGTCGAGTTGCTCGGTGAGCGTAGCGGCGACGAGAAGACCGCGGCCGTGGACGAACTGGCGCAAGCGCTGGTCGCGCGGCATGCATTGGGCGATGAGGCGCGGGCGACGCTAGCACGTCGTCAGGATCACGAAAAAAACCAGGGGGCAGCAACATGCAAGTCGACGCCGGTTCATGCCGCGTGAAAGCACCGCAGGGATGGCAGGCCAACGAAGGCACGGTCGCCCGGCCGGTGACGATGACCGGACATGGTCTGCACACCGGGCGCCGGGTCCAGGTGCGGATCCTGCCCGCGACGCCGTCGGACGAACGGCACGGGATCGTGTTTCGCCGCATGCGCGGCGATCATCAACTGGGGATGCTTGCCGCCGGTCCGGCGGTGCGTCGCGCGCAGCCGCTCTGCACGATGCTGCGTGCCGACGACGGCATGGGCGTGCGTACGGTCGAGCACCTGCTTGCATCGCTGCTGACATGCGAGATCGATCACGCGATCGTCGAACTCGATGCGGAAGAAGTGCCGATTCTCGATGGTAGTGCGCGGCCGTGGATCGACGCGATCACGGCCGGCGGCCGTGCCGAATTGCAGCGTTCGAAGCGCTTTCTCCGGGTGCTGAAGCCGGTGAGCGTGGCCGACGGCGAGGGCGCGTCACGGCGCGAATTGCGCGTCGAGCCCGCCGAGCGATACGAATTCAGCGTGCGCGACGATCTCAAGGGGTTCGGCGACATGCAGTGGGACGGCGAGCTCACGCCGGGGACGTTCGCCAGCGAGATTTCGTCGTCGCGTTCGTACGGGCGGATCAAGTGGGCCGTGCCGGCGATCGCGGTCGGCTACCTGACGGGCACGCCGATCCTGCGCGGCGCGAGGCCGTCCTGCACGGCGTCGATCATCGGCAATCACGTGATCGGCGGACTGCGCGCGCCCGACGAATTCGTGCGTCACCGCGTGCTCGATCTCGTCGGCGATCTGGCGCTCGCGGGCTCACCGCTGCTCGGGCGCGTCATCGCGCATCGCCCTACCCACGAAATGAACTACCGACTTCTCAGCGCGTTGCTCGGTACGCCCGACGCGTACGAATGGGTCGACGTATCCGCGTAACGCGGACACAACGGACGGACTGCCCGGAACCAAAGACATGGCACTCGGAGAACACCTTCGCCAGCAACTGGCGGCGAAAGCGCTGAAGCGGCAACTTGAGCGCGCAACGGAAGCTGCCGCGGCGCCCGGCGTGCCCGGTACGCCGGCGGCGCAGGCCGCGTCGGCGCGCAGCCGTTTCGAATCGATGCCGCAGTATCAGCAAGTCAGGATCATGCGCGAGATGGGCGAGAAGCTGCGCGTCGACTCGCCGTTCTTCCGCGTGCACGATGGCGTTGCCGGCGCGACCACCCAGATCGGCGGTCGCGAGTACGTGAACTTCGCGAACTACAACTACCTCGGTCTCGCCGGCGATCCGACCGTATCCGAACGTGCGAAGGCCGCGATTGACCGCTACGGCACGTCGGCGTCCGCGAGCCGCATGGTCGCGGGTGAGCGTCCGGTGCAGCGCGACCTCGAGCGGGCGCTGGCCGCGTTCTACGAGACCGACGATTGCGTCGCGTTCGTGAGCGGCCACGCGACCAATGTGACCGTGATCGGCGCACTGTTCGGCCCCGGCGACCTGATCGTCCACGACGCGCTCGCGCACAACAGCATCGTGCAGGGTGCGCAGCTGAGCGGCGCGAAACGGCTGAGCTTCGCGCACAACGACTGGCAGGCGCTCGACGAACTGCTGTCGCGCGTGCGTCGCGAATACCGGCACGTGCTGATCGCGATCGAGGGGCTGTACAGCATGGATGGCGATTTCCCGGACCTGCAGCGTTTCGTCGACGTGAAGACGCGCCACGGTGCGTTCCTTCTGGTCGACGAAGCGCATTCGCTCGGCGTGCTCGGCGCGACGGGCAAGGGCATCCGTGAACATTGCGCGGTCGCGCCCGACCAGGTCGACGTGTGGATGGGCACGATGAGCAAGACGCTGGCCGGTTGCGGCGGCTTCATCGCCGGCTGTCAGCCGCTCGTGGACATGCTGCGCCATCTGGCGCCGGGCTTTCTCTATAGCGTCGGACTCGCGCCGACGCTCGCCGAAGCGTCGCTGGCCGCGCTCGAACGCCTGCAGGCCGAACCGGAGCGGGTTGCGCAACTGCAGGCGCGCGGGCAGCAATTCCTGACCGAGGCACGCGCGGCGGGGCTGAACACCGGCACGAGCGCCGGATATGCGGTCGTGCCGGTGATCACCGGAAGTTCGCTGAAAGCCGCGCAGTGGGCCAACGCGATGTTCGACGAAGGGATCAACGTGCAGCCGATCTTCTATCCGGCCGTCGAGGAGAAGGCCGCGCGCCTGCGGTTCTTCATCTGCTCGACGCACGAGCCCGGGCAGATCAGCCGGACGGTCGATGTGCTGGCCCGCCTGGCGGGGCGGGCGGCATGATGCCCGCCGCGGTGCTTGCGCCGTCGTTCGACGTGCCGCAAGCCGGCGCGTCGACGCCGTTTCGCGCCGCATGCGCGGACGATGCGGCGGCATGCGCACCGCTCGTGTTCGCATCCGGCGTCGGCGAATTCGGTTTCTTCCTCGGTGAGAGCGACGCGCGCTGCATCGCGTTCCTGCAACAGGCGTTCCGGTCGCGTCACGGCCGGTTCTCGTGGCGCAGGCATCGGGTCGCGCTCGGCGCCGACGGCACCGTGCATGCCGTGATGGCCATTCATGACGGGCGCCGGACGTTGTTCGACGACGTTCACGTCGTGTGGGCCCTGGCGCGCTTTTTCGGCGTGCGCCGCACGATCGGCCAGCTGCTGCGCGGGCTGGTGCTCGAAACGGAGATTCCGGCGCCCAAGCGTGGGCAGATCCTCATCGCGCATTGCGCGACGGACGAGCGGCGGCGCGGCACGGGCATCTTCACCGCACTGCTGCGCGACGCGCTCGAGACCGGTGCGTTGCCGGACGACGACAGCCGCGACATCGTGCTCGACGTGCTGACCCGCAACGAGCGCGCCCGCGCACTGTACGAGCGGCTCGGCTTTGTCGCGCTGACGCGGTCGCGTCAGCGCTCGCGACGGCTGCCTGCCGAGCTTGATTCGGTACGCATGCGGCTCACGCGTCGCGGCTGACGGCGCGCATCAAATCTCTTTCATGCACAGTTCGAGCGCGGCTTCCCAATGCGGCGCGCACAAGCCGAAGTGCTCCGCCAGTTTTGCATTCGACATGCGGGAATTGGCCGGGCGCGATGCGGGTGTCGGATAAGCGCTGGCGGGAATGGGCGACAACGACGGCTTCTTCGACAGATTCGAGAGACGAAAGATCGCTTCGGCGAATCCATGCCATGAAGTCGAACCGGCCGCACACAGGTGATAGATACCCGAATGCGTGTTCCACCATTCGTGCTGTCCGTCCCGTTCGTTCATGGAGGCGCCGATGGCCTGCGCAGCGACGTTCGCGCTGAGCGCAGCGATCGTTTTCGACCAGGTCGGAGCACCGATCTGGTCCGCGACGATCTTCAGTTCGTCACGCTCGGCGCCGAGGCGCAGCATGGTCAACAGGAAGTTCTTGCCGCGCGTTCCGTACACCCAGCTGGTACGGAAAATCAGGTGCGCGCATCCGGATGCCGCGATCGCCTGCTCGCCCGCGAGTTTGGTCGTGCCATACACGTTTTGCGGATCGACCGGATCGTCCTCGATGTACGGGCCGTTCTTCGTCCCGGCGAACACGTAATCCGTCGAGTAATGGATCAGCGCCGCGCCGATGCGCTTCGCTTCTTCGGCGAGCACGGCTGGCGCTTCCGCATTCAGGCGCGTGGCCAACGCGACGTCGTTTTGCGCCTGGTCCACGGCCGTATAGGCCGCCGGGTTGACGATGAGGTCCGGCCTGACGTGGCGCACGACGTCGCGCACCTGATCGAGGCGCGACAAGTCGAGCGCGCCGCGATCGAGTGCGACCACTTTGCCGAGACCCTGCAGGCTGCGCGCCAGCTCGAATCCCACCTGGCCATTGATGCCGGTGAGCAGGATGGTCCGTTGCTCGGGCCGTTTTTTCTGTTCCACGGCGCCGCTCACTTGTAGTACTCGGCTTCGGCGAGCCGCTTGCCAGCCGCATCCTTGGCCGCGAGCACGGGCTCGCCTTCGAGCGGCCAATCAATGCCGATCTCCGGATCGTTCCACAGCAAGCTGCGCTCGTGCTCAGGGAACCAGTAGTCGGTGGTCTTGTAGAGGAATTGCGCCGACTCCGACAGCACCACGAAACCGTGCGCGAAGCCGGGCGGCACCCAGAGCTGGCGATGGTTGTCGGCCGACAGTGTCACGCCGGCCCATTTGCCGAAGTTCGGTGAACTGCGCCGGATGTCGACCGCGACGTCGAATACCTCGCCTTCGACCACGCGCACGAGCTTGCCCTGCGCGTGCTCGATCTGGTAGTGGAGCCCGCGCAGCACGCCCTTTACCGAACGCGAGTGGTTGTCCTGGACGAACTCGACGTCGGCCTCGACGAGCGCCGCGAATTCGCGTCCGTTGAAGCTCTCGTAGAAATAGCCTCGCGCGTCGCCGAATACCTTCGGCTCGACGATCTTGACTTCGGGGAGCGCCGTAGCAGTTACCGTGATGGCCATGCAACCTGATCCGTGAGAATGTTCAGCAAATATTTGCCGTAGCCGTTTTTCGACAGCGGCTGCGCGAGCTTCTGCACCTGCTCGGCATCGATCCACTGCCGGCGGTACGCGATCTCCTCGGGGCAGGCGACGACCAAGCCTTGCCGCTTCTGCAGCGTCGCGATGAAGCTCGCGGCCTCGATCAGCGAATCGTGGGTACCGGTGTCGAGCCATGCATAGCCGCGGCCCATGATCTCGACGTTCAACGCGCCGTCCGCGAGATAGCGGGAATTGACGTCGGTGATTTCCAGCTCGCCGCGCGGCGACGGCTCGATGTCGGCGGCGATGTCGCACACGCGGTTGTCGTAGAAGTAGAGACCGGTCACGGCGTAGTTCGAACGCGGCTTGGCTGGCTTCTCTTCGATCGATACGGCACGGAAGTCTTGATCGAATTCGACGACGCCGTAACGTTCCGGATCGTGCACGTGATAGGCGAACACCGTCGCGCCCGCGTCTTGCGCGTCTGCGTGCTCGAGCTGTTTCGCCAGGTCGTGACCATAGAAAATGTTGTCGCCGAGAATGAGCGCCGACGGATCGTTGCCCACGAATTCGCGACCGATGATGAACGCCTGTGCAAGGCCGTCGGGCGACGGCTGCACCGCATACTGGATGTTCATCCCCCACTGGCTGCCGTCGCCGAGCATGGCTTCGAAGCGTGGGGTGTCCTGCGGCGTGGAGATGATCAGGACGTCGCGAATGCCCGCGACCATCAGCGTCGAGAGCGGGTAATAGATCATCGGCTTGTCGTAGACCGGAAGCAACTGCTTCGAGACCGCATGCGTGATCGGATAGAGCCGTGTGCCGGAACCGCCGGCGAGAATGATGCCCTTGCGCGCCATGTCCGTTCCCCTTACGCGCGGTGCGCGTAGTTCGTTGCGACCCACTTCCGGTAGTCGCCCGAAGCGACTTCGTCGACCCATTCCTGATGGTCCAGATACCAGCGCACCGTTTTCGCGAGGCCGGTTTCGAACGTTTCGGCGGGCTTCCAGCCGAGCGTTCGCTCGAGCTTGCGTGCATCGATCGCGTAGCGTCGATCATGGCCCGGCCGGTCGGTCACATAAGTGATCTGGTCGCGATACGAACCCGCCGATTTCGGTCGCAGTTCGTCCAGCAGGTCGCACAGCGTGTGCACGACCTCGAGATTCGTTTTCTCGTTCCAGCCGCCCACGTTGTACGTCTCGCCGGTCTGGCCGCGCGCGAGCACCTCGCGGATCGCACTGCAGTGGTCGCCGACGTACAGCCAGTCCCGTACGTTCTGGCCGTCGCCGTACACGGGCAACGGCTTGCCGGCGAGCGCGTTGGCGATCATCAGCGGAATGAGTTTCTCGGGGAACTGGTATGGGCCGTAGTTGTTCGAGCAGTTCGTGGTGAGCGTAGGCAGGCCGTACGTATGCTGGTAGGCGCGCACGAGATGATCGGAGCCGGCCTTCGTTGCCGAATAGGGGCTGTTCGGTGCGTACGGAGTCGTTTCGGAGAATTGCGGATCGGCAGGCGACAGCGAACCGAATACTTCGTCCGTGGAAACGTGCAGAAAGCGGAATGCGGCCTTGTCTGCCGCAGGCAGCGTATTCCAGTACTGGCGTGCAGCTTCAAGCAGCGTGAATGTTCCGACGACATTGGTCTGAACAAAATCCGCCGGCCCGTGAATCGAGCGATCGACGTGGCTTTCCGCAGCGAAATGCAGGACTGCGCGAGGCGTGTATTCCGCGAACAGCGCATCGAGCGCCGCACGGTCGCAAATATCGGCTTGCGCGAACACGTGCTTCGGGTTTCCGTGCACCGATTTTAATGTTCCGAGATTGCCCGCATAGGTCAATTTGTCGACGTTCAGAACCGATTCGTCGGATTGACGCAGCCAATCCAGCACAAAGTTGGCACCGATAAAGCCGGCGCCACCTGTAACCAATATCATGTAGCCTCTTTTTATGTTAACGGCAGTGAGTCCTGCCTTGCTCTCGTTCGTGCGCGTCGCCCTCGATTGACGCAGGACGAAGAGTATCAAGAAATCGTGCTGCCCCGACGGATCTGGGGGCTGGGTTGCACGCATATTCTAGGGTATTCCTTCGAGGCGACGCATGTATCAACCGCACAGTCTGCGTTGAAAGACTATTAATTCTCTATACCGCAGGACTCGGATGATGCCGGTCGTGTGCGGTGTATCGCGATTCTCCGTGCGCTTGCGCGGGATTCATCGGACGTGCTGTCGCACGCAAACATTTGCGCAAAGCCGCGACAAGGAGAGTGCAAGCGGAAGTCGACGCCGAATGCGGTGATGGTTTTTTGATACTAAAAATCGATGGCAACTATATCATGCTCGATTCGATCGGCGCGAATCACCCGTTTTATATCGAGATTTGGAATCGCAATATTTTTACTTTACCGACATGGCGGGTGGCGTCGTGGCTGGTGACGTGCCTGTCGTATTCCTCGTTAAATCCGGTCCGATTCGGACTCATTTCACCTGGTGTGGCGGGGACTTTAAACGCCGCTTCAACCTATTTGTGCCGCGGATTGAACGGCCGCTGCTGCACATCCGCCCCATGCGCGACGATCACCGTGCTTTCGGGCACTTCCTCCCATGCGTCGCGCAGGTCGATGAGCGGCTCCGACACGACCATGAACGCGTCGTCGCCCGCTTCGACGATGCGCGGATTGTGCGGATAAAGTTCGTGCAGATGCCTGAACGACGTGCTGTGGAACAGCGAGCGCGATTGCCGTTCGCTCGAGTAGCGCACCGCGATGATCCGGTCGCCGTCCGTCACGCAGATCGTCATGTTGAGCGGCTCGGCGACTCGGTATCGCGCGGCGGTTTCCTCGATCACGCCGACCATGCGTTCGAGCGCCGGCAGCGGCATCTGCTCGAGGCCGTAGGTCAACGCGAGACGGAACATCAGCTCGGAATCGGTCGAGCCTTCGAGCGTAGCGAACAGCGCCGGGTCGACCTTCATCGTCAGGTCGCGGCGCAGCTTGTGGAAATCGCGGATCAGCCCGTTGTGCGCGAACAGCCAGCGGCCGTGGCGGAACGGGTGACAGTTGGTTTCCTGCACGGGCGTATCGGTTGCAGCACGGATGTGCGCGATGAACATCCGCGAGCGGATCGCGCGCGCGGCTTCGCGCAGGTTGCGATCGTTCCACGCGGGATGCACCGAGCGGTAGCGGAACGGCAGTTCGTCGGGGTTGCCGTACCAGCCGATGCCGAACCCGTCGCCGTTGGTGGTCGTGGCGCCCAGTTCCGAATGCAGGCTCTGGTCGATCAGCGAATGCTTCGCGCGAAACAGTACGGTCTCGAGATGGATCGGATTACCCGTATAGGCGAGCCAGCGGCACATGGAGCGCTCCTTCGCGATGAATCCTCTCGCGCATGGTAGCCGACTTCGCGGCGCCGTTATACGCGGCTGCCGCACGCTCGCCGGTTGGCAGACTGCGCCGGTCGATCGTCGATGAAGGATGCGGCGGGTGCCGCGTCCTTCGTGCACGCGTCAGTCGCCGAGCGCGTCCATCACGCGGGCGGAGTAGACGAGCGCCGCGCCCGCATTCAGCGCGATCGCGACGCCGAGCGCTTCGGCCACTTCCTCCTTGGTCGCACCATGCTTTGCGGCTTCCGCCGTGTGCACGGCGATACAGCCGTCGCAGCGCGTGGTGACGGCCACCGCGAGCGCGATCAGCTCGCGCGTCTTTGCGTCGAGATGACCCGTCTTGGCGCCGGCGCCGGACAGCGCCTTGTAGCCGGCCAGCGTATCGGGCGACAGCTTGGCGATGTCGCCGATGCGCGTCGAGAGTTCCTTCCGGTATTCGTTCCAGTTCAGCATGATGCGTCCTTTCGAGAAGAGGTGAGGAGGGCGGCGGGCGCCGCGATCTCGGGCGATGCAGACCTATTCTGATCGTTCGCGCTGAGGGTTTCGATACGCTAGAGTGTCAATTTTTAGCGAGATCGTCTCATGGATGCCCTCAGTCAACTACTATCGCTGGGCCGCAGCCATGTCGAACTCGACGTGCGCTGCCTGCTCGATGGCCCGTTCGCGATGCCGCACGATCCGTTGCCGCCCGGCGAGGCCGCGTTTCACCTCGTGCTGGCCGGAACGTGCCGGATGCGTACCGCGGACGGGCGCACGCTGCAGCTCGCCGACGGCGATTTCGTACTGCTGCCCGCGGGTGGCGCGCACGACCTGCTCGACGCAGGAGCCGGCCGGTTGGGGCCGGTTGCAGCGCTGCGCGATCTGGGGACGGGCGGTGGCACGGTGCTGCCGGTCAAGTCGAATCTCGATCCGGCCGAACCGGGCGGCGCGAGCGTGGACCTGCTGTGTGGACGGTTCGTCTATGCGCGCGGTGCGGGTGAACTGCTGATGCGCACGCTGCCGCATGTACTGCATGTCGGGTTGCGCGAGGCGTCGGGGTTCGCGCCGCTGCAGCTGCTGACGAGCGTGCTGCGCACCGAGGCGTCGAATGGTCAACCGGGCGCCGGCGCGATCGTGAACGCGCTCGGCCAGGCGCTGCTCGCGTATGCGTTGCGCGCATACGGTCGTGGTGCGCGCGTGCCGTCCGGCTGGCTCGCGCTTGCGGCCGACGCGCGGCTCGGCCCGTCGGTTCAGGCCGTGCTGCAGGCGCCGGAGAAGCCGTGGACGGTTGAGTCGCTCGGCGATGCATCCGCGATGTCGCGCGCGACATATGCACGGCATTTCCGCGAGCGGGCCGGGATGAGTGTCGGCGCGTTCATCGCGCAGATCCGGATGATGCATGCGTGCGCGCTGCTGCAGGACACGCAGCGCGGGCAGGCGGAGATCGGGCAGGCAGTCGGCTATCAGTCGGAGGCGGCGTTCGGCAAGGCATTTCGCGCGGTGCTCGGCACGACGCCGGGGCGCTGGCGGCGCGCGCAGCGCGACTCGTGAGGTTGCCGGCGGGGGCGTCGTGCTCGACGACGAACCGTTGGCGAAATCGAAGAGGGGAGAAGTGTCTGCGTGCAGCGGCGCACACCTGCTCGCGAGGCAACAACAATGAAAAAGGGGCTTCCGGTTTCCCGGAAGCCCCTTCTTGACATCTTGGTAGGCCGTGCGTGACTCGAACACGCGACCAACGGATTAAAAGTCCGCTGCTCTACCAACTGAGCTAACGACCCAAAGAGCAAAAAATTATAGCGGCGGATCGCTGGTCTGTCAACAACCCGTCACCATAATTTATTTGATGCTTTCGATCTTGCCCTGTGCCGTCTGCGCAGCGTTCGATCCAGCGTATTGCGACACGACCTGCTCGAACGTCTTCTTTGCAGCCGCCTTCTGGCCCTGCTCGAGTTGGTTCGTGCCGATTGCCACGAGTGCGTCGGCCGCGCGCGGGTGCTGCGGGAACTTGCTCACAATCCCTTGCCACGTTGCAGTCGAACCGCGGTAGTCGCGCAGCGCGTATTGCGCATTGCCGTACCAGTACTGCGCGGTCGGCTGGTAGGGGCTCTGCGGATACTTCGCGATGAACGCGCGGAACGAAGCCGCCGCCGCCTTGAAGTTGCCGTTGCGGAACTGCTGTTGCGCCGCGTTGAGCGCATCCGTTTCACCCGGCTGCACGGTGCCTTCCACGCCGTCGATCGTCGCCTGTTGCGGCTCGAACTTCTTCAGCCGCGTGTCGAGATCCTGGTAGTACTCTTTCTGCTGCCGCTCGAGCGTCGTCAGCCGGTTCGTCAGGTCTTCGTTCTCGCCGCGCAGCGTCGCGACCTGCTGGTTCAGCTGGTCGATACGGCCGGATTGATCGAGTATCGTACGCTGGGCGGCCGACAACTGACTGGACAGGTTGTCACTCTTGCTGCGCAGATCAAGCACGGCGCGGCGCGCCTCGTTGTCGTCGAACATGCCGGCGTGCGCCGGCGCGGCCGACCACGCCGCGCCGACGACGCAGAATGCTGCGGCCATCCGCAGCCAGGATACACGGTGCGTCATACGGCAACTCTTCCGTTACTTACTGTTGGTAGACGAGGTCGGCGCGGCGGTTCTGCGCCCACGATGCTTCGTCGTGACCCGATGCTTGCGGCTTTTCCTTGCCGAGGCTCACGGCTTCCATCTGCGAGTCGTTCACGCCGAGCAGTGCCATCGCGCGGCGGACAGCCTCCGCACGCTTCTGACCCAGCGCAAGGTTGTACTCGCTCGTGCCGCGTTCGTCGGTGTTGCCCTGGATCAGCACATGGCGCTGCGGGTGGCTCTTCAGGTACTGAGCGTGCTGCTGCAGCAGCGGCTGGTATTCGTCCTTCACCGAATAGCTGTCGAAGTCGAAGTAAATGCTGCGCTTCGCAAGCGGGCTGTTCGGGTCATTCAGCGGATCGACGTTCACCTGCGCGACGTTGTCGGCGCTCGGCTGCGTGCTCATCGCGCCCGCGTTGGCCTTGTCGTCGAGCTTGACGCCCGACTTACACGCTGCGAGCGCGCTGATCATCATCACGGCCAGGGCCAGACGAGCTTTGTTCGACATCATGGTTACTCTCCTTGTGGTCATTGCATGAAGGGCCCCCACGACGGCTCACGAACGGAGCCGCCCTGGACGGACAGGATCTGCGGCGGCGCGCTGCCGTCGGAGGGCACTGCTGCCAGCACGTTGCGACCACCCGACTGGGTAGCGTAAAGAAGGTACTGGCCGTTTGCCGCGAAGCTCGGCGATTCGTCGCGATTGGTATTCGTGATGGCGTTCGCCGCGCCGGTTTGCAGATCCTGAACGTACAGCTTGAACCCCCCACCCGTGCGGGAGATGTAGGCGAGCAACTTGCCGTCCGGGCTGATGCGCGGGCTGGTGTTGTAGCTGCCGGTGAAGGTCACGCGTTGCGCGGAGCCGGCGCTTTCGCCTTGCGCGGGCATCCGGTAGATCTGCGGCGCGCCGCCGCGATCGCTCGTGAAATAGATCCAGCGGCCGTCCGGCGAGTAGTACGGCTCGGTGTCGATCGAGCTGCTCTGCGTGAGCCGGCGCAGACCGCCGCCGTTCGCATTGACCGTATAGATTTGCGTATTGCCCGTCAGCGACAGCGCAACGGCCAGCGTGTTGCCGTCCGGCGACCACGCCGGCGCACTGTTGTTGCCCTTCTGGTCGGAGACCATGTAGCGGCGGCCCGTCGGCAGGTCATGGATGTAGACGATCGGCTTCTTGCGCTCGAACGACACGTACGCGACCTTCGTCCCGCTCGGCGACCACGCCGGCGAGATGATCGGCTCGGTGCTCGAGAGCGCGATGCGTGCGTTCTGGCCGTCGGAGTCCGAGATCTGCAACTGGTACCGGTTGCCCGTCTTGATCACGTACGACAGACGCGTGGCGAACACGCCGCGCACGCCGAGCAACTTCTGGTAGATGTAGTCGGCGATCTTGTGGCCAGCCGTGCGCAGCGTGTTGTCGTTCGCCGTCAGCGACAGGCCGCCGAGGCTTTGCTGCTTCACGGTGTCGTACAGGATGAAGTTCACCTTGTACTGGCCGTTGGCGTCGCGGTTCACGCTGCCGGCGACGAACGCGTTCGCGCCCTTGGCTTTCCATGCGCCGAGATCGACCGATGCGGTTTCGGGCACGGGCGTGCTGCCCGCGTCGATATTGGTGAATTTGCCGCTGCGCGCGAGGTCGGCGCGGACGATCGACGTGACCTGCTGCGGCAGGTTCGCCTCGTTCACGAAATTCGCGGTGGCGATGGGGAACTGGGTCGAACCGACGCCGGTGATCAGCACGTTGACCTGCGCATTAGCGGCGCCGCCGGCCGCAATCAGACACGAGGCCACGAGTGCCCTGAAACCTAGTTTCGTCATCAAACTCATGCTTCTTGCTTCCCATGTGACTTGGATCGCTGCGCAACCGCAGAGACAGTAAAAATACCCGATTCGTTCCCGTCCGGCAGCGACGCACGGAGTGTAAGCGCATTTGCGATCACTCCGCTGCCTTGAAGGTAATCGTAATGTCGGACGGGGTACGACCGTTAGAATCGGGCGGCAATGGGACCGACGCCTGAATCGCATTGACCACGGCTTGATCCCACCCCGAATTTCCGCTCGAACGGCGGATCGAAACGCTCAGCACGTCGCCCGACGGCGTGCAGCGGATCGCGACGACCGTCGTCAGGCCCGCGCGCTCGCCGCCCCAGACGATGTTCGGCTTCACACGGCGACGCACCTTGTCGGGATAGCCGGGCGACGCGGCATTGCCGCCGGAGCCCGTCCCGGTACCGCTTTTCGCGAGGCCTTCACCGCCGCCTTCGCCGGACCCGGACATGCCTTGCATCTGCGCGAGACGCGCGCTGCGCTCACGGTCGAGCTTCGCCTTCGCCGCCGCGTCGGCCTTCGCGCGCGCCGTCGCCTCGGCCTTCGCCTTTGCCTGGGCTTCCGCCTTCGCCTTCGCGGCCGCGTCGGCCTTGGCCTTCGCCGCCTGCTGCGCTTCCAGCTGCGCCTGCTTCTGTTGCTGCAGTTTCTGCTGCTGGAGTTTTTGCTGTTCGAGCTTCTGCTGCTCCACGAGCTGTTGTTGCTTGAGCTTGTCCGCCTGCTTCTGCTTTTCGCGCTCGGCGGCCTTCTGCGCGGCGAGGGCAGCAGCCTGCTGGGCCGCAAGCTGCTCGCGCCGGGCTTCTTCCTGCTGGGTCTTCAGTTGCTGCGCGCGGCGCTGCTGCTCGAGCAGCGCTTCGCGCGCGGCCGCTTCCTGTTGCCGTTTCTTCTGCTGCAGCGCGATGTCCGCCTGCTCGTCCCTGACCGGGGGAGGGGGCGGTGCGAGCTTCGCGGGCGGCGTGGGTGTGACGACGGGCCGCGGCGCGGGCACGTCGGGCACCTCGGTCCACAGTTCGGCTTCGGCGCCTGCCGGCGTGCTGTTCTGCCACTGCACGCCGTGATAGAGGAACAACGCGAGCAGCACGTGCATCAGCGCCGCGAGCGCGAACGCGCGCCAGGTGCCGCGCTCGCGAGGGGGCTGAGACGGATAGGCGTTGCCGCGCGTGGATTGCTGCCGGTTCATTGCGATTTGACGAGGAGGCCGACGCGCTTGACGCCGCGCGCCTTCAGGTCCGACATCACGGTCATGACGGCATCGTACTGCACGGTCTTGTCGGCCGCGATCACGACGGGCTGGTCGGGATGGTCAGCCTGCCGGGCCGAGATGAAGCTGTCGAGCTCGGCCTTGGTCATCGTGTCTTCCTGCGTCGCGCCGGAGTCGCCCTTGTACTTGACGCTCATCGTGCGGTCGGCCTTGATGTTGACGACGACTGGTGGCGTCTGTTCCTGGGGGGCGGCATTGCCGACGGTCGGCAGATTGATGATCGACGGGGCGACGAGCGGTGCCGTGACCATGAAGATCACGAGCAGCACCAGCATCACGTCGATGTACGGCACGACGTTGATGTCGGCCATCGCGCGGCGCGAGCGGCCGCCGCGCATGCTGGATCGAATGGGACTTCCTGCCATGGCGCGCTCCTTACTGGGCCTGACGCTGCAGGATGTTCGAGAACTCTTCGATGAAGGTCTCGAAGCGGATTGCGAGGCGGTCGATGTCGTGCGCGTAGCGGTTGTACGCGACAACCGCCGGAATCGCGGCGAACAGGCCGATCGCGGTGGCGACGAGCGCCTCGGCGATGCCCGGTGCGACGTTCGCGAGCGTCGCCTGCTGCACGTTCGCCAGGCCGCGGAACGAGTTCATGATCCCCCAGACGGTGCCGAACAGACCGATGTACGGACTGACCGAGCCGACCGACGCGAGGAACGCGAGGTTCGCTTCGAGCACGTCCATTTCGCGCTGGAACGACGCGCGCATCGCACGGCGCGCGCCGTCGAGCACGAGGCCCGGGTCGCTGATGCGCTTTTCCTTCCCCTTCAGGAACTCACGCATCCCCGATTCGAAAATCCGCTCGAGCGCGCCGATCGTGTGACGATTGTTGGCCGCGCTTTGATACAGCGCCTGCAGGTCGCCGCCCGACCAGAAATCCCTTTCGAAGCGTTCGGTCTGCGCGCGTGCGCGGCGGATCGCGAACCACTTGCGGAAGATGAAGGTCCACGACATCAGCGACAGCAGCAGCAGCAGCCCCATCACGGCCTGGGCCAGCACGCTCGCGTTGAGGACGAGGGAAATGATCGACAGGTCTTGAGAAGTGTTCATAGAGGTTTGAGTAACGTCCCTTCGGGGGTGTCCGGCGAGGGCGCACGGTATGCGTGTGGCGCGGCGCGCCGGCCTGGCCTGGCGCCGAACCTTGCTTAGTATCGATTCAGGAGGGCAAGTTCATAGGCTTTGTCTAAACGGTGCTCATCCGAGCTTCGTTGACAATACAGTCTGCCCGGCGTCGATGACGGGCCCGCGTTGCAGCGCGTCGAGCACGACCGGCGGGATTGCTGCGGGCCGGATGCCGGTTCGGTCGACGCAGCCGAGGCGGATGTGTCCGGCCACGAGCAGCGTGTCTCCGCACCAAGCTTCCTGCGTGAATTCCACCGATGCGCGGCCGATGCGCCCGGGCCGGCTCGTGATCGTCAGCGCGTCGTCGAGTCGCGCCGGCGCGCGGTAGTCGAGCGATGTGCTGCGAACGATGAAGATCGCGCCGGTATCGTCGGCGAGCCGACGCTGGTCGATGCCGCATGCGCGCAGCCACTCGGTGCGAGCGCGTTCGAAGAACTTCAGGTAGTTGGCATAGAAGACGATGCCGCCTGCGTCGGTGTCCTCGTAGTACACGCGTACCGGCCAAGTGAAGCCGGAGTGCGCGTCCGGGGAGCGGGTAGGCTGAGTCATGGCGCGCATTTTACCGGAAGGCCGAGGCCGGATTCGTAACCGATTCGTAACGGAATGTAGTATGCCGTAGCACACTGCGGGCCGGCCCCGAGAGGGGGCGGGCCCGCGCGACTTTCAGCCGCGGTGGACGGTCGGGCCGCCGGGCGCTTGCGCGACCGGCATCAGCTCGATCGTGTTGACGTTGACGTGTGCCGGGCGCGTCGCGATCCAGTAGATCGTGTCGGCGATGTCCTCGGGCATGAGCGGCTGGACATTGTTGTAGACGCTCGCCGCTTTTGCGTCGTCGCCGCGATAGCGGATGTTCGAGAACTCGGTGCCGCCGCACAGGCCCGGCTCGATATCGGTGACGCGCAGTGGCGTGCCGAGCAGGTCGGCGCGCAGGTTCAGGCTGAATTGTCTGACGAAAGCCTTGGTCGCGCCGTAGACGTTGCCGCCCGCATAAGGGTACGAACCCGCGACCGAGCCGATATTGAAGATGTGACCGCGGCCGCGCTCGATCATGCCGGGCAGCAGCGCGTGCGTAACGGTGACGAGGCCCGTGCAGTTCGTGTCGATCATCGTGTGCCATTCGTCGAGGCTGGCCTTTTGGGCCGGCTCGACGCCGAGCGCGAGGCCGGCGTTGTTGACGAGGACGTCGAGTGCTGCGAATTCGGCGGGAAGGGCGGCCGGCACGGCCTCGACGGCCGCGCGATCGCGTACGTCGAGCTCGAGCGGCAGCAGGGAATCGCCGAGTTCGGCGGCGAGCGCATCGAGACGATCCTTGCGGCGCGCGGTTGCGACGACGCGGTGGCCGCCCTTGACGAAGGCACGGGCGATGGCGGCGCCGAAGCCGGCGGACGCGCCTGTGACGAACACGATCATTGCTGCTCCTGGTCGGTAACAAAGTAGCGGATAGTATCCCGCAAGCCTACTGAGATTGCGGCACCGCGGCAAGGCGGCACAGCGTTCCGGTACGGGCGCGTACAGTCTGGCCCCAATTGCTTCGGGCGTCCCGCCGTGCGGTTGCCTATTCATGACGCATCCAATACACTAACGCGCTCATCACCCCTGCGTGACTGGCGATAGAACCCTTCGGGTTCAAGGTGGAGCATCCCACCGTGAAGCGCGGGGCGCCGTTTTTGCCGTTCGCCTGGGCAGCCGTTGTGCGCCGTCGCGTGCATCGCCGGTGGCTGTCCTGCCTCGCGTCATACGGATTCTTCCGCCACGTCGGGCTGGTTCCGCCAGCAGCGCAATGTACTCGGCCACTCCGGTCAACCTGTACACACTTAACGGAAACCGTATGTTTGACAGAGCCCAAAGCACCATCGCGAACGTCGATCCCGAAATCTTTGCAGCGATCGAGCAGGAAAACCGCCGCCAGGAAGAGCACATCGAGCTGATCGCGTCGGAAAACTACACGAGCCCGGCCGTGATGGCCGCACAGGG
>NZ_CABVPN010000034.1 GCF_902499115.1 Burkholderia diffusa
ACCCGCCCCGGTCTCCGCAACCCCTTTGTGAAAATATTTTGAAAAAGCCCCCGCGCGCTAACGCGCACGGGGGCTTTTGGGGCTCGAGGGACCGAGCGCCGCCCACAATCTCGAGGAAGCCGGTGGTTCGTCGCTCTATATATAAGGCGATGTCACTTGCCGCCGACTGCGGCCCGCAGCCGCTCCATCGGCACTGCATCGGCCATGGCCGTGTAACCCGCGTCACTCGGATGAATGCCGTCGCCACTGTCATACCGGCGCTGCAGCACACTCGGGCGAGCCGGGTCGCGCAGCACCGCGTCGAAGTCCACCACGCCGTCGAACCCGCCGCCGCTCCGGATCCACCGGTTCACCTCGAGTCGGACCGCCTCGCGCCCGGCCGGCAACGCCGCAGGCGTGAGCGTCGCGCCAAAGACCTTCACGCCCTGGTGATGTGCTGCCTCGATCAACCGGCGATAGCCGTCGATCAACGAAGCGGCCGTGACCTGCGTATGCGGGTTGTCGCAATCGAGCCCCGCACGCGGCGGCATCGCCGCAAAGTTGATGTCGTTGATGCCGATCAGCACGATCGCCGCCTTCACCCCTGCACGCGAAAGCGCATCGCGCTCGAACCGTGACGCCAGCGACGTGCCGTAGCATGCCGAATCGCTCAGCAGCCGATTGCCGCTGATCCCGAGATTCACGACGCCGAGCGAATCCGAACCTGCCGTGGCCAGCCGACGCGCCAGCGCATCCGGCCAACGACGGTTGCGGTTCAGGCTCGAGCGTAGCCCGTCGGTGATCGAGTCCCCGATCGCGGCGACACTCGCCCGCGCGGCGCCCGCCTCGACGGCCAGTTCGGTCACCCACGCATACTGGGTAAAGCGCGTGCGGAATGCGCCGGCGCCCGGATCGTTCACATGATCGCCCGGCGCCGATACGTAATTGAGCTGGTTCGACACACGGTGCCACACCGTCATCCGCTGGTTTGCCCCCATCCGCAGACTGATTGCATACGGCTGCCCGGCCGTCACGTCGATCGCCACCGGGTCGCTTTCAAGCTCCTGGCCCGGGGCGAGCGTCACCGACGTCTTGCCGCCGAAGCGGACGGAAGCGCCCGTCGCGTCGGCAAGCGCCGCGCCGTCACCGGCGCGCGCGAGACTGGCAGCCTCGATCAACAGCGGCGCGCGAGCGTAGGCGTTGCTGATACGAATCCGCGCGGCATGCCCGGAAACCGTCGGGTAGACGATCTGCCGAACGGTTCGCCCGGCCACGTCGGGCGCGCGGTAGAGCGGCGGCGGCGCAGTCAGGTCGGGAATCGGCTGCAACGCGGTCGCCCACGCGGCGACCCACCCGGCCGGTGCGGCCGAGACCGCGAGCGGCGACATGAAAACGGACGCGCCCAGCACGGTCGCGACGAAACTGCTTCGAAATGACATCGGCGAAATCCTCATCGGAAAGCAGGCATTGTGCCGCAGAAGCCACCCGTCTCACGCGCCACCGCCCTCCCGACCGGCGATCGCGCCCATCGCCCCACGTTTACCCGAGTCCCGCTGCAAATCCGCAAGAAATTTATTAACCGACCGGTCGGTTGGTTTATACTTCGCACACATTCAACCGGACGAGATCCTCCGCCATGTACACGCAATCCCTCGACATCCCCGGCAACGTCGCACCGCTCGACGCCGCAGCCGAGTCGCCCGAGCAGGCGCGGTTCGACGCGGTCATGGCCGCGGACGGCAAGATCGAACCGCAGGACTGGATGCCCGATGCCTATCGCAAGACGCTGGTCCGCCAGATTTCGCAGCACGCGCACTCGGAAGTCGTCGGCATGCTGCCGGAAGGCAACTGGATCTCGCGCGCACCGAGCCTGAAGCGCAAGGCGATCCTGCTCGCGAAAGTCCAGGACGAAGCCGGTCACGGCCTCTATCTATATAGCGCGGCCGAAACGCTCGGCGTATCGCGCGATTCGCTGATCGACGCGCTGCACGCCGGCAAGGCGAAATACTCGAGCATCTTCAACTACCCGACGCCGACCTGGGCCGACGTCGGCGTGATCGGCTGGCTCGTCGACGGCGCCGCGATCATGAATCAGATCCCGCTGTGCCGCTGCACGTACGGCCCGTATGCGCGCGCGATGATCCGCGTGTGCAAGGAAGAGTCGTTCCACCAGCGCCAGGGCTTCGATGCACTGCTGTCGATGATGAAGGGGACCGACGCGCAGCGCGCGATGGTCCAGCAGGCGGTGAACCGCTGGTGGTGGCCGGTGCTGATGATGTTCGGCCCGAGCGACGCCGATTCGGTCCACAGCAACCAGTCCGCGAAATGGGGCATCAAGCGGATCTCGAACGACGACCTGCGGCAGAAGTTCGTCGACGCGACGGTCGATCAGGCGAAGGTGCTCGGCGTGACGCTGCCCGACCCTGACCTGAAATGGAACGAGGCGCGCGGCCACTACGACTACGGCGTGATCGACTGGGATGAATTCTGGCGCGTCGTCAACGGCGACGGCCCGTGCAACAAGGAACGCCTCGCGACGCGCGTGAAGGCGCACGACGACGGTGCGTGGGTGCGCGAAGCCGCGCTCGCGCACGAAGCAAAGCGCCGCGCCCGCGCCAAGCAGCAAGCCGCCTGAGCGGCAACTATCGAATACAGGATTCAGGAGAGAGTGATGAACAAGGAATGGCCGATCTGGGAAGTGTTCGTACGCAGCAAGCAGGGCCTCGACCACAAGCATTGCGGCAGCCTGCACGCGGCCGACGCGTCGATGGCGCTGCGCATGGCGCGCGACGTCTACACGCGTCGCCAGGAAGGCGTGAGCATCTGGGTGGTGCCGTCGTCGGCGATCACCGCGTCGGATCCGGCCGAGAAGGCCGAGTTGTTCGAACCGGCGGGCGACAAGATCTACCGTCACCCGACGTTCTACACGCTGCCCGACGAAGTCAACCACATGTAACGCCCGCGCCATGACGATCACGCCCGAACACCTCTCCTACGTGCTGCGCCTCGCGGACAACGCGCTGATCCTCGGTCAGCGCAACGCCGAATGGTGCGGCCACGGCCCGATCCTCGAGGAAGACATCGCGCTCACCAACATGAGCCTCGACCTCATCGGCCAGGCCCGCATGCTGTATACGCACGCAGCCGACCTCGACCGCCAACTGAACGGCGCGGCGAAGACGGAAGACGACTACGCGTACTTCCGTACCGAGCGCGAGTTCGCGAACTTCACGCTCGCCGAGCTGCCGCACTACGGCCCGATCGCCGGCACCGCGCACGCCGACAAAGACTATGCGGTGACCATCGTGCGCAATTTCCTCTACGCGACGCTGATGCTGCACGTGTGGACGGCGCTCGAAACGTCGACGGACGCGCAACTCGCCGCGATCGCCGCGAAATCGGTGAAGGAAACCCGCTATCACGTGCAGCATGCCCGCGAATGGCTGCTGCGCCTCGGCGACGGCACCGACGAATCGCATCGCCGCGCGCAGGCCGCGCTCGACTACCTGATTCCGTACACGCGCGAATTCTTCGCCGCCGACGCGGTCGACGACGCGATCGCCGCATCCGGCATCGGCCCGGCAGCGGCCACGCTCGAAGCCGCATGGCGCGCGGACGTGGACGATGCGCTCGCGGAAGCGACGCTCACCCTGCCCGCGCCCGTGCAGCATGTGACGACCGGCAAGCAGGGCGAGCACTCGGAGCACATGGGCTACCTGCTCGCGGAAATGCAGAGCCTCGCGCGCCAGCACCCCGGCGCGACCTGGTAACCGGCCGACCCAACGGAGCCCGACGATGTCCGTCCAGACTGCCGCCCCCGCCGACGCCGCACCCGCCGCGCACCGCAACGATCCGTTGCTCGCGCGCGCGTGGGACGTGCTCGAAGCCGTGCCCGATCCCGAGATTCCAGTCGTGTCGATCCGTGAGCTCGGCATCCTGCGCGACGTCCGTCGCGCAGACGACGGCCTGCTCGAAGTCGTGATCACGCCGACCTACTCCGGCTGTCCGGCGATGTCGCAGATCGCCGAGGACATCGCCGCGGCGATGCACGCCGCCGACCTGCCGCCGCACCGGATCGAGACGGTGCTCGCGCCCGCATGGACGACCGACTGGATCACGCAGGAAGCGCGCGACAAGCTGCGCGCGTACGGCATCGCGCCGCCCGTCGGCCAGTGCGCCGGCGCCGCGCCGCGGGAAAACGTCGTGCGTTTCGTGCCGCGCCCCGTCGCGGCGCCCGTCTGCCCGCGCTGCGGTTCCGCCCGCACCGAGCGTCTCGCGCAATTCGCGTCCACGGCCTGCAAGGCGTTGTATCGCTGTGTCGACTGCCGCGAACCCTTCGACTACTTCAAACCTTATTGATCATGGCGACCCCGCAATTTCACCCGCTGCGTATCCGCGATGTGCGCCCCGAGACCGCCGACGCCGTTACCGTCTCCTTCGACGTGCCGCCCGAATTGCGCGACGCGTACCGCTTCACGCAGGGCCAGTTCGTCACGCTGAAGACTCACATCGACGGCGAGGAAACGCGCCGCTCGTACTCGATCTGCGTCGGTACGACGGACTACGACCGTGACGGCGAGCTGCGCATCGGCATCAAGCGCGTGCGCGGCGGCCGGTTTTCGAACTTCGCGTTCGACACGCTGAAGCCCGGCCACACGATCGACGTGATGACACCGGACGGTCGCTTCTTCACGCACCTGAACGCCGACCACGGCAAACAGTACGTCGCGTTCTCCGGCGGATCGGGCATCACGCCGGTGCTCGCGATCGTGAAGACGACGCTCGAGCTCGAGCCGCGCAGCACGTTCACGCTGATCTACGGCAACCGCAGCGTCGACGCCATCATGTTCGCCGAGGAGCTCGAGGACCTGAAGAACCGCTACATGAACCGCTTCGTCCTGTACCACGTGCTGTCGGACGACCAGCAGGACGTCGAGCTGTTCAACGGCGTGCTCGACCAGGCGAAATGCGCGGAATTCCTTGCCACGCTGACGCCGGCCGACGCGATCGACGAAGCGTTCATCTGCGGCCCGGCGCCGATGATGGACGCGGCCGAAGCCGCGCTGAAGGCAGCCGGCGTGCCGCCGGCGAAGGTACATGTCGAACGCTTCGGCACGCCGCTGCCGCAAGCCGGCGCGCCCGTCGTCGAGATCACCGATCAGACGCCGGCCGCCGATCTCGAAATCGTGCTCGACGGCAAGAAGCGCAAGCTGCGCCTGCCGTACGAGGGCGTGAGCCTGCTCGACGTCGGCCTGCGCGCGGGCCTCGCGCTGCCATATGCGTGCAAGGGCGGCGTGTGCTGCACGTGCCGCGCGAAGGTGGTCGAAGGCGAAGTCCGGATGGAGAAGAACTACACGCTCGAGGAACATGAAGTGAAGGACGGCTTCGTGCTCACGTGCCAGTGCCATCCGATCAGCGACAAGGTCGTCGTGAGCTTCGACGAGCGTTGAGTGGTGTCGCACCGGCGCGGCGCGCCGGTTTCTCGTCGTCACACATCTCGCTTACACTAGGGGCCGCCGGCCGGCTGGACGTCGCAACGTCCGCCCGGCCGGCGGTTTTCTTTTGTTGATGACAGGCCGATGAGTACCATTCACGTGATTCAGGGCGGCACCGCCGCCGCGTCGCTGCGCGAGGCGCTCGCGCAAGCCGGACGCGACGAGCGCGTCGTCGGATTGCTCGACGATCTCGCGGTCGGGCCGCTGAAGGGCGCCGACGAGACGCCCGACACGCGCGCCGCCTTCTGGCAGCGCGTGCTCGGCGACCAGATTCCCGACTGGAATGCGGAGATCGAAGGTGAATTCACCCGCCTCGACCAGCTCGCGATGGATACGGACCAGGTAGTCGTCTGGCACGCACCGAGCGTCGGCGACAAGCTGCTGTTGCGCCGCGTCGCCTATCACCTGCGCAACGCGCCGCAGCGGCTGAACGAGGTGCGGTTGTCGGCCGCGGACCTCGACGCCCCGCAGCGCGCGGCGCTGACCCGCACCGACCAGGCCTGCTCGACCGGGATGTTCTCGCCCGCGGCACTCGCTCGCAAACGGCCGGTGGCCGCGCCGATCTCGGTACTGCGCATCGGTCGCCTCGCGCTCGAATGGCAAGAGGCGAAGCACCTGAATGCCGAGCTGCGCTACTGGGTCAGCAACACGATCGAGAGCGGCCATTACGCGGACCTCGACGCGCTGATCGTCGCGCACGCGGAACCCGGCTGGCTGCCCGCGCGACGTGTCGTCGGCGACATCATGGCCAACGCCGACCGCGGCGGGCTGTTCGTCAGCGATTCGATCGCCTGGTGGCGCTGCCGCGAACTCGCGGCTGCCGGCCGGCTCGAGCTGCAGGACGACGCGCCGGCCGCCCTTTCTTCCACGCAGGTGCGCGCGGCAGCCGCGCCTCGCTAACGCTACAACTTTCGCATTCGACCATGGCCCGTACCCGAGCGCCCGACCACGAATCCCAGCGCGAGCAGATCCTCGATCTCGCCGCCGAGAAATTCGCGCAAACGAGCTATCCGAGCACGTCGATGTCCGATCTCGCGACCGCGAGCGGCACGTCGAAGGCACGTCTCTATCACTATTACGAGAGCAAGGAAGCGATCCTGTTCGACCTGCTCGACCGCTACACGAAGCGGTTGATGCTGATCATCGCCGAGGTGGAAGGCGCGAGCCAGCGGCGCGGCCTCAGCGAGCGCGACGCGTTCGCCGAGCTGGTGCGCGCGTTCCTCGCCGAGTACGAGACGTCGCACAGCCGCCATGTCGCGCTGCTCAACGACGTGAAGTATCTCGAGGACGCGCAGCGCGAAATCGTGCTCGACCGGCAGCGCGACATCGTCGCGGCATTCGCGCGTCAGCTCGCGCGCGCCTACCCGGACCGGATCTCGAAGGAAAACCAGACGTCGGTCACGATGATGGTGTTCGGGATGATCAACTGGACGTTCACGTGGCTCAAGCCGGGTGGCCGCCTCGGCTACCGCGACTTCGCCGAACAGGTGATCGACCTGATGGAACGCGGGCTGTCGCCCGGCGCGTGATTGCCGCGCAGCAGCATGCGTTGCGCGGCGGGCACACTGCGACAGGCCGCCGCGCATTTCATGTGATGAATTTTAAATCCGTTAAAAATCAAATAGATAGAGAATGAACTAAGCGGATTTAGAATTCCCCCTCAGCACAAATAACGTCAAATACGGGTTTTCCCCAACCCCGCTCAGGTAAAATGCGCTGCATTGCACAAGTTGCTCGTGCAGCTACACACTGAGGAACCCACGATGAACACGCAACTCGACCGCCGTGCCGATGCAGTCGGCCACGCCGGTACTGCGCCGGTTCTCGTCAGGGAACTGGCTTCCAAAGACCGTGAGCAAATGCTCACCCACTTTCTCTCGCTCAACGAAGAGGACCGCCTGCTGCGCTTCGGCCAGATGGTGCCCGACCATGTGATCGAGAACTATGTCCGTACGATCGACTTCGGTCGCGACACGGTGTTCGGCGTGTTCGACCATGCGCTCGAGCTGATCGGGGTCGGCCACCTGGCGTATCTGCCCGCCGAAGGCGACAAGCGTACGGCCGAATTCGGCGTGTCGGTGCTCGAAAGCGCCCGCGGCTGCGGTGTCGGCTCGAAACTGTTCGAGCGCGCGGCGATCCGCAGCCGCAACACCCGCGTGACGATGCTGTACATGCATTGCCTGTCGCGCAACGCGACGATGATGCACATCGCGAAGAAGTCCGGGATGCGCATCGAGTACGCTTACGGCGAGGCCGATGCGTACCTGTCGCTGCCACCGGCCGACCACTCGACGATCCTCGCCGAGATGCTGCAGGAGCAGGCCGCGGTATTCGACTACGCGCTCAAGCGCCAGGCGCACCGCACGTCGAAGTTCATCGAATCGCTGATGCCCGCCGCGCTGACGGCATGACATCGGCCGACCGGGCTGCCTTGCGGGGCGCCCGGCTCAGCCTTCTTTCTCCCCTTCCCGCACCGCGCTCTAGCGCACCGACCGGATCGGCAACGCCGTCGTCTCCTTGAAGCACTCGAGCGAGAAGCTCGTCTTCACGTCGATCACCGACGGATGGTGCAGCAAATGCTCCTGCACGAAGCGGGAGAAGTGCGCCATGTCCTCGACCTGCACCCGCAGCAGGTAATCCATGTCGCCCGTCATCGCATGGCACGCCACCACTTCCGGCCAGGTCTGCACGGCCGCGCGGAACAGTTCCGCGTGGGTCGCGCCCGCGCGCGCCGACGTCTCGTCGGCACGGGCCGGCGCCAGGCCGCCGCGCTTCTCGAGCCGCACGCTCACGTATGCGAGCAGGTCGAGCCCCAGCTTCTGCGGATCGAGCAACGCGACGTAGCCGGTGATCACACCGATCTCCTCGAGCCGCCGGATCCGTCGCAGGCACGGGCTCGGCGACAGGTTCACGCGCTCGGCGATCTCCTGGTTCGACAAGCGGCCGTTCTCCTGAAGAATCGCGAGAATCCGCCGGTCGATGGCATCCAATTCGGCTTGCGCCATCTTCTGCCCTCCAATGATGGTTCAGAGACTGGAAATTGCGCCATCGTAGGCATTGACGATTAAGTTCGCAAGTTTACGCTCGCGGCCGCCCGCTACACTTTGTCGCACGTACCGATTCGTTGCGCACGCCGATGCGTGCGCCGCGTTCGACATCGAACCGGGCCGCGCGCGCACGTCGCGCCGGCCGATCGCCCCGCACAGGAGACACGACATGCAGATCCCCCAATGGGACAACCCCGTCGGCACCGACGGCTTCGAATTCATCGAATACACCGCTCCGGATCCGAAAGCGCTCGGACAACTGTTCGAACGGATGGGTTTCACCGCGATCGCGCGCCATCGCCACAAGGACGTGACGGTCTACCGCCAGGGCGACATCAACTTCATCATCAACGCCGAACCCGATTCGTTCGCGCAACGCTTCGCACGCCTGCATGGCCCGTCGATCTGCGCGATCGCGTTCCGCGTGCAGGACGCCGCGAAGGCGTACAAGCACGCGCTCGAACTCGGCGCGTGGGGCTTCGACAACAAGACGGGCCCGATGGAGCTGAATATCCCGGCGATCAAGGGCATCGGCGATTCGCTGATCTACTTCGTCGACCGCTGGCGCGGCAAGAACGGCGCGCAGCCGGGCGCGATCGGTGACATCAGCATCTACGACGTCGACTTCGAGCCGATCGCCGGCGCGAACCCGAACCCCGTCGGCCACGGCCTCACCTACATCGACCACCTGACGCACAACGTGCATCGCGGCCGCATGCAGGAATGGGCCGAGTTCTACGAGCGCCTGTTCAACTTCCGCGAAGTGCGGTACTTCGACATCGAAGGCAAGGTGACCGGCGTGAAGTCGAAGGCGATGACCTCGCCGTGCGGCAAGATCCGGATCCCGATCAACGAGGAAGGCTCGGACACGGCCGGCCAGATTCAGGAATACCTCGACGCGTACCACGGCGAAGGCATCCAGCACATCGCGCTCGGCACGAACGACATCTACGGCGCGGTCGACGGCCTGCGCGGCAAGAGCGTGAAGTTGCTCGACACGATCGACACGTATTACGAGCTGGTCGACCGCCGCGTGCCGAACCACGGCGAATCGCTGGACGAACTGAAGAAGCGCAAGATCCTGATCGACGGTGCCCGCGACGACCTGCTGCTGCAGATCTTCACCGAGAACCAGATCGGCCCGATCTTCTTCGAGATCATCCAGCGCAAGGGCAATCAGGGCTTCGGCGAAGGCAACTTCAAGGCGCTGTTCGAATCGATCGAACTCGACCAGATCCGCCGCGGCGTGGTCCAGGACAAGGCCTGACGCAGACGGCCGCCCGGCGCCCGACAGCCGGGGGCCGCGCGAGCCTCGGCGGCACATGAAAAAAAGGGCGGGAATCCTGCGATTCCCGCCCTTTCGTCTTTTGCGTGGTTTCGGCGCGGCCTGGCGCCGCGCGAACAGATCAACGCACGTTCGCCTTCGACACGACGCGCGCGGCTGCCGGCTGCGCGTCGGCAGCCTGCGCCGGCGCGATCTGACGCATCTGCGCGCCGGCTGCCGCCAGTGCGCTCGCGCCTTGCGCGTGCACCGGGCCGGTCATCGCGAAAAACGCGGCGGACACGATCAGGAAACTCTGGATATGACGTGTGTTCATTGCACCTCCTTTAAAACTGCCGGCGCCTCCCCGGTTGCGTCGAAACAGGCCGACGCGGCCGGGCACCTCCGGCAGGCCGACAAGATTAACGGCATTTGTACGAAGATGGGACCGGCTTTACATGCTTTTACATGATGTAACGCATTGCGGCGCGCCGTTTCGTCGATGCGCCGAGGCCAACCGGCCGGTGAGCGACGGGTTTATCCCAGTGCTACCATCGCTTAAAACCGGCGAATATGCCGGCCACTGCCGAGACGTTCACAAGACGTCGACGCAATTGAAGCTTTGGTGATCCCAAACTGGGTGGAGGAGACAGTTCAATGAATGCCCCGCTAGACGCAGGCCAACGCGCGTCGCTTGAAGCCGCGCTGAAGTCCGTCACGCTTGACGACAAATACACGCTCGAACGCGGCCGCGCGTACATGAGCGGCATTCAGGCGCTCGTGCGCCTGCCGATGCTCCAGCAGGAACGCGACCGCGCCGCCGGCCTCAACACGGCCGGCTTCATCTCCGGTTATCGCGGCTCGCCGCTCGGCGGCCTCGATCTCTCGCTCTGGAAGGCCAAGCAGCACCTCGCGGCCCACCAGATCGTCTTTCAGCCCGGTCTCAACGAAGATCTCGCCGCAACCGCCGTGTGGGGCTCGCAGCAGGTGAACCTGTATCCCGGCGCGAAGCACGACGGCGTGTTCGGCATGTGGTACGGCAAGGGCCCGGGCGTCGACCGCACCGGCGACGTCTTCAAGCACGCGAACTCGGCCGGCTCGTCGAAGCACGGCGGCGTGCTGGTGTTGGCCGGCGACGACCACGCGGCGAAATCGTCGACGCTCGCTCACCAGTCCGAACACATCTTCAAGGCCTGCGGGCTGCCGGTGCTGTTTCCGTCCAATGTGCAGGAATATCTCGACTTCGGCCTGCACGGCTGGGCGATGAGCCGCTACTCGGGCCTGTGGGTCGCGCTCAAGTGCGTGACGGACGTGGTCGAATCGTCGGCATCGGTCGACATCGACCCGCATCGCACCGAGATCGTGCTGCCGACCGACTTCATCCTGCCGGAAGGCGGCCTGAACATCCGCTGGCCGGACCCGCCGCTCGTCCAGGAAGCGCGGCTGCTCGACTACAAGTGGTACGCGGCGCTCGCGTACGTGCGCGCGAACAAGCTCGACCGCATCGAGATCGACTCGCCGAATGCGCGCTTCGGGATCATGACGGGCGGCAAGGCGTACCTCGACGTGCGCCAGGCGCTGACGGACCTCGGCCTCGACGACGAAACCTGCGCGCGGATCGGCATCCGCCTGTACAAGGTCGGCTGCGTGTGGCCGCTCGAGGCCCAGGGCGCGCAGGCGTTCGCGCGCGGCCTCGACGAAATCCTCGTCGTCGAGGAAAAGCGCCAGATCCTCGAATACGCGATCAAGGAAGAACTGTACAACTGGCCCGATGCGCAGCGCCCGCGCGTGTTCGGCAAGTTCGACGAGAAGGACGGCGCCGGCGGGGAATGGTCGGTACCGATGGGCAACTGGCTGCTGCCCGCGCACTACGAACTGTCGCCCGCGATCATCGCGAAGGCGATCGCGACGCGCCTCGAGAAGTTCGAGCTGCCGTCCGACGTGCGCGCGCGCATCGCCGCGCGGCTCGCGGTGATCAACGCGAAGGAAATGGCGCTCGCGAAGCCGCACGTGCAGACCGAGCGCAAGCCGTGGTTCTGCTCGGGCTGCCCGCACAACACGTCGACCAACGTGCCGGAAGGCTCGCGCGCGATCGCCGGGATCGGCTGCCACTACATGACGGTCTGGATGGACCGCAACACGAGCACCTTCAGCCAGATGGGCGGCGAAGGCGTGCCGTGGATCGGCCAGGCGCCGTTCACGGACGAGAAGCACGTATTCGCGAACCTCGGCGACGGCACCTATTTCCACTCGGGCCTGCTCGCGGTGCGCGCGGCGATCTCGTCGAAGGCGAACATCACCTACAAGATCCTCTATAACGACGCGGTCGCGATGACGGGCGGCCAGCCGGTCGACGGCGTGCTGACGGTGCCGCAGATCACGCACCAGCTCGCGTCCGAGGGCGCGAAGAAGATCGTGATCGTCACCGATGAACCGGAGAAGTACGACAGCCAGAAGGCGCTCCTAGCACCAGGCGTGACGATCCATCACCGCGACCAGCTCGACGACGTGCAGCGCGAGCTGCGCGAGATCGAAGGCACGACGATCCTGATCTACGACCAGACCTGCGCGACCGAGAAGCGCCGCCGACGCAAGCGAGGCACGTATCCGGATCCGGCGAAGCGCGTCGTGATCAACGACGCGGTGTGCGAAGGCTGCGGCGACTGCTCGGTGCAGTCGAACTGCCTGTCGGTCGAGCCGCTTGAAACCGAATTCGGCACGAAGCGCCAGATCAACCAGTCGAGCTGCAACAAGGACTTCTCGTGCGTGAAGGGCTTCTGCCCGAGCTTCGTCACGGTCGAAGGCGGCCAGCTGAAGAAGCCCAAGGCCGTGTCGGTGGACGGCGGTGCGCTGCCGCCGATCCCGGAGCCGACGCTGCCGGCGATCGACCGTGCCTACGGCGTGCTCGTCACGGGTGTGGGCGGCACGGGCGTCGTCACGATCGGCGCGCTGCTCGGGATGGCCGCGCACCTGGAGAACAAGGGCGTGACCGTGCTCGACGTCACGGGCCTCGCGCAGAAGGGCGGCGCCGTGATGAGCCACGTGCAGATCTCGCACGCGCCGACCGACATCCACGCGACGCGGATCGCGATGGGCGAAGCCGACCTCGTGATCGGCTGCGACGCGATCGTCACGGCTGGCGACGAATGCACGTCGCGCATGCGCCATGACGCGACGCGCGTGGTCGTCAACAGTGCGCAGACGCCGACCGCCGAGTTCATCAAGAATCCGAACTGGGCGTTCCCGGGCCTGTCCGCGGAAAACGACATCCGCGCGGCGGCGGGTGAAGCCGTCGACTTCATCGACGCGAACCGCTTCGCGGTCGCGCTGCTCGGCGACGCGATCTACACGAACCCGTTCGTGCTCGGCTACGCGTGGCAGAAAGGCTGGCTGCCGCTCACGCTTGCGTCGCTCGTCCGAGCGATCGAGCTGAATGCGGTATCGGTCGAGAAGAACCGTGCGGCATTCGACTGGGGCCGCCGCGCCGCCCACGACCTCGCGAGCGTGAAGCAGGCCGCGGCCGGCGACGCACGCCCGGCGCAAGGCGCCACGGTGATCGCGTTGCACACGAAGAAGGCGGTCGACGCCCTGATCGCGAAGCGCGTGGAATTCCTCACCGCGTACCAGAACGCCGCATACGCAGCACGCTATGCAGCCTTCGTCGACAAGGTGCGAGCAGCCGAGCGTGCGCTGGCAGACGGCGACACGATGCAGGAGCAACTGACCGAAGCGGTCGCGCGCAACCTGTTCAAGCTGATGGCGTACAAGGATGAATACGAAGTCGCGCGGCTGCAGTCCGATCCGGCGTTCCTCGCGCGCCTGTCGTCGCAGTTCGAAGGCGACTGGAAACTGAAGTTCCATCTCGCGCCGCCGCTGTTCGCGAAGACGGACGCTCACGGCCATCTCGTGAAGAAGGCGTACGGCCCGTGGATGCTGTCGGCGTTCCGGTTGCTCGCGAAGGCAAAGTTCCTGCGCGGCACGGGCCTCGACCCGTTCGGCCGCACCGAGGAGCGCCGCACCGAGCGCGCACTGATCGGCGAGTACGAAGCGCTGATCGACGAAGTGCTGGCCAGGCTGAACGCGGCCAACCACCCGCTCGCGCTCGAGCTGGCGGCGCTGCCGGACGGCATTCGCGGCTACGGCCACGTGAAGGAGAACAACCTGCGCGCGGTACGCCAGAAGTGGAACACGTTGCTCGCGAAGTGGCGTTCGCCGACGGGCGGGCAGTCGCGCCAGCAGGTCGCGTAACGGCGCGAGGCGGACGTTCGCGGTCGGGACGTCCGCCTCCGCGCGGTGGGCGGTTCACAAAAAAAACGCCACGGAACGCAGGTTCCGTGGCGTTTTTCATTGCGCCGCGCGCGATGCGCGGCACACGCGGGCGCGAACTTACTTCGTGTTCGCGTTCGCGGCGGCCACTGCCGTCATGTTGATGATCCGGCGCACGGTCGCGGCCGGCGTCAGGATGTGGACCGGCTTCGCCGCGCCGAGCAGGAGCGGGCCGACCGTCACGCCTTCGCCGCCGACCATCTTCAGCAGGTTGTACGCGATGTTCGCCGCTTCGACGTTCGGCATGATCAGCAGGTTCGCTTCGCCCGACAGCGTCGTGCCCGGGAATGCGGCCTTGCGGACCGCTTCCGACAGCGCCGCGTCGCCGTGCATTTCGCCGTCGACCTCGAGGTTCGGCGCACGCTCGCTGATCAGCTTGCGGGCTTCGGCCATGCGGCGCGACGACGCCGACGGCGCGCTGCCGAAGTTCGAGTTCGACAGCAGCGCGGCCTTCGGCACGATGCCGAAGCGCTCGATCTCGGCGGCCGCCTGGATCGTCATGTCGGCGAGCTGTTCGGCGCTCGGCAGTTCGTTCACGTACGTGTCGCACAGGAACAGGTTGCGGCCCGGCAGCATCAGCAGGTTCATCGCCGCGAAGTGCTCGGCGCCCTTCGCGCGGCCCAGCACCTGCTCGATGAACTTCAGGTGCGTGTGGTACGTATCGATCATCCCGCAGATCATCCCGTCCGCGTCGCCCAGATGCACGAGCATTGCGCCGATCAGCGTGTTGAACTTGCGCATCGCGGCCTTCGCGACTTCCGGCGTGACGCCGTCGCGCGCGCCGATCTCGTGGTAGGCCTGCCAGTAGCGGTGGTAACGCGTGTCGTCTTCCGGATTCACGATCTCGAAATCGACGCCGGCCTTGAGCTTCGAGCCGATCTTCTGCAAGCGCATCTCGATGACCGACGGACGGCCGACGATGATCGGCTTCGCGATCTTTTCCTGCAGCACGAACTGCGCGGCGCGCAGCACGCGCTCGTCCTCGCCCTCGGCGAACACGATGCGCGCCTGCTTCTTCTTCGCGGTCGCGAACACCGGACGCATCACCATGCCGGTGCGGTAGACGGTCGCGCCGAGCTGCTCGCGGTATGCGTCCATGTCCTGGATCGGACGCGTGGCGACGCCCGAATCCATCGCGGCTTGCGCGACGGCCGGCGCGATCTTGATGATCAGGCGCGGATCGAACGGCTTCGGAATCAGGTATTCCGGCCCGAACTCGAGCGAGTGGCCTTCATACGCCTTCGCGACTTCCTCGCTCTGGTCGGTCTCCTCGGCCAGCTCGGCGATGGCGCGCACGCACGCGAGCTTCATTTCTTCCGTGATCGTCGTCGCGCCGACGTCGAGCGCGCCGCGGAAGATGAACGGGAAGCACAGCACGTTGTTGACCTGGTTCGGATAGTCCGAACGGCCGGTCGCGACGATCGCGTCCGGGCGCACGGCCTTCGCGTCTTCCGGGCGGATTTCCGGTTCCGGGTTCGCAAGCGCCAGGATCAGCGGGCGGTCGCCCATCGTCTTGACCATGTCCTGCTTCAGCACGCCCGCGCTCGAGCAGCCGAGGAACACGTCGGCGCCGACGATCGCGTCGGCGAGCGTGCGCGCGTCGGTCGCAGCCGCATAGCGCTGCTTCGACGGGTCGAGGTTGCCGCGCCCTTCGTAGATCACGCCCTTCGAGTCGGCGACGAGGATGTTCGCCTTCGTGAGACCCAGGTTCACCAGCAGGTCCAGACACGCGATCGCCGCCGCGCCCGCGCCCGAGCACACGAGCTTCACTTCGGACAACTTCTTGCCGACCACCTTCAGGCCGTTCAGGATCGCGGCCGACGCGATGATCGCGGTGCCATGCTGGTCGTCGTGGAAGACGGGAATCTTCATGCGCTCGCGCAGCTTCTGCTCGATGTAGAAGCATTCCGGCGCCTTGATGTCCTCGAGGTTGATGCCGCCGAGCGTCGGCTCGAGCATCGCGATCGCCTCGACGAGCTTGTCGGGGTCGGATTCCGACAGTTCGATGTCGAACACGTCGATGCCCGCGAACTTCTTGAACAGGCAGCCCTTGCCTTCCATCACCGGCTTCGCGGCCAGCGGGCCGATGTTGCCGAGGCCCAGCACGGCCGTGCCGTTCGTGATGACGCCGACGAGGTTGCCGCGCGACGTGTACTTCTGCGCGTCGAGCGGATCGGCGTGGATCGCCTCGCACGCGGCGGCGACGCCCGGCGAATACGCGAGCGACAGATCGAGCTGGTTCGACAGCGGCTTGGTCGGGGTGACCGAAATCTTGCCGGGTTTCGGGTTCAGGTGATAAGCGAGAGCGGCCTGCTTCAGTTGTTCGTCCATGATTGACCTGCGAGAGACATGCGAAATTTTTGACGGTTCAGTACACAGCACCTTGGGCCGCGTCTACTTGAATCGAAGGGGTGGTCGACTGCGAGACGGCACGCAGCGCGCCGGGTCGGCACGCCATCGAACCTTGGCGGGTGGCAAGAGGAAAGTACAAAGTACTGAGCGATTTCTAAGGGTCGCCTAGTGTACACCCCGCGCATGACGCATGTTGGTGCAGCGCCGCATCCTTTGCATCAGCGCGCGAGCGGTCCGGCCCCGTTTGTTTCGCCGGTGGTGAGCCACGCGGCAAACCCGCGCGAATTCCGCCGAAAACCGGCCTGAATCGGGTAAAATAGCCGGCTACGCGCGCAGCGATGCGATTGGCCCTCCGATCGCGCCCCGGCCCCTCGGGCAGGTTCCCCTTGCTGCGCCATGGGGCCCGCGCCCGCTCTTCGCTCATCACCCAAGGAATGCCCATGACAGGCTACGATCGTCAGTCGATCTCGGATACGACCGCCAAAATCCTGCTCGAAGTACAGGCAGTGCACTTCAATGCAGAAAAACCGTTCATCTTCACGTCCGGCTGGGCAAGCCCCGTCTACATCGACTGCCGCAAGCTGATCTCGTATCCGCGCGTGCGCCGTGCGCTGATGGAAATGGCGGAAACGACGATCATGCGCGACGTCGGCTTCGAGCAGATCGACTCGGTGGCGGGCGGCGAGACGGCCGGCATCCCGTTCGCGGCATGGCTCGCGGACCGGATGATGGTGCCGATGCAGTACGTTCGCAAGAAGCCGAAGGGTTTCGGCCGCAACGCGCAGATCGAAGGCCATCTGGAAGAAGGCTCGCGCGTGCTGCTCGTGGAAGACCTGACGACCGACAGCCGCAGCAAGATCAACTTCGTCAACGCGCTGCGCACCGCGGGCGCGACGGTGAATCACTGCTTCGTGCTGTTCCACTACAACATCTTCAAGGAAAGCGTGTCGGTCCTGAAGGACATCGACGTCGACCTGCACGCGCTGGCGACCTGGTGGGACGTGCTGCGCGTCGCGAAGGCCTCGGGCTACTTCGAGACCAAGACGCTCGACGAAGTCGAGAAGTTCCTGCACGCGCCGGCCGAGTGGTCGGCCGCGCACGGCGGCGCGACGGCTCCGAAGGAGTAATGCCGGGCCGGCACGCAGCCGGCACCCTGGCCGAACGAGCCGCTCGCCTGATCGCGAGCGGCTTTTTTTTCGTCCACCGATCCGCACCGGGGCCGGCCCGCATCGCGCATCGAACCCTAATGCTAGACTTGATCCATCGTCGCCATCAGCTGCGCGGGCAACGCACAACGCCAACAATGCCGGGAGCATCGGTCCGGCCCACGTGACGGGAGAAGCGCCATATGCGTGTGGATCGCCGGATCACTTCGCCTGCGTCCCCGGGTCGTCCTTCGCCGTTCATCGCCGCCCTTGCCTGCGCCGCCGCGTGCGTCGCGTTCGCCGTCCTGCCCGCGCGGGCGGAAGGCCCGTTCACCGTGTCGAGCAACGACCTGACGGCCGGCGGCCGCGTCGGCGCCGCGAACGTGTTCGACCGCGGCGACTGCAAGGGCGCCAATCGTTCGCCGCAACTGAGCTGGCGCAACCCGCCCCCCGGCACGCAGGGCTACGCGATCACGATCTTCGATCCGGATGCGCCGGGGCACGGCTGGTGGCACTGGGCCGTCGCCGGCATCCCGGCAAGCGTCACGAGCCTGCCGGCCGACGCGAGCGCGTCGGGCCTCCTGCGCCGCATCGGCGCGAGCGAGGCGCGCAACGACTTCGGGATCGACGGCTACGGCGGCCCGTGCCCGCCCCCCGGCAAGCCGCACCGCTACGTCATCACCGTCTATGCGCTTAAGGGCACGGACCTGCGCGTCGCGCAAGGACGCCCCGCACCGATGTTCGAGCACGAGATCGGCACGCTGACGATCGGCACCGCGCGGCTCACGGTCACTTACGGCCAGTGAGCGCTCACGCGCCGCCGCCTGCCCCGTTGCGCGTGTCTCCGGCCTCCCTCTCCCGCGCCCGCGAATTTCCCCGCCTCGCCTGCGCGCTTTTCCCCCGTCATTTCGACTTGCTAGACTCGGCGTCACCGGTCGCGGCATCCCGCCGCGCATCCGCCGCGCCGCCCGACCGCGGCGCGTGACGCGGCAGGCTGCGACGCCCGCCGTTTCGTCCCCTTCCGGAGAACGCTTCATGTCGAACATCGTCATCGTCTATCACAGCGGCTACGGTCACACACAGAAACTGGCCGACGCCGTCCACGCAGGCGCGCAGGACGCCGGCGCCACCGCACGCCTGATCGCCGTCGGCGAACTCGACGACGCGGGCTGGGCCGCGCTGGACGCGGCGGACGCGATCGTCTTCGGCGCGCCGACCTACATGGGCGGCCCGTCCGCGCAGTTCAAGCAGTTCGCCGATGCCACGTCGAAACCGTGGTTCACGCAGAAATGGAAGGACAAGATCGCCGCGGGCTTCACGAACTCCGCGACGATGAACGGCGACAAGTTCTCGACCATTCAGTATTTCGTCACACTGGCGATGCAGCATGGGATGGTGTGGGTCGGCACGGGCATGATGCCGGCCAACTCGAAGGCGGCCACCCGCAACGACATCAACTACGTCGGCGGCTTCACGGGCCTGCTCGCGCAGTCGCCGGCGGATGCGACGCCCGACGAGGGCCCGCTGCCGGGCGACCTCGAGACCGCGAAGGCGTTCGGCCGGCGCGTCGCCGAGGCGACCGCCCGCTGGCTGGCCGGCGGCCGCTGAACGCGGCGGCACGCGCGCCCGGCCGCGCCGCCGGTGACGCGGCAATGCCGCGCAGGCGCGCGAGAGCGGTACAAGACGGCCCGCGGGCCGTCTTTTTTTCGCCCCGTGCGGTGCAGGCCCGCCGGATGAGGTCTTAAAATGGCGGTTTAAGGGCGCCGCGGCTCCCGTTTCATTCAGCGAGAACGAAATGAGCACCAAAGTTTTTGTCGACGGCCAGGAAGGTACGACCGGCCTCAAGATCTTCGAATACCTGTCGGCGCGCAACGACATCGAGATCCTGCGCATCGATGAAGCGAAGCGCAAGGACGTCGACGAGCGCCGCCGCCTGATCAACGCATCGGACGTCACGTTCCTGTGCCTGCCGGACGTCGCGTCGCGCGAATCGGCATCGCTGGTCGAGAACCCGAACACAACGTTGATCGACGCGAGCACCGCGTTCCGCACGCACGCCGACTGGGCGTACGGCCTGCCGGAACTGACGCGCGCGCAGCGCGAGAAGATTCGCACGTCGAAGCGCATCGCCGTGCCGGGCTGCCACGCATCGGCGTTCGTGCTCGCGATGCGTCCGCTCGTGGATGCCGGCATCGTCGCGCCGACCTTCGCCGCGCACAGCTACTCGATCACCGGCTACAGCGGCGGCGGCAAGTCGATGATCGCCGAATACGAGAACGCGGCGCCGGGCGGCAAGCTCGCGAGCCCGCGTCCGTACGCGCTCGCGCTTGCGCACAAGCACCTGCCGGAAATGGCCGCGCACACGGGCCTCGCGCACGCACCGATCTTCACGCCGATCGTCGGCCCGTTCCTGAAGGGCCTTGCCGTGACGACCTACTTCTCGCCCGAACAGCTCGCGAAGCGCGCGACGCCGCAGGACGTGCAGCGCGTGTTCGCCGAGTACTACGCGGACGAACCGTTCGTGCGCGTCGCGCCGTTCAACGCGGATGCGAACCTCGACAGCGGCTTCTTCGACGTGCAGGCGAACAACGACACGAACCGCGTCGACCTGTTCGTGTTCGGCAACGAAGAGCGCTTCGTCACGGTCGCGCGCCTCGACAACCTGGGCAAGGGCGCATCGGGCGCGGCGATCCAGTGCATGAACCTCAACATCGGCGCCGCCGAGGATGCAGGCCTCAAACGCTGATTGCGCTTGCATGCGATGCAAAGCCGGCCGATGGCCGGCTTTTTATTTTCCCGTATCAGGCAATCAATAAAATCCGATTCGCGCATTTACAAATATTTACAAGCTTTCCATTGCGCGATTACCGATGAATTAATTACCCCAATTTCTCCAGTCAATCCCGAATAGGGATAAACCGGATACCGCCGCTTTAAACGCTGCCGTTATACGCGTGAGCGCCTCGAGAGCCCTCCGTGCGTGGCAGCCACCCCACTTCGGCAGCACTCTAGCACCCTTCACGCGTTTTAATTCTTACTGAAATCCCGATCCTGCAAGGATTCATCGCGCGCACGCCGTTTCAATCGTCTTTTTTAGACGAGTTCATCAATTGACAGCAAAAATCCAGACAGCGACATTAGCTCGCACAATTAAACGATTGGAGACAGCGGCATGTCGCACGCCTTATCGAAGGGGGTGGCAACGGCCTTTGCCATCGCCCCTTTCCTGATTGCCTGTGGTGGAGGGGACGGCGGCGCGCCCGCGCCGATCGAGGCACCCCAATGTTCCGGATCGAGTTGCGGCACGCAAGGGCCGCCGCCGTCGCAGCCCATAAACGGCGCGCTGTGCCCGGCCGACGCCGACATCGTCAAGAGCACGTACCTCGGCGGCGCCGGTAGCGGCGAGATCGTCAGCGTCAACATCGACGCGGTCGCGATGACCTACACGCTCAAGTGGCTCGAATCGCCGATTCCGCTCGCGACCGGCACGGTCACGCCGAGCCGCGCCGGCACCACGATCACCGGCAAGGTCGTCCACCCGCCGACCGGCACGCTGCCGACCGCGGAACAGACGCGCTGCGCGTTCGTGCTCACGCCGGGTTCGGGCACGGCACCGAACGGCTCGACCTACTCGACGGCCGCCGACTTCAACCAGGCGAACCCGCCGATGCTGCTGGTCGGCATGGGCGTGGCCGGCGGCGGCATCCCCGGCGCGACGGTTCAGTACGACGGGCTGACGATCATCCCGGGCGTGATCCAGAACGTCGGCCAGGTGCCGAACCGCCACTTCGACTTCTATCCGTTCCTCGGCTTCGCGAACACGACGACCGACCTCACGAAGCTGCCGGGCACGTACAACGCGCTGATCTACCACCTCGTGCCGTCGAGCAACTACGCGACGAAGGGCACGAATTCGAGCGAGACGTTCGACGCGAATGGCGCATGCACGTCGACGAATGCCGGCGGCTGCCAGACGACCGGCGATCCATGGACAGTGAACGCGACCGGCGGCTACCTCAACAGCGCGAAGGCGCCGCAGATCCTGCCGCAAACGCAGTTGCCGCTGATCGGCGCAACCGGCAAGTCGGCCACCGCGCACATGGTGATCGGCCAGCTCAACGGCGCGACCGTGCCGGTGGTCGTGCGCACGGGCAACGTGAACCTCGGCACGCCGCCGCTGCATGCCGACGCGCAGGTCGACGACGAATCGGGCATCGCGGTGCTCGGCGCGGCGAGCGCGATCCAGTCGGGCGCGATCGACGGCGGCTACGCGGGCGCCGATTCGAACTTCAAGTACACGGCCGCACTGATCCGCGGCAGCAACGCGTCGTTCATCAACCCGACCACGCAGGCAGAGGAAGACGCCTTCACGCTCGACTACGGCCAGGGGACGCCGGGCCTGCTCAACACGACGACGACGCCGGCAAGCGGCGCGACCTATCCGTCCGCATCGGGCGTGGTGATCGCGACGGGCGGCCTGTACGCGGCGCTCATCCAGGGCACGGTGAACGGCGGCGTCACGTCGACGTCGGCGAACTCGAGCACGTCGTCGACACCGTACTTCGGCGTGGGCGCACAGATCAGCAAGTAACGATCGGGGACGCGGCGGCGCTCGATATGCCGCCGCGGGATGCAGGGAAGGCACGAAACGACGGCGCCCGGCACGGCGCAGGCAGCACGAGCACAAGCAACAGAAGCGGTCGACAGGGAGCCGGCCGCCTGACAAGACAAATCTGGAGGAGCAACATGAAGCGCAACCTCGTTCTGGCGGCGGCCCTTGCCGCCCCCCTTCTTTCCGCGTGCGGTGGCGGCAGCGACAATCCGCCTCCGCTCGTCGAAGACCGGCTCTGCCCCGCGACGCTCGACTACAGCACCGTGTTTACCGGCGGCGCGGGCAGCGGCGAACTGGCCAAGGTCCAGCTCGATACGACCAAGATGACCTGGCAGGTCACCTATGTCGAATCGGCGGTTCCGCAAAAGACCGGCACCGTCACGCCGACCCGCGCGGGCACTGTCGACAGCGGCACGCTCACGCAGGAAACGCTGCTGCCGACCAACAAGCTGAATCAGTGCGCGTTCCGGCTGAATGGCGCGAGCCTCGATGCGTCGCGTCCGGCGCGCATCTTCGTCGGCTTCGGCGTGGCGGGCGGCACGATTCCCGGCAAGGAGATCCAGTTCGACGGCGTGCTCGGCCAGGCGGCGGTGCCCGACACGAAATTCCCGTACTACCCGTTCATCGGCTTCTCGTCGATCGAAACCGACATCACGAAGGTCGCGGGCACGTACAGCCACGTCGGCTTCGGCGAAGTGCCGTCGCAGAAATTCGCGCCGGCGTCGATCGACGCCAAGGTGACGATCAACGCGGACGGCACGTGGACCAAGTGCGACACGACCGGCCAGTTCGCCGGCGGCGCGTGCATGCAGCAGGGCACGAACTTCGTGCAGTCGGCCGACGGCAGCGGCGCGTTCCAGAGCAACAACTACCAGAGCCAGCTGAAGCCGACGCTGTCGGCGACGCCGCAGGGCAAGGGCTTCATGATCGTCGGCAAGCTGCGCAACCAGCTGGTGCCGATCCTCGTGCGCACGGGCGTCGCGAACCCGAACCCGACGCCCGACAGCAACGGCGTGCCGGGCCTGACCGCCGACGACGAATCGAGCATCTCGATCCTCTCGCCGCAGACCGCGATCGCGGCCGGCTCGCAGAACGGCGAATACATCGGCGTCGACAGCCAGTTCGACTACAGGACCACCGCGCTGATCAACAACCAGGCCACGCTGCTCGATCCGTTCCAGCCGTCGCAGGCATCGCTCGCGACCGCGCTCGACCTGGACTACACGCAGAAGGTGCCGGGCACGGTCACGACGATCCACACGGGTTCGGGCAGCACGTCGCCGACCGGCAAGTTCATCTTCACGGGTGGCGTGTTCGGTTTCCTCGACAACGCGGGTTCGACGCCGTATTTCACGATCGGCGCGTTCGTCCAGTAAGCGGAGGCAAGCCGTGATGAAGAAGACCCTTCTTTGCGCGGCGGCCGGCGCCGCCGCGCTGGCGCCGCTCGCGGCGCACGCGCAGAGCGCCGGCAGCAACGTCGTCACGCTGGGCTGGTTCCACGTGATGCCGCAGCAAAGCAGCACGCCGATGACGACCAACGTCGCGCCGACGCCGATCAATACGCCGCTGCGGCTGCCGCCGTCGTTCACGTCGCCGGGCACCGGGCTGCGTACGAGCGGTGCCGATACGGTCGGCCTGACGGTCAGCCACTTCCTGACCGACCACATCGCGGTCACGTCGGTGGCAGGCGTGCCGCCGGTGTTCAAGGTGTCGGGCCAGGGCACGATCAAGCCGCCCGGCCCGGCCGGCGCACTCGGCACGCAGAACATCGGGCTGGCGTCGGTGAACCCGATCGTGAAGAGCGTGCGGCAGTGGAGCCCGGCCGTGCTGCTGCAGTACTACTTCGGACAGGCGACCGCGAAGTTCCGGCCGTTCCTCGGCCTCGGCGTGTCGTACAACTGGTTCAGCGACCTGCAGCTCAACACGAACTTCATCAAGCAGACGCAGGACAACCTCGGCGCGATTCTCGCGGCGGGCGCGGGCAAGCCGGGTACGACATCGGTGGAGGCGAAGGCGTCGTCGTCGTGGCAGCCGGTGTTCAACGCGGGCCTGCAGTACAACATGACGGAGCATTTCGGGCTGATCGCGTCGGTGACGTACATCCCGCTGAAGACGACGTCGACGGTGACGATCAAGGCGGCCGACGGCACGGTGCTCGCCGAGTCGAAATCGGACCTGAAGGCCGACCCGATCATCAGCTATGTCGGGATGACCTACAAGTTCTGACGCCGCCAACCGAGGACGGACAGAGGACGAATGGATGGCCCGCGCAAAAAACGCGGGCAAAAAAAAGCCCGCCTAAGAGGCGGGCTGAATCCATATCAGAGGAGACATGGAGGAGACAGGTGTAACTATAGCGAATTGATTTCCGCATTGCAACATTTCCGTAGAGAAAATCAGGATTTTCCCTCGAATGCGCACTCTAGCGCGCTAGTTCGCATCCGACCCCTTCTCGTTCTCCCGGTCGAGCACCGCTCCCAGCGCATCGCGCAGCAGCGCGACCGGCCGTGTCAGGCGGCCCGGCAACGCACCGTGCACGATCCACACGTTGATCCGCGTCTCCAGCCCCGCCGTTTCCACCACCCTCAGTGCATCGCGATGCGCACTGCGCGCCAGCGCATTCGGCGACGCAATCCCGATGCCCGCACCGCGCGCGACGAGCGACAACTGCAACTCCGAACCGAACGCCTCGACCGCGACGTCGAACGGCAGCCCGGCCGCGCCGAGCGCACGGCTCAGCGCCGAACGCATCCCGCAGCCGTCCTGGCTCAGCACCCACGGAAAACCCGACAGCACATCGAGCGACAGCGGGCCGTCCGGCAGCGGGAAGTCGCGCGCGGCGACGAGCACGGTCGGTTGCGTGCCGAGCAGCGTGGCCGTCAGCGTGTCGGGTAGCGCCGCGCTGGTCGGCACCATGACCGTCGCGACATCGAGCGTGCCGCGTTCGATGCCCTGCACCAGCGCCGGCGACCAGCCTGCCGTCACGCGCAGCGTCAGTCGCGGAAACGTGTCGCGCAGCTGGTCGATCGGCCGCTCGAGCGCCAGCTCGGACAGGAACGGCGGCACGCCGATGCGCAGTTCGCCGGACGGCTCGCTGTCGGGTGCGCCAGCCGCCATCAATTCGTCGACCGCACCCAGCACGTTGCGCGCGAGCGCATAGACGTCGCGCCCGGCGGCCGTGGGCTTCAGCGGCTTGCTCTGCCGCTCGAGCAGCGGCATGCCCAGCAGCGTTTCGAGGTTCTGCACGCGTCGCGTGAGGCCCGGCTGCGTCAGATGGAGCTTCGCGGCGGCGGCGACCATCGACCCGCTGTCGACCACCGCGACGAACGCCTGGAGATCACGCGTATTCAAAGCAAACTCGCATAATCATGTTAGACATATTTCAATTGTCGCATAAACATCAGGCACCTACGATGGGACTTCCTTCGCTCAAGACCCGAGGCCTTCGATGAACTGCCCTGCCGATTCCTGCCCGCCCGCCGGTCACCCCGCGCGCGGCGCACCGCCCGCGCTCAGTGCAGGCATGACGCTCTTCTTCGCCGCGACGGTCGGCGTGATCGTCATGGACCTGTTCGCCGCGCAGCCGCTGACCGGCCCGATCAGCGCTGACCTGCGGCTGCCGCCCGGCCTCACGGGCCTCGTCGCGATGCTGCCGCAGCTCGGGTACGCAGCGGGCCTCGTGCTGCTGGTGCCGCTCGTCGACCTGCTCGAGAACCGCCGCCTCATCGTGGCGACGCTCATCGCGTGCGCGACCGCGCTCGCGCTGCCGGCGTTCACGCGGTCCGGCACCGTCTTCCTCCTCGCGACGCTGGCCGCGGGCGCCGCGTCGAGCGTGATCCAGATGCTGGTGCCGATGGCCGCGTCGATGGCGCCCGAAGCGCAGCGCGGGCGGGCAGTCGGCAACGTGATGAGCGGATTGATGCTCGGCATCCTGCTGTCGCGGCCACTCGCCAGCCTGATCGCGGGCACGGCCGGCTGGCGCGCGTTCTACGCGCTGACCGCGCTCGCGAACGCGGCGATCGCGGCGGTGCTCGCGCGGCGCCTGCCGCCGCGCGTGCCGCCGGTGACGGCCGGCTATCGCGCGCTGCTCGCGTCGATGGGCCGCCTGCTGGCCGACGAACCGGTGCTGCGCCGACATGCGCTGTCGGCCGCGCTCGCGATGGCCGCGTTCAGCGCGTTCTGGACCGCCGTCGGGCTGCGGCTCGCGCAGCCGCCGTTCGGCCTCGACCTGCACGGAATCGCGCTGTTCGCGTTCGCCGGCGCAAGCGGTGCGATCGTCACGCCGTTGGCCGGCCGCGCCGGCGATCGCGGCCACGGCCCGGCCGCGCAGCGCATCGCGCACGTGACGATGCTCGCCGCGCTCACCGTGCTCGGCATCGCCGGCGCCGGCTGGCTCGGCTTCGATGCGCACGCGCACCGCGGGCTCGCGCTGGCGCTGCTGGCCAGCGGCGCGGCGCTGCTCGACGCGGGCGTAATCGTCGACCAGACGATCGGCCGCCGGGAAATCAACCTGCTGAATCCGGCCGCGCGCGGGCGTCTGAACGGGCTGTTCGTCGGGTTGTTCTTCGTCGGCGGGGCGCTCGGCGCGGCGCTCGCTGGCAGCGCGTGGGCGTGGGGCGGGTGGAGCGCCGTGTGCGGCGTCGGCTTCGCGTTCGCAGGCGCGGCCGCGGTGTTCGGCTTGTCGGCGAGCCGCCGGGCCGGCGCCGCCGCGTGGCCGCGCGCTTGACGCGGGCCCGGACAGGAAAACGCCCCGCCCTCTGACGAGGTGCGGGGCGTCCGGCGGACCGCGCGGGCTTAATTCAGTGACGGACCAGCGCCATCATCGCACCGAAGCCGACGAAGATGCCGCCCGTCAGCCGGTTGAAGACCTTCGCGACGCTCTGGCTCTTCAGCGTCGCGCCGATGCGCGTGCCGAACGACGCGTAGACGAGATACCAGCTGACCTCGATCACCGCGAACGTGACGACGAGGATGCCGAACTGCGGCAGCGTCGGCTCGGATGCGTTGATGAACTGCGGCAGCAGCGCGGCCGCGAACAGGATCGCCTTCGGGTTGCTGCCTGCGACCAGGAAACCGTTGCGGAACAGCGCCGAGCGCGATGCCGACGCGACCTGGCGCGACACGGTTTCGACGTCGGCGGCAGGCTGCTCGTCGTCGACGCGCGCGCGCCACGCCTTCACGCCGAGGTAGATCAGGTAGGCCGCGCCCGCAAAGCGCAACGTGTTGAACATCGCCGGCCAGGCCTCGAGCACGGCACCGAGGCCCGCCGCCGACACCGACAGCATCAGCACCAGCGCGGTGAGACAGCCGGCCATCGTCCACGCCGAACGCCGCAGCCCGTGCCGCGCGCCGTGCGTCATCACGAGCAGCATGTTCGGACCCGGAATCGCCGACACGACGAACACCGTCGCCACGAAAAGCCACCACGTATGCAGGTTCATGACCACCCCGACCGAAAGAGAAACGAAACGTCGATTATGCCGCGCACGCGGCGTGTCTGTCCCGCGCCGGCTCAGCGGCCCGCGCGGCGCAGCGCGACTTCGCCGAGCACCGCGAAGTCCTGTTCGCCGCCGCCGTGCGCGAGCGCATCGAGCAGGCTGTCGCGCACGACGCTCGCCACCGGCAGCGGGACCGACGCGGCGTCGCCGGCCTGCAGCGCGAGCCGCACGTCCTTCAGCCCGAGGCGCGCCTTGAAACGCGCGGGCTCGTAGCTGCGCTCGGCGATCATCCCGCCATAGCCTTCGTAGACCGGCCCCGGAAACACGCTGTTCGTGATGACGTCGAGGAAGTCGCGCATCGCGACGCCGTGCGCGCCGAGCAGCGCGGACGCCTCGCCGAGCGTCTCGATCGCCGACGCGAGCGTGAAATTCGCGGCGATCTTCGCGACGTTCGCGTGCTGCGGCAGCGAGCCGAAGCGCCAGGTCTTCTGGCCGATCGCGTCGAACAGCGGCTGCACGCGGTCGATTGCCTCGGCCGGGCCGCCGGCCATGATCGTCAGGCGCGCGGCGGCCGCGACGTCCGGACGCCCCATCACGGGCGCGGCGACGTAGGCGAGGCCGCGCGACGCATGCGCGTGCGCGAGCGACTCGGCGAGCGCGACCGACACCGTGGCCATGTTCACGTGAATCAGGCCGCGCGGTGCCTGCGCGAGCAGCGCGTCGTCGAATACTTCGCGCGCCGCGGCATCGTCGGCGAGCATCGAGAAAACGGCATCGCCGCGAAACGCGTCGGCAGGCGTCGCGACGATCTGTGCGCCGAGCGCGGCAAGCGGCTCGGCGCGCTCGCGCGACCGGTTCCAGACCCGCACGTCATGCCCCGCCTTCAGCAGGTTCGTCGCGATCGCCTGCCCCATTTCGCCCAGCCCGATAAATCCGAGATCCATTTCCCCGCTCCTTCGACTCGTGAAGCGTGGAGTTAAACACAGATGGCGGTGACCTGCAGCCCCGGCGACCGGCTGCACGCGGTGCGATACTGCCCGGATGGCGACCGCGATCTTCCGCTTCCACGGTGAACTGAACGCATTTCTCGCTCGCGCCCAGCGCGAGCGCGTGTTCACGCACGCGTTTTCCCGCGACGCGACGGTCAAACATGCGATCGAGGCGCTCGGCGTCCCGCATACGGAAATCGGCCGGCTCTGCGTGAACGGCGCACCGTCCGCCCTCGACCGGCCGCTCGGCGACGGCGACCGCGTCGACATCCATCCGGAGCGCCCGCAGCCGTCGGCCGCATCCCCGCAGCCGCAACCGGACCGCTGGCGCTTCGTCGCCGACGCGCACCTCGGCGGCCTTGCGCAGCTGCTGCGCCTCGCCGGCTTCGACACCTGCTACGACAACCACTACCGCGACGACGAACTCGTCGCGCTCGCCTCGCGCGAAGGCCGGATCGTGCTGACACGCGACCGCGAGCTGCTCAAGCGCCGCGCGGTCGCACGCGGCTGCTACCTGCACGCGCAGCAGCCGGACGCGCAGTTGCGCGAGCTGTTCGCGCGGCTCGACCTCGCGCCGCACATGTGGCCGTTCCGGCTGTGCCTGCGCTGCAACGCGCCGCTGCACGCGCTCGATGCGGCGGACGCCGCGCCGCGCGTGCCGGCCGGCGTCCGGCAGCGGCACCGCCGCTTTGCCGCGTGCGACGTGTGCCAGCGGGTGTTCTGGGAAGGATCGCACTGGCGCCGGATGCGCGCGGTGGTCGACGCGATGCGCGCGCCGCCGCCCGGTGCCCTCGACGTTCCGGACGTGGCGGACGCCTGAAAAAACAAAACCCCGCATGCCGAAGCGTGCGGGGTTTCGCGACGGATGGCTGGCAGCGCCAGCTCCGGCGAGGCGCGCTTAGTTGGCTGCGCCCGAGTCGTTCGTGCCGGCGGCCGAAGCGGCTGCGGCCTTCGCCTTGCCCTTTGCCGAACCGTGGTGCTTCAGCTTGTGCTTCGGCTTGCTGTGATCCTTCTTCATCGGTGCGGAAGAGGGTGCCATCGCGCCTGCCGGAGCCGACGCCGACTCCTGTGCGAATGCCGAAACCGATGCGAGAGCGAATGCTGCGGTCATGATCGAAGCGAGCGTCTTCTTCATTGTTCTTCCTTTAGCGGAGAAAAAGTCAAACGTACCGGTAAGTGATGCGAGGCATCCGCATCGTAACATCAGTCGCGCCGGATCGCCGGTCGCCGCCGGGCGGGCCGGCTCATGCCTTTCCGCCTCGACAAATACTGATGCACTGGCTCCATAACGCATCGCCCGCGCGACGAGTTGACATGCCGCTTGCATCCTTCGGGTTTCCCCGGGGGCGCCGGTTTCGGGCCCGCGCGACGCGCCGCGGGACGTGCATCAATCGTCCGACAAACCGTCTCTCACGCCCGCCGCGGCGACGCTATACTGGCCTCCTTCCGTCCCAACCGGACGCGGCCGGTCACAGACCGCCGCCGTCGCGAGGCGCCCAAATTGCCCGATCACAATCTGGACAAACTGAAAATCGACCGGCGTCCCGTCGCAACCGCGCCACGCCGGCGCCGGTGGGTCCGCTACGCGGTCGCCGCCGCGCTCGTCATCGTCGCGATCGTTGCCGTGCTGGCGCTCACCGGCCGCCCGACGGTCGACACGACCGCCGTCACGTCCGCCTACCCGTACCAGAACGACACCCAGCTCAACGCGACCGGCTACGTCGTGCCGCAGCGCAAGGCCGCGGTCGCGTCGAAAGGCCAGGGGCGCGTCGAATGGCTCGGCGTGCTCGAAGGCACGCGCGTGAAAAAGGACGAGATCATCGCGCGGCTCGAAAGCCGCGACGTGGAAGCGTCGCTGGCGCAAGCACGCGCACAGGCGCAAGTCTCCCGCGCCAACCTCGGCGTCGCTCAGGCGGAGCTGAAGGACGCGGAGATCGCGCTGCGCCGCACCGCCGTGCTCGCGCCGAAGGGTGCGGTGCCGGCCGCACAGCTCGACATCGACACGGCCCGCGTGAACAAGGCGCGCGCATCGGTCAACAGCGACGAGGCCGCGATCGCGTCCGCCGAGGCCAATGCGCAGGCCGCACAGGTCGCGGTCGATCAGACGGTGATCCGCGCGCCGTTCGACGGCATCGTGCTGGCAAAGCACGCGAACGTCGGCGACAACATCACGCCGTTCTCGTCCGCGTCGGACAGCAAGGGCGCGGTCGTGACGATTGCCGACATGGACACGCTCGAGGTCGAGGCCGACGTCGCCGAATCGAACATCGCGAAGATCCGCGCGGAGCAGCCGTGCGAGATCCAGCTCGACGCGCTGCCCGACATGCGCTTCGCGGGCCGCGTGTCGCGCATCGTGCCGACCGTCGACCGCTCGAAGGCGACGGTGCTCGTGAAGGTGCGTTTCGTCGACCGCGACGAGCGCGTGCTGCCCGACATGAGCGCGAAGATCGCGTTCCTGTCGAAGCCTGCTTCGCCGCAGGACCGGCAGCCGGTGACCGCCGTGCAGGCGAGCGCGGTGGTCGAACGCGACGGCCGGCCGGTCGTGTTCGTCGTGAAGGACGACACCGTGCATGCAACGGCGGTGACCAAGGGCGCGCGGATCGGCGAACTCGTCGCGATCCGCGGCGTGAAGCCCGGCGACACGGTCGTGCTCGCGCCGGGCGCGAAGCTGAAGGACGGCGCGAAAGTGACCGTCGCGAAGAAGTAGCGTGGTGAGCGTGAACGACGCCTCGCCACCGCTCGTCGAGATCAGCCACGTCGCGAAGTCGTACCGGCGCGGCCACCAGATCGTGCCGGTGCTGACCGACATCACGCTCGACATCGGCGAAGGCGACTTCGTCGCGCTGATGGGGCCATCGGGTTCCGGCAAGAGCACGCTGCTCAATCTCATCGCCGGCATCGACCGGCCCGACAGCGGCGAGCTGCGCGTGGGCGGCCTCGACATCTCGCGGCTCGAGGAAGCGCAACTCGCCGAATGGCGCGCGGCGAACGTCGGCTTCATCTTCCAGTTCTACAACCTGATGCCCGTGCTCACCGCGTTCGAGAACGTCGAGCTGCCGCTGATGCTCACGCACCTGTCGCGCCGCGAACGGCGCGAGCACGTCGAGATGGTGCTCGACATGGTGAATCTCGGCGACCGGAAGACCCATTACCCGTCCGAGCTGTCGGGCGGCCAGCAGCAGCGCGTCGCGATCGCGCGCGCGTTGATCACCGATCCGGTGCTGATCGTCGCCGACGAGCCGACCGGCGACCTCGACCGCGCATCGGCCACCGACGTGCTCGCGATGCTGCAGCGGATGAACGCCGAGCTCGGCAAGACGATCATCATGGTGACCCACGATGCGCACGCGGCCGCCGCCGCGCGCTCGGTCGTGCATCTGGAAAAAGGGGAGCTGATCGATGGGCACGCCGTCTGACGGACGGGAGCGCGCGCGATGTACGTGCTGAAGCTGATCGCGCGCAATGCGCTGCGGCACCGGCTGCGCACGTTGCTGACCGTGCTCGGGCTGACCATCGCGGTGCTGGCGTTCGGGCTGCTGCACACCGTCGTCGACGCGTGGTACGCAGGCGCGGCCGCCGCGTCCAGCGGCCGGCTCGTCACGCGCAACGCGATCTCGCTCGTGTTCCCGCTGCCGGTCAGCTACGAGAACCGGATCCGCGGCGTCGACGGCGTGACGGCCGTGGTCCGCTCGAACTGGTTCGGCGGCATCTACCGCGACCCCAAGAACTTCTTCGCGAGTTTCGCGGTGTCGGAGAACTATCTCGACCTGTATCCGGAATTCATCCTCCCGGCGCAGCAGCGCGCCGACTACGACCGCGACCGCCGCGGCTGCCTCGTCGGGCGCCAGCTCGCGACGCAGTTCGGCTTCAAGGTCGGCGACGTGATTCCGCTGAAAGGCACGATCTACCCGGGCACGTGGGACTTCGTCGTGCGCGGCATTCTCGACGGCCGCGACGATTCGACGATCACGCGCCAGCTGGTGTTCCACTGGGATTACCTGAACGAGACGGTGCGCAAGCGGACGCCGAAGCAGGCCGACCAGGTCGGCGTGTTCGTGCTCGGGGTCGCGAACCCGGACGACGGCGCAGCGATCGCGCGAAACGTCGACGCGGTGTTCAAGAACTCGCTCGCCGAAACGCTGACCGAGACCGAGCAGGCGTTCCAGCTCGGCTTCGTCGCGATGTCGAACCAGATCATCGCGGCGATCCGCGTCGTGTCGTACGTGGTGATCCTGATCATCATGGCCGTGATGGCCAACGCGATGGCGATGAGCGCGCGCGAACGCACCGCCGAATACGCGACGCTGAAGGCGCTCGGCTTCGGCCCCGGCTTTCTCGCGCTGATCGTGTTCGGCGAATCGGTCGTGATCGCGGTGGTCGGCGGCGGGCTCGCGATGCTCGCGACACCGCCGGCCGCGAGCCTCTTCAAGCAGGCCGCGGGCGGCATCTTCCCGGTATTCAAGGTGTCGGCCGAAACGATGGCGCTGCAGGCCGCATGCTCGGTCGCGGTCGGCCTCGCGGCCGCGCTCGTGCCGGCGTGGCAGGCGGCGCGCGTGCGCGTGGTCGAAGGCCTGCGGGCGATCGGATAGGCGCATGGCCATTCCACTCACCTACATCGCGCGCAACCTGTGGACGCGCCGGCTCACCACCGCGCTCACCGCGGGCGGGATGGCGCTGGTGATCTTCGTGTTCGCGACGGTGCAGATGCTCGACGCGGGGCTCACGCAGACGCTCGTGTCGACCGGCGAACCGGACAACGCGGTGGTGATCCGCAAAGGCGCCGAAACCGAGATTCAGAGTGCGATCGACCACCAGCAGGCCAACGCGCTCGAGATGCACCCGGCTGTCGCGCTCGGCCCGGACGGCCGGCCGCTCGTGTCGAAGGAAGCGGTCGTGCTGATTTCGCTGGTAAAGACGTCGTCCGGCAAGCCGTCGAACGTCGTGATCCGCGGCGTGTCGCCGGCCGGCCTCGCGCTGCGCCCGCACGTGAAGCTCGTCGCCGGCCGCATGTTCACGCCCGGCTCGTCGGAGATCATCGTCGGCAGCGCGATCGCGAAGGGGTTCAGCGGCACGCAACTCGGCGACAGCCTGCATTTCGCGCAGCGCGACTGGACCGTCGTCGGCATCTTCGATGCGGGCGGCAGCGGCTTCGACTCGGAGATCTGGGGTGACGTCGACCAGTTGATGCAGTCGTTCCGGCGCACCAGCTACTCGTCGATGGTGCTGCGCATCCCGAGCGCCGACGGCTTCGCGCGCTTCAAGGCCGACATCGACGTCGACCCGCGCCTGACGGATGAAGCGAAACGCGAGCAGACGTTTTACGGCGACCAGTCGAAGGCGTTGTCGACCTTCATCAACATCCTGGGCATCACGCTGTCGACGATCTTCTCGATCGCCGCGATGATCGGCGCGATGATCACCATGTATGCGTCGGTCGCGAACCGCACCGCGGAAATCGGCACGCTGCGCGCGCTCGGCTTCAAGCGCATGAACGTGCTCGCCGCGTTCCTGCTGGAGGCGCTGCTGCTCGGCTTCGTCGGCGGTGTCGCGGGGCTCGCATCCGCATCGCTGATGGAGTTCGCGTCGTTCTCGACGACCAACTTCCAGACCTTCTCCGACCTGTCGTTCCGCTTCGTGCTGACGCCCGCGATCGTCGTGAAGACGCTGCTGTTCTCGCTCGTGATGGGGCTCGTCGGCGGCTTCCTGCCGGCGATGCGCGCCGCGCGGCTGAACATCGTCGACGCGTTGCGCGCGCAGTGACGCGCGCGGCCCCTCACGCCCGACGCTCGCGCGGCACCCACGCGCCGTGGAACCCGGCCGGCACGCGGCGCGGCAGGTGCACCGTCGCGACCGGCGCCGCGTCGATCGCGCGCGCATCGAGGATCACGACATCGCTCGTATCCGTCGCCGCGCGGTAGACCACCACCAGCAGCCAGCCGTCGTCCTCGTCGGTGCCGCCCGGGCGCGGCACGAACACCGGCTCACCGTTCTGGTCGCCGGCCGGCACCGCGTAGCGGGTCGTCGTGCCGCGCACGTGGTCGAAACGCATCACGCCGCGCATCTCGGCGTTGTTCGGCTGCTCGACCGCATACAGGTAGCGGTAGCGGCGCCCCGTCCGGCTTTCGTTGATGCGCGGCAGCTCGATGCCGCCGTCGGCCAGCGGCCCTTCGTCGATCAGCCCGTTCGCGGTATCGATCACGTAACGCCACAGCTCGCCGACCGGGTTGTCCGCGAAGCGGCCCGTGCGCGCGTCGAGCCGCAGGAACCACGGATAGCGCACCGCGTCGAGCACGATGCACGACGCATCGCAGTCGTACGCATTCACGACGTGCTGGATGAAGCACGGCTCGATGCCGAACCAGCGCACGTCGCCGCCGTGGCGCGGCATCACGCCGATCCGCGCGTCGCGGTCGTCGTGCCAGCGCAGCGGCATCCGGTGCCCCTGCTTCAGCATCGCGAAGTCGTAGCCGACGTTCAGGTCGAGCAGCAGGCTGCGGGTTTCGGTGATCGCGAGGTCGTGCATCATCGACGGCGCACGCACGTCGACGGCGAGGTCGACGCGCTGCACGCCCTGCGCATCCGCGACGCCGTAGCGCAGCCACGGCGCGCGCCAGTCCGCGTGAAACAGGATCAGTTCGCCCGTCACCGGATCGACTTTCGGATGCGCGGTCATCGCGCCGCCGAACGCCGTGTGCCGCGCGGGCGCACCGAGCGTATCGAGCGCGGCCGTGATCGCGAGCGGCGCGCCGCCTTCCGCCAGCGCGAGCAATTCGCCGGCGTGCTGCAGCACGTTCACGTTCGGATTCGTGTCGGGCAGGTGCGGCGCCTGCTCCGGCGCGTGCACATCGGCCCAGCGGCGCGTGCGCGCCCAGCGGTTCCGGTAGCCGGCCGCGCGGCCGCGTTCGAACGCGATCGCGTGCAGCATCGCCGCTTCCGGCCACCACGACAGCACGTCGTTACCCTCGAAACGGCCGCCCGGCGGATTCGGGCCATTGCGCAGCAGCGTGCCGTCGAGTTCGGGCGGGATCGTGCCGGTCACGCGCAGGTCGACGAGGTCGACTTCGTCGGCGACCGGCGCGATCGCGCCGCGGTTCAGATCGAACGTCGTCATCGCGTCGTCTGCTCCGTCAGCAGTCTTCGGTCGACGGCGGCAAATCGCCGCGCGCCAGCGCGAGTGCATGGTCGCGCACGTCGTCCGGCCAGCCGGCAATCAGTTCGGTCATCCGCTCGAGGTCGTTCGCATACAGCGCACGCGCGGCCTCCTCGAATCCGGGCAGGTCGCCCGCGATCGCCGACATGAAGTGGTATGCGCGCGTCTGCGCGTCGCGGCGCCGGTCGGCCGCCGCGTGCGTGCGCCGCGCGTCCTCGACCAGCTTGCGCAGCGCGACGGACGCGCCGCCCGGCTGCGCGGCGAGCCAGTCCCAGTGACGCGGCAGCAACGTGACCTCGCGCGAGACGACGCCGAGCTTCGGACGGCCGCGGCCGCGTTGTTCGGCCGCGCCGGCGGGCTCGGCGGGCGCGGATGCCTCGCCCGGCACTGGCGCGTAACGCGCACGGATATCGTCCGCCGTGCCGCGCAGGTCGAGGTCGATCGAGCGGCCGGTCGCGTCGTCGAAGATCACGATGGTGCCGGACATCGCATTGCCGGCCGCCTGACGGACCGCCACCGCCACCGTCGCGAGCGGGCCCGACGCGAAGCGCCGATGGCCATCGAACGCCGTGTAGGAAGGGAGAAGCATGGAGAGAGTCATCGTGGTTGCCCGTGGGCAGGAATCGGAATGACGCAATTTTTATCCGGGTATAAATCGTTGTCAATATCACCCGGGTAAAAAAGAGGCATGCCGATGCCATGGATCGATCCAATTCCTGAATCGATCAAGTCAGCAATTGGCATGAAAGCGCAATTTTCGCCATGACAGAATGATCCGGACGCCCCGCCTCCGGGCATCGGCGTCCGGCCCCCGGCCTCCGGCCGGCAAGACCACCACAAAAATCGCGCGCACCGACGCGCAGCCGCACGACGGCACCTTCCGCCCTTCGGAGGAGACAGTCATGAATCCGCTTCACGCATTGCCGGCGTCCGCGTCGGCAACGGCCCGGCGCACCCGCGTGCGCTGGCTCGTGCTGACCGTGCTGTTCGCGGTCACGACGATCAACTACGCGGATCGCGCGGCGATCGCGATCGCGGGCCCGGCGCTCGCCCGCACGATGCACCTGAGCCATGTGCAGATGGGCTTCATCTTCTCGGCGTTCGGCTGGTCGTACGTGATCGCGCAACTGCCAGGCGGCTGGCTGCTCGACCGCTTCGGCTCGCGCATCGTCTATGCGTTCAGCATCTTCTTCTGGTCGCTGTTCACGCTGCTTCAGGGCGGCATCGGCTTCGTCGGCGGCGCGACCGCGTTCGCGCTGCTGTTCGGATTGCGCTTCCTGGTCGGCGCGGCCGAGGCGCCGTCGTTCCCGGCCAACAGCCGGATCGTGTCCACGTGGTTTCCGGCCGCGGAGCGCGGCACCGCGTCGGCGATCTTCAACGCCGCTCAGTACGCGGCGACCGTCGTGTTCGCGCCGCTGATGGGCTGGCTCGTGCACGCGTACGGCTGGCAGTCGGTGTTCGCGGTGATGGGCGTGCTCGGCTTCGCGTTCGTGCTGGTGTGGAACCGCACGATGTACGACCCGAAGGTGCACCCGCGCATCAACGGCGCGGAGCTCGACTACCTCACCGAAGGCGGTGCGCTCGTCAACATCGACCAGGCGACCGGCGCGCGCGACGGCGGCCCGTCGATGCGTCACGTGAAGGCGCTGCTGAGGAACCGGATGCTCGTCGGCGTGTACGTCGCGCAGTATTGCATCAACGCCCTCACCTACTTCTTCATCACGTGGTTTCCCGTCTATCTCGTGCAGGCGCGCGGGATGTCGATCCTCAACGCGGGGCTCGTCGCGTCCATCCCGGCCGTGTGCGGGTTCCTCGGCGGGATTCTCGGCGGCATCGTGTCCGACGCGCTGCTCAAGCAGGGGCAGTCACTGTCGGTCGCGCGCAAGGTGCCGATCGTGATCGGCATGCTGCTGTCGATGTCGATGATCGTCTGCAACTACACCGATTCGCACGTGCTCGTGGTGCTGTTCATGGCGCTGTCGTTCTTCGGCAAAGGGCTCGGCGCGCTCGGCTGGGCCGTCAACGCCGATACCGCGCCGCGCCAGATCGCCGGCCTGAGCGGCGCGCTGCTCAATACGTGCGGCAATCTTTCCAGCATTACGACGCCGATCGCGATCGGCTACATCGTCGACCGCAGCGGCTCGTTCAACGGCGCGCTCGTGTACGTCGTCGCGCACGCGCTCGTCGCCGTGATCTGCTACCTGTTCGTCGTCGGCGAAATTCGCCGCGTCGAGCTTCAATGATGAACGGCGTGGGCTGCGCCAGTGCACCCAGCGGCCCGCACGCCACCTGAACCAGGAGCGAACCGATGTCCGAACCCAGCCGTGCCGGCACCCCGCGCGTCACGCGCATGCAAGTGATTCCCGTCGCCGGCCGCGACAGCATGCTGTTGAACCTGTGCGGCGCGCACGCGCCGTATTTCACGCGCAACCTCGTGATCCTCGACGACAGCAGCGGCCACACGGGTGTGGGCGAAGTGCCCGGCGGCGAAGGCATCCGACAGGCGCTCGAACGGATGACCGATCTCGTGGTCGGCCAGTCGATCGGGCGTTACCAGGCGACGCTCAACGCGGTGCGCGCGGCGCTGTCCGGCACCGCTGCGGGTGCGGGACGCACGATCCGGCACGAGGTGACGTCGGCCGGCGAGGCGGCCGTGCTGCGCCAGCCGCACGAGATCAACCTGCGGCTCGACAACGTGATCACCGCGATCGAGGCCGCGCTGCTGGACCTGCTCGGCCAGCATCTCGACGTGCCCGTCGCCGCGCTGCTCGGCGAAGGCCAGCAGCGCGACGCAGTGCCGATGCTCGCGTACCTGTTCTACATCGGCGAGCGGCGCCGCACCGACCTGCCGTATCGCGACGAGATGCACGCGGCCGATCCGTGGTTCCGCCTGCGCAACGAAGCCGCGCTCACACCGGCCGCGATCGCGCGGCAGGCCGAGGCTGCGGTCGAGCGCTACGGCTTCGTCGATTTCAAGCTGAAGGGCGGTGTGATGGCCGGCGCGGACGAGATGGAGGCGATCGCGGCGATCAAGGCGCGCTTTCCCGACGCGCGCGCGACGCTCGACCCGAATGGCGCGTGGTCGCTCGATGAAGCCGTCGCGCTGTGCCGCGGGCAAGGTCATCTGCTCGCGTATGCGGAGGACCCGTGCGGGCCGGAAGCCGGCTACTCGGGCCGCGAGGTGATGGCCGAATTCCGGCGCGCCACCGGCATCCCGACCGCGACCAACATGATCGCGACGGACTGGCGGCAGATGGATCACGCGGTGCGGCTGCAGGCGGTCGACATTCCGCTCGCCGATCCGCACTTCTGGACGATGCAGGGTTCGGTGCGGCTCGCGCAGCTGTGCCGCGACTGGGGGCTCACGTGGGGTTCGCACTCGAACAACCACTTCGACGTTTCGCTGGCGATGTTCACGCACGCGGCCGCGGCGGCACCCGGCACGATCACCGCGATCGACACGCACTGGATCTGGCAGGAAGGCGACGCGCGGCTCACGCGCGAGCCGCTCGAGATCGTCGGCGGCCAGGTGGCCGTGCCCGAGCGGCCCGGGCTCGGGATCGAACTCGACATGGCGCAGGTCAAGGCTGCCCATGCGCTGTACGTGCAAGTCGGCGGCACGGCGCGCGACGATGCGATGGCGATGCGGTATCTGGTGCCGGGGTGGACGTACGATCCGAAGCGGCCGAGTTTCGGGCGCGGGTGACGGCGGGGGGGGGGGGCGGACATGCGAAAAAACAAAAAGGGCTTGGCCTTGCGTGAGACAGGGAGCAAATCCTTGCACGCGCGAGGAAGCATATCTTTGCACTCCGACCGCGGAAATCAAAGGCCTCAGCAAACAACGAAGCCCGAACAGATGGAAGCAATTCTCTGTACTTTGTCCTAGCTGTGCTGGCAGCACCGATTTCGTTGCGCTTTGTACACGTGGCGTGGCGGTAGTGATGGCCCGCTTCTAATGCAAATTCCCAGTCGGTGCGGGTATGGCTGGGTGGAAGGATAATCAGTCGACACGCACTGCTGAGGTGCGCACTGGCCGCGCAGGCCAACCGCCATGGACCCATGGTATCGCTCGCGCTTCAGCGACCTGATCCGTCCTTGATGAAAATTATGCGTGGCCCACGATACAAATATGGGTATGTATGAGTTGACGTTTATTCATCGACAAGGCCCCCCAATATTCGTTTCACGCTTAACCACTCTGGATTTTTTCAATTCCTGATAAATCAAATGAGGACTCTCACCGTACAATCTCGCGGATAGCAAAAATCGGTATGGGCACGCGCGACACAATCGGTGTAATGGGCGGCGGATTATCGCAGCAAGATCGTCTTCTAAAACTGGATACGCCGGCAGGTCAGAATGTCCTGCTGCCCCATCCCGTTAGCGGGCGTTCGCGGATCGCCCGCGATTATCTCTTTCTGCTCGATTGCGTCTCCGCGTCCTGCGACGTTCAGCTCAAAACGCTGATTTCCTAGGCCGTGATCCTGTTGCGTGCGCACACATTTCGCGTCTAGGTCAACGGCAGTTTCTTGAACATGGACGCGAGCGGCGTGGTGAGCGGCACGACGGGCAAATTTACTGCGTTTGTGGCAGCCCGCGACCTGCCGGGCCCGAAGGATCAGATGGTTGATCTGTGGCCGAAGAAGATCTGTGTCGAATGCATGCTTAAGGCGGCCCGGGGTGGAGCAGCCCTGGTGCCCCGTTAAACCGTAGACCTATTCACGATGACAGACCGATTTTCCCGTTATGGGCGACGTACGATCCAGACCATCGCCCTTATTGCCGTGTTTGGCCTCGGCGCATGCGACAAGCATCCCGGCCCCGCGGCGCAACAACTCGACTTGTCGAACCTGCCAAAGCACTACGACACGCTTGGTGCGAGCTCCTTGACGCTGAACTATACCCCTTGGTACATCCATCAGTGGGGGATCGAGGGACCCGATGGGTCAGGGGTGGCAGGTGGTGGCCCCAATGTGTCACCAGCGACGGCTGACGATAAGCCGTCTGGCGGCGGTGGTGAAATGTGCTGCAGCAACATCCCTTCAGTTTGGCAGCCAGATCTGAGGCTGACGGTGCGCTGGCTGGTCTACAGGAAACAGGACCACACGACGAATTGGTACAAGGCCGAGAACGTCCGGATACCGAAATATGGGCGAGTCATGAGCGGATTGTGGGCCGTGTTCCTGCCGGGTGACCGCGTCCGTATCATGGTGGCCGATGGCCAGAGAGGCGACGCTAACGACCCAGGTATACGCCCCCCAGACAATGATCCATACATCGCTCAAGGGGTGGTGGATCAGGAATGGAACCGGTTATACCGTGACGGAGGAAGCACACAATGAGTCTCAAATGGGTCGACCCGATGCCCCAGGGGGACGTGTGGCGGGCAGCGCCACGGCGTTGAGGAAGGGGCGCGCGCTGGTGTGCGATGCGTTGATGTCCTGCCCCCAGACGCTCCACATCACGCTATTCTTTGACGGCACGAACAATAACGACTTGCCCACCAATCCGTTCCGGGACTCGCTTGTTCACACACATAGCAACGTTGTCCGACTCTACAACGCTGCGCTGGATAAGAACGAAGAAGGAGTATTTCGCTTCTATATTCCAGGCGTAGGTACGCCGTCCAAAGAGATTGGCGAGCTGACGTACTCGACTGATGGTAAGTCGATGGCAAAGGGTTTCGGCAACCGTTGTGTGTGGGGCTGAGGGTACCGGCGAAGGCTATGGCGGCGTCCACATGCCGCGTGCGGGCGAGGAGCTCCTGATCGGCCATATCGGCAACGACATCGACCGCCCGATTGCCCTTCACCGCGTGTACAACGGCGCGGCGAAACCGCAGCGGCATTCGAACGACCCGCTGTCCGGCTATCAGTCACGGGAGTATGGCGGCGGTGGCGGCTACAACCAGCACGTCATGGATGATTCGACCGGTCAGACGCGGATGCGGGTGATGAGTAGCCATGGCATGAGCAGCCTGCATCTCGGTCACCAGATCGTCCAGGACGGCAATACCTGGGGCGCCGATGTGGGTGCGGTTCAAGGTGATGCAGTACACCAAGAATAGCAAGGGCGCGCTGGAGTTGGAGCTGACGATTGCCCGCCGGCTCTATGGGCTGCCCTTCGTTCCGACATCCTGACGTTGCATCCGGGCTACTTCTCACTCGGTCAAGCGCGTTTCTACCTCTTCAGATTCGTATTTGACCTTGGTTCACCTTGCCCAGGGTGCTTTTGACTGTAGAATCGCGCAAGAGAGCCCGTGTCATATTAGTGACAATAAATAAGTAAGTAACGAAAAGTAATAAAGGGATGGAAATGGATGCGCAAGACATCGTGAGGGCGATTCAAGGGGGGGCTACTTCAGCAAGACCGTCTGCTGAAACTCGATACCCCGCTCGGGGATAGTGTATTGCTCCCCCAACGCGCTGTCGGCTGGTCCCGAATCGGCCGGCATTTCGACTTCACACTCGATGTCCTGTCAACGCGCAGCGACCTCAAGCTGAAAAAACTGATCGGGCAACCCGTTACGCTGTGGATTCAGCAGGCAGATCAGTCCTACCTTCCCCGAAACGGTTACGTCTATGCCGTGCGAAGACTGGGATCGGAAGGCGGGTTGACCAGTTATCAGATCTGTTTTGCGTCATGGATGCATTTCCTGAAGTTTCGCCGCGATCAGCGCATCTGGCAGGACAAACCCGTCGACGAAATCCTCAGGGACGTGTTCAACGCGCATCCGCCCGCGAAAGGCCGATTCGATTTCGCACTCTCAAAACCGCTTCCGCCGAGATCGTACTGTACGCAGTATGAGGACGATTGGAATTTCGTCCACCGGTTGATGGAAGAAGAAGGCCTGTTGAGCATCTGGAAACAGGCTGACGACGGCAAATCCCACACCCTGACCATCACGGATCATCTGGATACGTGCGAGCCGCTCGCGGCGCGATCAGTTCAATTCTCGAGATACGGCACGAACAGCGAGGTTGATGCGTTGGTTCACTGGTCCGGCGCGCGAACCCTCCATAGCGCCATCCTGACCACGCGCACATTCGACTATAAGTATCCGTCGCCGCTCGCCAATCCGAAGGGCACCAATATTCCAACGGTGTCGCAGGAGTTGCCGGACCAGTTGTAGATGTATGAGTACACCGGCCCCTATACGTATCTCGAGCAGGAACGTGGCGATCACCTCTCCAAGGTGCGCATGGAGGAATGGGAATCACGCGCAAAGCGATTTTATGGCACGGGCGGGTTGCGTGGCGTCGACGCCGGACGGTGGTTTGAGCTGACCGGGCACCCGGAACACGACCGCGAGCCTGGTGAGCGCAGTGAATTTGCCGTCATCGAAGCGGCGTGGCTGATCGAGAACAACCTGCCGGGATCGAGCCATCACGGCGATCTGCCGCATAGTCTGACTGGGAGATTGGCTGCGGCGAAAGCAAACTTTGGAGGGCAGCCTGCCTCCGGCCCCACGCATTTCGATGGCTCAGAGGGCTTCTTCCTCGTCGAGATCGAAGCGCAGCGCAAATCCGTGCCCTTCCGCAGCCCGTTCGAACACCGTAAGCCCGTCATGCAGATGCAGACGGCGACCGTGGTGGGTCCGCAAGGTCGACGCATTTATACCGACGAACTCGGCCGCGTCAAGGTGCAGTTTCACTGGGATCGGATCGGGCAACGCGATGAGCGGAGCTCCTGTTGGGTCCGCGTGAGCCATCCATGGGCGGGCGAGGGATTCGGGATGATCCATGTCCCTCGCATCGGTGACGAAGTTGTCGTGTCATTCCTGGATGGCGCGCCGGACCGTCCGATCATTACAGGGCGCGTGCCGAACGGCACTAACTTTGTGCAGTGGAAGCTCCCGGATAACCAGACGCTTTCAGGTCTGCGCTCTCGCGACCTCGAGGGCACGGCGGCAAATCAGGTTGTGGCCGACGACACGCCGGGGAAACCGCAGGTACAAGTTTCGAGCGACCACGACCAGTCACGCCTTGTCGTCGGGTACAACACTCGCATTGACGGCAACGCGGGGCGGGCCGAAGCGCGCGGTACCGGCTGGGAATTGGCAACGGATTCCTGGGGGGTGTTGCGCGCCAATCGCGGCATGCTGGTGACGACCGAGACGCGCGCGGGCGCGACCGCGGCGGCGAAAGACATGAGCGAGACTGTCGATCGACTCGGGAAAGCGCAGCAACTGCATGATGCACTCACGAAGATCGCGCAGCAGAGCGAGGCACAGGATGCTGACGGCCATCAGGCCGATCTCGTCAACACCATTGCGGCACAGAACGAACAGATCCGCGGCTCAGGCGCAAGCGGCAGCAATACGTTCCCGGAGTTGTCGGAGCCGCACTTGGTGATCGATGGCAAGGCCGGCGTCGAGATCACAACGCCAGCGACCGTGCATGTGGCGTCCCAGCAGGCCGCGATTACGACGGAAGGCCATATTGGTATTGCCAGTGGCCGCAGCTTCTTCGCGACGGTGCGCGACACCCTTCGCCTGTTCGCGCAGACCGGCCCGATGCACCTGGTGTCGGCGGCAGGCGACATCGTATTGAACGCGTTGACGAAGTCCATCGTGGCGCGGGCGCAGAAGCAGATCCTGCTGGAAAGCGAGGAGATCCTGCTGCGGGCGCACAAATTCCGCGTCGAGGTCAACGGCAGTTTCTTGAACATGGACGCGAGCGGCGTGGTGAGCGGCACAACGGGCAAATTTACTGCGTTTGCGGCGACGCACGACTTGCCGGGCCCGAAGGACCAGATGGTTGATCTGTCGCCGAAGAAGATCTGTGTCGAATGCATGCTTAAGGCGGCCCGGGGCGGAGCAGCCCTGGTGCCCCGTTAAACCGTAGACCTATTCACGATGACAGACCGATTTCCCCGTTACGCGCGACGTACGATCCAGACCGCCGCCCTCGTTGCACTGTTTGGCCTCGGCGCATGCGACAAGCATCCTGGCCCCGTGGCGCAACAACTCGACTTGGCGAACCTGCCGAAGCACTACGACACGCTCGGCGCGAGTTCCTTGACGCTGAACTACACACCTTGGTACATCCATCAGTGGGGGATCGAGGGACCCGATGGGTCAGGGGTGACTGGCGGTGGCCCTAATGTATGGCCGGCGGGAGCGGACGGCAAGCCGTCCGGCGGTGGCAAGGAAACTTGCTGCAGTGACATTCCGACAGCATGGCAGCCGGATCTGAGGCTGACGGTGCGCTGGCTCGTTGACAAGAAGCAAGACGGGAAGACACCGGGGTATTGGTACAAGGCCGAAAACGTTCGGATACCGAAATATGGGCGAGTCATGGGCGGCTTGTGGGCCGTGTTCCTGCCGGGTGATCGCGTCCGCATCATGGTGGCCGATGGCCAGAGAGGCGACGCTAACGACCCTGGCATACGCCCCCCGGACAATGATCCGTACATCGCACATGGGGCGGTGGATCAGGAATGGAACCGGTTATACCGTGACGGAGGAAACGCGCAATGAGCCTCAAATGGGCCGACCCGATGCCTCAGGGAGGGCGTGTGGCGGGCAGTGTCACGGCGTTGAGAAAAGGGCGCGCGCTGGTGTGCGATGCGTTGATGTCCTGCCCCCAGACGCTCCACATCACACTGTTCTTTGACGGCACGAACAATAACGACGTACAGACCAATCCGTTGCGGGATTCGCTCGTTCGTACACATAGCAACGTTGCTCGACTCTACAACGCAGCACAGGATAAGAACGAAGAGGGGATTTTCGCGTTCTACATTCCCGGTGTAGGTACTCCGTTTAAAGAGATTGGCGAGCTGACGTACTCGACTGATGGTAAGTCGATGGCAAAGGGTTTCGGCAGTCGTTGCGTGTGGGGCTATACAAGGGTACTGAATGCCATTTACAAGGCCATTGCTACGGATAAAACCCGGATCCTGATTCCCGATGACAAAGCCAACGACATTTGCGCAGCCGTAGCCGATGGCCACAAACTCCCGCTGGTCGGCTGCACCGATCGGCTGGGTCTCGCCCACAAGCAGGCCGTCGATGAGGGACGATATCCGCAGACGGTCAAGCAGATCTGGATCAACGTGATCGGCTTCTCGCGGGGGGCGGCATCCGCGCGCGTGTTCGTGAACAAGCTGATGAATGAATGGGCACCGAATGGGCGGATTGGCTATCAGACTGGCAAGTATGCACTGAACTACAAGGTCAACTTCGTCGGTCTTTTCGATACGGTTGCCTCCGTCGGACCACCCGACTCGACGCGCGCAACCGTGGACTTCGGCGCATTCGACGGGCACTTCGCATTCGCTGACGACGGCCGGCTTAATATCCCGAAGGATGTGCGATTTTGTTATCACGCGTTCTCGGTACATGAGCAACGCATGAGTTTCCCGCTTGACTCGATCCGCAACGGGGACAGCTACGGTGGCGGCATTCGTGAAGAGGTGGCCTATCCAGGCGTCCATTCAGACGTGGGTGGCGGTTACGCCCCCAACGAACAGGGCAAAGGAGGAGCCACGTCGAAAGCGAATGACGACAGCCACAAGCTAAGTCAGATCCCGCTGCACGATATGTACCTGAAGGCGGCCTCGTATGGTGTGCCGCTGGTGGATAGTGATTCGATAAGCAAACGCGCAGATCTCGTTGCCGACTTCGCGCTGGCCCCGTCACTGATTGATGCGTTCAATGCGTGGCGCAAGACCGTCGAGAATGTCAGCAGCGTAGAAGACGCGCTGAAGGTCGGACTAGGTCAGATGTTGGCATGGCGAACGCTGCGTGCGGATATCGGCAATCCGCAGCGCTATGTCACCGGACAGCCATTCTTCAAGCGCGCCCACGAAGACCAGATGACGCCGCACAAGGTTCAGCAGGCGCTCCCAAAGGCGGCAGAGAACGATGCGACGATGAAGAAACTGCAGTCGCAATACGATCTCCTTCGGGCAAATGCTATGACATCGTCGATCGGCGGATACGCGTCGTACATGAGCTCGACACCACAGGTGAAGGTGATTCGCGAGGCAATGGATCGGCGCAACGAACAACTGGCCGGCGCGGTGGCTCATCCCGGGGTCAATAAGCCCAAGCCTGCGCGTCCGGGGGAAGGACCGCTGGATGTTGCGACCAATGATCAGACCGACCTGCGGCAGGGCGCGGAAGAAATGCGGCTGCTTCTGGGGCACCTGTATCCAGACCAGTGCGAACGGTGGCAGGTGAAGCGCACGGAACATCGTCCGGTGGTGATTCCCGGCGGCGAAATGATCAAGGTGCCGCCAACTCTTGTTGTCGCGCACGATCAACCGGGGAGCGACTCTCCCTGCGTCACACTTGCGTATAGCGGAATATTGCTCAACTCGACCTGGTCGACGATTGTGCAACATTATCGAGTGCAGGACGACGTGATGGCTGCGCCATTGCCTGGCGTGGAATCATTCCTGCGCCAGCATACGTCGCCCGACGCCGTGAACAAGTTGCCCGCGGCCGCCATCACCCTGTTTGACGACTACGTGCACGACAGCCGCTGCTGGTTCCGGATACCGTATTTCCATGAATATGCACCTGGGGGATATGGTTTCCCGCGAGTCATATTTGCAGGCGGGGACAATCGCAAGGCCTATCTCGGCCTCGCATCAAACGCTTCGCAACTGGACCTCGGCACTGGCCAAACCCAAGCCGGCTGGGCGTGACGTGGGCTGGAAGCCGCTAACCTGGATTTTCGATGGAACTACAGACTACGTCCCCGCCAGCGCGCCTGATGGGGTTGATCGACGCGGCGGTGTGTCCGCCGAAAGTCGTGCCTTTACTCGAACGCGCCGGCGTACCGTTCCGCTCCGTTTTCGCCGGGCTGCCCGAAGAAGAGCTCGGACCCACTTCGCTGTTCTTGGTGCCGGTGAGCGACACGGATGCGGACTGGTTTGCGGAGCTCGATCAACTCGACCTTCAAAGTCCATGTCTGTCGTTGATCTGGAGCCGGGTCGAAATGGATGCGCTGGTCACGCACCTGCAAGCGTTCCTGTTTGCGGACATTGGCGACAACATGACCGCTATGGTCCGGTTCTTTGACCCGCGTAACACCGGGGTGGTCTTTGACGCATGGGGCGAGCAGGTTTGCGCCATGTTCATGAGCCCGATCGAGCAGTGGATGTATCGGGGGCGCCACAAGGAGTGGCAGCGCATCCAAAACGATTCGACCTCCAACGCGCGGATATGCCGCTCCGTCATGGTCCAGCTCGAGCAGGCTGACATTGACCTTCTCACGGCACACACGGAGCCGGACGAGATTCTTGCAGCACTGATCGAGTCCGGTGATGCCAACGGCGATCGCCCTTATTTTGACCGATTTGAGGACTTCATTCCCCGATACCACCGCGCGGTGCAGTGGGGAATCAGTGAGCCAGGGGATCGGCTAGTTTTCTGCCAGTACACCTACCTGTACGGCATGGATTTTGATCGGCATCAGTTTGTTCATGATCTGCTGACTCAGCGTCAGCAGTCGCACGAATTGTTCGGCGTCGCCATCGCCCGGGTCCCGATGAACGTCTGGGCAGAGGTTGAGAGACCGGCGGCGCGCGACGCAGGGCCCGCGCCGCAGTCAGTCACGCTATAAGGGGGGGCAAGATGGCATTACAGATGATCGTGGTCGGTGATGAAACTTCGCACGGCGGGCGAGTGATCACCGGTTCGGAAACCCACAGCATCGACGGCAAAAAGATTGCACGCCTGCATGACCTCGTGGACTGTCCAGAAAAATATCCGGACGGGCGACCGCACGGCATCAACAAAATCATCGAGGCGCATCCGACGGTGACGATCGATGGCCAGCGCGTCGCGTTGCACGGCCATCACACCGAGTGCGGGTGCACCTTGATTGGCAGCATGACCGCCCGCGTCGGCGACTGAACCAACGACGTCCGAAGCGGACCTCGTATGGCACAGACTTGATTTTTTCGTTATCGACGTCGGGGCATCCTTGATCTAAGAAACTACGACACACGCAGACTCCGCCGAACCGTTCACAGTCCCTTCCTCCCCTCCACGAATCTTCGAGGAAGGCCATGAATTGGACATCTTCGGCGATCGGCTCGACACGCGGGACCTCTTCAGCTTGTGCATTTAGTCACGCCGCCGAACCCGCGGTTGTGGGGTTCGAGTCCGCCATCAGCAAAGCTGAGCGATCACGGGACCGTAGCCCTTGCGGCGAACGCGGGCCTGCCACTGTAGATCGCCTCGACGGGTGATAGATGCCATTCACTGCTCCTCAAGTGCTGCGTCCAAGGCTTCGACAGCCCGAGTGGCGCAAATTTGGCGCAATAAATCGAATCTACCAAAGAAAAAGGGCCTAGCCATCGGCTAAGCCCTTGATTCTATTGGTGGAGCGGAGGAGGATCGAACTCCCGACCTTCGCATTGCGAACGCGACGCTCTCCCAGCTGAGCTACCGCCCCAACAGTCTTTAATCATACACACGCATTTCCGCGCTTGGCAATAGGGGTTCCGTCACCCCGGCGCGTCACTTTGACGGCGCGCCGGCCAGCACCCATTCGACCACGGAACGCAGCTCCGCGTCGCTCATGCGCGGATGCGCCGGCATCGGAATCGCGCCCCAGACGCCGGAGCCACCGTCCTTCACCTTCTTCGACAGCTTCGCGACGGCCTGCGGATCGGACTTGTAGCGGGCGGCGATGTCCTTGAACGACGGACCGACGAGCTTGCGGTCCACTGCGTGGCAACCCATGCACGCGTTGCCGCGCGCGACCTTGAGGCCGTCGCCGACGTCCGCCTGCGCCGTGCCGAGCGCACCGGCTGCGAGCGCCGCGGCTGCGGCGCCCTGCACCATCCATTGCCTGATCTTCATTTGCGTCGACTTCATTGCGGCGTTGCCTTCGGGTTGCCCGGGTGCACGCTCGATGAATTCGAGATCGGTGCCGGCGGTTGCAGCGGCGTGGACTGGACCGACGCATCGGGCACCGCACCGACGGTCGCGGCATCCGCAGGCGCGGCGGCGGCCTGCGCACCAGACGCGCCGCTCGGCGACGCGGCCTGCAATGCCTGCGCGTCCTGCGGCTGGATGTACTGGAACACCTTCACGACCTTCTCGACGCCCGGCACCTGGCTGGCTGCATCGGCGCCGCGATTGCCTTCGTCGACCGTCACGAGCCCCATCAGGTAGACGTTGCCGCGCTCGCTGACGACCTTGTAGTAGTTCGCCGACAGCCCCTTCGTCGCGATCAGCTCGGACTTCACGCGCCCTTCGAGGTACGAGTCGTTCGCGCGCGACGACAGCGACGACGACGGCTCGACCGACAGCTCGTTGACGATGCCGTTCACGTTGTTGATGCCGCGCACGATTTCCTCGGCGCGCTGCTTCGACGCGTTGTTCGGCACTTCGCCCGTCAGCAGCACGCGGCGGTTGAACACCGTCACGTTCACGTGCGACTGATCCGGCAGCCCGTTGTTGATTTGCGAGAGCGACTTGACCTGGATCTCGCGATCCTCCGTCTGCGCGCCGAGCGTACGGCGATCGGTCGCGATCAGCGCGCCGCCGCCGGCCGCCGCCCCAAGCACGCCGAGCACGCAGCCCTGCAGGGACATCGCGAGGCCCGCCGTCAGCGCGGCGAGCAACGTGGTTCTGACGAGCGTCTGTTTGACGCGACTTTGATTCATCGACGGCTCTCCTTCGTTCAATCCTCACCCAGCAGCATCGCGTCGATGCCGTCGCACAGGCAGTGGATGGTCAGCAGATGGACTTCGTGGACGCGTGCCGCACGCGAGGCGGGCACGCTGATCGGAATATCGGTGTCGGACAGCGCGGCCCCGACGGCATGGCCGTCGCCGCCCGTCAGCGCGACGACGGTCATCTCGCGCTCGTGCGCCTCGTCGATCGCGGCCAGCACGCGCGGCGACGCGCCGCTCGCGTCGAGCACCAGCAGGATGTCGCCGGTCTGCCCGAGCACGCGCACCTGCTGCGCGAACAGCTGATCGGCGGCGACTGCCCCCGTGAGACCGCCCTGCGACGCATCGGTGGCCAGCGCAATCGCGGGAAGGCCCGGACGCTCGCGCTCGAAACCGCCGACGAGCGACACGGCGAGGTAGTGCGCTGCGGCGGCCGACGGGCCATCCCCGCATGCGACGATCTTGTTGCCGTTCGCCAGCGCGGCGAACATTGCGTCGACCGCGGCCGCGATCGGCAACGACAGCGCATCGGCCGCTTCGGCGTGAAGCGCGGCGCTGTCGCGGAAATGTTGCTGAATACGTTCGACTGACATCGATTCCTGGTGAACTGGGCGCGCATGGCACGCAGCGCGCAACGTCATGGGTGCGGCGAGTTTACCGCACTCCGGCACCCTCTCCGGGGGTATGACAAGAACTCTTTACATCTCGTCACAGCTCGCGGCTACGCGTCGTCGGCACGAAATGCATCGCGCAGCCACTCGAGCCGACCCGCCTCGAACGCAACGACGTCGAAACGGCATGCGGCACCCGCGCCGTGCCGCGCCCAGAAATGGAGCGCGGCCGCGACCAGACGCCGCCGCTTGCGCAAGCCGACGCTCGCGGCCGCGCCACCATGCCGGGCGCTGCGCCGCGCGCGCACCTCGACGAACACGAGCGTGCCGTCGGGCGTGCGCATCACGAGGTCGAGTTCGCCGCCGCGCATCGTCACGTTCGCCGCGACGAACGCGAGACCGCGACGTTCCAGGAACTGCCGCGCCCGCTGCTCGAACGTCGCGCCAATCGATCTTGATCGCGCCGTGCCGGAAAAGTTGCCGCCGCCGGTCGGCAAATCGCGCTTGTTGCCCGGCGCGGCCGGCGCCGCGTGGCACAATGCCGTCCTTGTTCCGCCTGCGCCGCGATTGCGCGCATTGCCTGCCATGACTGCCCTCCTCGAACTCGCGCAAACGCAGCACTACCCGGACGCCGCGCTCTATGTGGTCGCAACGCCGATCGGCAACACCGCCGACATCACGCTGCGCGCGCTGCACGTGCTCGGCCTGGCCGACCGCATCGCGGCCGAAGACACCCGCAACACGGGCCAGCTGCTGGCCCGCTACGGCATCTCGAAACCGCTCGTCGCCGTGCACGAGCACAACGAGCGCGAAGCCGCGCTGCGCGTGATCGAGCTGTTGCGCGCGGGCGAACGCGTCGCGTACGTGTCGGACGCCGGCACGCCCGGCATTTCGGACCCCGGCGCGCGGCTCGTCGACGCCGTGCGCGCGGCGGGCTTCCCTGTGATTCCGCTGCCGGGCCCGAGCGCGGCCGTGACCGCGCTGAGCGTGGCGGGCGACTGGGCCGGCGCGTTCACGTTCGCGGGCTTCCTGCCGCCGAAGCCAAAGCAGCGTGCGAGCGCGCTGCAGGCGCTCGTGCGACACCCGTACGCGCTGGTGTTCTACGAAGCGCCGCACCGGATCACGGACACCGTCGCCGCCCTCGCTGACGCGTTCGGCCCGGCGCGCCGGCTGCTGATCGCACGCGAGCTCACCAAGCTACACGAGCAGCTGTTCCAGGGCACCCTGGCCGAAGGACAGAGCTGGCTCGCCGGCGATGCGAACCGGCAGCGCGGCGAGTTCGTCCTCGTCGTCGAAGGCGCGCCGGCCGACGTCGGCGAAGCCGACGACACCGCGCACGACGCGCTGCTCAAGCTGCTGCTGGAAGAAGTGCCGGTGAAGAGCGCGGCGAAGCTCGCGGCCGCGCTGACGGGCGCATCGCGCAACGCGCTGTATGCGCGCGCGCTGGCGCTGAAGGAAGGCTGACGCGCGAGCGCGGGCGGCACCCGCCGCCCGGCACGCGGAAACGAAAAAGGGCTGCCCGAAGGCAGCCCTTTTGCATGTGCGGACGAACCGCCGCGTTACTTCGACGACAGCGACGCAAGCATTTCGTCGCGCGCCTCGCGCGCTTCCTGCGGCGACAGCCCTTCGATCTTCACGCGGCCGGTGCCGGCATGCACGAGGCCGATCATCTTGGCGGCCGCGTAAGACAGGTCCAGCACGCGGCCGCGCTTGTACGGCCCGCGATCGTTGACCTTCACGACGACCCACTTGCCGCTCGACGCGTTCGTCACCTTGATGTACGACGACAGCGGCAGCGTGCGGTGCGCGGCGGTCAGCGCGTTCATGTTGAAACGCTCGCCGTTCGCGGTGCGGCGGCCGTGGAAATCCCGGCCATACCACGATGCCCGGCCCGTCTGGCGGAAGTCGGACACGTCCTTGCCGTCGATCGGCTCGGCGTCCGCCAGCGACGACTTCTTCGCGTCCTTGCTGTCGGCAGCCGGCATCGATGCCAGCGCGGAATCGAAATTCAGTTGCTGCTTGTCGTCGTCCGCTTTCGCGGCAGCGGCCGTCTTGTTGACCGCGTTCTTCTGGTTGGCGCTGCCGGTGGTCTGGCTGGATGGCACCGCACAGCCCGTCAGCGCGAAAAATAATGCAATGGTCCCGAATCGAGTCGGAAAACGAAAGTTCATCGACGTGTCGCCTTCTGGTTCGGGCCGCACCGATACAACGCTGCTCAACAACGCAGATACGCGGCCCGGACGGCAAATGCGTGCACGCCCCGCTCGGCCAAGCGAGCAGGCGGCTAGCATGGGCGCGGCTTTCGTCTGTGCCGCAACCGTCCTGATTAGTTTTCACGTCTGGCGCAACCTGTCCCCGGCAGCCTGACCAGACCCCACATGCCGCCATCGAACATGGCTATCACGTTCGCGCGCGTGGCGTACGGCCAACGCACAGGAACGGCGGCACAGGCCTCATCCGGCGGAGCGGCAGCAGGGCCGCAGAACGGGCGCGCAGCACCCGGCCGGACAAGACGTGAGCACCGAATGCTCGGTGCTGGATACACCGCCGGACTCCCCGGCGGTCGATGCTTGACGGTGAATCCGACACCCCTTTTTTAACGGGGCCGAAACACCAGCGAATTGCGTGAAATTCACGCGCAATGGGCCGCATTATACATAAACCAAAAGCCCGGCTAGAAAAGCGCCCCTTCCGGACCATTGATTCTCACTATGACTGTAACAATCGGCATGCTCCGGGATTGCCCGGAACCGCGCACCCGACGCCGCGCCGCAGGGCGGGCAGGCAGCGCGCGCGACCGGTACAATCGCTCCTTTTAGCCGCCGGTGTCTCCATGAAAGTCACGCTCATTCCGGTCACGCCGTTCCAGCAGAACTGCTCGCTGCTCGTCTGCGAGAAGACGGGCCGCGCCGCCGTCGTCGATCCCGGCGGCGACATCGAACGGATCGAACAGGAGATCGCGCGGCAGAACGTGCAGGTCGAGAAGGTGCTGCTCACACACGGCCACGTCGATCACTGCGCGGGCGCGAAGGCGCTCGCGACACACTACGGCGTGCCGATCGTGGGACCGCAGGAAGACGAGCGCTTCTGGATCGAGCAACTGCCGATGCAGAGCCAGCGCTTCGGCTTCCCGGCCGCCGAGGCGTTCGAGCCGGACCAATGGCTGAAGGACGGCGACACCGTGCGGTTCGGCGACGAGACGTTCGAGGTCTATCACTGCCCGGGCCACACACCCGGCCACGTCGTGTTCTTCAGCCGCGCGCATCGCGTCGCGATCGTCGGCGACGTGCTGTTCGCCGGCTCGATCGGGCGCACCGATTTCCCGCGCGGCAACCACGCGGACCTCGTGCGTTCGATCAAGGAGAAGCTGTGGCCGCTCGGCGACGATGTCACGTTCGTGCCGGGCCACGGCCCGGTGTCGACGTTCGGCGACGAGCGCCGCACGAACCCGTTCGTGTCCGACAAGGTGTTCGGATGAACCAGACCGCCATCCCCGAAATCTACGTCAGCACCGACGTCGAGGCCGACGGCCCGATTCCCGGCCCGCACTCGATGCTGAGCTTCGCGTCGGCCGCCTATACCGAGGACAAGCAGCTGATCGCGACGTTCTCGGCGAACCTCGAGACGCTGCCCGGCGCGCAGGCCCACCCGGTGCAGGAAGCGTGGTGGAAGACGGAGCCCGAAGCGTGGGCCGCGTGCCGGCGCGACCTGCAGGCGCCCGAGGCGGCGCTGGTCGCCTACGTCGAGTGGGTCGAGGCGCTGCCCGGCAAGCCGGTATTCGTCGCGATGCCCGCCGGTTTCGACTTCACGTTCATGTTCTGGTACATGATGCGCTTCGCGGGGCGCTGCCCGTTCTCGTGGTCGGCGCTCGACATCAAGACGCTCGCGTTCGCGATGACGGGCCTGCCGTACCGCAAGGCGATCAAGCCGCGCTTTCCGAAGCACTGGTTCGACGATCACCCGCACACGCACGTCGCGCTCGACGACGCGATCGAGCAAGGCGCGCTGTTCTGCAACATGCTCGCCGACCTGCGCCGTCAGCAGGCCGCGCTCGCGGGCCTCGCCGTGTCGGACACCGATCGGTCGGAAAACGCGGGGGCGGGACAAAACCCCACGGATCCGCGAGCAAATTAGCGAATCTCGCTCAACAGCGCCGCGTCAGATTGCCTTTCCTTTCCCGGCCCTCTAACATTCAGCGTGTTGTAGCTGCCGCATGGAGGCGCAGGTGACGCTCGATTCCTTTTCGCAAAAAATCCTTCGCCTGTTGCAACTCGACGCGCGCCGTTCCGTGCAGGAAATCTCCGACCAGGTCGGCCTGTCGAGCACGCCGTGCTGGCGCCGCATCAAGGACATGGAACAGTCGGGCGTGATCCAGCGCTACACGGCGCTGCTCGATCGCGAGAAGCTCGGCCTGCACGTGTGCGCGCTCGCGCACGTGCATCTGACCCGCCACAACGAAGGCGGCGTCGAGCAGTTCGAGCGCGAGATCGCGACCTGCCCGGAAGTCACCGAGTGCTACAGCACGACCGGCGAGGCCGATTACATCCTCAAGATCGTCGCGCCCGACATCAAGGCCTACGACGTCTTCCTGCACGAACGGATCTTCAAGATCCCGGCGGTGTCGCAGGTGCGCACGAGCGTCGTGCTGCGCGAAATCAAGTTCGACACGCAACTGCCGCTGTAACGCGCGGGCCCGCGGTCGCCGATGCCCTCAGGCCTGCGCGGGCAATCCGCGCGTGAAGCCGATCCGACGCGCGCCGAACTGCCGCTTCAGCGCGTCGACATCGAGCCGGCCGGCCAGCGACGCGTCGGTATCGCCTGCGCCGGCGTCGAGCGTCACGTCGATCTCGAGCCCCGTGCTCAGATAGTGCAGGTTGATCGCGGCCGGATGCAGCCCACGTTGCGCGAGCGCGGCCTCGAGCCGCGCCGCGATCTCGGCGCGCGGCGGCAGCGCGAGCGCCGGCCGGCGCGCCGTGTCGTTCTCCGGATCGACGTGGATCAGCGCGTCGAGCACGCGCGGGTCGCGCAGCACGCGCGCACGTGCGGTTTCCGCGATGTAATGGCCTTCGGAGACGGAGATCATCGGATCGACAAGGATGTGCGCGTCGACGAGCGCCGCATCGCCCATCTTGCGGGTGCGCAGGTCGTGCACGTCGCGCACGCCCGGCGTCGCCTCGAGCAGCGCGCGGATCTCGGCCGTATCGGCGGTGTCGAGTGCACGATCCGACAGGTCCTGAAGTGCGTCATAGCCGAACGTCCAGCCCATGCGCGCGACCATGAAACCGACGATCGCCGCAGCGATCGGGTCGAGCAGCCGCACGCCGGCGAGACTGCCGACGATGCCGATCGCGACGACGAGCGACGATGCGGCGTCCGAGCGCGCATGCCACGCGTTCGCGACGAGCATCGCCGAACGCACGCGCCGAGCCTCGCGCAGCATGTAGCGGAACAGCGCCTCTTTCGACACGAGCACGGTCAGCGCGACGATCAACGCGGAAAAATGGACGGCCGGGATGTTTTCGAGATTCACGAGCCGGTCGCCGGCGCGCCAGAGCATGCCGATGCCGACGGCGATCAGGATCGCGCCGAGAAACAGCGACGCGACGGTTTCATAGCGGCTGTGTCCGTAATTGTGATCGGCATCCGGCGATGCACCACTATGGCGATTGGCCACCAGTACGACAAAATCCGAGATCAGATCGGAAATCGAATGGATGCCATCGGCAATCAATGCCTGCGAATGCGCAACCACGCCGACGACGATCTGAAACGTCGCGAGCACCACATTCAGCACAATACTAACGAGGGTGCTCTTGCGCGCGACCGCGTGCTTATCTGCGCTTTGCGCGTCGTCGGAAAACGTGGACATGAAATGCTAGATATCGGTTGTGATACGGAATTCTATCAAACGAAGTCCGCCCGGCATTCCGATAACCCAAAATTTTCCATTCAAATCAACCGCTTATGCGAACGGGTTGCATTTTCATTCACACCCGCGCCTGACACTTTCATGACAAAACGCATACAATCCGGTGCCGGAATGCAAAAAGCCGCGCTCCTCGACGGATGCGCGGCTCTTTTCGAGACGTCGACTTAAACGATCGTTTAAATCGCAAACTGTTCGCGGTTCTTGCCAGCGATCCAGCGCGGCGGCTTGCCGCGGCCCGACCACGTCGCGCCCGTTTCCGGATCACGGTATTTCGCGGCCACGCCTGCGCGCGGACGGCCGACCTTACCTGCCTTCGCGCGGCTGAGACCGAGTTCGGCGAGCGAAAAGCCGTAGTCGGCAATTTTCTGCTTCACGTCATTCAGCACTTCAGCGTATTCACGCGACTTCGCTTCTTCGATTTGCTTCTCCAGCTTCTCCCGCTGGGCCAGCAGGTCCTTGTAAGAAGACATAGTTTCCCTTTCTATCTGACCAATGGGGCCGGTCTGTTGCCAGCTCACCATTCATGAAATATATGTGCCTCGGATTTTCGAAGGCAGAGATTAGCACAAAAAAGATTTGATAGAAGCGAGATTCATGAAAATCCCGAGACCAATTGCAATTCACGCACGTCATTTTGACCGGCCGCGGCCTTTTCTCAAGTTTTTACGCACTTGCATAGAGATTAGGACATTATCGATCCGGTAATCGGCCTATCAGCATACGCAATTACCCTGCATGTGGGAAAATCAAAGCTTTCATCCGGCGACAAGTTCGGAAATATCGTACGGCGCGAGGCGTTATTCAGACATATCCGTATCCCTGCATCACGTCACCTCCCGAGCGCAGGCAATCAACCGTTCGCGCAACGCACCGGCGTCGCCCGGCACTGAATCGAAGGGCGTGCGCACGCGGCGGTTGTCGCAGCGCCAGTCGGCTCCGTGGCGATCGACGCCGAGCAGGTCGAGCCCGTCGCGGCGCGCATCGCTCGAGTCGTACGCCTCCCACAACGCCCGTTCTTCGTCGAAACCAAGCGGCGGCAGCGCATCGAGGCCGGTGCCGTCCACCCAGCCCATCCGGCCGAATCCGCCGATATAGCGCAGCCGCTCGATGTCGAGTGCCCAGAACGTGAAATCGCCGAGCGCGAGGTAGCGTGCGGCATCGGGTTCGTAACGCGTGTAGCGCGCGGCCACATGCGGATCGTCGCCGAGCGACATGAAGCGGCCGAGCAGTGTCGCGCGCTCGGCGTTCAGCACGTCGCCGTCCGGCGCGTCGACGACGAGGAATCCCGCGCGCGGATCGGCGGCAAGGTTGCGCGTATGCTCGGCAAGGCCGCTCACGAGAATCACGGGTCGATGATTCGCATCGGGTGCGAACGGCACGACCGTCGGATAGGGAAAGCCTTGCGGGTCGCGCGCGTGGGTCGCGAGCGTGCCGAGCGCGCAACGGTGCAGCAGGTGCAGGGCAAGGGTGGGATCGATGTTCACGGTGACTCCTGCGGTCGGAAAGCCTGAGCGGCAACGGGGGCGATGACGCGCCGCACTGGAACGCTTCGGGCACGCCGCCTGCGCACCGATGTTACTCGCGGCTGCGTCCCGCCGGGCATCGGCCGGATGGCGGACGCGGACCGCGCAAGCGGCGTGCGCGCCGAAGCCTGATCGGCCAAACGGCCAGCACGCCGGCAAGACCGTAAGCGGTTCGATAGAATCGGACCAATCCGACGGGCGCGACGCGCCCGCGCATCGTCCATTCAAGAGCGCCCCGTGTCCGAAACTTCCTCCCGATCCTCGTCCGACTTCGCCGCGCCGCCCGACGCGCATCGCCTGCTGGCCTTGCCGGTCCGCCAGCGCGCACGCACGGCCACGATGGCACTGTTCTTCATCGCCGGCATGATGTACGCGTCGTGGGGCGTGCACGTGCCGACCGTGCGCGACAAGTTCGCATTGAGCCCGGGGCTGCTGTCGATCGCGCTGTTCGCGGTCGCGGGCGGCTCGATCGCCGCGATGCTCACGATCGCGCGCTGGATCGCGCGCGTCGGCTCGCGCACCGCGTGCCTCGCGGGCGGGCTCGTGATGGCCGCGTGCGCGGCGCTGATCCTCGCCGTGCCCGATTACTGGATGCTGCTCGTCGTGCTCGCGCTGTTCGGCTTCTCGATGGCGACGCTCGACGTCGCGATGAACGCGGAGGCGAGCGCGGTCGAGATCGCGCTCGGCAAGCCGATCATGTCGTCGCTGCACGGGATGTTCAGCATCGGCGGGATGTCGGGGGCGGCGGCCGGCGGCGCGCTGCTGTCGGCCGGCATGGCGCCGGCCGTGCATCTCGCGCTCGCGGCGGCCGTCAGCGCGGCCGTGCTGCTCGTCGCGAGCCCGGCCGTGCTGCCGCACGTGCCGCATCACGAATACACGCACGGCGGCGGCAACCGCTGGCGCTCGCCCGCGCTGTGGATGCTCGGCGGCATCGCGCTGATCGCGCTGATCGCCGAAGGGGCGATGTACGACTGGGCGACGGTCTACATGCGCGACGTCGTCGCGGCGAGCCCCGCGCTCGCGAGCGCGGCCTATGCAGCATTCTCCGGCGGGATGGCGATCGCGCGCTTCGCGGGCGACGCGGTGCGCGCGCGTTTCGGCGCGCCGCAGCTCGTGTTCGCGAGCGCGTCGCTCGCGTGCGCCGGGATGATCGGCGCGCTGCTGCTGCCGAACCCGATCGCCGTGCTGACGGGCTTCACGCTGATGGGCCTCGGCCTCGCGAACATGATGCCCGTGCTGTTCGCCGCCGCCGCGCGCGTCAAAGGCATCCACGCGGCCGAAGGGCTCGCGCACGTGGCCGGACTCGCGTATTTCGGGTTGCTGTTCGGTCCGGTCGTGATCGGTGCGGTCGCGCAGGCCGTGAACCTGACCGTCGGCCTGTCGGTCGTCGCGCTGTGCGCGGCGCTCGTCGCGGCCGTCGCGCCGAAGGTGCTCGCGCACCTGAAGATCTGACCGCGCGGCGAGCCGGCCACCCGCTGCGAGATCGCCAAAAAGAAAGCGCGCCTGCGTTGCCGCAGGCGCGCCTTCACCCCTTCTGTCGACCGCTTTTCAGCTTACATCTTCACTTCGTCGAGCAGCGACTTCTTGCCGTTCTTGTAGTTGTACAGCGAGATCACGCCGTGCCGCAGGTCGCCCTTCGAGTCGAAGGTCGTCGTGCCGATCACGCCCGAGTAGTTCGTCGCCGGCATCGCCGCGAGAATCTTCGCCGGGTCCGTCGAGTTCGCGCGCTTCATCGCATCGACGATGATGTACACGGCGTCGTACGTGAACGGTGCGTAGATCTGGATCGGCTGGCCGAAGCGCTTCTCGTACTTCGCCTTGAACGCCGCGCCGCCCGCCATCTTCTCGAGCGAAGCACCGGCTTCCGAGCACACGACGTTGTCGGTCGCGTCGCCGGCCAGGTCGGCCAGCTTTTCCGTGCACACGCCGTCGCCCGCGAAGATCTTCGCGCGCAGGCCGAGCTGCTTTGCCTGTTTCGCGAACGGGCCGCCGGTGGCGTCCATGCCGCCGTACATGATCGCGTCCGGATTCTCGCCCTTGATCTTGGTCAGAATCGCGCGGAAGTCGACCGCCTTGTCGTTGGTCGCGTCGTGCGACATCACCTTCAGGCCGAGCGCCTTCGCCTTCTTCTCGAACTCGTTCGCGAGACCCTGGCCGTATGCGGTCGAATCGTCGACCACCGCGACGCTCTTGATGCCCTTCGAGTGCGCGTAGTTCGCGAGTGCCGGGCCCTGCTGCGCATCGGTCGCCACCACGCGATACGTGGTCTTGAAGCCTTGCTGCGTATAAGCCGGGTTGGTCGCCGACGGCGAGATCTGAACGATGCCCGCATCGCTGTAGATCTTCGAGGCCGGGATCGACGTGCCCGAGTTCAGGTGGCCAACCACCGCAACGACCTTGTCGTCGACGAGCTTCTGCGCAACCTGCGTGGCCTGGCGCGGGTCGGCCGCGTCATCCTGCGGGTCGAGTTGCAGCGTGATTTTCTGGCCGCCGATCGTAAGACCCTTGGCGTTGATCTCCTCGACTGCGAGACGCGCGCCGTTTTCGTTGTCCTTGCCCAGGTGTGCAATGCCGCCCGTCAACGGCGCGACGTGGCCGATCTTGACGACTTGATCGGCGGCTGCGTTGCCTGCAGCTGCAGCACACAGCATCGCAGCTGCGGTGATCGGCAACAGCTTTTGCATCTTGATATTCATGTAAGTCTCCAGTTTCGGTCCCAAAAAACGCCATCGCCCGGTGCCCCGCTGCCATCCCTGTGTTTGCATTCACTGGACGATTCGCCGGTTGCATCGTTCATGCACTTGGCCTCAAGCACGTAGGGAAACAGCCGCTTGTAGCGGCCGCCCGCCCGTACTTGCGCGCAAGTGTAGGTGATCAAATTAATTTGTGGGACTTTTTTGGGGTAGTGGTAACACTACCGATACGGGCGCTTTGGAACGAATCCTCGAATTCGCTGCAAGTCCCACCAGATAAGGGTTTCCGCTAATTTCGGACGACCGGATGAAAGGTTGATTCAAAGCATTCTCGCGTCATTTCGATTCGGTATTTTGTGCGCGGGATCATTGAATGAAAAGCGCGTGACAACACGCGCTTCTCTCGCTTCGATACGGGCCGGTCAGGCGGCCGTTGCGCGCCATTCGGCGTCGAGCGCGTCGACGAGTTGCGACGTCGTCAGCGCGGCGGCGCGCCGTCGCGCGAGCGGTGCGCCCTGCCCGGCCCACAGCGACAGGTAGTCGCCGTCGTTCGCGCGCGCGGCGGCCTGGCGCAGCGGCTGGGTCAGCGCGTTCTGCACCGGATACGGCGCGGCGTCGGCCACGCGTTCGCCGAGCCGCATCATCAGCGTATTGCGCAATCCGCGCGCATGGCGGCCCGTGATCGCGCGCGTGACCTGCGTCGACGTATCGGCGCTCGCGAGCAGCCGCGCTTTCCAGTCCGCCGCGATCGCGCTTTCCGCACAGGTCAGGAACGCGGTGCCGAGCTGCGCGCCCTGCGCGCCGAGCGCGAGCGCGGCGGCGATCCCGCGGCCGTCCATGATGCCGCCCGCGGCGAGCACGGGCAGGCCGGTCGCATCGACGAGCTGCGGCACCAGCGCGAGCGTGCCGATCAGCGCATCGTCGGCCGAGCCGATGAAGGTACCGCGATGGCCGCCGGCTTCGGCGCCCTGCGCGGACAGCGCATCGGCCCCGGCCGCCTGCCACGCGAGCCCTTCGGCGACGTGCGTCGCGGTGCCGATCACGTAGGTACCGGCGGCCTTCAGGCGCGCGACGTCGGCCGCGTCGAGCACGCCGAACGTGAAGCTCGCGACCGGCACGCGCAGCGCGACGAGCGCGTCGAATTGCGCGCGGAAGTCGGGTGCATAGCGCGCGGGCGCGGTGCCCGGCGGCAGCCCGAGCGTCGCGTTCAACGGATCGATCGCGGCGAGCGCACGTGCGACGGTCGCCGCGTCGGGCACGGCCTCGGGCAACACGAACAGGTTCACGGCAAACGGACGCGCGGTCGCCGCGCGAATGGTGGCGACTTCGGTCGCGAGACGATCCGGCTCGAACGCGCCGGCGCCGAGACTGCCGAGCGCGCCGGCACTGGATGCGGCCGCGACCATCGCGGCCGTGGTCGCGCCGACCATCGGCGCCTGCACGAGCGGCAGGCGCAGGCCGAAGCGCTCGGAAAACGGCGTGGAAAATGCACGGGTGGACATGGCGAATCCTTCGATGACGATGTACGAAAGCGCTTTGTAAAGGCCTACACATCGACTCTATCGAAGCGGCGCATCGCCGAAAAATGAATAATCGAGATCGAAACGATCGCTGCGCGAGAAGCGGGTCCGAGACGCGGATTCGACACGCGCACACACCCGCCAGGCGCGCCGCTTGCGCGCTGCAGCGCCACCGGATTGGTGGCACACTAGGCCGCCCTTTTTTCCATCCGCGGTGCGCACGTCGCGCACCCGTTCGCCAGGAGTTCCAACGTGACTGCCCAATGGATCGACATCCCGACCGGTAACGACAGCTTCGGTGGCTACCTCGCGCTGCCCAAGCGCGGCAAGGGCCCCGCCGTCATCATCATCCAGGAGATCTTCGGCGTTAACTCACACATCCGCGCGGTCGCCGACCAGTACGCGGCCGACGGCTTCGTCGCGCTCGCGCCGGACGTCTTCTGGCGCACGCAGCCGCGCGTCGAACTGACCTACGAAGGCGCCGATCGCGACAAGGGCATCGAACTGATGAAGAAGACCGACGTCGGTCTCGCGGTCGCGGATATCGGCGCGGCCGCCGACGCGTTGCGCGCGCGCCCCGAAGTCGCCGGCAAGGTCGCCGCGATCGGCTACTGCTTCGGCGGCCAGCTCGCGTACCGCGCGGCCGCGGCCGGCAAGGTCGATGCGGCGGTCGCCTATTACGGCGGCGGTATCCAGAATGCGCTCGACCTTGCCGGCAAGGTCACGCAGCCGATCCTGTTCCACTACGCGGAGAACGACCACGGAATCCCCCTCGACGCGGTCGAGCAGGTGAAGGCCGCGTTCGCGGGCCGCCACAACGCATCGTTCCACCTGTATCCGGGCGCCGAACACGGCTTCAACTGCACCGATCGCGCGTCGTACAACCAGCGCGCGTCGGCGCTCGCGCACGGCCGCACGCTGACGTTCCTCGCCGAGCACGTGTAACGGCAGCCGGCAGCGGGCCCGGCACGTCGGGCCCGCGTTATCCTCCTTTCATCGCCACGGGTCACAACGGGGGTGACTGCGATGCACTCGGACTATCTCGCGCATGACGCGATCGGGCTTGCCGCACTCGTGCGCGAGGGCAAGGCGAGCCCGCGCGAACTGCTGGACGCCGCGATCGGCCAGGCCGAAGCGGTGAACGGCGCGATCAACGCGATCGTGCTGCAGGACTACGACGATGCGCGCAAGCGGGCGGATTCGGCCATCGCTACCAGCACCGATGCGCCGTTCGCGGGTGTCCCGTATCTCGTCAAGGATCTCGGCGCGGCGGTCGCGGGGCTGCCGTTGTCGATGGGCAGCCGCCACTATCGCTACTTCGTCCCCGCCGACGACTCACCGGTGATCGCGCGCAGCCGCGCGGCGGGACTCAACGTGTTCGGCAAGACCAACACGTCGGAAATCGGCCAGATGCCGTACACCGAACCCGAACTGTTCGGCGCGTGCCGCAATCCGTGGAACCTCGATCACACGCCCGGCGGCTCGAGCGGCGGCGCGGCCGCGGCCGTCGCGGCAGGCATCGTGCCGCTCGCGCATGCGTCCGACGGCGGCGGCTCGATCCGGATTCCGGCGTCGTGCTGCGGGCTGTTCGGCCTGAAACCGAGCCGCAATCCAGTGCTGGTCGACTTGCCGTCGAACGGCGAGCTGGTCGTCCAGCATGCAGTTTCGCGCAGCGTGCGCGACAGCGCGCTGCTCCTCGACGTGACGACCGGCCAGACGCTGCCGCCCGGCGCGCCCGGCACCTTTCTGGGCGAGCTCGACACACCGCCCGGGCCGCTGCGGATCGGCCTCGTCGTCGACCCGATGCTCGCGCCGGCGCTCTCCGACGACACGCGCGCGGCGCTCGACGACGCGGCCGCGCTCGTCGAATCGCTCGGTCATCACGTCGAGCCGGCGACGCTGAACATCGACTACGCACGCGCGGCCGAAACCTTTCTCACGCTGTGGGCGACGATCGCCGAGGAGATGGTGCTGGGTGCGCGCGCGGTGACCGGGCGCACGCCGAAGCGCGCGGAGTTCGAACCGGCGACGTGGGCGATGGCCGTCGTCGGCAGGCGCATCGCCCGCGCGCGCCTGCCGGACGTGCTCGAATGGCAGCGCCAGCTCACCGTGCAGGTCGCGGGCCTCGTGTCGCGCTACGACGCGATCCTGTGCGCGACGCTCGCGGGGCCGCCGGTCAAGATCGGCGAGCTGCAGCCGACGCCGCTCGAAGCCGCGCAGATGAAGCTGCTCGGCGCGCTGCCGGTCAAACCGCTGCTGCGGGAAATGCTCGCGAAGGCTTCGGAGAAGGCGTTCGCATGGGCCGGCTGCACCGAGCTGTTCAACCTGACGGGCCAGCCGGCGATGTCGGTGCCGCTCTACTGGAACGCGCGCGGCCTGCCGATCGGCGTGCAGTTCGTCGCGCGCCACGCCGACGAGGCGTTGCTGCTGAAACTCGCGCGGCAGCTCGAACAGGCGCGGCCGTGGTTCGACCGGCGTCCGCCGCTGATGCAGGCGCAGCGCTGACGCGCGCGGCCGCTTCCGCAAACATCGAAAAAAAAGCCCCGCCGGCAGGACCGGCGGGGCTTTCGCACATGCAAAACGCGAGGCGGCGCTTACATCGCGAGCCGTTCGCAGATCGTCCGCGTGGCGGTCGCCGCGTTCAGCGTATAGAAGTGCAGACCCGGCACGCCCGCGTCGATCAGGCGCTGGCACAGGCTCGTGACGACATCCGCGCCGAACGCACGGATCGCGTCGCGATCGTCACCGAAGCTTTCGAGCCGGCGCGCGACCCAGCGCGGCACTTCCGCGCCGCACATTTCCGAGAAGCGCATCAGCTGCGAGAAGTTCGTGATCGGCATGATGCCCGGCACGATCGGCACGTCCACACCCAGCTTGCGCGCATCGTCGACGAAGCGGAAATACGCGTCGGCGTTGAAGAAATACTGCGTGATCGCGGAATTCGCGCCGGCTTTCACCTTGCGCGCGAAGTTCTCGAGATCGGCCTTCGGCGAGCGCGATTGCGGGTGGTATTCCGGATAGCCGGCCACTTCGATGTGGAACCAGTCGCCATGCTCGGCGCGGATGAAGCTGACGAGCTCGGACGCATAGCGCAGCTCGCCGACCTCGCCCATCCCCGACGGCAAGTCGCCGCGCAGCGCGACGATATGGCGGATGCCGTGCGAGCGGTACTGGTCGAGGATCGCGCGCAGGCTGTCGCGCGACGAGCCGATGCACGACAGGTGCGGCGCGGCCTCGAGGCCGTCCTTCTGCATGTCGAGCACGGTATCGAGCGTGCCCTGTTGCGTCGAGCCACCGGCGCCGAACGTCACGGAGACGAATTTCGGCTTCAGCGGCAGCAGCTGCGCACGCGTCGCGCGCAACTTCTCGACGCCGTCCGCCGTCTTCGGCGGGAAGAATTCAAACGAGAGTTCGATCGATTTCATGATTCGCAAGAATGGGCGCGGCCGTCAGCCGATGTCGCGCTGCCCGAAGATCAGCGCGGACAGCAGCCACGACACGATGCTGTACAGGATCGAACCGAAGAACGCCGACCAGAAACCCGACACCTCGAAACCCTTCAGCAGCGACGACGCGAACCAGAAGCACAACGCGTTCACGACGAGGATGAACACCCCGAGCGTGACGATCGTGACCGGCAGCGTCAGCAGGATCAGCACCGGACGGATCACCGTGTTGATGAGGCCGAGCACGACCGCGATGATCAGCGCGGTGCCGAAGCTCTTGATGTGGATCGACGGCACGAGGTACGTGATGATCAGCAGCGCGAGGGCGTTGATGACCCAGGTGAGGATGACGCTCATGGAGGGCTCCGGTTCGGTTGTCGATCTGGTCGGTCGGTGACCGCGGCCGGCCGCCGCACCGCGCACGCCCGCTGCGGGGCGCGTGCGGCGCGGCGGCGGCGGTGCATCAGTAGCGGTAGTGGTTCGGCTTGAACGGGCCGTCCTTCTGCACGCCGATGTACGAAGCCTGCTCGTCCGACAGCACGGACAGGTTCGCGCCGATGCGCGCGAGGTGCAGGCGCGCGACCTTTTCATCGAGATGCTTCGGCAGCACGTACACCTTGTTCTCGTACTGTTCGCCGCGCGTGAAGAGTTCGATCTGCGCGAGCGTCTGGTTCGCGAACGAGTTCGACATCACGAACGACGGGTGGCCGGTCGCGCAGCCGAGGTTCACGAGGCGGCCTTCGGCCAGCAGGATCACGCGCTTGCCGTCCGGGAAGATGATGTGGTCGACCTGCGGCTTGATGTTTTCCCACTGATACTGGCGGGTCGACGCGACGTCGATTTCCGAGTCGAAGTGGCCGATGTTGCAGACGATCGCGTTGTGGCGCATCGCCTTCATGTGATCGTGGTTGATCACGTGGTAGTTGCCGGTCGCCGTCACGAAGATGTCGGCCTTGTCGGCCGCGTATTCCATCGTCACGACGCGGTAGCCTTCCATCGCCGCCTGCAGCGCGCAGATCGGATCGATTTCCGTGACCCACACGGTCGCGCCCAGGCCGCGCAGCGATTGCGCGCAGCCCTTGCCCACGTCGCCGTAGCCCGCGACGACCGCGACCTTGCCCGCGATCATCACGTCGGTCGCGCGCTTGATGCCGTCGACGAGCGACTCGCGGCAGCCGTACAGGTTGTCGAACTTCGACTTCGTGACCGAGTCGTTCACGTTGAACGCCGGGAACGGCAGGCGGCCGTCCTTTTCCATCTGGTACAGGCGATGCACGCCGGTCGTGGTTTCTTCGGTCACGCCCTTGATGTGCGCGAGGCGCGTCGAGTACCAGGTCGGATCGGCGTCGAGGTGCTTCGCGATCGACTTGAAGAGCGCGACTTCTTCCTCGTTGGTCGGCTTCGCGATCACCGAACGGTCCTTCTCGGCCTTCGAGCCGAGGATCAGCAGCAGCGTTGCGTCGCCGCCGTCGTCCAGGATCATGTTCGCGAATTCGCCGTTCGGCCATTCGAAGATGCGGTGCGAGAACTCCCAGTATTCGTCGAGCGACTCGCCCTTGAACGCGAACACCGGCGTGCCGGCTTCGACGATCGCGGCAGCGGCATGGTCCTGCGTCGAGAAGATGTTGCACGACGCCCAGCGGACATCGGCGCCGAGCGCCTTCAGCGTCTCGATCAGCACGCCGGTCTGGATCGTCATGTGCAGCGAACCTGCGATGCGCGCGCCCTTCAGCGGCTGCTGCGCCTTGTATTCGTCGCGGATCTGCACGAGGCCCGGCATTTCGGTCTCGGCGATGTTCAGTTCCTTGCGGCCCCAGCCGGCAAGCGCCATGTCGGCGACGATGTAATCCTTGGAAGCCTGGGAATCGATAATGGCGTTCATCACGCCCTCCTTTCTAAAAAAGTTCTAGAAATTGGTGACGTGAGCGCCGTTCAGGAAGCGGGGCCGGCGCGAATGATGCCGCACGGCTGCTTGGTGAAGCTTTCCGAGCCTGGCGGACGCAGGATGGTCCGTCGCAACGCTCCTCGGAAAACGGGAGGGATTGTAGCAAATCGGCGCGGGAAATGCGCGCCATGCACCGCGCGCGGCGTCGGCGCGCGCGGGCGTCATGAAAGGGTCAGTTCTCGGCGCCGACCCATGCCTGTTCGCGCAACCGCGCGCGCAGGCGCGCGACGGCCTGGCTGTGCAGCTGACACACGCGCGATTCGCTCACCTCGAGCACCGCGCCGATCTCGCGCAGGTTCAGCCCGCGCTCGTAGTACAGCGACATCAGCAGCTTCTCGCGCTCGGGCAGCCGCTCGATCGCTTCGACGAGCGCCTCGCGCAGGTGTTCGTCGAGCAGCGACGACAACGGATCGGCGTGATCGACGCGATAGCGGTCGAGGAACGGCTCGTCGTCGGCCGCGCGATCGAAATCCTCGTAATAGATGAGCTGGCTGCCGTGCAGGTCCTGCAGCATCCCCTGGTATTCGTCGAGCGGCATCTTCAGGTGCTGCGCGATCTCGGTCTCGCTCGCCGAGCGGCCGAGCTGCTGCTCGACCTGGTGCACCGCGTACTCGACCTCGCGCGACGTCTTGCGCAGGCTGCGCGGCAGCCAGTCGTTGCTGCGCAGCTCGTCGAGCATCGCGCCACGGATGCGCTGGGTCGCGTAGGTCTCGAACTGCGCGCCCTGGTCTTCCTTGTAGCGGCCGGCCGCGTCCATCAGGCCGATCATGCCGGCCTGGATCAGGTCGTCGAGATCGACGCTCGCCGGCATCTTCGCGACGAGCTGCAGCCCCAGGCGCCGCACGAGCGGCGCGTATTGCGCGAGCACGTCGGCCTGGGTCATCTTTCCTTGAGCGTTGTACATCATGGCTCTCTCTCCTTCCTGTGGCGCTCACGCGGCGTGTGCCGCACCCGCCTCGTACGACGGCTTGCCGCCCGCATGCACGGCCCGGCCGGCGCCCGAACGCGGGCGCATCGGCCAGTACAGCAGGTCGGCGGCAAGCTGCCGGTAATCGCGCGCGGCGACCGACGACGGGAACGCGTCGACCGCGGTGTGCATCAGGTCGCGCGCATGCTCGACGAGCGGATCGGCGCTCACGCAGCCGGCGTCGGCGATCGACACCGTCAGGTAGCGGCTCGCGACGCCCGCGAGGTTGTCGAATGCGGTCCTGGCGTCGGCGTGGCTGCCGACGTGATTGGTCAGCACGCGGAACTGCGCGACCGCGTGCGCGAAATGCAGGCGCTTCATGCACGCGTACGCCTCGGTGATCGCCTGCGCGGCGACCCGCGTGACGATCAGCACGTCGTGCGCCTCGCGCGCGAGCGGGGAGAACGTTCCGTCGGCACCGAGCTGCGCGTCGACCAGCACGATGTCGGCCTGGCCGTCGACGAAGTCGCTCAGTTGCGAATCGCTGTAGCCGTCCCGCGCGGCCGCGCACAGGCCGAACCCGGCTGAGACGCGGGTGCGTTCGCCGTCGCGCAGCCAGGCGCCCGCGAGCGTCGCCGCGGCCGAATGCACGTCGGCGCGCTCGTCGACGACGAGCACGTCCTTGCCGAGCGCGGCCAGCGCGGCCGCGACGTTCACGACGGTCGTCGTGCAGCCGACGCCCGCCGGCCCGCCCGTTACCGCGACGATGCGCGACGCGCGCCCGGCCAGCAGGCGCCGCAGCCCTTCGGCCTGATCGATGATCCGTTTATCCAAATCGCACCTCGTGCAGCTCGGCGGTGGAACGTGCGGTCAGGGCGGAAAGCAGCGTCGGCATGTCCTCGTCTTGCGGCACGAAGGGCGAGCCGTCGCGCGGCACGCAGAACGCGCTCTTCAGCAGGAAGCGGGTCGATGCGACGTACAGGTTTTCCGGCACTTTCTGGCCGGTCGACACGTAGTGGACGGGCAGCTTGTAGCGGATCACCGTGTCGAGCACGCCGCCGAGGTGGGTCGCCTCGTCGAGCTTGGTCAGGATGCAGCCGGCGAGATCGGGATACTCGGCCGCGCTGCGGTAGGCCTGGACAACCTCGTTGAGCGTGTCGCCGTGGCTCGTCGCGTTGAGCAGCAGCAGGCGCTGCACCGGCGCGTTCGCGCCGTGCAGCATCGCGATCTGGTCGGACAGCGCGCGGTCGCGCTGGCTCATGCCGATCGTGTCGATCAGCACGATGTGCTTGTTGCGCAGCTCGGACAGCGCGAGCTCGAGATCGCCCGCGTCCTTCACCGCGTGCACGGGCACGCCGAGGATCTTGCCGAAGATGCGCAGCTGCTCGTGGCCACCGATCCGGTAGCTGTCGGTGGTCAGGAGCGCAACCTTGCTCGCGCCGAAGCGCATCACGCAACGCGCGGCGAGCTTCGCGGTGGTGGTCGTCTTGCCGACGCCGGTCGGCCCCATCAGCGCGAACACGCCGCCGCGCTCCATCAGCGCGTCTTCGCTCTCGAGCACCGGCAGGTTCGCCGCGAGCACCGACTGCGCCCATTCGGCGGCCTGCTCGAAGGTTTGCGCGTCGTCGCCGGACGGCAGGTTGTCGACGAGCATGCGCACCAACTGCGCGGAGAAGCCGGCCGAGAACAAGTGCTTGGTCAGCGCGCCGTGCACCGGGCTGCGGCGCTGGCGGTCGTGCCACATCAGGCTGTCGAACTGCTCTTCCATCATCCCGCGCATCGCGCCGAGCTCGTGCATCACGGTGTCGTTGACGATGCTCTCGATGCGCGTCTTCACCGCATCCGCCACCGCGGCCGCCGCTTCCGCGGACAGGCGCGTGCGTTCGGCCGGCTTCGCGGCGCTCGTTTCGCTCGGGCGGGCCATGGCGGCAGCAGCAGCGGCCGACGGCATCCGGCGTTCGGCGTCGCGCACGATGTCGCGCGCCCAGCCGGCCGGCGTCGCGGGCGCGGCGTCCTGCTGCGCGCGGGCCGGTGCCTGCGGCGCGGCCGGTGCGGCCTGCGCGCGGGCGATCAGCGCTTCGCGCTGCTGGGTCAGGCGCTTCGCGTGCTCGACGAGCCACGGCGCGGGTTCGGACGCTGCCGCCGGCGTGCCGGCAGCGGGCGCAGGCGATGCCGCGTCCGTGGCGGCGTCGAAGGCGGTCGGTGCCGCGGCCGGTTCCGTCGCTTCGGCGCTCGCGCCGAACACCGACGAGAACACGTCCGGGAGGCCGCCTTCGCTTGCCGCATACGGATTGACGGCCGGGCGCGCGAGCGCGGCACCCGGGCGCGACACGATGCCCGGAACGGCCGCTGCCGGCACGGATTCCGCCGCGCGCGGCGCGAGGGTGCGCGCCCGGACGGCGGCCGGCGGCGTGACCGCTGCGAGATCCGAGTCGGCGAGTGCGACGATTTCGACGCTGCCGTCATCGAGCGTGCGGTTCGACAGCACGACGGCGTCGGCGCCGAGTGCCTCGCGCACGAGGCGAAGCGCGTCGCGGCTGGTCGCGCCGGTGAATTTGCGAATGTTCAAGCGGAACCCCCGATGACGTTAACGACTTTGATCGTGCGTGTGTCCGGCACTTCGGCATACGACAGCACTTTCAGTTGCGGCAGGCTGCGGCGCAGGAAACGCGCAAGCATCGCGCGCAGCGCGTGCTGCACCAGCAGCACCGGCGGCAGCCCGAGATTCTGTTGACGCAGCATCGCCTGTTGCGTGCCGGTCAGAAGGTTGTGCGCGAGGCCGGGCTCGAGGCCCGGGTTCGCGCCGGTGGCGAGCGCCTGCGACAGCACGCGCTCGAGATTCGAATCGAGGCCCATCACCTGCATCTCGCCCGCGCCCGGATACCACTGCTGCGTGATCGCGCGGCCGAGCGACAGCCGCACCGCGGCGGTGATCTCGAACGCGTCGCCACGGCCCGCGTGTTCGGACACGGCCTCGAGAATCGTGCGCATGTCGCGGATCGGCACGCCTTCCTCGAGCAGGTTCTGCAGCACTTTCTGCAGCGTGGTCAGCGAGATCGTCTTCGGCACGAGGTCCTCGACGAGCGACGGCGCGTCCTTGCCGGTGCGCTCGACCAGCGCCTGCACTTCCTGGCGGCCGAGCAGTTCGGCCGCGTGCTGGACGACCAGATGGTTCAGGTGCGTCGCGACGACCGTGCTCGCATCGACGACCGTGTAGCCGTACACCTGAGCCTGCTCGCGCATCGCGACGTCGATCCACACGGCCGGCAGCCCGAATGCCGGGTCCTGCGTCATGGCGCCCGGCAGCGCGGCCGTCACCTGGCCCGGATTGATGGCGAGCCACTGGCCCGGGAACACTTCGCCCGCGCCGATCTCGACGCCCTTCAGCGCGATCCGGTAAGCGTTCGGCCGCAGTTCGAGGTTGTCGCGGATGTGGATCACCGGCGGCAGGAAGCCGATCTCCTGCGCGAATTTCTTGCGGATGCTCTTGATGCGCTTGAGCAGTTCGCCGTCGCTGTTCTTGTCGACGAGCGGAATCAGCCGGTAGCCGACCTCGAGGCCGAGCGGATCGATCAGCTGCACGTCGTCCCAGGTCGCCTCGTGGCTGTCGCCCGGCAGCGCGGCGGGCGGTGCGATCTCGGTCACGTCGCCGGCCGCCACGCGGGCCGCCGCGCGGCGGACCTGCGTGCGGGCCAGCCAGATCGCGCCGCCGCCGAGCGCGAGGAACGCGAAGTGCGGCATGCCCGGGATCAGCCCCATCAGCCCGATGATCGCGCCGGTGATGGTCAGCACGCGCGGGTTGGTGAACAGCTGGCCGGTGATCTGCGTGCCGATGTCCTCGTCGGTCGCGACGCGCGACACGATCACGCCGGCGGCCGTCGAAATCACGAGCGACGGGATCTGCGCGACGAGGCCGTCGCCGATCGTCAGCAGCGTGTAGTTGGTGCCGGCCGCGGCGAACGACATGTCGTGCTGCACCATCCCGACGATCAGCCCGCCGATCACGTTGATCGCCATGATGATCAGGCCCGCGATCGCGTCGCCGCGCACGAACTTCGACGCGCCGTCCATCGACCCGTAGAACTCGGCTTCCTGCGACACGGCGAGGCGCCGCTTGCGCGCCTGCTCTTCGTTGATGAGGCCCGCGTTCAGGTCGGCGTCGATCGCCATCTGCTTGCCCGGCATCGCGTCGAGCGTGAAGCGCGCGGACACTTCGGCGATGCGCCCCGCGCCCTTGGTGATCACCATGAAGTTGATGATCATCAGGATCACGAACACGATGATGCCGACCGCGAAGTTGCCGCCGACGAGGAAGTGGCCGAACGCCTCGATCACCTGGCCGGCCGCGTCCGGGCCGGTGTGGCCCTCGAGCAGCACGACGCGCGTCGACGCGACGTTCAGCGACAGGCGCAGCAGGGTCGAGAACAGCAGCACGCTCGGGAACGCCGCGAAGTCGAGCGGCTTCATCGTGTACATGCTGACGAGCAGCACCATCACCGACAGCGCGATGTTGAACGTGAACAGCAGATCCAGCAGCAGCGGCGGCAGCGGCAGGATCATCATCCCCAGGATCATGCAGATGAGGATCGGGCCCGCGAGCGCGCGCAGGTTGGTACCTGCAAACGGATTCTGGCGTTTGGCGAAGAAGCCGGTGGTCGGGGTGCTCATGCTGCGTTTCCTTGCTTGCCGAGCGTGTCTTCGGCTTCCTCACGCTCGTCGTCGGCCGCTACCGACGACCCCTTGTCGAGTTCGGCCGGCACGTCGAGATCGACCGGCGCGGCCGGGAAGGCGCCGCCTTCCGAGCGGAAGCGCCGCAGCTGGTAGACCCACGCGAGCACTTCGGCGACGGCCGAGTACAGCGATCCGGGAATCTCGCGTTCGAGTTCGACGTTGTGATACAGCGCACGCGCGAGCGGCGGCGCTTCGAGCAGCGGCACGTTGTGCTCGGCCGCGAGTTCGCGGATGCGCGCGGCGACGAGGTTCACGCCCTTCGCGACGACCTTCGGCGCGCGCATCTCGCCGTCCGTGTACTGCAGCGCGACGGCGAAGTGCGTCGGGTTCGTGACGACCACGTCGGCCTTCGGCACGGCGGCCATCATCCGGCGCCGCGCGATCGCGCGCTGCTGCTGGCGGATGCGGCCCTTCACGTGCGGATCGCCTTCGTTCTCGCGATGCTCGCGCTTCACTTCTTCCTTCGTCATGCGCAACTTCTTGTTGTACTGCCAGAGTTGGTAAGGCACATCGAGCGCGGCGACCACCAGCATCCCGGCGACCGTCGTGCCGCAACACACGGCGACCAGATGCAGCGCGTCCGCGAGCGCCGAGCCGAGCGGCTGGGTCGCGAGGCCGAGCAGTTCGTCCTTGCTGCGCCAGATCGCGATCCCGCCGATCCCGCCGACGACGAGCGTCTTCGCGAGCGACATCCCGAGCTGGATCGGCCCCTGGATCGAGAACATCCGGCCGAGGCCGGCTATCGGGTTCAGGCGGTCGAACTTGAGTTCGAAGGTCTTCTGCGAGATCAGCCAGCCGCCGAGCGCCATCGGCGCGAGCAGCGCGGCGAGGCCGGTGAGCGCGAGGATCGGCAGCAGCGCGGCGAGACCTTCGACGCTTGCGCTGCCGGCCGCCGACAGCATCCGGTGCGTATCGAACGCGGTCGCGCGATCGAACGCGAACGCGCCGCGCAGCATCGTCTGGAGATGAGCGCCCGACGGACCCGCGAGCAGCCACGCGCCGTAGAACCCGGCCGCGAGCAGCGCGAACGAAGCCAGTTCGCGCGAACGCGCGACCTGCCCCTCCTCGCGCGCCTTCTCGCGGCGCCTCGGAGTGGCGGCTTCGGTTCTGTCGAGATCGCTCTCGTCTGCCACGGTGCCTCCAGTCGGGTACGGCGAAATGCCGCTTTCCAGTGACACCGATTATTCATGCGCACGTCAAACGCCGATCGGTCGAGCAAAGCCGGGAAAGGGGGGTATTTCGGAGAATCGGGCGAGCCGGTGCGGCGGGAGGTCGCGGGCAGGCGCGGGGGGCCGGGAGGCGGTGGAAACCGCGTTTGCGGGCGGGCGCGTTGACGCGGATGAAGGGGTAAGGCGGGGAATCGGGAGATCGAAGCGGCCGTGGAGCGATCGTCGGCCCTCCCCGACGCGACGGCGTCGCGCGTCGAGGCGGGCGGCGCTCAGATCACCGGAATCGGATCCGAGCCGAAACGGTTCGGGCCGTTGGTGCCGCGCGAGCACATCCACACGAGCAGCAGGATCCCGCCGACGATCGGAATGAGCGCGATCAGCAGGAACCAGCCGGAGCGACCCGTATCGTGCAGGCGGCGGACGGTGACCGCGAGGCTCGGCAGCACCAGCGCGAGCGACACGACGGCCGCGACGATCATCAACAGCAGCGAGAGCGCGCTCGCGTCGCGCCCCGCCATGGTGATCACCTGGCAGATGATCGACACGACGCTGGTCAGCAACGCGAAATACCAGTATTCGGCACGGCGCGCGCGGCCCTCGAATTTCGCATATTGATTGAATGCGGAACGAACAGCATCGGTGAAATTCATTTTATTGCCCTCATGTTTTATATCGGCGACCCCGGAAACATCGCGGGCATTATAAGTTTGAATTTCCGAGCCTTGCATCTCTTTTCGCGTGCCGACCGGCTCGCACGCTGGCTCTGGCATTACTGGCGCGGCTTCAGCGGCGGCATGCCGTATCGCCCGCGGGCATGTCACGTCATTTTTATAATCGCGACGTCCGGACGGAAACAACGACCAGATAATCCACGGCTTGATTACACCAGCATGAAACGCACCGCGATCGATAATCGAATCGATCGTTCGTCGCGCATTTACCGGCCGGCCGGGAATATCGCCGGGCATCGCGTGCGCACGTCGAAAACGGCGCGTGCTGGCCGGCGTTCGCGCTAGCCTGCCGCCGCCTGCTCCAGCACGTGGAGATCGAGCTTCTTCATCTTCATCACCTGCGCCATCACGCGCTCGGCACGTGCCGGATCGCCCGCCATCAGTTCGGGCATCTGCACGGGCACCACTTGCCACGACACGCCGAAGCGGTCGCGCAGCCAGCCGCACTGCTGCGCACGCTCGTCGCCGCCTTCGGCCAGCGCCGTCCAGTACCGGTCGATCTCCTGCTGGTCGCGGCAGTTGACGACGAACGACACGGCCGGCGTGAGCGGAAACGCCGGGCCGCCGTTCAGCGCGAGAAACGCCTGCCCGTCCAGTTCGAACGACACCGTCATCACCGCGCCCTCCGCCTGGCCCGACGCCTGCGCACCCGACTTGCCGTAGCGGGCGACGTGCAGGATGCGCGCGTCGTCGAATACCGACACGTAGAAATTCGCGGCCGCCTCGGCGTCGTGGTCGAACCACAGAAACGGCGTGATGCGTTGAATACGCTGGCTCATGGCGCTGTCTCCTCGATGTCGTGCCGGCACCGGTGCCGGTCTTATATCGTAGGCGCTGTGCGGGCACGGCGCGGCGGCCCGAAGCGTAGTGCGTCGCCGCCGGCGAAGGCAAAAAAAAAGGGGGCGATCGCTCGCCCCCTTTTGCTGCCGCCGTTCGTGCGCGGTCAGAACGCGACGTAAGGCTGCGCGCCGCCGGTGCCGGTCCGATCCATCCCGAAGTAGATCGTCTTGCCGTAGAAGTGCGGCATGCCGAGATCGAGCCACCCGGCTGGGCCGAACGGGCCGGCGATGTCGTTGAACGCGAACGTCGACGAATTCGCGAACAGCGCATCGGCGTTCGCGACGGGCATCGACACGCCGCCCGATGTCCCGTTCTTGCCGGTCAGCGTCGCCGTGTAGGTGGTCGTCGACGACGGGCAATAGAACTGCGTATTGGTCGAGCAGGTCTTCTGCGACAAATCGTTGAAGAAGTACGCGTTCGAACCCGTATCGAAGAACGCGGTCACGCTGCCGCCGAGGAACGTCGCATCGACGTCGCCCGTCGTCGTCGACGTCAACACCGTCGACGCCCCGAGCCCGTTGTTGCTCTGCGTATTGATCCCGAACGTCAGCAGGCCCGTCGCGCTGCCCTGCCCGCTGCTCGAGATGGTCGGCATCTGCACGATCACGCCGTTGTTGTCGGTCGCAAAGCGATGGACCGGGTTGGCCACCTGCTGCGCAACCGGCACCAGCGCCACTGTGCAGCTCGAATTGCCGTTCGGGCACGCGTAGTAGTTGTTGGACGTTGCCGACGTCGACGTCGCGCAGCTCGTGCCGCAGTCGACCGGCGCCGGCCCGATGCCGAGGATGCCGTTTGCACCGAGATCGCTGGCCGTGTTGGCCGACGTTCGGGCACCGTTGTTCGAGCATGAACTCGGCACGTTGCTGGTGCCGAGATCGCCGATGATCTGCACCGGCAGGGAGCCCGCCTGCTCGGTGCCGATCGACAGGTCGATGGTGCGCACCGAGCCCCATGTGAAGCTCGACACGAACTTGCCGCACTCGGCCACAGGTGCGCCGCCGCTCGTCGTCTGCGGCAGGTTGTTCAACACACCCGACGACAGCGCGCTGCTGACCAGCCGCAACCCGTACGATGCCGTATCGACGAGCACGTTGTTGACCACCTGGCAGTTCGTCGTGCCCGGCACGCAGATCTTCACGTTGACGGTCGGGATGTTGATCACATGCGCGACGCCGGTGCCGACGGTGATCACGGCCGTGTTCGCCGTATTGCCGTCCGACACGCTGGAACCGCCGCTGTTGCCGCCGCTCCCGCCGTTGTTGTCACCGCCGCCGCCGCAGGCGGTCACGAGCATGGCCATCACGGCCGCGACGCTCAGCAGGCCGAGCCAGCGCTTGAAGGTACGAGGAATTCGCAAGATCACTCTCCCGCTGTCACTGGATGTCGGTGCCGGACAGGCCGGCCGGCAGCGCCGCCGGCAGCCACGCCTGGCCTGCGAAGGCGCCCATGTGGCCGCCCGTGCGGATCACGAGGCCGCTCGTATCGACGGACACGGGCGCGCGCCAGCCGCGCGCCGCATGCGCGACCTGGACGCCGGCGGTGTACTGCGGGAAATAGCTGCCGAGCAGCGACTCGAGATCCGGCATGCTCGGCCCGCGCCAGGCGAGGCCGAACACGGTGCCGGCCGCGGTCGTGTATTCGTGGATGACGGTGCCCGATCCGAGCGTGATCTCGCGGACGGTGTAGGCGGCCGCGTTCGCCTGCGCGCCGTCGGCGGAGCGCATCGCGCGCTGCAGCGCGCGCACCGTGGCGGCGTGATCGTCCGCCGGAGGCGACATCGGTGCGCCGCCCAGTTCGGCCTGTGCGTGGACGGCCCACAGCACACCCATTGCGGCCGTCGCGTGCGCGGCGGCCCAGCCCAAGCGTTTCAGCTTCACGTTCCCCCCCAAGGGACTGGCTTCGTTGCCGGCGCGCCGCCATCGGATCCGGCGCCGCCAGTCAACAAATGAAAGTCTTAAGAATGACGCTTCATTGCTGCTGACGCGTAGTATGCCTGCGGAGTGTGTCGGAGTGTCAAATCAACGCGACATGACGCAACGCAACATGACGTGCGGCACGACCCGCACGTGTGGGCTCGTGTGACCAGCATTGCGAAAGCCACGCGCATCGGGCCGCTCCGCGATCGGGCGCGGCGCCGATGCGATGGGCAGGTTCAGAAGCCGAGGCTCGCAAGCAGGTCGTCGACCTGCGCCTGATCCTGCACGACGTCGGACTTGCCTTCCGGCGCGATCTGCGGCCCGTTCAGCAGCGACTCGGGGCTGCCGGTCGCGCTGATCTGCTCGGCCGCAAGCGCGGCCGCGGTCGCCGCGAACTGCTCGCGCCGTTCGGGTGCGATGTTCTCGACGAGCACGGTGAGCAGCTGCTGCTCGATCAGGTAGACCATGTCCATGATCTTCTTGATCACCTGCCCGGTCAGGTCCTGGAAATCCTGCGCGAGCATGATCTCGAGCAACTGCGCGCTGGTCGCCGACGCCGCCTCCGGCAGCGCACGCAGGAACGTGCGCGTGTCGTCCATCAGCTCGCGCACTTCCGCGTGCTCGATCGGTGCCGCATACCACTGCGCCCAGCGCGCATCGAGCGCCTCGGCCTCGTTCTGGATGCGCTCCTGCATCGGCTTGGCGACCTCGATCGCGTTCAGCACGCGCTCGGCCGCCTGCTCGGTCATCGTCGCGACGTAGCGCAGCCGGTCGCGCGCATCGGGCACGGCTTCCGCCGCGCGCTCGACATGCTTGTCGAGCCCGAGCTCGCGCATCGAATCGCGCAGCGTGCGCGTGACGTGGCCGATGCGCGCGAGGATCCGGTCGCTCGCGTAATCGGCGCCTTCGGCGTGGCCGTCGGCGTTGATTGCCGCGCCGGCAAGCGCCGCATGGATCGGCTCGTTCACGTCAGCTCCCGGCCTTGGCCATCTTGTCGATGATCTTGTTCAGCTTCTCGTCGAGCGTCGCGGCCGTGAACGGCTTCACGACGTAGCCGCTCGCGCCCGCCTGCGCGGCCGCGATGATGTTCTCCTTCTTCGACTCCGCCGTGACCATCAGCACCGGCAGGTGCGTGAGCGTCGCGTCCGCGCGGATTTCCTTCAGCATCGCGAGGCCGTCGAGGTTCGGCATGTTCCAGTCGGAGATCACGAAGTCGAAGCCGCCGCCGCGCAGCCGCGCGAGGCCGGCAGCGCCGTCCTCGGCTTCGTCGACGTTCGTGTAGCCCAGTTCCTTGAGCAGGTTGCGGACGATCCTGCGCATCGTCGGGAAATCGTCCACCACCAGGATTTTCATGCTCTTGTCCATCGTCGTTCCTTTGCAGATTCGTTACCGTCGGGGCCCGCCGCATCGCAGCTGCCCCGTGACATTTCATTCAGACGCGCTGTACGCGGTCGCCCATCGTCGCCAGCCGCGCCATCACGCGCCGGCTCATCTCGGAAAGCGGCGCCACCTCGTCCGCGCCACCGAGCGCGATCGCCTCGCGCGGCATCCCGAACACGATGCAGCTCGCCTCGTCCTGCGCGAACGTGTGGGCGCCCGCGCGCTTCATGTCCAGCAGGCCGGCCGCGCCGTCGCGGCCCATCCCCGTGAGGATCACGCCGATCGCGTTCTTGCCCGCGTGCTGCGCCGCCGAGCGGAACAGCACGTCGACCGACGGGCGGTGCCGGTTCACCGGCGGCTCGTCGGACAACTGCGCGATGTAGTTCGCGCCGCTGCGCGCGAGCAGCAGGTGCGCGTGGCCCGGCGCGATGTACGCATGGCCCGGCAGCACGCGCTCGCCGTGTTCGGCTTCCTTCACCGCGATCCGGCACAGGCCGTTCAGCCGCTGCGCGAAGGACTTCGTGAAGCCGGGCGGCATGTGCTGCGCGATCAGCACCGCCGGCGCATCCGGCGGCAGCGGCGTCAGCACCTCGCGGATCGCCTCGGTGCCGCCCGTGGACGCGCCGATGATGATCAGCTTCTCGGTACTGACGAGCGGGTTGTTGACCATCGGCGCGGCCGGCTGGCCGCTCGCCGCGCGCGCGGCGGCCTGCGGCTGCGGCGCCTGGCGCACGCGCGCGCGCGATGCCGCGCGGATCTTGTCCGCGAGCTTTTCCGCGTAGTCGAGCATGCCGTCGCGAATCCCGACGCGCGGCTTCGTGACGAAATCCACCGCGCCGAGTTCGAGCGCGCGCAGCGTGATCTCGGAGCCGCGCTCGGTCAGCGACGACACCATCACGACCGGCATCGGCCGCAGGCGCATCAGCTTCTCGAGGAAGTCGAGCCCGTCCATGCGCGGCATTTCGACGTCCAGCGTCAGGACGTCCGGGTTGTGCTGCTTGATGAGCTCGCGCGCGACGAGCGGATCGGGCGCGGTCGCGCACACTTCCATGTCGGGCTGGCTGTTGATGATCTCCGTCATCAGGCTGCGGATCAGCGCCGAGTCGTCGACGCACAACACTTTGATCTTCTGCACTGCGGTCATGCCTCCTGCTTTCTCGAAAGGTTGGCCGCATACGGGCTGCCGGCCTTCGTGTTCGTCGTCTGCGCGCCCGTGCCGCCGCGTGCGCCGAACAGCTCGATGCGCGGGCGTGCCGGCGGCGGCGCGGCCGGCCGCTTCGCCGCGAACAGCTCGACGTGCGCGCGCTGCCGGTCGGCGCGCACGCGGTCGGCCTCGCGCGCCAGCGCGGCTTCGCGCTCGGTCACGCCCGGCACCTGCAGCCGCAGCTTCTTCACCATCGCGCGGCCGGTGCGCGGCATGAACGCGACCTTGCGCGGGTGCACGCCCTGCAAGTCCTCCGCGGTGATGCGGATGCGTTCGAGCGCCAGATAGCGGCGCACGAAATCGGCGTTGCGGTCGCCGATGTTGATGGTCGTCATGCCGGCCAGCACGGCCGCGCCGCCGAACACCTTCGCCTCGAAGCGCTCGCGGCGCCCGCCGGCCTTGATCAGTTCGTTGATCAGCACTTCCATCGCGTACGCGCCGTAGCGCATCGACTCCGACGCGGCCGCGCCGGCATCGGCGCCGTCGTCGGGCAGCATGAAGTGATTCATCCCGCCGATGCCCGCCAACGGGTCGTGCAGGCACGCGGCGACGCACGAGCCGAGCACGGTCATCAGCACCATGTCCTCGGACGTCGTGTAGAACTCGTTCGGAAGCAGCTTCACGCCCGGGCGTTCGAAGTGGTTGTCGAAGTAGCGATTGGTCGCGATCGGCAGGGCGCTCATCCGCGTTCTCCGTAAGCGGGCGCGGCGACCGCGGCACGTACATGGGCGCGCGGCGGCACCGCCGCGGCCGGCGCGGCGCCGCGCGGGCGCAGGCCCGGCGCGGCATCGCGCGTCAGTTCGTACACCGTCTGCCCGCGCAGCCGGAAGGCCTGCGAGACGTACGTGAAATTCTCCGAATGCCCGGCGAACAGCAGGCCGCCCGGCTTCACGAGCGGCTCGAAGCGCGACAGCACCTGCCCCTGCGTCGGCTTGTCGAAATAGATCATCACGTTGCGGCAGAAGATCGCGTCGAACGGCTTCGCGATCCCGTAGTCGGCATCGGTCAGGTTCAGCTGCTCGAAGCGGATCATCGCGCGCAGTTCCGGGCGCACCTTCACGCGGCCGGCCTGCGCGCCCGTGCCTTTCAGGAAGAAGCGCTTGAGCCGCTCCGGGCTCAGGTGCTTGACCTGGTCGTACGTATAGATGCCGGCCTCGGCCTTCGCGAGCACCTGCGTGTCGAGATCGGTCGCGAGGATCGATGCGCCGCGCGCGGCCGATTCGCCGAGCGCCTCGATCAGCGTGATCGCGATCGAATAAGGCTCCTCGCCGGTCGACGCCGCCGAGCACCACACCGACACGGGCGCCGCGCGACCCTTCACGAAGTCGGCCAGGATCGGGAAATGGTGCGACTCGCGGAAGAACGCGGTCAGGTTCGTCGTCAGCGCGTTGGTGAACGCTTCCCACTCGAGCGGATCGTTCTCCTGCTCGAGCAGGTCGAGGTAGTCGCGGAACGTGTCGAGGCCGCGTGCGCGCAGCCGGCGTGCGAGCCGGCTGTACGCCATGTCGCGCTTGTGCTCGGACAGCGAAATGCCCGCGCGTTGATGGATCAGCGCGCGGATGCGTGCGAAATCCGCGCTGGTGAACGCGAAGTCGCGCCCCGGCTCGCCCGCGCGGGGCGAGGCATCCGGTGCATCGGGTCGAAACGGTGCGCGCGCGGACGGCATGGCTTAGAAAGTCTCCCAGTCGTCGTCGGACGTGCCGGCCGCCGCCATCGCCGGCTTCTCGCCGTTCAGCGCGGGGCGCACCAGCGCGGGCTTCTCGGCAGGCTTCTGCGCCGGTGCGGCGGCCGCCTTCGCGAGACGCGGGCCATAGCCGCCCGCGGCCGGCGCTTCCTTCGATGCGCGTGCGGCAGCGACGTCCGGCGCGCGCTTCGTTTCGTGGCTCGCGGCCGGTGCCGCGGCATGCGGCGCCGGTGCGGCGCGACGGGCCGGCTGCACGGCAGCCTGCGGTGCCGGCAGCGCGGCCGGCGAGGCTTCGTGACGGTGCGCCGACGGCAACGCCGGCGCTGGTGCGTGCGCGGCCGGGCGTGCGGTATTGCGCGCCGGCGCGAGCGCGATGCCGCCCGCGACGCGCCACGCCGACACGATCGCCTTCATCTGGCGCGTCTGCTCCTCGAGCGATGCGGCCGCGGCCGCTGCCTGCTCGACGAGCGCCGCGTTCTGCTGGGTGACCGAATCCATCTGGCCGACCGCGCGGTTGACCTGCTCGATGCCGGTCGACTGCTCTTCCGACGCGGCGCTGATCTCGCCCATGATGTCGGTCACGCGGCGCACGGCCTGCACGATCTCGTCCATCGTCGAGCCGGCCCGCGCGACGAGCGCCGACCCGCTGTCGACCTTCTCGGCCGAGTCGCCGATCAGCTGCTTGATTTCCTTCGCGGCGCTCGCGCTGCGCTGCGCCAGCGAGCGCACTTCGCCCGCGACCACCGCGAAGCCGCGGCCCTGCTCGCCCGCGCGCGCGGCTTCGACCGCCGCGTTCAGCGCGAGAATGTTGGTCTGGAACGCGATGCCTTCGATCGTGCCGATGATGTCGACGACCTTGCCCGAGCTCGCCGCGATGTCCTGCATCGTCGACACGACCTGGCCGACCACCTCGCCGCCCTGCGTCGCGATGTCCGACGCGTTCACCGCGAGCTGGCTCGCCTGCCGCGCGTTCTCCGCGTTCTGCCGCACGGTGCCGGTCAGCTGCTCCATGCTCGATGCGGTTTCCTGCAGCGACGCGGCCTGCTCCTCGGTGCGCTGCGACAGATCGGTGTTGCCGGTCGAGATTTCGCGCGCGCCGACGTCGATCGATTCGGTGCCGCGATGCACGGCCTGCACCATCGTCGTCACGGCGTCCTGCATCCGCTTGATGCCGCCGAACAGGCGGCCGATCTCGTTCGTGCTGAACACGTTCACCGGCTGCGTGAGGTCGCCGCCTGCGATGCGCTCGAAGTGCGCGATCGCGTCCTCGAGCGGCTTCACGATCAGCCCGCGCAGCGCGAAGCGGATCGCGATCACGACGACGAACGCGATCGCGATGCCGGCCGCGATCAGGCCGACCATCAGCGAGATCTGCGACTGCGTCGCGGCCTGGCGTTCTTCCGCGCGCTTCTGCAGCGATGCGATCACGGCCGCCGCCGTCTGGTCGAACGCGACGAACATCGGGCTGATCTTCGCGTCGGCAATCGCGTGGTACGCCGCCATGTCGCCCGCGCGCGCCGCGGCAAATTCGGGCTCGACGCCTTCCTTCACGATCGTCGTGTAGCGGGCGGTGAGCTCGTCGACGAGCGCCTGCTCGACACCGAGCTTCGGCGTCGACTGGAACGCCTGCCAGTTCTGGTTCGACTTCGCGTACAGCTCCTGCGCGCGGTCGAGCACCTTCGCCGCCTCGGCCGCATTGCCGGCTTCGGTCAGCGTACGGAAGCGATCGAGCGCAATGCGCGAGCGCAGCAGGTGCGCGGCCGTGTCGTCCAGCGTGTGGATCGCCGGCAGGTCGACGTGCGCGATCTCGTCGAGCGAACGGCTCGCGTGATCGAGCGCGTAAAGGCCGAGCCCGCCAACCGCGGCGGCCAGGCACACGAGGATGAGTCCGACCGCCGTCAGCGTCGTGCGGATCGACCAGTTATGCAACATTGCAGATTCTCCCGAAATTCCTGCGCGCGCGGCGCGCTTACCCGCCGAGCGTCTCGATCAGCGCCATTTCACGGCTCGACATCAGCTTCTCGATGTCCATCAGGATCAGCATCCGGCCGTCGACCGTGCCGAGGCCCGTCAGGTACTCGGTCGTCAGCGTCGCGCCGAATTCCGGCGCCGGCATGATCTGGTCGGTCTGCAGCGTCAGCACGTCCGACACGCCGTCGACCACCATCCCGACCACGCGGTTCGACACGTTCAGGATGATCACGACGGTCTGGTGGTCGTACTCCACGCGGCCGAGATGGAACTTGATCCGCATGTCGACGATCGGCACGATGATCCCGCGCAGGTTGATCACGCCCTTGATGAATTCGGGCGCGTTCGCGATGCGCGTGACGCTGTCGTAGCCGCGGATTTCCTGCACCTTCAGGATGTCGATCCCGTATTCCTCGTCGCCGAGCGTGAAGACGAGGAACTCCTGGCCCGTCGCATCGCCCTGCTCCGCGTCGCGGCGGCTGGTCGCCGCGTTCGCCGCGGCCGTATTGATCATTTGGACTTCAGCAGACACGTTTGCCCCCAATCAGTTGAATGGCGAGAGTCAGAAGATTGCGAGCTCGGCGCCGGCTCGGGCGCCGTGCGTCGCACGGGTTTCACGGTTCAGCGCCGCGACGTCGACGATCAACGCGACGCTGCCGTCGCCGAGGATGGTCGCCGCCGAGATGCCGTGCACCTTGCGGTAGTTCGTTTCGAGGTTCTTCACGACCACCTGCTGCTGGCCGACCAGCTCGTCGATCAGCATCGCGAAGCGGCGCCCCTCGGTTTCCATGATCGTGACGATCCCCTGGGTCGGATCGGTACGCGCGTCCTCGACCGAGAACACCTCGTGCAGCGCGACGAGCGGCAGGTATTCGCCGCGCACGCGCACCACGCGCTCGCCGTTGCCGACCGTGTAGATGTCGTCGTTCGACGGCTGCAGCGACTCCATCACGAAGTTCAGCGGCAGGATGAAGATCTCCGTGCCGACCTTCACCGACATCCCGTCGAGGATCGCGAGCGTGAGCGGCAGCACGATCCGCGTGGTCGTGCCGCGGCCGGCCTGCGACGAGATCTCGACGTGGCCGCCCATCGACTGGATGTTGCGCTTCACGACGTCCATCCCGACGCCGCGGCCCGATACGTCGGTCACCGTCTCGGCGGTCGAAAAGCCCGGCGCGAAGATCAGTTGCCAGACTTCGTCGTCGCTGATGTTGTCGGATACCTGCATCCCCTGCTTCGCGGCCTTCGCGAGAATCCGCTCGCGGTTCAGGCCGCCGCCGTCGTCGCTGACCTCGATCACGATATTGCCGCCGTGATGCGCGGCCGACAGCACGAGCTGGCCGACCGCGTCCTTGCCCGCGGCGACGCGTTTGTCGACGGTCTCGATCCCGTGGTCGAGGCTGTTGCGCACGAGGTGCGTGAGCGGGTCGATGATCCGCTCGATCAGGCTCTTGTCGAGCTCGGTCGCCTGGCCGAACGTGACGAGCTCGACCTGCTTGCCGAGCTTGCCGGCTAGGTCGCGCACGAGGCGCGGGAAACGGCTGAACACGTAGTCCATCGGCATCATGCGGATCGACATCACCGCTTCCTGCAGGTCGCGCGCGTTGCGTTCCAGTTGCGCCATCCCGTTGAACAGGCGGTCGTGCAGCGCCGGATCGAACGCGCTCGCCGTTTCCGCGAGCATCGCCTGCGTGATCACGAGTTCGCCGACCAGGTTGATCAGCTGGTCGACCTTCTCGACGCCGACGCGGATCGAGCTGCCTTCGGCGCCCGATGCGGCGGCGGCCGGACGCGGACGCTTGTCGTCGTGGTGCGCGGCAGCGTGGGCAGCCGGCGCGGCGGGTTCGGCCTGCGGTTGCGGCGCGGGTTGCGGCGCCGGTTGCGCGGCGGCGCTCGGCTGCGCCGGCGCTTGCGGTGCGGCGGCGGCCGGTGCGGCACCGGCGGCTTGCGCGAAT
>NZ_CABVPN010000035.1 GCF_902499115.1 Burkholderia diffusa
CGCCTCAGCCGATTCCATCCTCGAAAAGCTGCATCGACTTTGCTCGCGAATCAGCGGAACAGGACACTAGCGCGGCGCGCGTCGGCCACATGCGGGATGCGGCCCGCACCCGCGCGTCACGCGAGTTCGCGCAGCTTGTGCTTCAGCACCTTGCCCGTCGATGCGGCGGGCAGCGCATCGAGCACGCGGATGCGCGCGGGCCGCTTGTAAGGCGCGAGCCGTTGTGCGCACCATGCCTGCAGCGCGTCCTCGGTCGCGGTCGCGCCCGGCACCAGCTCGACGAACGCGAGCACTTCCTCGTTGCCCTCGACCGCGCGGCCGACGACGGCTGCCTGCACGACGTCCGGGTGCGCGTTCAGCACCTGTTCGACTTCGACCGGATAGACGTTGAAGCCCGAGCGGATGATCAGCTCCTTGCTGCGACCCGCGATCGTCACCGAGCCGTCGGCTTCCTGGCGCGCGAGATCGCCGGTGCTCAGCCAGCCGTCCGGAGACACGGCCGCGCGCGTGGCGTCCGCGTTGCGGTAGTAGCCGAGCATCACGTTCGGCCCGCGCACGCGGATTTCACCCACTTCACCCTGCGGCACGTCCGTGCCGTCCGGCGCGACGATCCGCATCTCGACGCCCGGGATCGGCACGCCGACCGAGCAGTCGGCACGCGGCGCGTCGAGCGGCGTCTGCGTGATCGTCGGGCTGCTCTCGGTCATTCCGTAGCCGTTGTGCAGCGGCACGCCGTACATGCGCTCGACGCGCGCCTTCAGGTTGGCGTCGAGCGGCGAGCCGCCCGAATACGCGAAACGCAGCCGCGGCGCGTGCCACGCGTGCGCGTGCGTGTGCAGGTGCTCGAGGAGCTTCGCGTGCATCGCGGGTACACCCTGGAAGATCGTCACGCCTTCGTCGGCGAGCGCGATGCGCACGGCCTCCGGCGAGAAGCGCGGTGCAAGCCGCAGCGTCGCCCCGGCGTAGAGGCTGCCGAGGCAGACAGACGCGAGCCCGTACACGTGCGACACCGGCAGCACCGTATAGACGACGTCGTCCGGCGACACGCGGCGCAGCGCGCTCGACGTCGCCGCGATGAACAGCAGGTTGCGGTGCGACAGCATCACGCCTTTCGGCGCACCCGTCGTGCCGGTCGTGTAGATCAGCGCCGCGCATTGCGCGGCGCCATCGGCCACCACCGGTTCGTCGGGCGCGCTCGTGTCGACGCGGTACGACCACGCGCCGATGTCGACCGGCAGCGTGTCGGCCGGCGTCGCGTCGTGGCGTGCCGCGTGTGCGCGCGCATCGGGCGACGCCTCGGTCGCGAATGCGATCAGCTTCGGCCGCGCATGCGCGGCGATCGCATCGAGTTCGCCGGCCGACAGCCGGGCGTTCGACACGAGCGCCCATGCGTCGACGCGCGCGGCCGCGAACAGCAGCACGATCTGCGCGACGCTGTTTTCCGCGACGATCATCACGCGATCGCCGCCATGCACGCCGAGGCGCGCGAGCCGCTCGGCGGCCGCATCGACCGCTCGCGACAGCTCGCCGTACGACAGGCGGCGCGCGTCCTCGATCAGCGCCGGATGCGCGGGCGCTTGCGCGGCCCAGCGGGCGGGCACGTCGGCGATGCGGCCGGGCAAGGCGGCGAGCAACGCCGGGACGTCGAGCGGCGCGGATGAACGGACAGGCGAGGACATGGCGTCTCCAGAAGAAGGGCCGGGCGGCGGCGCGGCCAGTTTTGCGAACGATCGTGCCATGACGGCGGGCGCGCCACAATCGGTCAATCGGGCAATAGCGCTTCGCGATGTCCGCAATGATGACGGGCGGACGGACTGACGGACAGGCGCGCCGCGGTGACGGGTGCTCGCCCCGGATACTGGTGCAAAAGGGCCGCGAGTATACCGCCGGTGCGCGGCACGCCGCCGCGAACACGAGACGGTGCGATCGTGGGTTGACGCCCGCCCGCCGGTCGTTCGCCATTAAAATGCCGCCATGAGCAAATCCAGACACGTGTCCGAGACACCCGCGACCCAACTGCTGCGCCGTCACGGCGTCGCCTTCGGCGAGCATCCGTACGATTACGTCGAGCATGGTGGCACCGGCGAGTCGGCGCGCCAGCTCGGCGTCGACGAGCACTGCGTCGTGAAGACGCTGGTGATGGAGGACGAGCACGCGAAGCCGCTGATCGTGCTGATGCACGGCGACCGCACGGTGTCGACCAAGAACCTCGCGCGGCAGATCGGCGCGAAACGCGTCGAGCCGTGCAAGCCCGACGTCGCGAACCGCCATTCCGGCTATCTGGTCGGCGGCACGTCGCCGTTCGGCACGCGCAAGACGATGCCCGTGTACGTCGAGTCGACCATCCTCGAATTGCCGACGATCTACCTGAACGGCGGCCGCCGCGGCTATCTCGTCAGCCTCGCGCCGGCGGTGCTCACGACGCTGCTCGGCGCGACGCCCGTGGAGTGCGCGAGCGTCGACTGAGGGTTTCACCTTCGTGGCAGGCCGTGCTCGTTCGGTAGAATGGGCGCCGTTTCGGCCGGTCGGACCGCACGACCGGCCGAAACGGCCTCCCGGCGGTTCGCCGCGACGGCGTCCGCCGCAACTGGCCGGCATGCCGCGCGTCTGGCCGCCAATTCACCGATACGTTGAAAGAAGAGTTCTCCGCATGCAGATCCTGCTCGCCGCACTTGTTGCCTACCTGATCGGTTCGGTGTCGTTCGCCGTCGTCGTCAGCGCCGCGATGGGCCTGGCCGATCCCCGTTCGTACGGGTCGAAGAATCCCGGCGCGACCAACGTGCTGCGCAGCGGCAACAAGAAGGCCGCGATCCTGACACTCGTCGGCGACGCATTCAAGGGCTGGCTCGCCGTCTGGCTCGCGCGGCATTTCGGGTTGCCTGACGTCGCCGTTGCGTGGGTCGCGATCGCCGTGTTCCTCGGCCACCTGTATCCGGTGTTCTTCCGCTTCCAGGGCGGCAAGGGCGTGGCGACCGCGGCCGGCGTGCTGCTCGCCGTGCATCCGGTGCTCGGCCTGGCGACTGCGCTGACCTGGCTGATCGTCGCATTCTTCTTCCGCTATTCGTCGCTCGCGGCGCTGGTGGCGGCCGTGTTCGCACCGGTGTTCGACGTGTTCCTGTTCGGCACCGGCCACAACCCGGTCGCGTGGGCCGTGCTCGCGATGAGCGTGCTGCTCGTGTGGCGTCACCGCGGCAACATCTCGAAGCTGCTGGCGGGGCAGGAAAGCCGGATCGGCGAGAAGAAGAAGGCCGCGTCCGACGGCGGCGCGCAGGACGGCGGGAAGGCCTGAGGAAGGGGATGACTGCTGCCGCCCGCAGGGGCGCCCGGCATGCGGGGCCCGGCGGCGCGGCGTGAGCGGCGACGCTGCGGTCGATGGCGTCGATCAGTCGCGGAAGTTGTTGAAGTCGAGCGGGGTGTCGGTCACGTCCTTGCGCAGCATCGCGATCACGCTCTGCAGGTCGTCGCGCTTCGTGCCGGCCACGCGCACCGCGTCGCCCTGAATGCTCGCCTGCACCTTGATCTTGCTGTCTTTCACGAGCCTGACGATCTTCTTCGCGAGGTCGCCCGTCACGCCCTTCTTCACGGTGACGATCTGCTTGACCTTGTCGCCGCCGATCTTCTCGACCTTGCCATAGTCGAGGAAGCGCACATCGACGTTGCGCTTCGCGAGCTTGTTGATCAGCACGTCCTTGACCTGGCCGAGCTTGAAATCGTCGTCGGCGAACAGCGTCAGCTCGCGCTCCTTCTGTTCGACGCGCGCGTCGGAGCCCTTGAAGTCGAAGCGCGTCGAAATTTCCTTGTTCGACTGCTCGATGGCGTTCTTCACTTCGATCATGTTCGCTTCGGAAACGACGTCGAACGATGGCATGGCATTCTCCCTTGAGATGCGTGCGCCCGGCTCGCGCGCGGGCACTCGCTATAATTGCGGACTGTTTGCCATTTTACCGATGCCCCTCCGTTTGCCCAAGGCCGGCCGTAAGGCCGCCCGGCGGACGTGACCGCGAATGCCGATGCCTCCTGACGATTCCGCCCTGTCGCTGCTCCCCGACCATCCGCTTGCTGCGCACAATACGTTCGGCATCGCCGCGAAGGCGCGCTTTGCCGCGCGCATCACGCAGGCGGCGCAGTTCGAGGCGCTGCACCGCGACCAGCGCGTCGCGTCGCTGCCGCAGCTCGTGCTCGGCGGCGGCAGCAACGTCGTGTTCACGCGCGATTTCGACGGCGTCGTGCTGCTCGACGAGATCGCCGGCCGCCGCGTCGTGCGCGAGGACGACGACGCGTGGTACGTCGAGGCCGGCGGCGGCGAGACCTGGCACGCGTTCGTCGCGTGGACGCTCGAGCACGGGATGCCGGGCCTGGAGAACCTTGCGTTGATTCCGGGCACCGTCGGCGCCGCGCCGATCCAGAACATCGGCGCGTACGGCCTCGAGATGAAGACCTGTTTCGACTCGCTGGTCGCCGTCGAGCTCGCGACGGGGCGCAGCGAGCGCTTCGACGCCGCGCGCTGCGCGTTCGGCTATCGCGACAGCTTCTTCAAGCGGGAAGGGCGCGGCCGGTTCGCGATCGTATCGGTGACGTTCCGGCTGCCCAAGCGCTGGACGCCGCGGCTCGGCTACGCGGACGTCACGCGCGAGCTCGACGCGCGCGGCATCGCGCCGGACGCGGCAACGCCGCGCGACGTGTTCGATGCAGTCGTCGCGATCCGCCGCGCGAAGCTGCCCGATCCGCTCGTGCTCGGCAACGCGGGCAGCTTCTTCAAGAATCCGGTGATCGATGCCGCGCAGTTCGACGCGCTGCGCGCGCGCGTGCCGGACGTGGTGTCGTATCCGCAGCCGGACGGGCAGGTGAAGCTCGCGGCCGGCTGGTTGATCGACCGCTGCGGCTGGAAAGGGCGCGCGCTGGGGGCGGCGGCCGTGCACGACCGGCAGGCGCTCGTGCTGGTGAATCACGGCGGCGCGACGGGTGTCGAGGTCCTCGCGCTGGCGCGCGCGATCCAGGACGACGTGCGCGAGCGGTTCGGTGTCGAGCTCGAACCCGAGCCGGTGTGCCTGTAACGCGGTCTTTCGTACCGCGCATTTCATTCGCTTCCGCCGCGTACAAACAAAAAGCGCCGATCGACGATCGGCGCTTTTTTGCATGCCGCCGGATGCCGGCGGTGCTCGGGTGCTGCGGGGTGCTGCGATCAGTGCTTGAGCCGGCCGAGCAGCAGGAACTCCATCAGCGCCTTCTGCACGTGCAGGCGGTTTTCCGCCTCGTCCCACACGACGCTCTGCGGGCCGTCGATCACGCCGGCCGTCACTTCCTCGCCGCGGTGCGCGGGCAGGCAGTGCATGAAGAGCGCGTCCGCGTTCGCATGGCCCATCATTTCCTCGTCGACGCACCAGTCGGCAAATGCCTGCTTGCGCGCTTCGTTCTCGGCTTCGAAGCCCATGCTCGTCCACACGTCGGTCGTCACGAGATCGGCGCCCTTGCACGCTTCGTTCGGATCGTCGAACACCTCGTAGAACGGCGCGCTGTCCGGCGACACGAGCTTCATGTCGAGCGCATAGCCCGGCGGCGTCGACAGGCGCAGCTTGAAGCCGAGGATCTGCGCGGCTTCGATCCACGTATAGAGCATGTTGTTCGCATCGCCGACCCACGCGACCGTCTTGCCGGCGATCGGGCCGCGGTGCTCGTAGTACGTGAAGATGTCGGCGAGCACCTGGCACGGGTGGTATTCGTTGGTCAGGCCGTTGATCACCGGCACGCGGGAGTTCTCCGCGAAGCGCTTGATGACCTCCTGCTCGAACGTGCGGATCATGATGATGTCGACCATCCGCGAGATGACCTGCGCGGAATCCTCGACCGGCTCGCCGCGGCCGAGCTGCGTGTCGCGCGTGCTCATGAACACCGCGTGGCCGCCGAGCTGGAAGATGCCGGCTTCGAACGACAGGCGCGTGCGCGTCGAGCTCTTCTCGAAGATCATCGCGAGCGTGCGGTCGTGCAGCGGGTGATAGGTCTCGTAGTTCTTGAACTTGCGCTTCAGGATACCCGTGCGTTCGAGCACGTACTCGTAGTCTTCCAGCGAGAAATCCTTGAACTGCAGGTAGTGACGAATGGTTTTGGCGGTCATGAAACGAAATACGGCGGGTCTGAACCGGCAGCGGAGCCGGACGGCGCCGCCGTCGGGTGTGGATAACTCAAAGCAGCATAAAGGATTTTCTGTGCTTTGACGAGCCGCGCCGAAAACCGGGGCGCGATCGTGGCGCACACTGGAGGATGCCGGAAGAGGGGGCGCGAGACGACGCGCGATGTCGCGCTGCGGTATAATTCAAAAGTTTTCTCCAGCCCGGCAGGCAAGGCTCTTCGCGCTCTGCCGGACACAAGCCATGCGCTGCACAAATCCGGTGCGGCGCGTCGGCGGCACGCAGCGACGGCCTGTTTTCGGGATATCGGAGCGCGTCTGTCGTCGTCCACTCCAGCTTTGTGTTCGCGTATCCAGGCGCCGTCGCCTGGACATCGCCGGGCCGTCACTTGGGTAACCACATGGCTGAAACCCCTCCGACCGAATTCTTCATCCAGGGCATCACGAAAGACGGGAAAAAGTTTCGCCCGAGCGACTGGTCGGAGCGTCTGGCCGGCGTGATGGCCTGTTTCGGGCCGGGTGCGAGCGGGCCGAACGCGCGCCTGAAATATTCGCTGTACGTGCGCCCGACGATGCTCGGCGACCTGAAATGCGTGATCCTCGATTCCCGGCTGCGCGACATCGAGCCGATGGCGTTCGATTTCGTGCTGAACTTCGCGAAGGACAACAACCTCGTCGTCACCGAGGCGTGCGAGTTGCCGGACTACAACGAGAAGAAGTGAATTCGGCGGGCGAGGGGGCATCCCGCGCCCGCGCCTGACGGTCGCCCGGCGCGATGCGCAGGCGACGCGCAACAAAAAAGCCCGCCTAGGCGGGCTTTTTCGTGATCGCAGGAAACAGGAACGCCCGCGAGAGCGGGCGCGCCGGATTTACGCTGCTGCCTGCAGGCCCTTGACGGCTGCGGCGAGGCGGCTCTTGCTGCGAGCGGCCTTGTTCTTGTGAACGATCTTCTTGTCGGCGATCGTGTCGATCGTCTTCACGGCAGCCTTGAACAGCTCGGCAGCCTTTGCCTGGTCGCCGGCTTCAACAGCCTTGCGAACCGACTTGATCGCGGTACGGAATTTCGAGCGCAGCGCCGAGTTGTGCGAATTTGCCTTCGCGGCTTGGCGGGCGCGCTTGCGTGCTTGTGCGGAGTTAGCCATGACGGTTCCTTATCCTGTCCTGTTTCCAGAGCTTGGAGCCTGACGGCCAAGCGCTGCTTTTCGATCCGTCCCCTGAGAGCGATTGCCCAGGGGCGCATAAAAAACGGTGATTTTAACCGAGGCCGAGACATGAAAACGACAGGCGCCGTGCATGTAACAGGCTCAGAAACCGGCGATTATAGCAACAAAATCAAGCGCGTGGCAAGGTCAACGTGATGTCGGACGGACGGGGGCGCCGGCGACATGGGCCCTTTTCGGCATCCGTCCGTGCCGGGGCACGCAACGTCCGTATAATAAGCGCCCCATGAATCTATTCCGAGCCCTGCTGACGGTCAGCGGCTTCACGCTGCTGTCGCGCGTGACCGGACTGGCCCGCGAGACGCTGATCGCCCGTGCGTTCGGCGCCAGTCAATACACCGACGCGTTCTACGTCGCTTTCCGCATCCCGAACCTGCTGCGCCGCCTGTCCGCCGAAGGCGCGTTCTCGCAGGCGTTCGTGCCGATCCTGGCCGAATTCAAGAACCAGCAGGGGCACGATGCGACCAAGGCGCTCGTCGACGCGATGTCGACCGTGCTCGCCTGGGCGCTCGCCGTGCTGTCGGTCCTCGGGATCGCCGGCGCGTCGTGGGTCGTGTTCGCGGTCGCGTCCGGCCTGCATACCGACGGACAGGCGTTCCCGCTCGCGGTCACGATGACGCGGATCATGTTCCCGTACATCGTGTTCATCTCGCTGACGACGCTCGCGTCCGGCGTGCTGAATACCTACAAGAGCTTCTCGCTGCCGGCGTTCGCGCCGGTGCTGCTCAACGTCGCGTTCATCGCCGCGGCCGTGTTCGTCGCGCCGCACCTGAAGGTGCCGGTCTATGCGCTCGCATGGGCCGTCATCGTGGGCGGCGTGCTGCAGTTCATCGTGCAGCTGCCGGGGCTGAAGAAGATCGACATGGTGCCGCTGATCGGCCTCAACCCGGTGCGCGCGCTGCGTCATCCCGGCGTCAAGCGCGTGCTCGCGAAGATGGTGCCCGCGACGTTCGCGGTGTCGGTCGCGCAACTGTCGCTGATCATCAACACCAACATCGCGTCGCGGCTCGGGCAGGGCGCCGTGTCGTGGATCAACTACGCCGACCGCCTGATGGAATTCCCGACCGCGCTGCTCGGCGTCGCGCTCGGCACGATCCTGCTGCCGAGCCTGTCGAAGGCGCACGTCGACGCCGATTCGACCGAATATTCGGCGCTGCTCGACTGGGGGCTGCGCGTCACGTTCCTGCTCGCGGCGCCGAGCGCGCTCGCGCTGTTCTTCTTTGCGACGCCGCTCACCGCGACGCTGTTCAACTACGGCAAGTTCGACGCGCATACGGTCACGATGGTCGCACGCGCGCTCGCGACCTACGGGATCGGCCTCGTCGGCATCATCCTGATCAAGATCCTCGCGCCGGGCTTCTACGCGAAGCAGGACATCAAGACGCCCGTGAAGATCGCGATCGGCGTGCTGATCGTCACGCAGATCTCGAACTACGTGTTCGTGCCGCTGATCGGCGCTGCGGGCCTCACGCTGAGCATCGGCGTCGGCGCATGCCTGAACTCGCTGCTGCTGTTCCTCGGGCTGCGCAAGCGCGGCATCTACCAGCCGTCGCCGGGCTGGCTGCGCTTCTTCGTGCAACTGCTCGGCGCGGCGCTCGTGCTCGCGGGCCTGATGCACTGGTGCGCGATCAGCTTCGACTGGACCGGCATGCGCGCGCAGCCGCTCGATCGCATCGCGCTGATGGCGGCGTGCCTGGTGCTGTTCGCTGCACTATATTTCGGTATGTTGTGGGTGATGGGCTTCAAATACGCTTACTTCAGAAGGCGCGCCAAGTGATGACCGCAATGACCCGCGTCCTCGACTACTTCAGCACGCTCGTGGCGGACGACGACAGTCTGCCCGTCACGGAAGCCGCGCTGTCGCTGGCGCAGGACGCGTATCCCGACCTCGACCTGCAGGGCACGCTGGCCGAACTCGACATGCTGGCGGCGCGGCTGCGCCGGCGGCTCGCCGACGATGCGGACCTGAAGGGCCGCGTCGCCGCGCTGAACGACTTCTTCTTCCGCGAGCTCGGCTTCGCGTGCAATCACAACGATTACTACGACCCCGATAACAGCCACCTGAACGCCGTGCTCAAACGGCGGCGCGGGATCCCGATCTCGCTGTCGGTGCTTTACCTGGAACTCGCCGAGCAGATCGGCGTGCCGGCGCGCGGCGTGTCGTTCCCCGGCCACTTCCTGCTGCGCGTGACGCTGCCGGATGGCGACCTGATCATCGATCCGACCAACGGCCATTCGCTGTCCGAAGCTGAAATGGTCGAGATGCTCGAGCCGTACGTCGCGCGTGCGGCGGGCGCGGTCGACAGCGCGTTGCGCGCGCTGCTGCAGCCGGCCACGAGCCGCGAGATCATCGCGCGGATGCTGCGCAACCTCAAGACGATCTACCTGCAGACGGAACGCTGGCAGCGGCTGCTTGCCGTGCAGCAGCGGCTCGTGATCCTGCTGCCGGAACAACTCGACGAGGTGCGCGACCGCGGCTTCGCCTATGCGCGGCTCGACTATCTGCGCCCAGCGCTCGAGGATCTCGAGCAGTATCTCGGCGAGCGGCCCGATGCGGACGACGCGACCGTCGTCGAATCGCAGGTGACCGAGTTGCGGCAGCGGATGCAGCGCGACGGCGAGGACTGAGCCGTCACGTCTCCCCGGAGCCCCGAACGTAAAAACGCCCGCATCGCGGGCGTTTTTCATTTGCAATTGCGTGGCCCTTACTTCGGCTGCATCCGGATCGCGCCGTCGAGGCGGATCACTTCGCCGTTGAGCATCGGATTCTCGACGATCTGGCGCACCAGCATCGCGTACTCGTCCGGTTTGCCGAGCCGCGGCGGGAACGGCACCATCGCGCCGAGCGCGTCCTGCACGTCCTTCGGCATGCCGAGCAGCATCGGCGTCTCGAACAGTCCGGGCGCGATCGTCATCACGCGGATGCCGTGGCGCGACAGATCGCGTGCGATCGGCAGCGTCATGCCTGCGACGCCGGCCTTCGACGCCGCGTATGCGGCCTGGCCGATCTGGCCGTCGTAAGCGGCGACCGACGCGGTGCTGACGATCACGCCGCGCTCGCCGCCGTCGTTCGGCGCGGTCGCAGCCATCGCAGCGGCCGCGAGCCGGATCATGTTGAAGGTGCCGACCAGGTTCACGTTGATCGTTTTCGCGAATACGTCGAGCGGATGCGCGCCGTCCTTGCCGACGGTCTTCGCGGCGGGCGCGATGCCCGCGCAGTTCACGAGGCCGCGCAGCGTGCCCGCGCGCGTCGCGGCGTCGACGGCCGCCTGCGCATCGGCCTCGCTCGACACGTCGCAGCGCACGAACACGCCGCCCAGCTCGCTCGCGAGCGCCGTGCCGGCCGCCTCGTTCAGGTCGGCGAGCACGACCTTGCCGCCGGCACGCGCGAACATGCGGGCCGTCCCGGCGCCGAGGCCCGATGCGCCGCCCGTGATCAGAAAGACGTTGCCGCGAATCTCCATCACTTTCTCCTTGGTTGGGTCCGATGCCGGTCGATCGGAGGAAAGGCGGTGCGCCGGCCCACGCGGCGCACGCGTTCGATCGATTGTACGGGGCGCCGTCGTACGCCGGCCAGTGCGGCACGGTCGTGCGAATCCAGGTCAGACGAAACGGTCGCGGCAGACGAAAAAAAAACCGCCCGGAAGGGCGGCTTGCGGTGCACGACGCGGTGCTTACTTCAGTGCGTCGAACGCACGCTCGCGGATTTCATCGACGCTGCCGAGGCCCGAGATCTTGCGATACTGCGGGGCTTTCAGGCCGTTTTCCTCGCCGCGCTGCGCCCAGTCGCCGTAATACTTGATGAGCGGCTTGGTCTGCGCTTCGTACACTTCGAGACGCTTCTTGACGGTTTCTTCCTTGTCGTCGTCGCGCTGGATCAGCGGTTCGCCCGTCACGTCGTCCACACCCTCGACCTTCGGCGGGTTGAACTTGACGTGGTACGTGCGGCCCGACGCCGGGTGCGTGCGGCGGCCGCTCATGCGCTCGACGATCTCCGAGAACGGGACGTCGATTTCGAGCACGTAATCGATCGCGACACCAGCTTCCTTCATTGCGTCAGCCTGCGCGATCGTGCGCGGGAAGCCATCGAACAGATAGCCGTTCGCGCAATCGGCTTCCTTCAGGCGCTCCTTCACGAGACCGATGATCAGGTCGTCCGTCACGAGCTTGCCTTCGTCCATGAAGCGCTTCGCCTCGATGCCGAGCGGCGTGCCGGCCTTGACGGCCGCGCGCAGCATGTCACCCGTCGAGATTTGCGGGATGCCGAACTTTTCCTTGATGAAGTTTGCCTGGGTGCCCTTTCCCGCGCCGGGCGCGCCCAACAGGATCAAACGCATGGTGATATCTCCAGTATGTAGATTCGTGTGGCGAGACGCAAAAGCGTCGGCGACAACGTACGCGGGGCTTGCCTTGCACGCGGCGGACCGGTCTGATGCGGCGCGTCGGCGAAAAGCGACGCGCGACTGCCGGGGCGGGCCGTGGCGGGGTCAAGCGTGGACGCGCGGGTCGCGGACGGCTCGCACAATCACCTGATTATGCCACGGGTTATTTTGAACCCGGCCGAAAAAGGGCCTGCACGCGTGCGAGATCGGCCGGCGTGTCAATGCCGGCTTCGGGTGCATGCTCGGTGATCAGCACTGCGATGCGCTCGCCGTGCCACATCGCGCGCAGCTGTTCGAGCTGCTCGGCCTGCTCGATCGGCGCCTGCGCGAGCGACGGATAGGTGCGCAGAAAACGCGCGCGATACGCGTACAGGCCGATGTGACGATGGACCGGAAAGGCCGGCGCCGGCATGGCCGCGACGTCGGGCCAGTGCGGCTGGTACGCATCGCGGCTCCATGGAATCGGCGCGCGCGAGAAGTACATCGCGACGTTGCGCGCGTCGAGCGCGACTTTCACGATGTTCGGGTTGAACACGTCTGCGGCGGCGTGGATCGGGTGCGCCGCGGTCGCGATCGCGCAGTCCGGATGCGCGGCGAGGTGCGACGCTACGTCGCGCACGAGTGCCGGGTCGATCAGCGGTTCGTCGCCTTGCACGTTGACGACGACGGTGTCGTCGCTCCACCCGAACGTCGCGGCGACTTCCGCGAGCCGGTCGGTGCCGGACGGATGATCGGCGCGCGTCAGCACGGCTTCGAAACCGTGCTCGCGGGCCGCGTCGAGCACGCTCTGTGCATCGGACGCGACGAGCACCTGCTGCGCGCCCGCTTCGCGCGCGCGCTCGGCGACGCGCACGACCATCGGCTTGCCGCCGAGATCGGCGAGCGGCTTGTTCGGCAGGCGCGTCGACGCGAGCCGGGCAGGAATGACGGCGATGAAGGGCTGCGGATGAGTCATCGGGGCTGGGCGGTGAGGAGGGCGGGGCGGGCGGCGCGTCGAAGGCAGGCCGCCCGGGGCAGGGGCCGGCACGCGGCCGCAGCGAACCGCGGCCAGGCGCCGGCGTAGCGTTGAGGCGTCAGCTGCCGGCCGGGCCGGCGGGGTCGACCGGCGTGCCTTCGACGGTCTGGCGTGCTTCGTCGACGAGCATCACGGGGATGCCGTCGCGGATCGGGTAGGCGAGCTTGTCCGCGTTGCAGATCAGCTCCTGCGCGGCGCGGTCATAGTGGAGCGGGCCTTTGCAGATAGGGCACACAAGGATTTCAAGCAGGCGAGCGTCCACGGAGTTTCTCCACAACGAGGGCAATGAGGCGAGGATCGAGCGCGGCTTCGACGGGGACGACCCACAGCCGAGCGTCGCGCCAGGAAGCGCCCAATTTTACTGCATCCTTCTCGGTGATCAGGATCGCATCGACCGCGTCGTCGACGAACGGATTGTCGGGGAACGCGTAGTGGTCGGGCAGCGCGCGCGTCGCCGGCGCGAGGCCGGCCGCGCGCAGCGTCGCGAAGAAGCGTTCCGGCGCGCCGATGCCGGCCGCGGCGAGCACGCGCTCGTTCGCGAACTGCGACAGCGGACGGCGCAGCGCCGGCTGGTCGAGGTGCCACGCGGCGCCCGGCGTGAGCGCGAGCGCATAGGTATCGGGCCACGGCGGCAGCGCGCCGCTGTACGGATCGTTGACGAGCGTCGCGTCGCGGTGGCGCGACAGCGGCTCGCGCAGCGGCCCGGCCGGCAGCAGAAAGCCGTTGCCGCCGAGGCGATGGTCGAACACGACGAGCTCGACCGTCCGTGCGAGACGGTAGTGCTGGAGGCCGTCGTCGCTGACGATCACGTCGACGTTCGGGTGCGCGGCGCGCAGCGCCTGCGCGGCCGCGACGCGGTCGGGGCATACCCACACGGGCGCGCCGGTGCGGCGCGCGATCAGGAGCGGTTCGTCGCCGGCCGCGCTCGCGCGCGATGCGGGCGTGACCGCGATGGGGGCCTTCACGTTCGCGCCGTAGCCGCGCGACACGACGCCCGGCGTGAACCCGGCCGCGCGCAGCGCGTCGACGAGCGCGATCACGGTCGGCGTCTTGCCGGTGCCGCCGACGGTCACGTTGCCGACCACGACGACGGGCACACCGACGTCGACCGGTTGCTTCCAGCCCTGCGCGTAGGCCGTGCGGCGCAGCGCCGCGCACAGGCCGAACACGCAGGCGAACGGCGTGAGCGCCCAGGCGAGGGCGCCGCGTCGCTGCCATTCGCGCGTGAGGCGTGCTTCGAGCCGCGCGAGCGGGCCGCCGGGCGCGCTCATCGGGCCGGACGCGGCGCGTCGTGCGCCGCAGCGTGGGACGGATTCATCAATGCGGATTCTCCGTTGGGCGGCGCATGCCGCAAGGTCTTCGGAAGGCGGCACTCTAGCGCGCCGCACGCGGGCGCGGCAAGCGCGGCCGGGCGACGCATCCGATGGGGGCGGATCGGAGCGGGTTGTGGATAACTCTGTGAAAAACTCCCCGCCCGTTCGCGTCAAACGCCCGTCGGATGGACATCGAATCGGCGTCGAATCAAACTTCAAGGTTTAAAAATATATAAAAATCAATGCGTTATACGGAATTGTCTGGTTTTTTCCGAGGTTTTCAAGTGTTTTTGGCGGACGATTACCAGAGTGTGGACACCTTCAGCGTGTTGCAGTGCGGGCGGGCGGTGCTGGACGCCGCGCGCGTGTCGGACTATCGTGTCGCCGCCAGCATTCATCCGACCGCCCATGCTTTCCGACTCTCCTTTTTCCGCTCCCGGCGCGACTCGCGGCGGCGACGAAGTGATTCCCGTTTCGGCGCTTAATCGCGCGATTTCGACGATGCTCGAGCGCTCGTTCCCGCTGCTGTGGATCTCGGGCGAAGTGTCGAATTTCACGCGCGCCGCCAGCGGCCACTGGTATTTCTCGATCAAGGACCAGCAGGCGCAGATGCGCTGCGTGATGTTTCGCGGTCGCGCGCAGTACGCGGAATTCACGCCGCGCGAAGGCGACCGGATCGAGGTGCGCGCGGTCGTCACGATGTACGAGCCGCGCGGCGAAGTGCAGCTCAACGTCGAAGCCGTGCGGCGCACGGGCCAGGGGCGTCTTTACGAGGCATTCCTGCGGCTGAAGGCGCAGCTCGAGGCCGAAGGGCTGTTCGCAGCCGAGCGCAAGCGGCCGCTGCCGGCGCACCCGCGCGCGATCGGCATCGTCACGTCGCTGCAGGCCGCCGCGCTGCGCGACGTGCTGACCACGCTCGCGCGCCGCGCGCCGCACATTCCGGTGATCGTCTATCCGGCGCCCGTGCAGGGGGCCGGTTCCGCCGAAAAGCTCGTCGCGGCCGTGCAGACCGCGAACGCGCGGCGCGAGGTCGACGTGCTGCTCGTGTGCCGCGGCGGCGGGTCGATCGAGGATCTGTGGTCGTTCAACGACGAAGCGCTCGCACGTGCGATCGCGGCGAGCGAACTGCCGGTCGTCAGCGGCGTCGGCCACGAAACCGATTTCACGATCGCGGACTTCGCGGCCGACCTGCGCGCGCCGACGCCGACCGGCGCGGCCGAACTCGCGAGTCCGCAGCGCGCGTTGCTGTTGCGCGAGGTCGCCGACCGGCAGCGCGCGCTTGCGCGCAGCCTGGAGCGCGGGCTCGAGCAGCGTGCGCAGCAGCTCGACTGGCTCGCGCGCCGGCTCGTCAGCCCGGCCGAACGGCTGCAGCGGCAACGTACCCACGTCGAACAGCTGGCGGTGCGGCTCGCATCGGCGGCGTCGCGGCCGGTGCGCGACGCGCGTGCGCGTTTCGCGCTCGCGCAGTTGCGCTGGCAGCGCGCGCGGCCCGACCCGGCGCAGGCGCGTCAGGCCCTCGCCGGACTGTCGCAACGTCTGGCGGTGGCGATGCAGCGCCGTCACGAGCGCGATACCGCGCGCGTGTCGGCCTGCGCGGCGCGGCTCGAGGTGCTGAGCCCGCAGCGCACGCTCGAGCGCGGCTATGCGGCGCTGATCGACGCGCAGACCGGCCGCGCGGTGCGGGCGCCGAGCGCGCTGAAGCCGCAGCGCCGACTCACCGTGCATCTCGCCGAAGGCTCGGCCGACGTGTCGCTCGCCGACGTGCAGCCGCGGCTGACCGACACGATCTGACGACGACGGCGTAAGCGAAACGAAGGTCGCGCGCCCGGCGGTCCGGACGTATCGAACGCCGGGCGCGGGAACGGATGCTGCGCATCGCCGTCTCGTCCTGCCGGATGAAGCGCCAGCGGCGATTTTCTGCATACCGCGGATAAATGCCCGTGAGTTTGCGGGGATATTCGGACTCGCCTACAATCGGACGCTCGGCAGCATTCAACACAGCCTCCCTACATACTCAACGAAGGAATCGCCATGGCTCATACGCTCCCGCCGCTCCCGTACGCTGAAGACGCACTCGCGCCGACCATCTCGAAAGAGACGATCGAGTACCACTACGGCAAGCATCACCAGGCATATGTGACGAACCTGAACAATCTGATCCCGGGCACGGAATTCGAAAACCTGTCGCTGGAAGAGATCGTGAAGAAGTCGTCGGGCGGCATCTTCAACAACGCCGCGCAAATCTGGAACCACACGTTCTTCTGGAACAGCCTGTCGCCGAACGGCGGCGGCGCACCGTCGGGCGCGCTCGGCGACGCGATCAATGCGAAGTGGGGTTCGTACGACGCATTCAAGGAAGCGTTCACGAAGGCCGCGGTCGGCACGTTCGGTTCGGGCTGGGCATGGCTCGTGAAGAAGGCCGACGGTTCGCTCGACATCGTCTCGACGAGCAACGCCGCCACGCCGCTGACGACGGCCGACAAGCCGCTGCTGACGATCGACGTGTGGGAGCACGCGTACTACATCGACTACCGCAACGCACGTCCGAAGTTCGTTGAAGCGTTCTGGAACATCGTGAACTGGGACTTCGCAGCGAAGAACTTCGCGTAAGTCCGGGCATCCCGCGCCTCTGCGGCGCGCGGCATCCCCCAAAAAAAGCCCTCGTCACGAGGGCTTTTTTGTTTTGATCGGGCATGAATCGACGCGCGGCATTCGCCCGCTCAGACGATCATCCCCGACAACGAGCCGAGCGCCGCGCTCGCGATCACGACGGCCCACGGCGGCACGCGCCAGAACACGAGCGCGACGAACGCGACGAGCGCGGCAGCGAAGTCGCGCGGCGACACGATCGTGTTGCTCCACACCGGATGATAGAGCGCGGCAAGCAGCAGCCCGACGACCGCCGCGTTCACGCCCGCGAGCGCGGCCTGCATACGCGTGCTGCGACGCAGGCGTTCCCAGAACGGGGCAGTGCCCGCGACAAGCAGGAACGACGGCGCGAAGATCGACACCAGCGCGATCATCCCGCCGAGCCAGCCGTTCGGCGCGTCGCGCAGCAACGCACCGAGGAAGGCCGAGAACGTGAAGAGCGGCCCCGGTACGGCCTGCGCGACGCCATAGCCGGCCAGGAATGCCGAGTCGCCGACCCAGCCCGGCGCGACGACGGCCGCTTGCAGCAGCGGCAGCACCACGTGGCCGCCGCCGAACACCAGCGCGCCGGTGCGGAAGAATGCATCGACGACGGCGAGTGTGTTCGAGTGGAGCGCGCTTGCCGCGACCGGCAACACGACGATCAGCGCGGCGAACAGTAGCAGCCACAGCAGCCCCGCGCGGCGTGACACGTGCAGCGGCAACGGCTCGTGGGCGCCGCGCTCGGGCTGCGGCAGCAGCATGAGACCGGCGGCGCCTGCCGCGACGATCACGACCACCTGCAGCCACGCGGCCGGGACGAGCAGCGCGATGCAGGTCGCGATCGCCATCAGCGTGACGCGGCGCGCATCCGGGCAAAGCGTGCGCGCCATGCCCCACACCGCCTGCGCGATCACCGCGACCGACACGATGCGCAACCCGTGCAGGGCGCCTGCCGCGACCGGCATGCCCGTCGCGTGGACGCCGAGCGCGAACAGCATCATCAGCAGCGCGGACGGCAGCGTGAAGCCGAGCCATGCGGCGAACATCCCCGCATAGCCTGCGCGCGACAGACCGATCGCCATCCCGACCTGGCTGCTCGCCGGCCCCGGCAGGAACTGGCACAGGCCGACGAGATCCGCATAGGCGCGCTCGGTCAGCCAGCCGCGTCGCGTGACGAACGCGTCACGGAAGTAGCCGAGATGCGCGACGGGCCCGCCGAACGATGTGAGGCCGAGCCGCAGGAATGCGACGAATACGGGCCACGCATGACGGGACGGAGTAGTGACGGTGGACGTGTTCAAGAGCGGATGCGGGGAGGGCGAACGAGCCGCCACGATAGCGCAATGCCATGACGGCGGGAATGCGGCGTTGCGACGATTTCACGGCGGCGTCAGGGCGCCGTCACGGCGTACCGCCGGGCAGGCCGCTCGCGCGGCGCAGCGCGTCGACGTCGACGAGTTCGATTTCGCCGACATGCAGCCGCACGATGCCGTCGGCCTGCAGCGCCTTCAGCAGCTGGTTGGTGGTCTGCCGCGTGAGCGAGAGCATTGCCGCGAGCTTTTCCTGCGACATCCGGATGCGCGTGCGGCCGGCGCTGATCCCGCCGTAGCCGTCGGCGATCATCAGCAGTCGCGCGGCAAGCCGCTGCGCGGCCGGCATCACGCTCATCGATTCGACGGTCAGGAAGCTCAGCCGGAGCTTTTGCGCCATCAACAGCGCGAACTGCCGCCAGTATTGCGGTGTCGCGTCGAGCATCGCGACGAGCGCGGCCTGCGGGACGTGCAGCAGCAGCGTGTCGTCGAGCGCGATCGCATCGTGCGTGCGCGGTTGGCCGTCGAACAGCGCGATCTCGCCGAACCATGTGACGGGGTCGGCGACCGTCAGCAGCGCTTCCTTGCCCTGCGGATCGACCGCGCCTATGGTGAGGGAACCGGCCAGCACCGCATACAGCCCGCACGGCGGGTCGCCGCGGCGGAACAGCGCCTGGCCGGCCGGCAGGTGCCGCAACGCGGCGCGGGCGAGCAGCGCCTCGCGCAACGCGGGCGGCAGCGCGGCGAACCACGGGTGCGCTTCGATCTGCGGCAGGTACGGGGCGAGCGGCGAGGGCATGGGCACGCGATGTCGGGTAGCTGACAGAGGTTGTCGGGCGTGACGCGCATCATAGCGCTCGATGATCGTTCAGGAGACACCATGAAGACGCTCGAGGATCACCTTTCCCAGTATGCGGCCTACCATCGCGACGTGCGCAACATTGCGACGCATCTGGTCGGCATTCCGATGATCGTGTTCGCGGTCGAGGTGCTGCTGTCACGGCCGGCGATCGGCGTGCTGGCGGGCGTCGCGCTGTCGCCGGCGCTGCTGCTCGCCGTGGCGTTCGCGGCGTTCTACCTGCGTCTCGACCTGCGCTTCGGGTTGGCGATGACCGCGCTGTTTGCGCTCGGCGTGTGGGCTGCGCAGACGCTCGCGTTGCTGCCGACCGCGCAATGGCTCGCGATCGGCGTCGGCGCGTTCGTGGTCGGCTGGATCGTGCAGTTCGTCGGACACTGGTTCGAAGGGCGCAAGCCCGCGTTCGTCGACGACCTGGTCGGCCTGATGGTTGGGCCGCTGTTCGTCGTCGCCGAAGTCGCGTTCTTCGTGGGCCTGCGCGGCGACGTGCGCCGTGAAGTCGAGCGGCGCGCGGGCCCGGTCCACGGCGGCGTGCACTCGCATGTCTGACACGTCGGCCGCGCCGGTCTGCGTGTTCGGCGCGGGCGCGGTCGGCTGCTATCTCGGCGGCCGGCTCGCGGCGGCGGGGACGCCTGTCACGCTCGTCGGCCGCGCACGGATCGGCGACGCGATTCGCGCAAACGGGCTGACCCTGACAGACCGGCGCGGCCATCGCGCGACGCTCGCGCCGTCCGAGGTCGAATTCTCGACCGATCCGGCCGCCGCGGCCGCCGCGCGGCTCGTGCTTGTCGCGGTGAAGTCGGCCGCGACGCAGGACACCGCGGCGCAACTGGCCGACGTGCTGCGGCCCGGCACGATCGTCGTCAGTTTCCAGAACGGTCTCTACAACGCCGACGTGTTGCGCGATGCGCTGCCGCAAGCGACCGTGCTGGCCGGCATGGTGCCGTTCAACGTGATCGAACGCGGGCCCGGCGCGTTTCACCAGGGCTCGGCCGGCGTGCTCGCGGCCGACGCGTCACCCGCGCTGCAGCCATTCGCCGGCGCGTTCGCCCGTGCCGGGCTACCGCTCGCGCTGCACCGCGACATGCGTGCTGTGCAGTGGGCGAAGCTGCTGCTGAACCTGAACAACGCGGTCAATGCGCTCGCGAACCTGCCGTTGCGCGACGAACTCTCGCAACGCGCGTATCGACGCTGCGTCGCGCTGGCGCAACGCGAAGCGCTGCACGTGCTGGCGCGCGCCGCGATCCGGCCCGCGCGGCTCACGCCGTTGCCGGCTGCCTGGATTCCCGCCGTGCTCGACTCGCCCGATCCCGTGTTTCGCGCGCTGGGCGGCCGGATGCTCGCGATCGATCCGCTTGCGCGTTCGTCGATGTCCGACGATCTCGCCATGCGCCGTGCGACCGAAGTCGAGTGGATCAACGGCGAGATCGTCCGGCTGGCCGCGCGCTTCGGTGCGCAGGCGCCGGTCAACGCGCGGCTGTGCGCGCTCGTTCACGACGCCGAAACCTCGGCATCGCGGCCCGCCTGGCGCGGCGATGCGTTGTGGGCCGAGTTGACCGCGCACGCGCATCGCGCGGGCGACATGAGGGCGGCATAATCCCGCGTTACACCACGCGCGATGCGCAACGGCTAAGATGCGGAGTGCGTCGCACGACAGGACGCGTATGCGGAGCAATCGCCATGGTGGATCGCCCGACTCTCGACGCCTACGAAGCCCATGCCGCGCAATACGCGCAGGACTGGCTCGACCAGGCCGCCCCCGACGACATGTATGCGCTGCTCGAGCAATATTTCTCGCCGGGGCCGACCGCCGACGTCGGCTGCGGCGCGGGGCGCGACACTGCGTGGCTCGCGTCGCAAGGATTCGACGTGCGCGGCTACGATGCGAGCGCGGCGCTGCTCGCCGAGGCTCGCTTGCGTCACCCGTCGCTGACGTTCGAACTGGCTGCGCTGCCGGCGCTCGCGGGCGTGCCGTCCGGCGCGTTTCGAAACGTGTTGTGCGAGACGGTCGTCATGCATCTCGACCAGGCGGATGCCGCTGCGGCGGCCGCGCGCCTGGCTGCGCTGCTGATGCCCGGCGGCACGTTGTACCTGAGCTGGCGGGTGGCCGGCAACGGCGCGTTGCGCGACGAGCGCGGCCGCTTGTACACACCGCTCGATTCGGCGCGCATGCATGCGGCGCTCGGCCCCGGCATGCACGTGATCGACGAGCACGAGGTGGTCAGCGCGTCATCCGGCAAGCGCGTGCATCGGCTGATCGCGCGCCGGGACGACGACGTCGATGGCGCCGCATGAGCGCGGCGCGCGAACTCAGTCGCGGTTGAGCGCCGCTTCCCAGTTGATGTCGACGCACAGCACCTGCATGCCGGTCGCGGCCGGCGCGGCGATCGATGCGGTCACGCACAGGTGCGCTTCGTTGATCGACAGGTACGGCGGCGTCAGATGCACGCGGCCCGGCGCGCGCATCGCATGGATGAAGTAGGGGCGACGCTCCCAGCTCGCGCCTTCCGAATGCAGCAGCGGCCGGAAGCGTTTGGCCCGCTGCGACACGCTGCCGCGCGCGAGCACGTTGTCGCCGATCTGGCGGCCCGATGCATCGAGCAGGAAGCAGCGCGCGGTTTCCGGCAACCCGAGCACGGCGCCGGCGGCGTCGATCAGCGGTTCGCCCGCGACGAGCTTCTGGCTCGCTTCCTCCAGCGCGGCGACATAAGGCGCGAGGCGTTCGGCCTGCGTGCGCTCGCGTTGCGCGACGCGCAGCCGCAACGCGGCCGACAGCGTATCCATGCAGCCCGCGGCGGCCTGCGGTTGCACGGGGTCGACGCTCGGCCCCGCGAAGTATTGCCCTTGCACGAAATCGACGTCACATTCGAGCGCGATCAGCGCGTCGCGCTCGGTCGAGAGCCCGCCCATCAGCACGAGCTGGCCGGATTCGTGCAGCAGCGACACGAGCCCCGGCAGCACGCGCTCGAGATGCGAGTGTTCGCTCGCCTGCGCGAGGATCCCGCGGTCGAGCGTGACAATGTCGGGATGCAGGTGCCACACGCGGTCGATGTTCGAATGTTTCGCACCGAAGCCGCCGAGCGCGATCAGGAAGCCGGCCTTGCGCAGGCCGTCGACGATCGCCGCATAGCGCGGCGTCTCGCCGCCTGCCTGCTCGGGCACTTCGAGCACCACGCGATGCGGCGGCAGGCCGAGCGCCTTCAGGTTCGCGAGCAGCGCGTCGCCGTAGACGGTGTCCATCAGCGCGGCCGGATGCAGGCTCAGGAAGAGCCATTCGTCGTGACTGTCGAACGCGTGGAAGTTGCCGAGATGCAGCGATTCGGCGAGCCGGCCGAGCTCGAGCAGGTCGCCGCGCCGCGCCGCCTGCGTGAACACCTCGTGCGACGCGACCTGGCGGCTGTCCTCGTCGTGCGCGCGCAGCGACGCGTGGTAACCGATCGCGCGGCGGTGCGACACCGAGAAAACGGGCTGGAACACGCTAAACACGGTGTACGCACCGTACAGCACGGTGCGCCGCTTCCCGTCGTCGCCGGCGACGGGGCGGGGCGGCTGAAAGCCGGGTGGATCGATGTCGATCATGCTCATGATGTCGGCCGAAGGAAGACTGCCAGTTTACCTAGAGAATAGGCCAGCAAGAAGCATGCACGGCATCGGGCCCCGTGCCACGCCCCGTCGCGGTCGCCGGGTGCCGCGCGGCGCAGCCATGTTGCACCGACATGGTGCGCCGCGCGCCGTCGTGGGGTTTCCCGGCACGGCGCACGCGGTGCGTCACGCGCGCTCGGACGGATCGGTCTTGTGCTGCGCGCGGCCGCGGATCTCGGGCGCGAGCTGCGCGAAGATCCATGCGGACGCGGCCGTGATGATCCCGACGCAGACGAAGGTCGCGTGGAACGCGGGCAGCGTGTTGCTCGGCGTCACCGTGCGCAGCATCCCGGTGAAGGTGGCCAGCAGCGCGCCCGCGACCGTGACGCCGAGGCTCATCGACAGCATCTGCACGAGCGAGAACAGGCTGTTGCCGCTGCTCGCGCCGCCGGTGCCGAGGTCCTTCAGCGTCAACGTGTTCATCGCGGTGAACTGCATCGAGTTGAAACCGCCGAACAGCGCGAGATGGATGACCTTCACCCAGACGGGCACCGAGTCGCGCATCAGCGCGAAGCTTGCCATCATCACGCCGACCATGATCGTGTTCGCGAGCAGTACCTTGCGGTAGCCGTGCTGCGTGATCAGACGCGTGATGATCCGCTTCGAGAACATCCCGGCCGCCGCGACCGGCAACATCATCAGCCCGGCCTCGAATGCCGAATAACCGAGACTCACCTGCAGCAGCAGCGGAATCAGGTACGGCATCGCGCCGCTGCCGATCCGCGCGAACAGGTTGCCGAGCAGGCCCACGCTGAACGTGTGGATCTTGAACAGTTCGAGCGAGAAGATCGGCTGCGGCGCGCGCACCGCGTACAGCCCGTACGCGACGAAGCACGCAAGGCTCAGGATCAGCAGCACGAGCACGGCCGCGTGCTGCATGCCGAGATCGGCGAGCCCGTCGAGCGACAGCGAGATCGCGACCATCCCGATCGTCAGCAGCAGATAGCCCTTCAGGTCGAAGCGGCCGACGGCCGGGTTGCGCGAGTCGGGCATCGAGTAGAAGGTCGCGACGCAGCCGGCGATGCCGACCGGCACGTTGATCAGGAAGATCCAGTGCCACGACGCGATCTTCACGAGCCAGCCGCCAAGCGTCGGCCCGATCAGCGGACCGATCAGCCCGGGGACCGCGACGAACGACAGCGCGGCCAGGTAGCGCTCGGCCGGGAACGTGCGCAGCACCGCGAGCCGCCCGACCGGCAACAGCATCGCGCCGCCCACCCCCTGCACGACGCGGAACACGACGAGCTGCGACAGCGTATGCGCGTTCGCGCACAGCAACGAACCGAGCGAGAACACCAGGATTGCGCTGAAGAACACGCGCCGCGTGCCGAACGTGTCGGCGAGCCAGCCCGAGACGGGGATCATCACCGCCATCGTCAGCGAGTACGCGATCACGACCGACTGCATCCGCAACGGCGATTCGCCGAGGCTCGCGGCCATCGACGGCAGCGCCGTGTTGACGATCGTCGCATCGAGCGTCTGCATGAAGAAGCCCGTCGCAACGAGCCAGAGCATCACGGTGAGGTTCTTTTCGCCGGGAGCGGCGGCGGGCGGGCGTTGGAACATGGGGGCGGACCAGTGGCGCGGGACAGCCGCCATTGTAGGCAAAGCCGCCGTGCCGCGCAGGATCGGCGCGGGTGCGCCGGACGCCCGTCCGTCAGCCGACCGGTACAGTTCAGCCGAAAGTGTCTGCGGGCGTATCTGTCCGGGGTGCGACGCTGTCCGAAATACTGGTGTCCTCGAACCCACGCGACCCGGAGGCGGCCATGCGAGAACTGCGACTCTACGAGATGGACGGCAACGAGCCGGCCGGGCGGTGGCGCATCGTCGATCGCACCGCGCTGCAGGTCGCGGACGGCGACCTGTGGGTGACGATCGAGGGCCGGCCGGACGATCACTGGCTGCGCGCCGGCGAGACGCTGGCGCTGCTGCCCGGCATGCGCGTATGGATCAGCGCGGCGGCGGGCGGTGCGGTGTTCGCGTTCGGCCCGCAGGCGGCGCCGGACCTGCGGGCCGAGCCGATCGCGTGGCGACGGTTCGCCGCATGGCGCGCCGGCCGTGGTCAGGCAGCCGCGTCGCTGCCGACGTAGCGCGCGCGGGGCCGGATCAGCTTGCCGTCCGCATATTGTTCGAGCGCGTGTGCGATCCAGCCCGCGGTGCGGCCAGCCGCGAACAGCGTGAACGCGGCGCCCTCGGGTAGCGCAAGCGAGCGTTCCAGCACCGCGAGCGCGAAATCGATCGCCGGTCGCAGGCCGGTCGCCGCCTCGACGCGCGCGGCGAGCCCACGGGCCATGCGTAGCGGCGTCCGGTCGGGCAGCATCGCGTGCAGCGCGTCGAGCAACGCGCGGGCGCGCGGATCGCCGTCGGGATAGAGCGGGTGCGCGAAACCGGACAGCGCGGTGCGCGCACCGTCCGCCCGTTCGTCGTGCGCGACGCGCAGCGCGAGGTAGCGGTCGAGGTCGGCGGCACGCGCCGCTTCGTCGAGCAGCGCGCCCGCGCGGAACGTCTCGCCGCCGTGGCGCGGGCCCGACAGCGCTGCGAGCCCGCCCGCGATCGCACCGAACAGGTGGGTGCCGGTCGACGCGATGCAGCGCACCGCAAAGGTCGACGGGTTCAGTTCATGATCGGCGCACAGCACGAGGGCGCGGCGCAGCAGGTCGGCTTCGTCGCGTCGCCGGAGCCGCCATGCTGCGGCGAGCTGCCGATGCACGGGCGCGTCGCTCGGCGCGATGCCGGCCAGCGCGGCCGTCGTCACGCGCAGCAGCAGCGTGGCCGAGTCGAGCTGCGCGTCGCGCCCTTGCGCCCACAGGCGCGGCAGCGAGGCGGCCGCGGCGGGGAGCAGCACCAGCGTGCGCTCGAGCGGCGCGAGATGTGCCCAGCGGCGAGCCCAGTCGTCCCACTGCGCGGCGTCGAAACCGGTCGACGCAAGCGATGCCGCGCCCAGCCGCGCGGGCGGACAATCCCACAGTCGTGCGGCCGTTTCCTCGAGCGTCGCGTCGTTCGCGAGCGCGATCGCATCGGCGCCGCGATAGTGCAGGCGGCCGCCGGCGATCTGCGTGATCCGTGATTCGAGCACGGGCACGCCCCAGTCGAGCGAGCGTTCGGCGACGCCGCCCGCGCGTTTTGCATCGGCGCGGCGGCGCGCGAGCAGGCGCACCTCGTCCGCGTCGTAGCGGCGGCGCTTGCTCGCGCCGTCCGGCAGCGAGCGCAGCAGGCCGCGGCTCACATACGCGTAAAGGGTGCTCACGCTGACACCAAGGATGCCGGCGGCTTCCGGCGCGCTGAGGGACGTCATGCCGATCGCTCCTGTCGGGGCGCATGTAGCGCGGCCCGGCTACAACTATTCGTTATGTATTGATTCGCGCAATCAAGATTGATCGCGCCCGTCGCGAATTCTAGACTCGAATCCGTCTCCTCAACGGCTCGCTTTCACCATGACACCCGAACTCGCATTGTCCCGCTTGTGGCAACTTGCACGCGGCGAACCCGGCGCGCTGGCCCGCGCGGCCGTGACGGGGCAGGACCCCACGCTGCCGTCGACGTTCCACGTCGGCACGCTCGCCGCCGCGACGATCGCGGCAGCCGGGCTCGCGGCGGCCGAATGCCACCGGCTGCGCACGGGCGTGGCGCAGCGCGTCGACGTGTCGATGCGCGACGCGCTCGTCGCATTTCGCAGCGAACGCTACCTGCGCGTGGACGACGGCCTGCCGCCCGAGCCGCGCCATCCGGTAACGGGTTTCTACGACACGCGCGACGGACGCTGGATCCAGCTGCATGCGAACTTTCCGCATCACCTGCACGGGATTCTCGACGTGCTCGGCTGCGGCCCGCAGCGTGACGACGTTGCGGCGGCGATCCGCACGTGGGACGGCGCGGCGCTGGATACCGCGCTGGCCGAGGCCGGCCTGTGCGCGGCATTGATCAGAACCCCTGACGAATGGGCGTCGCACGACCAGGCACGCGCGCTCGCGTCGCTGCCGTTGTTCGAGATCGAGCGGATCGGCGACGCGCCCGTCGAGGCGATCGGCCGCGGCGAGCCCGACCAGCCGCTCGCGGGCGTGCGCGTGCTCGATCTCACGCGCATCATCGCGGGGCCGGTCGCGGGCCGCACGCTGGCATCGCACGGTGCACAGACGCTGCTCGTCAACGGTCCGCACCTGCCGAACATCGCATCGCTCGTGATCGACAACGGGTGCGGCAAGCGCTCGACGTGGATCGACCTGCGCGAGGCGGCCGGCGTTGCCACGCTGCGCGAGCTTGCACGCGACGCCGATGTATTCCTGCAGGCCTATCGCCCCGGCGCGCTCGCGGCGCGCGGGTTCTCGCCGCAGGCGCTGGCGGAATTGCGACCCGGCATCGTGTGCGTGTCGGTGTCCGCATACGGGCATGCGGGGCCGTGGTCGATGCGGCGCGGCTTTGACAGCCTCGTGCAGTCGGCGAGCGGTATCGCCTGGTGCGAGCAGCATGCCGCGCACGCGGACGGCCCGCGCCATCTGCCGTGCCAGGCGCTCGATCATGCGACCGGTTATCTCGCGGCGTTCGGCGCGATGATCGCGCTCGCGCGCCGTGCAACGGAAGGGGGGAGCTGGCACGTGCGGCTGTCGCTCGCGCAGACGGGACGCTGGCTGCAATCGTTCGGCACCGTGCCGGACGGCCTGCATGCGCCGGATTTCACGTTCGACGACGTGCGCGACCGGATCGACCGGACCGCTTCGCCGTTCGGCATGATCGATGCCGTGCGTCCGGCCGAACGTCTGTCGACGACCCCGCCGCGATTCACGCGGCCGCCCGTGCCGCTCGGCACGGACGAAGCGCGCTGGCAATGAGCGCCGGCGGCACCGTGCGCATTACTTGCGCAGCTCGACGACGAAGTCGTAGTAGTCGTTGCGGCAGTAGGTATCGGTGAGCTCGATCGCGCGCTGGTCGGCCGTATAGCCGATTCGCGTGATCAGCAGCAGCGCGTCGTGCGGCGCGATGCCCATCTGCTGCGCGATCTCGTCGGTCGCGTTGACCGCGCGGAAATGCTGCAGCGCGCGCACGATGGGCGTGCCGCGTGCTTCGAGATAGCTGTACAGCGAACCGCCGATCGCCTGCGGATCGGGAATCAGCGTGGCGGGGAACGTCGAGTTCTCGACGGCCATCACGATGCCGTCGGCGAGGCGCAGGCGTTTCAGCCGTGTAACCGATGCGGCCGGCGACAGGCCGAGCTGGATGACTTCGTCCCGGTTCGCCGGCTGAATCTCACGTTCGAGCCACTGCGAGCTCGGCTTGAAGCCACGGCGCTCGAGCATCTCGCTGAAGCTCGACAGCCGCGACAGCGGATCCTCGTAGCGCGGCTGGATGAAGTTGCCGGCGCCTTGCGTGCGGCGGATCAAGCCCTGCTCGACGAGCAGCGCGATCGCCTTGCGCGCGGTGATGCGCGACACGCCGAGCGCTTCGGACAGCACGCGTTCGGACGGCAGCGCCTCGCCGGCCGCCCAGCGATTGTCGTGGATCGCGTCGCCGAGCTTGCGGGCGAGCTGCAGGTAGAGCGGCGTATCGTTCTCGGGGTCGGGGCGCAGGTCCTGCCAGCGGTCGTCCGTGGGTGCCTTCATGGAATGGGTATCGATCAGATTGCCGGCCATTCTAAGTCATCATGCGGCGCCGTTATATCCGGTTTTTGCCGTGCAGCAGGTGGACGCCGCGCCGATTGACTACACTGATGCGTCGTATTCGATGCTACGGCCGCGGGTGCGCGGCCACCAATCCGCAGCGAGGAGCGCATGACAGACACGATCGCCACGGTCGTCCTGCCGGACGGCGAGACGATTCCGAAGCTCGGCCTGGGCACTTGGGAAATGGGCGAGCGGCCCGCGCGTCGCGCGGACGAGATCGCCGCATTACGTGAGGCTATCGCGCTCGGGATGACGCTGGTCGACACCGCCGAGATGTACGGAGACGGCGCGACCGAGGCGCTCGTCGGCGAGGCGCTGACCGGACTGCGCGACGGCGTGTTCCTTGTCAGCAAGGTGTATCCGCATCATGCGAGCAGGCGTGGCGTCGTCGCCGCGTGCGACGCGAGCCTCAAGCGTTTGCGTACCGACCGTCTCGACCTGTACCTGCTGCACTGGCGTGGTTCGGTGCCGCTCGAGGAGACGGTCGAGGGATTCGAGGCGCTGCGGCGCGCGGGCAAGATCCGCCATTGGGGTGTCAGCAACTTCGACACGGCCGACATGGCGGAACTCGTCGACGAGGCGGGCGGCAGCGCGTGCGCGACCAACCAGATCCTCTACAACATCGCGCGGCGCGGCCCGGAATTCGACCTGCTGCCATGGCTCGCCAAGCACCGGATGCCGGCGATGGCCTACAGCCCGGTCGATCACGGGCGGCTGCCGAAGCGTTCGCCGCTCGACGAGATCGCGCGGCAACGCGGTGTATCGGTGATGCGCGTCGCGCTTGCCTGGGTGCTCTCTCGGCCGGGTGTATTCGCGATCCCGAAGGCGTCGCGGATCGAACACGTCCGCGACAATCGCGCGGCGCTCGATCTCGAGTTGAGCGATGACGAGCGCGCGCAACTCGACGGCTACTTCCGTCCGCCGCGCAGCAAGCGCGCGCTCGAAATGCTCTGACCTTGCCGGGTCAGGCGATGCATCGGTCAGTGACCATGGCCACCGGCCGATCCACCGTTGCCGCCATTGCCGTTTCCGTTGCCGACACCGTTGGCACCGCCGTTGCCGGCGCCACCACTCCCGTTGCCATTGCCGTTGCCGCCGCCATTGCCGTGGCCACCGTTGCCGCCGTTGCCACCGCTGCCGCCGCTGCCGCCGCTGCCACCGCTGCCACCGCTGCCACCGTTGCCGCCGTTGCCACCGTTGCCACCGCTGCCACCGCTGCCACCGCTGCCACCGCCGTTGCCGCCGTTGCCGCCGTTGCCGCCGCCGCCGTTACCGCTGCCATTGCCACCGCCATTGCCACCGCCGTTACCGTGACCGCCGTTGCCGCCGCCGTTGCCGCCGCCGTTGCCGCCGCCGTTGCCGTGACCGCCGTTACCGCCGTTACCGCCGTTACCGCCGCCGTTACCGTGACCGCCGTTGCCGCCGCCGTTGCCGCCGCCATTGCCACCGCCGCCGTGGCCACCATTACCACCCGAGGTACCGCCACCTGAGGTGCCGCCTCCTGAGGTACCGCCACCCGAGGTACCGCCACCCGAGGTACCGCCACCCGAGGTACCGCCACCCGAGGTACCGCCACCCGAGGTGCCGCCACCCGAGGTACCGCCACCCGAGGTACCGCCACCCGAGGTACCGCCACCCGAGGTACCGCCTCCTGAGGTGCCGCCACCCGAGGTACCGCCACCCGAGGTACCGCCACCCGAAGTACCACCACCTTTACCCTCGTTGCCTGATGCACCGCCGCTACGACCTGTTCCGCTCGTACCACCGGATGTCGCCCCGGTCGATCCACCGACGCCAGCAGGCCCGACGGTGCCGCTTCCACCGCTTCCACCATTACCGCTGCTACCTGGGCTGCTACCGCCAGAGGTGCTTCCGGCGCCGCTGCCCACAGCGCCTCGGCCGGCATATATGTGGACCGCGCAAGCAGCCGGACTGGCGGCACAGGACGCCGTGTCGTCGGCGAGCATCATGACGGGGTCTGCGCTGGCGGTCGGGTCGGACGCGACGCCGGGCATCGAATCCTGGGCAATCGCGTAAGAACAGCAGCATGCAAACGCGGCCGCGGCCAGCAGGGTCGTGCGATAGCACCATCCCGCCGTACGGGACAGTTGATTCGTTCTGCTCATTATTGATCTCCCCGATGCGCGCGATGCCTCGTCACGCGCGACCATCAACGTGTGATGCAGGGGACCAGCAACGATGCATTGTCGTATCGGCGGCCGATGCGTGTCGGACCGGCGTCAGAAGCCAGCCGGGAACACGAATCGGCACGCGGGCCCGCCGTGCGAATCCCTAACTGCGAGATTCGTGCCACCGACCGGCCGTGCCCGTGGCGCAAGGCGCGCACGTATCGCGCGACAGCGTGTGATACGCCGTCGTGAGCGTTTTGTTTCCGAAATGAAACGTCTGACTACGTCTATCGCGCCGTCGTGTCGGCAGCACGCGGCCAGCGATGGCAAAGGATCGACGCGATCCAGGCGACGAGAAACAGCGCGACGATGCCGTAACCGATCGCGCCGAAGCGCGCGCCAAGTGCGTCGAGCGCCTCGCGGACCGGGCCCGTCAGCGACAGCTTGTCGGCGAGCAGGCCTGCGGCCTCGATCCCGCCGACCGCCAGTGCGACGGCCGCCGAGAGCAGCGTGATGCTCGCGTTATAGAGCAGCTTGCGCCGCGGGTCGTCCATCGCCCAGCCGTACGCATGAATCATCAGCACGTTATCGGTAGAGTCGATCAGCGTCATGCCGGCCGCGAACAGCGCAGGAAACAGCATGACCGAATGGATCGGTAGCGCGTGGCTTGCCTGCGCGGCAGCGATCGCGAGCAACGCGATTTCTGTTGCAGTATCGAAACCCAGGCCGAACAGCACGCCGACCGGATACATGTGCCAGCTTTTCGACACGAACCGGAACAGCGGGCGCAGCAGCCGCGACACGAGGCCGCCCGCGCGATGCGCGTGCGCGGCACCGTGAGCCGCGTCCGGCGCGCCGCGATAGCGCCGCCACACGTCGCGCAGGATCACGAGGTTCATGCACGCGAGCACGAGCAGGAAGGTTGCTGATACCGCCGTGCCGATCGTGCCTCCGATTTCGCGGAATGCGTCGAAGCGGTCGCGCAGCGCGAACGCGCTCAGCGCGATGCCGAGCGTCGCGACGACCACGATCGTCGAGTGGCCGAGCGAGAAGAACAGGCCGACCGTCACCGGACGCTGGCCGTCCTGCATCAGCTTGCGCGTCGCGACGTCGATCGCGGCGATGTGATCGGCGTCGACCGCATGACGCAGCCCGAGCCCGTACGCGATCGCCGCGGTGCCGAGCAGCAGCGGACGGTCGTGCAGCACCGCGAGCGCCCACAGCCAGACGGCGACGTTCGCGGCGATCAGGCCGGCATACAGCATCAACAGGCGGCGCAGGGCAGGGGTGGGCGGCATCGGGGTGGTTCCATCGGACGAATCGCGATGTATTGTGGCATGCGCAAAAATGGCCTGGCGTGCCGATCAAAAGCGGCGTCGGGGCGTCGGCCATCCGCCGTGCTGCGCTGGACGGATGAAAAAAAGCCCGTCCGGAACCGGACGGGCCTGAGGTCTGCGCGCAGCTGGGCGCGCACCCCGCGCTTACTTCACTTTCGCGTTGATCACGCCTTCCGACACGTTCGCCGGCGTTTCAGCGTAATGCTTGAACTCCATCGTGTACGTCGCACGACCTTGCGTCGCCGAGCGCAGCGACGTCGAATAGCCGAACATCTCGGCGAGCGGCACTTCGGCGCGCACCAGCTTGCCGCCGCCGCCCGCGATGTCCTCCATCCCCTGCACGATGCCGCGCCGGCTCGACAGGTCGCCCATCACGTTGCCCATGAAATCCTCCGGCGTCTCGACCTCGACCGCCATCATCGGCTCGAGCAGCACCGGCTTCGCGCGACGCATCGCTTCCTTGAACGCCATCGAGCCGGCCATCCGGAACGCGTTTTCGTTCGAGTCGACGTCGTGGTACGAGCCGAACGTCAGGTGCACCTTCACGTCGACGACCGGGTAGCCCGCGAGCACGCCGCTCTTGAGCGTTTCGGTGATGCCCTTGTCGACGGCCGGGATGAATTCGCGCGGAATCACGCCGCCCTTGATCTCGTCGAGGAACTCGTAGCCCTTGCCGGGGTTCGGCTCCAGCGTGATCACCGCATGCCCGTACTGGCCGCGCCCGCCCGACTGCTTGACGAACTTGCCTTCGACATCGGAGGCCGTCGTGCGCACCGTTTCGCGATACGCGACCTGCGGCTTGCCGACCGTGGCCTCGACGCCGAACTCGCGCTTCATCCGGTCGACCAGGATTTCGAGGTGCAGCTCGCCCATCCCCGAGATGATCGTCTGACCGGATTCCTCGTCGGTCTGCACGCGGAACGACGGATCTTCCTGCGCGAGACGGTTCAGCGCGAGGCCCATCTTTTCCTGGTCGGCCTTCGTCTTCGGCTCGACGGCCTGCGAGATCACCGGCTCCGGGAATTCCATCTTCTCGAGGATGATCGGCTTGGCCGGATCGCACAGCGTGTCGCCCGTCGTCGCTTCCTTCAGGCCGACCGCCGCCGCGATGTCGCCCGCGCGCACTTCCTTGATTTCCTTGCGCTCGTTCGCGTGCATCTGCAGGATCCGGCCGAGCCGCTCCTTCTTGTCCTTCGTCGCGTTCAGCACCGTGTCGCCCGATTCGACGACGCCCGAATACACACGGAAGAAGATCAACTGGCCGACGAACGGGTCGGTCATGATCTTGAACGCGAGCGACGAGAACGGCTCGTCGTCGCTCGGGTGACGTTCCGCCGGCTTTTCGGGATCGTGGAAGTCGTGACCGAGGATCGCGGGCACGTCGACCGGCGACGGCAGGTAGTCGATCACCGCGTCGAGCATCGCCTGCACGCCCTTGTTCTTGAACGCGCTGCCGCACAGCATCGGCACGATCTCGTTCGCGATCGTGCGCTGGCGCAGCGCGGCCTTGATCTCGTCCTCGGTCAGCGATTCATGGTCGTGCAGGTACTTCTCGAGCAGTTCCTCGCTGGCTTCCGCGGCGGCTTCGACCATCTTCTCGCGCCATTCGTGCGCGAGCTCGACGAGATTCGCCGGGATCTCCTCGTACGTGAACTTCACGCCCTGGCTTTCGTCGTCCCATACGATCGCCTTCATCTTCACGAGATCGACGACACCCTGGAAATGATCTTCCGCACCGATCGGAATCTGGATCGGCACGGCGACGCCCTTCAGGCGCTCGCCGATCTGGCGCTGCACGCGGAAGAAGTCCGCGCCGACGCGGTCCATCTTGTTGACGAACGCGATGCGCGGCACCTTGTACTTGTTCGCCTGGCGCCACACGGTTTCGGATTGCGGCTGCACGCCGCCAACCGAGTCGTAGACCATGCACGCACCGTCGAGCACGCGCATCGAGCGCTCGACCTCGATCGTGAAGTCGACGTGCCCGGGGGTGTCGATGATGTTGATCCGGTGTTCAGGATAGTTGCCGGCCATGCCCTTCCAGAAGGCCGTGGTCGCGGCCGACGTGATCGTGATGCCGCGTTCCTGCTCCTGCTCCATCCAGTCCATCGTGGCCGCGCCGTCGTGCACTTCACCGATCTTGTGGCTCACGCCGGTGTAAAACAGGATGCGCTCGGTCGTCGTGGTCTTGCCGGCATCGATGTGAGCGCTGATCCCGATATTGCGATAGCGCTCGATGGGGGTTTTGCGGGGCACGTGAACCTCCTGGTGGTTCGGATCGTAAGCGGGCCGGCTGCACCGGCCCGGGCTGAAACAAGCGAGATTTAAAGCATAGCGCTTGTCCGAGGCTTTTGCAGATGCGGGCAGCGTTGGCCGAATCAAGGCGCGCGTCGCCATCGGCCGGCGAAAAAAAACCGGCGCCCAACAACGAATGATGGGCGGCCGGCTTCGGTCGACGTGCGGCGGCGCCGCGGCAACGGCCGTTACTGGGCCTTGGGCAGGCCTTCGAGCTTCATGCCCGGCTTGATGCCCTTCGCCGCGAACCAGCCCTTGCTCATTTCGAGCGCGTAGACGCCGTTGTTGCGCGGGCAGTGGTTGTCGGTCGTCTCGGCCTTCATCTCGTCGATGTCGGTGATCGTGCCGTCCGCGCGGATGAACGCGATCGACAGCGGGATCAGCGTGTTCTTCATCCAGAAGCAGTGCACGGCGTTCTCGTTGAACACGAACAGCATGCCTTCGTTCGGTGCGAGCTGCGACCGGTACATCAGCCCCTGTTCGCGGTCGGCGTCGTTCGCGGCGACGGCCGCGTCGATCACGTACATGCCGGCGCGCAGCTTCGCGCGCGGGAACTCGCTCGGCTGCTTGGCGCCGGGCGGCATCTGCGCGTGGGCGGTCTGCATGCCGAGCGCGAGGACGGCGAGCGCGGCGGGAAACACGGCGGCGCGCGCAAGGCGGCCGAGCGACGAGCGCAGGGAGAATCGCACAGCAGGGCTCCTATCGGGAAAACGAGACCCGCATGGTACGCGAAGCGCGCCGGCGGGCACAAAAAAGAAAAAGGCAGATCGCCTCGCGGTGATCTGCCTTTCAACGCCGTAAGAACGGCAAGACTGCGTGTTCTTGACTGCGTTATTACAGCTTGCTTACTTAGTTCGAAGCAGCTGCCGGTGCTTCGGCTTCGCTAGCTGCCTTCTTAGCTGCGTGGTGCTTCTTCTTTGCGTGGTGCTTCTTGGCAGCGTGCTTTGCCGGTGCCGAAGCAGCTGCCGGAGCAGCAGCCGAAGCAGCTTCCGGAGCCGAAGCTTGTGCGAAAGCTGCCGTTGCGAAGAGGCCAGCGACCAGAGCGGCGATCAGTTTGTTCATGTTGTGTTCCTCAGCTTTAGTTAATTAACCAAATGACCCGGCAATAGGAGTCATGTCGTCTAACGGTGCCATCCACCTTTCGGTTGACAGACGCTTCGAGAAATTTCTCATTGCGCTGCGGGCGCCGAATCGTATTCGATAAAAACGTCGCTTTCGTGACGCAAACACGGGTTCGGCTGCCAATGCCGGATAGCTAAGGTTGGCATCTGCGTGGTTTAACGCGCGATCTTCGCAGGCGGTTGACGAAAAAGATGACGAAAAATTCGCGCGTCCGGAATGTGTCATTCTGCGCGTGCGAAACCGTCCCACGGGGCGCGCGGTGGGAGCGCGATTGTTTCGCCCGGTGCAATGCCGAGCGCGAATATGTCGAGCGCGCCGATGCCGACGCGCACGAGACGCAACGTCGGGAAGCCGATAGCGGAAGTCATCCGCCGCACCTGCCGGTTCTTGCCTTCGGTGATCGCAAGTTCGATCCACGTGGTCGGGATCGCGGCGCGATAGCGGATCGGCGGATTGCGCGGCCACAGCGTGTCCGGCGGTTCGATGAATTCTGCGCGGCACGGGCGCGTCACGTAGTCGCCGAGATCGACGCCGCGCGCGAGCGCCTTCAGGTCGGCCGGGCCCGGCGCACCGTCGACCTGCGCCCAGTAGCGCTTGACGAGCTTGTGGCGTGGTTCGGCGATGCGCGCCTGCAGCGCGCCGTCGTCGGTGAGCAGCAGCAGGCCCTCGCTGTCCGCGTCGAGCCGGCCGGCCGGGTAGACGCCGGGTGCTTTTACCCAGTCGCCGAGCGACGGCCGCGTCTCGTGCGCGGAAAACTGGCAAATCGTGCCGAACGGCTTGTTGAGGGCGATCAGGGTCATGGCGGGCGTCCGCCCGGCGTGCCGCGGCGGAAGCGGGACGGGCGGTCTATGGCAAATGGCGGAATCTTAATGCATAATACGGAACGGCAAGTCCTCTGTCTTATATAAGACATAAGGGAAGACTTGATACGCAGCGTCGCGCTTCGTGCCGCCGGCCCCGGTTGGGGCGCTAGAATAGCGCTCGCTGTTGCCGTCACGAGGGTGGCAGGGCCACCTCGCCGCGCGCGCAGTTTCGACCAGCATCACCTGCTCAGCCACGTCACTGGAGTCGATCATGCCGTATCAGCACATCAAGGTTCCGGAGGGCGGTGACAAGATCACCGTCAACAAGGACTTCTCGCTCAATGTTTCCGATCAGCCGATCATTCCCTATATCGAAGGCGACGGTACGGGCTTCGATATCACGCCGGTGATGATCAAGGTCGTCGATGCGGCGGTCGCGCATGCCTACAAGGGCAAGCGCAAGATCCACTGGATGGAGATCTTCGCGGGCGAGAAGGCGACGAAGGTGTACGGTCCGGACGTGTGGCTGCCGGACGAAACGCTGCAGGTGCTGAAGGAATACGTGGTGTCGATCAAGGGGCCGCTGACGACCCCGGTCGGCGGCGGCATCCGTTCGCTGAACGTCGCGCTGCGCCAGGAGCTCGACCTCTACGTGTGCCTGCGCCCGGTCCAGTATTTCAAGGGCGTGCCGTCGCCGGTGCGCGAGCCGCAAAAGATCGACATGGTGATCTTCCGCGAGAACTCGGAAGACATCTACGCGGGCATCGAATGGGCCGCGGGCTCCGAGCAGGCGAAGAAAGTCATCAAGTTCCTGCAGGAAGAAATGGGCGTGAAGAAGATCCGCTTCCCGGAAACCTCGGGGATCGGCGTCAAGCCCGTGTCGACCGAAGGCACCGAGCGTCTCGTGCGCAAGGCGATCCAGTATGCGATCGACAACGATCGCAAGTCGGTCACGCTGGTGCACAAGGGCAACATCATGAAGTTCACGGAAGGCTTGTTCCGTGACGCCGGCTATGCGCTCGCGCAGAAGGAATTCGGCGGCGAGCTGATCGACGGCGGCCCGTGGATGCGCGTGAAGAACCCGAAGACGGGCAACGAGATCGTCATCAAGGATTCGATCGCCGACGCGTTCCTGCAGCAGATCCTGCTGCGTCCGGCCGAATACGACGTGATCGCGACGCTGAACCTGAACGGCGACTACATCTCCGACGCGCTGGCCGCTCAGGTCGGCGGCATCGGGATCGCGCCGGGCGCGAACCTGTCTGATTCGGTCGCGATGTTCGAGGCGACCCACGGCACGGCACCGAAGTACGCGGGCAAGGATTACGTGAACCCCGGTTCCGAGATCCTGTCGGCGGAAATGATGCTGCGCCACCTCGGCTGGACGGAAGCGGCCGACACGATCATCGCCGCGATGGAGAAGTCGATCCTGCAGAAGCGCGTCACGTACGACTTCGCGCGCCTGATGGAAGGCGCGACGCAGGTGTCGTGCTCCGGCTTCGGCGAAGTGCTGATCGAGAACATGTAAGTCCCCTTCCGGGGCGGGCCGGCGGATAGCCGGCAGCCCCGGCGCCTACTGCCGGCGCCGGGGCGTTTCATGAACGGCAGGTTTGTTGGCAGGGCGGTCCGGCATGCGGGCCGCGGCGCCGCGATGCGGCCCGCATGCCCTGCAAGGTAGAACATGACGGCCCTCGCAACACCACCGCCCGGCTAGCCGGCACGCCCCTTTCGCGATCGACCCGGTCGCTCCCCGCCGATTACCGTCGGCGCCCCTCAGTCCCAAATTTTCACGTAGCAACGCATCGACCATGTCCACTTCGCCCAAGATCATCTACACCCTCACCGACGAAGCGCCGGCGCTCGCGACCTATTCGCTGCTGCCGATCGTCAAGGCCTTCACGCGCTCGTCGGGCGTCGCCGTCGAAACGCGCGACATCTCGCTCGCCGGCCGCATCATCGCGGCATTCGCCGACGTCCTGCCGCCGGAGCAGAAGGGTTCCGACGATCTGGCCGAACTGGGCCAGCTCACGCTGAAGCCGGAAGCGAACATCATCAAGCTGCCGAACATCAGCGCATCGGTGCCGCAGCTCAAGGCCGCGATCGCCGAACTGCAGGCGCAGGGCTACAAGCTGCCGGCGTACCCGGAAGAGCCGTCGACCGACGAAGAGAAGGCCGTCAAGGCCCGCTACGACAAGATCAAGGGCAGCGCGGTGAACCCGGTGCTGCGCGAAGGCAACTCCGACCGTCGCGCGCCGCTGTCGGTCAAGAACTACGCACGCAAGCACCCGCACAAGATGGGCGCATGGAAGGCCACGTCGAAGGCGCACGTCGCGCACATGAGCGAAGGCGACTTCTACGGCAGCGAGAAGTCGGCGCTGATCGCCGATGCCGGCAGCGTGAAGATCGAACTCACGACGGCCGACGGCGTGAAGAAGGTGCTGAAGGAAAAGACGGCCGTGAAGGCCGGTGAAGTCATCGATGCATCGGTGATGAGCCGCAAGGCGCTGCGCAGCTTCATCGAAGCGCAGATCGCCGACGCGAAGGCGCAGGACGTGCTGTTTTCGGTGCACCTGAAGGCGACCATGATGAAGGTCTCGGACCCGGTCCTGTTCGGTCACTTCGTGTCGGTGTTCTACCGCGACGTGCTCGCGAAGCACGCGGAGGTGCTGGCGCAGGTCGGCTTCAACCCGAACAACGGCATCGGCGACCTGTACGCGCGCCTGAAGGACCTGCCGGCCGACACGCGCGAAGCGATCGAAGCCGACGTCAAGGCCGAATACGCAGTGCGTCCGCGCCTCGCGATGGTCAACTCGGACAAGGGCATCACGAACCTGCACGTGCCGAGCGACGTGATCGTCGACGCATCGATGCCGGCGATGATCCGCGAGTCGGGCTGCATGTGGGGCCCGGACGGCGAACTGTACGACGCGAAGGCCGTGATTCCGGACCGCTGCTACGCGGGTGTCTATCAGGCCGTGATCGAGGACTGCAAGCAGCACGGCGCATTCGACCCGGTCACGATGGGCAGCGTGCCGAACGTCGGCCTGATGGCGCAGGCGGCCGAGGAATACGGTTCGCATGACAAGACGTTCCAGATTCCGGCCGACGGCGTCGTGCGCGTCACGGACGAAGCCGGCAACGTGCTGCTCGAGCACGCGGTCGAGTCGGGCGACATCTGGCGCATGTGCCAGACGAAGGACGCGCCGGTGCAGGACTGGGTCAAGCTCGCGGTGAACCGCGCCCGCGCGACCGGCGTGCCGGCCGTGTTCTGGCTCGATCCGGCACGTGCGCACGACGCGCAGATCATCGCGAAGGTCGAACGCTACCTGAAGGATCACGACACGAATGGCCTCGACATCCGCATCATGACGCCGGAAGATGCGACGCGTTTCTCGCTCGAGCGCATCCGCGCGGGCAAGGACACGATCTCGGTCACGGGCAACGTGCTGCGCGACTACCTGACCGACCTGTTCCCGATCATGGAACTCGGCACCAGCGCGAAGATGCTGTCCATCGTGCCGCTGATGGCCGGCGGCGGGATGTTCGAAACGGGCGCGGGCGGCTCGGCACCGAAGCACGTGCAGCAGTTCGTCGAGGAAGGCTTCCTGCGCTGGGATTCGCTCGGCGAATTCCTCGCGCTGGCCGCGTCGCTCGAACACCTCGGCAACGCGTACCAGAACCCGAAGGCGCTCGTGCTCGCGAAGACGCTCGACCAGGCGACCGGCAAGTTCCTGGACGAGAACAAATCGCCGGCGCGCAAGGTCGGCGGCCTCGACAATCGCGGCAGCCACTTCTATCTGTGCCTTTACTGGGCGCAGGCGCTGGCCGAGCAGACCGAGGATGCCGCGCTGAAGGCGCAGTTCGAAGGCGTCGCGAAGTCGCTGTCCGACAGCGAAGCGCGCATCCTGGAAGAACTGTCGGCCGCGCAGGGCACCGCGCAGGCGATCGGCGGCTACTACCGTCCGAACGTCGAGCTGACGAGCCGGGCGATGCGCCCGAGCGCAACGCTGAACGGCATCGTCGACGCAGTCGCCTGACGCAGGCCGCGCTCCCGCGCGCGCCACGGCAACGGCAGCGGCCGATGCGGCTCGCTGTTCCGCCGAACATGAAAACGCCCCGGTCACCCGGGGCGTTTTTCGTTGCCGGCGTGCCATTCAGACGTGAACGATTTCCCACTCCGCGATTTCGTGCGGCACTTCGAGCGTGGCCGTATCCAGTTCGGACAATTGCTCGCAATCGCCGCGGGAGATGTGGTCGGCCGCCACTTCCGGGCACGAGAACGCGCCGAGCAGGGCGTTGCCGAACGTCGCTTCCCAGCCGCCGTTACCCGGCAGGATATAGAACGACCCGAGCGCTGAACCAAAGCGAAATCCCTTCATTTCCGTTCTCCCTTTCTGATCACAAGCGATTCTGTTGTGCCGCCCGCCGGCTCGTCCGGCTGTGGCCCGACTGGCTGCTTGCGCCGGGGTCCATATCGACCGTCGTGGCGAAGCGTCAGTGCATGGAACAAAGTCTACGTCCGGGGCGGCGCCCGATGGTGCGCGTAGAGCGCTTTCTCGAAACAAAAAATCTCTCGTAAAAACAGAGGCTTATTGCGCGCGTTTTGTATCGCGGAACGTTTTTTGGCATCGCGAAACAGCGAATTTGTGCCATGCACCACGAATTTTTATAACGCAGTGACTTATTCCGCATCGTGAAAAATTGGCGGGTTCATGCGTGGGTGCCGCGCGGCATGCCGATCGCGGGATGAGCGGCAGGGGCGAACTGTCTCGACCGGGCGTGGCGAAAGCGGTCGGCGAAGGCCGGCGGTCGGCTCCAATTGCGATGAATGCGGCGAGGTGCCGCAGCACCCGGCGACGATCGAAAACGCTCGATGATCGCAAGCCGGTCCGTTCGTCCGACCGGTCGCCCTGCGTTGTATCGACGCTCGTCCGCTGCTTCCGTGCCTCAGCCGGGGGCTGCGGTTATGATGACGCGGGCATCAGGATTCGCGTCGCGCACGAGCGCTTCTCCGTGCCCGCCGGCGCGAGTGTCGCGACGGCGGCGCGACGCAGCATGAATAACGAGGAACGATTGATGATACGGAGAACCTTCCTGTCGCACGCCATCGGCGTCGCGGCGGCATCGCTGTTTGCGCGCACCGCCTGGGCGCAGCATGCCAACCATGCGGGCATGGCAGGCATGGATCAGATGGACGACATGCCGGGCATGTCAGGGATGGCAGACCACGCGCAACACGCGAAATCGGCGCCGGCTGCGCTCGCGGCGGCCGATGCGCTGCCGGCCGGCGCGCCGCTCGCGTCGCTGCGCACGCTTGCGAACGAAAGCCGCGAGCCGGGCACGTTCCGCGCGACGTTGGTCGCCCAGCCGGTCGCGCGTCCGATGTTGCACGGTGCGCGTCCGACGACGTTCTGGCAGTTCGGCGCGGGCACGCAAGGGCCGGTGGTCGGCTCGCTGATCGACGTGCGCGAGGGCGACACGGTCGAAATCCGCTTCGTGAACAAGCTGCCGCAGCCGTCGACGATCCACTGGCACGGCCTGCCGGTGCCGCCCGACCAGGACGGCAACCCGTCCGATCCCGTCGCGCCGGGCGCGTCGCGCGTGTATCGCTTCACGCTGCCGAAGGGGAGCGCCGGCACGTACTGGTATCACCCGCATCCGCACATGATGACCGCCGAGCAGGTGTTCCGCGGGCTGGCCGGCCCGTTCGTCGTGCGTGCCGCCGACGATCCGCTCGCCGGCTGGCCCGAGCGCAACCTGTTCGTGTCCGACCTGAAACTCGCGCGCGACGGCACGATCCCGCCGAACGACATGATGGACTGGATGAACGGCCGCGAAGGCCAGTTCGTGCTGGTCAACGGTGCGCGCCGGCCGCGGATCGACGTCTCGGGCGACGAGCGCTGGCGCGTGTGGAACGCGTGCAGCGCGCGCTACCTGCGCATTGCGTTCGACGACGGCCGCGCGTTCGAGCAGGTCGGCACCGACGGCGGGCTGTTCGATGCGCCGCGCCGCGTGACGTCGCTGCTGCTCGCGCCGGGCGAGCGTGCGGAACTGCTGGTGCGCGCCGGCGATCGCGCGTCACACGCGGTGCTGCAGGCTGCCGAATACGACCGCCGCAAGATGGCGATGTCGCACGACGGCGGCCACGGCAGCCTGCCGCCCGATCCGGCGCTGCCGCTCGCCGACGTCACGTTCGCACCGGCCGCCGCCCGTGCGCTGCCGGCCACGCTGCGCGCGGTGCCCGCCCTCGGCGAACCGGTCGCGCACAAGGAAGTCGCGTTCGGCGAAGAGATGGACATGGACGCGATGATGAACAGCCCGGCGCATGGTCGCCCGGCCGGGATGCGCTTCACGATCAACGGCGCGACCTACGCGCCGCACCGTGCGACGCTGACGAGCCGCCGAGGCGACGTCGAACGCTGGGCGATTCGCAACGCCACCGACATGGATCACCCGTTCCATTTGCACGGCACGCAATTCCAGGTGATCGAGCGCGCATCGGGCGGCACGCGCACGAGCGAACCATTCCGCGCGTGGCGCGACACCGTGAACGTGCGCAGCGGCGAGACCGTGACGATACTCGTCATGCAGGACATGCCCGGCGAGCGCATGCTTCACTGCCATATTCTCGAACACGAGGATCTCGGCATGATGGGCACGCTGAAGGTCGTGTAACGAGTATTGAATATGTTTCACGCGTATGTCGGCATTCGATTTGCGCGTGAAACAGGACAATGCATGTTCAATTATCGGGATTGAACGAAAAGGCCTGCCAATCGAATTAACGCGTGGCTGGTCTGAAAAAAAAGAAACCCGGCGCAATGCCGGGTTTCTTCGTCTGATATCCGGTGCCTTTACGCGGCCTGGATGTTCGACGCTTGCTTGCCCTTCGGCCCTTGAACGACCTCGAAGCTCACCTTCTGGCCTTCCTTCAGGGTCTTGAAGCCCTGCATGTTGATGGCCGAGAAGTGCGCAAACAGATCTTCACCGCCCTCGTCGGGAGTGATGAAACCGAAGCCCTTCGCGTCGTTGAACCACTTAACGATACCAGTTGCCATTTTCCTACTTCCCCTGTCACACAGTCGCTGCTACTTACCACGAGCACGCTCGAAAAGCTAAACGACCGGAAAATACAGCCGTTCCCCCCTCACAAGCTCACCTTCGGCCTCTTTCATTTCGCCAACCGACGAGTTGAAAAAAGTGCCAGCTTGATTGTTGGCGCTCTTTATTTGAGTGTCAAGCGGAATTTTTAGACGGTTAGAGGGCCGTTGTAAAGAACCCATTTTCAGGGTTTTTCCGGCTTTGCTTTGCAGCATGCCGCCGAGCGCGCGGACTTGAAAAGTCGCATAATCGGCTCATATACCAGGCTCGAGTGACACGCGATCGAGTCGTCCCGGCTTGTGGGATACTGGATGCGGATGCGACGTCCGGTGCGGTTTCCCCCTGACGGTTCGTGTTCCGCGCCAAGCGTGAAAGCCGGCACCGCAGCCGGCTTTCGTATGGTGCGAAGACGATCGCGAGTCGTCGGGAACCAGGGAGGGCGCCGGCCGGTCGGTCGGGTAATGGCAGGATTGCGGGCCTGTCCGAGTTGTTTAGAATGGGTGTATGGCGATTATCCCGGACAAGCAGGACAGCACCGTCCTGGAACGCAAGCAGCAGAAGCTCAAGCCGCCTTCGATGTACAAGGTGGTGCTGCTGAACGACGACTTCACGCCGATGGAGTTCGTCGTGATGGTCGTACAGGAGTATTTCAAGAAGGATCGCGAGACGGCCACGCAGATCATGCTGAAGGTCCATCGTGAAGGGCGAGGGGTATGTGGGGTCTATACGCGGGACATCGCGTCGACCAAGGTTGAGCAAGTCGTTACCCATGCGCGGCAGGCCGGGCATCCGCTGCAGTGCGTGATGGAGGAAGCATGATTGCCCAGGAATTGGAAGTCAGCCTGCACATGGCGTTCATGGAAGCACGCCAGGCGCGCCATGAGTTCATTACGGTCGAGCATCTGTTGCTGGCCCTGCTGGATAATCCGACGGCAGCCGAGGTGTTGCGCGCGTGTGCGGCCAACATCGAGGACTTGCGTCAGAACCTGCGCAATTTCATCCACGACAACACACCTACCGTCCCGGGCACCGACGATGTCGATACCCAGCCGACGCTCGGTTTCCAGCGCGTGATCCAGCGCGCGATCATGCACGTCCAGTCGACGTCGAATGGCAAGAAGGAAGTCACCGGCGCGAACGTGCTGGTCGCGATCTTCGGCGAGAAGGACTCGCACGCCGTCTATTACCTGCAGCAGCAGGGCGTCACGCGCCTGGACGTCGTGAACTTCATTTCGCACGGCATCGCGAAGACGAACGGCGGCGAAGCCGCGAAGTCGACCGACGCGAACGCGGAAAGCGAAGACGCGAACGCGCAGAAGGAAACCCCGCTCGCGCAGTTCACGCAGAACCTGAACCAGATGGCGAAGGACGGCCGCATCGATCCGCTGATCGGCCGCGAGCCGGAGGTCGAGCGCGTCGTGCAGGTGCTGTGCCGTCGCCGCAAGAACAATCCGCTGCTCGTCGGCGAAGCCGGCGTCGGCAAGACCGCGATCGCCGAAGGGCTCGCCTATCGCATCACGCGCGGTGAAGTGCCGGACATCCTCGCGAACGCGCAGGTGTATTCGCTCGACATGGGCGCGCTGCTCGCGGGCACCAAGTATCGCGGCGACTTCGAGCAGCGTCTGAAGACGGTGCTGAAGGAGCTGAAGGAACGGCCGCACGCGATCCTGTTCATCGACGAAATTCACACGCTGATCGGCGCGGGCGCCGCTTCGGGCGGCACGCTCGACGCATCGAACCTGCTGAAGCCGGCGCTGTCGTCGGGCACGCTCAAGTGCATCGGCGCGACCACGTTCACCGAATATCGCGGCATCTTCGAAAAGGACGCGGCGCTGTCGCGGCGCTTCCAGAAGGTCGACGTGACGGAGCCGACCGTCGAGCAGACGGTCGCGATCCTGCGCGGGCTGAAGTCGCGGTTCGAGGAGCATCACGGCGTCAAGTATTCGTCGGGTGCACTGTCGGCCGCGGCCGAGCTGTCGGCACGCTTCATCACCGACCGTCACCTGCCGGACAAGGCGATCGACGTGATCGACGAAGCGGGCGCCGCGCAGCGCATCCTGCCGAAGTCGAAGCAAAAGAAGACGATCGGCAAGAGCGAGATCGAGGAAATCATCTCGAAGATCGCGCGCGTGCCGGCGCAGAGCGTGTCGCAGGACGATCGCAGCAAGCTGCAGACGCTCGATCGCGACCTGAAGAGCGTCGTGTTCGGCCAGGATCCGGCGATCGACGCGCTCGCTGCGTCGATCAAGATGGCGCGAGCCGGTCTCGGCAAGATGGACAAGCCGATCGGCGCGTTCCTGTTCTCCGGCCCGACGGGCGTCGGCAAGACCGAAGTGGCGCGCCAGCTTGCGTTCACGCTCGGCATCGAGCTGATCCGCTTCGACATGTCGGAATACATGGAGCGTCACGCGGTGAGCCGCCTGATCGGCGCGCCGCCGGGCTACGTCGGGTTCGACCAGGGTGGCCTGTTGACCGAAGCCGTCACGAAGAAGCCGCACTGCGTGCTGCTGCTCGACGAGATCGAGAAGGCGCATCCGGACATCTTCAACGTGCTGCTGCAGGTGATGGACCACGGCACGCTGACGGACAACAACGGCCGCAAGGCGGATTTCCGCAACGTCATCATCATCATGACGACGAACGCGGGCGCCGAGTCGATGCAGAAGGCGACGATCGGCTTCACGACGCGCCGTGAAACGGGCGACGAGATGACCGACATCAAGCGCCTGTTCACGCCGGAGTTCCGCAACCGCCTGGATGCGATCATCAGCTTCCGCTCGCTCGATGAGGAAATCATCATGCGCGTGGTCGACAAGTTCCTGATCCAGCTCGAAGAGCAGCTGCACGAGAAGAAGGTCGACGCGCTCTTCACCGACGCGTTGCGCAAGCATCTCGCGAAGCACGGCTTCGACCCGCTGATGGGCGCGCGGCCGATGCAGCGGCTGATCCAGGACACGATCCGTCGCGCGCTGGCCGATGAACTGCTGTTCGGCAAGCTCGTCAATGGCGGTCACGTGACGGTCGACGTCGACGAAAACGACAAGGTGCAGCTGTCGTTCGACAAGCTGGCGAATCCGCCGCACAAGCCGAACGAAGAGACGGTCGAAGTCGAGTAAGCGATAATTCGTTGTTCATGCGAACGGCGCGGGAAGTTTTCCGCGCCGTTTCGTTTTATCTGGCGCCGGTGGCGCGATGGTGGTGCAGGGGAGTGGTAACGCGGTGACACAACAACAACGGTCGTTCGACAACATCGTCGCGCGCGAACAAGGGTTGCGCCATGCGCTGACGTCGGGGCAGATGGCGATGATCGCGATCGGCGGCGCGATCGGCACGGGGCTGTTCCTCGGCAGTGGGTTCGCGATCGGGCTCGCGGGCCCGAGCGTGCTGGTTTCGTACGCGATCGGCGCGCTGATCGCGCTGCTGCTGATGGGCGCGCTCGCGGAAATGACGGTCGCGCATCCGACGGCCGGCTCGTTCGGCGCGTACGCCGAGCACTACGTCGGCCCGCTCGCGGGCTTTCTCGTGCGCTATGCGTACTGGTTCGCGGTCGTGTTCGCGATCGGCACCGAAATCAGCGCGATCGCCGTCTTCATGAAGTACTGGTTCCCGGCCGTGCCCGGCTGGTACTGGGTGATCGGCTTCTCCGCGCTGCTGATCGCGGTGAATCTCGCGAGCGTCACGCTGTACGGCTCGGTCGAATATGCGTTCTCGCTGCTGAAGATCGCGGCGATCGTCGTGTTCATCGTGCTCGGGGCTTATTTCGTGTGGTCGGCGCCGACCGCATCGGGCATTGGCTTCGCGAACTACACCGCGCACGGCGGCTTCATGCCGAAGGGGCCGTGGGGCACCTGGGTCGCGGTGATCGTCGCGATCTTCAGCTACATGAGCATCGAGGCGGTCGCGATCGCGGCCGGCGAGGCGCGCGATCCGCAGCACGCGGTCACGCGCGCGTTCCGCTCGACGGTGTACCGCCTCGTGCTGTTCTACCTGCTCACGCTCGCGCTGATGCTCGCGATCGTGCCGTGGACGCAGGCCGGCACCGACGAGAGCCCGTTCGTGAAGGTGATGGCCGCAACGCACGTGCCGTATGCGGCCGGCGTAATCAACTTCGTGCTGCTGATCGCGGCGCTGTCGGCGATGAACAGCCAGCTCTACGTGACGACGCGGATGATGTTCAGCCTGTCGCGCGCGCGGCTCGCGCCGGCCGTGTTCGGCCGGCTCGGCAACAACGGCGTGCCGCGTGCGGCGCTGTGGATCTCGACCAGCGGCGTCGCGGTCGCGGCCGTGCTGGTCGCGCTGTCGCCGGATACCGCGTTCACCGTGATGATGGCGATCGCGATGTTCGGCGCGCTGTTCACGTGGCTGATGATCTTCGTCACGCACCTGCGTTTTCGCGCGCAATATCGCGGCCCGACGCTCCCGTTCCGGATGTGGGGGCACCCGTTCGGCAGCCTGCTCGGCGCCGGGCTCGTCGGCGCGATCCTGCTGACGACCGCGTTCACGCGCGAATTCCGGATGACGATGGTGGTCGGCGTCGTGTTCGTCGTGCTGCTGACGCTCGCGTATGCGCTGCACTACCGGCACGAACACGCACGCTGACGGTGCCCGCGCGGCCGCCTACGGCCCCGCTCGCCGGCCATACCGTTCGTCGCGTTCGCTAAGGTTTCGTTAAGCCGTCGGAGACTAGCATTCGATCCTGTCTGCAACGCGGGCCGGCACGCGCCGGCTCGCCGCTTTCCTGCAAAAAGGGGTTCGAATGAACAAACTTCCTGAAATCACGCTCGCGTTCTGGATCATGAAGATCTGCGCGACGACGCTTGGCGAGACCGGCGGCGACTTGCTGTCGATGACGCTGAACGTCGGCTATGCGGTGAGCTCGATCCTGCTGTTCGGTTTCTTTCTCGTGACGCTGGGCGCACAGCTCAGAACGACGCAGTATCGCCCGGCGATCTACTGGGCCGTAATCGTCGCGACGAGCACCGCCGGCACGACGATGTCCGATTTCATGGACCGGACACTCGGCCTCGGCTATGCGGCCGGCTCGTCGATTCTCGTCGCGATCCTGCTGGCAATCTTCGCGGTGTGGCGCCTGAGCGGCGAATCGCTGTCGGTCGATCTGATCCGCACGCGCAAGGTCGAACTGCTGTACTGGATCGCGATCCTGTTCTCGAACACGCTCGGCACGGCGCTCGGCGATTTTCTCGCGGACAGTTCGGGCCTCGGCTTCGGCGGCGGCGCGCTGCTGATCGGCGGGCTGCTCACACTGATCGTTCTGGCCCACTATTTCACGCGCATTTCAGGCGTGCTGCTGTTCTGGGCCGCATTCGTGCTCACGCGGCCGTTCGGGGCGACGGTCGGCGACCTGTTGACGAAACCGGTTGCCAAGGGCGGACTCGCGCTCGGCACGGTCGGATCGTCGGCGGTGCTGCTCGGCGTGCTCGTCGCGATGGTGATCTATGCAAGCATCGCGCAGGCGCGGCGACGCGAGCTTGTGCCCGCGCGGATCGCGCAGACGGCCGATCGGTGAGCGGTAACGGAAAAAGGAAAGGGGCCGCGAGGCCCCTTTTTTGCATGGTGTCGTTCAGTGTCGGCCGGTGCTGCCGAAGCCGCCTTCGCCGCGATCGCTTTGCGCGAAGTCGTCGACGATGTTGAACTGCGCCTGCACGACCGGCACGATCACGAGCTGCGCGAGCCGCTCGAACGGCTTCAGCACGAATTCGGTCTGGCCGCGATTCCACGTCGAGACCATCAACTGGCCCTGGTAGTCGGAATCGATCAGGCCGACGAGGTTGCCGAGCACGATACCGTGCTTGTGGCCGAGGCCCGAGCGCGGCAGGATCAGCGCCGCGTAGCCGGGATCCGCGAGGTGGATCGCGAGGCCTGTCGGCACGAGCGTCGTTTCGCCCGGCTGCAGCGTGACGGGTGCGTCGAGACACGCGCGCAGGTCGAGGCCCGCGCTGCCGGTGGTGGCGTAGGCGGGCAGGTAATCGCGCATGCGCGCGTCGAGAATCTTCAGATCGAGTTTCATGCGGTCGTCGAATCGGTCGGGAAGGGCGCGGCGGTGCGGGCCGCTGCGCGGGTGATCAGATCAGGCGGTTGTCCGGCAGGCGCTTCGCGATTTCCGCGACGAGCACGTGCGCGAGTTCGTCCTTCGGTGCGCGCGGCAGGCGCGTGAGGCCGGCCGCCTCGAACAGCACGACTTCGTTGTCGTCGCGGCCGAACGTCAGCGGGCCGAGATTGCCGACCAGGAGCGGCACGTTCTTGCGCTTGCGCTTCTCGTCGCCGTGCACGTCGAGGTCGCCGCTTTCGGCCGCGAACCCGACGCAATACGGCGGATCGGGCAGCGCCGCGACCGACGCGAGGATGTCCGGGTTCTCGACGAACGCGAGCGCCGGCATCTTGCGGTCGGCCGTCTTCTTCATCTTGTGCTCGGCCGGATGATCGACGCGCCAGTCGGCGACCGCGGCCACCGCGATGAAGATGTCGGCGTCGGACACCGCTTGCATCACTGCGTCGTACATCTGCTGTGCCGTCTGCACGTCCTGGCGGGTCACGCCCCACGGCGTGTCGAGCGCGACCGGCCCCGCGACGAGATGGACATCGGCGCCGGCCTGCTGCGCGGCGCGCGCGAGCGCGAAGCCCATCTTGCCGCTCGAGCGGTTCGTGAGGCCGCGCACCGGATCGAGCGGCTCGAACGTCGGGCCGGCCGTGATCAGCACGCGCCGGTGCGCGAGCACCTTCGGCGCGAAGTGCGCGACGATCGCTTCGTAAATCGCCTCGGGTTCGAGCATGCGGCCGTCGCCGACTTCGCCGCAGGCCTGAGCGCCCGAATCGGGGCCGAGCACCGACACGCCGTCGGCGCGCAGCTGCGCGACGTTGCGCTGCGTGGCCGGGTTCTGCCACATCTGGCGGTTCATCGCGGGCACGACGAGCAGCGGGCAGTCGCGCGCGACGCACAGCGTCGACAGCAGGTCGTCCGCGAACCCGTGCGCGAGCTTCGCGAGGAAGTCCGTCGACGCGGGCGCGATCACGATCGCGTCGGCTTCGCGCGACAGGTCGATGTGCGCCATGTTGTTGTCGATGCGTGCGTCCCACTGGCTCGTGTAGACGGGCCGGCCGGACAGCGCCTGCATCGTGACGGGCGTGATGAACTGCGTCGCGGCTTCGGTCATCGCGACCTGCACGGTCGCGCCTGCCTTCGTCAGCAGCCGGGTGAGTTCGGCGATCTTGTAGCAGGCGATGCCGCCCGTCAGGCCGAGAACGAGGTGTTTTCCTGCGAGTTCTGCGTGTGCCAACTCAGGCCTCCAAGGGTCAAACGGAACGGCCGGCGCGAAGCCGGCCGTCGACACCGAGTATGCGCGCTCAGCGCGAGCCGCGCACGCGACGCAGTTCGTCGTAGATCAGCAGCACCGCACCGATCGTGATCGCGGAATCGGCGAGGTTGAACGCCGGGAAGTGCCAGGCGCCGACGTGGAAATCGAGAAAGTCGATCACGTGGCCGTAGATCAGCCGGTCGATCACGTTGCCGAGCGCGCCGCCGAGGATCAGCGCGAGCGACAGGCTGAACAGCCGCTGCTGGCCGTGACGGCGCAGCAGGAAGCAGATCACGAGCGTGGCGCCGATGCCGAGCGCGGTGAACGCCCAGCGCTGCCAGCCGCTCGCGGTCGACAGGAAGCCGAACGCGGCGCCGCGGTTGTACACCAGCACGAGGTTGAAGAACGACGTCAGCGCATGCTGCGCGCCGTATGCGAACGTTTTCAGGATCGCGATCTTCGACAGCTGATCGAACAGGATCACGATCAGCGAAATGCCGAGCCAGGGCGCGAGCGCGCCGCTGGCCGGTTTCGACACAGTCTTCGCCATATTCAAGCAGCGCTCCGGGTTTCGCCGTTTTCAAACAGGTTCGAGAAGCAGCGGCCGCACAGCGTCGGATGATCGGCGTGCGCGCCGACGTCCTCGCGATAGTGCCAGCAGCGTTCGCACTTCTGGTACTTCGACGCCGCAACGTCGACGCTTTCCTGCGCTTCGTCGTCGACCTTCACGACCGTTGCCGCCGACGTGATCAGCACGAACTTCAGGTCTTCGCCGAGGCTCGCGAGTGCGTCGTAGCGCGCGCCGCTCGCATGCACGGCCACTTCCGCCTGCAGCGACGAACCGATGCGGTTCGCGGTGCGTGCCTCCTCGAGCGCCTTCGTCACGTTGCCGCGTACGTCGCGCAGCAGCGCCCACTTCTCGATCAGCGCGGCCGAGCCGGCAACTTCCGGATACGCGTAGTAGGTTTCCGTGAATACGGTGTCGCTGGCCGGCTGGAACACCTTCCACGCTTCTTCCGCCGTGAACGACAGGAACGGCGCGAGCACGCGCAGCAGGCCGTGCGTGAGGTGGTACAGCGCGGTCTGCGCGGAGCGGCGTGCGCGCGAATCGGCCGCGCTCGTGTACAGGCGGTCCTTCAGCACGTCGAGGTAGAAGCCGCCGAGGTCTTCCGAGCAGTACGTCTGCAGCTTCGCGACGACCGGGTGGAACTCGTACTTCTCGTAGTGGCCGAGCAGTTCCGTCTGCAGTTGCGCGGAGAACGCGACCGCGTAGCGGTCGATCTCGAGCCATTCGTCGACCGGCACCGCGTGCTGCGCATAGTCGAAGTCCGACAGGTTCGCGAGCAGGAAGCGCAGCGTGTTGCGGATGCGGCGATAGCCTTCCGTCACGCGCTTCAGGATTTCCTCGGAGATCGCGAGCTCGCCCGAATAGTCGGTCGACGCGATCCACAGGCGGATGATTTCCGCGCCGAGACGGTTCGCGACCTCATGCGGGTCGATGCCGTTGCCGAGCGACTTGCTCATCTTGCGGCCTTCGCCGTCGACCGTGAAGCCGTGCGTGAGCAGGCCCTTGTACGGCGCGCGGCCGTCGATCATCGACGCGGTCAGCAGCGACGAGTGGAACCAGCCGCGGTGCTGGTCGGAGCCTTCGAGGTACAGGTCGGCCGGGAACTGCAGTTGATCCTTGTGCGAGCCGCGCAGCACGTGCCAGTGCGTCGTGCCCGAATCGAACCACACGTCGAGCGTGTCGCGGTTCTTTTCGTACAGGTTCGCGTCGTCGCCGATCAGCTCGCGCGGGTCGAGCGTCTGCCACGCCTCGATGCCCGACTGCTCGACACGTTTCGCGACTTCCTCGAGCAGCTCCAGCGTGCGCGGGTGCAGCTCGCCGGTTTCCTTGTGCACGAAGAACGCCATCGGCACGCCCCACTGGCGCTGGCGCGACAGTGTCCAGTCGGGACGGTTCGCGATCATGCTGAACAGGCGCTGCTTGCCCCACGACGGGTAGAACGCGGTCGCCTCGATGCCCTCGAGCGCGGTTTCGCGCAGCGTCTTGCCGTCGTCGCGCGGGGTGACGTCCATGCCGGCGAACCACTGCGACGTCGCGCGGTAGATGATCGGCGTCTTGTGGCGCCAGCAGTGCATGTAGCTGTGCGTGTACTTCTCGCTGCGCAGCAGCGAGCCGGCCGCGTTCAGTGCGTCGACGATCTTCGGGTTCGCGTCCCAGATCGACAGGCCGCCGAACAGCGGCAGCGATTCGATGTAGCGGCCGTCGCCCATCACCGGGTTGATGATGTCCGAGTCGGTCATCCCGTGCGCCTTGCACGACTGGAAGTCCTCGATGCCGTACGCGGGCGACGAGTGCACGACGCCGGTACCGGTATCGGTCGTCACGTAGTCGCCGAGGTAGACGGGCGCGGTGCGCTTGTAGCCGGGGTGGGCCGATGCGAGCGGGTGGTGGAAGCGCAGGTTCGCGAGCTTCACGCCGGGGGTGGTCGCGACGACGCGGCCGGTCAGCTTGAAGTCGGTCATGCAGGCTTCGACGCGTTCTTGCGCGATGATCAGCAGCCCGCGCTCGGTGTCGACCAGCGCATAGACGATTTCCGGATGGAGGTTCAGCGCCTGGTTGGCGGGGATCGTCCACGGCGTGGTGGTCCAGATCACGATGCCGCCCTCGGCGCGCGGCAGCGCCGGCAGGCCGAACGCCTGCGCGGTCTTTTCCGGTTCCGCGAATGCGAACATCACGTCGATCGTCGGGTCGGTGCGGTCCTTGTACTCGACCTCCGCCTCGGCGAGTGCCGAGCCGCAGTCGAAGCACCAGTTCACCGGCTTCAGCCCGCGATACACATAGCCCTTCTCGATGATCTTGCCGAGCGCGCGGATCTCTTCCGCCTCGTTGACGAAGTTCATCGTCTTGTACGGATTCGCCCAGTCGCCGAGCACGCCGAGGCGCTTGAAGCCGACCTTCTGCTTCTCGATCTGCTCGGTCGCGTACGCGCGCGCCTTGCTCATCACTTCGGCCGCCGGCAGCGACTTGCCGAACTGCTTTTCGATCTGGATCTCGATCGGCATCCCGTGGCAATCCCAGCCCGGCACGTACGGCGCGTCGAAGCCGGCCATGTTGCGCGACTTGACGACGATGTCCTTCAGGATCTTGTTGACCGCGTGACCGAGGTGGATGTCGCCGTTCGCATACGGGGGGCCGTCGTGCAGGATGAACTTCGGCCGGCCCTGGCTGGCCGCGCGGATCTTCTCGTAGATGCCGCGCTCTTCCCATTCCTTGACCCACTGCGGCTCGCGCTTGGGCAGGTCGCCGCGCATCGGGAACGGCGTGTCGAGCAGGTTGACCGGATACTTGGCCTGCGGTTTCGAATCGGCTTTCTTGTTGCTCATGATGGGATCGCTATCTAAATCGGGGGACGCTCGGGCGTCGTGAATCGGGGATGCGCGCGAGTGGGCGGCGCGAGGGTGCGGCGCCAGGCGCCGCCGTCCGGATCAGCTAATTCGGTCGGTTGCCGACGTCGAGAAGCCGGTCGCGCGGCTGCCCGGCGCACGGTCGCGCTCGATGAAGTACGCGCGCGCGTTCGCGACGTCCAGTGCGATCGCGCGCGACAGCGCCTCGAGATCGTCGTACTTCGCCTCGTCACGCAGCTTCTTCAGGAATTCAACGCGGATCAGCTTGCCGTACGCGTCGCCGTGCCAGTCGAGCAGGTGGACTTCGAGCAGCACGCGGCCGGAATCGTCGACGGTCGGGCGCAGCCCGAGGCTCGCGACGCCCGGCAGCGGGTCGGGGCCGAGGCCGTGCACCTGCACGACGAAGATGCCCGCGAGCGCCGGCCGCTTGTGCGCGATCGGCAGGTTCAGCGTCGGGAAACCGAGGTCGCGGCCGAGCTTCAGCCCGTGCGCGACGTGGCCGCTGATCGCATAGCCGTGGCCCAGCGCCTGCGCAGCCGCGCCGAGATCGCCCGCGGCGAGCGCGGCGCGCACGCCCGAGCTCGAGATGCGCGTGCCGTCGCTGCCGGCGACCGTGCCCATCTGCTCGACCTCGAAGCCGTACTGTTCGCCGGCCGCCTTCAGCGTGTCGAAGGTGCCCGCGCGCTTCGCGCCGTAGCAGAAATCGTCGCCGACCATCATCCAGCGCGTGTGCAGCCCGTTCACCAGCGTGCGTTCGACGAACGCCTGCGGCGACTGGCTCGCGAAGGTGTGGTTGAAGTGCTCGACGACGACGCGGTCGACACCGTGATCGCGCAGCGCCTCGAGCTTGTCGCGCAGCATCGCGATGCGCGGCGGCGCGCCGGCCGGATTGAAGAATTCGCGCGGGTGCGGCTCGAACGTCATCACGCACACGGGCAGGCCGCGCGCGTCCGCTGCCGCGCGCACGCGCGCGAGCAGGGCCTGGTGGCCGCGATGGACACCGTCGAAGTTGCCGATCGTCAGCGCGCACGGGGCACGGCTCTCGGCGTTGGGCAGGCCGCGGAAGACTTTCACGATAGCGGATGCAGCGGTCGGGGAATGGGCGGTGGGATGCCGCAAAGCAGAAGATTATAAACGTTCGGGCGGCCCGGCGGCCGAGAAGGGGGGAAACGCGGGGGCGAATGGTAAAATTCGCGGATGAAAAAACTCGTGATCCTGATTTCCGGTCGCGGCAGCAACATGGAGGCCATCGTCCGCGCGTGCGCGCAGGAACGCTGGCCGGCCGAGGTCGCTGCCGTGATCGCCAACCGGCCCGACGCGGCCGGCCTGGCTTTTGCCGCGTCGCACGGGGTGGCGACCGCGGTGGTCGACCATCGCTCGTTCGACGGCCGCGACAGCTTTGACGCGGCGCTCGCCGCCGAGATTGACCGTTTCGCGCCCGATCTCGTCGTGCTCGCCGGCTTCATGCGCATCCTCACGCCTGATTTCGTCAGACGATATGAGGGCCGGCTGCTGAACATCCATCCGTCGTTGCTGCCGAGCTTCAAGGGCATCCACACGCACCAGCAGGCGCTGGATGCCGGCGTCGCGCTGCATGGCGCGAGCGTGCATTTCGTGATTCCCGAACTCGACAGCGGCGCGATCGTCGCGCAGGGCGCGGTGCCCGTGCGCGCGGGCGACGACGCGGCCGCGCTCGCGCAGCGCGTGCTGACGGTCGAGCACGTGCTGTATCCGCGTGCCGTGCGCTGGTTCGTCGAGGGGCGCCTGCGCCTCGAGAACGGCCGGGCAGTGGTGCCGCCGGATGAGGCGCGCTGGATTTTCGCGGATCAACCGCATACCGAAACGAGCGAGGGCGTATGAAGCTGCACGGATTCCTGATTGGCCAGACCGAGACCTTGCTGGCCGAGGTGCTGAAGTTCACCGGCCCGGCCGACGCGACCACGAGCCGGTTCTTCCGCGCGCACCCGAAGCTCGGCCACGCCGAGCGCGGCGTGATCGCCGAGGCGGTGTTCGCGGTGCTGCGCCGGAAGATGGAGTTTTCGCACCTGGCCGAGAGTGGCACGGGCAGCCCCGCGCGGCGCCTGACGCTGCTCGGCCTGATGCAGACCCTCGGCCGCAATGCGCTGAAGCCGTTCGTGTCCGACACCGAGGCCGCGTGGCTCGAGCACGTGTCGAAGATCGATCCGGCGAGCCTGCCGGTGCGCGTGCGCACGAACCTGCCGGACTGGATCTACCAGGCGCTGTCGGCCCGTTTCGATGCCGAGGAACTCGCGCAGCTCGCCGCGGCGCTGAACTACCCGGCGCCGCTGGACCTGCGCGCCAACGCGCAGAAGGCGACGCGCGATCAGGTGATCGACGCGCTGCGCGCGAACGGCATCGACGCGGGCGAGACGCCGTTTGCGCCGCACGGCGTGCGCGTCGTCGGCAAGCCGGCGCTCACGCGCCTGAAGCTGTTCGAGGAAGGTCAGATCGAGGTGCAGGACGAGGGCAGCCAGCTGCTGTGCTCGCTGGTCGCGCCGCGACGCGGCGAGATGGTCGTCGATTTCTGCGCGGGCGCCGGCGGCAAGACGCTCGCGCTCGGCGCGATGATGCGCTCGACCGGGCGCCTGTATGCATTCGACGTGTCGGAAAAGCGCCTCACGAAGCTGAAGCCGCGCCTCGCGCGCAGCGGGCTATCGAACGTGAATCCGGTGCTGATCGACAGCGAGCACGACGCGAAGATCAAGCGGCTCGCCGGCAAGATCGACCGCGTGCTGGTCGACGCGCCGTGCAGCGGTCTCGGCACGCTGCGCCGCAACCCCGACCTCAAGTGGCGCCAGACGCGCACGTCGATCGAGGAACTCACGCCGAAGCAGGCGTCGATCCTCGCGAGCGCCGCGCGTCTCGTGAAGAAGGGCGGCCGGCTCGTATATGCGACCTGCAGCGTGCTCGACGCGGAGAACGAAGCGATCGTCGAGCAGTTCCTGGCCGATCATCCGGACTTCGTGCTGGTGCCCGCGCAGAAGGTGCTGGCCGACCAGCGCATCGCGCTCGAGACCGGCGACTACCTGTCGCTGTGGCCGCACCGCCATGCGACCGACGGCTTCTTCGCCGCGGTGCTCGAACGGCGCGCGCAGTAACGGCAGGACCCACGGATGATGCAGAACCGCCTGCTGTCGCACCGGCTCGCGTCGGTGATCCGCGACTTCAACCAGCCCGTGATGATCTGGCAGGCAGCGATCCTCGTTGGCGCGCTGTGTTTCGCGTGGGTCGCCGCGCGCTTCGTGCACGGCCGCATCGACGCGCGCCGGCGCGCGGCCGGCCGGACGCCGGGTGCCGGTGCGCAAAGCCTGAAGCGCGCGCTGTTCCCGCTGTTCGGCGGCCTGTTCGTGCTGGCCGCGCAGCTTGGGTTCGACCCGTTCATGTCGACGTCGCTGCTGTCGCTCGCGCTCGTGCCGCTGTTCGGCATCGGGTTGATCTACGTACTGTTCTTCTTCGCGCGGCGCGTGTTTGCCCGTGACGGCCACACGCATGCGTGGCTGTCGATCGTCGAGAAGATCGTGTCGGTGATCGTGTGGGCGGCGATGGTGCTCACGGTGCTGGGGATCCAGCGCGACGTGATCGCGTGGCTCGACAGCGTGCAGTTCCGCGTCGCGAATGCACACCTGACGTTGTTGTCGGTGATATCCGGCGCGCTGTGGGTGTGCGTGACGCTGATGGTCGCGATGTGGCTCGGCTCCGTGTTCGAGGAGCGACTCGCGCGCGCCTCCACGCTCGACGCGAACCTGAAGGTCGTGCTGTCACGGGTCGGCCGCGCGCTGCTCGTGTTCGCGGCGATCCTGATCGGGCTGTCGCTCGTCGGCATCGACGTGACGGTGCTCGGCGTGTTCGGCGGCGCGGTGGGCGTCGGCCTCGGCTTCGGGCTGCAGAAGATCGCCAGCAATTACGTGTCGGGCTTCATCATCCTGCTCGACCGCTCGTTGCGGCTCGGCGACGCGATCAGCGTCGGCGGGCTGCAGGGCGTCGTCACGCAGATTCGCACGCGTTATACGGTCGTGCGCGGCCTCGACGGCAACGAGACGCTGATCCCGAACGAGAAACTGATCACCGACGTCGTGCAGAACCAGTCGTCGTACCTGACGCGCGGCTATGCGAAGGTCGCCGTGCAGGTCGCCTATACCAGCGACGTCGAGCAGGCGCTCTCGGTGCTCGCGGAAGCCGCGAACGGCGTGCCGCGCGTGCTCGCGGAGCCGGCGCCGACCGCGTACCTGGTCAGCTTCGGCGCGGACGGGATCGATCTGGAGCTCGGTTTCTGGATCGAGGATTCGGCGAAAGGCACGTCGGGCGTGCGTTCGTCCGTGAACCGCAACATCTGGCGGCTTTTCGGCGAGCACGGAATCTCGATTCCGTTTCCTCAGCGCGAAGTGCGCGTGGTCGGCCTGCCCGACGGGTTTGCCGCGACCGGCATGGTGGCCGAGGGCGTGTCCGCGGCGGCGGTCAACGGCGCGGGGGACGGGCAGGCGTCGGCGGCCTAGGCGCGAATCGGGCAAATCGGGCGGTCAGAACCGGAGCGCGGGGCTTTCCCGGTCCGCCGATGGACTGTCCGCGTTGCGTCAAGACAAGAAAATATTCATTTTTTACAAAGACTTGGAACGGTTGAAGTAAAATTCCGGTCTACACGCGGTATGCTTTCATTTTTATGACGTCGGCCTGCGCCGGCGTCGCTCTCACCACAGGTAACTGCCTTGTTGAATTCCCTGCTCGATTTTCTTTCCCACGGGCTCCTGCGCTTTTCGTGGTGGCAGGTCGCGCTGTTCGCGCTCGCCGTCACGCACGTCACGATCATCGGCGTGACGGTCTACCTGCACCGCTGCCAGGCGCACCGCGCGCTGGAGCTGCACCCGATCGCGAGCCACTTCTTCCGTGTCTGGCTGTGGATGACGACGGGCATGCTGACGGGCCAGTGGGCCGCGATCCATCGCAAGCACCATGCGAAATGCGAAACCGAGGAAGATCCGCACAGCCCGCAGACGCGCGGCATCTGGAAGGTGTTCCTCGAAGGCGCCGAGCTGTATCGCGCGGAAGCGAAGAACGAAGAAACGATGCGCAAGTTCAGCCACGGCACGCCGAATGACTGGATCGAGCGCAATCTGTACTCGAAGTACCCGATCCTTGGCGTGAGCCTGATGATGGTGATCGACGTCGCGCTGTTCGGCGTGCTCGGCCTGACCGTGTGGGCCGTGCAGATGGTCTGGATTCCGTTCTGGGCCGCGGGCGTCGTGAACGGGTTCGGCCACTTCTGGGGCTACCGCAACTTCAACTCGGCCGACGCGAGCACGAACCTGTTCCCGTGGGGCATCGTGATCGGCGGCGAAGAACTGCACAACAACCACCACACGTTCGCGACGTCGGCGAAGCTGTCGAACAAGTGGTACGAGTTCGATATCGGCTGGATGTACATCCGCATCATGTCGGCATTCGGTCTCGCGAAGGTGAAGAAGGTCGCCCCGACCCCGCGTCTGAACAAGCCGAAGACGGTGCTCGACCAGGAAACGCTGCAGGCCGTGCTGTCGAACCGCTACGAAGTGATGGCGCGCTACGGCAAGGCCGTGAAGCGTGCGTACCGCCAGGAGCTCGCGCACCTGAAGGAACTCGGTTCGAGCGAGAAGTACCAGCTGATGCGTGGCGCGCGCAAGTGGTTCCACAAGGATGCCGACGGCCTCGACGAGCCGCAGAAGAAGCTGCTGCCGGAGATTTTCGCGAACAGCCAGAAGCTGCATACGTACTTCCAGCTGCGCCAGGATCTGGCCGCGATCTGGGATCGTTCGACCGCCTCGCGCGAACAGCTGCTCGCGCAATTGCAGGATTGGTGCCATCGCGCGGAACAAAGCGGCATCAAGGCGCTGCAGGAATTCGCGACGCGCCTGCGTCGCTACGCCTGATTCGAAATCGATTAGAATCTCAGGACGTCACAAACCCCGCGTTGGCGGGGTTTTTTCATTTGGGCGGCTGGTTTTCGAAGGGCGACCGGAAGCGCCGGAATTCGTGTGAGGCTTGGGGCGCGGCGACGTGGCGCTCCGGGTGATAGCGTAGAGGATGGGGCTGGAGTGCGCGCTGAAGCGCTGACTCGGACCGACCGCGAAGCATGGGGCCCGAGTAAGTGCTGAAGGACTGACTCGGACCGACCGCGAAGCATGGGGCCCGAGTAAGTGCTGAAGGACTGACTCGGGCCGACCGCGAAGCATGGGACCCGAATAAGTGCTGAAGCACTAACTCGGGCCGACCGCGAAGCATGGGACCCGAGTAAGTGCTGAAGCACTAACTCGGGCCGACAGGAGATATGGAGATGCAATCGACGATCAAATCCGTCGAGTACGACCGGCCGGTCTCGGCAGGAACCGTCTGTGGCGTCGGGCAAGCGTGGGCCAAGGTGCCCGATGCACCGTCCGCCGAGGAGCGCGCCGCCCTGAAGGCGCGCATCAAGGCGCTGCTCGCACGTGAAAAGGCCGTGCTCGTCGCTCACTACTACGTGGATGCCGAGCTGCAGGAACTGGCCGACGAAACCGGTGGCTGCGTCGCCGATTCGCTTGAAATGGCCCGCTTCGGCCGCGACCACGACGCGCAGACGCTCGTCGTCGCCGGCGTGCGCTTCATGGGCGAAACCGCCAAGATCCTGAGCCCCGGGAAACGCGTACTGATGCCCGATCTCGACGCGACCTGCTCGCTCGATCTCGGTTGCCCGGTCGACGAATTCTCCGCGTTCTGCGATGCGCATCCCGATCGCACCGTCGTCGTCTACGCAAACACCAGCGCCGCCGTGAAGGCGCGCGCCGACTGGATGGTCACGTCGTCGATCGGCCTCGAGATCGTCGCTGACCTGCACGCACGGGGCGAGAAGATCATCTGGGCACCCGATCGCCATCTCGGCAGCTACATCCAGAAGAAAACCGGCGCGGACATGCTGTTGTGGCAGGGTTCGTGCCTCGTCCACGACGAATTCAAGGGCATCGAGCTCGACCTGCTGCGCGCCGAGTATCCGGACGCGAAGGTGCTCGTGCATCCCGAGTCGCCGGAAAACGTCGTCGCGCAGGCGGACGTCGTCGGCTCGACGACGCAACTGATCGACGCAGCCGTGAAGTTCGACGCGACGCACTTCATCGTCGCGACCGACCTCGGCATCCTGCACAAGATGCAGCTCGCGGCGCCCGGCAAGACCTTCATCGCCGCGCCGACGGCCGGCAACAGCGCGACCTGCAAGAGCTGCGCCCATTGCCCGTGGATGGCGATGAACGGCCTCGCGAACCTCGCCGACGTGCTCGAGCGCGGTCACAACGAGATCTTCGTCGACCCCGCGATCGGCGCGCGCGCGCGTCTGCCGATCGACCGGATGCTCGATTTCGCAGCGGCGCACAAGAAGCGCGTGCAGGCGAGCGGCGATCTGCAGCGCGATCAGCAACTGTTCGCGAACGTGGGGGCTGCATGATCGGCGCAGTTTCTCCACTGTTCGAAGCCGTGCGCGCACAATACGGCGCGGCATTCGACGAAGCGATTGCACGCAACGTGGCCGATGCGATCGCCGAAGACGTCGGCACCGGTGACCAGACCGGGCGACTCGTGCCGGCCGGGGAGCGGCGCCGTGCGCGCATCATCGTGCGTGAGGAAGCAGTGTTGTGCGGCGTGCCGTGGTTCGAGGCCGTCATCTCGCGCATCGATCCGTCGATCGTCGTGCAGTGGCGGTATCGCGAAGGCGACCGGATGACGCCGGATTCGACGGTCTGCGAACTCGAAGGACCGGCGCGCGCGCTGTTGACGGCCGAGCGCAACGGCCTGAACTTCCTGCAACTGCTGTCGGGCGTCGCGACCGCAACGCGTCGTTACGTCGATCGCGTCGAAGGCACGCGCGCGAAGATCCTCGATACGCGCAAGACGCTGCCGGGCCTGCGGCTCGCGCAGAAGTATGCGGTGCGGGTCGGTGGCGGCGAGAACCAGCGTCTCGCGCTGTACGACGGCATCCTCATCAAGGAAAACCACATTGCGGCAGCCGGCGGCGTCGGCGAAGCGCTCGATGCGGCGTTCGCCCTCGATTCAGGCGTGTCGGTGCAGGTCGAGGTCGAAACGCTCGCGCAGCTCGACACGGCGCTCGCGCATGGCGCGCAATCGGTGCTGCTCGACAACTTCACGCTCGACATGATGCGCGAAGCGGTGCGTGTCGCGACTGGCAAGGCCGTGCTCGAAGTGTCGGGCGGTGTCAATTTCGATACGGTGCGCACGTTCGCGGAGACGGGCGTCGACCGCATCTCGATCGGCGCGCTGACGAAGGACGTGCGCGCGACCGACTATTCGATGCGGATCGTCGACTGACCGCGCGATAGTCCGTTTGATGAAAAAAGCCGCTGGCGCGCAAACGCCAGCGGCTTTTTTGTGGGCCTCAAGCCGGGAAGGGCCTGTCACTCAGCGGCGCGAGCGGGGCGTGAGCACGCTCGGCAGCGCCTTCGGCAGCGTGTGCGGCCAGTCGCGGCTGTAGTGCAGCCCGCGGCTTTCGCGGCGCGAGTACGCGCTCTTCACGATCAGTGTCGCGACGTCGACGAGATTGCGCAGTTCGAGCAGGTCGCGCGTCACGCGGAAGTTTGCGTAGTACTCGTGGATCTCGTCGCGCAGCAGCGACAAACGATGCTTCGCGCGCTCGAGACGCTTGTCGGTGCGCACGATGCCGACGTAGTTCCACATCAGCCGGCGCAGTTCGTCCCAGTTGTGCGCGACGACGACTTCCTCGTCCGCATCCGACACGCGGCTTTCGTCCCATGCGGGCAGCGTGCCCGGCGTTTCGGCGTCGAAACCGGCGGCCTCGATCGCCTCGGCCGCCGCGCGGCCGATCACGAGGCATTCGAGCAGCGAATTGCTCGCGAGCCGGTTCGCGCCGTGCAGCCCCGTGTACGACGTCTCGCCGACCGCATACAGGCCCGCGAGATCGGTGCGTCCCGCGAGGTCGGTGACGACGCCGCCGCACGTGTAGTGCGCGGCCGGCACGACCGGAATCGGCTGCTTCGCGATGTCGATGCCGAATTCAAGGCAGCGCGCGTGAATCGTCGGGAAGTGTTCGCGCAGGAATGCTTCCGGCTGATGGCTGATGTCGAGATACACGCAGTCGATCCCGCGCTTCTTGATCTCGAAGTCGATCGCGCGCGCGACGATGTCGCGCGGCGCGAGTTCCGCGCGCGGATCGTGCGCGGGCATGAAGCGCGTGCCATCCGGCAGTTTCAGCAGGCCGCCTTCGCCGCGCACGGCTTCCGAAATCAGGAACGATTTCGCGTACGGATGGAACAGGCAGGTCGGGTGGAACTGGATGAATTCCATGTTCGACACGCGGCAGCCCGCGCGCCACGCCATCGCGATGCCGTCGCCGGTCGCGGTGTCGGGGTTCGTCGTGTACAGGTAGACTTTGCCGGCGCCGCCGGTCGCGAGTACCGTGTGCGGCGCCTCGATCGTGATCGTGCAATCGTTGTCGACGTCGAGCGCATACAGCCCGTGACAGCGGCGGCCGGGCAGCCCGAGCCGGTCCGACGTGATCAGGTCGATCGCATGGTGGTTTTCGAAGAACGTGATGTTCGGATGCTGGCGCGCGCGGTCGGACAGCGTCGCGAGCACCGCATGGCCGGTTGCGTCGGCCGCGTGGATGATTCGGCGGTGACTATGGCCGCCTTCGCGCGTCAGATGGAAGCCGAGTTCGGCCGCATCGTCCTTCGTGAACGGCACGCCCTGCGAAATCAGCCATTCGATCGCTTCGCGGCCGTGCTCGACGATGTAGCGCGTCGCGCCTTCGTCGCACAGCCCGCCGCCGGCGACCAGCGTGTCGTCGACGTGGTTCTCGATGCTGTCCGCCGAATCGAGGACGGCCGCAATGCCGCCTTGCGCGTGATCGCTTGCCCCCTCCATCATCGAACGTTTAGCGATCAGCGCGACACGTCGCGTGCTGGCCAGGTTGAGTGCGACCGACAGCCCTGCCAGGCCGCTGCCGACGATCGCCACGTCGAATTTCATGCTGCATCTCCATCGTTACGCTTTAGCTCTTGTGCGTTCCGTCGGCCGTGGCCGGGGAAAGAGGAGAGCATACCGCGTCGGGCTCGCGCGTGCGCGCAAAACCCCACCTGTGCGCGCAAAACAAAAAGCCCCGCATGTGCGGGGCTTTTTGGTCGCCGTCAGGCTGGCAGAAACCGGAGATTACTTGATCTTGGTTTCTTTGTATTCCACATGCTTGCGGACGACGGGATCGAACTTCTTGATCGCCATCTTTTCCGGCATGTTGCGCTTGTTCTTCGTGGTCGTGTAGAAGTGACCCGTACCAGCGGTCGACTCCAGCTTGATCTTGTCGCGTGCGCCTTTTGCCATGATTGTGCTCCTTGGGCTTAGGCTTCGCCGCGTGCGCGCAGGTCAGCGAGCACGGAATCGATGCCGTTCTTGTCGATCAGGCGCAGGCCGGCGTTCGAGACGCGCAGGCGCACCCAGCGGTTTTCGCTCTCCACCCAGAACCGGCGGTTTTGCAGGTTCGGGAGGAAGCGGCGCTTCGTCTTGTTGTTGGCGTGGGAAACGTTGTTGCCGCTCATCGGCGCTTTCCCAGTTACTTGGCATACGCGTGCCATGAGAGCACTCCTAATACGCTAAATTCGGGGTTCGATCGCCGATGAAGGTTCCATCGTACCGCCACGTGATCCATGGCTGCACTCAGAACGCCGAAGCCTTTACAGACAAGGCCCTTCGATGGCTAGAACTGGTTGGAAAAAAGACAGACGACGATTCTAGCAGAAAAAGTTCAGAAAAATCAAACCCAATTTCGCTTCGTCGTTGCGGAGACCCCGGGGCGGGTCGCCGGGCCACAGTCTACAGCCAACCGGCGCGTGCGAACGAAAATGTATCGTCGGTGCCGACGACGACGTGATCGAGCAGCTTCGCGTCGACGAGCGTGAGCGCTTCGTGCAGCATGCGCGTCAGGCGGCGATCTTCCGCGCTGGGCTGCACCGCGCCGGACGGGTGATTGTGCGCGATGATCAGCGCGGCGGCATTCAGCATGAGCGCGCGCCGCACGATTTCGCGCGGATAGACGACCATCCGCGTCAGCGAGCCGCGTGCGCTCTCTTCCACGTCGATGAGGCCGTGACGGGCGTCCAGGTACAGCGTGACGAATACTTCGTGCGGACGCGTGCCGATCCTGAGCCGCAGATAGTCCTCGACCGCGCCTGGCGAGCCGATCTGCATCCGCTCGCGGGCTTTCTCGGCCAGCGCGCGCTGAACGATCTCGGTCACCGCGATCAGTACCGCCGAGCGAGCGGGGCCAATGCCGGGGTGCATGGCGAACGCGCCGGGCTCCGCGTCGAGCATGTTGCGCAGCGAATCGCCGAAACGTGCGAGCAGCGTGCGGGCGCTGGCGAACACGTCGTGGCCGCCGCCGCCCGTGCCGAGCAGCAGCGCGATCAGCTCCGCGTCGGTCAGCGCGGCCGGCCCGCGTTCCAGCAACCGCTCGCGCGGCAGATGGGGTTTCCAGTTTCGCGGGCGGCGCGTGCGCGGCGGCGTGGCTGCGTCGATGCGGCGGGCCGGAGCGACGGGCGCATCGGCGATGTCGCGACATTCGGTCGCCGGGGCGGCGAGACAGGGTGACAGCATGATCCAGACTCCATTGGCGGCGTGCGCGGGCGCGATGTCGTCGCACTTTCAGCCTTGCGCGCTCAGGTGACTTACAATATTGGCTTTGCGCCGGGCCTTTCGGCCAGTTCGGGCGCCGACGAACACGAGTCATTCATGAGCATCATCGACCTATCCGAAGTGAAGCCCGGTTCCCATGTCACGCTGCATTACCGGCTTGCGTTGGCCGACGGCGCCGACATCGTCAACACCTTCTCCGACAACCCCGCCACGCTGCTGCTCGGCGCGGGGCAACTGGCGCCCTCGCTGGAACAGATTCTGATCGGGCTCAGGGTGGGCGACCATTCGACTTATCAGCTAACGCCCGAGCAGGGGTTCGGTCCCCGCAATCCCGACATGCTCCAGCGCGTGACGCTGTCGACGCTGCGGGAGAACGGGATGGTCGGCGACGATTTCACGCCGGGCGACCTGATCGAGTTCAACGCGCCGGACGGCGGCCGCTATGCAGGGGTGCTGAAGGAAGTCAGCGAAACCTCGGCGCTGTTCGACTTCAATCATCCGCTCGCGGGCCAAGCGCTCACGTTCGAAGTGAAAATCATCGGAATCCTGTAATCATGAGCACCACCGATACGCTGTCCGGGCAGACCGTCGCCGCCGATGCCGAAATCCTGCTGGCCCAGCCGCGTGGCTTCTGCGCGGGCGTCGATCGTGCGATCGAGATCGTCGAGCGCGCGATCGCGATGCACGGTGCGCCGATCTACGTCCGTCACGAGATCGTCCACAACAAGTACGTGGTCGAGGATCTGAAGAAGAAAGGCGCGATCTTCGTCGAGGAACTCGAGGAAGTGCCGGCCGGCAACACCGTGATCTTCAGCGCGCACGGCGTGTCGAAGGCCGTGCGCGACGAGGCGGACGTGCGCGGGTTGCGCATTTACGATGCAACGTGCCCGCTCGTCACGAAGGTGCACGTCGAAGTGGCGAAGATGCGCCAGGACGGTGTCGACATCGTGATGATCGGCCACAAGGGCCACCCGGAAGTCGAGGGCACGATGGGGCAGGTCGAGCGCGGCATGCATCTCGTCGAAAGCGTCGAGGACGTGCAGAAGCTCGAGCTCGCCGATCCCGAGCGCATCGCACTCGTCACGCAGACGACGCTGTCCGTCGACGACGCCGCCGAGATCATCGGCGCGCTGAAGGCGAAGTATCCGAAGATTCGCGAACCGAAGAAACAGGACATCTGCTACGCGACGCAGAACCGCCAGGATGCAGTGAAGTTCATGGCGCCGCAGTGCGACGTCGTGATCGTCGTCGGCAGCCCGAACAGCTCGAATTCGAGCCGGCTGCGTGAAGTGGCCGAGAAGCGTGGCGTGGCCGCGTACATGGTCGACGCACCGGACCAGATCGATCCGGCATGGGTCGCCGGCAAGCGCCGCATCGGCGTGACGGCCGGGGCATCGGCGCCGGAAGTGCTCGCCCAGGCCGTGATCGCGCGGCTGCGTGAGCTGGGTGTGCGCAACGTCCGCGCACTCGAAGGCATCGAGGAAAACGTGTCGTTTCCGCTGCCGCGCGGGCTGAACCTGCCGCCTGCCGCCTGATTGCCGCATCGCACCCGCGATACCCCGAAGCGCGCCGTTTGGCGCGCTTTTTTTTGCGTTGCGAAAACGAGATCGCAACCATTATTCACATCAATGGTGCAACCCGGTTGCTATCGCCGCGCTGAACCGTCTCTCAAAATTGGTTGCAATGCAGGAAAACCCCATCGAATCAGGATTATTGGCGTCCTATAAATGGAGTTACAATGCGCCCGTTTTCAGGCCGGAATGGCTTTGAAATCGGGTTTTGGCAAGGCGCGGGAGACCTACTCGATGCATGTGAAGTTGGCTTACGCCATGTCCGTCGCCGCACCGGTTGCAATGACTGCCGGCTGCAGCAAAAAGAGCGACGACGAGGCGAGCAGGGACGCTGCGGCACGCGCAGCACTGGCAGCCAGCGACGTGCGCGCTGCCGGAACCGGTCGAGCGGTGCCATTGGTGTGCCGCATTGCGCAATCGGACAGTGACAAGGACTACGGGGCACGTTTGGCGATCGAGGAAATCAACGCGCAGGGCTCGAAGATCGGCATGCATTCGGTACGGCGGGCAGCACGCGCCGGCGCCGCCGCCATCGACCGGGCGACGGGCCTGCAGATTGTCCGACAACGAGCCGCGGACCGCGATGCGGCAACGGCAGGGCGCGTCGAACGACGGACGCCCGGGTTTCGGGGCAACGCAGGCGACGTGCAGATGTCACGGGTCCCCTTTCATTTCGATTCGACGAAACAGCGTGTCGCCGCGACCCATCGCGTCGCGGCGGGCGGTCTGCTTCGTTTCACGGATTCCGACGCAGTCCTGACGAGAGTCGGGCGCCACCTTCGCGATGCCGGTTCGGGCGCCGCGGGGGCGGCGGCGGACGGCCCGCTTGCAGCGCAGGCGACGGCGTCCGGCATCGGAGCGCAAACCCTTGGCGACAACGGCATGTGCGTCGCCAAGGTGGTCGAGCCCGCGGGCGACGCGGCGCGCAACCTGATCTGTCCGGATGCAGGGTTCGTCCCGGCCCGGACGGAAAAAGGCATGGCGTTCGGGAAACCGGACACCGGCCGTTGCGGCACGTGCCCTACGACTTCAAGGAGGCCAAGTACACCGTCCTCGATGTCGTGACGATTTAGCGACGGGACTCATGATGGCACCGAAACAGTGCGGTGCCGTTCTGTATCCGCTCCGGCGGCAGGTCCGGCCGTACAGGCCGGGCGGCGCGCGCCGGGACGATCCACCCTTACCGGTATCGACTAGTACCCGCAGTGTCGCCGAGAAGGCGCGATTCCTCGCTTACCCGCGGGGCGCAACGTCCTCCGGCAGCATGGGCCAAGGAGCTTTAAATGGATATTTTCATCCAGCAGATCCTCAACGGGCTGGTGCTCGGCAGTGTCTACGCCATCATCGCGTTGGGCTACACGATGGTGTACGGCATTCTCGGCATCATCAACTTCGCGCACGGCGACGTGCTGATGATCGGCGCGATGGTCGCCCTGTCGGCGATCACCGTGCTGCAGAACCACTTCCCCGGACTCGGCAACGTCGCGACGCTGACGATCGGCCTTGGCATCGCCGCGGTCGTCTGCGCATGCGTGGGCTACACGATCGAGCGTGTCGCGTACCGGCCGCTGCGCCGCGCGCCGCGTCTCGCCCCGCTGATCACCGCGATCGGCGTGTCGATCCTGCTGCAGACGGCCGCGATGATCATCTGGTCGCGCAACCCGCTGCCGTTCCCGCAATTGCTGCCGACCGATCCGATCAACGTGATCAAGGCGACCGACACGACGCCCGGCGCCGTGATCTCGGTGACTGAAATCGTGATCATCGCGGTGGCGTTCATCGTGATGGCAGGTCTCCTGCTGCTCGTGCACAAGACCAAGCTCGGCCGCGCGATGCGTGCGATCGCCGAAAGCCCGAACACCGCGAGCCTGATGGGCGTGAACCCGAACTTCGTGATCTCGGCGACGTTCATGATCGGCTCCGCGCTCGCCGCGCTGGCCGGCGTGATGATCGCGTCCGAATACGGCAACGTGCACTTCTACATGGGCTTCATCCCCGGCATGAAGGCGTTCACGGCGGCGGTGCTCGGCGGGATCGGCAACCTCGGCGGCGCGATGGTCGGCGGCGTGGTGCTCGGCCTGATCGAGCAGCTCGGCGCGGGCTACATCGGCGACCTCACGGGCGGCGTATTCGGCAGTAACTACCAGGACGTGTTCGCATTCATCGTGCTGATCATCGTGCTGGTGTTCCGTCCGTCGGGCCTGCTGGGCGAACGTGTCGCGGACCGCGCGTAACGGAAGGGGAGCAAACAACATGACATCCATTCAACCGATCGAATCCTCGACGTCGCTCGTCGAAGAACGCAACACGGCCAAGACCGTCATCATCGGCATCCTGACCGCGGCCTTCGTGATCGCGGCGCCGATCATCATCGGCTCGGCAGGCGGCAATTACTGGGTCCGCGTGCTCGACTTCGCGATGCTGTACGTGATGCTCGCGCTGGGGCTGAACGTGGTGGTCGGCTTCGCCGGCCTGCTCGACCTCGGCTACATCGCGTTCTACGCGGTGGGCGCGTATACGGCGGCACTGCTGAGCTCGCCGCACCTGACCTCGCAGTTCGAGTGGATCGCGGCGCTCGCGCCGAACGGCCTGCACATCCCGTTCCTGATCATCGTGCCGATCGCGATGGCGCTGGCGGCGACCTTCGGGATCCTGCTCGGCGCGCCGACGCTGCGCCTGCGCGGCGACTACCTGGCGATCGTCACGCTCGGCTTCGGTGAAATCGTCCGGATCTTCATGAACAACCTCGACCGTCCGGTGAACATCACCAACGGCCCGAAGGGGATCACGGGCATCGATCCGGTGCACATCGGCGGCTTCAACCTGTCGCAGACGCACTCACTGTTCGGCTTCCAGCTGCCGTCCGTGTACATGTACTACTACCTGTTCGTGCTGTGCTCGCTGCTGGTGATCTGGGTGTGTACGCGCCTGCAGCACTCGCGTATCGGCCGCGCTTGGGCCGCGATCCGCGAGGACGAAATCGCGGCGAAGGCGATGGGCATCAACACCCGTAACGTGAAGCTGCTCGCGTTCGCGATGGGCGCGTCGTTCGGCGGCCTGTCGGGCTCGATGTTCGGCGCGTTCCAGGGCTTCGTGTCGCCCGAGTCGTTCACGTTCTGGGAATCGATCGTCGTGCTCGCCTGCGTGGTGCTCGGCGGCATGGGCCACATCCCGGGCGTGATCCTGGGCGCGGTGCTCCTCGCGATCTTCCCGGAATTCCTGCGCTCGACGATGAGCCCGCTGCAGCATGCGATTTTCGGTCACGACATCGTCGATACCGAAGTGATCCGTCAGGCGCTGTACGGCCTCGCGATGGTCATCATCATGCTGTACCGCTCGGAAGGCCTGTGGCCGGCGCCGAAGCATGAGGACAAGATCGCGAAACTGGCGAAGCGCAACAGCAAGAAGCCGGTGCGCGCTTAACCAACGGACAAGGGGATATCACACATGAGCGACAAGCAAATCCGACTGTCCGTCAAAGGCGTGAACAAGCGCTTCGGCGGCTTGCAGGCACTGTCCGACGTCGGCCTCGAGATCAAGGAAGGCGAGATCTACGGCCTGATCGGCCCTAACGGCGCCGGCAAGACGACGTTCTTCAACGTGATCACGGGCCTTTACACGCCGGACTCCGGCGAGTTCAAGCTCGACGGCACGGAATACAAGCCGACCGCGGTGCACCAGGTCGCGAAGACGGGCATCGCGCGCACGTTCCAGAACATTCGACTGTTCGGCGGGATGACCGCGCTCGAGAACGTGATGGTGGGCCGCCACGTGCGGACCAAGCACGGGCTGCTCGGCGCGGTGTTCCAGACGCCGGCGGAACGCCAGGAAGAGCGTGAGATCAAGGAGCGCGCGATCGAGCTGCTCGAATACGTGGGCGTGCTGCAGTACGCGGACTACACGTCGCGCAACCTGTCGTACGGCCACCAGCGCCGGCTGGAAATCGCCCGCGCGCTGGCGACCGACCCGAAGCTGCTCGCGCTCGACGAGCCGGCGGCCGGGATGAACGCGACCGAGAAGGTCGAACTCACGCGCCTGCTCGACAAGATCCGCTCGGACGGCCGCACGATTCTCCTGATCGAGCACGACGTGAAGCTCGTGATGGGGCTGTGCAACCGGATGACGGTGCTCGATTACGGCAAGGTGATCGCCGAGGGTCTGCCGCAGGACGTGCAGAAGAATCCGAAGGTGATTGAGGCATATCTCGGCGCAGGGGTGCACTGATGGCAGCGGCAATGTTGAAAATCAAGGGCTTGCAGGTCAACTACGGCGGCATCCAGGCCGTCAAGGGCGTTGACATGGAAGTCCGCCAGGGCGAACTCGTGACGCTGATTGGCGCGAACGGTGCCGGCAAGACCACGACGATGAAGGCGATCACGGGTCTCAAGCCGTATTCGGCGGGTGACATCGAGTACGACGGCAAGTCGATCAAGGGCGTGCCGTCGCACGAACTGCTCAAACGCGGGCTCGCGATGGTGCCGGAAGGCCGCGGGATCTTCGCGCGGATGTCGATCATCGAGAACATGCAGATGGGCGCGTACCTGCGCAACGACAAGGAGCAGATCAAGAAGGACGTCGACCGGATGTTCGGCTTCTTCCCGCGTCTCAAGGAGCGTGCGACGCAGCTCGCGGGCACGCTGTCGGGCGGCGAGCAGCAGATGCTGGCGATGTCGCGCGCGATCCTGAGCAAGCCGAAGCTGCTGCTGCTCGACGAGCCGTCGATGGGGCTGTCGCCGATCATGGTCGAGAAGATCTTCGAAGTGGTTCGCGAGATCTCGAAGGAGGGCATCACGGTGCTGCTGGTCGAGCAGAACGCACGCCTCGCGCTGCAGGCGGCCGACCGCGGTTATGTGATGGACTCGGGTGTGGTCACGATGGAAGGCGATGCGAAGCAGATGCTCGACGATCCGAAGGTGCGGGCCGCGTATCTGGGTGAATGAGCGGGCCCGGTGTGGCGCGGCGGCGGATGCCGGCGTGCCGCACAAGGGCTTCGAAAGGCTGTCACGGGATGCCGTGACAGCTTTTTTTTCGTGCGGCGCGCCCGGCGACGAACTGTGCGTGCGGAGGCGACTCCATTCATTCGGCGGTGACGCCGACCATGCGGTGCGCGACTCGGTAGCAGGCCGTCCGCAACCGGCCGTCCGCGACCGGCCGTCCGCAAACCGACACGCGGGCTGCGTAGCATGGTCGATCCATCGGGACACGGAGAGCACGCATGAGTCTGGACTACGGTTTCGTGAAGGCGAAGGTGACGTCGGTGGCGCGGCTGAAGGGCTCGCCGCACGGCGGCGAGATCCAGTATCACATCCACCTGACGCTCGCATTGCCGACCGGCGACTGGGACGTCGCGATCAACGTCGGCACCAACGACTCGGACGACCTGCTGAACTACAAGCTCGTCTACGATTTCCATCATCCGGTCACGGCGACGCTCGCGGCCGCGGCCGAAGGCTACAACGATCTCACCGGGCAAACCGCGCTGCCGGCGCTCGACTATCTGCGCAGCGACATCCTGAACGAGACCGGGGCATGGCGCGCGAGCGCCGTGATGGACGGCACCGAAAACGCGGAGCCGATCCCGTCTCTGCTGCGGCTCGTCAACGCCGCGCAGTCGCAGGGGCTCGACGTCGTCGTGTTCGGCCGCACGTATTCGGAAGGCAACGGCATCCACGACACGCACATGAACCAGGGTTCGACGGGCTCGAACTACCTGCACCGCGCGGGCGACGACCACAACGATCACAACGACGTGTGGCAGGACGGCGCGCTGATCGTGCGCGTGAGCGAGACGCAATGGGCCGCGTATTTCGCGGCGTTCGAGCAGCAGGCCGTGCCGACCGACGCGCTCGGCAATCCGCTGCCGGACGCGGGGCCGATCACGCGCTGATGGGGGCTGCCGGCGGCGTCAGGCGGCCGGCAGCGTCTTGCCGAACGAGATGCGTTCCTCGACGCGATAGCCGAGCGCCGCATAGAAGCGGCACGCATCGTCGTTGCCAGGCAGCACCTGCAGATTGATCTTGAGGCAGCCGCGCGCGGCGAGCGCGCGTTCCGCATGCGCGATCAGCGCGCGGCCGATGCCGAGTCGCCGAGCATCGTTCGACACGCCGAACGAGTAAAGCCAGCCGCGATGACCGTCGAAACCCGCCATCAGCGTGCCGACGACCCGCGCGCCGCTGGTCGCGACGAAGAACAGTTCCGGCTGCGTCGCGAGCTTCAGCTCGATCGATCGCAGCGGATCGCGGTGCGGCGGCGCGCCGGCTTCGTCGTAGTGCGGGAACGCGTCGCGCCAAACCGCGAGCACGGCATCGGTGTCGGCGCGTTCGAACGGGCGGATAGCAACAGCCTCGGCGGCGGCATCCATCGCGGCGGTCTCCTCAGAGCGTGTCGAGAATCGACCGCAGCATCGCCATCATCTGGTCGATTTCCTCGGTCGTGACGTTCAGCGCGGGCATGAAGCGCAGCAGGTTCGGGCGCGCCGCGTTCAGCAGCAGGCCGTCGGGCTGCATGTCGCGCGCCTTCTCGACGATCTGCGGGCCGATATCCTTGCCGAGCAGCAGCGCGCGCAGCAGGCCTTCGCCGCGTTCGCCTTCGAAACCGCGCTCTTCCGACAGCTCGAGCAGCTTGCGCTTCAGGTATTCGCTGCGCTCACGCACGCCTTCGAGGAAACCGGGCGCGACGAGCTGCGAGATCACCGAATAGCCGACCGCCGTCATCAGCGGGTTGCCGTTGTAGGTGCCGCCCTGGTCGCCGGCCTCGAACACCGCGACGTCGGCCTTCGACAGCAGCGCGCCGAGCGGTGCGCCGCCGCCGATGCCCTTCGCGAGCGTCATGATGTCCGGCTCGATGCCCGACAGCTCGTACGCGAACAGCGTGCCCGCGCGGCCGCAGCCGCTCTGCACTTCGTCGACGATCAGCAGCAGGTCGTGCTGCTTCGTCAGCGCACGCAGCGCCTGCATGAATTCACGCGTCGCCGGAATCACGCCGCCTTCGCCCTGGATCGGCTCGAGCATCACCGCGACGGTCTTGTCGGTGATCAGCTTCTCGACCGAGTTGATGTCGTTCAGCTCGGCCTTCGGGAATCCCGGCACCTGCGGTGCGTAGATCGTGTCCCAGCCCGGCTTGCCGCTGGCCGACATCGTCGCGAGCGTGCGGCCGTGGAAGCTGTGGTCGAACGTGATGATCTCGTACGCGCCGTTCTTGAACTTGCGGCCCCACTTGCGCGCGAGCTTGATCGCGCCTTCGTTCGCTTCCGCGCCGCTGTTCGTGAAGAACACCTTGTCGAACACGCTGTGCTGCGTCAGCAGCCCCGCGAGCTTCGCCATCGGCTCGTTGTAGAACGCGGGCGACGGGTTCAGCAGCTTCTCCGCCTGCGTCTTCAGCGCTTCGACGATGCCGTCGTTGCAGTGGCCGAGGCTGTTGACGGCCCAGCCCTGAATGAAGTCCAGATAGCGCTTGCCCGTGTGATCGTAGAGCCACGAACCCTTGCCGTGCGTAAACACGATGTCGGGGCGGTTCGTGATGTACATCAGCGAGTCGATCGGGTAATCGTTCAGGGGCATGACAGCAGACTCCAGCGGACGTTGAAAGGGAAACGGGCAATAAAAAAGCCACGGGAGGCCGTGGCTGGTAGGTCGAACAGCTTGTGCGTAACCGGTGAAGCGGAGGAGGGTTACGCGCGAGTCCGTGACGAGCCGGCGGCATCCGGGCGGAGCGGCGAGCGGCGACGTCGGAGAGCGGACAGGAAGCGGTTCATGTGCGCAAGCATAAGGCATCCCGCGCCCCACTGTAAACCGCCGCGATGCCACGAATGTGTCACGGCGGCGCGCAGGAGAGGACGCGGGCGTGCCCGGTGCTCAGACCGGATGCGCGAGATCGGCGGCGCTCGTGAACGAGTCCGCGTAGAACTCGTCGGCCGGCAGCGCGTGGTGCTGGGTGAAGTCGCGCTGCGCGGATTCGACCATCACCGGCGCGCCGCATGCGTACACCTGGTGGCCCGACAGATCGGGCAGGTCCTCGATCACCGCGCGGTGGACGAAGCCGGTGCGGCCGGTCCACTGGTCGGCGTCGTCCGGCTCGGACAGCACCGGCACGTACTTGAAGTTCGGGATCTCGCGCGCCCATTGCTCGGCGAGCTCGCCGAGGTAGATGTCCTTCTTGCGGCGTGCGCCCCAATAGAGCGTCATCGGGCGCGTGATGCCCGAATGCCTGACGTGCTCGATGATCGCCTTGATCGGCGCGAAGCCGGTGCCGGACGCGAGCAGCACGATCGGCTTGTCGGAATCCTCGCGCAGGAAGAACGTGCCGAGCGGGCCTTCGAAGCGCAGGATGTCGCGCTCCTTCATCGCGCCGAACACGTGGTCGGTGAACTTGCCGCCCGGCATGTGGCGGATGTGCAGCTCGATCGGGCCTTCCTCGTGCGGCGCATTCGCCATCGAGTAGCTGCGGCGCGAGCCGTCCTTCAGGATGAACTCGACGTATTGGCCCGCGAGGTATTGCAGGCGCTCGTTGGCGGGCAACTGCAGCTTCACGACCATCACGTCGTCGGCGCGGCGCTCGAGCGCCGCGATCCGGCACGGCAGCTTCTTCACCTGCACGCCGTCGACGCCGGCGATTTCGCGCACGTCGATCTCGAGGTCGCATTGCGCCTTCGAACAGCAGAGCAGCGCGAGGCCGCGCGTACGTTCGTCGTTGGACAGTGCCGACGCGGCGTGCGGGCCCTGTTCGATCTGGCCCGACACGATCTGGCCCTTGCAGGAGCCGCACGCGCCGTTCTTGCATCCGTACGGCAGATGGACGTTCTGGCGCAGCGCCGCCGCCAGCACGGTTTCGTCCGACTCGACCTGGAACTGCCGGCCGCTTTGCTTGAGAGTAACGTTGAATGCCATAGAACCAAATAGAACAAAATGTGGGGACCGTGCATGTCGGCACGGCAGCTACAATGCAAACCCGTTGCGCGCCGCGCAACGGTGGCTACTGATTTCGCAACCAACATGATCGCGATTCGAATCCTGCGCCGGCCGCGCGTACTGATCGTCGGCTGCGGCGACGTCGGCCTGCGCTGCGTCGCGCAATGGCGCGCCGCGCGCCGCAACCTGCGCATTGTCGCGCTGACGAGCCATCCGGGCCGCTGCGACGAATTGCGCGCGGCAGGCGCGACGCCGATCGTCGGCGACCTCGATCGCCGGGCGACGCTCGGACGTCTAGCGGGGCTCGCCCGCACGATCCTGCATCTCGCGCCGCCGCAATCCGACGGCCGCGACGATCGCCGCACCCGCGCGCTGATCGCCGCATTGTCCGTGCCTGCACGGCGGCCATCCGCACCGCCGGTGTCGTCCGTCGGCCGGCTCCGCACGCTGCGTGCCGCGACCCGACAGGCCGGCGTGCCGGTGCGGGCAGCGCGTATTGTACCCGACGCCCTTCGCGCGCCGACGCTCGTCTACGCCAGCACGACGGGCGTATACGGCGATTGCGGCGGGGCGCGAATCGACGAAACGCAGCCGCTGCGCCCCGCGAATCCGCGCGCGTTCCGGCGCGTGTCGGCCGAGCGTCAGCTGCGGGCGGCCACGGTGCGCGGCGTGCTGTCCGCGCGCATCGTGCGCATTCCCGGCATCTACGCGGCGAACCGGCTGCCGCTCGCGCGGCTCGAGCGCGGCACACCGGCGCTCGACGCGGCCGACGACGTCTACACGAACCATATCCACGCGGACGATCTCGCGGCGATCCTGCGGCGCGCGGCCGTGCGCGGCAAGCCGGCGCGCGCCGTGCATGCGTCGGACGACAGCGAACTGCGGATGGGAGAGTATTTCGACCGGGTCGCGCAGGCGTTCGGCCTGCCGCTGCCGCCGCGGATCAGTCGCGCGGACGCCGAGCATCGGCTCGAGCCGACGCTCCTGTCGTTCATGCGCGAGTCGCGGCGCCTGTCCAATGCGCGGCTCAAGGCCGAATTGTGCGTGACGTTGCGCTATCCGACCGTAGACGAATTCCTTCAAACGGTCGCGCCGCGCGGCGCGTCAGGTCAGCGCCGGTAACGCCTCGATCAGCAGGAAGCACAGCAACGCGCCGATCAGCGCGCCGATCAGGTTCGGATGATACTTGTGCTTCATGTGCATCGTGGCCAGCAGCCCGCCGATCACGATGGCACCCACGATCGCGAACGCGATCGTCACGTACGACAGTTCGAAAGAATGGTTGATGTTCATGATGTCTCCCCTGCATCGCTGCTCGTACAGCTTGTGATTTCAGTATAGCGGGGGATCGTGCGGCCGCGACGCGGCCGGACACCGAACGGTCGTGCGGATTTTCCCTTACAGGGTTTTGACGGAATGGCGCAGTGCTGAAAGGTCGTCTTCCCCGAGCCAGCGCCATGCGCCGGGCGCCAGGTCGTCCGGCAGCGTGAAGCCGCCGATGCTTTCTCGGTGCAGCGCCTCGACGCGGTTGCTGGCCGCGGCGACCATGCGCTTCACTTGATGATATTTGCCTTCGAGGACGGTCAGCGCGAGCGCGTGCGTGTCGCGCGCGTCGGCGGCGACCGCCGCGATCGGCTTCGGCTCGCCGTGGAGCTGCACGCCGGCGCGCAGCGCGTCCAGTTGGGCGTCGTCGAGCGGGTGGCGCACGGTCGCGACGTAGGTCTTCGGCACTTTGCGCTTCGGCGACGTGTACGCGTGCACGAACTGGCCGTCGTCGGACAGCAGGAGCAGGCCCGTCGTGTCCTGGTCGAGGCGGCCGACGCACTGCACGCCGCGTGCGACGAGCGGCGCGGGCAGCAGGCTGAACACGCTCGCATGGTGTTGCGGCTCGCGCGAGCACTCGTAGCCGGCCGGCTTGTTGAGCGCGAGATACGCGCGGGCGTGGAACGGCCAGGCGGTATCGTCGACCGTGAACACGAGGCCGTCGGTGTCGAACGACGCGTCGGGGTCGGTCGCGCTCGCGCCCGCGACGGTGACGCGGCCCGTTTCGATCAGTCCGCGGCACTGGCGGCGCGAGCCGAAGCCCTGCGTGTAGAGAATGCTTTCGAGATCCATAGCGCGCGCATTCTATCAAGCGGCGCGCCGGCGTCGGCACGAATTTCGCCGCCCCTGTCGGTGGGGCAGCCCACCATTCCGGATGCCTGATTGGATCGTTTTTCTGGATAATCCATCCAGCCATGCCCGGCTGACCGGCGCGTCGCGCGTGCCTACACTCCTAGCTTCATTCAATGCAAAAAGGAGTCAACCGTGGCTACTCACACGCTCGCAGACAAGGTCGTCCTGATCGCAGGCGGCGCCAAGAATCTCGGCGGCTTGATCGCCCGGGATCTGGCCGGCCACGGTGCGAAGGCGGTGGCGATTCACTACAACAGCGCGGCGTCGCAGGCGCAGGCCGAAGAGACGGCCGCCGCCGTGCGCGCGGCCGGCGCGCAAGCTGCGACGTTCCAGGCCGACCTGACGACGGCCGCCGCGGTCGAGAAGCTGTTCGGCGACGCGAAGCAGCGCTTCGGCAAGATCGACATCGCGATCAATACCGTCGGCAAGGTGTTGAAGAAGCCGATCACCGAAATCTCCGAGGCCGAATACGACGAGATGTTCGCGGTAAACAGCAAGTCCGCATTCTTCTTCATCAAGGAAGCGGGGCGGCACCTCGAGGATCACGGCAAGCTCGTCACGCTCGTGACGTCGCTGCTCGGCGCGTTCACGCCGTTCTATGCGGCCTACGAAGGATCGAAGGCGCCCGTCGAGCACTTCACGCGCGCGGCGTCGAAAGAATACGGCGCGCGCGGCATCTCGGTGACGGCGGTCGGGCCGGGCCCGATGGACACGCCGTTCTTCTACCCGGCCGAGGGCGCCGACGCGGTCGCGTATCACAAGACGGCGGCTGCGCTGTCGCCGTTCAGCAAGACGGGCCTCACCGATATCGAGGACGTCGTGCCGTTCATCCGCCATCTCGTGACCGACGGCTGGTGGATCACCGGCCAGACGATCCTGATCAACGGCGGCTATACGACCAAGTAACGGGCCGTGCCGGCGGTCGTCGCGTGCGCGCGGCGATCCGCAATGGACCGTTTGCATGGACAATGGGCGGGCGCGCGGGCACAAGGCCGCGCGCCCGTTTTTTCTGTGCCGCCGGGATCGGCCGCGACGCGCGGCGCTTGGCGGTGACGGTCGTCCGAACCCACGTTTTCCGCCCGCCGATGGACAAGCTGGATCAGGTCAGAATCTTCCTTCAGGTTGCCGAGATGGGCAGCTTCATCAAGGCCGCGCATGCGCTCGACGTGCCGCGCGCGACGGTGTCGGCCGCTGTCCAGCAGCTCGAGGCCGCGCTCGGCACGCGCTTGTTGCACCGTACGACGCGGCAGGTGCAGCTGACGGCCGACGGCGCGCTGCTGCTGGAGCGCGGCCGGCGCCTGCTCGCGGAAGCCGACGAGCTCGACCGGCTGTTCCGGCGCCGCGATCGCGACGTGATCGGGCGGCTGAACGTCGATGTGCCGAGCCGGATCGCGCGCCGAGTGATCGCGCCCGCGCTGCCGTCGCTGTTTCGCCGCTACCCGAAGCTGCAACTGTCGCTCGGCTCGACGGACCGCTCGATCGATCTCGTGCAGGAGGGCGTCGATTGCGCAATCCGGGTCGGGCGGCTCGCGGACAGCAGCCTCGTCGTGCGGCCGCTCGGGCAGTTCGCGCTGATCAACTGCGCGAGCCCCGACTACCTGCGCGAATGCGGCGTGCCCGAGCACCCCGATGCGCTCGCGCACGGGCACTGGGCGATCGGCTATGCGTCACCGACGACCGGCCGCGAGCTCCGCTGGGAATACTGCGCGGACGGCGGCCACCACACACTGGCGCTGCCGAGCCGCGTGGCGGTCAACAACGCCGAAACCTATATCGCGAGTTGCATTGCCGGGATGGGGCTGATCCAGATTCCGCGCTTCGACGTCGTGCATCTGCTCGACAGCGGGGCATTGGTCGAGGTGATGCCCGGCCATCGGGCCGCGCCGATGGACGTGTCGGCCGTCTATCCGCATCGCCGGCACCGGTCGAGACGGCTCAACGCGTTCATCGAATGGTTCGCGGAGTTGATGGCGGATGCGTTGAACGACAAGGGCGCGACCGCGACCGGCGACTGAAAAGGGCGCCGCGCCCGCCCGCGCCGACTGCGATCGACGGCGGCATTCGACAGGTATTGCGGTATTGCGACCGGCGCGCGCCTTCAGCCCGGTCGGCTGGGAAGCCGTGGTCGAAACGCTGGCCGCGCGCGGCTACCGCGTGCTCGCCCCGCGTTGCGCGGCTTCGCGCCGACCCGCTTTCGCGACCCGCGGTTCTGCGAGCAGGGCTGAACGCGCGGCGCGCGCGTGGGGGCGAGGTCGGTCGAGCCGGTCACTCGGTGCGGTGGGGAATGTTGTCCGGGAACGGGTAGGGCGCATGCGGCCCGGGCCAGTCGGGCACGGGTGGCTGGCGGAGCAGGTCGCATCCGCCCAGCATGATCGACAGCAGCGCGACGAGCATGCCTCGGCCAATCCGGCTCGAAAAGAGGACGCGCGTGGACATGGGGCCTCCGTGCTTGCGTGTCCTGATACTTGGACTGCCGAGGGAGGGCGCGCGTTGCAGTGTGCGATGCGCGCGGGAAAAAACGCGCGGGAAAAAACAAAAAACCCGCGAAGCGGCGAGCTTGCGCGGGTTTCGACAGGTGCAGCGCATGACGCTGCGAAATACTGGTGCCAGGGCCGGAATGAAATAATTCTCTGTGATGCCCGTAGTGTAAGGGCATTGCTTGTTGGGTGTTACTGAGTTGCCCCCAGAGTTGCCCCCCGCGCTTCTGGCAGCCGCAGAATTCATATCGCTCTGCTGCGTGTGCCGTTCGGGCGAGGTCGTTCAGAAGATACCGACGGGCGTATCGGCGTAGGCTCGATCAGTCGAAGGCCCGTGCCGTGCGGAACGTTGCTGTGCAGCCGGAAGCAAAAATATTTGGAGATTTGGAGATAGACGGTTGTATCGGCCTGTAAGCCTTGTCTGGTAAGGCTGTGGTTATCTCCAAGTCTATCTCCAAAGTACACATTTTCTTGGAGATAAAGTTGGAGACAGACTGCTGAGCTATGGCGTCCGCACGACGACGTTGAGAGTTGCCCTGCCTTCTGGAACGCTGCGCGCAAAGAACGCCCCGCGCGCCCACACCCCCGAGCCGGCGTTACGCTAGAAAGTTACTTTGCAACCGTCGCATCACGTCAGTGATTGGCACGAGCAAGCGCGGCATAATCGCGACAAGATTGATTCGGGGACTGGCCATGACAAACGCCGCAGTGCTATCGGCAGTGCTTGCCGCGCTCGCATCCGGCTTATTCGCCCTAGTTGGCGTGGTGATTACGTCGACATTTGCTCAAAGCGCGAACACGCAGCCCTGTGACGCACGACCGGCGCAGATCGACCCCAAGCGGACGTTGGTGAGGCCATAGCGAAGGCTCGTTGCTAGTTGAGCGGATCAATGAAAACGATTTCTCGCTGGCATTGGCTAATTCTGGCCATGTAATTGGCAGGTTTGAGTACGTCAAGGCCGACAAGATTGGCGAGCGCGACCCCGCGCAATTGGATTAGGGTGGAGGTCAGGTTGTATGGGTCCGGAACCAGGGATATGTTCGTTGAATTTTGCCAAGCCGCAAATACTGCGCGGACCCACGTCATGACAGTCGTTGCCTCAACCTGCGTCAAAGGGTCGAGACGCTCCATTTCTGTAACGGTGTACGGCTTGTTCGACGCCGCGTTGAATGCGCCAGCTGGTTTGCTGTGGCAGTAAAAGACCGGGAATTTTGACGAAGGGAAGTGGAGGGCATGCGTCACGAAGACGTCGTAAGCGGAATCTTGCCCAAACTTAACGATTCGATCTCCAGTCTGGCTTACGAGTACGGTTGCCCCGATGGCAGAGGCGTTGTTTGAGACATACTGATATCCGTTTTGTATGTATTGTTGGATGTGGTTGTTCATACGCTCTAAGCGTCGGCTTGTGTTGTGTTAATCGGCGGCCAGTTTAGCCTATCGGGATCGGGCGAATAGTCTGTTACCGTCGGCGGCGCGTCAGCATGTTTGGAATTCGGTGATATTTCGGGGCGGGAAAGTGACTGGCTGTCCTGGCGGATGAGAGACATGACGCACTTTTGAGTGCTGCCGTTTGGGCAATGCGGACCGATATCCAACCCGGAACCGAGCCTATCCAGTCTTTTGTGTGTGAGGCATAAACTGACGGCCAAGGAGCCACTTTTATGCCACGCAAACGCAAGGA
>NZ_CABVPN010000036.1 GCF_902499115.1 Burkholderia diffusa
CTGGACCGCCTCAGCCGATTCCATCCTCGAAAAGCTGCATCGACTTTGCTCGCGAATCAGCGGAACAGGACACTAGGGCTAAGCAAATACATACCCGCACCCAAGGATTTGCCAGGATATCCCGATGCAGTGAGCGTGAAGAGAAAAACGCCGGTACAGGGAGGCGGAATGTTGCGAAAGCGTTGGAAACTTAAAGGCGGATGTATTTGTGAGTGGGACTCGCAGCATGGCGAAGTGGAAATGTACACGAAACGTGGTAAGCACATGGGCGCGTTTGATCCCCAGACTGGTGCGGCCATACCGGGTAAGGGGGCAGATCCAACAAGGATGATTGAACCATGAAGGCATATCAACTTCATCGCTACATCTCGGTATTTGAGAAAAATGGAGATGCCCATATCCGCGATATAGAGTTTGCGGTCGAGCCGAATCTGGAGTTTCTGCAGGCACTTTTTAAGCAGCCCAGAGATAATCCAATGTATGACGTCGGTGTGATCGACGTGAATATCGCAGAAGAACTCGCGCCATATATATCAGAGCGGCTCGAACTGGAGAGCTTCGACTATTTCCTTGAATGCGATAGTGTGTAGACGGGGCTGCATTACAATCGCCATCGCTATTACGACCCAAACTCTGGTCACCCTAACGATCTTTCGCCCTGCCGGCAACCTGGTGCGTGAGCACCAGCACTACACCCGCCTGGGCCAGCCGCTGGTCGGGGTATGGCAGCACGAATACGACGCGCTGAACCAGCGTATTGCCACCGTGCGCCCGGACGGCCACCGCGTCAGCTGGCTCACCTACGGCAGCGGCCACCTGCTGGCGCTGCAGATCGATGAGCGCGAACTCGTCAGCTACGAGCGCGACGACCTGCATCGCGAAGTCGCGCGTCTGCAAGGCAATCGGCTGCTGCAAACGCAGCAGTGGGATTCAATGGGGCGGCTCAGCGAGCAGGTACTTACCCACGAATCCAAAGGCCAGGTCGGGCAGACCGCAGGCGGCAACCGCCTGCTGGTGCGCCGCTACCGCTACGACGCCAGCGGCCAGCTAACCGACATCAACGACACGCGGCGCGGGCAGCTCGCCTACCGCTACGACCCGGTGGGCCGCTTGCTCGAAGCGCACAGCCGGCTGGGCCACGAGACCTTCGACTTCGACCCGGCGAGCAACCTCATCGACCCGGCCGAGCAGCGCGAAGCCGAGCGCCAGCGCATGCCGCGCATCAAGGCGCTGGACAACCTGCTCAAGCAATACGCCGGCACCCACTACCAGTACGATGGGCGCGGCAACCTCACGCAGCGCTGGCACAACGGCAAGGAAGGCCGCTTCACCTGGGACCTGTTTGACCGCCTGACGCACTACGAAGACGAGCGTCTGAAGGTCGACTACACCTACGACGCCCTCGGCCGGCGCCTGTCCAAGCACAGCCAGGCGCACTACGAGGAAAGAAGCGAAGCGGGGCCACACTGGAACCGCGCCGAGCGGGTGAAACGCAACCGCGCGCTGCAATGCGGCTTCACGTTGTATGGCTGGGATGGCGACACGCTGGCCTGGGAAAGCAAGATCGCCGACGAGGATGGCTTTGGTGCGCGCACCACGCACTACGTGTACGAGCCGGGCAGCTTCGTACCGGTGGCGCAGGCGGTGCGCGACGACGCCATCGAATTGCTCGACCAGCCCGAGTACGGCGATTATTACCGACAGGACGAAGACCCGCTGTGGTTGCCGCCGCCGCCCGCACCAGCCATCGACAGCCTGGCGTGGTACCAGTGCGATCACCTTGGCACGCCGCAGGAGCTGACTGATGAGCACAGCGAGATTGCGTGGAGCGCGGAGTACCGCGCGTGGGGTGTCGCGCAGGAGACGATCCGCAAGGCCTCGGGGAAGGTGCCGATCGCCAATCCCATCCGCTTCCAGGGGCAGTACCATGACCATGAGTCGGGGCTGCATTACAACCGGCATCGGTACTATGATCCGGAGGTGGGGCGGTTCATCTCGAAGGACCCGATTGGATATGCGGGGGGACATAACCTATATGTCTATCCTCTGAATCCAGTGACATGGAGTGATCCCCTTGGGTTGACTGCCGGAGATGGGAAAACAACGCGGGTCCGGCATTACACTAATCGGAAAGGCTCTAACGCAATATGCGAGTGCGGAGTAATAAGGGCTCTCGACAACAACCGAGTCTATGTTGAGCCGGCAAGCAAGGGGGCGCTCAGTCAAATCGAGGCCGAGTCAAAATATCAGATAAAAAGGGGGCGAGGGCGAGACTACGTGGAAACGGATGTGCTTGATAGCCGACTTGAGTGGGTGAAGAATCCCCGATATGGTTCCCCAGAGCTCACTGTCAAGGGGGATGTGGAATTGATGAATGCAGATATTGTTCGGCGGAGGTGAAGTGAAAAAAAATAACGAGAAGATTGTTATTTCTGGGGAGGAGGCTCTATTTGTATTGTCGGAAATAGAGTATCTATTGATTTCATTGAGAAATATTGGGAGATATTATCATGATGATTCTATTGGCGTGATTGGTGATAACGAGTTAGCTTATTGTCGGGAAACGGTGAGATTTATTGACGAAAATGGCGTAACCCGAAGATTGGCTAAGGTAAGAGAGATAATTTCTAGCAAATTTGATGATGCGTTGGGGGATGATGATATGGATGATATCGAGCGCGCCGTTGAGGGTATGAAGGTTTGGGAAAGTCCCGGTGATTGACGAAACTTTAATGAAAGGGAATTGGGTGTGAGTAGCGATTTCATTTGAAGAAGCGGTTCCATATCCCGTCGCCGCAGTCGGGCGAGCGCGAACCGGTGATGCATCGTCCGACATACGTGGTACGGGAGGATCCGGCGGATGCGTATTCGTCGCCGGTGGCGCAGCGGATGCATACGTTCTCGGAGCAGCCCCAGTGGCGAGGGGCGTCGATCTACCTGCATGAACCGGGGACGTTCGCGCGGCTGGACGAGACGCTGGTCGAGGCGGCATTCATTGAGACGGACACGGACGGGCGGTTCGTGCAGGTGTCGGCAAAGATACGGCATGCGACGCTGTTTTACCAGAACGATTATCTTGAGACACCGCAGGAACTGGTGGATGAGTCGGGGAAGGTGGTGTGGCTGGGGCGGTATCGGGCGTGGGGATGGGAGAAGACGGTCTGGCGGGAGACGCCGGAGCGGAATGAGGCGACGAATTCGATTCGGTTTCCGGGGCAGTATTGTGATGAAGAGACGGGGCTGCACTATAACCGGTATCGGTATTTCGACCGGAGCAGCGGGCGGTTCATCAGCAAGGATTCGATCGGGTGGGCGGGTAGGCTGAACGTTTATCAGTACGCGCCGAACCCGGTTGAGTGGGTCGATCCGTTCTTGCCTATGATACAGATGAATTGGTCGCAGAATTTGCAAAAAAGCGATTACGATCGTAGATAAATGAAGCGTAAAATCGGGCGCCCTATCGCCAAGGTTCTGCTGCGAGTACGACGGAGTACGCGAGCGACTTTGGTTAACTGTCGCGCAACGTCTGAGTGCTTTGCTGTACAGGCTTCGACGGCAAGCGGACAACGAGCGATACCACTACGACGAGGCACGAAACGTGCCTCTGTGCGTAAATTTTGCCTTCTGCAAGGCCCGGGGCAGTGTCACGTAGACCGGGCCGCACTATAACCGGCATCGGTACTACGATCCGGCTACGGGGCGTTTCGTATCGAAAGATCCGATCGGGGTTGGCCGGCGGCTTCAACGTCTGGCAGTACGCGCCCAATCCAGTGCAGTGGATTGACCCACTGGGTCTGACGCCTCAAATGCCTCCGGAGTGTGGATGTTTGGACTGTCAAGAAAAATTCCTAGAACAGGAGAAACTGCGCCAGAGCATGTGATGCAACACGGAGCGGACATTTCAAAAAACCATCGCATGGTGTTTTTGTGGACGATCCAATCGCTACAACGAATGCAGCATAGGACAAGGCGGTGAAGGGAGAGATAACTCCTACGGTCGGCGGGAATGGAAATTGGAACTACGACGTTCCTTATCCCGAGGCTGGGTTGAGTGGAGGTGTTTCTGAAAAAGCCGCGGGAAATTCAATATTGGATAGCGTAAAGATAGTTGCAACGCCCGGGGCTAATAAGGTGGTGACATCTTTTCCAAAATAAAGGCGGGGATTGATGGAAAAATACTATGTTGCCATGGCGATTTATGTTGATAACGATGGGAAAAGTGACTACTTATTTCTTATATGGATCGATGGTGAGGTAGTCATTGGCCATGCCGCTGAGTTTGATTCTTGAACAGCAGATATAAAAGATGCTTGTGTCTCTGAGAATGCTCATGAAGCCAAGTGGTTCGCGTGGAATGATGAATGGAAATGGCGACCGGCAACCTTGGATGAGATCAGGTGGCGAAGCTGGATAAGTATCTGATAGGGGTAAAGAAGGACATGAAGTTTCGTACGCCGATCGAGCCGCTATGAGTACGATTCAGAGTAGTTTTTTGCTCCTTTCAACCCAGAGGGGGGCGCCGCTGCAGCCCTGCTGCTAAAGGCACGCCACGGACCACGCAGAGGCACGATGCGGTTACGACGAGGGCCGACTACTGTGCGCCACGGTTGTTGTCTTTGGTGATAGGGCGGTCGGGTTCGTAGCATATAAACGGGGCCGCATTATAACCGGCATCCGTAATATGATTCGAACTTGGGGCGGTTCATCAGCAAGGACCCGATCAGATTGTCCGGTAGAATCAATGCATATCAATATGCCGAGAATCCAACAGGATGGATCGATTTGCTTGGGCTTACGGCTGGTTCCGGTGGACACTACTCCGACCCTGCGGCGCCTTGGCCGGAAGGAGCAACGCCAAATTCCATCTATACACAGCCATCCGAGGAGCTGGGTTCGATGTTATTGAGGACGCGACTAATAAATTTCAAAATCATGCTCGAATCACTCATCCTGGTGGCGCAGACGGCTTCAGCGATGAGGGCCTCAAGGGGTTGTCCGAAGCACTTGGGAAAACCAAAGGGTGCCCATGATGATGAAGTTTTATTTGAACGACTGCAATGGAGATTTGGCAGGAGAGGTCACGGTGACTTCGGCCGATGGGACACTCATGCTGGGAAACTTTGCTCCTGATCCGCATTTTTGTTCGTATGAACAACTCTTCATGGAATTTGAGCAAGCTGCAAACAATCAGCTCTTTGTAGAGATAGATCGGTTGGAGCGCGAAATCACTGAGCTTGGCTTTTATTTGGTTGGTCCACTTCCGCAAGAGAAACGACTTGAAATTGACGATTTGCAAATTATGGGAAGCGATGTGAGCTTTCGAGTGAGGCGTTAAGCACCAAGGGCCGCTGCCGCAGCCGTTGTAGTTAGCGAGGTTGACGGTGATCCGAGGAGATGGTGATCTACTCGGCCTGTTTTACTGCGGAAGGGATCTGTGCGGCGGTAATGGTGAGCTTGCCGTGTTCAACGTGAACCCGAGAGTGCGCCGGACATGGTCCCCGATGCGTTGCCAGCCCAGGTCGAACTGGCCGCGCCGGCGCTGGAGATTGCGTGCGAGGTGGGTGAAACGGAGATCGCGTTCGGGTTCGATCCGGTGCACTATCGCGTGCGCGGGTTCGACGCGACGGCGACAGGGATGCTGAAGGTGAATGTGCTGGCGAGCGCGGGCGAGTGCTTCCACGTGGACACGTTCGACCTGTACCACGCGAAAGCGCGCACGACTTACTTCGCACGGGTAGCGGCCAAGTTGCGGGTGAAAGAGGAGATGGTGAAGGTGGACCTTGGACGGGTGCTGCTGAAACCGGAGATGCTACAAACGTCGTCGGCCTTGGGGGTGGCGCATCACGAGATGAGCGTGGAGGACCGGCGCGCGGCGCTGGATCTGTTGTGCGCGCCGGACCTGCTGGTTCATTACAGGTCAATAGGAGCAACGTCGCACTGGAAAGCTCTTTTAGCACCCTGAACACCGAGCGCGTGAACCGACGCGTCTATCGCGCCCGTGACGAAGCGCGTGCCGATGTGTTTGACTATATCGAGCGCTTCTACAATCTGCACCGTCGGCATTCAACGCTGAACTTTCTTAGCCCGGTTCAGTTCGAGCAACGCAATACAGGCTAGTGAACCCTTCCGGGAGAACGGCGGAAGGCCGGGTCATTTACGCCTTGATTGCCAACGGTCCTTCGTGAAGCAGTGGCGCGGATGACGGCGCCTTTTTTTAGGACAATTCTTATGTTGCGGCGTCACGTTGTACGACAGAATCCCCACCAAACAATGCGCGCAACAACGCGCACGACCGTTGAAAAGTTCGCGCGCGATGTACCTTTCAAACCTTCTTCAAGCCTTCTATATGTGGGTGTTGCATTCTCAGGGTCTCCCATACGTAACACCTGAGCCGGCAGCAGCGTGGTGATCCGACGTGCATCCTGCGGGATTCTGACGGCGACACCTGAACGAGAAGAAAATTGTCGGGCTTTGTGCGATGCGTCGCCTGAGTCAAAGTCCCGCTCGCGACGCCGCGGCGGCTCGCGATTCATCCCATCAGCATCGTCACATATCTAAGCTGCATCGATCATGAAAAACATACGCGCTTCGCGCTGGACCCAATGGCGTTCGCTCTGTCGTGCATTGCTTCTGGTTGTCTGCGTGGTCTTGCTGCCTGGCGCGGTGGCTTCAACGTTTTGGCAGAAACCGATCTTCACCGATGAAGAGCTGCGATGGATCGACGCACACCCGATCGTTCATATAGCAGTCGAGTCGAACTGGAGTCCTATCGAATATGTACGCAACGGACAGCATGCTGGTGTTGTCGCCGGTTACCTGAACGCGATTTCGAAAATGACCGGACTCACGTTCGACACGGTGCCTGGGACGGAATGGGGCCGTGCGTACGACGCGCTCGCTACCGGCAAGGTGGATTTGCTGCCGGGTGTGTGGCGAGAGTTGGTATCTGACCGTGTCGGCAGCGACGCACTAGTCAGTACACCTTATCTGGTAGGACGGATGACCGCCGTGACACGTGACAATTCCGCGATGGTTTTCAGTCTGAAGCGGCTCGAAGGCCGGCGCGTCGCGATCAAGGGGCGAGGCGCGATCGAATACTTCACCCGTCATAGCGGTGTCGCGCTCGACGTGCTGACGTTCGACACCGAGGAACTCGCACTTGCTGCGGTGGCCAACGGCGAAGCCGACGCCGCGCTTGGCATCGACGTCACGATCCTGCCGATCGTTCGCCGGCAATTCCCGGGGCAGCTTTACATGTCCGGCATGCTGGCGGATCGCCCCGTGTCGTTGGCCATGCTCACGCGCACCGATCTGCCGATTCTGGCGTCGATCATCGACAAGTCGCTCGCAGCGATTCCGGTGAGCGAAAGCGCTGCGATCATGCAGGACTGGGTTGAACTCGGCGACAACGGCAAGCCGACACGACGCTCAATCCTGCATGATCGCGCGCCGCAGGTGGCCGCGATTGCTGCAACGTTGCTGATATTCGCGTTGTTCGCCTATCTCTACTGGAGATCCCGCGGGGCGGCGATTCGCAGCAAGATGGACAAGGCGATGGTCCTCGCGTTCGTGAGCCACGAGATCCGCACGCCGATGCAGACTGTTCTGTCGTCGCTTGATTTTCTGCGGCGCTCGCATTTGCCGCCACGACAGGCCGATTGCGCGGATGCTGCCGTGTCCGCGTCAGAAACGCTCTTGGCGCTGCTGGACGATATCCTGGAATACTCCCGCCTCGAGTCGAGCAAGGTGACGTTTGCCGCGCAGGCAGTGGAGCTCGAGTCGTGGGCCCGAGAAACCGTCGATATGGTGCGCTGGCGTGCCGAATCCAAGGGAATCTCGATGAGGCTAGACAGCGAGATCCCTCCGGCGCTGCATGTCGAGATCGATCCGGTTCGCGTGCGCCAGATCGTGCTGAACCTGTTAGTCAATGCAATCAACTTCACGGATGACGGCACCGTTACGTTGCGTGTTCGCATTTCCGCGACCCGCCGACGGCGAAACAGGACGCTGCTTCTGGAAGTCGGCCACACGGGAGTTGGCATTGCTGCGGATCAATTCAAGCATCTGTTCGATGCGTATTGGCAAGATGATCGTGCTTCACGTTCCGGCGGAGTCGGCAGCGGGCTCGGCCTCGCGATCTGCCGTAAGCTCGTCGAGTTAATGCGTGGAACGATTACGGTCAGCAGTACACCGCGTGTCGAGACCGTCTTCTCGGTCAAGCTGCCGGTTGCAGTCACGGATAACGCGTCGTCGGCACAGTCAACCGCGTGGGCGCCGGTGAGCCCACCAGCACCCGCGGCCCAATCATGCCGGAAAGTACCGTACATCCTGATCGTCGATGATAACGAAGCCGTACGGGATTCGCTGCAGGATCAATGCGAGGCGCTGGGCTGCGTCGGCATCATCGCTGACTCGGGGGAGGCCGCGTTGCAGCAGCTCGCACGCACGCATGTCGACATGGTGCTGCTGGATTGCAATCTCCCAGACGTAGATGGCTGCGCGCTCGTACGCGCGATCCGTCAACGCGAGTCTGCAAGAAAGGGGCGATACGTTCCGATCATCGTCATATCGGCAAATACCGGCGACGCGCACAAGGTGCGTTGCTTCGAGAGCGGCATGGATGGGGTGCTCGGCAAGCCGCTGCGACTCGAAGCGTTGCGGCAGATGATCGCGATGTGGTGCCCCGCGTATGCGGGTGTTGCACCGGATCAGGCGGCAGCCACATAGGCTTATGTGCGCGTGCTGCAGGGCCTGGATTGGCCTGAATCCGGCGTAGCCGTCTCGATGCGATGCTGGCGTAACAAATCATCATGAAGCGGGCCGACATTGCCAGGAATCGCGTCGGACACGGCCTCCAGCATGCGCTCGAGCTCGGCTGCCAGGTTACTCGTCCCCGCATGCCCGGCAATCGCGGCTGCCCCTTTGATTCTATGCGCCATATAGCGCGCCTTGTCAGCATCGCCGGCCGAGAGCGCGGTGCTCAGAGCCGCCAGATCCGCGTCGATGCTTTGACGGTAGATCTCTGAGAATTCCCGACCTGCTATTGGGGTTGGTTCGACAGGCGGCTGGTGCCTGTCACGCTTGCTTGCCGGGCACCAAAGATCGATCATCTGCCGCAACGCTTCGAGCCGCAGCGGCTTGCCGAGCACCCCATCCATTCCGCTGTCGAAGCAGCGCTCACGATGTGCATCTTCCGTCGACGCCGAGATCGCGATAATCGGTGTGCGCGCCTGTCCGCGTTGCTGCTCGCTGGCGCGCATGCGCTGTGCAACCGTGTAGCCGTCGAAGTCCGGCAGATTGCAATCGAGCAGCACCATGTCGTACTGAGTGCGCTCGAACCGATCGAGCGCTTGCGCGCCGTTGCCGGCGATGGCCGAACGGCACGCGAGCGCATCAAGTTGATGCTGGATCGCATGTTGAACCGCTTCGTGATCGTCGACGATGAGGATCATCGGACCTTCGACGACTCGCTCGGAAGCCGGCGTATCGGTCGTGTCGGGTTCGCGTGAAGGAGCCTCCGGCACGACCGCATTCCGGCCGGCTACCCATCGGGTACGTTGCGCAGGCAGGATCACGGTGAAGATCGTGCCTTTGTCGGGGCTACTGCTGACGGTAATCACTCCGTTCATGAGCTCAACCAGTTCGCGGCAGATCGACAGGCCCAGGCCGCTGCCGTTCACGCGACGGCTGCCCGGCTCCTCGACGCGCTGATAGGGCTCGAAGATGTGGCTCTGACGCGCGGGCGGGATGCCGATCCCGGTATCGCGGACTTCGATCACAAGTGAACCGGCAGTGTTCGGCTTACCTTCCAGATAGTCGACACGCAGCGAGACTGATCCCTCCGACGTAAACTTGATTGCATTGACGAGCAGATTCAACACGATCTGCCGCGTGCGGACCGGATCGATCAGCAGGGTCAAATCGGCTGGGCAGGCGAGTTCGAGCGCAAGGTCCAGCCCTTTCTCGTCGACCCTCCAGCGCACCATGTCGGCGCTGCGGCGCAACCACGCCTCAATTTGCGTTGGTTCTGGCGCGAGTGTGACGTTGCGCGATTCGAGTCGCGAGTATTCGAGCACGTCATCGAGCAGCGTCAGCAGCGATTCCGAGGCGGCAACGGCTGCATCCGCTCGACCTGCCTGTTTCGGCGTGAGCTGTGACTGCTGCAGCAGTTCGAGCGACGAAAGGATCGTGTGCATCGGCGTGCGGATCTCGTGGCTCACGAACGCGAGGAACATTGCCTTTTCGCGCTCGCTGCGAACCGCAGCGGCGCGTGCGCGCCACGAAAGGAACGCGATTGCTGCTAGCGCGAACACGGTGGCGCCGGCTGCTGTAACCTGCCAGCGTCGGTAGTAAAGGATTGAGCGCAGAGTCGGCTCGCCGTAGTCAGTCGACTCCATCCATTGCCGTGAAATCTCCTCGCCCGTGCGAGCGGGAATCGCAGCCAACGATTTATCGAGAATGGATGCGAGCAGGGGCATGTCGCTGCGGGTTGCCAGGGCCAGCGCATATGGCCGGTCCGGCAGGCCGCCCGCCAGGAACAGCCGACCCAGGAACTGTCGGCGTAGCAGCGGCATGATTGATATGTCCGTGCCGAGGGCGACATCCGCATTTCCGTCGACGACGGCAGTGAGCGCATCCTGTTCGTCGTCATAGGTCAGCAGCGTCACGGGCAGGCCGCTCTGGCGAATCGCATACTCCAGCCCGCCGTTGCCCTTGATCGCGATTCGTTTGCCGGCCAGATTGCGGGAATCGACGAACAGGTTCAGGTGTTCCGGCGCAACCACGAACATCGTGCCGACGAAGTACGGTTGGCTGACAGTGACGCCGGCGCGATACATCGACACATCTGCGCTTTTCGATACGTCGGGCACCACATCGATCTTTCCGGAGATCAGGGCGTCATGCGAGTCCGCCCATGACAGGCCGTCGACATACTCGAAGCGCAATCCACTCACGCGCGAAATCGCATCGAGGTACGACGGCACGATGCCAACCACTTTCCCGTGGTCGCGAAATTCGAACGGGCGCCAGTGTGGATCGATTGTGGTGCGCACCACCGGATGCGCAGCAATCCACGCCTTCTCTTCAGCTGTGAATTGCGGCGAATTGCTTGCCCATCCGAACGTGGGCGTCAGCCAGACGATTGCGCTCATTAGCATGGCACATCGTTTCGAACTCAGCTTGCTCACGTTGTTCAACCAGATTGTTGGCCGGTCTGCCGTGGACGGTCCTCAGACGAGTATCGGACGCCGAGATGGCCGCAGGTAAAACCGAAAAACGAGACCGACATCATAGGTCGCGCGTTGCGGAAACGCAATGCGGCACTGCGATCGCAGGACCTGCACATTGAGTCACCAGGGTTAAAAATTGCCCCAAAAGCCGGTAAGCTAGTCGAAATAATCATGAATGGCATCCCGCGACAATATCGGGGCTAGCCGTTTCGCGCCGTATACAACAACGATAGGGGTAACTATGAGGCCTGGGCACCAGCCGATCCGCGTCGTGATTCTGGACGACCATGCCATCGTCCAACTCGGGATTGCAAATTACTTGACCGAGAAGAGCTCCATCAAACTGGTAGCGAGCTTCGGCAAGTCGCGCGACCTGATTCGCTGGCTCGAAGCGAACCGCGCCGATGTGGTGCTACTCGACTACACGCTTGGTCCCGACGAGATCGACGGCCTCGATCTCGTCAAGCTCATCAATACGCGATTCCCCGATTGTCGGATGCTGATGATGTCGAGCAACGACACGTCGGCAACCGTCAACATGACGATGCGCGCAGGTGCGCTCGGTTTTTTCGGCAAGAGCGAGGATCTCGGTGAGCTCGCACGCGCGATCCGCGTCGTGGCAAGTGGTCACTCATTTCTAAGCGCCGAACTCTCGAACCGGATCAGGTGGGGCATGACGACAGATTCGCGTGGGGCCGAACCGAGGGACGCTAGCGGTGACGATAAACCGTCGCCCGATTCTTGTTCGGCGGCGGACTTGCTGCTCAGCCCGCGCGAGCATGAAGTGTTGCGGTGCTTTCTTGCTGGTATGTCCGTGTCGGAGATCGCGTCGAAATTCTTCCGAAGTCCCAAGACGATCAGCGCGCAAAAGCAATCCGCATATCGCAAACTCGGTATCCGCAACGATGCCGAATTGTTCGCGTCCCGCAAGTTGATCGAGAAGCACTGAATCAACTCCGGTCATCGCCGCGGTCGAATATCGTTGCACACATGCGCGTGGTGGAGGAGTTGGACAGGTGACTGCGCTGCACACCTCAATGCCTCTTCTGGCGACACTATCCGATTGTTTCTATAAATTTTCTTCGGCATGACCTGAGCCGTTTCTTGTAGCCATTGGAAAGTGAGTTCTCTTTTGTCCTAGAGGCAAGGAGAACTCGATGAAGAAGCGATTTACTGACGAGCAGATCATCCGAATCTTGCGCGAGACCGAGAGCCGGGACGAGCCGGTGGAGGATCTGTGCAAGCGCCACAACATCTCGGAACAGACGTTCTATCGTTGGCGCAACAAGTTCGGCGGCATGGATGTGGCCGACGCCCGTCGGCTCAAGGATCTGGAATTGGAGAATGAGCGGCTCAAGCGCCTGATTGCCGAGCAATTGCTGGTCATCGACGGCCTGACGGAATTCAGCCAAAAAAAATGAGCACCCCAACGGGCCGGCGCGAAGCGCTGGAAGTCCTGACTCGGCGGGGCCTCTCGTAACGCAAGGCATGTGGTTATCTGGGGTTGAGCCGCCGGGTGGGCACCTATACGCTTAAGCAACCGGAGAAGGATCGGAGCCTTGGCGAGCAATTGATGGCGGCCGCGCAGGAAGTGCCGCGCTTCGGCTACTGGCGCATGTCGGCTTGGCTGGTGCTGGGCGAATCGCGCGTGCGACGAATGTGGCGAGCCTTGCAGCTCAACACTCCGCGGCGGCGGCCTCGTCGTCGTTGTGGTAACGACATTCGCCTGCCCGGTGCGACACAACCGAATTCGGTCTGGAGCTACGACTTCGTGCACCGACCAACTGGTCGATGGGCGAGCGTTGAAGATGCTTTGCGTGATCGATGAATATACCCGCGAGTGCCTGGCGATCGAAGTCGGTGCCAACCTGAGGTCGCAGGATGTCATCCTGACGCAGCCGTGCCGATGCAAAGGTGCTCGTCGAACGCCGGCGGCAGTTCTACAACGAGCGACGTCCCCATAGCGCGCATCGCTACCAACCTCCCGCCACGGTCCGTCGAGCCTCGCTGGATTCCGATCATATCGACGCGAGACTCACTGCCTGATTGGTCACAAAATTCCGCCTCAGGTCATGGCGCCGCCGCGTCGAATCCGTGGCGCGAGCTCGACTGGCCGGCGATGCCGGGCCAATTCGGGCACGCGCGGTTCGGGCCGATCGTCGGCGGCGTCGAACGGCGGTCGAACGACGGCCCCGCCGGACCCGGAGCGGGCGCATTGCCGCGCTACCGGGTCGGCCCGGCCGTATCCGTCTCGGCGTCGAACGATGTCTCCGCGATACGCGCGCGTTTCAGCGAGCCGGCGAGCTTCTCGATCGCATGCAGATCGAGTGCGTCGAGGTGCTCGCGCGTCGCCTGCGCGAAGGCCGCATGGTCCGGCTCGTCCGCAAACCGGCCGAGCCATTCCTCGATATCGGTGAGCCGGCCCTCGCCGGCGAGCCGGATCAGTTCGTCGAGCGCATCGTCGGACGGGCCGCGCGGGACGGGGGCGGCGGTCTCGGGTCCGGCATCGCTCGCCGGCCGAAACCGCCGGACGAGCCACGACACCGGCACGAGCGCGTGCCCGACGGCCGGCGCGACGACCGGGAACGAGAACGACGTGCCGACGCCGGGCTGGCTGGTAACGGCCAGCTCGCCGCCCATCGCGCCGACGATACGCTGTGCGATGAACAGCCCGAGCCCCGTGCCGCCGTTCACGGCCTGCACCTGCTGGTACGCGCGGAAGATGTCGCGCGTCCCGGCGATGTCGATTCCGATCCCCGTATCGGCGACCTCGAACACGAGGCGCCATGCAGCGCCTTCCCGCGACGCGCGAACCGACAGCGTGACCGTGCCGTCGCGCGTGAACTTCGATGCGTTGGACAGCAGGTTGAGCAGCACCTGCTGCAGCCGGATGCCGTCGATCGACAGCTTGCGCGGCAGCGGCGTCAGCGGCCGATAGTCGAACCGGTTGCCCTGTTGCGAACACAGCGCGACCGCATAGTCGCCGATATCGTTCAGCAGGCCGGGCAGGTCGGTCACGTCGGGGGAAATGCCGAGCGGCTGCAGTTCGGCCTTCGTGAACGTGAGCAATTCGTCGATCAGCGCGAGCTGGTAGCGGATGCTGCGGTCGATCGACCGGATCAGCCGCGCCTGGCTGCGCGTCGCGCTTTGCAGCAACAGCTTCGCGTAGCCGTTGATCGTGGACAGTGGCGCGCGCAGGTCGTGGCTGACATAGCCGAGCGTCTCGATCTTCTGCTGCATGTGCGTTCTCGCCTGCTGCAGCGCGTCGTTGAGCGCGACCGTGCGTTTCGCCACTTCATCGCGCAGGCGATCCTGTTCGGTGAGTTGCCAGTGCTCGAGCCGCTTGCGCGCGTCGGTGCGCTGGCGGCCCACGTGGTCGATCCATGCGGCCAGCACCAGCAGATGCGTGGCGAGTCCGATGATCGCGATGACGGGGTTCGGATAGAGGTCGGATTTCAGCCAGAACAGCCAGGCCGGCATCGCGTTCATGCCGTCGAGCATCCGGAGCAGGATGTTGAAGGTGGCGAACGTGACGGCGATCAGCATCACGCGGCTCGTCGGCGTGCGGCGGATCACGAGCATCAGCGCGAGGCTGATGTTCACGATCCCCATCGCCGTGTTCAGCCGCAGGCAGAACCACGTGAACGTCAGCAGGTCGCCGAACGCCGCGCCGGCCATGCCGACGCATTCGAGCGCGAGGAACGCAACGTAGACCGCGCGCATCGGCATGCCGGCCTTCTCGCGGTGCGCGACCATCAGGATGAAGACGATGAAGCACGCGACCGACAGATACGCGAAGATCACCTCGCCCCGCGCCGACCACGCGTAGGCGCCGGGCCACAGATACATCGCGGTATAGCCGCGGTACGTCGCTTCGAACAGCGTCGTGCCCAGGGCCAGCACCGCCAGCACGACGAACATGCCGCTGCGCGAAAAGAAGCCGATCAGCAGTGCACACCATACGAGTGCGAGCAGCCCGCCGAAGAAGCCGAAGTTCCACATTGCGGCGTGAAGTTCCTGCGCGTCCCACGCGTCGCGGGTGAACGCGGCCGGCGCGAGCCGCATTTCCTTGCGCGACGTGACGCGGATCAACACGGGCAGTCGTTCGCCCGCGCGCAGCGTCATGTCGAGCACCGGATATCGGGAAGCCGCACGGTTCGCGTTGCCGTTATCCGCCGGGAATCGGGCGGCGAGCGTCCACGCGCCGTCGCGATCGACATAAAAGTCTGCTTGGTCGACGCGTGCGTCGCGAATCGCGAGCACCAGCGCGCGCTCGACGCTGTCGCGATTGGCCAGCGTTGCGCCCACCCACCACGCCGAGCGGGAAAACTCGATGTTGAAAGATGGTTGCGCTGCCGCGGGCGCGCCGCGTGCCGAACCTTCGAGCCGCGCGGCCACCTCGCCGACGGACATCGCCGCGCCCGCATCCTCGACTATCGATACCGCTTCCACGCGCGCGGAGCGTCCGGACGGCTCCGTCGCGTCGGCGCGGGGCGCCGTGCACGCGGCCACCAGCGCCACCAGGAACGGCAGGACGGCGAGCCAGCCGGACGCGCGGTGCCTATGCATCGCGCTGGTGTTCATGCGACGGCGGCGGCGCGTCGACCGTCGGTCGCTGGCGCCGCCAGTCGGACGGCGTGATGCCAAAGCGTTCGCGAAACGCCGTGGCGAAATTGCCTGGTGTCGAAAAGCCGATCTCCTCGGCGATGTCGCCGATCCCCATCGACGTCTCCGCGAGAAAGTGCTTCGCCGCGCGCAGTCGCGTATCGCGCAGATATTCGAACACGGTCTGGCCAAGGTGATCGCGGAACACGCGAGACAGGCGCTTTTCGTGCGTGCCGACCTGCCGAGCGAGTTCGTCGAGCGCCGGCGGATTGCGCAGTTCGCGCAGCAGGATCTCGCTCGCCGCGCGCACCAGCGCGGCGTCGGGGTGATCGGGCAGTTCGGGCAGGTGCGCAAACGGCTGGCTGCGCCGCGTGCGCTTCAGGTGATTGCGGATTCGGGCGATCACCTCGGCCGGTTCGAACGGTTTCACGATGTAGTCGAGCGCGCCGGTTTCGAGCCCGGCGATCCGATCCTCGAGATCGCCCGCGGCGGTCAGGATGATGACGGGAATGTTCTGCGTCGATGGCGTGGACCCCAGCAGCCGGCATGCGGCGAAACCGTCCATGCGCGGCATCCGCACATCCATCAGGATCAGGTCGGGTGCGATGGCCTGCGCGCGGTGATAGGCCTGCAGGCCGTCGAATGCGACGCTGATCCGGCACCGCGCGGCGCGCAGGATTTCCGTCAGGAGCCGCAGGTCGTTCGGGCGGTCGTCTACGACGAGAATGTGTGCGCCAACGAGATCCGGCGTGGCGCGGGGCGACGCCGAACTGGACGAGCGGGATGACATGGTTGCTAAAGCTTAGGGGTAGGCCGGGGCGGACTCGCTGCATCTGTGTGCGCGATTGTTGCGAAAAATTATATGCCGACAAAGATGCCGGCGGTGGGGATTCCGTCCACCGCGTGTGGGCATGTTTGACAGCGCGACGGTCTGTCGTGATCGCCGCAGCCGGGGGCGGAAAATCGGATGGAAAAAAATTCCGATTTAGATATTAAATACTGGATTTTATTACCGATTGAATGGCATGAACATCGAATTGGCCCAGTAGATGAATTGGTGCTCTTTCTGTCGAGAAGATGGCCGGAACGGTGGTGGATCGAGTTCATCAATTCATAGTCTCCGTGATTAAGGTTTTATTTGTTGTTGATTAAAAATACTTTCACATATATCCGTTTGGCTGCATCGGATCGTATGAATGTAAATAACGTCCGCTCCAGAAAACAATTTGTCCGCTGCGGAAAAGGTTTGATCCAAGGAAGCCCTGCACACTTGGCGGGACGCGGCTGGAATCGGTTCTTCGGCATGACCCGGTTTCGCGCAAAATTTTCTGCCACAGCCGTTTTTCCGGGAGTGCTGCATTCAATGTGACATTGAATGCTGGCAATCCCAATTTTCGGGACAACGGCAGTGCAACGAAGGTCGGCACGAGGGTAATGCGGGCTTCATCGTTCATCGAATGCACCTATATGAAAAATTATCGATGAATCATGAAGCAGATGCGAGTTTGGCACATCAGGCGACAAAAAATCGTCAAAGAAAGTCAGTAAGTTAATTCAGTGCAGGGGTCATCCGGCAGTCATCTTCCATTCTGGAAATCCGGAATGGAAGATGCGCGCCAGGATGGAAAGTGTGGGTGGGTTCGCGTCGATCGCCGGGCGGTTCGATCCTCCGGGAGGCGGTTGCGCGAAACCCACTCTCGAATCAGGCGGGCACGAAAAAACATGAACATCAAAAGCATGGCAGATCAAAGCACCGGTTCTCGCGAACCGTTGTCGGCTGTCAGCGGCCGCGGGCCGGCGGCGCATGCATCTGCTCCGGGGGCCACGTGGGGGCATCCTCCCCCCGAATGACACTGCGCGGGCCGCGCTCCGGTTCGGCGCGGCATCCGTCCATCCGGCGTCTGAACGACGCCCTCTCATGAGATTCGAGGTCGCCTGAGGTCCGGCGCGACGGCGTGCGCACGCGTTCTTTCGCGGTGTGGCGCGCCGCGCGCCGCCCCGGTCCGGTGGCCCGGTTTCCGTGATTCGATAAACCGCGAGCGTTGTCGTGCCTCGTGTCGTCCGGACACGGGCCGCGTACGGTCGCGTGCTCGCGACGTGCGTCGCGTGTGTCGTGCAGAGCCATCCGGCATTGAAGTTAGAAGTCCGAAGTAGGTTGCGGCGCGTCGCGAGGCGGGTGAAAACGGAGACGGAGACAGTCTTCGCCCGGCCGCGTTCGCTGTTGCGTCATCCAGCACATGTGAACCGAGGGAAAACAAGATGAACAAGTCGTTCAAGTCGATCTGGAACGAAGCACTGGGCGCCTGGGTCGCGGCGTCGGAGCTCGACCGCGCGCGCGGCAAGCGGGTTGCGTCGTCGAGAAGCGCGTGCACGCATGCGGCGGACGCGGGCACCGTCGCGGGCATCGCGACGAAGCCGGTGCTCTCGCCCAGGCGGCTCGTCGTGATGATGGCGGCCGCGTATCTCGGGCTGTTCCAGACCAGTGCGCATGCGCAGTATTCGGCGGGCGGCGGCTCCGCGACCGGCGGTGCCAGTTCGATCGCGATCGGTAACGGCTCGGTCGCGTCGCAGGTGAATTCGACCGCATACGGCAATCTGTCGACGGCGGCGGGCGTGTCGTCCACGGCGATCGGGCCGGGCGCACACGCGATGGGCAGCGGATCGACGGCCATCGGCATCAACGCGCAGGCAACCGGCGTCAACAGCGCGTCGATGGGCGTGCAGGCGATCGGATCCGGCGACTATTCGGTCGCGATCGGCAATCTCTCGAGCGCGACCCAAAGCGGCGGGGTGGCGATCGGCAGCGGCGCGGCCGCGACCGGCGTGTCGGCGGTCGGGCTCGGCAACAATGCGCTGGCGTCCGGCCAATATGCGGCCGCGCTCGGTCTCGGGGCGAGCGCGGCGGGGGCGCAAAGTGTCTCGCTCGGCTATGCGTCGAATGCAACCAATACGGGCTCGGTTGCGCTCGGCAATCAGTCGACGAGTTCGGGCGCGGCCGGAGTTGCGGTGGGCAGCGGCGCGCTGGCTTCCGGAAATTCAGGTGTGGCGATGGGCGTCAACAGCGGCGCGAAGGGCACCTCGTCGATCGCGATCGGCTGGGGCGGCACCGCCGGCGTGCCCGGTTCGGGCACGCAGTCGCTCGGCACCAGTTCGATCGCAATGGGCTCGAAAACGACGGCCGGCGCCGACAACGCGATTGCGTTCGGCCTGAGCGCCAATGCGTCGGGCCTCAGTTCGGTCGCGATGGGCGTTCAGTCGAGCGCGACGCAGCAATTCGGCGTGGCGCTGGGCAATCTCGCGCTCGCAACCGGCATATCGGCGACGGCGCTGGGCCCCGGCGCGACGGCATCGGCCGTCAATGCGACGGCGATCGGCATCAACAGTGTCGCGGCGGCGGGTTCCACCCTGGCCCTGGGCGACAGCAATTCGGTTGCCGCCGCGGCGGGTGCGGGCTCGATCGCCGGCGGGAACAACTCGAAGGTGCTGGGCGGTATCGGTGCGGTGGCACTCGGGTTTGGCCAGACCGTGAGCGGCAACGGTGCGGTGGCAATCGGCGATCCGAGCTCCGCGATCGGCACCGGCGCGGTCACGATGGGGGCGAACAACACCGCGAACGGCGACGGCGCGGTGGCGATCGGCAATACGAACAATGCGCAGGGCACCGGCTCGATCGCGCTCGGCAATACGTCGACCGCGGCGGCAGCGGGCGCGGTGGCGTTCGGCGCGTCGGCGGTGGCGAACAATACGAACGACGTCGCGCTCGGCTCCGGGTCGGTGACGGCCGCGCCGAATCCCACCTCGACCGGCACCATCGGCGGCGTCACGTATACCTTCAACGGCGTCAATCCGACCAGCGTGGTCAGCGTCGGCGCGGTGGGCAGCGAGCGCCAGATCACCAACGTCGCCGCGGGGCGGATCAGTTCGACGAGCACCGACGCGATCAACGGCTCGCAGCTCGCCGCGACGAACGAGGCGGTGACGTCGCTGTCGACGTCGACGCTGTCCAGCATCACGTCGTTGTCGACCGGGGTGTCGTCGCTATCGACGGGGCTGTCGTCGGCGAACAGTTCGATCACGTCGCTGTCCACGTCCACGTCGACGGGGATCAGTTCGCTGTCTACGGGCCTGAGCTCGACCAACAGCTCGGTGACGTCGTTGTCGACGTCCACGTCCACCGGCCTGTCGTCGGCCAATAGCGCGATCACGTCGCTGTCGACGTCGACGTCGACGGGGATCAGCTCGTTGTCTACGGGCCTGAGCTCGACCAACAGCGCCGTGACGTCGTTGTCGACGTCCACCTCTACCGGCCTGTCGTCGGCTAATAGCGCGATCACGTCGCTGTCTACCTCAACGTCGACGGGGATCAGCTCGTTGTCGACCGGCCTGAGTTCGACGAACAGCACGGTGACGTCGCTGTCTACCTCAACGTCGACGGGCATCAGCTCGTTGTCGACCGGCCTGAGTTCGACGAACAGCACGGTGACGTCGCTGTCAACCTCAACGTCGACGGGGATCAGCTCGTTGTCGACCGGCCTGAGTTCGACGAACAGCACGGTGACGTCGCTGTCAACCTCAACGTCGACGGGCATCAGCTCGTTGTCGACCGGCCTGAGTTCGACGAACAGCACGGTGACGTCGCTGTCAACCTCAACGTCGACGGGCATCAGCTCGTTGTCGACCGGCCTGAGTTCGACGAACAGCACGGTGACGTCGCTGTCAACCTCAACGTCGACGGGCATCAGCTCACTGTCGACCGGCCTGAGTTCGACGAACAGCACGGTCATGTCGCTGTCGACGTCCACCTCGACCGGCATCAGTTCGCTGTCTACCGGCCTGAGCTCGACGAACAGCACGATCACGTCGTTGTCGACGTCCGCGTCGACCGCCGTCGGCTCGCTGTCGACCGGCCTGTCCAGCACCAACAGCAACCTGACGTCGCTGTCGACCGCGACGTCGACGGGCATCAGTTCGCTGTCGACCGGCCTCAGTTCGATCGCATCGAACAATGGCAACCTCGGCAACAGCACGGCTGGCGCGCTCGGCGGCGGCGCGACCTACAACCCGACGACCGGGGCGATCTCGGCGCCGTCCTACGTGACCTACAACAGCGACGGCTCGACGACGGTCAACAACAACGTCGGCTCGGCGATCGACAACATCAACGCGAACGGCATCAAGTATTTCCACGCGAACTCGACCGCACCGGACAGCCAGGCGCTCGGCGTCGACAGCGTGGCGATCGGGCCGAATGCGATCTCGCGGGTGGACGGCGGCATCGCGCTCGGCTCGGGTTCGGTGTCCGATCGTCCGATCGTGCAGTCGTCCGGGTTCCTGCGCAACGGCAGCGCGTCGATTCCGTTCGATACGACCGACGAGAAGCTGCTCGGCGCGGTGTCGCTCGGCGATGCGACGGGCAAGTCCTATCGCCAGATCACCAATGTCGCGGACGGCACGGGGCAACACGATGCAGTAACGGTGCGGCAGCTGACCGGCGCGTTGCAGTCGTTCGCGGTCACGCCCCAGAAGTACTTCCACGCGAATTCGACTGCGGCGGATTCGCTCGCGGTCGGCGCGGAATCGGTCGCGGTGGGGCCGACGACGGTCGTGAACGGCGACAACGGCGTGGGCATCGGCAACGGCGCGATCGTCGACCAGACCGCTCCTGGCGGCGTTGCAATCGGGCAGGCCGCGCATTCCGCGCAAGCCGACGCGATCGCGCTCGGCAGCGGCGCGACGGCGACCGGCGCACAGTCCGTCGCGCAGGGCGCCAATGCGGTCGCGGTCAGCGTGGGCAGCGTCGCGCTCGGTTCCGGCGCGCGCAGCACCGCGACCGATGCGCTCGCGCTCGGGGCCGGCGCGTCGTCGACGTTCGCGAACAGCGTCGCGCTCGGCGCGGGTTCGCTGACGACGGTCGGCGCACTGACGAACTACATCGCGTACGGCCTGACCAGCCCGCAATCGTCGGCAGGCGAAGTGAACGTCGGCAACCGGCAGATCACCGGCCTTGCGGCAGGCAAGAACGGCACGGACGCGGTGAACGTGTCGCAGCTCGACTCGGTCGCGAATCAGCTGACGACGCTGATCGACCAGCGCACGGCGAACGGCTCGTATTCGACGAATCCGACCGGCACGAAGATCGATCCGGTGACGGTCGGCTCGAATTCGTCGGCGGGCGGCTCGGGCTCGGTGGCATCGGGCTCGAACAGCACGGCGGTCGGCAACGCGTCGACGGCGTCCGGCAACGGCTCGACCGCGCTCGGTGTCGGCGCGACCTCGTCGGGCAACAACTCGGCCGCGATCGGCGCCGGCAGCAATGACGGCGGCCGGTCGAACGTGGTCGCGGTCGGCTCGGCGGATTCGCCGCGGCAGGTCGCCAACGTCGCGGCGGGCACGCAGGGCACCGACGCGGTGAACGTCAATCAGCTGAATGCCGTGTCGAACCAGTTCACGCAGTCGCTGAACACGGTCAACAACCAACTCACACAGATGCAGCAGCAGATCCAGCAGACCGACTCGATGGCGCGCGAGGGGATCGCCGCAACGGCGGCGATGGCGTCGATCCCGCACATGGACCGCGATTCGAACTTCGCGATGGGGGTCGGCACGGCGACGTTCCAGGGCCAGAAGGCCATGGCGGTCGGCATGCAGGCGCGCATCACGGAGAACCTGAAGGCGACGCTGAACGGCGGTTTCGCCGGTAGCCAGCGCGTCGTCGGCGCCGGCATGTTGTATCAGTGGAAGTGATCGAGCGCGCAACGGTTCGCTCCGGCACGCGCTGCCGGAGCGAATCACACGGAACGCATGCGAATGCGGCTGCGCCGAGCGCATCGCATTTGCTGCGCCCATCGCATTTTCGGAGTTATCAAGTGAAAAAACACCATCTTGCATTGCTGGCATCCGTCGTTTCCCTGGCCGCGTGTTCGAGCGCATCGGGGCCGACGTACAACGCATACGAACTGCAGCCGCGCGACGGCGTTAGGACCTTCCGCGTCGACTGCCACGGCATCCTGTCGAGCGAGAAGACCTGCATGAAAGTCGCGACGCGCATGTGCGGCAGCGACGCAGTGCGCACGATCGATTCCACGGCGCCGTTCCGCGAAGGCGCGGACCCGCGCTCGCTCGTGTTCCAGTGCGGCGCTCCCACCGCGCCGGCCCCGGCAGCCGCACCGGCCGCGCCCGTGGCCGCCGAGAAAGTCAGCCTGACGGGCGATGCGTACTTCGCGACCGACTCCGCCACGCTGACGCCCACCGCGCAGGCCGCGCTCGACACGTTGCTGAATCGTCAGGGCGACAAGCAATTCTCGCGGGTGGACGTGACCGGCTATACCGACTCGACCGGCTCGGGTACACACAATCTGTCGCTGTCGCGGCGTCGCGCCGAGGCCGTCGCATCGTATTTGCGTGAACATGGGCTGAAGGCGGATTCGTTTGCGGCGACCGGGCGAGGCGAAGCCGATCCGGCGGCGTCAAACGATACCGCGGAAGGGCGGGCGCGCAACCGCCGCGTGGAAATCCTGCTGCAGAAGTAGCAGGGGCGACATGGCGATCACACGCGCGGCCGTCGAAACCGGACGGCCCGCGTGTCGCTCCGCGCGTTGCCGGCCTGCCCGGTGGCGGGGTGGCGATCCCGTCATGGAAAACTGTATGAATATGCAGCAGAGTATCCGTCGAACCGGAGCCGCCCGGGCATGACCCGTGCGGCACGTGCGCCGCGCGTGCGGGCATCCGCCGCAGCGTTTCGGCACCGAGAATTCCGGCTAACTCATCCAGACGGGCAGGCAAATTGTCATCCAGCAATCTGATCCGCATTCGCGGAGCACATCAGCACAACCTCAAGAACCTCGATCTCGACCTGCGCACCGGCGAGATGACGGTCGTCACCCGCCCCCCGTCGGGCTCCGGCAAGTCGAGCCTCGTGTTCGACACGCCGGAAGCGGAAAACGTACTCGCCGAGCCGCAGGTGTGGCGTTTCTCCACCGGGCTGCACGACCCTGACAGCGACCTGCGCTACGCGGAGCCGCAGGCGGCGCTGTTCTCGTTCAACTCGGCCTACAGCGCATGCGAGACCTGCCGTGGCTTCGGCCGTGTGATCGGTGTCGATCTCGGCCGCGTGATCCCCGACGCGCGCAAGACGCTGCGCGGCGGCGCGATCAAGCCGATGCAGACGCCCGCCTGGAAGGAGTGCCAGGACGACCTGATGCGCTACGCGGCGAAGGCGGACATCCGCCGCGACACGCCGCCGACAGCGTGATCGACACGCCCGTCGCCGTGTAGACGGGCGTTGCCTCGAACCCGTCGACCGTCACCGTCGAGAACTGCGTGGATCCGGCCGCGCCGTCGACCAGCGCGATGGTGTCGCCGGCTTTGGGCGTGTAGCCGTTCACGAACTTCACGTGCAGCGTGCCGCCCGCGACGGTGAACGAGCCGCCCACGCGCAGGCTTCCGCCGCCGTTGCCGTCGATGTCGATGTCGAGCGTCGTGTTGTCGAGCTGCGTATAGCGGGCGGCGATCGTCACGGGCGCGCTGGCCGCGATCCGGATGCCGCCGCCGGAGCCGACGTACACGTCGCCGTTGCCGAACGCCGTCGGGGACGCGGCGGCGAGCGTGCCGCCGCCGACCTGCGTGCCGCCCGTATAGGTGTTGCACCGGATCCGGGCCGAAATTGCCTGTCGTTGATGGTTGCGTCGTTCGTTGGCGAGACCCGCTCGCGGGCACCGCGGGCGAGCGGGGCGACGCCTCGCCGGGTGCAATCTTGAGCACCATTGAAATCAGTCATCGCATGACGGCGCGAAGTGTAACGGAAGCATCACCGCGACGAAATAAAAAGTTGTCACGAAACAACTTGTCGATCCGATAGCGATTGTCACGAATCGATTGATTAACATGCTATTGAAGTTGAAATAAATGGTGATTGATGTGCTTGCGAGATATTATCGTCGCCGGCCTGCGCGAAGGACACGCATCATGTGTGTCGACCGATATCGGATCGTTTTTTCCGTGTTGTCATACAACCGATAACATTATGTGGTTCTACACACCGTATGTCGGCTCGCGGGCCGGTACAACCCTATCCAGGCGCGGCTATGCCGGCGTCGTCCGACGGATGAACAACCACCGCGCGACGTTCGGCCGGTATGATCGCTGCGCTCGCGAACGACGCAATCGGCCAGTGCATGCCGACGCGTGCGTGACCGACGTCACCGGCACGGCACTCGCGGCAGCGCAGGACGGACGCCGGCGACTCACCGGGCCTCGATCGGGCCGAACGGGCCAGGACAGCACGACGGAGTATTGAAACGATGTTGATGGAGACAGGTGCGGCGCGACGCGCGTGGGCGATCGCTGCCGGGGGAACATTGTGCATGGCGGCCGCAGGCGGCGCGCATGCGCAGGCGCCGAACGCCGGCGCCACGACGGCCGTGCTGCCGCCCATCGACGTGACCGGCAACGCCGGCGGATCGTCGGTCGGGCTCGTCGGGCTGCGCACCGCCGCCGGCACGAAGACCGACACGCCGGTGGCCGAGATTCCGCAGACGACCAACATCGTGACCGCGCAGCAGATCGAGATGACCGGCGCGGCCGACCTGAACCAGGCGCTGCGTTATGTGCCGGGCTTCGCGACGTTCGGCGCCGACAGCCGGACCGACTGGTATGCGGCGCTGCGCGGCTTCACGCCGACGCTGTACGTCGACGGCGTGCCGGCGCCGAATACGGCCGTCATCGCGAACTGGCGTGTCGACCCATACACGATCGACTCGATCGCGGTGCTGCGCGGGCCGACGTCGGTGCTGTACGGCGCGGGCGAGCCCGGCGCGATCGTCGACGCGCACACGAAACTCGCCGACGGCGAGCGCGTGCGCGAAGCCGGCGTGCAGATCGGCAACCATGCGCGCAAGCAATTCATGGTCGATGTCGGCGACCAGCTCGACCCGGACGACCGGTATGCGTATCGCTTCGTCGGCATCGCACGCGACGGCAACGCATGGACCGGCCCGAATGCCGACCGGCGCGTCGCGCTCGCGCCGTCGTTTCGCTGGCGGCCGACCGCCGACACGTCGCTGACATTCTCCGCATCGTTCCTGCAGGACAGCGGCGACATCTCGTCGAACTTCCTGCCCGCGTCCGGGACGGTGCTGCCGAACCCGAACGGCCGCCTGTCGCAGGACATCTACATGGGCGACCCGTCGTTCAACGACTACCGGAAGAAGCAATGGTCGCTCGGCTACGCGCTGGAGCACCGCGTGGATGCGATATGGACGCTGCACCAGGACGTACGCTGGTCGCATCTGTCGCTCGACGACGCGACGGTGTTCGGCACGGGCCTGGTGCCCCGCAGCACGACGAACATGATGCGTTTCGCGGGGCTGTTCCAGCTCAACTACAGCCGGCTCGATATCGACAACCACGCGCAGGCGCGCTTCGGCACGGGGCCGCTCGAACACACGCTGCTGCTCGGCGTGCAGTTCGACCGGCAGACGACGACCAACAGCGTATGGCTCGCGCTGGCGCCGTCGCTGAACCTGTACCACCCCGTCTATCGGCCGGTCACGGCCGCGATCTTTACCGGCCCGACGTCGCTCGGCCATGTCGACCAGTACACGGCGATGAACGCGGTCGGCGTGTACGCGCAGGACCAGATCCGCTGGCAGCGCTGGACGATGACGCTCGGCGGCCGCGAGGATCGTGTGAATGCACGGTTCGACGGCCGGACGGTCGGTACGCATTCGCGGCAGGACGACAGCGCGTTTTCCGGGCGCGTCGGGCTCGCCTATCAGGGCGATGCGGGGCTGTCGCCGTATGTGAGTTATTCGACGTCGTTCGATCCGGTCATCGGCGTGCGGATTTATGGTGGCGGCCTGCCGAAGCCGACGCGCGGCACGCAGACGGAAGCCGGGCTGCGCTGGCAACCGCCGGGCAAGAATCTGATGCTGAGCGCGGCCGTTTATCGGATCGACCAGACCAACGTCGTGACGCCGGCGCCGGCGAATCTCGACCCCACCGGCACGACGTCCGTGCAGACCGGCAAGGTGCGCTCGCGCGGCATCGAGCTGAGCGCGCTCGGCAAGGTGACCCGCGAGCTGTCGATCGTCGCGTCGTATATGTATCAGGACGTCAAGAACGTGCAGGCGAACGACGCGTCGCTGAACAACTGGCCGGTGTCCGTGCCGCTGCCGCGGCAGATGGCGTCGATGTGGGCCGACTGGACCTGGCATGCGGGCGCGCTGTCGGGCCTCGGGATCGGCGCCGGCGTGCGCTATCAGAGCGCGTCGGCCGGCGCGCCCGACAATTCGCTGACGGTATCCAGCTTTACGCTGTACGACCTGGCGATGCACTACGAGACGCGCCACTGGCGGTTCGCGTTCAACGTCGCGAACCTGTTCGACCGGCGTTACGTCAGCGGCTGCCAGTCGTACGCGGTGTGCGTGTTCGGCAACGAGCGGACGGTGCTGGCCAGCGCGAGATACAACTGGTAGCGCAGCATCGCGGGCACGCCGAACGCGGCCTACGCGCCGCGTTGCGGTTCACGGGTCGCGGCGCGCCGGCTCGCGTGGCGCTGGCGCCGCCACTCGGTCGGCGTGATGCCGAAACGTTCGCGGAAGGCGGTCGCGAAGTTCGCCGGCGTGGAAAAGCCGATTTCCTTCGCGATGCTGGCGATGCTGAGCGACGTCGAATCCAGGAGATCCTGCGCGATCCGAAGCCGCTCGTGCCGCAGATACTCGAACACGGTCTGGCCGAGATTGTCGCGAAACGCGCGCGACAACCGCTTTTCATGCGTGCCGACCGCACGCGCCAGTTGCTCGACCGTCGGCGGATCGTTCAGCGTCCGCGACAGGTGGCGAATGGCCGCGCGCACGATGATGTCGTCGTCCATGCCCGCCGCGAACGGGCTTGCCGTGTCCGACGGCCGGTCGCGCTTCGCCCGCGCGAGCTGCACGCGAATCCGCGCGAGCACCTCGACCGGTTCGAACGGCTTCACCACATAGTCGACACCGCCGATTTCCAGCCCCTCGAGGCGTTCGTGCAATTCGCCGGCCACGGTCAGGAAGATGACCGGAATCGCGCTCGTCAGCGGATCGGCGGCGAGCCGCCGGCACGCGGTGAAACCGTCCATGCGCGGCATGCGGACATCCATCAGGATCACATCGGGCATGAGCGCCTGCGCGCGCTGGCACGCCTGCGCCCCGTCGGATGCGATGCTGATCCGGCAGCCCGTACCGCGCAGGATGTCGATCAGCAAACGCAGCTGGTCGGGCTGATCGTCGACGATCAGGACATGGGCGTCGCTCAATGCGGAGATCGATGGGGGCATCGTGCACCTGTTCTGGAAAGGCGGCTGGCCGAGATCCCGCGGGCGGCCTGCCCGGTGTGGGGAATCGTCGGACGCCGCTCTATGACGACGCGCAAACGCGTCGCACGCTCGTATCGATATTCGGATTGCGTCGGACTGCGCGGCCGGCAACCGGCCGGCGCAATACCGGGCGTTCGTTGTTTTGATCACTGAACCGGTAATGACACGGACGATTGCGGTGGTGGCGTCGTGAGTGATCGCGGCTGCCGGTATCGATGCGAGCGGAATTGTAGGAGCATATTTCGATTCCCGCCAGATGGTCTGTCGATAATCGAGTCATGGCGTTTTACATATTTTCAATTATGCGGCGGTTCGTGCATGCGGTGCCGGGCGTCGATATTCGTCAAAAACCCGCGGATTCCATGTCTGTCCGGGATGCAATCATGCAATTTTCTGGCTCTCCGGCGGAGAGTTGTCCGATGCCGTTTTATTTGAATGCGCTCGAGCAAAGTATTTATCCGCTTCTAAAAACATTCCGATTAAATGCGGCATATTGCAATCGTTTGCGAGATGGTGGAATTATAGATAACGCATTGAATATATTGAATTTTACAATCTATAAACAATGTCGCCTTTAATAATTATCGATCGTGTCTCATAATTCGTCCGAACTTTGAGCGACGGATGGCGCCGGACACCGGGAGACGAGGCGAACAGCGGTGGATGTTGCGCAATTGGAGTCCGAGGCATCAGTTGATGCATGCGTGGGCGAATGTCCTGCGCATGCGAACAGAAATCCGGTCGCCGGAGATGAAATAAAAGAAACGGGGTTGGTCGCGCTCGGCGCGTCATCAGATTCGGTGTGTTTATAAAGACGGGTTGAATCTCGCGATTCAACGGGGATGAGCTCGTCCATAAATAACGATACGCATTCCTGATGATGTGGCGATTTAACGGAATGAGGCGTTAAGAGACGGCGTGCCTGTGCCATCGAATGCCCCGGCGATTTGCTCGGTGTCGATGCATGTCGCGCTCGCCATGACGAGGCTGGGCATCGTGGCCAGGTTCCGCACCGAAGTCGTATTCGTAATCGCAGTCGAAGTCGAAGTCGAAGTCGAAGCTGTCAATAAAATTAAGTAGTCCGTATTCAAACCAGACGCTACAAAACGGAGCAGAACAGCATGAAGAGGAACCAGATTTCGGCGCTTGCCGCCGCCATGTTCACGGGTGCAGGTGTGCTGATCGCGGGGGTCGCACACGCGGACAATTTCGTCGACCGTGGCAACCCGGACAACGCGCTGAACGGCCAGTGCATCGACGGGACCAACCCGCTTTGCGTGGCGACGAAAAGCGGGAGTTTCGTCGCGGTGAGCACCACGAACGTTACGCAGGGCACGAATGCGAAGGCTGGTTCCAGCGGTATCGCGATCGGCGACCAGTCGAATGCGAGCAGCAAGGGCGGCAGCAGCAGCGGCGGTGCGATTGCGATCGGGGTCGGTTCGCAGGCATTGGCGAACTCGGCAACGGCGATCGGTACGGTGGCGGTCGCGCAAGGCAATACGGCGCTCGCGATCGGTCGCCAGTCGGCTGCAATCGGCGATTTCTCGATGGCGCTCGGCAACGTCGCCGATGCGCACGGCACGAGCTCGATCGCGCTCGGCCACTCTGCGCTGGCCAGCGGCGATCGCTCGATCGCGATCGGCGGCGCGAACCCGACGTCGAGCGACGGCGTATCGAACGGCGCCGCGTACGACGCAGCGACGCAGACGCGCGCCGGCGGCACGCAATCGGTGGCGATCGGTGCGGGCGCGCAGACAAACGACAACAATCAGGTGGCGATCGGCTCGGGCAGCGTCGGCGCGAACAACGGCGGCACGCCGGTGTTCGGCGGCACGGCAGCGCCGGTCGGCGGCGCGGTATCGTTCGGTGCGCTCGGCAGCGAACGCCAGCTCAAGAACGTCGCGGCCGGCGCGGCCGATACGGATGCCGTCAACGTCCAGCAGCTGAAGAACGTGAACAGCGCGCTCAGCACGAGCATCGGCAACGTCGACGCACACGTGACGTCGGTCGGCAATTCGCTGTCGACTTCGATCACGAACGTCGACCAGCGCGTGACCAGCGTCGGCAACAGCCTCAGCACGAGCATCGTGTCGGCAACGCAGAACGTGGTGAAATACACCGACGATTCGCATGCGGCGATCACGCTCGACGGCAGCAACGGCACCACGATCAGTGGCGTCGCGGCCGGCGTTGCAGACACCGATGCGGTGAACGTCGGCCAGTTGAGGGGCAGCGTCGCGCCGCTGCAAACGTCCATTTCGACGGCGGCTTCGAACATCACGAACCTGCAGAACAGCGTCTCCGGCATCAACACGTCGCTGAGCACGGCGGCGTCGAACATCGGCAACCTGCAGGCGGCCGATACGCGCAACGTGAAGTACGACGGCGCGAGCGGGTTCGATTCGGTGACGTTCGCCGGCACGAACGGCACGACCCTGCACAACATCGCGGACGGCAAGGACGTGCACGACGCGGTCAACGTCGGCCAACTGAACGGCGGCCTCGCATCGCTCAGCACGAGCGTGACGAACAACCTCAGCACGACGCTCGGCAACCTGAGCACGTCGATCACCAGCCAGATCGGCAACGCGACGAAGAACGCGGTGCAGTACGACGACGACGCGCACGGCGGCGTCACGCTCGGCGGCAAGGGCGCGCAGGCACCCGTCGGCCTGCACAATATCGCGGACGGCGTAGCCGCGGGCGATGCGGTGAACGTCGGCCAGCTCGGCAATGTGACCGACACGCTCAATCAGTCGATCACGACAGTCGGCAACCAGGTGACGACGAATACGGGCAACATCGCCGCGCTGCAGCAGGATGCGCTCCAGTGGAACGCGAGTCTCGGCGCGTACGATGCAAGCCACGGCGGCAACGGCCCGCAACTGATCAGCAACGTCGCGGCCGGTAAGAATGGAACCGACGCGGTCAACGTCGACCAGTTGAACGCGGCGATTCAAAGCGGCACAAGCCAGCTCGATGCGCTGGCCGTGAAGTACGACGATGCGAGCAAGCGGCAGGTTTCGCTCGGGGCGGGCAATGGCGGGAGCCCGGTGCGTGTGACCAATGTCGCGGAAGGCAACGTGGCGTCCGGCAGCGCCGACGCGGTGAACGGCGCGCAACTGCGCCGCGCGACCGACGGCACCGCGGCTGCGCTCGGCGGCGGCGCCACGGCGAACCCGGACGGCTCGATCACCGCGCCGGCCTACAAGGTTGGCGGCGGCTCGTTCAACAATGTCGGCGACGCACTCACGAACCTCGACGGCCGCGTCGGCAGCAACACGACGACGCTCGAGAATCAAGAAACGCGCCTCGGCAACGCCGAAACGAACATCGCCGGCAATACCGCCGCGATCGCCGGGCTGCAGCAGGACGCGCTGCAGTTCGACCCGAAACTCGGAGCGTATAGCGCGGCGCGCGGCGGTGCTCCGACCAAGCTGACGAACGTGGCCGACGGCAACGTCGCCGCGGGCAGTACCGACGCGGTGAACGGTGGACAGCTGTCGGGCGTGAAATCCGATCTCGAACAGCAGATCACGCAGGTGTCCAATCAGACCGGCGAGGCCGTGAAGAACGTCGTCAAATACGATGTCGATACGAACGGCAACCGGCTGAATTCGGTCTCGCTCGTCGGCGGCGACGCCCATTCGGCGGTCGTGCTGAAGAACGTCGCGGCGGGCACCAACGATACCGACGCGGTGAACGTGAAGCAACTGAAGGACGTGCAGTCGAATCTCAGCCAGCTCGGCGCACTCGCGGTGCAGTACGACGACAGCTCGAAGAGCACGATCACGCTCGGCGGCGCCGGCGGCACGCGCATCACGAATGTGCAGGCCGGCACGCTCGGCGCAACCAGCACGGACGCGGTAAACGGCTCGCAGCTCTACGCGACCAACCAGCAGGTGTCGAAGAACACGACCGACATCTCCAACCTGCAGGGCAGCGTGACCAACATCGCGAACGGCAAGGCCGGCCTCGTGCAGCAACAGGATCCGAACGGCGCGATCACGGTCGGGAAGGACACGGGCGGCACCAGCGTGAACTTCTCGGGCACGGCCGGCGACCGCGTGCTGACCGGCGTCGCGGTGGGCGTGAACGCGAACGATGCGGTCAACGTCGGCCAGTTCAACGCCGCGCTGCAGAACGTGGCGGCCAACGACAAGATCCACACGGCGGCAACCGATGCGAACACGACGTGGATCGCGCGCGCCGATGCGGGATCGATCGGGTCGACGGCGACCGCAACCGGCAAGAACGCGGTGGCGGTGGGCCAGGGTTCCGTCGCCGATCGCGACAATTCGTTCTCGGTCGGCGCGCAGGGCAGCGAGCGCCAGATCACGAACGTCGCGGCCGGGACGGCGCCGACCGACGCGGTGAACGTGCAGCAACTGAACGACAACCTCTCGACCGCTTCGACGCAGGCGAAGAGCTACACCGACCAGCGCATCGGGCAGGTGTACAACTCGTTCAACGACCTGAAGAAGGACATGTACGGCGGCGTCGCGTCGGCGATGGCGGTGGCCGGGTTGCCGCAACCGACTGGCGCGGGCCGCTCGATGGTATCGGCAGCGACCGCGAACTATCACGGCCAGCAGGGGTTTGCCGCCGGTTACTCGTATGTGACGGAAAGCAACCGCTGGGTCGTCAAGGCGTCGGTGACGGGCAACGCCCGCTCGGACTTCGGCGCGGTGGTGGGCGCAGGTTATCAGTTCTGATGTCGGTCGTAACGCGTTGAACGTTCGGACGTGCCGGCAATGCGCGTGATACCCGGTGCTTGCGACAAGTCCATGGCCCGAGGTCGATTTCTCGACCTCGGGCTGTGATTTGCCGTCGAAAAGGTGAAATCATCGAGTCCGCCAGGTGTCGGATGAACTTCCGAGTGCAATGCCGGGTGGGTGCATCCGCTCCTTCGGATAATGTCGCCGCGGTGTCACGTTCGACAGTGTCGTCACGCTATGCGTCGCATCAAGGCCAATCTGCCCTGCGGGCAGTCGCTTCGGAGCGTGGTGATCAACGTCGACCGTGATCAGTTGCGCGTCACGCCATCGATCGACGGCGGCCGAACATAAAGAGCCTGAGCCTGAACCTGAACCGAGTTCGGGCATCAGCTTGGGAGTGCGTGCCTTGATATGCTGGATCAGTGAGCTGCTGTCCGACATGTGTTCGTCAGGGCAGCCGCCCGCGTGAACAATCGCGCCGAGAACAGCCACCAACCGACTCGGGAACGCGAGCGTCGTATGCGAGGGTTTCGCGACCCGCGACGCACGCAATACTTCCTGTCGTGCTTTGGTCCGATCCGCCAACATTTCGCGGTGAAGAGGCACCTATTACGCGCGGCGCTCCATCGCAAACAACTCGCTGCGCGCTTCGACGCCTAGCGCGAGTTCACCAGCGTGGCCCGGAATCCGTCTCCGACAAACTGACATTGTCGTCCGTTGCATTTTCATGCTCGATGGTCGTTAAGTTGACAATGTCGCGTGAACTAACGCAGCGAGCGCGCCACGATCATCGCGTTGGCCCGCACTACCGGAACCCTGACACGGACATCGCCGGTCGATCCCGACCGTCGCGATGCGGCTATGCTCGCCCGTCGGTTGCAATGATTCTCCATTCGGTATGCTGAGTTTACGCTCACCCATGATCGACGCCCACGGCGGGCTTGTGCAGTGGCGCAGGTTCCGGCAGGTGCGCGCGCCTCTAGCAGCCGCCCGACGGCACTGGGCGCTCCCAAGGCCGCCGCACTACCTTTGACTGCCATTACCGCGTGGGAACTACTGTTCGACCGGCTGAAGATTGCCGAGCGCGGCGGCGTCGGGCAGTGCATGCTGGTGATCGGCGCGGGTGGCGGCGTCGGGTCCATTCTCGTGCAACTCGCGCGCCAATTGACCGCCCTGACGGTGAGCGGCACCGCGCTGCTTTAAAGCGACGCACCGCCGCACATGACGATCTGCTGCCCGGTGATGGCGCTCGCGTCCGCGCTCAGCAGAAAGCCGGTGAGCGCGGCGACTTCCCCGGGCGTGATGAACCGCCCGATCGGCGGCAGGCGGGGAGGCGTTGCCGCGCGTGCCGGATCCCGCAGGAACGGCGTGTCCGTGGCGCCGGGCGCGACGACGTTGACGGTGATGCCCTTCGGCGCGAGTTCCGCCGCCCAGGACCGCGCGAGGCCCACCAGCGCGGATTTGGTCGCCGCATACTGGCTGCGCGTGGCCGCGCCGTTGGCGGTGCGGCTCCCCAGCAGCACGATGCGTCCGCCGGGGGGCATCCGGGGCACCAGGCGATCGGCCAGAAAGCTCACAGACTCGACGTGCAGGCGCCACATTGCCGCTCCGTCGTCTTGCGAAAGCTGGCCGAGCGGCGCGGTACGCATGAAACCGGCCGCATGCACCAGTGCGTCCGCCGTACCCAGTTCATCGCACACGGGCCCGAGTGCGGCGAAGTCGGTGACGTCGACGGGCACGATTTTCAGCGAATCACGGGGCGTTTCAATGTGTGAGCGGCACAGGCCGGTGACGCGCCAGCCGTCCGACAGCAGACGCTCGACGATCGCCTGTCCGATTCCCGACGACGCGCCCGTGACGACTGCATGGCGCAAACCCGAACCCGACTGCTCCAATTGACCCACGATCGCTCCTGCTGCGTTTGAACTACGATGAACCGGCGGATGTCGGCGCTGTCTTTGTGCTGACCGCATGCACCGTGATCCGCGCTTGCGAATGGAACGGATCGAGCTGCTCGGGCAGCGCTGCGTCGTCCGTCACGAGCGTCCAGTCGCGCTCGAGCGGCGTCCAGTGCTGCTGGCTTGCGCGTCCGAGCTTGTCGGCGGTGACGAGCACGAAGACCTCCGCTGCCTGTCGCATCACGCACTCCTTCAGGTATGACTGCTCGCTGCTCGCCTCGCACAAGCCCAGTTCGGCGACCACGCCGTCCGCGCCGAGGAACGCCTTGTCGACGCTCAGGCGACTCAGCGCGATCTGCGCGAGCGGCCCAAGCGTGCTCATGCTGGACGACCGGACGTCGCCGCCGATCACCGTCACCTGAACGCCCGACGCGACGAGCGGGCTCACGACCAGCAGGTTGTTGGTGACGACGTGAACGGCTGTCCGGCCGGCAAGCAGGCGCGCCAGCGCCGCAGTCGTGGTGCCACCGTCGAGGAACACGGTGTCGCCGTCCTCGACATACGCGCTCGCCGCGTGCGCGATCGCTTCCTTCTGTTCCTGCGAACTGACGCGCCGCTCCTCGAGCGAGGGCTCGGGCTCATGGCCGCCGACCGCGGCGGCACCGCCGTAAGTGCGCAGAATGCGGCGGTCGCTCGCGAGCGCACGCAGATCCCGGCGAACCGTGGCTTCCGACATCCCGAAGTGCTCGCACAACGTCGCAACGTCCGTCATGCCCCCGAGCACGGCCTGCAGCATCGCCTCCCGGCGCCTGGTCACTTTCATGTGCGTGAATTCCTGGTCTGATCCAATGGGCGCGCTGGTCTGCGCCTCGAGACCGACAAGTTTATCCAATTGCCGCAGTGACCGGCTGGTTGCACCGTAGGGTGTCATCGGCCGCGAATCCACGCCTCGTCGACGCGCACGTACTTGATCTTCTGGCGGAACCAGGTGAATGCGATGTGCAGCGCGCCATCTTGCGACTGCACGATCGACGGATACGAGTATTCCCGGTTGCGCTGGTCTGCCGAGTTGTTCGTCATGCAGTAGCCGTCACCGATTTCCAGGTTGCGGCGGCGCCGCCACGTCTTGCCGCCGTCTTCGGAGATGGCCAGCGACATCGGCGCGCGTGGCGCGCCCCAGAACGCGGTGCCACGCGCGGACGCCTTCTGGTCGCGCAACTCGCCGTTGTCCTCGGAGTCTTCGATGTCGTCGTACAGCGATGCGCGGCGCTCCGTGCTGTGCGACGCATCGCTTTCGTTGAACACGAGCGCGAGGTGACCGTTCTGCAGCACCGTGAACTGGATAGACGAATTGTTGTTCGGCACCTCGGTCGGCTCGGGCGCGCTCCATGTGCGGCCGTCCGTCGAGCGGCTCGCGTAGACGAAGTCCGCCCAGCGGCTGCGATAGAGTGCCAGCAGCGAGCCGTCGTGCAGCACGTGAACGTTCATGTGCACGCACCCGACGCTGTTGGGCACTTCATGCAGGGTCCACGACGCGCCCTGGTCGTCGGAAACCATGACCGCGCTGACATCGTCATTGCCGACCCAGCGCTCGCCGGGCTCCGTGCGGCACAGAAATACGGGGCAAATCCACGTGCCGCTGTCCAAGGTGATGATCGGCTGGCGGACGAACGTCCCCGGGCGATCGAACAGGGTTTCGACGGGGCCCCAGGTGATGCCGCCGTCCGTCGACACGCGGCGGCGCACGATCGCGGTGTTCTGATGCCCTGACAATTGCGCGGTGTAGATCAGCCACAGGCGGCCGTCCGGCGCGGTGAACAGCACCGGGTTCTGTTCCGAGCGTGTCGGGTCGTCCGACAGCTTGTGGGGCGACGACCACGCGTTCGTCCCGGCCGCGAGACGCGACATGTAGATGGAGACGTCGGGAATGCCTTCTTGCGTACCGCCGAACCAGACGCACAGAAGGTCGCCGTTGTCGAGGCAGTGCAGATTGGCCGCGTGGTTCTGCACGCAGGCGGTCGGCAGAAACGCTTCTTGCCGTTGCGCGTCGGCATACGCCGTGCGAACGCAATGATCCGAAGCGGCGCTTGCCGCGTCAAGCAGGTTCGTGCTCATGAAATGTTTCTCGAGTTGCGAGGTTAGTGCGATTCGCGATGCGTGAGCTGCTTGTCGCGAAGGTTCGAGCCTTCGCCATGAAACAACAGCTTGGCGACGACCAGCACGATCGCGGGGGTGACGAGTGCGACGTACATGTTGTCGATGCCGAACGGATTGCCGAGCAGGTACCAGACCGTTGTGGCGATCGTCGCGAAGATGAGCGCCGAGACGGCGCCGCGCTTGCCGCTGAAGAACGGCAGGTAGATCCCGATCAGCGCAATGATCGACACGGACAGGCGCAGCGCGCGGCTGAAGAACGATAGCGCGAGAATCTGCGGGACGAACAGCACGAAGAGCAGCGGGAGGAAGCCTACGATCAGCGAGATCCAGCGCGTCATTCTCAGCTCGACATCGGGCGTCGGCTTGAAGCGCGGCACATAGAAGTCCTTGACGATCAGCGAAGCGATCGCCAGCGCGACGGTGCATACGCTGACGAAGATGGATGCCACGAGCGAAATCGTGACGACGCCGGCAAGGATGGGATTCATGTGCTGCAGGAACACCGGCAGCGCGTACAGGCTCTTGATGTCCGGATACAGGTACTTGGCGGTCACGCCGATGAAGCCGAGCGCGAGGGCGATCGGCACGCACAGGAACGCGGCGATCAGCGCAGATGCACGCGCGCCCTCGGGGCTACGGGTCGACGAGATGGCCTGGATGATGAATTGTGTCGAGAAGATCGCGCCGGCCGTGCCGATGATCCATGCGCCGATCGTGCCGCCGGACAGCGCCCCCGTCCACGTGAAATAGTGTGCGGGCATGTGTTGAGCCATCGGCTTGATGCCGCCCGACAGTTTCCATGCGACGCCGACCAGGATGGCGATGCCGAGCAGCTTCACGGCGCTGTGAACGACGGTCAGATATGCGACGCTCTTGAGGCCGCCCCAGACGAAATAGATGGTGCTGACGATGGCAGTGATGAAGGCGGCCGTCGGCAGGTCGATGCGCATGACTGTCGAGATCGCCGCCGCCCCGCTCACGTAGTTGCCCACGTTCACCACGAACAGCGCATAGATCATGATCGCGGAGACGGCTAGCTTCGCGCCATGGCCGTACCGCTGGGCGATGAATCCGGAAATGGTGAACTCGCCGGACGCATACAGTCGCTTGGCCATGAACAGGCCGAAGAACAGAAAGCCGATGGCTGCCGCCAGGACCGACCACGAGGCGGCGAAGCCGGCCGAGAAGGCTTCCTGCGAAGTCCCGACGGTCGATTTGGCGCCGATGAATTCCGACATCAGCAGGATGGCGACCACCAGCGCGGGCATCGAGCGCCCGGCCACCATGAACTGTTCGGAATTACGGCTGCGCAGGCGAATGCTGATCACGCTCGTAATCACGATGTAGACGACCACCATGCCGATGATGGTGGCTGTGTCCAAATAACTGAAGGTGGCCATCTCTTGTCTCCACGTTACCTTCGGTTGATGTGTGTTCGGGTGTGTCGGGCGATCCGGCATGTTCCTGCCGGTATCGCCCGTTGGCCGATGCGCGTCGTTGCGGGCGCTGCTTACGCGGCGCTTGCGACGGGCGACGGCTCGTTGCGTCGCGTCGCGAGGTCCACGGCCTGGCGGAAGGCTTCCAGCAGGCTGCGCTCGTCGGCGATGCCCTTGCCGGCGATGTCGAAGGCGGTGCCGTGGTCGACCGACGTGCGGATGACCGGCAGGCCGACCGTCACGTTCACACCGGCTTCGAGGCCCATCACCTTCACCGGCCCGTGACCCTGGTCGTGATACATCGCGACGACCACGTCGAAATCACCGCGGCCCGCGCGGAAGAACAGCGTATCCGCCGGCAGCGGGCCTTCTACGTCCCAGCCGCGTGCCTGCAGGACCTGAACCGCGGGCACGATCTTCTCTTCCTCCTCGCCATAGCCGAACAGGCCGTTCTCGCCGGCGTGGGGATTGATGCCGCATACGCCGATGCGGGGATTCGCGATACCGGCACGAACCAGCGTGTCGTGTGCACGCTCGATCGTGCGTTGCACGAGGCCCGGCTCGATCTTGCGAATCGCGTCGAGCAGGCCGATGTGCGTCGTCACGTGAATCACGCGGAGATTGGGCGCGACCAGCATCATCGACACTTCGTCGATGCCCGTCAGGTGCGCCAGCATTTCGGTGTGACCCGGGAAAATATGGCCGCCTGCATGCAACGCTTCCTTGTTGAGCGGTGCCGTGCAGATCGCGTCGAGCTCGCCGTTCGACGTCAGCTCCACGGTGCGCGCGATGTATTGATACGCGGCGTCTCCGGCGATCGCAGAAAGCTTGCCATAGGGCAGGTCGGCCGGAATCAGCGCCATGTCGATACAATCGACCACGCCCACGCGGAACGCGCCTTCGGACGGACGGCTGACGGCACACACCTCGAGGTCGACGCCCGTCCGGCGGCCGGCGTCCCGCAGGCGTGCTGCGTCGCCGATGACCACGGGGCGGCATTGCTCATACACGGATGCGTGCGCAAGGCTCTTCATGATGATTTCCGGTCCGACGCCGGCTGCGTCGCCCATGGTGATACCGATGATGGGACGGTTGTCCATGGCAGTTTCCTTCACAAATTGGTTTGAGCTGTATTGGTCGTCTTGCCGTCATTCGCAAGCCGGCGCCACGCGTGATGGATCGACGCGGGCTGGCCGAAGCCGCCCGCCTTGGTCACGACGGGGAGTGTCTTTCCTTGCAGCCGGCATTCGAGGAGCGGCATGCCGTCCTCGATTTCGTCGACGACCCGCAAGGCGCTCGCGCCGGCTGCGGTGAGCAGCGCGCGCGCTGTTTCGCCGCCCGTCGCGATGATCCCGCCTGCGTGGCGCACGGCGGGCGCCAGCAACGCGGCAAGACGGTTGCAGAACAGCAGGCCGTCCTGCACATCACCGCGCTGCGTCTGGCTCAACGAGACCACCACATGCTGGCCGCGACGCAGGGCGTCGCATACGACAGTCGTCACGTCGTTGCGCGGGTCATCCAGCGCTGCGACAGCGACCTCGAGCGCTACAAGGCTGGCGCCGGCGTTGACCTTGAGGCACTCCAGCTGCGCATGCGAGATGCTCGACATGCTGCCGACGACCGTGAGCACGGGGCCTTGCGGATCCTCGCGATCGGCCGCCGGGCCGGTCGTGCTTCGGATTGGCGCCAGCGCCTCGATGACGGCGGGCGCCAGACCTGCCGAGCCCACCCAGAATACGTCGTCGAGCATGGCCGATGCGCGGGCGATGCGTTGCAGATCATCGTCGGACTCCGCATCGCACACGACGGCTTGCGCGCCGTCGGTTTGCCACTGGCGCAGGTATGCCGCGAGCGTGTCCGGTTCGCCGCGGACCGCGCCGATTGTCGCGTATGCGACGCGCAGATCCTCGGCTGAAAGCAGCGCAACCAGGTCGGCCTTGCCAGGGATGTTTTCGTTACGCCAGTATTCGCTCGCTTCGACCGGCACGCCGCGAACCCATTGGCGGCCGTCTCGCGTCGTGCGTCCGGATGCCGGGTAGGCGGGGCAGACGATCGCCATGCCGAGGACTGACGCCAGTGCGGCGACTTCAGCAGCGACATTGCCTCGCAACGTAGAATCCACCTTCTTGTAGACGCGCGTGCCTGCACGCGACAGCGACTCGACGGCGGCGACGTTGCGTCGGGCGGCCACGTCCTTCGATGCGCGGCGCGAGTCCACGTCGACCGACAGGATGTCGATGCCGCTCATCGGCGCCGGCGCATGCTGCGTGTCGAGCACGACCATCGCCGTCAATCCGTGACGCAAGCCGGCCACCGCGCAATCGGCCGCGCCCGACAGGTCGTCGGCGACGATCAGCAGCCGCGGTGCGTCCTGTGTGACCGTGTTCATGGCAGCAGGCGACGGTAGATCGACTTCATGTCGTCGAGCGTCAGCGCCTTCGGATTGTTGCCGAGCAGGCGCTTGACCTTCGATGCCGCAATCGCCAGCGCGTCGAGATGTTCTTCCGACACGCCGAATTTGCGCAAGTCCTGCGGAATGTCGACGGCCGCCGTCCATTCCACCATCTTGTCGATCAGTTTGCGTGCTGCGACCGGGTCCGAATCCGTTGTCGCAGCCAGGTCGAGTGCGCGCGCAACGTTCGACAGCCGGCCTTCGATCGCATCGAGGTTGAAGGCCATCACGTGCGGCAGCAGCATCGCGTTCGCGACGCCGTGCGTGACGTTGAACATCCCGCCGAGCGGGTAGGCCAGCGCATGCACGGCGGCCGTGCCGGCGGCGGTGAGTGCGAGGCCGCCGTACATCGACCCGAGCATCATCGCTTCGCGTGCCTTCAGCGATTGACCGTTTTCGTACGCCTCGACGATGTTCGCGCCGATCAGGCGCATCGACTCCATCGCGTACATGTCGCTGATCGGGTTCGCCTTCGTCGAGATGTACGATTCGAGCGCATGCACGAACGCGTCCATGCCGGTCGCGGCCGTAATCGGCTTCGGCAGGCCGAGCGTCAGTTCCGCATCGAGAATCACGATTTTCGGCAGCAGGTGACGACTGACGATTCCCACCTTCAACGATTCGTCCGGCAGCGTAACGATTGCGTTGGGCGTGACTTCGGAGCCGGTGCCGGCGGTCGTCGGCACCAGGATCATCGGCACGCCGGGGTGCTTGACGAGGTCGATGCCGAGCCAGTTGCGCAGCGGTTCGTCGTTGGTCAGCCGGACCGCGAACAGCTTCGCCGCATCGAGCACGCTGCCGCCGCCGATCGAGAGAATCGCCTGCGGCGCAAAAGGCTCGATCTGCTCCTTGTACACTGTCTCGACGTTGCCGATGGTCGGCTCCGGCTCGACGCCGCGAATGATGCGCACGTCGACGTCTTTCGCTTTGAGCGATTCGATCACGCGATCGGCGACACCCAGCGCTTCCATTGCGGGCTGCGTGATCAGCGCGATGCGCTCGACCGGCGTATCGAGCAACGACAGCTTGTCTGGGAGCGTGGCGAGGCTGCCGGCGCCGTGGACGATGTGCTTGACAGTCTGGAAGTGATAAGTCGTCATGCTGATGACCTGTTTCAGTGGCCGCGTGCGGCGTCGTGGTAAATGGAGAGCGCTTGCGCCAGCCGCTCGCGCGCACTGTCGTCAAGCGGTTGCGCGGGAGACCGCGCGGGCCCCGCGGGCATCCCGAGCATCTGCGCGGCGGTTTTAAGCACGACGGGCATCGTGCCCAGCGCGAACGCGTCGCGTAGCGCGCGCAGCGATTCCTGGGCGGCGCGCGCGCCGGCGATGTCGCCGGCCTGGAACTTGTTCCAGATCGACATGACCACGTGCGGGACGGCATTGGTCGTCGCGGCGACCGCACCGTCGCCACCCGCGATCAGCGTCCAGAGAATCATCGAGTCGGTGCCGGTGAAGACCGCGAAGTCGTCTCGCCGCAGGTTGATCAGCTGCAGCAAGCGATCGAAGTCGCCGCCGCTGTCCTTGATGCCGCGGATGTTCGAGATCTCCGACAGGCGGCGCACGGTATCGACCGTCAGCGTGATGCCCGCTTTCGCGGGGATCGTGTAGAGCATGACCGGCAGCTGCGTTGCTTCTGCGATCTTCTTGTAGTGCGCGTAGAGCTCGGGCTGCGTCGCGCCGTTGAAATACGGTGTGATCACCGATACGGCATCCACGCCGACCTCGGTCATCTTCCGGTTCAGGTCGATCACGTCACGCGTCGCGTAGGCGCCGGTGCCGGCGATGACGGGCACGCGCGAACGGGCCTGGCTGACCGTGATGCTCGCGATGCGCAGCTTCTCTGCTTCGCTCAGTGCGATGAATTCGCCGTTGGTACCGAGGACGAAGAGCCCGTGCACGCCCGACTCGATCAGTCGTTCGACCAGCGCGCGCAGACCCTCTTCATCGACGTTCTCGTCTGCCGTCATCGGCGTGATCAGCGCGGGAACGATCCCCTTGAACGACATTGACATGCTTGCTCCATCGAGGACGGGACGGCCGGTGGAATCGCCGTCTCCGGGGTTATGCCGGAATCAGTGGGGCCGAGCGCCGGCGGCAGAGACCGCGTCGCTGAGCACGCCATCCGATGCAATTCGTATGAGGGAACGCGTTGTCCGTCATGTTCTTCGATGGACTTGCGCGGTTCGATCAAAAATTTGCTTGATGTGTGCATTCTAGCGGATATCGTGATCGATTCAGTCAATGAAAACCCTTATATGATCGAATCGATCATTTTTGGTCGTTTGCGGAAAGAAATGCGACAGACTTGGCTCCAGACCGCGCGTTGCACCCCGTTGCAATGAGTTGGGCCAGAAGAGCGGCCAGTGGCGGCGAAGGCCTGGACGCACAGCGCTTGACCTGCAGAGGAGTTTGATTCTCGTGAGCGCGAGGTATCTGATCGGAACGAGCAAATCGGCGATTCGCTTTGGTGCGTTTGAATGGCCCCGGGGGCGATGCCGCTGTCATCCGCAGTGGGTTGGTCAGTCCATGGCGAATGCTGACGATCCGAGAATAGCCCGTTGCATCGGTCTTGGAGCTGACCCTGTAATCCCGGACACAGCATCACACCAAGGATGCTGAACCCATCGCACGTCGGAACGCTCGTGGCGAACGATATTTCAACGCGCTCTGGGGAGGCTTCTCGTTGTAATGCTCGACGGCGATAGCCAGGTTGCGTGCCGCAGTCGTTCAGCGTCGTTCGCTTCGCCCCAACCTCAATTCGCTGTCGCGTGCCGATCCTGTCGTCGGGACGAGCGCGCCAGCAAGCTAGGGAGCCTTGTCGTCACAGCGTGATTGCCTGTTGAAACTCGGGTTCCGCGCAACGCGTGAGCGCGACTGCCGGCCCGGCGATGGCGCCGCAGGGGAGTTGACACTTTCCAGTGCGCGTCGCGCTTCGGCCGGCAGCCGCACCGTATATCGACCGGATTGCGCGGCAACGCACGCGCCGGGCGCGATGCGATTCCGACGCGACAGCCATGCGCTTTCGTTATCGCTCAGCGGCCGTCGCGTGCGGCGTGCGTGCAACCTCGGTCGCCACCACTCGAAGCGCGTCAATCACTGCACGCGCAGCCGGTGTCGGCGGACTGCCGGCGCGCGTCATCAGGCCGATGTCGCGGGTGGTTCCGTGCATCGGCACGTCGAGCACGGCAAGTAGTCCCGCTTCGCATTCATAGTGCAGCTGCTGCGCGGACAGCACCGCGAGCATGTCGGTGTGCCGCAGCAGGCCGCGAATCACCGCGAGGTCGGCGCTCTCGACCGTCGCCATCGGCGGCTTGAGCTTCATGCGCCGGAACAGCGATTCGAACAGGCCGCGCGCGGGCGAATGGCTGCGCGGCAGGATCCATTGCGCACCGGCGAGGCTCGCAAGCGCGAGGTTGCGCACGCCGGCGAGCGGGTGATCGTGGCGCGCAAGGACGACAAGGTTCTCGGACATCAGCCGTTCGCTGTCGAGGTCGCTCGCCGGATCGCTCGCGCGCAGCGCGCCGAGGATGAAGTCGATGTCGCCCGCGCGCACGCCGGCGACGAGCGCCTCGTATGCGCTTTCGTCGGTGATCACGCGCACCTTCGGAAATCGCGTGACGACGCGCGCGACCGCTTCGGGCAGCATCAGGGTGCGGCCGAGCGGCAGCGCACCGACCGTCACGGCACCCTGGATGCTGCCGTGCAGCGCGGCGACGTCGTCGGCGATGTGCCGCAGTTCGTTCAGCGCGCGCCGCACGTGCAGCAGGAACGTCTCGCCGTCGGCCGTCAGCAGCAGGCCGCGCGGATGTCGATGGAACAGCGCGAAGCCCGCGCCGCTCTCGAGAATCCGGATCGCGCTGCTGACGGCCGGTTGCGTGACGCCGAGCGCACGCGCAGCGCTCGGCATGTGGCGGTGCCGCGCGAGCGTCGAGAACAGCTGGAGCCGCCGCGTGTTGAGCAGGTACGCGGGCAGGCCGCCGTCGGCCGACGCGCGGCGGCGCGACTGGCGCAGCGCACACCAGTTCGCGAGCGCACCGAGTTCGGCGATCACGCGCTCGCCGCGCTTGAGCACCGCACGCCCGACCGGCGTTGTGAGCATTCCGGACGGCTTGCGATCGAACAGCGCTTCGCCGACCACTGTTTCGAGTTCCTGCACCGCGCGCGTGACGGCCGACTGCGCGCGAAACAGCGTCGCGGCGGCCCGGCTTACGCTGCCCGTTTCGGCAACGCGCTGCACCGCGTACAGGCAGGCGAGGTTCGGAAGTTCGGTGTTGTCCATGGGCGTTCGGGCGGTGTGCGTCGCGGCGGCAGCCGCGCGCACGACATGCGTGTATCCGGGCGGCCTGCGCCGGCGGTGCAGCTGGTTGAACGACTTTACCGGAACGGTGGCGGCAGAGCTTGCGTCGTGCTTATCGACCCATCTGTTTTATTTATCGGCTCTGAATCGCCCAGCGACCGGTTGTGGCTCGCGGGCCGCCGAACGCCGACGCGCTAGCGCCATATCCGGCGGGCTTCCGGGCGGTCGGCGAGGTGCTTCGCATCCCGGTTGAAAGCCTGCCAGATATGCAGATTCGCCAAAAAATCAGGGTTTACCCTGACTGTCTGGCCTGGCCGCCGACTGAGTAATTTCGATCCCGGGGACCGCAAGCACACGGTTGCCGGCGCATCGGGCCGCCATCTGATTCATTGTTCGCCCGATCCGATCACGAAAGGGGCTTGCGCGCGGCGCGGCACCTGCAACCACGAGCGAGGCAGCGCAATGGGACGACAGCACATCATCGGAGCAGGCGGATCGACGGACGCATCGGCGGGCAGCACGCCGCTTTCCGATACGGTACGCGCGGGCATTCGCGGCGGCTTCGCGGGCGCGGTGCTGATCTGGGTCTACGAGGCGCTCGTGTGGGTCGGCGCACAGCATCTGATGCCGCTCGCCGGTATCCCGCGCAACGCGACGGGGCTCGTGTTCGGCAAGGCCGCACAGGACGCGCTCGGCATTGGCGCGTACTTCATTGGCACCGCGATCCATTTCGCCTTCGCGCTGTCGTGGGGCATCGTGTTCGCGGCGATCTGGCCGTGGTTTCGCCGACGCGGCTTCGAGGCGACGTTCGTCGCGCTGTTCTTCGCGATCGTCGCGTGGATCGTGATGCACGCGCTGATCATGATCGCGTCGAGCAATCATCCGAACTATTTCGACCCGAACGTGATCATCGGCGGGTTCATGTCGCATTTCGTGTTCGCCGTTCCGCTCGCGCTGGTCGTCAAGCGCAGCCTTGCGCCGTAGCCGCACCGGCGCGCAGCGAGCGAACGCGCACGCATTCAATCAGTAACGAACGGCGCGGCCTGACCGCGTCGGAGCATACGAAGGAGCATTGGCATGGCACGGATTATCGGAGGCATTGCGGCCTCCCACACGCCCACGATCGGGTTCGCGTTCGACAAGAACAAGCACGACGATCCCGTCTGGGCGCCGATCTTCGAAAACTTCGCGCCGCTGGCCGCGTGGCTCGCCGACAAGCGTCCCGACGTGCTGCTGTTCATCTACAACGACCATGTGACGTCGTTCTTCTTCGATCACTATTCGGCGTTCTCGCTCGGCGTCGGGCCGCAGTGGCATCCAGCGGACGAAGGCGGCGGCGCGCGCGACCTGCCGCCGGTCGCCGGCCACCCGGCGCTCGCCGCGCATATCGGCCAGTCGCTGATGGCCGACGAGTTCGACATGTCGTTCTTCCAGAACAAGCCGCTCGACCATGGCTGCTTCTCGCCGCTGTCGGTGCTGTGTCCGCACCGGCCCGACTGGCCGGTGCAACTGGTGCCGCTGCAGATGGGCGTGCTGCAGCTGCCGGTGCCGTCCGCGCGCCGCTTCTACCGGCTTGGCCAGGCGCTGCGCCGCGCGATCGAAAGCTATCCGGAGGACCTGCGCGTCGCGATCGTCGCGACCGGCGGACTGTCGCATCAGGTGCATGGCGAACGTTCGGGCTTCAACAATCCCGAATGGGACGCACGTTTTCTCGATCTGCTCGAGCGCGACCCGGAGCGCCTGGCCGGCATGCCGCTCGGCGAATATGCGACGCTCGGCGGCTTCGAAGGCACCGAGGTCGTAATGTGGCTCACGATGCGCGGCGCGTTGCCGGCGGGCGTCGTGTGCCGCCACCGCAGTTACTACCTGCCGTCGATGACGGGGATCGCGACGGCCGTCTACGAGCCGGCGGACACTGAAGTCGACGAGGCGGCGGCAGAGCGTCACCGGCAACGGATCGCGGCCGAACTCGCCGGCGTCGAGCAACTGCCGGGCACCTATCCGTTCACGATCGAGCGGGCCGTCCGCGCGTACCGGATCAACGACTATCTGCACCGGATGATCGAGCCCGCCCATCGCGCGCAATTCCTGAGCGATCCCGAAGCGAGCTTCGCGGCCGCGGACCTCAGCACGGAGGAGCGCGACCTGATCCGCCGGCGCGACTGGCTCGGCCTGCTGCGCTACGGCGTGATCTTCTTCCTGCTGGAAAAGCTCGGCGCGGTGACGGGCGTATCGAACCTGCATATCTATGCGGCGATGCGAGGCGAATCGCTGGAGGACTTCCAGCGCACGCGCAACGCGCCGGGCGCGCTGTACTCGGTAGCCGGAAAGAGCGCCGGGCCGCTCGGCTGGGACGGCGCGGACCAGCCGGGCAACACGTAACGAAGACGAAGGCGCACGCGGGATCGCGGCGCCTGATCGACTGGAACGCTGGAAGTGAAACAGTTCATATAAATAGGATGACGAATCGATCCGTCGATCGTCGAAAAGGAGACAGGAGAGTCATGATGGCAAGTGGAAAGACAATCGACATCAAGTCGTTCATCGACAAGCAGCCGGTGTCGCGCTACCAGTGGCTGCTGGTCGTGCTGTGCTGCCTTGTCGTGATCGCCGACGGGATGGACGTCGCGATCATGGGGTTCGTCGCACCGTCGGTGATTCGCGACTGGGCGATCTCGCGTCCCGAATTCGGGCTCGTGATGAGCGCGGCGCCGATCGGGCTCGTGATCGGCGCGCTGCTGGCCGGCCCGAGCGCCGACCGGTTCGGGCGCAAGCGTGTGCTGATCGCGTCGGTGTTCCTGTTCGGCGTGTTCACCATCGTGACCGCGCACGCGCACTCGCCGTTCGAGATGGCGGTGCTGCGGCTGCTCACGGGCATCGGCCTGGGCGCGGCGATGCCGAACACGACGACGCTGCTGTCCGAGTACGCGCCGCAGCGGATGCGGGCGCTGATGATCACCGTGATGTTTACAGGCTTCAACCTCGGCTCGGCGCTGATCGGCTTCGTCGCCGGCTGGCTGATTCCGCTGCACGGCTGGCGAGCGGTGCTGCTGTTCGGCGGCGCGCTTCCGCTGCTGCTGATTCCGCTGCAGCTGTGGCTGTTGCCCGAGTCGGCGCGGCTCCTGGCCGTGCGCGGTGCGCCGTCGCAACGCGTCGGCGCGCTGCTGAACCGCGTGTGCGGTGCCCGGTTCACCGGCAACGAGACGTTCGTGTCGAACGAGCCGCCGCTGCCGACGCGCAAGCCGATCGGCGTTCTGTTCTCGCAAGGCTATGGCCGCGTGACGCTGTCGCTGTGGATCACGTACTTCATGGGGCTGCTGGTGATCTACCTGCTGACCGGCTGGCTGCCGACGCTGATCAAGGATGCCGGGTTGTCCGTCAGCACGGCCGCGAACGTGACCGCGATGTTCCAGATCGGCGGCACGATCGGCGCGATCGGCGTGGGCTGGCTGATGGATCGCGTGCGCCCGGCGCCGGTGATCGGCGCCGCGTATCTCGGCGGCGGGCTGTGCGTGGCCGTGCTCGCCTGGGCCGGTGCGTTGTCGTCGTCGCTCGCGCTGCTGGTGTTCGCGGCCGGCTTCTGCATGAGCGGCGCGCAGACCGGGCTGAATGCGTATGCGCCGGGCCGCTATCCGACCGTGGCACGCGCAACCGGCGTGAGCTGGATGCTCGGGATGGGGCGCTTCGGCAGCATCTTCGGCTCGGCGATCGGCGGTGCGCTGCTCGGCTTCGGCTGGAAGTTCGACGCGATCCTGTCGATGCTCGCGGTGCCGGCGACGCTGGCGGCCATCGCGATCATGACGACGCAGCGTGCGGCCGTGTCCGGACCGCATGAACTCGAAAATCCGGCGCACTGACGCACGTCGCACACCGCCGTCCGGCGCGGCCGGTGCCAGGGTGCTGGACACCTCATCAAATGCAGGAGCATCAATGATCATCGATATTCACGGCCACTACACCACCGCGCCGAAGGCGCTGGAAGCGTGGCGCAATCGCCAGATCGCGGCGCTCGGCAGTCCGTCGGAGCAACCGAAGGCGGCCGAGCTGAACATCCGCGACGACGAACTTCGCGAATCGATCGAACACAACCAGTTGCGGCTGATGCGCGAGCGCGGCCTCGACCTGACGATCTTCAGCCCGCGCGCGAGCTTCATGGCGCATCACATCGGCGACTTCGCGGTGTCGAGCACGTGGGCGGCCGTGTGCAACGAGCTGTGCCATCGCATCCATCGACTGTTTCCCGATCACTTCGTGCCTGCCGCGATGCTGCCGCAAAGCCCGGGCGTCGATGTCGCGACCTGCATTCCGGAGTTCGTGCGCTGCGTCGAGGAATACGGCAACGTCGCGATCAACCTGAATCCGGATCCGTCCGGCGGCCACTGGACGAGCCCGCCGTTGTCGGACCGCTACTGGTACCCGATCTACGAGAAGATGGTCGAGTACGACGTTCCCGCGATGATCCACGTGAGCACGAGCTGCAACGCGTGCTTCCACACGACGGGCGCGCACTACCTGAACGCCGACACCACCGCGTTCATGCAGTGCCTGACCTCCGACCTCTTCCGCGATTTCCCGACGCTGCGTTTCGTGATCCCGCACGGCGGCGGCGCGGTGCCGTATCACTGGGGGCGGTTCCGCGGGCTCGCGCAGGAGCTGAAGAAACCGCTGTTGAAGGACCATCTGCTGAACAACGTGTTCTTCGACACGTGCGTGTATCACCAGCCCGGCATCGACCTGCTGACCGGCGTGATTCCGGTCGACAACATCCTGTTCGCGAGCGAGATGATCGGCGCGGTGCGCGGCATCGACCCGGAAACCGGTCACTACTACGACGACACGAAGCGCTACATCGACGCATCCTCGCTCGATGCGCAAGCGCGTCACAAGATCTACGAGGGCAATGCGCGGCGCGTGTATCCGCGCCTCGATGCGCAACTGAAAGCGAAGGGGCTTTGATCATGACTGAACTCGGTGTGGTGTACCGCACGATCCAGCGTGCGGACAAGGATGTGGCGGCGCGGCTCGGCGCGCTCGGCTCGGCGACGGTGCACGAGGCAATGGGCCGAACGGGGCTGCTGAAGCCGTACATGCGGCCGATCTACCCGCGTGCGCAGGCGTCCGGCACCGCCGTCACGGTGCTGCTGCATCCGGGCGACAACTGGATGATGCATGTGGCGGCCGAACAGATCCGGCCGGGCGATGTGGTCGTTGCGGCGATCACCGCGGATTGTACCGACGGCTATTTCGGCGACCTGCTCGCGACCAGCTTCAGGGCGCGCGGCGCGAATGCGTTGATCATCGATGCCGGCGTGCGTGATGTCGCGGTGCTCGAGGCGATGCAGTTCCCGGTCTGGAGCAAGGCGATTTCGGCGAAAGGCACGATCAAGGCAACGCTCGGTTCGGTCAACGTGCCGGTCGTGTGTGCAGGCGCGCTCGTCCATCCCGGCGACGTGATCGTCGCGGACGACGACGGCGTGGCCGTGGTGCCGGCCGCGCGCGCGGCGCAAGTGCTCGAGACGGCGGCGGCGCGAGAGGCGAACGAAGCGGCGAAGCGCGCGAAGCTCGCGTCCGGCGTGCTTGGCCTCGACATGTACGACATGCGCGAGCCTCTGCGTCAGGCCGGCTTGCGCTATATCGACTGATGCAGGTGGACGCGATGATGCAGACGCCGGAAGCAGCGGTGACGGTCACTGGCATTTCGTCGATGGCGACGCGGCCATTGCTCGCGCGGCTTGCCGCCGCTTACGAGCGCGACACGGGCACGCGCGTCGCGATCACGTCGGTCGGCGGCGTCGACGCTGCGCGGCGCGTGCGCGACGGCGAGCCATTTGATGTCGTCGTGCTCGCGTCCGATGCGATCGAGCGGCTCGCGGCGGACGGTCACGTCGAGCCGGGCAGCCGCGTGGATGTCGCGCGCTCTGGCATCGCGGTCGCGGTGGCGACTGGCGCGCTGCGGCCGGAGATCGGTACCGAGACGGCGTTGCGCGATGCGATCCTGGGCGCCGGCCGGATCGGCTATTCGACGGGGCCGAGCGGCACGCACCTGACGCGCCTGTTCGCCCGCTGGGGCATCGCCGACGCGATCGCGGCGCGTATCGTACAGACCCCGCCCGGCGTGCCGGTCGGCGCGTTGATCGCATCCGGCGACGTAGAGCTGGGCTTTCAGCAGTTGAGCGAGCTGATGGACGTGCCGGGCGTCGCAATCGTCGGCGCGTTGCCCGACGCCGTGCAGGCCGTGACGGTGTTCGCCGCCGCTGTCTCTGCCGTCGCGCACGATCGCGTGGCCGCGGCGCGGTTCCTCGCGTATCTTGCGTCGCCGCAAGTCGCGCACATCAAGCGCGAACACGGGATGGAGCCCGCATAAATCCGATGCGGCCGGATCGATAAACGAATCGGATGGGATTCGCGGTTCTTCGCAACGGGTTCCCGAGATGAGATTAGTCATACTGATTAAGTGGTGAGCGGCGATCCGGCTTGCGCGATTCATCGAAGAATCGATACAACGTCGCCGCTTCGTCCGTTTCGGGCGAGCGGCATATCCAGAAGAAAGACAGGAGACAGGCATGCAGATGAACTGCAGGGCAGGGTGGACGGTGCGCGCATGGTATCGCGCGGCACGCGTGAGGCGCGATGCGCTGACCAGGGTGCTGGCAATCGGCATCGTGTGGCTGTGTGCGGCGCTGACGGGCTGGCCCAATGCGGCGAACGCGGCGAGCACCGCCGGACTCGCGAATCTTCCCGCGGTGATGCCCGCGATGTCGTGCCCGTCGGTCGCGGCGCTCGACCTGAGCGGCGTGACCGACGGTACCGTCACGATCACGTCGGCGGTGCTGCTGCCGGCCGGCACGGTGGTCGGTAACAACACGCTGCCGGCGCCCGTGTGCGACGTGAAGGGCACGATCGGCCCGGGCGCGTCGCTGTTCGAACTGCAGCTGCCTACGCAGGGCTGGACGCAGCGTTACCTGCAGACGGGCTGTGGCGGCCTGTGCGGCAACCTGTCCGTCAATGCGCCGATGGCATCGACGTGCGTGCCTGTGACGAACGGCACGATCGCGATGGCCGCGACCGACATGGGCCACGAAGGCGGCAACGACGGTTCGTGGGCGCTCGACCCGAAGGCGAAGCTCGATTTCGCGTATCGCGCCGAACACGCAACGGCGCAGGTCGCGAAGGCGATCATTGGCAAGTTCTATGCACGGCCCGCGCGCTACGCGTACTTCGACGGCTGCTCGGACGGCGGACGCGAAGCGCTGATGGAGGCGCAGCGCTTCCCCGACGACTTCGACGGCATCGCCGCCGGTGCACCCGCAAACGACCTGCTCGTGCAGAACACGTTCCACCATGCATGGCCGAACGCGGTGAACACCGACCCGAAGACGGGCAACGCGATCCTGCTCGCCGGCAAGCTGCCGATGCTGCACGCGGCCGTGCTGAAGGCGTGCGACGGGCTGGACGGCGTGGTCGACGGCGTGATCGACAACCCGCGCGCGTGTCACTTCGATCCCGCGACGATCGTCTGCGCGCAAGGCCAATCCACTGCGACCTGCCTGATGCCGCAGGAAGCCGACGTCGTCCGCCGGATTCACGACGGCGCGACGACCCCGGACGGCACGCGGCTCGAGCCGCTCGTCTCGCGCGAATGGGGCTCGGAGCTGAACTGGACCCTCTTCGTCCCGGCGTCAGCAACCGCACAGAGCGGCACGATCGGCTTCGTGCTGCCGTTCCTGCGCTATCTCGACTACTACAACGCGTCGTATCCGTCCGCGGCGATCGGCGACCTGAAGTTCACGCTCGACGGCTTCGCGAAGATGGTGCCGGTATCGAACTACCTTGCCGCGACCGATCCCGACCTGAGCCGCTTTGCCGGGCACGGCGGCAAGCTGCTGCTGTGGCACGGGCTGGAAGACCAGCATATCTCGCCGCGTTCGAGCATCGAGTACTACGAAGCGATGAAGCGCTACATGGGCGACGCGAGAGTCGACCGCTTCGCGCGCTTCTACCTGTTCCCAGGCGTCGCGCACTGCGGCGGCGGGCAGGGGCCGAACGTGTTCGACATCCTGTCGCCGCTGATGGCATGGACCGAGACGGGCGCGACGCCGGGCAGGATCGTCGCATCGATCGTTGACGCGAACGGCAACACGACCCGCACGCGTCCGGTGTTCCCGTATCCGGCCACCGCGCGCTACACGGGCAGCGGCAGCACCGACGATGCGGCGAACTTCGTGGCCGATGCGCCGAGGGCCGACCCGTTCGTCGACCTGCACTGGGCCGGCGAATGGCTGTACTCGCCGGGTTACGAGGCGCAATGTCAGGTCCAGGATTCGCAACTCGTCTGCAAGGGCGGTAACGGCTGGCATGCGTATCGTCCGTGACCTGACGACGGTGTGCCACGACCACAACAACTCGCGCATTCAACAAGGCAAGGAAGGAGACAGATCGAAGAAGAAGCAGCATCACGGGGCGCGCTGACCGCCATCGCGATGGCGGCGGCCGCACCGGCGTTTGCGCAGAGCAGCGTCACGCTGTACGGGATCGTCGACAACGGGATCGGCTACCAGAGCAACGCGACGACGCTAGGCTCGACGATCGGCGGCAAATCGGTGGTGAGGATGAACCAGGGCGTGTGGGCCGGCAGCCGTTTTGGCTTGAAGGGGGCCGAGGATCTCGGCGGAGGCACGAAGGCGATCTTCACGCTCGAATCGGGCTTCAACTCGGGCACCGGCGCGACGCAGTACACCGATGCGATGTTCGGGCGGCAGGCGTGGGTCGGGTTGACCAATGCGACCTACGGCACACTGACTGCAGGGCGGCAATACGCGTCGTATTACCAGACGATGTCCGCGTTCAGCCCGACGACGTGGATCACCGGCTACTACGGCGCGCACCCGGGCGACGTCGACGGGCTCGACACGACCTATCGCGCGAACAACACGCTCGAATACACGTCGCCGAAATGGTACGGGCTGACGCTGAGCGGCTCGTATTCGTTCGGCGGCGTGGCCGGCAGCACCAATGCCGGCTCGACGTGGGCGACCGGCATCCGATCGTTCATTCTCGAGGCCCGGTACGGCGCCGTACCGACTTCGTATCCCGGCACCGCGCATCGTTGCAACTCGCTCTCCCTTTACGATGCACCGGGCGCTCAGCGTGAGCGGCAGGTGCGCAACGGGTAGGGCGGCCAGAGGCGACGCCTGTCCGGCACGTAACCGTTCATATCGCGTGACCGGTGTGTGCCGTCCATCACGGCGAGCCGGCGATCCGCTCCGGCGTACCGCGAAATGAAACCAGGAGGGAATCATGACGATACTAGACCCGACCCATCGGCCATCGACCAGCGATACGGGTGCGGCGATTGTCGGCAGCGGGGCCGGCGACGGGCCCGGCCCCAACGTGATGGAAGCCGATACGCTCAAGGGAAACAAGCTCTTCACGTCCGACCGGCTGGAGATCGGGAAGATTTCAGACATCATGCTGGACGTACGCAGCGGCCGGGTTGCCTATGCCGTGCTGTCAAGCGGGGGCTTTCTCGGCATCGGCGGCAAACTTTACGCCATTCCGTGGAGTGCGCTGACCCTGGACACGGACGAAAAATGCTTCCGGCTCGACGTTACCGCGGACCACGTGAAAAATGCCCCCGCGTTCGACAAGGACCATTGGCCGTCGATGGCGGATGAGCAGTGGGGTTCGTCGCTTCACAAGTTCTACAATCGGCAGCCGTACTGGTCAGCGACCCCAGACGTCGCCACGAATCGTCCGCCCACACATTAAAACGCCCTCGCCAGCCGGTAAAAATATGGATATCTGATGATTTTTATCGAATACCGATTCACCGGTCGGACGGTGTCATCACCTGACGGCAACAGATAGCAGCAGCATCCACAGATCAGTTACGTATTGGAGCTTTACCATGAACAAGGATCAAGTCAAGGGAACTGCGGAGAAGGTCAAAGGTAAGGTGAATGAGGTCATTGGCCGTGCCACGCACAACACGAAACAGGAAGTCAAAGGCGATCTCCAGCAAGCAGCCGGCCAGGCGCGCAAGAATCTTGGCGACGCCAAGGAAGCTGTCAAAAAAGCCTGATTGGACACATAGGCTTCACGAGGGGGGCTATTCCCCTCTCGTACGGTGCTTCCGCATCGTGCCAACCTCACTGCGGCTACTACCGTACAGACATCCGCTATCGGATGCGAGAACGTCGAGTTGCGTCCTTCGCGCATCGGGTTCCCGGCCCCCGTCGCGAGGCGCGCCTTCGAACCGATAACCGGCTCAATCGCGCAAGTCTTTGCTGCGGAAAAACGTCGGGTATCGCTGGAAGCTTCGCCCGCGTGGCTCCGTGGCCCACAATCCGCGCAGCAGATCAGGTCGGCGTCTAACTTGAGGGGAGTTGCCATGTACAACATTGTCTGGCTCGTTGGAGCCGTGGTCATCGTTCTGTTCGTCCTCGGCTACTTGGGATTGAGATAGGGCATCTCGTTTACGTGCTCGTCACGCGATGGCTGGTCAACGACCGCGATCAAAACGATCCAGGTCGCGACAGCCATCGTTTATCGCAGGAAGCAAAATGAAGACGCTCAAGATCATCGGCTATGCGGGACTCGTGGCCGTCGCGATCATGCTGCTCGTCGCAATGTGCGCGATCCTGGAGGACGGCATGATTTCTCACGATGCGCAGCGACCGGGACTGACCGGCAACACGCTTTCCATCCCCGAATCGCCGAATCACTTCGGTTAAGTCGCCCGCTACCGGCTGACCGTTCCCGACTTGTCTTGAGTGACCCCGGCATGCGGAGGGTGCAGGCGCATACGCCATTGTCGATGTCCGCATGGATCGAAAATCGGCATGCCGTTTTCAATCGATGCTTGAGACCAAGACAGCGTCGCAACAGGCAATCTGTGACCGCATCCCACGATGCGACCGCATCACTGCCGTTCCCGCATGGGTACGGCAGCGTACCGACTCCCGGGCTGCTCGCGCATAGGGTAGGTTGAGTTGACTGGTACGCATGCCACGACAGTTCGGATGTGTTCTCCAGCCGCATGCCCGGTACGCGCACCGAGCACACATCGACACAGGGGGAGCCTCGGCACGGCACGTCGACGCGCATCGTACATGCGTCGCGCTTCCAATGTCATCTCGCCGACAGCAATGGATACCGGGGCCGAAAGCCGGTGCTGCTCGAGGCGATGCGCAGTGTGATACGGCAATGATCCAGGCTGGGCATAGCGCGGAAACCAGCGCGCATTTCAGCCCGAAACGCTGCTCGAATCGAGAATGTTTCGGCCCGAATGACGGCGGGCGATTGCAGGCGAAGCGCGCATCGTCCCGGCTCGGAACAGAGCCCGATCGGCGCGCGCTTCGCACCGTCACGCTGGCCGGCGACGCTCGCCGGCAATTCGTGCAACGAATACCGGAGCTGATCATGACACCTGTTTCTCCCAGCAATCCACTTCCGAGCAACGGCAGCGGCGCCCGCATCATCGGTCGCGCAACCACCACAGGCGGGCCTGGTCCTGATGTCATGGCGGCTACCACGCTGACCGGCGATAACGTCTTGTCATCCGATGGCAAGGAGATCGGGAAGGTCGTAGACATCATGCTAGACGTTGGCAGCGGCAGGATCGCGTACGCCGTGCTGTCGTGTGGCGGTTTCCTCGGGATAGGCGACAAACTTTTCGCGGTGCCGTGGAGCGCGTTCACCCTCGATACCGGCAAGAAATGCTTCCGGCTCGACGTAACAGAAGAACGGATGAAGAGCGCATCCGGATTCGACAAGGACCATTGGCCTGCGGTGGCGGATTCGCAATGGGGCGGGGCGCTTCATTCGGGTAATACGCCGCCGATGTAGCGGCACGTCAGCAGGAGGCTCGGCCGGCATTCCGCCATGCACGCGCCAGCGTGACTGCGGAATGCGGTGAGCGATTGCTGCTTTTTCAGATTCTGCCGTATCGCGTGCATCGCTCGATGCGCTCATCGCGACGGGCGGCAGGTCATCCATCCAGCAGCTGTGACCGGAGCATTCGCAATGAACAAGGATCAAGTCAAGGGCGTCGCGGAGAAGGCAAAGGGCAAGGTCAACGAGGAAATTGGCCGAGCCACTGGCGACACGAAGCAGGAAGTCAAAGGCGATGCCCAGCAAGCAGTCGGAGAAGTGCAGAAGAAGTACGGCGACGCCAAGGAAGCGATCAGGCAGCAGGCGAAGCAAGCGAAGAAGACGCATTGATCGCTGTGTCGGCCGCGACAGATGGATGCCGCGATACTGCGGCATCCATCGCCGCACAATCGCCGCAGTCGGGCGTTACCTCGTATCGCAGATTGCAGGACAGAACGTAGAGGCGCGGATCCTGCGCAGGTCTTTCACCCAATGTATTGGCGCCGGGCATGCCCGTGCGCGCCGCGACGCGCGGCGACATCCGCCAGCCGCGTCGACGAAAGAAATGTCTCGCGTTCGATCAGCCTAACGTGCATGCCGTCGCGAGCCGGAGCAAATCGATGAGTGCATCTGCCGGAAGCCCAACCAGCCACGCGCTACGCAAGGTGGCGCTGATGGCGTCGATGCTGATGGCGTGCAGCCTGCCATGCCTGGGAGGGACGCCTGCGGACGGTGCGGACGAGGCGACCAACTTGCGAGAGGCTTACCGGCAACTGATTCCCCGGCTCGATCACAACCAGTTCGAGCGCCCGTTGTATCTCGACTCGGAAGAATCGTCTTCCACGCTCAAGGGTGAGGTCTACGCGGTGATGGCCTACCCGTTCGCGACCGTCAACGGCGCGTTCAATGACCCTTCGCGAGGCCCGTTGAACTGGTGCGACGCATTAATCCTGCACCCCAATATCAAGTATTGCCGTACTACCGACGCCGGCGGCGGCAATATGCTGATCGTGAACGTCAGCAAGAAGGAAGTTGCCGAGGAGCTCAGCACGACTTACCGGGTGCAATTCGAATACGACGCGGCGACCACCGGCCCGGGATACCTGCAGGTCAAGCTCCATGCGGACCGGGGACCATTGAACACCCGCGATTATCGGATTGCGCTGGAAGCGGTGGCGCTTGGCGACAATCGCACGTTTCTGCATCTGACCTATGCCTATAGTTACGGCGTGATCGGTCGTCTTGCGATGAAAACCTATCTGGCCGCCTTCGGTCGCGGCAAGGTTGGCTTCACCAACATCGCCGATCCGTCCGCGGCTCAGGCGGAATACATCGGCGGGATGCGCGGCCTCATGGAGCGCAACACGATGCGCTACTACCTGGCCATCGATGCGTATCTCGGCGCGCTGTCCAGCCCGCCCGGCAAGCGACTCGAGCAACGCCTGACCGACTGGTTCGACGCCAGCGAGCGATATCCGCGACAACTGCATGAAATGGATCGGCAACAGTACATGCAGATGAAATATGACGAATACTTGCGGCAGCAGACCGAGCAGTAGCGCTGGGGATGAGCCTGCGAGATACGCGCGCGCCGGCGCCGGCGCACTGCGATTCGTCATGGAAATCGTTTCGCAAATCGGAGGTTGGCGGGTGCGGTTCGGCTTCGAGTGATCGGGCGCACGTTCGGATCAAGCGCCGGGGTCCATGTGGCCATAGCGCGCAGGACGACTCGGGATGCGACGCGTTACATCGCTTACGGTCGGGCCGTCGTCACCGAAACGGAGCTCCACCATGAATGCAATCACACGGGTTCTAACCGCCGCGCTTGTCGCCGCGGCATCAGCCTCGCTGTTGTCGGATCGCAAGACGGTCGGCATGCACCTGCGCGACAAGATCGGCAGAAAGATCGCGGATTGGAGCGTGCCTGTCCAACCGGGGCACGTGGTACGGGTGACGAGCACGGGGGACCGATCAGGTTCGCGCAAACTGCCATGAGAAAAATCATCCTCAATGCACTGGCCGCATTCTTTGCGGGCGGAGTCTGGCTTGCCCCCGCGCCGAGCCACGCGTATGCGCTAGACGCTCAGTTCGACTGTAAAACCAACGCGCACGCGTTCATCGTGCGCCTGTTCAATCACGGCTATATCGATCGCGATCCGATGCGGGTCGAACAGAATTCGATCAACGCATTCCGGCCTACCAGTGACGCCGCGCTCACGGTGTTCGGCTTCAGCGTCTATGCCGTATTCGCCTATGAGCAGTATGACGCGCTGTTCAGGCAAGGAAGCGGCCACCCTCTGCCGGGCTCGATTTACGGCGTCGTCGTCAAGGCGCCGATCGATTCGGTCGAAGAGCATTCTCGGCTTGCGGGCAGCAAGGCCGTCGCGCATCAGGTCATTCCGTTCATTCTCACCGCCATCGTCTGCGCAAGGCCCTGAGACTGGCGCTGCACAAGCCGCGCTAACGGTGCTTGATGTCACGTGGGGAAACCCTTGACGGCGATTGCATGGAGCATCCGTTCGTCACGCGCGGGTTCGCCGCAACCGCGCCGAACCTTTAGATCGCAAACTCGGACATCGTCGTCGAGCGAAACGCGCACCAGAACACGCCGGTAGGTCGTGGGACGGTACGATCGACAGCGTCAACGACGTGCGATCTGTCCACGAGAGATGGTTCACCGAGATCTGGTTGCCAGTGTCAGTGCTCGAGTTCCATACGGCGCGTCATGGAGCCACATGGTTCGCATTCCTCTTCGATTTTATATAAGCTAAATCGTCGATGGGGCGCACGTCCCCGTGGTGGCCTGGACGCAACGTGCAGGGAAAGATGGCGAACACGTCTCGGTACCCTGTCGCGACCCACGGCAGCTCCCCCTGTTTTAGTAGCTGCGCAGCTCGATTCAGTCCGACGTGTGGTTCCAACTCGACGCATATGTATTCGAAAGCGTGCGCTGGATATTCGCACCCCGGCCTCAAGAACAGGAGCAACTCTTCCGTTGGCTTCCGTTCCGACCACCTTTTACGCGTCTTTCAGCCAGGGCATTTCCACGGGTGACACGACCAGTTGCCGGAATTCGCGTTTCAGATCGAAGATGAACCCGACCAGGATCATGGAGTCGGCGTAAGGAATCGGAAAGACCTGCGGATTCTCCGGAGTCCGCAGGGGGCGCTCAGGCGTGTCCGCTGTCGCCGCGGCATTCTCGCGAACGCTTTCCAGTTCATCCGCCATAGCCAGGCCACCGACTTTCAGCACACGGCTACGCAGGTCGCTGAAGGGTTCGATGCGCGCAGCATCTTCGTGGTATTCGGGTACTTCGTAAACGAACCAGGACATTTTGATCTCACATGAGAAGGGGCGATATTCTAACGCTGCGCGAGAATCTGCCGAAAATCGGCCATGTTGTGTGATGGCCGTGGTCGCTGCGGGGCGGGCTATAGGGGCGATTACGATCTGCTGCCTGCATTGTGGCCGTCTAGCGCTTGCTAGTGCGAGCAAAGGAATTTGGTGGCATCACTGCAGAAGCCGGCAACTGCTTCGCTCAATGCAGGTCTGGCTGTAGGTAGTGAACCCCGAATTGCTCCGCCAGTTGCACGAGCCGACGATCGCGCGTCCAGAGCTTAGTGCTCGGGGTCAGCAGCACCGACGCCAGCAGCGTGCAATCCACCGCACCGCATCCGCGCCCATACAGCCGTTCCCGCTCGATCCAGTCAGCTACCTCGCCTGGCGTCGCGAGGCGCGTTTGGCGCAATAGCGCGAGATATCCTAGGGTTCGGGCCCGCGGTTCGGGCGGCGTCCCGCACGTGAGCTCGAGCATCACTAATGGATGCGTCAAGACATCATCGACGCGCAGCAGCTGGATAAGCGCCGGTAGCGGTCGCCGGAAATGCTCGACCCAGACGGACGTGTCGACCAGAACACTCATCGGGCGGCTGTGAGTTGCAGTCGTTGCGCCGGCGCCGTATGCGTCGGCCAAGACCGGGCTCGCAGACGGTATTTTCTTGCGACCCTATGTCATACCCGGATTCAAATGTCTACCTTCCAGCTATTTAAAAATGTCCGGTTTCAAGGTGGGTTTTGCTACTTCTGTTTCCTCGTTTTTGACCGTTACGCAGTGTCGAAGGTCGGCGCTTGAACGGGCAGGGCGCTCACGGTTGTTTCACCAGCCTTTGCAGACCGACGGCCAGGTTTATTTGCCGGCTTGGCGGTTCGCCGACGTTGCGCCAGATTCACGATCACATGCTCGACGTCGGCCTGCGTGATCTCGCGTTGCTTCTTCTTGCCCGGTTCAGCCTCGTTTCGATTGGTTCGCGTCGAGTCGCCTCGATGTGTTCGAGACGGAGCTTTACCGATTCGACTGTTATCGCGTTGCGCCTGAAGGGCTTGCGCGACCTTCGGCGCCGGTAGGTCGAGCCGCATCGACACGCCGAGCGCGATGAAGGTCTCGAGCAGCGCCTTGAATAGGTAGAGCCACGCGGCGGCGCCGGTGCGGGCCCAGTCGCCGAACGCGGCGGTCCAGGCCGACAACGGACTACCGGCGGGCGTGGAAGCGGGGAGGAGGCTGGCATGGCGTCGCTCCGTGTTACCGTGCAGCCGGTACGCCGGACGCACCGGCGGCCGTGACCTGCGCTGGTCGGGCGACCGCTGCCACAAGTTTCGCGCCCGACGCGGCGGCGCCCGCGGCGGATTCGTCGTGCGACGGTTGGCCGCCCGGCAGACCGCCGCCCCGCGCTTCTGTGCCCGTCTCGACGCCGCCGCCGAGCGCGGCCATCAGCGGCGCGTGTGCGGCAAGGCGTTCCGCGTCGATGCGGGCCGCCGTCTCCTGCGCGCGCAGCAACTGCTGTTGCGCGACCGGCACGTTCACGTAATCGGTCAGCCCGCAGCGGAAGCCCTCGCGCGACAACCGGTAGCTGCGGTCGTTGGCGGCCACCGAGCGTGCGGCGTCCTTCTCTGCGTATCGAGCGAACGGATCCGCACGACCTGGTCGGCTATGTCCTTGAGCGCGCCGACGATCGTCTGGTTGTAGCGCTCGACCGCCTGGTCGTAGCCGGCATTCGCCGCACCGAGCTGCGCGTGCAGCCGGCCGCCTTCGAAGATCGGCAGCGACAGCGCGGGGCCGGCCGTCCAGCCGCCGTTCATCGCGCGCAGGAAGTCGGTGAACGGCGCCGTCACGCCGAAGCGAACCGTCATCGCTGACGAATTCGAAACCGCAGATGTCACGTACTTCCTGCCACTTGCGGGGTGCCCGGACCGTCAGCGTCGCGGCGCTCATGATGCCTTCTTGATCTGTGCGACTTTTTATTCTGCGGAAGACTCGGGTTCTTGGCAAGGCTGTCGAGTAACATCCGTATAATTTCGCGCTCATCTCTAAAGGAGTTATAGGGGCCTATTTTGTTTTGCAGGGCGATTGAAACCCAGCTGTCTAAAGAGAGGTTAGGGAAACGCTTGCACTCCGGTGGCAACGATGGAACCCATTGGCAGATTGCCTGATTGTTACGAGGCTCAGAATTAAATTTAATTCCATACTCTTGGAGTTTCATGCACTCTTTGATGGCATCGGACGCCGATATGATATCGGGGCTGAATTCTAGAACGCGACACCATCGATTGAGATGAACGAGGATTGGCCTGCAGCAACGGTGGCAAGTCTCGGCATCCACGTTACGGACGGCGTCGTGATATCCCGGCCAAACCCCTATCAGCGATCACCAGCCACCCACCAGGCCCGGTGACAACACCCCCGGATCATGACTGCGACCGGGGGCGAGAATCATGCCGGGCCTGGCTGGCCAAAACCCCGATAATCGGGACGGAAGATAGTAACGGGGGCAATTTGGTGGTGATCAAAGTGACGGACCCCAATTTTAGCCAATTAAGCATAGCCCTGATAATAGGACTTATCACGGTTAAATTAATTGGGGTCTGATTCCTGGGATGATCGTCTCCGTTTGGGCTACGCTGTCGGCAGTGGGCGGCGGTCGCAGGCCGACGACGCGTGCCCGATATCTGCAACAGCGGGCACCGGGTGTCGGCCAAGTCGCGAAGCGTGACGCGCAAGCTGGCTTCTGTATGACAGGCGATCACCGGCGGCAGACCGTATTGACTCTTCGGGGTTTGCGTGTCGGGCGTGGTGTGCGGTAGGGTTCGGCTTTGACTTGGTGAGCAGGAGGGTTCATGAACAAGCAGGAACTCATCGACGTCGTTGCCGCAGGTGCCGGCGTCAGCAAGAGCGAAGCAAGTAAAACGGTCCAGGCGGCGTTGGACGTCATCACAGAGGCCGTGAGCCGTGGCGCGGCGGTGCAGCTCATCGGCTTCGGCACGTTCTCGCGGGGGCAGCGCGCGGCGCGGACCGGTCGCAATCCGACGACGGGGGCTGAGATTGCGATCGCCGCAGCGAACACGGTGAAGTTCACTGCCGGCAAGGCCTTTAAGGATGTGGTGAACGCGTCGTGACGCAGCAGGAGGTTGAACAAGCCACTTACGCGGGCCTGCACCGTGAGATTGCTGAGGTGGTCGCGTCCACCCGCGCGGCCGCGGCTCGCAGCGTGAACGCGTTGATGACTGCGACGTACTGGGAAATCGGGCGGCGGATCGTGCTGTTCGAGCAGGGTGGTGACGAAAGGGCGGCCTACGGCGAGGCTGTGATCCGGCGCTTGGGTGCAGACTTGTCGCAGCGGTTCGGCCGCGGCTTCGGGTGGCGCAACATTGCCCAGATGCGTGCTTTCTATCTGGCCTGGCCGGCCGATCGGATTGTGCAGACGCTGTCTGCACAATCCACCGCCCCCAAAATTGTCCCGACACCGTCTGCAAAATCGGCCAAGCGATTATCCGTTGCAGGGGCCGAGGCCACGCCGCTTGCACTCAGCACGGTCGCGCAGGCGTTTCCGTTGCCCTGGTCAGCCTATGTGCGCCTGCTTTCGGTGAAGGCGGCCGCTGCGCGCGATTTCTATGAAGCCGAGGCGCTGCGTGAAGGCTGGTCCGTGCGTCAACTCGACCGCCAGGTGAGCAGTCAGCTCTACGAGCGACTGGCGTTGTCCCGCAACAAGGCGTCTCTGCTCGGAAAAGCCGCTGAACCGCAACCGGGAGAGTTACTCACACCTGAGGAGGCGATTCGCGATCCGTTCGTCCTGGAGTTCCTCGATATGAAGGACGAGTACTCGGAGTCGGATCTCGAGGCCGGCTTGATCCAGCATCTCGCCGACTTCCTGCTGGAGCTCGGCGATGATTTTGCTTTCATCGGTCGGCAGCGGCGCCTCCGGATCGATGACACCTGGTTCCGTGTCGACTTGGTGTTTTTTCACCGACGACTGCGATGTCTGCTCATTATTGACCTGAAGGTCGGGCGCTTCAGCTATGCCGACGCCGGACAGATGCACCTCTACCTCAATTACGCGCGCGAGCACTGGATGAAGCCCGGGGAAAATCCACCGGTGGGTCTCATCCTATGTGCCGAAAAAGGCGCCGCAGAGGCTCATTACGCGCTCGACAACTTACCGAACAAGGTTCTCGCGGCTGAATATCAGACGGTATTGCCAGACGAAGCCACGTTCGCACGAGAGCTCGAGCGCACCCGAATTGAGCTGGAGCGGCGCGGGCGCGGCACATGAGTTTGCGATACGAATCCGGTATGAAGGGAGCTTAGTTCCGCGGCAAGAATCTCCCGCGGATCCCGAATCCAATGTCATTTCGATCTCGAGTTGAACGCCGAGATCCATTTATGCGAAAACACTCAACCTTGCGTCGTCGGCCGCTCACGAAGGCCCAGCTTCTACCCCTTCCGGCGGAACAGATACGGCGCCTTGCGCTCAAACACCATCTCGCTCTTGCCGCACTCTGTGAAGGCCGCGGCGATGTCGATGCCATCGTTACGTTGTCCAACGTGCTGGCTCTCGCCGTCTGTTTATCTGCTGACGAAGATGCGGAGCCGTGTCGTCGAGCGGGCAACGCGCTTGCTGAATGCATTGCACGCGCCGAGCATGGTGACCCGTGGACTTTGAACGACTCAGAGCGTACGGTGCTCAAGGCGTTGGTCCTTCTCCATGATGAGCAGCTTTCTGTTGTTCCAGTCCATCGCTACCTCGATGCGCTGGAGCAATTGCAGCGCACTAACGTACCGGACGTTGATTTGGCAATTTAGCAGGATGCGCGACCAGTCATCCCGCAAATGCTCTATAAGGTCCTCACAGACAGCCGGAGGAATCCACTGGGCAAAGCGACTTTCTAGATCAGGCGCATCGGAGTGCTTCCCCCAGCTGAAAGTTTCTACGTAGAAACTTTTGCTATCTACGCAAGGAGGTTCGCCGGGCAGTGCTCGCTTGTGTCTCGGACCGCGCTCGGTTTGCCATGCGAAGGTGGCCGAGTCGTTGGCGGCAGAAGTGAAGGGGTCGATAGTAATGACTATGTTACCCTTCAGTTCGTGACATCTTGCGAAAGCCTTACGCTCGCCGCTCACGCAACTAATTTTGTTGTTACCGGCGACCGCCGAGATCTGCTGCCGGCACCACGCTGGCGGCCCGCGTGCCCCGCCTTCCGCCGGAGCCCTGTCGGACGGTCTCCTGGCCGGAGTTTTGTGGCAAAACACGCCCGGCGTGACAAGACCCCTTATCTCGCGAGCCCTGGCCGCTGTCGGCACCTGCGAGCCTGCGGATCGTTCATTGCGACACAAAATTAGTTGAAATCGCGCAGTGGGTTACAACTTTAGTTGAAACGGGATTTGGCCTCTCAGCCTTGCGTGACAAGGGTTTACTGGAAATTGTGCATAGCACAATGGCCGTAACAACTTTAGGCAGTGTGAGCGCGGGAGGCTTCTGTATGCTTGGCGCGGGCGCCGAGGGCTTGGAGGTTCTTCCGATCCGGGTGGGACCGCCGGAGAGGCGGCTTTGTCTCAAACGGTGCTGAATCTCTATTGCAAGCACCTACATTTAGCGTGGCGAAAGGCGAGGGCATTGCCAGACAGATTGCTTAATTCTCTCCGCGGTGCGGAGAGAATTAAGGGTTTGAGCGCTCGGTGGTAGGTAGCCACCCACATATCGATTTGTCGTCGATCTCGACGCTGCAAAGATCAGAAGAGGGGCCTTCCGGATTTCCTTGTACCGCGCGCGCCTAGGCCGAGTCTGGTTTGCTTGTCGTAGAAAAAGATCACTAAGAGTGATCTTTTTTATTCAAATTCAAACCACCCTGCCTTGGCAGAAGTTTCCGGAAGGTGTATTTTGTTCACTATGAGTGAACAAAATCCTGGAAAATTAAACCTGCTGCTAGCTGAGCTGGGTGATACGAGCTTGGTGTCGAGCCGCTGGCTGCGGGTTCGCGGCTACTCCAATAGCCTCGTCGCACGCTACGTGAGCAGCGGTTGGCTGGTGTCGCCGGCGCGCGGCGTCTACATGCGCAAGAGTGGGCGCCTACAGTGGGAGGGCGTGGTTCGCAGCCTGCAGGTTGGGGAGGGCATGCCGCTGCACGTCGGAGGTCGTTTTGCACTCAGCCTGCAGGGGCACGAGCACTATCTACGTCTGGGCGATGCCGGCACGATCACCCTGTATGGGGCGGAGCGGCCACCCGCTTGGATTGGCAAACTGCCTCTGACGCAGTGTTTCGAGTATCTGGGGAAGGGGCCGTTCGATTGGCCACCCATGCCGTTCGAGGTGGAGACGTCCGCGACAATGCTGTCCGAACAGGGCCTGGCGTGGCATCAGGCCGCACCTGGTGCCGATGCCTTGGTTTGTTCCATGCCGGAGCGGGCTATGCTGGAGCTGTGCGATGACGCCTCAGATGCTGCCTTGATCTACGAGGTGGATGCGCTGATGCAGGCTATGACCACGCTGCGGCCGCAGCGGGTCGGCGTATTACTGCGCCATTGCCGAAGCATCAAAGCCAAGCGGCTGTTCCTGGCGTTGGCCGAACGCCATCGGCATGCGTGGCTACCGCACGTGCCGCGGGATGGTATCGATCTAGGTCGGGGAAAGCGCGCGCTGGTGCCTGGCGGTCGCTTGCATCCGGTCTACCAGATCACCTTGCCGGGAGACCTCGATGAACACCTGGCTTGATCACTGGGATCGGCGCTATACCGACCGCGTACGGCTGCTGGTCGAGATTCTGCCGGCGCTGGCGCAAGAGCCGCGCTTCGCGCTCAAAGGCGGTACGGCGATCAACCTATTCGAGCACGACCTGCCCCGGTTGTCTGTGGACATTGATCTGGCCTGGTTGCCGGTGCACGACTATGCCGAGGACGCAAGGCTCATCGCTGAAGCGCTTGGGCGGCTGGCTGATGTGCTGCGCGCCCGGCCTCTGCAACTGCAGGTGCAATTGTCGGCAGGCGAGGGCGCAGGCGTTACGCGGCTGGTGGCCAGTCGCGGTCGTGCGCGCGTGCAGATCGAGACGACGCCGGTGATGCGCGGCACGGTGCATCCCGCGCGGAACATGGTGGTGCGCCCGAGGGTCGAGGAGGCATTTGGCTTTGCTTCGGTGCAGGTGCTGCACTTCGCTGACCTTTATGGCGGCAAGCTGGCTGCGGCATTGTCGAGACAGCATCCGCGCGACCTTTTCGATGTCGGCTTGTTGCTGGAAGACGAGCGGGCGGATCAGGCGCTCTGGCGGACCTTTCTCGTCTACCTGACCTGCAGCCCCAAGCCTGCGTGGGAAATGCTGGCGCCCCGCGTGCCTACGGATTTCGCCGCGACCTTCGAAGCGCACTTCAGGGGGATGACGGCAGAGCCTGTCGAAGCTCAGGTCCTGCTGGACATCCATGAGCGCCTGCTGGCGCATGTGGCCGGGTGGCTGGATGAGCCATCGTGCGCATTTCTGCGATCAGTGGAGGGTGAACGGCCGGACTTCGATCTGATCGGACTCCCGCACGCGGCCGGGTTGCCAGCCGTGCGACGCAAACTGCTCAACCTGGCCCAGCGCAGCGACGCCAAACGTGCGGCGGATCGGGGTCTGTTGGAAGAAACGCTGACGCGGATCGTCGGGGCTAGATCGTCACGTTGAGACCAAAACGACGCGACCGCTTAAACCATATAAATCAGGCTCATCATAGATGTTGAGGACGAAACAAGCGCCGCGTCGATAGAAATCGATAAAGTTCGGGCATCCAGGGCGGGCCATGCCTTTCATGAAGCGTGGGCCGCACGCACGGCCCTTGAACTCCTGCCGCCGTCGACCGACCTTGTCGCTATCACGCTCGAAGGCTTTGATGAGCAGGACGAGCAGGGTTTGGGAACCGGTGCGATCGAGATTGCGGATCTGGTCAGGTACCACGGCGCCGCCGACGTTGCCCGCGCACATCGCGTTACAGTCGTAGAGCAAATTAAATCATTCACTCCAGAATCCCCGCCGATTTAGGCATCCGGCCCCTGAGTTGACGACTTTATTGACGGTCTTTCCAAAATAATGTCGTCAATTCGCCTACGTCCGCAGTAAATTTGTCAATTCGCGTTGTGGACCAAGCGTTCCGGCCGTAGGTCGTAACGTCCTGATTTCTAGGCCGATTGTCGACGCACCGGTCTGCCGGTCGAAGCGCTGAGTTCAAGCAGGACTCTCTTCTCTCTGCCTCAAGCTCAGGCACCTATGCTGGGAAAGCAGTGTTGCGGGACGTTCGGGGTCGTGCGTCCGGCTACTCTCGGCCAAAAAGCGACGCTCAGAACGTCGCGTTGAACGGCTGGGACGCTGCATAAATCGGCCGCTCGATCGGGGCTACGCCGCGCATGCCTATTTTTTATGCGTTGAGTGATCCTCGAATGCGGCGACGATGTGCTCGATCATCGCCGTGATGCGCGCGGTGTGCCGAAGGTCTTGATGCGTGACGAGCCAGATTTCGTAGACCGCCCCACGTGCGGGTTCCGGCCATATCTGCACGAGGCCGTCGTGTTCAGCCAGATGGATCGGCAGCTCACCGATGCCGATGCCGCTCTTTACCGCGCTGCGCAGCATCAGGCTGGTGTTGAAGGTCGATACGATGCGCCCCGCGTGTAGCGGTTCGCCAGCAAGAGTCGGTGAACGATTGCCAGTCCAGCTTCCCTGATAGACGACGAGATCGTGACCCGCAAATGCGGAGCCAGCAACGGGCTTGCCGTGCTGCTCGATGTAGGCATTCGAGGCAAAGAGCGCCATGGGCCAGCGGGCGAGACGCCGCGCGACAAGATCTGGGTTATCCGGCCTCACTGATCGGACCGCGATATCAGCTTCACGCTTTGCCAGATTAAGCATGCGCGTCGACGTGTCCAGCAGGACGCGCACTTCGGGATGCGCCGCGTGCAACCGTTCGATAGCGGGAAGCAGGAATTCGAGCGCGATCGAGTCGGTGCTGGTGACTCTCACGTCTCCCGCAAGCCGTGTATCCGTGCCCTGAGTTCGTCTGACGAGTTCATGCGCCGCGTGTTCCATTTTCTCCGCCGATTTCAGCGCGGCCTCGCCGGCAGTGGTCAACGCATAGCCCTCGGAAGTCCGCAGGAAGAGCGTTGCACGCAGCGCGTGCTCCAGCGCCGCAATTCTTCTGCCGACCGTCGCCTGATCAAGATTGAGCGTCCTGGCTGCTCCACGGAGCGTTTTTTCGCGCTCCACCGCGAGAAACACGCGCGCGTCATCCCAGTTCATCGCCGCCTCCTGATGCAAATTTGCATCTCACGATACGAATAATGCTGCGCGAATTCATCAATGTCGAGACCTATACTGATTTCAAGAGTTCGTCGAACTGATCCGCCCGGATCAAACGAGCCTCATCCACATAAGGGGTGCTATCAATGTCTGCTTCAACTTTTCGCGTACCGTCGTCGATGACGGCCATCGAGATCAAACAGCCCGGCGGCCCTGAGGTCCTGGTGCCGACGACGCGCCCGGTGCCGGTGCCGGCCGGCGACGAGGTGCTGATTCGCATCCACGCAGCAGCCGTCAACGGTCCGGACGTGTTTCAGCGCAAGGGGCTGTATGATCCGCCCCCCGGCGCTTCGGACATTCCAGGGCTTGAAGTGGCGGGTCAAGTAGTTGCCGTTGGCCCAGACGTGACCCAATTCCGCATCGGCGAACTGGTGTGTGCATTGATTCCAGGCGGGGGCTATGCAGAGTACGCGGTCGCGCATGCCTGCAATACCATGCGCATCCCCAAAGGCCTGACGCTGGTAGAAGCGGGGGCCATGCCAGAGACGTTTATGACGGTATGGCTTAACCTGTTCCAGCGCGGCAAGCTGGCTGCCGGCGAATCGGTGTTGATCCACGGCGGCGCGTCAGGTATCGGTACGACGGCGACCATGCTGGCGAAGGCGTTTGGCGCTGCGAAAATCATCACCACCGTGGGCTCGCAGGCGCATCGGGAGGCCAGCCTCGCACTGGGCGCAGACGTCGCCATCGACTACCGCGAGAACGACTTCGTCGCCGAAACGAAGCGGTCTACCGATGAGCGAGGCGTCGACGTGATCCTCGACATCATTGCCGGGGACTACGTGGGCAGAAACTATGAAGCCGCTGCCATGGACGGACGGATCGTCCAGGTGGGCGTGATCAAGGGGCCGGCGAAGGATCTGAACATCGTGCCGATGTTGACAAAACGTCTGACGCATATGGGCTCGACATTGCGGTCGCGCACGGCCGCGGACAAGGCGACCATCATCAACGAACTGGAGCGGCAGGTCTGGCCGCTTATCGAGAGCGGCAAAATCAAGCCAGTCGTCTACAAGACCTTTGCGCTTGCCGATGCTCGCGGCGCGCATGAGCTGATCGACTCCGGCACGCACTTTGGAAAGATCGTCCTCACGACAGGTGCCGACCTCATTGGCTGAAGCCTCGATGCCCGGCGAAGAGGAGGCGCCAAGCCCTTTGCCGGTTTCGCGATGGACAAAGAGTTAGTTCCAAAGGCCGCCAACTGTCGTCGCACGCTTTGCGGCGCTCGACCGTAGTCGCTTCGAAAGCGGACGGAGATGAATCGTGTCTGTATGACCGGGACGGGTCGTTAGCGGACGATCCTCAAAAGCGTGAGCGTAGGTCTTGGCGTAGGTTTGTGTGCAGAGCCTTGTCAGATAAGGCGCAGGTACTGCTGCATCATTGGAGTGACGGGTGCAGGTGCTGCGGTGGGTTGCATGCTTATGTGACCGGGAAAAGTTGCTTTGGCTGCCCGAGTTTACCAGCGGGCCGGACGCGCTTGGGCGAAGTTCGCCGTTTGGCTAGTGTCCCGTTCCGTTGTTAACTGGTCTATGTTCGCGTAGCATGTTGACGTCAACGGAACGGGAGACGTCAGC
>NZ_CABVPN010000037.1 GCF_902499115.1 Burkholderia diffusa
GTCAAACAACTGGTCAAGCGAATCGATCAATTCGTTTCCCACTACAACGAAAACTGCAAACCGTTCGTCTGGACCGCGTCAGCCGATTCCATCCTCGAAAAGCTGCATCGACTTTGCTCGCGAATCAGCGGAACAGGACACTAGCCTCCCGGTTTCGGCCCCGGATACCGGCCTGCAGCGTCCGGCGACCGCATGCGCAGGCTCAGGCGACGGATCGCGAATATCCGCAGGTAATCATGCACGCGGGCATCTTTCGTCAGCGTCGCGATTTCGTCGTCGAGCATCCGTCGCAACGCGTCGTCCGAAATCGACAGGTCGCGCGCCAAGGCCGCCAACGACGCGAACAACCGATCCTGGTTCATCACCGCCCTCCCGCAAGGCCAAGGCCTTCATCCACGGTCGTCCTGGCTGAATCCATTGATACGCGCGGCAGCGCCACCGCGCTTGACATGAGTCAACAAGCCCCGGATCGATGCGCGGCCCTGACCGCAGATCCAGCCGGCCGGCGAGGGTGTTCCGGAGTTTGACTTGCGTCAATCGCCGACCTGGGACCACGCATAGACTGGATAATTTGCCGGACACCGCGCGATGGCAAGCGCTCGTGTGACATGCATGCCGGGAGACCTGCCCGCACTCGCGTGGCTCGCGGTTGGGACGGCGTCCGCCCAGGTGCCGGCGCCCGCCGCGCTCGTCGACCCGCATCAATGCATGTTCTGCCACACCGCCGACATGTCGTTCCTCGCACCGTCGTTACACCAGATCGCGGAGCGGTATCGGGACACACCGCGTGTCGAGGACTTGCTCGCGAACAAGCTGAGACTGGGCGGCCGCGCGCACTGGGGCGACACCGCGATGCGGCTGCCCGCCGAGCGTGGCGGCTCGCTGTCCTCCTGGCACGCGCATACGTTGACTCGCTGAGTCATGAGCCAGCAAAAACGTCGGCCGACGGTGACGGCGGCCACCCTCCTTCATCGATTCGGAGCCCATCGTGCGAATCACCCTGCATCTCGATACTTTCGCCTGCGACAACCCTTCCGCCTATGCCATTCTCTGGATCGACACGGCCATGGGCCGCTGGTCGCGCGAAGGTCATGCGGGGATGGACCTGCCCGCGTGGGGGACGCTCGTCCGCGACGGCAGCGCCACCCTGATGACGGGCCCCGACAACGCCGGCGCCCTGTGCTGGCTCGACGATTTCAGCCTCGACACACCGTCCGCGCCGTTCGAAGGCCAGGCCGGCATCGCGCGCTGGCTGCGCGATGCCCGGCAGGCGCCCGTGCCTGGCGAATGGCGGGTGCAGTGTGTCGACGATACGGCGGAGATCCCGGAGCACGAGATATTCACGGGTGACGAAGAAGATTAGCCGGACCAGCGGCGCCGGCTGCGCCGCCCCCGTCGCCCTGGCGGATCGACTCACGCCAGGCGAACCGCGGCGGACCGAAGCGTCGTGCCACGGCGAATCGCGTCCGATGCGCGGAACGTGTCAGCGCGGGTTCTCGTGGGTTTCAGCGGCGGTCCCGGCGAGCTGCCACTCCGCAAGATCGAACGCCCGCTGCAGCGCGTCCAGGGGATCCGCGCCCGTCATATGCGGAACGGGACGGAATTCCCCGTTGCGGGTGATCAGATCGAGTCGTACGTCATACGTCGGCTCGCGGGCCGACATGCCCATGGCCTCGATCGCGAGATGGCAGCCGGCCAGTTGCGTACAGAACGGCTCGAGGCGCATCAGCTGGATGCTCGCTTCCGCCTCCAGCCGAGCCGACCCGGCGAAGCCGAAGTAGGCGATCTGCATCCCGATTCCCATGTTCCGCTCCTGTTGATCGCACCGATTGACGGCGAGAGCCGGTTCTTCATCTTCAGTGTGGTGCGTTCGCAATGCCCGATTTCGTGCATCCATCTTCCGTGGCGCTGGGTTTGCATCGTTGATATGAGTCAAGCGACGGACATCGCCGCACGCTGTCCGCCAACCCGCGCCGGTCTCGCGAAATCGGTGCCGAGCATCCAGCCGGCCGGCAGCGCGGCGGCAACCCGCCGCCGGCTCGTTCCTCTGGAGACGGTGCCGGCATCGGCGATCCGCGCCGGCAACAGCCGCAGGCCCGATCGGTGCGCGGGTCGGACAACCGGACCTTCGGCAACACGCACGGCTGGACCCGCACGAAAGCCGGGGCGGTTTCATCCCGGGCGCCATCAGGCATCCGGCTACAGGCGATCGCGCCGGACCCGCACGACTCGCGGGATCGCCGGCCGCCGCATCGCGATCAATCCCCCGACGCCGGAACAACAGGACAGCATGCCGACATAGAGCGCCCAGCCGTCGTGGGCCAGCATGGCGTGCACCGTTGCGATGAGCCCGGCTTGCGACGCGAAGATCGCAACGTTGGCAAAACACTGGCGAAAATCGGTGGGAAACATGCCGCTCTCCTGGAAAGGGATGACGACTACGACGTTTAAGGCATCCTCATGGGTAGCCCGGGCCGCGGAAATCATCGGCACCGGACAGCCGGCCACGCGCGGGAACCGCACGGCCGCGCTGCCCGGCACTGCGCGCCGGATGCCGCGGCGGCGGCCTGCAAGACGGCAGACCGGGTTCTGCCCCCGCCCGCGCCGCCTGCCGCACGAAACCATCGAACGCGGCAGGCGTAGCCACACGTTCATCTTCGAAGCTTCGGAATCCGCAGCGTTGACTTTTATCAAGCGCTGACACCGTTCCGGCTGTCCGTAGAAAAAACGCGGTGCCGCCCGGATTGCCCGACTGCGCCGTCGACGACTCGCAGCGTCCCCCGTTCACGCCAGGCGATGCCGACCGCCTCGATCGCGCAGTCGACGCCGATCCCGTCGGTCAAGGTCAAGGTCATGATCTCGCCGGCCGTGTCGCCCGCGCGAGCGTCGATGCAGTCGGTTGCGCCGAACCGGCGCGCAACCTCGAGCCGGTTCCAGTCGGGATCGATCATGATGATCCACCCGCTTTGGTAAGCATGCCGAATTGACATACCGTGGATGAGGACTCGGTGAAAATCAACACGCGATCTGCATATAGAGGCCACCGCCTCCCCGACCCGCAGCGCGCTGAGTCGATGCAACCGTCGTCCAGCCATGTCGCCCCCCTACCCACCAACCCACATCGCTACCCGCACTTCGTGAGGAAATCGTGCGGGACGTCAACGGTAGCCGCGAGCACGCCGCCACCCGCAAAACGCTTTGAAATCAGCGATGCAGAGGACGTCACCGAAAGAGATCGGAACAGGCCGGAAGGCCAATGTGGCGGAAGGCAGCCGGAGTCGAACCGACCCGGGAGTGTCTGACACCCCCAACCGGGTTTGAAGCCCGGCCGTACCACCGGATACGAATGCCTTCCGTGGGAAAAACAAAAGAACGACGAGCGCCTACGCCTGTATACCCACCCAACCGCTATCAGGCCGCAGGAAGTGAAGATCGCGGTGGAAGCGAGTATACCCAACCCGATCGAAGAATTCGAGAATCTGGATCGCGCGCTTGCGGCCGAGCCCGGTCGCGTCACGAAACGTCGCCGCATCGAGCCCGCCGCCGCGCGTCGGGGCGAGAAGCGCCACCAGCCCGGCCAGCTCGCGCACGACATCCGCGTGATAGAACAGGTCGCGCACGACCTGGTGCACGTCGCCGCGTCGCGCGAGCTTGCGCAGCAGCGTGCGCACGGCATCCTCGGCCGCGCCCGTGTCGCGCGCCAGATCGCGGACCCACGGCGGATCGAAGCGCCCCGCACGAATCAGCGGCAGCAGTTGCCGCGCCAGCGCTTCCTCGCGCGCATCGAAACTCACCGAATGCGACGGCAGATGCAGCCACGGCCCGCTTCGCGCAACCTCCCCGCCATCCACCAGCGCATCGACCAGCGCACGCCACAGCGCATCGCCGACGAGCGGCGCCGCCATTCGCCGCAGGCGCGCCGCATCGAGCCCCTGCTCGTCCGGCATGCGCTCGTGATACGCGCGCAGCGTGTCGATCGCCCGCGCCTGCAGCGTATTCCAGTGCGCGCGCGCGATCACCGCGCCGTCGTTCGACGCGCGCTCGCGCTGGCCGATCGCCAGGGCGTCGTCCGGCAACGCGAGCGCGCCGGGCGCGAAGCCCGTCAGGTGCGTGAGCATCGTGCGTGCGATACCGAGCGGCGCCTGCGCAAGCAGTGCATCGAGCCGCCCTTCGTCGAGCCATGCCGCCAATGCGTCGAGCCATGCGCGACGCGCGGGCGTACGGCGTTTGCGTGCGGGACCGAACGGGTCGAGCACGCGGCCGCCGCCGACGGTGCGCGTCGCCTGCGGATTGCGGACGATGAAGCGATCGCCCGGCAGCGCGAACACAGGTTCTTCGAACACCAGTTGCACGCGCATCTGCTGGCCGGCCGCGAGCGTATCGCCGTCGAGCAGCGCGACGTGCGCGACGCGATGCAGCGTGCCGAGATGCACGTGCAGCGGCGCCCAGTGCGTCAGCGTGAGCCCCGCATCGGCCAGCAACTTCAGGTCGACGTCGAGACGCGACGACGTCGCGACGAGCCGCGCGTCCGCGACGGTATCGCCACGCTCGACGTCCGCCTTGTCGATGCCGGCCAGGTTCAGCGCGCAGCGCTCGCCCGCGCGGCCCGCGTCGACCGACCGGTTCTGCGCATGGATGCTGCGCACGCGCGCGGCGGCGCCGGTGCGCACGACCGCGAGCGTGTCGCCGGTCGCCACGCGGCCCGCGAACGCGGTACCCGTCACGACGGTGCCCTGCCCGGCGAGCGTGAACACGCGGTCGACCGCGAGCCGGAACAGGCCGTCGTCGCGGCGTGCACGCCACGCGAGCGCCGCATCGGCGAGATGACGCTTCAATGCGGCGACACCCGGATCGTCCGCGCGCGTCGCACAGGTTTCGAAGATCGGCGCGCCGTCGAGCGTCGTGCCGTGCAGCCACGCGGCAATCTCGTCGCGCACCGCCGACAGGCGTGCGGCGTCGACGCGATCGCACTTCGTCAGCGCGACCGCGCCATGCGTGATGCCGAGCAGTTGCAGAATCGCGAGATGCTCGCGGGTCTGCGGCATCACGCCGTCGTCGGCGGCGATCACGAGCAGCGCGAAGTCGATTCCGCACGCGCCGGCCGCCATCGTATGAATCAGCTTCTCGTGGCCCGGCACGTCGATCAGGCCAAGCACGTCGCCATTCTCGAGCGGCGTATACGCATAACCGAGTTCGATCGAGATGCCGCGCGCCTTCTCTTCCTTCAAGCGATCGGTATCGACGCCCGTCAGCGCGCGCACCAGCGTCGTCTTGCCGTGGTCGATGTGCCCTGCGGTTCCGACGATCATGCAGCCGGCCCCGCGACCTGCACGCATTGCGCGACGAATGCCGCTTCATCGGCCGCTTCGAGGCAGCGCAGGTCGAGCCGCAGCGCATTGTCGGCGATGCGGCCGATCACCGGACGCGGCCATTCGCGCAGTTTCTTTTCGAGTTGCGCGAGCGCACGGCCGCCGCGCTTGCCGTCCGACGTGCGCACGACGAGCCCGGCGCTCGGCAACTGATCGACCGGCAGCGCACCGCTGCCGATCTGGCTGAACATCGGCTCGACCGTCACGTCGAAACCGCTGTCGAGGGCGGCCTGCAACGCCGGGCGCACACGTTCGGCGGCCTCGGCGATATCGCGCTGCGGCCGCGTCAGCAGGCGCAACGTGGTGAGCCGCTCGCGCAGGAACTCCGGCGCCCGGTAGAGCCGCAGCACGGGTTCGAGCGCGGCGAGCGTCAGCTTGCCGACGCGCAGCGCGCGCTTGAGCGGATGTTTCTTGATCTTCGCGACGAGCGCGCGATCGCCGACGATCAGGCCGGCCTGCGGCCCGCCGAGCAGCTTGTCGCCGCTGAACGTGACGAGGTTCGCGCCGGCCGCGACGGTCTCCTGCACTGTCGTCTCGTGCGGCAGGCCCCATTGCGACAGATCGGCGAGCGTGCCGCTGCCGAGATCGACGGCGACGGGCAACCCGTGCTCGCGCGCGAGCGGCGCAAGTTCGGCCAGCGTCACTTCCTTCGTGAAGCCGCTGATCGCGTAGTTGCTGCAGTGCACCTTCATCAGAAGCGCGGTGCGCGGGCCGATCGCGTCCGCGTAGTCGCGCAGATGGGTGCGGTTGGTGGTGCCGACCTCGCGCAGCCTTGCGCCCGCGCGACTCATGATGTCGGGGATGCGGAATGCGCCGCCAATCTCGACCAGCTCGCCGCGCGACACGACGACTTCCCGCTTCGTCGCGAGCGCGGACAGCGCCAGCAGCACGGCCGCCGCGTTGTTGTTGACGACGGTCGCGGCGTCCGCGCCCGTCAGTTCGCACAGCAGATCGTCGATCAGGTCGTCGCGATCGCCACGACGGCCCGTGGCAAGATCGAATTCGAGGTTGACCGGCCGCGTGAGCACGTCGACCACCGCGCGCACCGCGTCGTCGGGCAACAGCGCGCGCCCGAGGTTCGTGTGCAGCACGGTGCCGGTCAGGTTGAACACGGTACGCACCGCGCCCGCGCTCTGCGCGGCCAGCGTGCGCGCGACGGCCGCGGCGATGCGCGGCTCGTCGAGCGGTTCGGCGGCCGCCGGATCGTGCTGCGCGGCGGTACGCCAGCGTTCGAGCTCGGCGCGCACTGCGTTCAGCACGCGCGTGCGGCCATAGTCGGCGAGCAGCGGTTGCAGCGGCGCCGACGACAGCACACGCTCGACCGACGGCACGCGCGCGAGCACGGCATTCAGTTCATTCAAACCCGGTTCGGTCACGTCGTGGTGGCTCCAGTCTCATGCTTCGCAGTTGGCCGGCGCCGGCGCTCGCGCACCGCCCCGGCGACTGCCGTCAATCCGCTTCCCGCGAGACGTCCGGCCACAGCAGCGGGTTCGGCGAACTGCGCTGGTAGCCGGCCTCGTTCATCAACAGGTCGAGCGTGAGACTCGCGAGATCGTCCGCCAGCGGCTCGAACTCGTAGTCCTTGTCCTGATAGCCGATCTTGCGATAGGTCTTGCACTCGTCGCACGATTCGGCCTTGACGGCTTCGCTGCCACCCTCGATCCCGTGATACGCGATGCCCTTCGTCGAGTCGCAATGCGAGCACTTCGTGCGCACCATGTGCCACTCGGTCGTGCACAGCCCGCATTGCAGGAAGCGGTAGCCCTGGTACTGGCCGCCGACCCGCACGACGCTCGCGACCGGATGCGTGCCGCACACGGGGCACAGCCCCGGCTGGTCAAGGTACGGAACGTCGGCCGGTGAAACGCGGCTGGCGAGATCCGTCCAGACGACCTGTAGCGCCGCCATCAGGAACGGCGCGGTGGCCGGGTCGACTTCGGCGAAGCGCAGCGCGAGGACCGCGTCGGCCTGCGCGTCGAGTTCGGCGGGCGCCATCAGGCGCAGCCGGTCGAGCAGCTTCGCGAGCTGCGGGTTGACCAGCCCGGCGCCTTCGACCCGGTCGAGCAGTTCGTACAGCACGGCGCGCCAGCGCGGGTCGCGCTCGCCGCCGAGCGCCGGCACGAGCGGCATCGAATGCTGCTGAGCACGTGCGATCGCTTCCTTCGACGGCAGCGGCAGCTCCAGCGTCTGCAGCGTCGCGTGCTGCGCATCGGCGACGGTGGCCATCAGCCGCAGGTAGCCGCTGATCGGGTTCAGGTCGGCCAGCTTGCGCAGCCGCGCGGCGCGGGCCGAGAACGCGGTGGCGCGCTCCGGCAGGCGAAAGCGCGGGATGGCCGAATGATCGAGTGCCGAGATCTCGGTCGGTTCGAGAATGCGTTGTGTCACAAAAATGTCTTCCAAATAAACAAGCGCCGACAGGTCGGCGCTTCGGGCGGTTCCGACGGCTGACGGGCCGGCCCGCCGCGATCGGCGAGCCGCCCCGCTCCGGTGCGTTATTTCACGCTTTCACGGAACCACTTCGGGTGATGCTTGCGAGCCCAGCCCAGCGTGACGGTGCCGCGCACCATCGCGCCGATCGAGCCCTTCACCCACAACGCCGCGTAAATGTGCACGATGATGCTCGCGATCAGCACGAAGGCCGCCACGGCATGCACGACAGCGGCCGCGCGGATCACCCCGATCGGGAAGTAGAACGAGAAGTAGCGCCGCCAGATCACGATTCCCGACAGCAGGAGCAGCAGCAGGCACGCCACCAACGTAAAGAATAGCAGCTTCTGCCCGGCGTTATAGCGCCCGACAGGCGGCAGCTTGTCTTCCTGGTTGGTCAGCACGTCGCCGATCTGCTTCAGCCACTGCCGGTCGTCCGCGTCGAGCGCGTTGTGGTGCCAGAAGCGCACCACCAGGATCGCGAACGACACGAACATCACGAGGCCGACGAACGGATGCAGGATCCGCGTCCACTGGCCGCCGCCGAACAGTGCGGTGAGCCAGAACATCGACGGATGGAACAGCGCGAGCCCGGACAGCGCGAGCAGCACGAACGTGATCGCGGTGATCCAGTGGTTCGTGCGCTCGTTCGCCGAGTAGCGGACGATCAGGTTGGGGTCGTCGTGCTTCATTTTCCGTCCTCCTTGATGCGTCGCGCCTCGTCGCGGGCGGCGGCTTCCTCGTCCTCGCTGACCTCGTTCGGACCGACCCGGGTGTAGTGGAAGAACCCGGCCAGCGCGGTGAGCGCGAGACCGGCGACCGCGAGCGGCTTCGCGATGCCCTTCCACAGCTTCACCATCGGGCTGATCGACGGATTGTCGGGCAGCCCGTGGTACAGCGACGGCTTGTCCGCGTGGTGCAGCACGTACATCACGTGCGTGCCGCCGACGCCCTGCGGGTCATACAGCCCCGCATGCTCGAAGCCGCGCTCTTTCAGGTCCTCGATCCGCTCGGCCGCGTGCTGCTTCATGTCCTCCTTGGTGCCGAACACGATCGCGCCCGTCGGGCAGGTCTTCACGCAGGCCGGTTCCTGGCCGACCGCGACACGGTCGGAGCAGAGCGTGCACTTGTACGCGCGATGATCCTTCTTCGAGATCCGCGGAACGTTGAACGGGCAGCCGGTCACGCAATAGCCGCAACCGATGCAGTTCTCCTCGTGGAAATCGACGATCCCGTTGTTGTACTGCACGATCGCGCCTGGCGACGGACACGCCTTCAGGCAGCCCGGATCCTCGCAATGCATGCAGCCGTCCTTGCGGATCAGCCACTCGAGGTCGCCTGCCGGGTTCTCGTATTCGGAGAACCGCATCACCGTCCACGAGTGCTCGGACAGGTCGGCCGGGTTGTCGTACACGCCGACGTTGGTGCCGACCTCGTCGCGCAGGTCGTTCCACTCCATGCATGCCGTCTGGCATGCCTTGCAGCCGATGCACTTCGATACGTCGATCAGCTTCGCGACGCTCCCGGTCACCGGTTCGCGCACCGTGGGCGGTGGCGTCGTGGTGGCCGAGACGCGCTTGATATCCAGCGATTGCAATGCCATCTCGTCCCCCTTACGCCTTTTCGACCTTCACCAGGAACGACTTGAATTCCGGTGTGTACGAGTTGCCGTCGCCTACGGACGGAGTCAGGGTATTGGCGAGATAGCCAGGCTTCGTCAGCCCCTTGAAGCCCCAGTGCAACGGGATGCCGACCGTCTGGACCTTCTTGCCCTCGATCGTCAGCGGCTTGATCCGCTTCGTGACGAGCGCGACCGCGACGATGTAGCCGCGCTTGGACGACACCTTCACGCGATCGCCGTGCGCGACGCCGACTTCCTTCGCGAGATCTTCGCCGATCTCGACGAATTGCTCGGGCTGGATGATCGCATTCAGCCGCGCATGCTTGGTCCAGTAGTGGAAATGCTCGGTCAGCCGGTAAGTCGTCGCGACGTGCGGGAACTCCGACACCTTGCCGAACGACGCGCGGTCGTCCGGGAACACGCGGGCAGCCGGGTTGTTCAGCGCCTGCGGGTTGTCAGGGTGCAGCGGATTCGCCGCGAGCGGCGTCTCGAACGGCTCGTAGTGCTCGGGGAAAGGACCTTCGTTCATCCCTGCGCGGGCGAAGAAGCGCGCGACGCCTTCCGGGTTCATGATGAACGGACCCATCCCGTTTTCGGGCGGCTCGTCCGCCTTGAAGTCCGGCACGTCGGCCCCCTTCCACGCACTGCCGTTCCAGCCGATCAGCTTGCGGGTCGGGTCGAACGGCTTGCCGGCGACGTCGCACGACGCGCGGTTGTACAGGATCCGCCGGTTGGCCGGCCACGCCCACGCCCAGTTCAGCGTCTGGCCGATGCCGGTCGGGTCCGAGTTGTCGCGCCGCCCCATCTGGTTGCCGGCCTGCGTCCAGGCACCGCAGAAGATCCAGCAGCCGCTCGCGGTCGTGCCGTCGTCCTTCAGCTGCGCGAACGCGGCGAGCTGCTCGCCCTTCTTCACGAGCGTCTTGGTCGGATCCTTCGGGTCGGGCAGATCGGCGAGCGCCTTCCCGTTGAACTCCATCGCGAGCTCTTCGGGCGTCGGGCTTTCCGGGTTCGCATACGGCCAGGTCAGGTTCACGATCGGGTCCGGATACTTGCCGCCGTCCGTCTGGTACATCTTGCGCATGCGCAGGAACAGCCCCGCCATGATCTCGAGGTCGCTCCTCGCCTCGCCCGGCGGCTCCGCGCCCTTCCAGTGCCATTGCAGCACGCGGCTCGAACTGACGAGCGAGCCGTTTTCCTCCGCGAAGCACGTGGTCGGCAGACGGAACACCTCGGTCTGGATCTTCGACGCATCGACGTCGTTGTAGTCGCCGTGATGCTTCCAGAACTCGGAGGTCTCGGTCGCGAGCGGATCCATGATCACGAGCCATTTCAGCTTCGCGAGGCCTGCTGCCGTCTTCACCTTCGACGGCGCCGCCGCGAGCGGGTTGAAGCCCTGGCAGATGTAGCCGTTCATCTTGCCGGCATTCATCAGCTCGATCGCCTGCAGCAGGTCGTACTGCTTGTCCAGCTTCGGCAGGTAGTCGTAGGCCCAGTTGTTCTCGGCTGTCGCCGCATCGCCCCACCACGACTTCATGAAGCTGACGTGGAAAGCCTTGTAGTTCTTCCAGTAGCTGAGCTGGTTCGGCCGCAGCGGCAGTTGCACGCGCTTCTTGATGTAGCCGTCGAAATCCTGCTCGGCCTGCATCGGCAGCGTCATGTAGCCCGGCAGCAGGTTCGACATCAGCCCGAGGTCGGTCAACCCCTGGATGTTCGAGTGGCCGCGCAGCGCGTTCATGCCGCCGCCGGCGATGCCGATGTTGCCGAGCAGCAGCTGCACCATCGCGCCGGTGCGGATGATCTGCGCGCCGATCGAATGGTGGGTCCAGCCGAGCGCGTACAGCACCGTGCCGGCGCGGCCGGGAACGGCCGTCGTCGCGAGCATTTCGCACACCTTCAGGAATTTCTCCTTCGGCGTGCCGCACGTCTGCTGAACCATGTCCGGCGTATAGCGCGCGTAGTGCTGCTTCAACAGGTTGTACACGCAGCGCGGATGCTGCAGCGTCGGGTCGACCTTCACGAAGCCGTCGTCGCCGCGTTCGTAGTCCCAGGTCGATTTGTCCGGGTACGCGTGTTTCTCCGCGTCGTAGCCGGAATAGATGCCGTCGTTGAACGCGAAGTCCTCGCGCACGATGAACGAGAAGTCCGTGTAGTTCTTCACGTACTCATGCTGGATCTTGTCGTTCGTCAGCAGATAGTTGATCACACCGCCCAGGAAGACGATGTCGGTGCCGGTGCGGATCGGCGCGTAGTAGTCGGCCACCGAGGCCGTACGCGTGAAGCGCGGGTCGACGACGATCAGCCGCGCCTTGCGGTGCGCCTTCGCCTCCGTTACCCACTTGAAACCGCACGGATGGGCCTCGGCTGCATTGCCGCCCATCACTAGAATCACGTCCGCGTTCTTGATGTCGACCCAATGGTTCGTCATCGCTCCACGGCCAAACGTCGGGGCAAGACCTGCCACCGTCGGGCCATGTCAGACACGCGCCTGATTGTCGAATGCGAGCATCCCCAGACTGCGGATGGTCTTGTGGGTCAGGTAGCCGACCTCGTTGCTGCCCGCCGACGCGGCCAGCATGCCGGTCGTCAGCCAGCGGTTGACCTTCGCGCCGTCTTCGGTCGTCTCGACGAAGTTCGCGTCGCGGTCGGCCTTCATCAGCTTCGCGATCCGGTCGAGCGCGTCGTTCCACGAGATCGGTTCCCACTTGTCCGAGCCGGGCGCCCGGTATTCGGGATGCGTCAGGCGGCTCGGGCTGTGGATGAAGTCGATCAGGCTCGCGCCCTTCGGGCACAGCGTGCCGCGATTGACGGGATGGTCGGGATCGCCTTCGATATGGATGATGCTCGGCTGTGCGTTCTTCGCGCCGTCACCGAGGCTGTACATCAGGATGCCGCAACCCACCGAGCAATACGGGCAGGTGTTGCGCGTTTCGACTGTGCGCGCCAGCTTGTACTGTCGGACCTCGGCGAGCGCTTCCGTCGGAGAAAAGCCCATCAGGGCAAGACTCGATCCGGCAAGCGACGTGGCCGTCACCTTCAGGAACTGGCGCCTGGACATTTGTAGCATGATGGTCTCGGCGTTTTTGTGGGGTGAGGTGAAACTGAAAGGAATTATAGACAGTTCAGGCAACTATGATCGAATCCTCGGATCAATACCGATGTGTCTGATCCCGCCGATGTCCTTGCGTTAAACGCCCAACCGAACCGTCATGAAACGACAGATTACGTCCGAAGCCACCCGTCTCGCACAACAACAGGCCAACTGGGCACTCAACGCGTTCAAGCGCTTCTCGTCCGACCGCTGCTCGGCGATGGCCGCGAGCATCGCGTTCTTCTCCGCTTTTTCGCTCGCGCCGACGCTCGTGATGGTGATCGCCGTGGCCGGCTGGTTCTACGGCGACGACGCCGCACGCGGCCAGGTATTCGAGCAGGCGCATCAGCTGATCGGCGACGACGCGGCGGCCAGCATCCAGACGATCGTGCAGAACGCCCATCGCGCGGGCCAGCGCGGCGGAATCGCGACGCTGATCTCGTTCGCCGCGCTCGCGATCGGCGCGTCGGCGACGTTCGCGTCGCTGAACACCGCGCTGAGCGTGATCTGGCCGAGCACGGAAAGCCGCTGGTCGAGCATGCTCGGGCTCGTGCGCGTGCGGCTGGTTTCGTTCGGGCTCGTGCTCGGCGTCGCGTTCCTGCTGATCGTGTCGCTGGTGCTCGACACCGCGATCACGTTCATCGGCACCTGGCTGCTCGGCGATTCGCCGTACGTCGCGATCACCAACCTGCTGCAGTTCTTCGTCGGCATCGCGGTGCTCGCGGGCGCGTTCGCCGCGCTGATGAAGTTCCTGCCCGATGCGCGCGTCGCATGGCGCGACGCGATGACCGGCGGGATCGTGTCCGCGATCCTGTTCTCGGGCGGCAAGAAGCTGTTCGCGCTGTATCTCGCGCGTGCGGGCACGGCAAGCGCATTCGGCGCGGCCGGATCGTTCGCGGTCCTGCTGATGTGGCTGTACTTCTCGGCAGCCGTGCTGCTGCTCGGCGCGGAATTCGCGGCCGCGCGCGGCGATGCGCATCGCCGCACCGGCAACGTTGCGGCCGTGTCCGCGCAGGCGGATCGCGCAAGCGGCGACTGATTCCCCACGTATTGCTTCGCGCGCACCGCGCGCATCGTGTCACCGCCCTACGCGACCGCCGCCCTTTGCGCAACCACCCCGCCCCGCAGGGCATTCCAGCACGTTGATGCGCTCTTTACATAGGCAGGCGATGCGCGCTGCGAAGGCAAACGTTTGCATGCCTCGATTTCCGTGCGCGAACCCGCGAAACTTGCCCTTCTCCTGCCGGGCGCATCACCCGCTGCAACAATCGCGGCGCAGCAATTGTCAACTATTTCAAAAAGAGGAACAGTCCTTGATGTGCTTGATATATATGGACTTTTTCCCGCTGTTACCTTTTCGAGACACTTTATTTTTTAAGCTTTCTTGCATGTATGGCACTGAGCTATTCTCCAATCCGCAACAAATAACGAATGACGATTCATTTGCGTGGAGATACTCAACGATGAAGAAACTCGCACTCTCGACCCTCTCGCTCGCCCTGCTGGGCGCCGCTGGCGCTGCTCACGCTCAATCGAGCGTCACGCTGTATGGTGTGATCGATACGTCGATCACGTATGTTCACGGTAACGACGGCCAAGCCAACAACTCGTGGTCGATGGGCAGCGGCAACCTGCAAGGCAGCCGCTTCGGCCTGAAGGGTGCAGAAGACCTCGGCGGCGGCCTGAAGGCGATCTTCCAGTTGGAAAACGGCTTCAACTCTGCATCGGGTGCGCTGGGTCAGGGTAAGCGCATGTTCGGTCGCCAAGCTTACGTCGGTCTGGAAAGCAACCAGTACGGTACGCTGACGCTGGGTCGCCAGTACGACCCGATCGTCGACCTGGTTCAGGGCGTCACGGCTGACAACTATTTCGGCAGCGTCTTCGCAACGCCGGGCGACGTCGACAACAACGACAACAGCCTGCGCGTCAGCAACGCGATCAAGTACACGTCGCCGGTGTTCGCCGGGTTGCAGGTCGAAGGCATGTACGCCCTCGGCGGTGTTGCAGGCAAGACGGGCTCAGGCCAAACCTGGTCGGTCGCAGCCGCCTACAACAATGGCCCGATCGGCGTTGCTGCTGGTTACTTCTACGCAAACAACCCGACGCCGACCGCCGGCGCGCGCACCGACTGGACGTCGACGACGTCGGACAACATCGTCGACGGCCCGATCAACCAGGGCTACGTCTCGGCGAAGTCGATCGGCATCGCGCAAGTCGCCGGCCAGTACGCCATCGGCCCGGTGACGCTCGGCCTCGGCTACAGCAACGCACAGTACAAGCCGGACGCATCGTCGGGCTTCGGTTCGACCGAGAAGTACAACACGGGCCGCGCGTTCGTGACGTATCAGGTCACGCCGCCGGTGCTGCTGGGTGTCGGCTACTCGTACACGAAGGCGAGCGGCAACACGGACGCCAAGTACCATCAGGTTTCGCTGGGCGCGGATTACTCGCTGTCGAAGCGCACGGACATCTACCTGGTTGGCGCATACCAGCACGCAAGCGGCACGCAGCTCAACGCCGACGGCACGACGTCGCCGGCACAAGCTTCGGTCGGTTCGTATGGCATCGCCGGCACGAAGTCGCAGGAAATCGTTGCACTCGGCCTTCGCCACAAGTTCTAAGAAGTACGTTTCCGGTGTGCATGGCGTCTCCGACGCCATGTCGCCGAACTGCAAAACCAGTCACCGGCTTCGGCCATGGCTGGTTTTTTTTCGTCCGTTGCCGGCGGCGCCGTGGCGGGCGATGGCCGCGGTCGGCACTCTGGGTACGGCAACCGGCCGGGAGCGGTTCCTGAGCCGCCTGTCGCGCGCTGGAAGCCTGTCCAACGCATCCGGACACCCCTTGCTGTCCGAGATCTGCATACGGCCGGTCAGGCGCACACCGCCGCACGGGCCACGCCACATCCCTCTTGACGCCTGACAACGGGATCCGTCATCGCAACGGACGCGTGTCCGTGCGCCCTGCCGATTTCGATGCCGTGACGCGAAGCACTATGCTTCGACGTGTCGATTTCGACGGCATTCGCCCGTCGTATCGATGGCGGCACGCGAATTGCGCCGTCCCTCATCGACATCCGACAGGAGACGCTCCATGACGATTCAGAAGATCACGCCGTTCCTCTGGTACGTGACGGAAGCCGAAGAAGCCGCGGCCTTCTACGCCGGCATTTTCCCGAACTCGCGCGTCGTGCGCGTCACGGCGGTAGCCGGCACCAGCGGCACCCGGATGGTCGAATTCGAGCTGTTCGGCCAGCCGTTCATCGCGATGAGCCACCCGCGCACCGAGACGTTCAATCACGCGATCTCGCTGATGGTCAGTTGCGCCGACCAGACGGAACTCGACCGCTACTGGAGCGCGCTGCTCGACAACGGCGGCACGGCCGACGGCTGCGGCTGGCTGCGTGACCGCTTCGGCGTCTCATGGCAGATCGTGCCCGACGCGCTGATCCCGATGATGGCCGACCGCGACGAGGCCAAGGCGGCGCGCGTGGCCGCGGCCATGATGCAGATGACGAAGTTCGACGTCGCCACGCTGAAGGCCGCCTACGCCGGCACGGCGGGCTGACGAAGCACGGGCGCTGCGGCCTCCTTCGCGCGGGCATCGGCACGCCTGTGGAGCGCGTGCGATACGCGCATGATCGCGGTCGTCGACGCGGTTGCCTCGCACCGCGATGCAATCGCGGGCAGCGGCCGTTCGCGCGCTGCTACGCCGACAACATGGCTTCGACGATCCGTCGCACGGAACGCACGAATGCGGCGACCGGTTCGCCCGACAACAGCGTGTCGGCACCCTCACCGCCGCCGCGCAGATAGACGGTACGCGCGGCCGACAGGACGGGCCGGTACGTGTCGGGCAGGCGCGCCGGCGCTCACGTCGCGGCGACATCCTTCGGCGCGATCCCGCCGGTTGCGGCGCCGTACCAGATGCGTGCGATCGCGAGCACGACGTTGCATTCGTCGCCGCGCCAGTCCGGCTCGGCATCCCACTGCGCACCGTGAAGTCGCTTGCGGGCACCGCGTCGAACCATGCGGCCGCGCGCGGCCCGCGCAGCGCAACGTCGTGCTGCCGCACCTTGGTCAACAGAATCGCCAGATCGTGATCGACGCACGCCGGCTCGACGATACCCGCGCGACACACGCGCAACGCGTGGCGATGCCCAGCCGCGCGCCGGCACGAACACGACGATCCGGCCATCCGTGCAAGCGGCCCGCAGCACCGGATGCGCATCACGTCATGCCGTATCCGCGCCATGCGATGCCGACGCGGCCGCGCGATTTGCGCGGCGCAATAAAAATCCCCGCACGCTTTCGCGTACGGGGACCGTCGGACATCGCAACGGCCGCCGCATTCGGCGACCGTTACGCGGCATTACGCAGCCGCGTCCTTCAGCTTCTTCAGCGCACGTGCCTTCACGCGCACGCTGGCCGGCTTTGCCGGGAACCAGCGCTCTTCGCCCGTGAACGGATCCTTGCCGAAGCGCTTCTTCTTCGCCGGCACGACTTGCGCCGTGATCTTCAGCAGACCCGGCAGCGTGAACTCGCCTGCGCCCTTCTTGTGAACCGAGCCCAGCACGACGTTCTCGAGTGCGACGAGCACTGCCTTGACCGCCTTCACTTCGACAGCTGCGCGCTCAGCGATGTGCGTTGCGAGCGATGCCTTCGTGAACTTGTCCTTCAGCGGCGTCGGAGCAGCCGGTGCTGCCTTCGCGACAGCCTTCTTGGCCACTACTTTCTTCGCGGGCGCAGCCTTTTTGGCAGCCACTTTCTTGGTGGCCGGTGCGGCAGCCTTCTTGGCCACCTTTTTTGCGGAAGTCGCCATGTTTCTCCTACCAGGTGTGGTCGTTGGATACACGAAGCGTGCAACGCGCGCGCTTCAACGCCGGATTCTACAAGCGCCTTGACGCTTCGTGGAGTACTTTTATGCGTTTTCGCGGGGTTTCCCGCAGGTTTTGTTGCGCGCGACCGACTTCGACGGCACGCCAGGGTCTGTTTACGCCTGGAACGCGCATGCGCAAACAGACCCTGGCATCGAAAAACGCCTTCACGTATACGTCCAAACGCGTCCGATCGCGAATTACGTTCGATATTTGCGCACCTATACTGACTTCGCTCAGTGCCCCGGATGCCTTCATGCGCGAAGTCAGATACGTCAAAGGACTCGACGGCCTGCGAGCCATCGCCGTCATCCTCGTTTTCCTGTCCCACAAGGGCCACGTCCTCGCTGTCGACGTGGGCAAGCTCGGTGTGTGGACGTTCTTCTTCATCAGCGGATTCCTGATCGTCGGCGAACTGCATCGCAATCGTCAGGCGATCGAGTGCGGCGCGATGACGCGCCGCCATGCGCTGGCGCTGTTTCTCGCGAAGCGCGCGCTGCGGATCTTTCCCGTCTACTACCTGCTGCTCGCCGCGCTCGCGATCGCGCACGCGCTGTTCTACCAGCGCGGCGTCGATCTCGGGCTCGCGTGGCACGCCACGTTCCTGTCGAATTACTGGATCGGTGCCGTCAAGGACGGCTGGCCGGGCTCCACGTCGCACTTCTGGAGCCTCGCGGTTGAGCAGCAGTTCTATCTGATTGCGCCGCTCACGCTGCTCGCGGTGCCGGCCGCACGCCACGTCGTGCTCGGCGTCGCGGCCGTCGCGCTCTGCGCGTTCGCGCATCTCGCGCTCTACGCGGTCGACGCATCGCCGGTGCTGATCTACGCGTTTTCCCCGTGGAATTTCGCGCTGATCGCGCTGGGTGGCGTCGGTGCGATGGCGCTCGCCGATCGCGGCCAGGACGTCGTCCGCCGCATTCCGCCCGGCTGGCTAGGCGCCGCCGGCGTCGTGTTCTTCCTCGCACTGCCCGCGTTCACGATGCTGCCGGACGTCGTCACGGGGCTCGCGGATCTCGGCCTGTCCGCGTCACTCGGCGCGCTGATGCTGTGGATCGTCACCGAACCCGACCATCCGGCCGTGGCACTGCTCGACTGGGCACCGCTCGTCTATCTCGGCACGATCAGCTACGGCTTCTATCTGTTCCACAACCTGATTCCGGCACGTTTCGGGGAGATGCCCGCGCTGTTCGCGCACGTGCCGATGCCCGCAATCGTCCGGGACGTGCTGCCCGAACTGCTGCAGTTCGCGCTCGCCGTGCTGCTTGCCCATCTGTCGTGGCGCTATCTGGAAAAGCGCCTGCTCGACTTCAAGAAGCCGATCGCCGCGATGCTGGACCGGTACTTCGTCGCGCGGCCGAGCACGTCGCCGCGCTGAGCGTGATACCGGCACGGACGCGACGCAGCCGGTAAGCAACCGTCGCTCGTCAGGCCGCAAGCGACCGGCGCTTCGGCACCGGTTTCATCACCGCGATGTCCCGCATCCGGCGCACCGTGCAACGCGCTCGAGCCGACGTCGCCGTCTGGCGGCATACCAGAATCGTCGCGCACGCACCCGCTGGAATGCGCCCGAAATCAGTATCGCCGCTCACCCGCCGCCGCACGCCCGCGCTTCGTCCACACGCAAAAAAGCCCCGACGCACGAGGCAGCCGGGGCCAACGGAACAACCACCACCTGAAACAACGGAGCAGCGCGACTGCTTATGCGACAGCAGCCAGCGCGGGCAGACAGGTACGCAGGTACGCCTCGAATTCGCGGCTCACTTCCGGATGCTGGAGCGCGAGTTCGACGGTCGCCTTGAGGTAGCCGATCTTGCTGCCGCAATCGAAACGCGTGCCGTAGTAGCGATACGCGAGCACCTGTTCGTTCGCGAGCAGCGTCTGGACCGCGTCGGTCAGCTGCAACTCGCCGCCGGCGCCCGGCTTGAGCTTGCGCAGGTGATCGAAGATCGTCGGCATGAACACGTAGCGGCCGACCACGCCGAGGTTCGACGGCGCGTCTTCCGGCGCCGGCTTCTCGATGATGCCCGACAGCTTGATGATGTCCTCTTCCCACTCGCGGCCTTCGACGACACCGTACGAGCGGCTGTCCTCGCGCGGGATCGTCTCGACCCCGATCACCGAGCTGTGATAGTGGTCGAACACGTCGACGAGCTGCTTGAGCACCGGCTGTTCGCCGTGCAGCAGGTCGTCGGCGAGAATCACCGCGAACGGCTCGCCGTGCACGAGCTTTTCCGCGCACAGCACCGCGTGGCCGAGACCGAGCGCTTCCGGCTGGCGCACGTAGAAGCAGTTCACATTGCTCGGCTTGATGCCGCGCACGAGTTCGAGCAGCTTTTCCTTGCCGCGCGCCTCGAGTTCGGCCTCGATCTCGTACGACTTGTCGAAGTGATCCTCGATCGCGCGCTTGCTGCGCCCGGTCACGAAGATCATCTCGGTGATACCGGCGTTGATCGCTTCCTCGACCGCGTACTGGATCAGCGGCTTGTCGACGACGGGCAGCATCTCCTTCGGGCTCGCCTTCGTTGCCGGGAGGAACCGCGTGCCGAGACCGGCGACGGGGAACACGGCCTTGGTGACTTTCAACATGTTCGCATCCTGGTTGCGTTGACTGCGCCGCGTCACTGGACGACCCGGCGCGATTGTTTTTCGAACGGCATATCGAGAACCGGCGGCACGGCCAATTCCACTCCGCTCATTTTCGATATGGACCTATTGCCCATGTTTCCGGAAAATGGATAATCCGCGCACCCGGTCGATATTGCCGAACCCAGTGCCGAAACATAAACAAATTACCGATTTTCCGGATACAAATTCTTACGATTCGAATTCCTCGATATACGGGACGCCGCCCCGCTCGAGGCCCGGGCGAATCGGCTCGTTCTTCAGCGCCTCGCGGTACGCCGACAGCACGGCCATGACCAGCAGTACTGCCGCGCTCGCGATCCAATGCATGTCCATCTTGCCGCTCCTTGCATCAATCAACTGGAGCTTCAAACTATCAGAAAAAAATCGGCAAATAATTGTGGCGGCGACGGAACCGCTTTCAGACCGGAATAAAACCACCATCTGAAACATCATTATTTCCCGGCGAGATTTTTTTATTCATTCGATCGAATTCTTGCGCATTACGATTGGACCATCCCCTTCATCCGTCGCAAGGAATCGAATCGCATGCAAGCTTTCAGCGGATCGTCTTTGACCGCGCCACCCGTCGCCGACCACAAGGAACACGTGATCGACGCGATGCGCGGGTTCGCGGCGCTGCTCGTCGCCTATTTCCACTGCCGCCAGGTCGTCTGGGTCGGCATGCAGAGCTTCCATCACGCTTACGGTCATGCGCTGAACCCGAGCGTGATCGCCGGCTACCTGACCTTCCCGTTCGCGTGGGGCTCCGCCGGCGTGCCGATCTTCTTCGTGATCAGCGGCTACTGCATCCATCGCAACGCGGCGCTCAAGCTCGCGGCCAACCCGGCGTACCGGCTCGACGCACCGAACTTCTGGGCGCGCCGCTTCGCGCGCATCTACCCGGTGCTGCTCGCCGCGCTGCTGTTCACGCTCGCGATGGACGCGGTCAGCCTGCAGATCGCGCCGGTCAGCCACAAGATCCGCGACGTCGGCCTCACCGCGTTCCTCGTGAACCTGTTCTCGCTGCAGGGCGTCGCCGGCTACACGTACGGGTCGAACGGCGCGCTCTGGACGCTGTCGCTCGAAGTGCAGTTCTATGCGATCTACCCGCTGCTGTTCGCGCTGCGCCGCCGGATCGGCATGCCGGCCATCGTGGCGGCCGTCGCGCTCGTCAACGTCGCGTCGGCGTGGCTGCTCGAACGGCACGACCTGCAGCTCTTCACGTCGTACTGGCTGTCCTGGACGGTCGGCGCGTGGATCGCCGACGTGCGCGCGCAGCCGGCGCGCGGCACGGCCGCCGTGCCGTCGCGCGCCTGGTATCTCGCGGCGGCCGCGCTGCTGGCCGCGGGCTGCGGCGCGTTCCATTTCGGCCAGTACGGCGCGTTCCAGCTGTGGGCTGCCGGCTTCGCGTGCTTCCTGTACCGCGCGCTCGCCTGCCCGCCGCGCCCGACGCCGCTCTTGCGCGTGCTCGGCTGGTTCGGCGACTTCAGCTACTCGCTGTACCTGATCCATCTGCCGCTGTTCGTCTGCGTCGGCTCGGTGCTGTTCCACTCCGAACTGCAACTGTCGATCTGGCCGTCGATCGCGTTCATGGCCGCCGCGATTCCGGTCGCCTACGTGTTCTACCGGCTGTTCGAACGCCCCGCGATGATGTGGTCGGCCAGCCTGAAGCCGACGCGTGCGGCCCGCGTCGTGGCACCGGCACCCGAACGGGCTGTCTGAGCGCGCCATTACCGGCGCTCCCTGCCCCCGCGCGAACTCGAGTCGTGCGGGGGCATTTTCATGGGCGTGACGCGCGCGGGGGATGCATTTGCGCGTCGGGTGCGGCTGGTATGACGCACCGAAGTGCACATACGGCGTCACACGCCGCCCGGGCGGCTGCACTACCGTCGCATCGCCCGCCCCCTCGCCGGCCTCACTGCATGGCCTCACGGCGTTCCGTGAAGCAATGCCGATCCAGACGGCGAGGGTTCCCCCAAGGCCCCGTGCGCGAACGCATCACCAGCTCGCCTCCGGCAACCCGCGCCTGACGCGTATCAGGCTCCCGCCCGCCCAAAAAGCGGAACCCTCATGCAGCGCACCGCCGCATGAGGGCCCGTTTCCCGGCGCATGGCGTCGATTCGCGCCGCCGCACCGCACCTACCGCTTCTTGGCCTTCGCGGCCTTCGCCGTATCCGCGAGGATCTTCTCGACCCGCTCCACATAGGTCTCGGTGCCGAACCGGCGCACCGCGGTCGCCCGCCCGCTCGCGACGAGCCGCTCGCGCAGCGCGGCGTCGTGCCGCAGCCTGCCCAGCGCATCGGCCAGCGCGGCCGCATTGCCCGGCTCGCACAGCAGCCCGTTTTCGCCGTCCTCGATGATCTCGACGACTCCGCCCGCGCGGGCCGCAACCACCGGCCGCCGTGCGAGCATGCCCTCGACGATCACGCGCCCGAACGGCTCCGGCGTGATCGACGTATGCGCGACCACGTCGACCGCCTTCATGCACGCGGCCACGTCGCGCTGGAAGCCGAGGAAGTGCACGCGATCGTCCATCCCGTGACGCGCGACGATCTCGTGCAGCTGCGCCGCATATTCGTCCTCGCCGAACAGCGGCGCGCCGACCAGCACCACGTGCATCTCGGGATGACGAGCCGCGGCCTCCAGCAGCAGGTGCTGCCCCTTCCAGTGCGCGAGGCGGCTGAACGAGCCGACCAGCCATGCGTGCTCCGGCAACCCGAAGCGCGCGCGCAGCGCGGCCTGGCTGGTCGTGTCCAGCGCGTCGAACGGTTCGGCCGAAATGCCGTTGAACACGACGTCGACGTGCTGCGGCGTGAAGCCCGTCAGCGCACGGAATGCCTGCGCGGACGCGTCGGAGTTCGCGATCACGCGCGTGACGCCGAACCGCGCGCAGTACTTGATCGCCATCAGCTGCTTGCTGCCGAAATGGTCGCCGCTGACGATGTCGCGCAGGTGCCAGACCACCGGCTTGCGCGCGAGCCGCCCGGCCAGCGCCGCGACCACCATCGCGCGCTGCGTGTTCGCGTAGATCACCTCGGCCCGGCGTGCGCGCCGTGCGACGTCCCGCACGAGCGCGAAAAGCTGCTTCAACGCGCCGGCCGACACGCCGCCCTGCTTGCGTACCCCGGCGAGCGCGCCCTGGTCGAGCACGTCGACGCGCGCGCCGATCTCGTCGAGCGCCGCGCGGAACGGGCCGTCGTCGAACAGCACCACGTCGGCGTTCGCGCGCATGTGCTTCATGATCTCCAGCAGCGACAGCTCCGCGCCGCCGAGCACACCGCTCTGGTCCAGCACGAGCGTCGCCGGGCCGCGCGCGGGCGGCATCGGCGCGACGGCCGTGCCGCGCTGCGCGGTCGAGCCGGGCAGCGCCGCCTCCACGTAGTCGAGAAAGCGCCGCCGGAACGTGTCGGCGGAGAAGCGCTCCGCATTCGCGCGGCACGCGTGCGGCGTGAAGCGCTGCGGCGCGCGTTCGAAATCGTCGACCGCCGCGACGATCGCGTGCGGCGTCTGTTCGTCGAAGAACAGCCCGGTCGGATTCGCGTGCGAGCACGGTTCGAGCACCGTCTCGAGCGCACCGCCCTTGCCGTATGCGATCACGGGGGTGCCGCATGCCTGCGCCTCGACCACCGAGATCCCGAAATCTTCCTCGGCCGCGAACACGAACGCCTTCGCGCGCCGCATCCGGTCGTGCAGCACCGCGAACGGCTGATAGCCCATGATCTCGACGTTCGGGCCGGCCTTCGCGCGGATCTTCTGCATCTCGGGGCCGTCGCCGATCACCACGAGCTTGCGCTCCGGCGTGCGCGAGAACGCTTCGACGATCAGGTCGATCTTCTTGTACGGCACCATCCGCGACGCGGTCAGGTAGAAATCGTCCTTCGCCTCGTTCAGCGAGAAGCCGTCGACGTCGACCGGCGGGAAGATCACCGCCGCGTCGCGGTGATACACCTTGCGGATGCGTCGCGCGATGAACGCGGAGTTCGCGACGAAGCCGTCCACCGCATTCGCGGTGCGCGTGTCCCAGTTGCGGATGTAATGCAGGATCATCCGCGCGAGCAGCGACTTCGGCCCGTGCGTGAGGTTCGACTGTTCCAGATACTGGTGCTGCAAGTCCCACGCGTAGCGGATCGGCGAATGCACGTAGCTGATGTGCATCTGGTCCGGCCCGGTCAGCACGCCTTTCGCGACCGCATGGCTGCTGGAGATCACGAGATCGTAGTCCGACACGTCGAGCTGCTCGATCGCGAGCGGCATGAGCGGCAGGTAGCTGCGGTACTTGGTGCGCGCGAACGGCAGTTTCTGGATGAACGAGGTCGTCACCCGCTTGCCGCGCACGAACGCGCGATCGTCGAGAAAATCGACGAGGCTGAACAGGTCCGCGTCCGGAAAGCACGCGACGATCTGTTCGAGCACGCGCTCGGCGCCGGCGTACGTGACGAGCCAGTCGTGGACGATCGCCACGCGCAGCGGGCGCGACGCATCGCGTGCGCCCGCCTGTGCGGCCGGTTCGGCCCGGCGCAGCGCGGCGGTGTCGCCGGCTTCGGCCACGGCGGCACCGGCCGTGGCGAGGTTCAGGATGGCGTGTTCCGCCAGATCGCGATTCATACGGTTTTCCTCGCATTGAGACGGACGAACAGGTCGCGCACCAGCGCGCGCAGGGCCGGCGTCATCGTGAACGACCATGCAAGGTTCAGCACCAGCACGACCGCGCAGAGGCCGATCGACTCGCCGAGCCCCGACCACGCTTGCGCGAGAAACAGGCTCGCGAGCAGGAAGGCGAGATGCGCGAGCATGTCGAGCACGATCGCGCGCATCCGGATCGCCGACAGGTAAAGCAGCACACCGTAATCGACCAGCGCGCGGGTCGCGACGACCACCGCCGCGCCGATCAGCCCGAAGTGATGAATGCCGAACCACAGGCCGCCGACGAAGAACGGCATCTCGACGAGCCCGGCGAACGCCGCCCGGGCCGGATTGACCTGCGACTGGATCAGGATCCGCGTGACGCTCGCCTGGCCGACGAGCCATACGCTGATCACCAGCACGCGCCCGACGGGCGCCGAATGCGCGGCGAGATCGGCGCCGACCCACAACGTGAGGAACGGCGCGAGCGCGAAGATCGCGATGATGCCGACCGGCGTGAACACGCCGTTCAGGAATTCGAGCGACTGGCGCGCGAGCGTGTCGGCATGCTCGCGGCCGACCGCCGACAGGCGCGGAAACAGCGTGCGCACCAGCGCGTTCGGCAGCATGTTCAGCCGCGTGACGAGGTTCTGCGGGACGGTGTAATAGGTGACGAACTTCGCGCCCATGCCGGCGCCGAGCATCACGCGATCGAGCGTGTCGGCGATCATGCTCGTCGTGCTCGCGATCAGCATCCAGCCGCCGAAGTTGAACAGCCCTTTCGCGGTGCCCCACTGCGGCGGATCGATGCGCCGGATCCCGAGCACCTTGATGCTTGCGTGACCGAGCATCACCGCCGCGATCAGCCGCGCGACGACGGCCGCGGCCAGCACCGTCTGCAGGTTCGGCGCGATCCACCATGCGGCGCCGAGCGGCAGCAACTGGAACAGGAACGTGCCGATCGTCTGGTTCGTGTTGAACACGCCGAACCGTTCGGCACCGTTGATCGCGCCGGCGAACACCCACGACACGTTCGCGAGCGGAATCGCGAGCGCGAGCCACGGCAACGCGAGATACACCTCGTGCTGCATCGCCGCCGACACCTTCGTGAAATACGCGGTGTAGACGAACGCGCCGAAATAGATCAGCAGGCCGCCAACGATGCCGGTGCCGAGGTTCAGCCAGAACGCGCTCCAGAAGACCCGCGCGCTTTCGTCCGCGTTGCCGCTCGCGAGCGCCTTCGAGATGTGGTTCTGCGCGGCCATGCTCATCCCGAGATCGAGGATCCCGAAATAGCCGATCAGCGTCCACACGAGGCTGACGACGCCGTAGCGTTCGACGCCCAGTGCGTGGATATACGCGGGCACCGTCACCAGCGACACGAAGGTCGGCAGGATCAGCCCGATGAAGTTGATCGAAACGTTCTTGAGTATGCCTTTGTCCATGCTTCTGCCTTGTGTGACGCCAACGACGACGGCGCGCCGCCCGTCACGGTTTCCAGCGATACATCAGCACCTTGCCGCGCGCGTCTTCCTCGACGAACACCAGGTATTCGCCGTTCTCGCGCCGGAACGCGCTGATGCCGAACGGCACGTCGACCCAGCCCGACGCCTTGCCGACCTCCGCGCCCGGGCTCATCACGCCGACTTCCTTGCCGGTTTCCTTGTCGTACACGTGGATCTTGCCGACCGGCTCCACCGTGAAGATGTAGCGGCCCTCGATCGTGATGCCGATCAGGTCGAGGATCGGCTTCGCGTCGAGCTGCCACGGCAGCGCGACCGTGTAGCGCACCACCGGCGAGCCGGTCGACCACTTGTCGAAGCGCACCAGCACGCGGCCGACTTCCTTGTTGATGCCCGGCTGCGGCGGCGCGTCGGCCGTGTAGCCCGTCACGTACAGCGTGTCCGTCTGCGGCTCGTAGATCGCGCGGCGCAGCTGCGTGAACGGCTGCGGCATCGGATAGGTCGTGACCTTGTCGTACGAGTAGATCGGGTTGCCGGCCTTGTCGATGCCGCCGTAACTGAAGCGGTGTATGCCGCGCACGTCGCTCGTGCGCCAGATGTCGCCCTTCGTGTCGACCCACCAGCCCCAGCCGCCCGCCTTCGCCTTGCCCGTCGTGTTGGTCGTGAACTCGTCCTCGTCGAGCCGGCCGTTGCCGTTCGCGTCGCGCCAGATCCAGTCGCCACCCGGCGGCTTGTTCGGCACCTTGTCGACCGGCCGCGCGCGGCCCGCGATCAGGCCCGACGGAATCGCCACCTCGCCGTCGCGCTTCGCATCGAAGCGGTAGATCTTCAGGTGATCGGCGTACATGTCGGTCAGGTACAGGAACGTGCGGCCGTCGACGCGCCGCGCCATCGGCATGCCCGGATACTGGTCCGTGTGGAACACGGGGTCGTCCGGATACTTGAAGCGGTTCGACAGGAATCCGACATATTTCCAGTCCTGGCCCGGCGGCTTCGACAGGTCGAGCTCGAAGCGCTTGTTGCCCGTATACATGCTGTTCGGCCGCGCGGGGTCGAGCCACGCGCCGTCGACGAACAGCAGCCCCTGCACCTGCCAGCGGAGCTTGCCGTCCGGCGTGTAGCTTTCCAGCACCGCGCCCAGCCCAGCCCCGATCGTGTCGTGGCGCGGCCCGATCCCGTTCATCGACACATAGATGTTGCCGGCGCGATCGACGCCCACGCCCGTCAGCCCGTTGAAGCGCTGCGGCCCCGGACGGCCAGGCACCGGGCCCGCGAAGATTCCGCCGCGCTCGCCGAGCGTGCCCGACGGCGCATAGCCCTTGCCGCCTTTCGAGAAAATCAGGATCTGCTGGCGCGGCCCGTTGTCCGCGACGAGCACGCGCCCTTTCGCGTCGACCGCCACGTCCACCGCATCGGTACCTTCCGGCAGCGGCGGCGCGTCATCGAGCTTGCGGCCGTCCGCGCGCACGTGCACGAGATGCGCGGGCCCGCCGATCGTATCGGTGAGCAGCCACAACGTGCCGTCGCCGGCGAGCGCGATGCGGCCCGGCTCGTGCGCACTCCACGTGGCCTTCTTCTGCATCGTCTCGGCGTCGTACACGTCCACCGCGTCGTGCGACGGATTCGTCGCGAACAGCGTCTTGTCGTCGGCCGCGAGGCCGCCGACTTCCGCCTTCGCCTCGCCCACTTCCGACCGGGCCGGGGCCGGCACCTCGTTGACCATCATGAAGCTGGCGGCCATCCGCGCGCGACCGGCATCGGCACGTCCGCCAGGCGCGACCTGCGGCGCCGCGCGGAACGGCGCCGGCTGCTTCATGTCGCCGATCGTGCGGCGCGAAATGCCGAACCACTGCTTGCCCTTGCCCGGCCAGATGCCGGGCGACTGCAGATGGCCGCGCTCGTTGCCCACGCCGATCGCGACGTACGCATACTTGCCGTTCACCGCGACCGCGTTGCCGCCGAGGTTGCCCCAGCCGTGCGTGCCGCCGGCGAAGCCGAGCATCTTCCCGTCCTGGTAGACGCTCGCCTCGGCGCCGCTCTCGTCCCACGGCGCGTTCGTATACACCTTGCCGTCGGGTGTCACCGCGATCGCGCGAATGTCGATCTGCGTCCAGCTGCCGTCGCCATAGCCGAACGTGTTGCCGATCCACGACGTAGTCGCGGGCAACACGGTTTCAGCCGGAGCGGCGCTCGCGGACAGCGCCGCGCATACCGTCATGCCAACCAGAATCAGACGTCGCAATGCGCTCTCCAGACTCGATACGGAAGCGACCGGCGCCGCGGCATGCTGCCTGCCCTGATGCCCTGTCGCTAAATAGGTTTCAAACGTCGCGATGCAGGTTACAAGCAAAAATAATCACAAGAAATTTGGAAATATTTGGGGATGTTTCGAGCTGAAATATCGAGCCGGAACAACGAGAAATTGGCCCGGCAAAGCGGAAATATCGACCGCCTTTCACGCGGCGATCCGTAGAAAATGCCGCTCCGGCCCGCGCGCCGGGGCGCGTAGCCTGCAAACCTTTCATGTCGCGATTGAAACAACCGGCATTCGAATGTTTTCAGCCGGATAAATGACATGCGTTTTTTTGCCGATTTCTTTTCCCTAGAATCGATTTCGATTCAATATTTCATTTAAACGCATGCATTACGTTCACGCATCGGATGCGCGGCGCGCCGCGGCATCGGCCGCGCGTCGCGAAGGAGCGGCGCGATGACGGGCATTTCGCGCACCACCGACCTCGCCCCGCCGCAACACGGCCGCATCGTGCAGCTCGACGGGCTGCGCGCGATCGCCGTCGGCGCCGTGTTCCTCCAGCACGCGCTGAAGGCGCCGCTATGGATGGGCGTCGACCTGTTCTTCGTGCTGAGCGGCCTGCTGATCACCGGCATCCTGCTCGATCGAAAGGCGCGCGGACAGTCGTACTTCAGCCACTTCTACGCGCGCCGCGTGCGCCGGATCCTGCCGCCGTACGTGCTGCTGCTGATCGTGTCGACGCTGCTGTTCGGCGCGAGCTGGCTGCCGCACTGGCCGTGGTTCGCGTTCTTCTCGACCAACATCGGACTGTCGCTCGGCAGCATCGGCCACGACAGCCTGAACGTGCTGTGGTCGCTCGCCGTCGAGGAGCAGTTCTACATCTTCTGGCCGTTCGTCGTGCTGTGGTGTTCGGAGCGAGCGCTGCTGTGGATCGCCGCCGCGCTGATCGTCGCGGCGCCCGTGCTGCGCGCGATCGCGACGCCGTGGTTCGATTCGTTCTGGCCGATTTACTACCTGACGCCGTTCCGCATGGACCTGCTCGCCGCCGGTGCGCTGCTCGCGATCGTGCTGCGCCGCGACCGGCGCGCGCTGGAGCCGTTCTATCCGCTCGCGATCGTCGGCGCGCTCGTGTCGCTCGCGATCCTCGGCTGGCTGCACCTGTCGTTCCCGCGTTTCCGCGCGGCGAACACGCCGCTGTCGAACGCCGCGCTCTACAGCATCTCGCTGCTGCTGTGCACGTCGATCGTCGTGATCGCGCTGCGCGGACGCGGCCTCGTGCAGCGCGTGCTGACGAACCCGCTGCTCGTGTACGTCGGCACCGTCAGCTACACCGTCTACCTGATTCACCTGAGCGTGCTGTACGCGCTGTGGCCGTTGCACCTGAACCGCTTCGTCACGGCCGCGCTCGCCCTCGCCATCACGCTCGCGTACGCCACCGTGAGCTGGTACGGCTTCGAGCGGCGCCTGACGCGCGGCCCCGCACGCGCCACGGTGCCCGCCACCGTGCGCACGACAGCCTGACTTTCTCAATCCATCGATTCGACCAGGACATTGCCATGAGCCAAACTCGCAAGAAGGCCATCATCACGGGGATCACCGGGCAGGACGGCGCCTACCTGACCAAGCTGCTGCTCGACAAGGGCTACGAAGTCACGGGCACCTACCGCCGCACCAGCTCGGTGAACTTCTGGCGTATCGCCGAGCTCGGCGTCGATACGCACCCGAACCTGTCGCTCGTCGAGCACGACCTGACGGATGCCGGCTCGAGCCTGCGGCTGCTCGAACGCACGCAGCCCGACGAGCTGTACAACCTGGCCGCGCAGAGCTTCGTCGGCGTGTCGTTCGATCAGCCGGCGACGACCGCCGAGGTCACCGGCATCGGCCCGCTGAACCTGCTCGAGGCGATCCGCGTGGTCAGCCCGAAGACGCGCTTCTACCAGGCATCGACGTCCGAGATGTTCGGCAAGGTGCAGGCCATTCCGCAAACGGAAACGACCGCGTTCTACCCGCGCAGCCCGTACGGCGTCGCGAAGCTGTACGCGCACTGGATGACCGTGAACTACCGCGAGTCCTACGACCTGTTCGGCTGCAGCGGCATCCTGTTCAACCACGAATCGCCGCTGCGCGGCCGCGAGTTCGTCACGCGCAAGATCACCGACACCGTCGCGAAGATCAAGCTCGGCAAGGCGACCAAACTCGAGCTCGGCAACCTCGACGCCAAGCGCGACTGGGGCTTCGCGCTCGAATACGTCGAAGGGATGTGGCGAATGCTGCAGGTCGACGAGCCCGACACCTACGTGCTCGCGACCAACCGCACCGAGACAGTCCGCGACTTCGTGCAGATGGCGTTCGCGGCGGCCGGCTACCAGATCGAATGGACCGGCAAGGGCGAACAGGAACGCGGCCTCGACGCGTCGAACGGCGACGTGCTCGTCGAAGTGAATCCGAAGTTCTACCGCCCTGCCGAAGTCGACCTGCTGATCGGCTGCGCGGACAAGGCCAAATCCAAGCTCGGCTGGGCGCCGGAAACGACGCTCGAGCAGCTTTGCCAGATGATGGTGGAAGCGGACCTGACGCGGAATCGTCACCATGACACGTACTGATGCCGGACGCTCGTCGCGCCGCGCATTCGTCACGGGCCTGACGGGCTTCACCGGCCGCTACATGGCGCAGCAGCTCGAGGCGGCCGGCTACGACGTGTGGGGCACCGTTGCGCCCGGCGCGGCGCGGCCGGACGATCCGGCGTTCGCGAACTGCACGCTGCTGCCGGTCGACCTGCTCGACGCGCAGGCGATGCGCGCAGCGGCCACCGATGCGCGACCCGATGCGGTCGTGCATCTGGCTGCGCGCGCACACGTCGCGCAGGACGAGCCGTCGCAGACTTACGCGGTCAACATCGTCGGCACGCGCAACCTGCTGGCCGCGCTCGCGGGTCTCGATCGCCGTCCGTCGGCGGTGCTGCTCGCCAGCAGCGCGAACATCTATGGCAATTCGACGGCCGGCGTGCTCGACGAAACCGTCTCACCCGCCCCCGCGAACGACTATGCTGTCAGCAAGCTCGCGATGGAATACGCGGCGAAGCTGTGGGCCGACCGCCTGCCAATCGTGATCGCGCGGCCGTTCAACTACACCGGCGTCGGCCAGGACGAGGCGTATCTGCTGCCGAAACTCGTGTCGCACTATGCGCACAATGCGCCGCGCATCTCGCTCGGCAATCTCGACGTGAGCCGCGATTTCTCCGACGTGCGCGACGTGACGACCGCCTATCTGAAGCTGCTCGAAACCGCGCCGGCCGGCGAGACGTTCAACGTCTGCTCGGAGCGCGCGTATTCGCTGAAGGAAGTGCTGGCGATGCTGTCGCGGATCGCCGGCTACGTGATCGACGTGACGATCGATCCACGTTTCGTCCGGCACAACGAAGTGAAGCGCCTGAGCGGGTCGCGCGACAAGCTGCGGCGCGCGGTGGGCGAGCTTCCGGTGACGCCGCTCGACGACACGCTGCGCTGGATGATGGAAGCGATGCGTGACGAGCATCGGCCCGCGCAGGCCGGGCACGCCGGCTGATTGCGTCAACGCGCGCGGCGCCGGCCAAAAAACACGGGCCGCTCGATCAGATCGAGCGGCCCGTCGTCATGTCGGCCCTGTAACCTGCCGCCGCGCTCAGCCCGCGAGACCGCGCGCGAGATCGTTGCGCAGGTCGCCCGCGTTTTCCAGGCCGACCGCGAGGCGGATCAGCCCTTCGGTGATCCCCGCGGCCGCACGCGCTTCCGGCGTGATGCGGGCATGCGTCGTCGTCGCCGGATGCGTGATCGTCGTGCGCGTGTCGCCGAGGTTGCCGGTGATCGAGATCAGCTTCGTGCTGTCGATCACGCGCCACGCATTCGCGCGCTGCTGCTCCGACGTGTCGCCCTTCAGCTCGAACGACACGATCGCGCCGCCCGCCTTCTGCTGGCGCTTCGCGAGTTCGTGCTGCGGATGCGATTCGAGCCCGGGATAAAACACGCGCGCGACGGCCGGGTGCGAATCGAGCCAGCGCGCGATTTCCAGCGCGTTCGCCGACTGCTTCTCGACGCGCAGCGACAGCGTCTCCATCCCCTTCAGCAGCACCCACGCGTTGAACGCCGACAGCGTCGGCCCCGCGCTGCGCACGAACGGGAACACCTTGCCCATGATGAATTCCTTCGAGCCGACCAGCGCGCCGCCGAGCACGCGGCCCTGCCCGTCAAGGAACTTCGTCGCCGAGTGCATCACGACGTCCGCGCCGAGTTTCAGCGGCTGCTGCAGCACCGGGCTGCAGAAACAGTTGTCGACGACGAACAGCGCGTTCGCGGCCTTCGCGATCTTGCCGATCGCCTCGATATCGGCGAGTTCGGTCAACGGGTTCGACGGCGTTTCGAGGAAGAACATCTTCGTCTCGGGCCGCACCGCTTCCTGCCATGCGTTCAGGTCGGTCGGATCGACGAAGGTCGTCGTGATGCCGAACTTGCTGAAGATCTGCGAGAACATCCCGAGCGTCGAGCCGAACAGGCTGCGCGAGCTGACGAGGTGATCGCCCGCCTGCAGGGCGGACATCACGACCGACATGATCGCGGCCATGCCCGATGCCGTCGCGATGCAGGCCTCGCCGCCTTCGAGCGCGGCGAGACGATCCTGGAACATGGTGACGGTCGGGTTCGTGAAGCGCGAATAGGTGAAATAGTCTTCCGAATTCGCGAAGCGCTCGGCCGCCTCGGCCGCGCTCGTGAAGCAGAAGCTCGACGTGAGGAACAGCGCTTCCGAATGCTCGTTGAAGTTGCTGCGCAACGTGCCCGCGCGCACGGCGAGCGTGTCAAAGTTGAGGGAGTCGTCCATGTTCCGTTTTCCGTATTCGAGGGTCGCGCCGCAGGTCATGCGTCGGGCGCGAACCCAGCCACAAAATCAGGCCAAAACAAAAAGCCCGCTATGCGTCGGCATCAGCGGGCTTCGGTGCGGTACGACAGCGATCGACTCGGGCCGACTGTCGCCGGCCTTCGCTTTAGCTGTTTTGGGAAGTCGCCCCGCGTCCGCAAGCTGAATCAAATCGACGCACGGCGACATCCTATCACGCTTCGTCGGAAGCGTGCGGCTGCATCACTCGACCGACAGTTGCAGGTTCATCTGCGAACGCGCGGCATCGCCAGCCGTGTCGCGATCAGCCTGCGACGCCGGTGCGAGACGCGCACGCTCGATCGCATCGAGGTACTCGGGCGTCACGGCGCCGGTGATGTAGTTGCCGTCGAAGCACGACGCCTCGAATTGCTCGAGCTTCGGGTTGATGTCGCGCACCGCGCGGCGCAGGTCGTCGACGTCCTGGTAGATCAGGTGGTCGGCGCCGATGATCTTCGCGACTTCCTCGTCGGTGCGGCCGTGGGCAACCAGCTCGCCGCGCGTCGGCATGTCGATGCCGTACACGTTCGGGAACTTCACGGGCGGTGCAGCCGACGCGAAGATCACCGACTTCGCGCCCGCATCGCGCGCCATCTGCACGATCTCGTGCGAGGTCGTGCCGCGCACGATCGAGTCGTCGACGATCAGCACGTTCTTGTCCTTGAACTCGATGCTCATCGCATTGAGCTTCTGGCGCACCGACTTCTTGCGCACGGCCTGGCCCGGCATGATGAAGGTGCGGCCGACGTAGCGGTTCTTGAAGAAGCCTTCGCGATACTCGACGCCGAGCTTCGCGGCGACCTGCATCGCGGCCGGACGCGACGAATCGGGAATCGGCATCACGACGTCGATCGGCACGTTCGGCAGCTCGCGCTTGATCTTCTCGGCGAGGTAGTCGCCCATGCGCAGGCGCACGTTGTAGACGGGCACGCCGTCGAGGCACGAATCCGGACGCGCGAGATACACGTATTCGAACATGCACGGATTCAGCGTCGGGTTCTCCGCGCACTGCTGGCTGTGGAAGTTGCCGGCCTTGTCGATGAAGATCGCTTCGCCCGGCTGCACGTCGCGCACGAATTCGAACCCGATGCCTTCGACCGCCACCGACTCAGACGCCACCATCCACTCGGTGCCGTGTTCGGTCTCGAGCTTGCCGATGCAGAGCGGGCGAATGCCGAACGGATCGCGGAACGCGAGCAGGCCGTAGCCGGCGATCAGCGACACGATCGCGTACGAGCCCTGCAGGCGGCGATGCACGCCCGCGACCGCCTTGAACACCGCGGCCGGATCGAGTTCGAGGCCCGTCGTCGACAGCTGCAGCTCGTGCGCGAACACGTTGAGCAGCACTTCGCTGTCGGAATTGGTGTTGATGTGCCGGCGGTCGATCCGGAACATCTCGTCCTTCAGCTGTTCCCAGTTCGTCAGGTTGCCGTTGTGCGCGAGGATGATCCCGAACGGCGCGTTCACGTAGAACGGCTGCGCCTCGGCTTCGCTCGACGCCGAGCCGGCCGTCGGATAACGGACCTGGCCGATGCCGAAGGTGCCGGGCAGGCTGCGCATGTTGCGCGTGCGGAACACGTCGCGCACCATGCCGTTCGCCTTGTACATGTGGAAATTGCTGCCGTCCGCCGTCGCGATGCCCGCTGCGTCCTGACCGCGATGCTGCAGCAGCAGCAGGCTGTCATAGATCAGCTGATTGACCGGGGATTGGGAGATAACGCCTACGATGCCGCACATGGCATGTCCTTCAGAATGACAAAATCGGTTCCGTCCTGCCCGGCCGCGTCGTCACACGCGTACGTACTGGGCCATGCCGTCGGGCAGGAGCTGCTTCAGCTCATGCACGCCCTGTTCGGCGAAAGGACGCAATAGCGCATTGCGCCAGAAATCCTGTTTGGGCAATTCGGTCAGCCCGGCCGCCGCGACCAGCAGCACCACCAGCACGCAGCCGCGGACGAGCCCGAACATCATGCCCAGCGAGCGATCGACTCCGCCGAGGCCCGTCGCCTGCGCGATCCGCGACAACAGCGCGTTCGCGACACCCGCGACGAACACCACGCCGATCACGATCAGCGCGAACGCCAGCACCCACTGTGTCAGCGCGCCGCCCGGCCAGTTCGCCGGGATATATGGCACCACCAGTCCGACATAGCGGGCCGCGATCGCAATCGCCGCGATCCAGCCGATCAGCCCGAAAATCTCCGAGACGAAACCGCGCCACGCGCCACGCAGCGCGGACAACGCGATCACCGCCAATACAGCGTAGTCGAAAGCCGTCAGCATCGCACGTTACTGCGTGAGTCCGGCTTCGCGCACCTTCGCAATCGCGGCGGACGCCGCCGCGCGATCCGCGAACGGGCCGGCACGCAGCAGTGTAGCCGTGCTGCCGTCCGCCTGCTTGCGATGCTCGACATATGCGGGCACCCCCGCCGATTTCAACTTGGTGGCCCACGAACGGGCCGTCGTGTCGTCCTTGAACGAACCGAGCTGCACCGCGAAGCGCGCACCGGCCGACGATGCGTCGCCGCCGTCGGCCGCGGCGTCGGCGTTCGCGACCGTCGCGGGCGCCGGCTTCGGCGCGGGTGCGGCCGTGGCCGGCTTCGCAGCGGGCTTCGGCGGCGTCACATTCGCCGTGGTCGCCGGGGCCGTGGTATCGGGCTTCGCGGCCGGCTTGGCCGCATCCTTGGCCGCCGGCGCGGGCACGGCCGCCACGACGACATCGGATGCCGGCGGTTCGTCATGCGCGACACCTGCCTGCACGTCGGACGCGTCGTCGTCGCGCGGCGCGACCGCCTGATGCGCGGGCCGGTTCGGGATGTCGATCGCGATGTCGTCCGTCACCGGCTTCGGGTGCGAATCGAGCACCATCGGCAGCACGATCACCGCGGCGACGACGAGCGCGATCGCGCCGACGAGACGCCGGCGGGCGCGTTGCTTTTCTGGAAGGGTCGGATCGAGGAGCAGTGCGTCCGATTCCGGACGCTCGGTGCGGCGCGTGCGTCGCTCGACGCGTTCAGTGCGCTCCGTGCGCACGTTCCGGGAGGCCCCGGTACGACCGCCGCGCCGCGGGGGCGCGTCGTCGTCTTTCTTGCCGAACGAGAAAATTCCCATGAATGGCTGAGTCCGAAACTGCCCGTCAGTCAGTGTTGCTGCGATTTCCGGTAGGCCATCACACCTGCCACCGTATGGAAACTGCCGAAAACCACGATTCTATCATTCTCGGATGCTCTTTTTAGTGCATCGCGAAACGCTTCGGCGGGCGACGCGAACCGCGTCACGCTCGAATCGGCCCCCTCCTCCACGCCGACCTTGCGCAGCGCGGCTTCGAGCTGCTCCGCGCTCGCCGCGCGCGGCAGCGGCAGGTCGGTCACGCACCAGTGGTCGACCTCGCCCTTCAGATGCCGCAACACGCCGTCGATGTCCTTGTCGTGCATTGCACCGAACACCGCGTACGTGTACGGGAAGAAGCCCATGTTGCCGAGATTTTGCTCGAGCACGGCCGCCGCATGCGGGTTGTGCGCGACGTCCAGCACGATCGCCGGCTTGCCGGGCAGCACCTGGAAGCGGCCCGGCAGTTCGACGTTGGCGAGCCCGAGCCGGATGTCCTGCGCGGACACCGGCAGCACCGGGCGCAGCGCCTCGAGCGCGGCCAGCGCGGCCGATGCATTGATCAGCTGATTCGCACCGCGCAGCGCCGGATACGCGAGCGCCGGGTAGCGCTTCTCGCGACCGAGGTAGCTCCACTGCTGGCGCTCTGCGCCCGCCTGCGCCTCGTAGCGGAAATCGCGGCCGACGAGCCACAGGTCGGCGCCGATCGCTTCGGCGTGATCGATCAGCGTTTGCGGCGCGGCCGGATCGCCGCAGATCGCCGGCTTGCCGGCACGGAAGATCCCCGCCTTCTCGAAGGCGATCTTCTCGCGCGTGTCGCCGAGGTATTCGGTGTGATCGATGTCGATGCTCGTGACGATCGCGCAATCGGTATCGATGATGTTGACCGCATCGAGCCGGCCGCCGAGGCCGACTTCGAGGATCACCGCGTCGAGCCCGCGCGACGCGAACAGGTGCAGGATCGCGAGCGTCGTGAATTCGAAGTACGTGAGCGACACGGGCTCGGGCAGCGACGTGCACGCTGCCTCGACGGCTTCGAAGTGCGGCAGCAGCTCGGCGTCGCTGACCTGCTGGCCGTTCACGCGCGCGCGCTCACCGAATTCGAGCAGGTGCGGCGACGTATGGCAGCCGACCTTGTAGCCCGCGCGCACGAGGATCGTCTCGAGAAACGCGCAGGTCGAGCCCTTGCCGTTCGTGCCGCCGACGGTGATGACGGGGCACGCGAATTCGAGCTGCAGCGCCGCCTTGACCTGCCCGATGCGGGTGAGGCCCATGTCGATGCCGACCGGGTGCGCGCGTTCGAGATGCGAAAGCCACGCGTCGAGAGTGGGAAAAGTGCTCATCGGTTCAAATCTGGATCGGGACCGCCACTACGCCAAAAAACGAAGCGCGCCGCCTGACGCTGAAGCCAGGCGACGCGCAGTGTTCACAACCTCGCGCCAATCAGGCCAGCGCGTCGGCCGGTTGCCGCTGCAGCAGCGCGAGCAATTGCGCGATCTCGTCGCGCATCTTGCGGCGGTCGACGATCATGTCGATCGCGCCCGTCTTCAGCAGGAATTCCGCGCGCTGGAAGCCTTCCGGCAGTTTCTCGCGAACCGTCTGCTCGATCACGCGCGGGCCGGCGAAGCCGATCAGCGCCTTCGGCTCGGCGATCACGACGTCGCCGAGGAATGCGAAGCTCGCCGACACGCCGCCCATCGTCGGGTCGGTCAGCACCGAGATGAACGGCAGCTTGGCTTCTGCCAGCTTGGTCAGCATCGCGGTGGTCTTGGCCATCTGCATCAGCGACAGCAGGCTTTCCTGCATCCGTGCGCCGCCCGACGCCGTGAAGCAGATGAACGGCACTTGCTGCTCCAGCGCATTCTGCGCGCCGCGCGCGAAACGCTCGCCGACGACCGAGCCCATCGAGCCGCCCATGAACGAAAACTCGAAGCAGGCAGCGACGACGGGCAGCGTATGGATCGCGCCGCCCATCACGACCATCGCGTCGGTCTCGCCCGTTTCGTCCATCGCTTCCTTCAGACGATCGGGGTACTTGCGGCTGTCCTTGAACTTCAGCGAGTCGACCGGCACGATTTCCTGGCCGATTTCATAGCGGCCTTCCGGATCGAGCAGCCCGTCGAGACGCTCGCGCGCACCGATGCGCATGTGGTGATCGCACTTCGGGCACACGTGCAGGTTCGCGTCCACGTCGTTGCGGTACAGCACGGCCTCGCAGGACGGGCACTTGACCCACAGGCCTTCCGGAATGCCCTTGCGGCTTTTCGGGTCGGTCTGCTTGATCTTCGGCGGCAACAGTTTGTCGAGCCAGCTCATCGTATGGTTTCCTGTTCCGTGGCGGGGCGGGCCGACCGGCCCGTTCCCGCTTCCTGTGTTGTGTTTATCGCGCCGTATTGCCAGCGCCGTCCAGGGCGGCGCGCAGCTCGGCGATGAAAGTCTTCAGCGCGGCGACGGCGCCTTCCGGCGCGGCGCTCTCGAGCAGTTGCACCAGCCGGCTGCCGATCACGACGGCGTCCGACACTTCGGCCACCGCGCGCGCCGTTTCGGCGTCGCGGATGCCGAAGCCAACGCCCACCGGAACCGGCACGCGCGACTTGATGGCCGGGATTTTACCCGCAATGCTCGAAACATCCAGATTTCCGGCGCCGGTCACGCCCTTGAGCGACACGTAGTACACGTAGCCGCTCGCGATCTTGCCCACGTCGGCGATGCGTTCGTCGGTCGACGTCGGCGCGAGCAGGAAGATCGGATCGATCTGCGCGGCGCGCATTTTCTCGGCGAACACGCCCGCTTCCTCGGGCGGATAGTCGACGACGAGCACGCCGTCGACGCCGGCCGCCTGCGCCTCGGTCGCGAACGTGTCGACGCCCATCCGCTCGATCGGGTTCGCATAACCCATCAGTACGACGGGGGTTTTCTGGTCGGTCTCGCGGAAGCGCTTCACGTCGGCGAGCACGCTCTTGAGCGTGACGCCGCGCGCGAGCGCACGCTCCGACGAGCGCTGGATCACCGGGCCGTCGGCCATCGGGTCCGAGAACGGCACGCCGAGCTCGATGACGTCGGCGCCGCCTTCGGCGAGCGCGTGCATGAATTCGACGGTTTTCGCGGGATCGGGGTCGCCGGCCGTGATGAACGGGATCAGGCCCTTGCGGCCTTGTTCGGCGAGTGCGGCGAAGGTCTGCTGGATACGATTCATGGCAATTTTCCTTTGTCGACCGGAGTTAGCGCTTCAGCGCTTACTCCGGTCCCATGCAAAGCAGCGATCGGCACTGCGGCGGCGCGACTCACGCGCACGCCGGCGTGGCGAGCGCGTTCACGCGCTCGTGCGCGATCGCGCAATAACTTTCGTTGATCTCGTAGCCGACGAAGTCGCGCCCCTGCCGTGCGCAGGCCACCGCGGTCGTGCCGCTGCCCATGAACGGATCGAGCACGCGGCCGCCCGGCGGGCAACTTGCGAGCACCATCCGCTCGATGATTTCCAGCGGCTTCTGGGTCGGATGATCGACGCGCTCCGCGTGCTGCCGGTGCAGGCGCGAGACCGACCAGACGTCCTTCGGGTTGTAGCCCATCTCCAGCCACTTGCTGCCTTCGAACAGCTTGCGCGAGCGGGCCTTCTTCGTGTCGGCGTCGTACGGGATGCGGACCGGATCGAGATCGAAGTAATACGCCTTGGAAACCGCGAAAAAGCCGATGTTGTCGTGCACCGACGTGAAACGGCGCGTCGTGCCGCCCATGCTCGGCACGCGCCGGTCCCAGATGATCTCGTTGACCATCGTGAGCTTCGTCTTCAGGAAGCTGAAGATTTCCGGCGCGTACTGCCACGTGCAGAAGATGTACATCGACCCGCTCGGCTTGAGCTTCGGGATCGCGAGTTCGAGCCACTCGCGCGTCCACGCGAGAAAATCGTCGCCCGAGCGCTTGTCCGAGTCGTTGCCATAGTCCTTGCCGAGCCCGTACGGCGGATCGGCGACGATCAGGTCGATCGACGCATCCGGCAGGCGCGCGGCTTCGGACATGAAATCGCGGTTGTGCAGCTCGATCCCGGACGGCAACGCGCACGGCACGGCGACGGCAGACTGCACCGCCTCCGCTTCGCTCGCGGCGCCGCCGCCCGGTTGTTCGATCAGGTCACGCATCGGTCGGGGTCAGAGCGCGATGCCCGATCGCTCGGCGACCGTGTGCATGTCCTTGTCGCCGCGGCCCGACAGGTTGACGAGGAGGATCTTGTCCTTGGACAACGTCGGCGCGAGCTTCACGGCGTACGCGATCGCGTGGCTCGACTCGAGCGCGGGGATGATCCCCTCGATCCTGCAGCAGTCGTGGAACGCCTTCAGTGCCTCTTCGTCGGTGATGCCGACATACTGCGCGCGGCCGCTGTCCTTCAGCCATGCGTGCTCGGGACCGACGCCCGGATAGTCGAGCCCGGCCGATACCGAATGCGTCTCGATGATCTGGCCGTTGTCGTCCTGCAGCAGGTACGTGCGGTTGCCGTGCAGCACGCCGGGGCTGCCGGCGATCAGCGACGCCGCGTGACGGCCCGTGTCGAGGCCGTCGCCGGCCGCTTCGACGCCGATCAGCTGCACCGACGTGTCGTCGATGTACGGATAGAAGATGCCCATCGCGTTCGAGCCGCCGCCGACGCACGCAATCACCGCGTCCGGCTGCCGGCCGGCGAGTTCCGGCATCTGCACCTTGCACTCGTCGCCGATCACGCGCTGGAAGTCGCGCACCATCGCCGGATACGGGTGCGGGCCCGCGACCGTGCCGATGATGTAGAACGTGCTTTCGATGTTCGTGACCCAGTCGCGCATCGCTTCGTTCAGCGCGTCCTTCAACGTGCGCGAACCCGATTCGACCGGCACGACCGTCGCGCCGAGCAGCTTCATCCGGTAGACGTTCGCGGCCTGGCGGCGCACGTCCTCGGCGCCCATGTAGACGATGCACTCCATCCCGAAGCGCGCGCAGATCGTTGCCGTCGCGACGCCGTGCTGGCCCGCGCCCGTCTCGGCGATCACGCGCTTCTTGCCCATCCGCTTCGCGAGCAGCGCCTGGCCGATGACGTTGTTGATCTTGTGCGCGCCGGTGTGGTTCAGGTCCTCGCGCTTCAGGTAGATCTGCGCGCCGCCGAGCATCTCGCTCCAGCGCTGCGCGTGATAGATCGGCGACGGACGACCGACGAAATACTTCAGTTCCCGCTCGTATTCGGCGACGAAATCGGGGTCATGACGGAATTTTTCATACGCCGCGCGCAGTTCGTCCAGCGCGTGAATCAGCGTTTCGGCGACGAACACGCCGCCATACGGGCCGAAGTGGCCGTGATCATCAGGAAGGTTGTACATGGTGTCACTCTCGATCGGTCGGCGCGCCCCGCTGTCGGGGCCGCACCGGCTTGCATCACCTGGCGTCCGCTTCGCGCACCGCGCGTACGAACGCCGCCATCCGGGCGTGATCCTTCACGCCCTTCGCGCCGTCCACTTCGATGCCGCTCGAGACATCGACAGCAAACGGACGCAACTGGCGGATCGCATCACCGACGTTTTGCGCGTTCAAGCCACCACTCAAAACGGCCCGATGCGCGAGCTCTGCGGGAATAAGTGACCAATCGAAGACCTTGCCGCTACCGCCATAGTCCGGCACCAGGGTGTCGAACAGGAGGCCGCGCGCTTTCGAATAATGAAGAGCCGATTCTACCAAATCGGCCGGCTGCGTCGAGGGGCCGACGCGCACCGCGCGCAACCACGGCAGGCGTGCCGCGCGGCCGAGGGCGTCGCACTGCGCGGGCGTCTCGTCGCCGTGGAATTGCAGCATCGTGAGCGGCACGTCGCGCACGACCGCGTCGATCTCGGCTTCGGTCGCGTTCACGAACAGTCCGACCACCGACACGAACGGCGGGGCGAGGCGTGCAAGCTCGGCTGCCTGCGCGATCGACACCGCGCGCGGGCTCTTCGGATAGAACACGAGGCCGATCGCGTCGGCGCCGAGCGCGGCGGCGTGCAGCACGTCCTCGGGCCGCGACAGGCCGCACAGCTTGATGCGCGTACGCGGTGCGAGGCCACCCGCGGCGGGAGTCGAAGAAGACACGGCGTGATTCGTCATGGTTGTGGGTCCAGGTCGGCCCAGACGCTGCTCCACGGCACACTGCCGAGCTGCGCGGGCGGGACGGCGAATTCCGCCGGGTAGCCGACATGGGCGAGGTACAGCCCGTCGGCCATGAACGTGGGCGCGGCGAGATTGCGGTCGCGCCCGGCCAGCACGTCGGCGAGCCAGTCCGCCGGGTAGCGGCCGCGGCCGACTGCGACGAGGCAGCCCATCAGGTTGCGCACCATGTGGTGAAGGAACGCGTTCGCGCGGAAGCGGAAATGAATGAAGTGGCCCGCACGCCGCACGTCGATCTGGTACAGGTGTTTGACCGGCGTTTTCGACTGGCATTCCGACGACCGGAACGACGAGAAGTCATGCTCGCCGATCAGGTGCGCGGCGGCGGCGCGCATGGCGTCGTCGTCGAGCGGCGTGTGGATCCAGCCCGCCCGGCCAGCCAGCATCGGCGAGCGCACGGGATGTACGTACAGCGCGTAGTAGTAGGTGCGTTCGAACGCCGAGAAACGCGCATGGAACGTGTCCGGCATCGGCTTCGCCCACTGCACGGAAACGGTCGGCGGCAGGAACGCGTTGGTACCGCGCACCCACGAGAAATCCGCGCGGTCGAGGTCCGTGTCGAAATGCGCGACCTGCCCGAGCCCGTGCACGCCCGTATCGGTCCGTCCCGCGACCGTCGTATGCAACGGCACGCACGCGAATTCGCCGAGCGCGCGCTCGAGCGCGTCCTGCACGGTCTTGCCGTGCGGCTGCGCCTGCCAGCCACAGAACGCGGCGCCGTCGTACTGAATCCCCAGCGCGATCCGCATCACGCCTCGTCCGCCAGTTTCGCGAGCAGCGCGCGCGCATCGTCGCGCGTCGCGGCGTCGTTCGCATCGACGACTTCCTGCAGCAGCGTGCGCGCGCCGGATAGGTCGCCCAGCTCGACGTACTCGGATGCGAGATCCAGCTTGTTGCGCGCGATGCGCGCAAGCTCCTCCGGTGTCAGCGCGGGCAGCACGGCGCCCGGCGCGGACGGCAGGTCGAGATCGAAATCCAGTTTCAACGCACCGAACTGCGCGCCGCCGAGCGGCGGCAGCGACGACGGCGCGGATGCGCCACCCGCGTGCGGCACGGGCGTTGCCGCATCCGGATCCCAGTCGAACTCGTCGTCCTGGTCGGCCGGGTGTTCCGGTGCCGGATCGTTCGCACCAACGGGCGGGTGCGACGCGGGTTGACCGTTAGTTGCGATTCGATCGCTTTCGGCTTGATCTTCCGGGGCGGCCGGCTCTTCCGCCGTACGCGGCGGCAGCGGCATGTCGAGGCTGTTCAGCGCGCTGATCGCGTTCTGCATCAGCGCCGCGTGCTGCGCGTCGTGCGTCGCCGGCGCGGCAGGTGCTTCGATCGGCTCACCCGGGGGCGTCTCCGCGATGGGCTGCGCGTCGTGCGGTGCCGCCTCTGCAGCGCCCGCCAGCGCGGCAGGCGCTTGCTTTTGATCGTCTTGCGTCGTTGCCGCTTCCGGCGACGACGGCACGTCGAGATCGCGCGTTTCGGCCACCTCTGCCGCTACCGCGGCGGCCGAAACGAGATTCACGTCGGCGGCTGCGTCGCGTGCGACCGGCGTCTCGGGAAGAATCGGCGGCACGGGTTCGACGGACGACGAGGCGCTGGTATCCGAAGCAGCCGCCCCGCCGGACTCCGGAGTGAGCGCATCGGCGCGCCGCGCTTTCCGGCGCTTGCGCCACGCAAACCCGGCCGCGAGAACGACCACGGCCGCGCCGGCCGCCGCGGCCGGGCGCCAGTCGATCTGTTCGGAACCACGCGCGAACGGCGTCGCCGCCACGGGCACGGCTGGCTGCACGGCTGCCGATGCCGGCTGCGCCGCACTGGCGGCCACGCCGGACGCCGCCTCGCTCGCGGCGGGCGACGACGCGGCAGCAGATGCGCCGTCATTCGCAGCGGGACGCGGGGCAGCCGGTGCCGGTGCCGGTGCAACGTTGTTCGTCGCGGCCGGCTTGCCAATGCCGTGTTTCTGCAGCTCCATCAGCACGCGGTTCTTCAGCGCGAGCAGTTGCTGCAGGCTCGACGGCCGCGGCTGCGATGCGCCCGCGACGGGTGCCGCCGCGGATGGTTCGTGCATGCCTTGAGCCGGGCCGCCCTGCGCGGGCGGGATGGCGGCATCGCTCGCGGACGACGGGGTCGCGGACTGAATCGCGCCGCTCCACACGTGCGGCCCGCTTGCACCGGCCGCAGGCGCGGCCGGCTGAACCGGTTCGACCGTCGACGCGCCATGCGCGGCGGATGCTGCGGACGCGCCGGTCGAAGCCGACGCCCCTGCCACGACCGCCGCCGCGACGCTTGCACCGCTGACCGGTGCCGCGTGCGCAGCCGGTGCGGCCGGCGCCGTTTGCACGGCCGACCCCGGATGCGGCGCGGACGCACCATGCTGCGCAGCCGCGACCGTACCCGACGCGGCGGCCACCGCGGATACTGCCGATGCACCGGAAGCACCGGCCGCCGCGAGCGCCGCGCCCGTCGCGTCGAGCGCCGGCACCGTCAGCGTCGCGCCGACTTTCAGGCGGCTCGGATCGCGCTTCATGAATGCCTGCGGGTTGGCGTCGAACAATGCGCGTCCGGCGCGCGCGAGCACGCCCGGATCGTGCGACTGCGTGGCCGCCTTCGCGAGATCGTTCAACGACTGGCCCGGCTGGACCGTCACGGTAAGCGGCGCGGGACCGCCTGCGGCGGAAGCCGGCAGTTCGACGGCGCCGGTCGCCCAGGCCGACGCGGCCGCGCCGAGTGCCAGGATCGCCAGCGCGCCACGCACGGCGCGCGACAGACGGGACTGACGCGGAAACAAGGAAATTCGGGACATCGTAGACTCAATCGCCGCGCGCGGGCGCGGCTCGGATTCGCGTAGGGAAGCGTCAATAAAATCGCCGCAGAAATGCAAAAGCGTCGCGCTGAACGCGACGCTTTTGGCGACTCCGCGCGTCGTAACCGCATAGTTTACTTCACGCGATCGGGTTCCGGCCGAATTCGTCGCCGGCGGATGCGGCCGTCCATGCCGGCGCATCGGCGCGATCGCTACCCGCACCGCGCCGCCGGCGCGCGAATCGCGCGACGGCCACGCCGATCCTCACCGTCAATCGCGCACGGCAGTTTTATCAAAAATGGATCATCAATCAATGAAAATTGTGGCAACCGCATCGCCCCCGACATGAATTCATGTCCGTATGGATCGCGTCCCGTCCCGCTCACAAGCGTCTCGGGATTTTCGCGCGTATGCCGCGGCGCCAACCAATAAAAAAACGCCTGCCGCCCCGCGAAGGGCTGGCAGGCGTTTCGCGTCGCGCGCCGACGGGGCGCGCGCGGCGCAGCCCGATTCTTACTTGTCGAGCAGGATGCGCAGCATGCGGCGCAGCGGCTCGGCCGCGCCCCACAGCAGCTGGTCGCCGACCGTGAACGCCGACAGGTATTCGCCGCCCATCGCGAGCTTGCGCAGGCGACCGACCGGCACCGTCAGCGTGCCGGTGATCTTCGCCGGCGACAGGTCGCGCATCGACGCTTCGCGCTCGTTCGGCACGACCTTCACCCAGTCGTTCGCCGACGCGAGGATGCCGTTGATTTCGTCCAGCGGGACGTCCTTCTTCAGCTTGATCGTCAGCGCCTGCGAGTGGCAGCGCATCGCGCCGATCCGCACGCACAGCCCGTCGACCGGGATCGAACCCGGCTCGCCCATGGCCGGCTTGCCGAGGATCTTGTTGGTTTCCGCGCCGCCCTTCCACTCTTCCTTCGACATCCCGTTGCCGAGATCCTTGTCGATCCACGGAATCAGCGAACCCGCGAGCGGCACGCCGAACTGGCTCGTCGGCATTGCATCGCTGTTCATCGTCGCGAGCACGCGGCGGTCGATGTCGAGAATCGCGGAAGCCGGATCGGCGAGCTGTTCCTGCACCGAACCGTGCAGTGCGCCCATCTGCGACAGCAGTTCACGCATGTTCTGCGCGCCCGCGCCCGATGCGGCCTGGTAGGTCATCGCCGTCATCCAGTCGACGAGGTTCTCGCGGAACAGGCCGCCGAGCGCCATCAGCATCAGGCTGACCGTGCAGTTGCCGCCGACGAAGTTCTTCGTGCCCTTGACGAGCGCGTCCTTGATCACGTCGAGGTTGACCGGATCGAGGATGATGACTGCGTCGTCCTGCATCCGCAGCGACGAGGCCGCGTCGATCCAGTAGCCGTTCCAGCCGGCCGCGCGCAGCTTCGGGAACACGTCGTTCGTGTAGTCGCCGCCCTGGCACGTGATGATCACGTCGCACTTCTTCAGCTCGTCGACGTTGGTCGCGTCCTTGAGCGTAGTCTCGTTTTTCGCGAACGACGGCGCCTTGCCGCCCGTATTGCTGGTGCTGAAAAACACCGGCTCGATCAGGTCGAAATCACCTTCTTCCTGCATGCGCTGCATCAGCACGCTGCCGACCATGCCGCGCCAACCTACGAGACCTACGTTCATGACTAACCCTTTGAATGGAGCTTCCCCGCCATTTCCGCCCCCGGCGTGACCGCGCGGGGAAACAGGCGGGCACGACGGACGATCAGCGTTTAATGATCGTTTTCGTGGTAATGGTGTTCGTGATGACGATGGCGCGCGTACCCGCACGGGCAGTGTTGCCGTGGAGTTTCAGGACCGGGGAGATCAGGGAAATCAGCGCCATCGTTCGAGTCTACACAAAGCCGGTTGGCCGCACAACGGCCAACCACGCGCGAACCGGCCGATTTCGCGGCCCGTTCGCGCCCTTTCCACAATTCACTGCATTACTGCATTGCCGTGCGCGTTACAGCGCAGCGACCACCGCGTCGCCCATCGCCGCCGTGCCGACCTGCTTGCAACCCGGCGTCGCGATGTCGCCCGTGCGATAGCCTTGTTCGAGCACCGTTTTCACCGCGTGCTCGATGCGATCGGCCTGCTCCGCGCGATTCAGCGAGTAGCGCAGCAGCATCGCGGCCGACAGGATCGTCGCCAGCGGGTTCGCGATGCCCTTGCCCGCGATGTCCGGCGCCGAACCGTGCGACGGCTCGTACAGGCCCTTGTTGTTCTTGTCGAGCGACGCCGACGGCAGCATGCCGATCGAGCCCGTCAGCATCGACGCTTCATCCGACAGGATGTCGCCGAACATGTTGCCGGTCACGATCACGTCGAACTGCTTCGGCGCCTTCGCGAGCTGCATCGCCGCGTTGTCGACGTACATGTGCGACAGCTCGACGTCAGCGTATTCCTTCGACACGTCGATCATGATGTCGCGCCAGAACTGCGACGTTTCGAGCACGTTCGACTTGTCGACCGACAGCAGCTTCTTCGCACGCTTTCGCGCGGCCTGGAACGCGACGTGCGCGATGCGGCGCACTTCCGGTTCCGAATAGCGCATCGTGTCGAAGCCTTCGCGCTCGCCGGCGAACGGGCCGTCGGGAGCAGCGCGCACGCCGCGCGGCTGGCCGAAGTAGATGTCGCCGTTGAGTTCGCGCACGATCAGGATGTCGAGGCCTGCGACCAGCTCGGGCTTCAGCGGCGACGCGTCGACGAGTTGCGGATAGCAGATCGCCGGACGGAAGTTCGCGAACAGCTCGAGATGCTTGCGCAGCCCGAGGATCGCCTGCTCGGGGCGCAACGCGCGCTCGAGCGAGTCGTACTTCCAGTCGCCGACCGCGCCGAACAGGATCGCGTCGGCTTCCTTCGCGAGTTTCAGCGTCGCGTCCGGCAGCGGGTGGCCGCTCGCCTCGTAGCCCGCGCCGCCGACCGGCGCCTGTTCGAGTTCGAACTTCTCGTCGAGGGCGTTCAGCACCTTGACCGCTTCGTTGACGATTTCCGGACCGATGCCGTCGCCGGGCAGCACTGCAATCTTCATGCGTTATTCCTGACTGGGTAGGTATGAATGGCAGGTCGGCGAGCGCGTCATGCACGCCCGCCCGGAGGCAATCTCAGCCGACCAGCTTGTTGTTGAGCCACGGCTGCTTCGCGAGCCGCTCGGCTTCGAACTGGCGGATCTTGTCCGCGTGACGCAGCGTCAGGCCGATGTCGTCGAAACCGTTCACCAGGCAGTACTTGCGGAACGCGGTGATGTCGAACGCATACTCGCGGCCGTCGCCCGTGCGCACGACCTGCGCGTCGAGGTCGATCGTCAGCTGATAGCCGTTGAACGCGTACGTCTCGTTGAACAGGTGATCGACCTGCTGCTCGGTCAGCACGATCGGCAGCAGCCCGTTCTTGTAGCAGTTGTTGAAGAAAATGTCGGCGAAGCTCGGCGCGATGATCGCGCGGAAGCCGTACTGCTGCAGCGCCCACGGCGCGTGCTCGCGCGAGCTGCCGCAGCCGAAGTTCTTGCGTGCGAGCAGCACCGATGCGCCCTGGTAGCGCGGCTGGTTCAGCACGAAATCCGGGTTCAGCGGGCGCTTCGAGTTGTCCTGGCCCGGCTCGCCGTGATCGAGGTAACGCCATTCGTCGAACGCGTTCGGACCGAAGCCCGTGCGCTTGATCGACTTCAGGAACTGCTTCGGGATGATCGCGTCGGTGTCGACGTTCTCGCGATCGAGCGGCGCCACGACGCCGGTATGCACATTGAATTTTTCCATGATCCGTCTATCCGGTTGAGGGGCCGGCATTCAGCCGGCGCACATCGACAAATTCTCGGCGGATGTCACTCCGCGGCGCGCTGCAGCGCGTTGCCGGCGGCATTGACGTCCTGGCCGAAGCCTCGGACGGTATTGCAGCCCGCAAGGCCGAAGCCCAGCCCCGCGAGCGCCAGCGCGGCAACCAGCCGCGCGATGAGCTTCGATGCCGTCACGCGTTACCCCAGCTTGCGAATGTCGACGAAATGGCCTTCGATCGCCGCCGCCGCCGCCATCGCGGGGCTCACGAGGTGCGTGCGGCCGCCCGCGCCCTGCCGGCCTTCGAAATTGCGGTTCGACGTCGATGCGCAGCGCTCGCCCGGATCGAGCCGGTCGGCGTTCATCGCGAGGCACATCGAGCAGCCCGGCTCGCGCCATTCGAAGCCCGCATCCGTGAACACCTTGTCGAGGCCTTCGCGCTCGGCCTGCGCCTTCACGAGGCCCGAGCCCGGCACGACCATCGCGAGGCGCACGTTCGACGCGATGCGGCGATTCAGCTTCTTCACGACGTACGCGGCCGCGCGGATGTCCTCGATGCGCGCGTTCGTGCACGAACCGATGAAGATCTTGTCGACCTTGATCGACTCGATGGGCGTGTTCGGCTCCAGCGCCATGTAAGCCAGCGCGCGCTCCATCGCGTCGCGCTTGACCGGATCCTTCTCGCGCTCGGGATCGGGCACGCGACCGTCGATCGACGTGACCATTTCCGGCGACGTGCCCCACGTGACCTGCGGGACGATCTCGGCCGCGTTCAGCTCGACGACGCGGTCGAACTGCGCGCCTTCATCGGACTTGAATTCGCGCCAGTACTCGACGGCCTGATCCCATTCCGCGCCGGTCGGCACGAACGGACGGCCCTTCAGGTAGTCGATCGTCGTGTCGTCGACGGCGACCATGCCCGCGCGTGCGCCGGCTTCGATCGCCATGTTGCAGACGGTCATCCGGCCTTCCATCGTCAGCGCACGGATCGTCGAGCCGCCGAATTCGATCGCGTAGCCCGTGCCTCCGGCCGTGCCGATCTTGCCGATGATCGCGAGCACGATGTCCTTCGCGGTACACCCGCGCGGCAGGGCACCCTCGACCTTCACGAGCATGTTCTTGCTCTTTTTCTGCAGCAAGGTTTGCGTCGCGAGCACGTGCTCGACTTCCGACGTGCCGATGCCGTGCGCGAGCGCGCCGAATGCGCCGTGCGTCGACGTGTGCGAATCGCCGCAGACGATCGTCATGCCCGGCAGCGTCGCGCCCTGCTCCGGCCCGATGATGTGCACGATGCCCTGGCGTACGTCGTTCATCTTGAACTGCGTGATGCCGAAGGCGTCGCAGTTCGCGTCAAGCGTGTCGACCTGCAGCTTCGAGACCGGATCGGCAATGCCGTGGCTGCGATCCGTGGTCGGGACGTTGTGGTCCGACACGGCCAGGTTCGCGCTGATGCGCCACACCGGGCGGTGCGCGACGTTCAGCCCTTCGAACGCCTGCGGGCTCGTGACTTCGTGCAGCAGCTGACGGTCGATGTAGAGCAATGCCGTGCCGTCGTCCTCGGTGTGGACGACGTGGGTATTCCACAGTTTGTCGTAGAGAGTCTGTGCCATGGGTATGCGGGGTCGTTGTGACTACAAGCCTTGCGGATGCGGTCGATTATGCCACGCAGAACGCGCCACGGCGCAGGCCAGACGCGAAAAAACCCATTAAAAACAGTGGTTTGGCTGGTAGTGCCAATACCTGTATCGGCATTACCAGCCAAACGGGGCATCGGACGCCGCGACGCCCCGCGCTCGCGATGTTCGCTTCGCGGCGGGTTCCGGCATACGATGGGACGACGTGCATCTGCACGTCCCAACGGTCCGGACCCGGAGCCCACGACGATGAAGCTCGGCATCACCCCATCGCTTGCCCGCCTGGACGACGAAGGCACGCTGTTCACGACGCTGTTTCGCCACGGCACGCTCGACGTCGAGCTGTACCGTCCGCGCGGCGAGGACCTGCAGACGCCGCATACGCGCGACGAGGTCTACGTGATCGCCGCCGGCACGTCCCGCTTCGTCGTCGACGGGCGCGAATGCAGCGTCGCGACGGGCGACGTGTTGTTCGTCCCCGCATTCGCGTCGCACCGTTTCGTCGGCTTCTCCGACGATTTCTCGACCTGGGTGTTCTTCTACGGCCCCGAAGGCGGCGAACGCGACGAGCGCGGTGCGTGACGCGCGGCAAGCACCGCGCTTCCCGCACGATCTCCTAGACTGTCTATTCGCAACGGGCGGCGCGGCCGCCCTCCCCGCCATCACGATGCGCGCATCGCCCGGCGCATCGACCGGACAGGAGCACGGCATGCGATACGAACTTTATTACTGGCCAGAGATCCAGGGCCGCGGCGAATACGTGCGGCTCGCGCTCGAGGCGGCCGAGGCCGACTATGTCGACGTGGCGCGCGAATCGGGGCGCGGCATGGGCGTATCGGCAATGATGCGGCTGATGGACAGCACGAAGACCGAATGCGTGCCGTTCGCGCCGCCGTTCCTGAAGGCCGGCGATGTGCTCGTCGGACAGACCGCGAACATCCTGCTGTTTCTCGGCGCGCGGCTCGGGCTCGCGCCCGACGACGAAGCCGGACGGCTGTGGGTGCATCAACTCCAGCTGACCGTCGCCGATTTCGTCACCGAGATCCACGACACGCATCACCCGATCGGCAGCGGCCTGTACTACGAGGACCAGAAAGCCGAGGCCGCCGAGCGCGCGGCCGATTTCCTCGCGCACCGCCTGCCGAAGTTCCTCGGCTACTTCGATCGCGTGCTCGAGCAGAATCCGCACAAAGGCGGCTATATCGCCGGCGGCGCGCTCAGTTATGCGGACCTGTCGATCTTCCAGCTGATCGAAGGGCTGCGCTACGCGTTCCCGAAGGCGATGCAGCGCGCGGAGCGCAAGGTCGAGGGGCTCGTCGGCCTGCACGACCGCGTTGCGCGGCATCCGCCCGTCGCGCGCTATCTGGCGTCGGCGCGCCGCATCCCGTTCAACGACATGGGAATCTTCCGGCACTATCCGGAGCTGGACCGGTAGCGCCGGACGCCACGTCAGTCGCCGTAGCGATAGCGGCTACGCATCGCGTCGAGCGGATTGCCGTCGGCGAGCGTCCCGCCGAGACTGCGGATCACCGCGCTCGCCGCGTTGATCGCGGTCTGCACCGCGCCCTCGATCCAGCCGCCCGTGAACGAGCAGCAGCAGCCGGCCAGGTAGATGCCTCGGTCCGACGACGGATCGGCGGCCGTCTGGAACTGATAGAACAGCGCCTGCGAGTGAATGTCCTCGCCCGGATAGTTCAACTTGAATGCCCCGAGCGCATAGCGGTCCGACAACCAGTCGTGGCTCGTGACGTTGCGCGCGTAATCGTCGTCGAGCGGACGCAAGTGTGCGGCGAACGCCGGCGAAACAATGCCGATATCGGCCACGAGACGCTTGAACCGCTCGACCTTGTCGGTCAGCGACAGGATCTTGTGCGAATCGTCCTCCCACGTGTAGCTGATCAGCACGACGCCGTGCGCGTCGGGATCGTCGGGCGCGTAGTCGAGACAGTAGATGCCGCGCGCCAGCGTGTCCGTCTGAATGTTGTGCGGCAGCCCGTGCTTGAGCCAGAACTTGTCGCGGGTCAGCACGAACAGCTTCGACGAGCTGACCATGTGCGTCTCGTTGATCGCGCGAACGACGTCCGGTGCGAACAGGTTCGCGATGCCGGTGATGCCCATGCCGACCTGCATCGCCCGCGTCGTGGTCGCGACGATCACGCGGTCGAATATGTGCGTCGCTCCGTCGTCGAGCGTGAGCGCAAAGGTGTCGTCCGGCTGCTTCGCCACGTGCCGCACGGCCGCATGGACGATGCAATCGCGCACCCGCACGCCGTGCCCGCCATCGTCGAGCAGTCCCTGCGCGAGCGCGAAGATGCCGGCCGGGATAAGCCGCTGGTCGACTTCGAGCTCGTTGACCACGATCCGCAGGATTTCGAGGAACGATGCGCGATAGACCGGCTGGAAGCCGCCCGAGCCGATGCCGAGCGTGCCGAACAGGCGCAGGTCCTCGCCCTTGCGCCAGCGCGCGCCGCCCGGCGGCGTCGCGCCCGTGAAGATCTTGACGATCGCCGAGTAGAACGACTCGTCGCCGAATCGGTCGATGTACTGCTGCCAGCCATGCCGCGCGTCGTCGTAGCGATGCGCGCGCAGCTGCGCTGTCAGTTCGGCCGGGGCGGGCAGCCGCGTGCCGTCGTCGAGCCGCACGCCGTCGCGAATGAACGCGCGCCAGCCGCGGTCGACGCGATCGAACAGCGCGGGAGGCGCATCGCCCGCGGGCCAGCGGTACGCACGGCCCTGATAGTGGATCTCGGTGTCGACGATGCCCGGATCGGGAAACGCGGATGCACTGTCGACGCCGAATCGCTCGAGATAGTGGTAGAGCGCGGCCTGCGACGGCGGGAAACGCATCGCGCCCATTTCGGCGAGCAGGTGCGGATGGTCCGGATTGATCGACTGCGACAGCAGGCGCCCGCCCACGCGCGCGCGGTTCGCCTCGAACACGACGACCTGCCGTGCACCCGCGCGCAGCAACTCGCAGGCGGCGACGAGACCGCCGACGCCCGCGCCGACGATCGCGATCCGCGCGTCGCGTGCGCACTGCGCCGGCAGCGTGCCGAGGTGCCCGCCGGTGCGCGACAGGAAGGCGCCGTAGTCGTACAGCGTGTCGATGTACGGCAACGTGTGCGTCAGGAATTCAGGAGCATTCATGTGGTCGGGAACGAAAAAGGACGTGCTGGCCGCACGCGGTCAGACAGGCAGGTGGATGCTGCCGTGCGGCGCGTCGGCATTGACGAGATCGACACGCTTCACGCGGATGCGCAATGTGTCGTCGCATACCGCGAGTTCGTGCGTGTACCAGCCGGCGAACAGCGTCTGCTCGTCGCGTCGCGTTTCGACGTAGTGAAACGGCGTGCGCAGCACATAGGCGCCGCGCCCGAGGTCGGCCTGATCGACATGCGGCTGCTGGAGCAGATGATGACCGCGACTCGCCGGCTGCTGCGAGAACGTCCGGCGCCCGGCCAGCCGCTCGATGCGGATGCGCAGCAGCAGCCGGTCCTCGTCCATCAGCGCGCCGTGCAGCCCGGTATCGGGCTGATCCGGCGACAGCGGCATCCAGTAACGCGCGTCGTCCGCGTAGAGCGCGAGCCATTCCTCATAGCGCCGCTCGTCGAGCAGGCGTGCCTCGCGATAGACGAACGCGACGAGCTCATCGTGCGGAAATGCGCGCATCTGCGGCCTCCTGCGTCGATACGGGCGCGATGTACTGCAGCCATGCCCGGAACTGGTTGCGGATCTGCTGCTCGCTGGTGCCGTTCGTTTCCGACGTCGGCTGCGCGAATTCCTGGGGATCGAACAGCCTCCCGACATGCACCCAGTCGCGCGCCTGCGTGGCGAGGCCGCGCTGTGCGCGTTCGTACATTTCGAGATCGTCGTGCGCGACGATCGACGTCGGCGCGTTGATGAGGCGGTTGTAGGCGAGCGTGCGCTCGAACAGCGAATCGGGCGCGCCGACGAGACGAAACGACCACGACTCCACCAGCGTGCGGTCGACCGCCAGCGGCTTGAATACGCGCAGGATCTGGATCGGCCCTTTCACCATCGCATTCGGAAACAGCACCGTGTTGTGACGCACCTCGCCCAGAATCCGCGCGGCGCGCGCTTCGCCGTAGGCCGCGGTCATCTTCTCGTGATAGCCGGGAATCGGCGTGTAGCGCGCGTGAATCGAATCGGCGGTGCCGGTGTGACCATGTCCGTTGGGCCACACGCGCAACCCCATCTGCTCGAAGAACGCGTGCGGCTGGATGAACGGCTCCAGCAGCTCGACCGCCATCGGCTTCGCCTGCTGCGTGCCGTCACGCTCCCACACGCGCACGGCCGTGCCGGCCGAGGACTCGTGCGCGACCATCGGATGACAGGTGTCGGTCTGATTCTCGACCAGCATCTTCCAGTTGCATCCGTGCACGTAGCGGAACACGCCGCCCGCGACTTCCACGCGCCCTTCCGGCGAACGATCGACGAGGTTGTCGAGCGACGACAGCGCGTTGCCGAAGTACGCATCGAAATCGACACCGGACTGACTGAGGCGGCAGAACACGAAACCGCGATGCTCATGGCTCGCGCCGACCGCCTGCATGCCCTTGCTCGCCTCGCACGATTCGAAGCCCGTGTTTTCGTAGCCGCGCCGCAGCGGAATCGCGTAGAGGCTGCCGTCGGTCCGGTACGACCATGCGTGGTACGGGCAGCGGAAGAATGTGCCTGTGTTGCCGGAGGCATCCGTTACGAGCTGCGTGCCCTTGTGCGAGCAGCGGTTGTGCAGCACCCGCACCGAACCGTCGACGTGGCGCACCATCACGACCGGCTCGGCGCCGATCGTCGTCGTCACGTAGTCGCCCGTGGCCGGAATCTGGCTGACGTGGCCGACATAGACCCAGGTGTTCCAGAACAGATGGCGCATCTCCAGCTCGAAGATGCGCGGCGACAGATAAAGGTCCTTGTGCACCTCGGTATCGCGCACGAGTGAAGCCACCGCATCGGTGAACGATGGTGCCGTCATGCGCGCCCCCGACTGCGGACGCGATGCGGCCGCGCGTCCTCGCGACGCGCAATGTCGATTGCTTTTATTGTCATCTCTCAGGTTCTGGTTGGTATGCCGCTCGGAGGAGCGTGTGCCTGCCGCCGCGCGACGGGCGGCAGGCGTTGCGGGTAACGGTCAGCCCGTCACCGGCGTCTCATGCAGGCGCAGCCAGCCGATGCGGCCATCCGTGTCGCGCTCGAACACGACGGTCGAACGGCGCACGGTTCGCCGCCCTGCCGCGTCGGTCTGCGTCTCGCGATAGGCGATCGTCGCGCCATCCTGCCACGCGCTCACTTCGTGCAGTTCGTCGATCGCGATCCGCAGGCCGGGCCGCGCGCCGAAGCCGCGCGAGAACAGGATGTCGATATCCGCGTAGTCGAGCGCATGCCCGTGCAGCGAGATCATCGAGAAGTCCCGCGAAAACCGCGCGAGCAGCGGCGCGAGCCCGTCGCGCGCCGCGCTGCCGGACAACCATTGCTCGATGTCGACGTGTGCGTCGACCACTTCCTGGAAAAACGGGTTTGACGAATTCATCTCGAAACTCACGAACGTTGAGAAGCCGCACGCCCGGCGGGCGCACGGTACGCGGCGAGGCGCGCGACGAACGGCAGCGGCAGCAGCGTCGCCAGGGTGGCCAGGCCGAAACATTGCCGGTACGGCAGCGGCCCGTCGTCCCCGTGCAGCGACAGCAGGAAGTTCAACGCGCTGCCCAGCACCGCGACGCCGATGCAGAAGCTCAGTTGCCGGTTGATGTTCCAGAGCGCGCTCGCGTCGCCCATTCGCGCGGCGGGGACATCCAGAAACGCCGCGCTTTGCGACGTACTCGTGCACATGCTGGCGCCAAGCCCCATCGCGACGAACGCGAGTACGCGCCCGGCCTCGAAACCGGCAAGCGGGGTCGCGAGCAACACGATCCCGATCGCGTCGATCGCGATCCCGCACATGAAAAGCGGCTTCGGCCCCCACTTCGGGAAACAGCGGCGCGTCGTCGCGATCGCGACGAACGACGCGATCGCCCATGGCACCATCAGCGCGCCCGTGTGCGTCGCGCTGAGCCCGAGCGCGTTCTGCAGATACAGGGCGGCGACGAGGTTCACGCCGGTGAACACGCCCGGCACGCACAGGTAGACGATCAGCCCGATCCGCAGCAGCGGCTGCGCAACCAGGCGCAGGTCGAGCAGCGGCGCAGCAGCCCGGCGCGCGTGCGCGGCATACGCACTGCCGGCGACGAGCGCGATCGCGAGCGCAACGAACGCGTCGCGACCCGCGCCCGGCTGTCCCGCGAACGTCAGGCCGAGCAGCAGCGCAACGAGCGCAACGACGCTCAGCCCGAGGCCGCGCACGTCGAGCGCCGGCGGGCTGCCATCCGGTTCGTCGGCCGGCAACCACGCGAACGCGAGCATGCTCGTGACCGCGGCGAGCGGCAGCATGCCGAAGAAGATCGCCCGCCACGACACGCGATCCACGACCACGCCGCCCAGCGCCGGCGACAGCGCCGGCACGAGCAGCGCGACCATCATCACGATCGACGTCAGGTGCGCCCGCGCATCGGGCGGATACGCGCGATAGGCCATCGTCTGCCCGACCGGGATCAGCAGTCCGCCGCCGAGCCCCTGGATCAGCCGCCATGCCAGCAGTGCGCCGATCGACGCCGACAGGCCGACGCCGAGGCTGCCGAGCGCGAACAGCAGCAGCGACGCGATCAGCAGCCGGCGCTCGCCGAAGCGTCGCGCGAGCCACGTGCCGAGCGGGATCACGACCGTCAGCCCGAGCACGTACGTGTTGCCGATCCACGCCAGTTGCGCGATCGACGCGTGCAGCTCGCGCTGGATCGTCGGATAAGCGGCGTTGATGACGAACATGTTGGCGAGATCGATCGCGAACCCGAGCAGGTAGACGGCGGCGATTTTCGAGCGATCGGTCATGGCGGCGGAAAACGAACGAAACGCCGCAGTGTAAGGTTCGCCGCGCACGTCGATAAGCCCGGCCGGACGGCAAGACTGGTCGAAAAATTTTGACAATCAGGGCACCATGTCGGTTTTCCGTCTCGTATCCGGCACGCCATGGTGAGTCTCGATCGTTTCGCCGTCTTCCGCGCCGTCGTGGAAGCTGGGTCGTTTACGGCCGCCGCCGCCCAGCTGAACCAGGCCCGGGCCGCGGTGAGCTTCAACATCAAGCAACTGGAAGCCGAACTCGGCGTCACCCTGCTCACGCGCACCACGCGGCGCGTCGAGCTGACCGACGCGGGCGAGCGCTTCCATGCGCGCTGCCTGCGCGTGCTGGAGGAAGCCGAAAGCGCGATCGAGGATGCGCGCAGCGAGCATGGCGGGATGCACGGCGTGCTGCGGGTGACGTCGACCGTCGAGTACGGGACGATGGTCGTCGCCCCCGCACTGCACACGTTCATGCAGCGGCATCCCGCGCTGCGCGTGCGGCTCGAAACGCATGCGTCGCAGGTCGACCTGGTGCGCGAGCGCGTCGACGTGGCGATCCGGCTCGGCCGCCTCGAACAGTTCCAGGATCTGCCGTACCGCGGCGCGTGCCTCGCGACGTACGAAGTGCGACCCGTTATCGCGCCGTCACTGCTCGCCGCGGCCGGCCTGTCGCACATCGAGTCGCCGGACACGCTCGCCCGGCTGCCGCAGCTCGGCCATACGCGGCTCGAGCGCATCGCCACGTGGCCGCTCGCCGATCGCGACGGCAACCCGCACGCGTTCCGGCCCGGCGCCAAGCCGCGCGTCGTGGTCGACAACGCGTCGGTCCTGCGCGTGCTCGCGCGGCAGGGCAGCGGTGTCGCACTGCTGCCCGAATGGCTCGTGCGCGACGATCTCGCGAGCGGCGCGCTGGTCGATGCGCTCCCCGGCTACCGGTTTCCGCCGCAGGCGGTCTATGCGCTGTACCCGTCGACCCCGCACGTGCCGCAGAAAGTACGTGCATGGGTCGACTTCATGAAGGCATATCTCGCCTGAACGCGGCGTGAACGCGGCAGGAACGCGGCAGGAGCGCGGCGACTCACGCGCGCGCCGCATCGTCCCGCAGCAGCGCGTCGATCCGCCGGGCGATCGCGAGCAGACGGCGATCACCGCCCCATGGCCCTTCCAGCATCAGCCCGACCGGCAGCGCCGTTTGCGCGGAGCGTCCGGCCGGGATCGAGACGGACGGCACGCCGGCGAGCGTCGCCGGTGAAGTCTGGCGTACGACGCGCGCGAATAGCGCCGCATCCTGCGCAGCGGTCATCGCGGCCGTGTCGTCGAGCGACGGCGGCTCGCCCGGCACCGTGGGCATCGCGATGCAGTCGACCGGCGTACCGAACGCGTCGTCGTACCAGCGCACGAGACGCTGACGGCACGCGATCGCGTCCGCATAGGTCTGCGCATCGACCGGCGCGGACACGAACGAACGGAAGATCGCGCGCACGTCGTCGCTCGCGATCCGCTCGACGAACGTGTCGAACGGGATGCCGAGCCGTTCCGCCGCGAAACGGCGCCAGTATCGGTTTGCCTCGTATCCCGCGAGCGGAAAGCCGCATGCTTCGCTGGCGTCGTGCAGCGGCATCGCCGGCAACGGCACGAGCGTCGCGCCGGCCGCCGCGAACGACGCGAGCGCACGCTCGATGCAAGTAGCGACGCCCGGATCGAGCTCATCGAAATACGGTGCACCCGGCACGCCGATGCGCAACTGCGGCCATTCGGGTGCGGTCGCCGTGCTGTCGTCGCGCGTCAGCACCGCGTCGAGCAGCAGCAGATCGTCGATGCCATGACCGATCGGCCCCACCGTGTCGCGCGTGGGCGACAGCGACAGCACGCCGTGCGCCGAATAGCGCTGCGCGGACGGCCGCAATCCGTAGACACCGCAGAATGCGGCCGGAATCCGCACCGAGCCGCCCGTGTCGGTACCGAGACCGAACGGAATACCGGCCGCGACGGCCGCCGCCGTGCCGCCGCTCGACCCGCCGGCGATATGCCGCGGATCATGCGGATTGCCGACTGCGCCGAAGTGCCGGTTGCCGCTCGTGATGCCGAACGCAAGCTCATGCATGTTCGCCTTGCCGAGCGGCACCGCGCCGGCGTCAAGCAGGCGCCGCACGGTCAGCGCGTCCGCGGCCGCCCGGTAGCCTCGCACCGCCGGGCTCGCGCCGAGCGTCGGCATCCCGGCGGTATCGAGGTTGTCCTTGATCACGAAAGGCACGCCGGCAAGCGGCAGCGCGGCGCCTTCGGCGACGCGCGCGTCGACGTGCTCGGCCGTGCGGCGCGCGAGTTCGCCATTGACGTGCACCATCGCATTGAGCGGCGCGATCGCCGCGAGACGCGCGAGCGCGTCGTCGGCGAGGTCGACAGCGCGGCGCTCGGCCGTGCGCACGGCATCGGCAAGCTCGTGCACGCACGCGGCGGAAACGAATGAAGGGGAAGAAACGCGGGTCGGCTGTGTTGTCATGTTGTGTGCTGGACGCGGAATCGATCGGGAAACGCGCAACGTGCCGGAGGCCCTCTCCGAGACGCTGCGCGAACGCGATGGTATCCCGGCCCGCGGCCGCACGCACACGATGCGCCGCGCGCCTACCGCTCGCGCGTTTCCTCCGCGTCGCCGACCGGGCGCGTCAGCCACGGCCCGATCTCCATCTCCTCGTACCGCACGAGCCGGCTCTTGCGCGCGCGGCGATACGCCCACCAGATCGCGACGAACAGCGGGATCCAAACATAGATCGACAACACTTCCATCCAGTCGATGCGGGCGGCGAAGAACGCCTGGTAATCCTGCCCGAGCGAGATCACGATGCAGATCGCGATCGCGAACAGCGGCCCGAACGGGAACCACTTCGCGCGATACGGCAGTTGATCGAGCCGGTAGCCCTGCTTCAGAAAGCCCTTGCGGAACCGGTAGTGGCAGACCGCGATGCCGAGCCACGCGATGAAGCCGGTGATGCCGACCGTATTGAGCAGCCACAGATAGATGCGCTGGTTGTTGGTCAGCGACGTGAGGAAGCACAGCCCGCCCACCGCCATCGTCGCGTAAAGCGCGTTGCGCGGCACGCCGCCCGGCGACAGCGTCGCGAACATCGCGGGCGCACGGCCTTCCGCCGCGAGGTTGTACAGCATCCGCGTGGCCGCATACGTGCCGGAGTTGCCTGCCGACAGCACGGCCGTCAGGATCACGAGGTTCATCGCGCCCGCGGCGAGCGGAAAGCCCGCATGGCTGAATACGAGCGTGAACGGGCTCACGCCGATGTCGGTCACGTCGCTCTTCAGCAGGTTCGGGTCGGTGTACGGCACCAGCAGGCCGATCACGAAGATCGCGAGCACGTAGAACAGCATGATCCGCCAGAAGATCTGCTTCACCGCGCGCGGGATCGTCTTGCGCGGGTTTTCCGATTCGCCGGCCGTGATCCCGACCAGCTCGGTGCCGAGAAACGAGAAGCCCGCGATCAGCGCGACGCTCATCATCGCGTGCACGCCGCCGACGAACGGCGCATCACCGGTCCTGAAGTTGCGCCAGCCGACCGGATGCCCGTTGCCGAGCAGGCCCGCCGCGATCAGCAACCCCGCCGCGATGAACGCGATCACGGTGACGACCTTGATCAGCGAGAACCAGTATTCGGATTCGCCGAAGCCGCGCACGGACAGCGTGTTCAGCAGGAAAATCAGCACCAGGAACCCCGCGCCCCACCACACCCCCGGCACGGCTGGAAACCAGTAGCGCATCACGATCTGCCCGGCGACGAGTTCGATCGCGATCGTCACTGCCCAGCTGTACCAGTAGGTCCAGCCGAGCGCGACGCCGAAGCCTTCGTCGACGTACTTCTCGCCGTAGATCGCGAACGAGCCCGACACCGGCATCAGCGCCGCCATCTCGCCGAGCCCGGTGACGACGAAGTAGACCATCAGCCCGATCGCGACATACGCGGCGATCGCGCCGCCCGGCCCCGCCTGCGCGACCGACGCGCCCGACGCGACGAACAGCCCCGTGCCGATCGAGCCGCCGATCGCGATCATCGCGATGTGGCGGCTCTGCAGCCGGCGCTTCAGCACCGTCCCGGACGGCGCGGCCGTCTCCACTGCCGCTTGCAAAGCATCCATAGTGTTCACCCTGATTGGATTCGGGCCGCTCCAATTGATTCGGAATACAAATCGATTGACCCGGTTATTCGCGTCGAAAACCAGTCCTGCATACCGGGCCGCACGGCAGAGTCAGACGACGCTGCGCTTGATCGCCTGCAACTCGGCCGTCGTCACGATCTTCTCGATCCGGAACCGCTGACTCTCCAGCCACATGTTCGCGATCCGCCGGTATTCGTCGAGATCCTCGCATGCGAGCCGCACCAGAAAATCGAACGTGCCGCTGACGAGCCAGCAGTCGAGCACCGCCGGGTTGTTCCGCATCTCGTCCTCGAACGGCGCCTGCGAACGCCCGTGGTCGGCCAGCACGATCTGCGCGATCACGACGATCGGCTTGGTCGCACGCGGCGCCTTGATCACCGCGCGATAGCCTTCGATCACGCCGAGCGCCTCGAGCCGCTCCACGCGGGCCTGGCATGGGCGCGGCGTGAGGTTCACGAGCTCCGACAGCTTCCGGTACGAGATCCGTCCGTCGGTGCGCAGGATGTCGAGGATCCGGAGGTCGATCTTGTCGAGCTGCATCTTCTTGTCGGTCATCGGCGTTCGCTCCGGTCGGGTCGTGGCTGGTGCGCGGAGCATCTCCTCCAGTTCCGCGCGGGGGCCACATTATCCGGCTGAAGCGGCCGCGCGCCAATCGGCTAGAAGCGCAGCGACAGGCAGGTCAGGCCGCCGTCCATCTTGCGGAACTCGCTCGTGTCGATCACATGCAGCGGCAGTCCGAGCGAGCCGATCGCGTCGTGCACGCGCGGATAGCCGGCCGGTGTGATCAGCGTGCCGTTCACGCGCAACGTGTTGCCCGCGTATTCATCGGCGGCCGAGACGGCGATCCGGCGGTAGTCGGCGAACGCCGGATGCTCGGCCAGCGCCTCGGTCACGAGCAGCGTGTCGTCGCCGAGCGCGTTGACCACCGATTTCAGATGCAGGCCGGCGCCGACCGGCACCGCGACAACGGCATAGCCGTAGCGCGACACCAGCGACTCGAACGCGGCGATGCCCTCGGCATCGGTGCGGCCCGTCAGGCCGATGTAGAAGCGCTTGCCGACCTGCATCACGTCGCCGCCGTCGAGGCGGCCCGCCTGCATCGGCAGCAGATCGCGATGCGCGCCGAGCGCTGCTTCGATGTGTGCCGTCTCGCCGCGCCGCGCGGGTGCTCCGGGGCGCGTGATCACCGCGAATTCGGGGGTGACGACGGCGACGTCCTCGACGAAGTGCGAATCGGGGAACGCTTCCAGCGGCGGCAGTTCGGTCAGTTCGACGCCGAGGCCGCGCAGCACGTCGCAGTAAGCGTGGAACTGCGTGAGCGTCTTGTCGTAGTCGGGCGCGCCGAGCGCGGCGGTGGTGAGACCCGCGCCGCAGGACTGCGCGGGACGGCGAATGATCGCTTGCGTGAATTGCATCGACTCCTCCATGGTCACGCTGCCCCCGTGCGGCGCACGGGGCAGCTGCGTTGTGTCCGGACCATTATCGGAAGCCAAATTGCGCAATTCGCGTCGAATTCGGGCGTGCCCGCAGCCGATCGCGTCGAATTGCAGGCGGGACGCAGCGGATTCGGCAGACGGCTGGCGTGCGCGGCGCAAACGCGCCCTACGCGTGTAGCGGAGCGGCTGACTCGTCCGCTGCGTCCGTTATGCAGCGACAGGCACGAACCCCATTTGCGCACGCCCCAGCGCCGTCAGATTGCCCTCGCCGCCTCGTCCGTCGAAATCGACCTCGAAATGATCAGCCGGGAAATCGGGCGGGCTGTCGCCGCGCAGGAACGCCAGCCGCTGGCGCTGCAGGTACGCGTCATTCTTCGCGCAACCGGGCGCCGCCGCGATGTACATCACGTTGCTGTCGCCGCTGCCGCGATGCGCATCCTCGACGGCATGCACGACGTCGCCGTGCCAGAACACCGCATCGCCCGGCTCCATGTGCGGGATCGGCACCAGCGCGTCGAGCAGCAGCGCATGCCATTCGGGCAAGATCGACAGCGCGCGCCCCGGACGCGCCCCGCACAGGTCGTCGTCGGCGACGTCGTCCTGCAGCGCACGCAGCACGACGTACGCCATTGCGTTCGAGACCGGGATCAGCTGCAGCGTGCCGTCGCCGGGCCCTTGCGGCGTCAGTGCGGTCCAACCCTGGAACGTGCGGAACATCGAGCACACGGCCGGCGACGGAATTTCCTCGACGTCGGGGCGGAACGCGGCGTCGAACGGATCGTAATCGCGCCAGCGGCCGGCCAGCACGTGGCGATAGACCTGCCGGAAATTCGCGCCGAGCCAGCGTTCGATCGAACCGCCGTCGACGTGCGGCGACAGTCCGAGCGACGTCGAGCCCGGCGGCCGGCGGCGGATCCGGTCCGCGTAGGCCGGCACCTGGTCGGGATCGAAATGCCTGCGCGGGCCGTCTGCATGACGCCACAGGCGGTTCAGGAACACGCGTGCCTGCGTGAGGGCCGGCGACTGACGCGCGGCCACCTGCGGCTTCGACCAGTAGACGCCGTAGATCTGCGGCTTGCCCGACGCGAGATTGCCGAAATAACGGTCCTCGGCACGCGCATGCAGCCGCTCGGCGAAGCGGTTCGCATCGAGATAGGCGCCGATCTCGTCGTTCCAGTCGCGCGCCTGCTGCGCGTCGAACACACCGCGGATCACCACCGCGCCGTGCGTACGGATCGCGGCGATCGCCTGCGGATCGACGGTGTCGTTCGCGATATCCGCGAATCGCAGCACCGGAATCACGTCGCGGCCTTGCGCGTGCGCGCGGCGGATCGCGTCGACCTGCCGAGCGATGTCACCCTCCAGTTCGCGGAACGTGGCCGCGTAACCGGGCAACTCGGCGCGCAGCGCCCTTTTTGCCGTGCGGATCGCGGCCGGCAGATCGTCAATCGTCAGGTGCATCGTCGTCTCCTCGCTGAATCGTGTGTCGTGGTGAGCATTCAGCGTACGGCCGACGCGTCGCCGTCATCGACACTATTCGGTCAACTATCGATACAATCCTGACAATCACTCGCTACTCGGGACGATGGCAGACCACGCACAGCTTGTTGCCGTCCGGGTCGCGGAAATACGCGCCGTAGTAGTCGGGGTGATAGTGCGGCCGCAGGCCCGGCGGCCCGTCGCAGGTGCCGCCCTGCTGCAGCGCGAGCGCATGACAGCGGTCGACCTGCGCGCGCGTCGGAGCGGCGAACGCGATCGTATGGCCGTTGCCCGGTTCGGGCGCGAGGCCGTCGAGCGGCGGGCCGAAGAAGAACAGCGGCCGGTCGGTATCGGCCGGCATCCAGCCCGACCAGCCGTCCGGCTCGCTGAACTTCAGACGCAGCCCGAGTTCCGCGAACAGCGGCGCGTAGAAGTCGTACGCGCGCGCGGTATCGCTGACGCCTACGCAAACATGTGAAAACATGGCATCGCTCCCGTCGTGACGATCGATCACGATCATGCCACGGCGCGTTGCCTCGCTCGACCGGAGATCGCGATGAAGCCGCAATACGAGCATGTGACGTTCGCCACCGGCTGTTCGATCCGCGTGTATCACCGCCAGCTCGCGCGCATCCCGTTCGAATGGCATCGCCACCCGGAATACGAACTGACGCTGACGCTCAACAGCCGCGGCCAGCGCTTCATCGGCGATCATGTCGCGCGCTACGCGGACGACGATCTGGTGCTCGTGCCGCCGAACCTGCCGCACACCTGGTCGTCAAATGCGCGCATCGATCGCGATGCGCCCGAGGTCGCGCTCGTCGTCTGGTTCGACGGCGACTGGGTGCGACGGCTCGCCGACTGCTGCCCCGAATACGCGCCGCTGCGCTCGCTGCTACGGCGCGCGGCGCCGGGCCTGCGCTTCGACACCAACACGGCCCGCGCGATGCGCGCACGGCTGCCGCAGCTGCTCGATCCCGCTCCGCGTGTACGACTCGCAGCCGCGCTCGACACGCTCGCCGATCTCGCGGAAGCAGGCGGCGAGCCGCTCGCCACCGCGCATGCGTACGGCCGGCCCGACGGCACGACACCGCGCGCCGACGCGGCCGCGCCCGAAGCCGAGCGCCTTGATCGCGTGCTCGATGCGATCGACCGGCGCTTCCACGAACCGCTGCGCATCGATGCGCTCGCCGCTGCCGCGCACATGTCCGAGCGCACGTTGCAGCGCCTGTTTGTCCGGCATCTCGGCGAAAGCGTCGGCCGCTACGTTCAACGGCTCAGGCTTGCGCACGCGTGCCGTCATCTCGTCGGTACCGACTGGCCGATCGCGACAGTGGCCGCGCGCTGCGGCATTCCGAATGCCGCGAACTTCAACCGCCAGTTCCTCGCCGCGCGCGGAATGACGCCGGGCGCGTACCGGCAGTTCTTCCTGCAGCACGGCCACGCGCCCGACGAAGACGCGCCGGCGCTCGACACGCGGCCGCCGTCGCTGGAGCGTCGCGCGAATCCGGAGCACAAATGAAAACACCCCGGCGGGATAAACCCACCGGGGTGTCGGGGCGTTGCGATTGCCCGGCGCTAGCGGCCTTGCGGCCGTTCGCGCCGCGCACGACTTAACGTGCGTTGAGCGGCTTCGCTTCGCGCGGCGTGTCGCCGATGAACAGCTGACGCGGACGGCCGATCTTCTGTTCCGGATCCGCGATCATTTCGTTCCACTGTGCGATCCAGCCGACCGTACGTGCCATCGCGAAGATACACGTGAACATCGACGTCGGGATGCCCAGCGCGCGCTGGACGATACCCGAGTAGAAGTCGACGTTCGGGTACAGCTTGCGCGACACGAAGTATTCGTCTTCCAGCGCGATCTTCTCGAGCTGCATCGCGAGCTTGAACAGCGGGTCGTCGTGCAGGCCGAGTTCGTTCAGCACTTCGTAGCACGTTTCGCGCATCAGCTTCGCACGCGGGTCGTAGTTCTTGTACACGCGGTGGCCGAAGCCCATCAGCTTCACGCCCGAATTCTTGTCCTTCACCTGCTTGATGAATTCGGGGATGTTGTCCGGCGAACCGATCTGCTCGAGCATGTTCAGCGCGGCTTCGTTCGCACCACCGTGCGCCGGGCCCCACAGACATGCGATACCGGCAGCGATACATGCGAACGGGTTCGCGCCCGACGAGCCGGCCAGGCGGACCGTCGACGTCGATGCGTTCTGCTCGTGATCGGCGTGCAGGATCAGGATACGGTCGAGCGCGCGAACGAGCACGTCGTTGACCTTGTACTCTTCGCACGGGTTCGAGAACATCATGTGCATGAAGTTCGCGCTGTACGACAGTTCGTTCTTCGGATAAACGAACGGCTGACCAATGCTGAACTTGTACGCCATCGCGACGAGCGTCGGCAGCTTCGCGATCATGCGGATCGCCGACACTTCGCGGTGACGCGGATCGTTGATGTCGAGCGAGTCGTGATAGAACGCCGACAGCGCGCCGACGGCCGCCACCAGCACCGCCATCGGGTGCGCGTCGCGGCGGAAGCCACGGAAGAAGAAGTGCATCTGCTCGTGCACCATCGTGTGCTTCGTGACGGTGTCGACGAATTCCTTCTTCTGCGCCGCGTTCGGCAGTTCGCCCTTCAGCAGCAGGTAGCAGGACTCGAGGAAGTCTGCGTTCTGCGCGAGGTTGTCGATCGGGTAGCCGCGGTACAGCAGTTCGCCCTTGTCGCCGTCGATGTACGTGATCGCCGAATTACAAGCTGCCGTCGACATGAAGCCCGGGTCGTACGTGAACTTACCGGTCTGGCCGTACAGCTTGCGGATGTCGATCACGTCCGGGCCCATCGTACCCTTGTAGATCGGCATTTCGACGCTCGGCGAGTTGTCGCTGAACGATAGCGTGGCTTTAACATCAGACGGAGTCATGGCACATCCTCAATCGAAATAAAGAAACGGGATTCGATAACGGGCGTAACGCATTACACGTTGCGCAGCATCTCCAACAGCCGGTGAATGTCCGGGCTGTCTAGGTCGCCTTCTGGTTCCTTGCGCGCGAGGAGCAAGTCCATCAGGTCGTTGTCGCTCAGATCGAGCAGGCGCGACAACGCGCCTACGTCTGCATCGGTGAGGTCATGCTCGTATCTGCTGAAGAAACGCTCGAAGATGATGTCGTTTTCCAGCAGACCCCGCCGCGCGCGCCAGCGGAGGCGCGCGCGACGGTGCGGGTCGGATTGATGCGAATCGTCGCTCATCACAAACGTCAAACCGCGCGACGAACCATCAGTTCCTTGATCTTGCCGATCGCCTTCGTCGGGTTCAGGCCCTTCGGGCAAACGTCGACGC
>NZ_CABVPN010000038.1 GCF_902499115.1 Burkholderia diffusa
GGCACGTCGGGCACCTCCGGTACGTCGGGCACCTCCGGCACGTCGGGCACTTCCGGCACGTCGGGCACCTCCGGTACCTCCGGCACGTCGGGCACGTCGGGCACGTCGGGCACGTCGGGCACCTCCGGCACCTCCGGCACCAACGTCACCCCGCTCGGCAACGTCCTCCAGCAAACCGGCACGCTCGTCACGGCACTCGGCACGACGGTCGCGAACGGCGGTTCGCAGATCGGCGGCGTGCAAGTTCCGGGCACGAACCCGACGACGGCCACCAGCATCGGCAACGCGGTCACCAGCCTTGGCAACGGCGTGCAGTCGCTCGGAAACGGCGTCGCGGCCGGCCTCGGCTCGATCGGCGTGTCGCCGAACCCGCTCGGCCCGACGCTCACGTCGACCACCGGTCTGCTGACCGGCGCCGGCAGCGCGGTCAACAATCTCGGCAACGCGGTGACGAGCCTCGGCACCGGCCCGCTGTCGCCGCTCGCGCCGGCCACGACCCTGGTCGGCAGCCTCGTCAACACGGTCGGCACGGCCGTCAACTCGACCGCATCGGCGCTGAACACGGCGCTGAACAGCGCGCCGGTCCAGCAACTCGAGACGCAGCTCGGCAGCGTGATCAACCCGATCACGAATACGCTGACCGGCGGCGTCACGACGCCTGGCGCGACGCAGACCCTCGGCGGTGTCACCCTGCTCGGCGCCCCGCTCAACGGCCTGCTGAGCACGCTCGGCAGCGGCCTCGGCCTCGCCGGTTCGCAGATCGGCAGCGCGACCGGCAACCCGGTCGGCACGAGCGCCGGCAACAGCGTGTCACAGCTCGGCAACACTGTGGCATCGGCCGGCGGCCTGTTGTCCGGCGGCAGCTCCAGCAGCGGCACCAATCCGCTCGCGCCGATCACCGGCCTGCTCGGTTCGCTGACGGGTGCGCTCGGCGGCGGCAGCAGCTCGAGCGGCTCGGGTGGCACCAGCGGCACCAGCGGCGGCCCGCTCGCGCCGATCACCGGCCTGCTCGGCTCGGTGACGGGCGCGCTCGGCGGCCTCGGTTCGAGCGGCACGGGCGGTACCAGCGGCACCAGCGGCACCAGCGGCTCGGGCGTCGGCGGCCTGCTCGCGCCGATCACCGGCCTCGTCAACTCGCTGACGCCGCTCGGCGCAAGCCTCACCGGCACGGTCACGACGCCGGGCGGCAGCCTGACCGGCAACCTCGGCGGTGCGTTGACGAACGGCCCGGTCGGCACGCTGACGGGTTCGCTGACCTCTGCAGCCGGCACGCTCGGCGCAGTCGGCACGGCCAGCCCGAGCGGCGCGGCGGGCACGGTGACGACGCCGTCCGGCAGCGGCACCGTCACGGCCGGCCTGACCGGCAGTTCGAACGGCGGCAGCACGGCTGGCGCGACCAACCTGCTGGCGCCGGTGACGAACCTGCTCGGCGGTCTGCTCGGCGGCACCACCCCCAAGAAGTAACGCTGCACGTATCAGAACCACAGGCCAATGGCCGGGCAGATACCAAACCAAAGCCCGGCCGATGGCCGGCGTCACCCGCCAAGCGGGGGCGCCGGCCGTCATCCCGACGAGGATCCGATCATGAACTCCACCATCGACGGCATCGCTGCGGTCCAGGACCGCCCGCCCCGTTCCGCCACGCCATTCCGCGCGGGCCTGCTCGGCATCGCGGCCGGCCTGTTCGCGCTGTGGACAACGCGCGACCAGCCGGGCCTCGACGCGGCCACCCGTGCGGTCATCGCGAGCCTCGCGATCATCGGCACGATCGCGCTGCACGAAATCTTCATCTCGCGCGTCTACCTGCGCCCGAGCGCGGGACTGTCGCGGCAGGCCGTGCGCCCGCTCGGGCTCGCCCGTGTCGCGACGCGGCTCGGCGCGCTGACGTCGATCTACGCAGGCATCGGTGTCATCTACTGGCTCCTGCCCGAATATCACGGCGCGTTCTACCTGCCGTTCTGGTCGCTGCTGCGCTCGCTCGCGCCGTACGTGATCGTCGCCGCGCCGTTCTACTTCGCGTGGATGGATCGCCACCAGCGCGAAACCGACGACGCGTACCTGCTGTGGGGCCGCTTCCTGTTCCGTCACGAGCAGCCCGCGAGCTGGCAGCCCGTGCGCGAGATGCTCGCCGGCTGGGGCGTGAAGGCGTTCTTCCTGCCGCTGATGACCGTCTACCTGTCGAAGGACGCCGATCACCTGAGCGCGTCGCTCGCGCACGCCGTGAACGCGCCGATGACGATCGCGACCTTCGTGTTCCTGTACGACCTGTCGTTCACGATGGACCTGATGTTCGGCACGGTCGGCTACCTGTGCACGTTCCGCATCCTCGACAGCCACGTGCGCACCGTGGAGCCGACCACGCTCGGCTGGGTCGCCGCGCTGATGTGCTACCAGCCGTTCTGGTCGCTGATCTCGAACAACTACATCCGCTACGAAGGTTCGCTGTTCTGGGACAACTGGCTGCTGTCCGCGCCGACGCTGCGCGTGATCTGGGGTGCGGTGATCATCCTGCTGCTGATGACCTATGCGCTATCGACGATCTCGTTCGGATTGCGGTTCTCGAACCTCACGAACCGCGGGATCATCACGTCGGGCCCGTACCGCTTCACGAAGCATCCGGCATACATCACGAAGAACCTGTCGTACTGGATGGTGTCGGTGCCGTTCGTCGAGCCGCTCGGCTGGCAGGTCGGGCTGATGCACTGCGCGGGGCTCGTCGCGGTCAACCTGATCTACTACACGCGGGCGAAGACGGAGGAGCGGCATTTGATGCGCGATCCTGACTATCGCGCGTATGCCGAGTGGATCGCGCAGCATGGGCTGTTCGCGCGGATCAGGCAGGCGTTCGGGGGGCGGCGGGCGGTGTGAGGCGGTCTCGCGATCATCGGTTCGATGAGCGCCTCGATCATGGAAGCCCGGCGGAACGCGTGCGAAAAAATGAGGCGATTTCGCACGTGTTCCTGAGCGGATACACCTGAAGCCGAACGGCGACGCGCAAGGTCAGGACCGCACCGAGGCCCCCCTTGCGACCAATTGTCGCGAAACACCCCGATTCCCCGCGTTTCGTCGCTTTTCTCCCGCAGTCCGGTTGCCCGCCCTGTGCCCGTCGCGTATGGTGCTGACCGTCTGCGCGCGGGCCATGCCCGCTGTCACCGTCTCCGCGGCACCGCCCTTCGGCGCCGCGCGTTCATGAGGAGAGAGGCGTGATCCACAAAGTCCTGATCCTGTTCGCACTCTGCATCGCGGGCCTCGCCGCGATCGCCGCCGGTTTCCAGCACATCCCCAGCTGATTCGCGGCCCCGGCTCGCTCGCCGAGCCCGGGGGCCGCTGCCATTTCCTTTCCCATTGCAATGAACCTCTTTCCCGATGCGCCCGGGACGGGCGCCTTTTGCCATGCGTATCGACGTACAGCATTCCCAGCACGACATCGACGATGAACTCGACACGCTCTACGCGCGTCTGCACCAGCCGGGCCATCGCCTGCACGGCCTGCCGGCCGTCGCGCTCGGCGACTCGGGCCTGGTCGTCCGCCACCGCGAGGCCGACGGCGAATACTTCCTTTACGTCGAGGATCCGTCGGCCCGGCAGCTCGCCGGCTACACGATCTTCAACCGGCTCCCCGAACTGCCGCGCCGCGCGGACCGCTACCTGCGCGCGCCGCATACGCGGCTGCGCGGGTCCGCGCAACGCAAGGGGCTCGCGACGACGCTGTATCGATGGGGGCTCGACGCGGGCCTGTGCCTGATCAGCGGCGCACGTCAGTCGATCGGCGCGGCGCAGTTGTGGACCGCGCTCGCGCACGACTACCGGCACGGCTTCGTCGACGTCGAAGGCCGCGCGCTGCGCTATCTCGGCGAAGCCGTCGCGGACGACGTGTACGGTGCGCTGCATACGCGCCGGCTGTTGCTCGGCAACGGATGGACACTTGGCGACCTGGCACGCGCAACCGGGATGATCGATACGCTCGCCGCGGCGTGTCAGGACGTGAAGTTTCCGCAGGAAGATCGTGAATGGCAGCACCTGCGCCGCGTCGCGAACGCGCGCCACGTCGCTCACGCACCGATGCGATAATCCGTCGGATCCGCGCGGCGTCGCCGCGCAAGCCACCATTCCCTACGCTCCTCGATGGCCACCGAACCCCGAGCCGATTCCGAGCGCCGCATCGACATCGTCGCGCTGTGCGGCAGCCTTCGCGCGCAGTCGTACAACGCGGCGCTGCTGGATGCAGCCGCACGCGTCGCGCCGCGCGGGATGCGCATCACGCGTTTCGATCGTCTCGGCGAGTTTCCGCTGTTCAATCCCGATACCGAATATCCATCGCCGGCCGCGGTGCGCGACCTGATCGAGCGGCTGAACGCCGCGGACGGCGTGCTGATCGCGAGCCCGGAATACGCGCACGGCATGACGAGCGTGATGAAGAACGCGCTGGACTGGGTCGTGGGATGCGAAGCCGTGGTGTACAAGCCGGTCGCGGTATTGAACGCGTCGCCGCGCGCGACGCATGCGGACGCGGCGCTGCGCGAAACGCTGTTCGTCATGTCGGCGCGCATCGTCGAGCGCGCGTCGATCACGCTGCCGATCCTCGGCAGCCAGCTCGACGCTGCGGGCATCGCCGCGCATCCGCCGTTCGCGTCGGCGCTGACCGACGCGTTGCATGCACTGCGCGCGGCGATCGACGCGCAGTCGCCGGGTCGCTAGGCGACGACCGACGTGGCTGAAAGCGTGTGTTATCGCGCCTTGGTGCGCGTGGTCTTCCTCGCGGGTTTCGCCGGCTTCGCGGCCTTCGCGCGCGGCGCTTCCTTCTCGAGCTGCGCGCCGCCGCCGGCGAGATCCTCGAGCCACGCCAGCGCATCGATGTACGACAGGAATTGCTGCAGGTATTCCGGCGACAACTCGCGCATCGTCGCGAGCGACCGATGCACGAGGCTGTTCGAATTGAGCGGTCCCGCGTTGCGCGGCACCTGGTCGAGCGACTGGCGATACTGCTGTTCGGTGCGGACCTTCGACCACATCGTGCGGAAGTAATCGATCAGCGCGGGATCGATCCCGCGCCTGTCGGCCTGCGCATCGCGCGCGAGCTGCTCGACGAGCCCGCCGAGCAGGCTGCGCGCGGGCGCCGGTGCGGTTGCTTGCGCCGTCCCGCTCGCGGCTGACGTTTCGCCGGCTCGCGAGACAATCTCCGCAAACGCTTCCAGCAGCGTCGCGAGCCGTGCATCGAGCAGGGCGCGCGCGTCGCCGTCGAGCGCGGCCGCGCGTCTCTCCAGCGCGTCGAGCCGATGAAAGCGCACCGGATCGAGCCGGTCGGCGCCCTGCTCGCGCCACGCGTCGAGCGTCGCGCGCACGTGCGTCGCGTCGTCCGTCACTTCGCCCGCCCTCCGTTCGATGCGGTCTTGCGCGGCACCGGCGCGATCTCCACGCGGCGGTTCTTCGCGCGGCCTTCATCGTCCGCATTCGAACTGACCGGCTGCTCGGAGCCGAACGCAGCCGCAAACACCGACGGCGCCGGCACGCCGGCGTCGATCAGTGCACGCGTGACCGTCAGCGCGCGCTTGGCCGACAGTTCCCAGTTGTCCGCGAACTGGCGGTTGCCGGCGCGCACCTGCTGGTCGTCGGCGAAGCCGCTGATCATCAGGATCTCGTCGCGCGTCTTCAGGTACGCGGCCAGCGGCGTGGCGAGCGTCTTCAGCAGATCGCGGCCCTCGGGCTGCAGCTGGTCGGAATTCAGCGCGAACAGCACGCTGCCGCTGATGCCGATCCGACCGTTCACGAGCGTCACGCGGCCGGCCGCGAGCGGCCCGGCGAGCGCTTCCTCGAGCGATTTGCGCTGCTGCGCCTCCTGCTGGCGCGCACGCACGGCTTCCTCGAGCTTCGACGTGAGCTGCAGCTGCATGCCGATCACGCCGACGAGGACGAGCACGAATGCGCCGAGCAGCACCGACATCAGGTCGGCGAACGCGGGCCACACCGGCGCGGACGGCGCGCCGTCGTCGATTTCGTCGTGCATGCGTTACGCTCCGACCGATGCCCGCCGACCGGCGATCTGCTGCAGGTCCTCGACGATCTGCTTCTGCGACATCATGCTCAGGTCGATCACCTCGCGCGCCTGCGCGACGTAATACTCGAGCTGCTCGTCGCTGCGCGCGAGCGATTTCTCGAGCGCGGCCTCGATGCGCTGCAGGTGGTTCAGCAGCTTGTCGTTCGATTCGCCGAACACCTGCACGGCCGCACCGAACGCATCGCCGAGGCTCGCGACCTCGACCGCCCCCGCCGTGACCTGTGCGGCCACCGAATCGAGCTTGCGCGTTTCGGCATCGACGGTGTCGTTGAAGCGCGCGCCGACGCGGTCGAGCAGGTCGGCCGACGTGCTGACGAGCGCGTCGATCGCGGTGCGCTGTTCGGTCGACGCGTGGTTGACCGCGCCGAGCAGCGTCTCGAGCGTCGCGAGCAGGCGGCTGCGCTCGTCGAGCATCGCGGTGTCGCGCACCATGCTGTCGGACAGGCGCTGGCGCAGTTCGGCGACGACGTCGGCCGCGGCCTTCGGCGCTTCCGACGCGGCCTGCACGAGGCGCGAAATTTCGTTGATCGTGTCGCTCGCGTGCACCTGCGCCTGGGCGGTGATGTCGTTCGCGGTGCGGGTCAGCGTGTCGCAGATGTCCTGCTGGCGCGCCGCGGCCTGTGCGCTCGTCTGCGCCCATTCGTCGCGCAGCGTGGCGGCCATCGCGGCCAGCGAGTCGTTCCATGCCGCCAGACGTGCTTCGTCGCGTGCGGCCAGCTGCGTTTGCAGGCTCGCGTGCGATTCGCGAATCGTCGACAGCAGGTCGGCCGAGCGTTGCTCGAACGTCGACGCTTGTGCCGTGAGATCGCGCGTCGTTTGTGCGAGCGCATCACAGATTTCCTGCTGGCGGCCTGCACTATGCACACCCGCACGCTGCCATTCGTCGCCGAGCTTCGCTGCCATCGCGGCCAGCGAATCGTTCCATGCCGCCAGACGCTCTTCGTCACGCGCGGCCAGTTGCGTTTGCAGGCCCGTGTGCGCTTCGCGAATCGTCGACAGCAGGTCGGTCGAGCGTTGTTCGAACGTCGACGCTTGTGCCGTGAGATCGCGCGTCGTTTGTGCGAGCGCATCACAGATTTCCTGCTGGCGGCCTGCGCTGTGCACGCCAGCACGCTGCCATTCGTCGCCGAGCTTCGCTGCCATCGCGACCAGCGAATCGTTCCATGCCGCCAGACGTTCTTCGTCACGCGCGGCCAGTTGCGTTTGCAGGCCCGTGTGCGATTCGCGAATCGTCGCGAGCAGGTCGGCCGAGCGTTGCTCGAACGTCGACGCTTGTGCCGTGAGATCGCGCGTCGTTTGCGCCAGCGCATCGCAGATTTCCTGCTGACGGCCCGCGCTGTGCACGCCCGCGCGCTGCCATTCGTCGCCGAGCTTCGCTGCCATCGCGGCCAGCGACGCATTCCACGCAGACAGGCGTTCCTCGTCGCGCGCGGCCAGTTGCGTTTGCAGCCCCGCATGCGACTCGCGCATCGCGGCGAGCGCCGCGCGCGAATGCCGCTCGAACGTCGCGGCGGCTTCGCCGAGCGCGTGCGCATGCTGGCCGGCCAGCGTCTCGCCGACCTGTTCCTGGCGCGCGAGCGCATCGCGCCACGCGTCGGACAGCCGGCTTTCGGTCGATTCGAGGCGCGTCGCGACGCCGTCGAGCAGGTCTGCCGAACGCTGCGCGAAGGTGTCGGTGAACTGGCCGAGCGTCGTCTGCAACTGCTGCGCGACTGCATCGCCCGCGCGGCGCTGCTCGTCGAGCGCGCGGTTCCAGACGGCCGTCACGTTCCCGGTGGTCTTCTCGAAACCGTCGGTCAGCCCGTCGAGCTGACGCTGCACCGCGCTCGTCACGGTGTCGCGCAGCGCGGCCATCTCCTGCGCAAGCCCCGTCATCGTCGCCGCGACGACCGGCTGCAGCGCGGCCCCGGCCACGCGCGCGCTCTCGGCGGCGCTTTCCTTCAGTGCGTCGCCGACGTTCGATGCCAGGCCGGCATACGCGCGCTCGGTCCGATCGAAGAACGTCTGCTGACTTTCGATCTGGCGATCGTGCAGCGCGACGCTGCGCGCCTCGAGCGTCGTCATCATCGTCTGCAACCGGTCGACCAGCGCCGGCATCACGTCGGCCTGGCGCTGCAGCAGCCGGAACGATTCGTCGCGCTGGTGCGCGGACGAATGCACGCGCAGCGTCGTCGCGATCTTCGCGTCGAGCTGCTGGCCCGCGTCGAGCCGTTCGCGGCGCACGAGCGCGGACAGCAGCCCGAGCATCGCGGACGTCGCGACACCCGCGATCGACGTGCCGAACGCGAAGCCGAGACCCTTCACCGGCGCGATCAGCGAAGCCCGGATCGCGTCGAGGTCGGTCGCGCTTTCGAGCGCGGCGCCCGTGCCCTTCAGCGTCACGGCCATCCCGAGCAGCGTGCCGAGCATGCCGAGCAGCACGAGCAGGCCGACCAGATACGGCGTGAGCGACGGGCCCGGCAGCGCGACGCGCGCACCTTCGACGCGTGCCCGCACGGCACCGCGCAGGCCCGGGGGCAGCGTATCGAGCCACGCGTCGAGCGTCGCCGGGGGTTCGGTCAGGCCGGCCACCGCGCGCGACAGCGTGGCGGTGGCCTGCCGGTAGCGCCGCAGTTCCCACGCACCGGCGACGTAGCATGCGCCGATCAGCAGGGTGACGGCCGTCGCGAGCGGGTTCGACGCGACATAGCCGATGCCGATCCAGCACACTGCGAGCAGACCGGCGATGAAGACAACGAGATCAAGACGAATTCTGGACATAGCGTAGGGATTAGCAGGTACGAAGGGCCGCGAGCAGCCCGTCTACCGTTTGAAACCGGACTTCGAGTTCGGCGAGCAGGATGCTTTGCATCTCGTTGCGGAACGTGTCGAGCCACGTGCCGGGCACGATCGCCGCGGCGGGCGGGGCGTCGCCCTCGGCATCGGCCGCCGCTTGCGCGTCGGCCAGTGCCTGCCGTTCCGCGTCGCGCAGCCGCTCGAAGCGCGTACCGAGCAGCGCGGGCACGGCGGACAGCAGGCTGCGCTCGCGCGCGCCGAGCACGCGCTCCATGATCGCGTCGAGCGTCGCGAGCCGCGCCATCCCGGACGAGCGCGCGGCGACCGCGACCCGCAAGCGGCCGCGCAACTGGCCGATCGCGGTCTCCATTTCCTGCTGGAGCGACAGACAGCTCTGGCGGAAATCCGCGAAGTCGGCCGTGTCGGCGGACGGCGGCGGCAACTCGCCGGGACGCCGCCGCGTGCGCGGGCGGAGGGCGGCCGTGATCGCCTGCGCGAGGTCGTGGCGCACGCGCGCGCAGTCACGCTCCGCGTCGTAACCACGCACGCCGGCCGCGACGCCTGGCGGGCTCGCATTCAGCGCGGACGACAGCGTGATCGCGTCGGTCCAGCCGAGCCACTGGCTCAGGCGGTCCGACAGCGTCAGCCGGGATTCCGCGACGTCGGCATCGGTCAGGCGCGCGAGCAGCCGGACGAGCGTCGGGCCGCTCAGTGCCGGGCGCGGGGGTGCTTGCACCATGCTGCAAACCGTCAAAAAAGGCAGCAGTTTACACGTCGTCGGGAGGTCGACCGCCAGAATCGCGGAAGCGGCTCGGCCCGGTACGCCGCGCAACCGGCGCGAACGCCCGCAGCACAAGGCTCGCGGGCCGATCGCCGGGGTTTCCCGGTGCGCCGGCGCGGCGCCGGCCACGCATCCGGACGCCTTCCGAAGCCCCAGGCGGGCGCCGGTTCACGCCAGACATCCTGTTCGCCCGCATACGATTCCGTCACGGACGTGCGGTACCATCGCGACACCCGCCGCGCGATTCGCACCCGATTCGCGCCCGATGCGGGCCCGCGCCGCCCTGCAGCCGGCGCGCGGGCCGCCCGCACCATGGATATCCGGCCGATATCCGCGGGACGCAGGCGGCGCCCCGGGAGACCGGCGCCGCCGCCCATGACAACGACTGATAACAGACGGGCCTGCCCGACCGCTCACGATGCTTTCCGACTTCGTCGCGCGCCTGCGCGAGCGCTTCAGCAAACCGCCTACCCGGCAGGACTTCGCCGACCGCCTGATCGCCGCGCTGCGCGCGACCGGCGACACGCGCGAGTGGCTTCACGAGGACGACAAGGGCCGTCTCGTGCAAGCGGATGTCCCGTCGAACATCATCAACCTGCACAACCTGTTCCGCGACTATGCGGACGCGAAGCCGGCCGAGCGCGAAGCGACGCTGCAGCGCCAGGCGAGCGCGATGATGCAGCACGAGATTCCGGCGAACTTCGCGGACGTCCGCGCACGGCTGCGCCCCGTGATCCGCAGCGCGACCGAGCGCGGCACGGTCGCGCTGCAGCTCGCCGGACAGCCCGCCGCGTCGGAAGTCGCGTTCCGGACGCTGTGCGAGAACCTCGAGATCGGCATCGCGTACGACGGCGAATTCAGCGTCGCGCGGCTGACGAGCGCGCGGCTCGCCGAATGGGGTGTCAGCTTCGACGACGCATGCGACATCGCGATCGACAACCTGCGCGGTGCGTCGTCGGCGCCGTGGGCCGCGTTGCGCGACGGCGTGTTCGTTTCGCAGTTCGGCGACTACTACGACGCGGCGCGGCTCTTGCTGACCGACTTGCTGCACCGCCAGCCGATCTCCGGCGCGCCGGTGGTGATGGCGCCGAACCGGGCCGTGCTGCTGCTCACCGGCGACCGCAACGCGGCCGGGCTCGCGACGATGGTCGAACTCGCGGAACAGGCGCGCGCGCAGCCGCGTCCCCTGCCGCCGCTGATGCTGCGCTGGGACGGCGCCGCGTGGCGGAATTTCGTCCCGGCAGGGCTGGAAGCGAAGCTGCACGCGCTGCGCGTGGACGAACTCGCGGGCGACTATCAGGATCAGCGGACGCTGCTGGACGATCTGCACAAGCGGGACGGCACCGACGTCTTCGTGGCGTCGTACACCGTGTACCGGCGGCAGAACGGCGAGCTGTTCAGCGTCGGCGTGTGGAGCGACGGCGTGCCGACGCTGCTGCCCGAGACGGACATCGTCGTGCTCTATCGTGAAGCGACGCGGCAGTCGGCCCACGTGCCGATGGCCGCGCTGCGGGACGCATGCGGCGACCTGATGACGGCCACCGCGCACCGGCCGGTGCGGTATGAAGTGACGGCGTTTCCGGATGACGCGCGGTTCGCGGCGCTGCTCGAACGATTTCCGGCGGTGTGACGCGCGCTTGGCGCGCGCAGGGCGCGGTGATTCGGGGCCGTGGCTGCGCCCGCCACGCCATGTGCCGGAATGAGCGGCCGTGGCGGCATGCCTGTCAGGAATGCAACGGCGGCGCGCCCCCCGGCGACACCGCCTGCCGTCAGATCCCCGCCTTCGGCGCGTTCAGGATCAGCCGCAGGCCGAGCAGCGTGATCGCGCCGGCCGCGACGCGGTCGACCCACTTCTTCGCGCGCAGGTAGAGTTCGCGCGGCCGGCGGGTCGAGAAGCACAGCGCGACGATCGTGTACCAGCCGAATTCGACGCCGAACACGAGCGGCGGCAGCGCCAGGTAGCACCAGAGCGGCGGATGCTGCGGCAACAGCGCCGCGAAGATGCTGCCGTACCAGATTGCCGTCTTCGGGTTGCTGAGCTGGGTCGTGAGGCCGATCCAGAACGACTTGCGCGCGCTGCCGGCGACGACGGCCTGCGCATCTTCCATCGCGATCGGCCTGTCGGCGCCGCGCCAGATCTTCGACGCCATGTAGATCAGGTAGGCGCCGCCCGCCAGCTTGAGTCCCACGTACAGCCATTCGACGGCCTGCAGCAGCGTGTAGAGCCCGGCCAGCGCGACGCCGCCGAACGCGATCCCGCCGACGCCCATGCCGAGCGCGGTCGCCAGCCCGTCGCGGCGCGACAGCCCGATCGAATTGCGGGCGACCAGCACGAAACTCGGGCCCGGAATCATCGCGCCAAGCCACAGCGCGGCCAGAATGGCGAGTACGGCAGCCGATGCAGTCATCGAAGTCTCCTTGATCAGCGACGCCGAAGCGCCGGCGCCTGCGTGTCGATTCCCGACGGTGAAGTCGACGATTCTGGCACGCTTCGCGGGCCGCCGGAAGCATCCGCGCACTGCTATGCTGGGTGCCGTTCCCGCCATCGCGCCACGCCCCCATGATCGAGATTCGCGCCGCCCGCTATCCCGACGATGCCGCCGTCGTGGAAGCGATATTCCGCGAGTACATCGCGAGCCCCACGGTCAGCCTCGCGTTCCAGGACTATGAGCCCGAACTCGCCGCGCTGCCGGGCAAATACGCGGCGCCGCGCGGGCAATTGCTGCTCGCGTGGCGCGCCGGGCGCGTGGTCGGCTGCGCGGCGTTTCGCGAAATCGACGCGACGACGTGCGAGATGAAGCGCGTATACGTGCGTCCCGAAGCGCGCGGGCTGAACGTCGGCCGCCAGCTCGTCGAGCGGCTGCGGTGCGACGCGAAGGCGGCCGGTTATGCGCGGATGTGTCTCGACGTGCTGCCGGAATTCGTCGCCGCAAGGCAACTGTATGGTTCGCTCGGCTTCACGCCGGCACCGCCCGTTGCGTTCAATCCGGTGCCCGGCACCGAGTTTCTCGGGCGGGATCTGTGATGGGCACGACCGCGCACCGAGCCCTCCTCGCGCTGCTCGCCGCGCTGTCGTCCGGCGCACGGGCCGACGGCCTGCCGCAATCCATCGCGACGCAACTGCCGTCCGGCTACCAACCGTTCGTCGCGCAGGCAGGGCCGGACCTCGGCGACGGAAGGCGCAGCTTTCTCGTCGTCGTGCATCGCGCGGCCGATTCGCGCGGGCAGCCGTCGCCCCGCCCGCTGCTGATCTTCGAGGAGCGGCCCGATCACGCGTACCGGCTCGCCGCGCGCAACGACCACGTGGTCCTGCGCGCGAACGAAGGCGGCCAGTGCGATCCGTTCGATCCCGAAGACGCCGCCGACAGCGGCCTCTCGGTGAAAGGCCGCTATTTCACCGTGCAGAACTTCGTCGCGTGCGGGCAGCACTGGAGCGACTACGTGACGTTTCGCTACGACCCGCGCACCCACGGCTGGCTGTTCTCCAGCGAGATCTACACCGAATCGTTTCCGCTCGACGACAAGCCCGACGAAGTCACCGTCATGCGCGCCGATGCGCACCGGCCGGTGACGTTCGGCCAATGGCGGCGCAAGGACTGAAAAACCGTGGGCGAACGAGGCTCCGCCGCTTGCATCGACGCAACTCGCCTCCCCCCGCCAACCGGTCTACCATAAGCGCTCGTCGCCGTTCGGGCGCGCGCCGACGCGGCATGCGTCTTGCGCGCCACCCTTCCCACGTTGAACCAGCGCAGGAGGACGTCATGACGCAACACTTCGACGCGATCGTCATCGGCACGGGCCAGGCCGGTCCACCGCTCGCCGCGCGGCTCGCGGGCGCCGGCATGAAAGTCGCGGTCGTCGAGCGCGGCCGCTTCGGCGGCACCTGCGTGAACACCGGCTGCATTCCGACCAAGACGCTGATCGCGAGCGCGTACGCGGCGCAGCTTGCGCGTCGTGCGGCCGAATACGGCGTGTCGGTCGGCACCGTCAGCGTCGACATGAAGGCCGTGAAGGCGCGCAAGGACCAGATTTCCGGCCGCTCGAACCACGGCGTCGAGCAATGGGTGCGGGGGCTCGACAACACCACCGTGTTTCAGGGTCATGCCCGATTCGAGCGGGCGAACGCGGTACGCGTCGGCGACGAAGTGCTCGAAGCCGGCCGCATCTTCATCAACGTCGGCGGGCGCGCGCAAATCCCGCCGATGCCGGGCCTCGACTCGGTGCCATACCTGACCAACTCGACGATGATGGACGTCGACTTCCTGCCCGAGCATCTCGTGATCGTCGGCGGCAGCTACGTCGGGCTCGAATTCGGTCAGATGTACCGCCGCTTCGGCGCGCAGGTCACGATCGTCGAGAAAGGGTCGCGCCTGATCCGTCGCGAGGACGAGGACGTCTCGCAGGCCGTGCACGAGATTCTCGCGAACGAAGGCATCGACGTGCAGCTCGATGCGAACTGCCTGACCGCGCGGCGCGACGGCGACGGCGTCGTGGTCGGCCTCGACTGCACGGGCGGCCGCCGCGAGGTCGCGGGCTCGCACCTGCTGCTCGCGGTCGGCCGCGTGCCGAACACCGACGATCTCGGGCTCGAGCAGGCAGGCGTCGCGGTCGACGCGCGCGGCTACATCACGGTCGACGACCAGCTGCGCACCAACGTGCCCGGCATCTGGGCGCTCGGCGACTGCAACGGGCGCGGCGCATTCACGCACACCGCGTACAACGACTACGAAATCGTCGCGGCCAACCTGCTCGACGACGATCCGCGCAAGGTGTCCGACCGCATCACCGCGTACGCGATGTACATCGACCCGCCGCTCGGCCGCGTCGGCATGACGCTAGCGGAAGCGAGGCAGACCGGCCGCCGGCTGCTGGTGGGCACGCGGCCGATGACGCGGGTCGGCCGCGCGGTCGAAAAAGGCGAGAGCCAGGGCTTCATGAAGGTGATCGTCGACGCGGACAACCACGCGATCCTGGGCGCGTCGATCCTCGGCGTGACGGGCGACGAAGTCGTGCACGGGTTGCTGGACGTGATGGCCGCCGGCGCACCGTATACGACGATCAGCCGCGCGATGCACATTCACCCGACCGTGTCGGAGCTCGTGCCGACGCTGCTGCAGGACCTGCATCCGGTCGAATGAGGCGCGACCGGCGGGCGCGCATCCGCTGCATCCCGCGCGTCCGGTTCGCGCTTGCGTTGCTTGCGTTGCTTGCGTTGCTTGCGTTGCTTGCGTTGCTTGCGTTGCTTGCGTTGCGTGCGTTGCGTGCGTTGCGTGCGTTGCGTACGTTGCGTGCGCTGCGTGCGCTGCGTGCGTTGCGCGCGTTGCGCGCGGCGCCCCGGCGTCGAACCGTGTGCGAAGAGGGTCGTTCGCGTTCGACGACATAGCCCAGGCCCGTCGGCGCATGGAAGCCGGCGCGCGGGTCGGCAGAATCGTCGTGACCGTCTGAACGTTGCGGCGCCGGGCGTGCCGGTCGGTAACGACGGCACGCCTCGCGCATTCGCGCATCAGGTCTCGAAGTACCGCGGCCGGTCGATGTCGGCCAGCAACCCCGGCTGCACCGGCGCCCAGTCGAGCGACGCCCGCGTGCGCTCGCTCGTTGCGGGCGCATCCATTCCAGCGAACATCGCGAACCAGCCGAAGTGCTCGCCGGCTTGCGCGGCCGATTTCGACACGACCGGCACGTTCAGCCGGCGGCCGATCACCTCCGCGATCTCGCGGAACGGCACGCCCGTATCGTCGACCGCGTGATAGCGCGCGCCGGGCGCGCCGCGTTCGACCGCGAGCCGGTACACGCGCGCCGCATCGAGCCGGTGCACGGCCGGCCAGCGGTTGCCGCCATCGCCGAGATACGCCGAGGCGCCCTTCTCCCTCGCGAACGCGATCAGGCGCGGCACGAAGCCATGATCGCCGTCGCCGTGCACGGACGGCGGCAGGCGCACGACCGACGCGCATACGCCGCGCGCGTCCAGCGCCGCCGCCGTCGCTTCCGACGCGCGCGGATAGGTCGCCGACACCGGCACATGTGGATCGTCCTCCGTCGCCGCGCGGCCGGGTGCGACGAGCGCGAGGCCCGACGTGACGACCAGCGGCCGCGCCGACCCCGCGAGCACCGCACCGATCGTCTCGATCGCGCGGCGGTCGAGCTCGCAGTTTTCCGCGAAGCGCGAGAAGTCGTGATTGAATCCCGTGTGGATCACCGCGTCGACGGCCTCGGCACCGCGCGTCAGGCTGTCGAGATCCTCCAGCGACCCGCGATGGACATCGGCGCCCGCGGCCGCGACCGCCGCGGCGGCCGCGTCGGACCGCGCGAGACCGAGCACCGCATGCCCGGCGGCCACGAGTTCGGCAACGACCGCGGAGCCGACGAAGCCCGACGCTCCCGTAACAAAGACACGCATTTCGACACCTCCGAATGAACGAGAGGCTTACTATCTGTCGACCGTCGCGCGCGGTGAAGACGTGACGGTTTACCGGTAAACGAACTAACAGGCTATGGCTGACGCATCCGACAACCTGCTCGGCGCGTACCTTCGGGACCGCCGCGAGAAACTCGATCCGGCCGCGCTCGGGCTGCCCGTCGCGCGCCGCCGCACGCCGGGCCTGCGGCGCGAGGAAGTCGCGCAGCGCGCGCACGTGAGCGCCGCGTGGTACACGTGGCTCGAACAGGGCCGCGGCGGCGCGCCGTCGGCCGACGTGCTCGACCGGCTCGCCCGCGCGCTGCTGCTCAACGACGCCGAACGCGAGCATCTGTTCCTGATCGGCCTCGGCCATCCGCCCGAGGTGCGGTATCACGCGAGCAGCGATGTCACGCCGCGCCTGCAGCACGTGCTCGATTCGCTCGACGCCAGCCCCGCGATCGTGCGCACGGCGACGTGGGACGTCGTCGCGTGGAACGACGCGGCCGCCGCGACGCTGACCGACTATGCGACGCTGCTGCCGCCCGCGCGCAACATCCTGCGGCTGATCTTCGTCGATGCCGGGGTGCGCTACGCGCAGCAGAACTGGGAACGCGTCGCGCGGTTCGCGGTGGGCGCGTTTCGCGCCGACATCGCGCGCGGCGGGGCGACGCAGGCCGTGCAGACGTTCGTCGACGAGATGCGCGCGACGAGCGCCGAGTTCGACGCGATGTGGCGCGACCACGACATTCATTCGCATGACGAAGGGACGAAGGAGATTCGTCACCCGCGAGCCGGCCGGATCGCGCTCGAATACTCGGCGTTCTCGGTGACCGGCCGCCCGGACCTGAGTCTCGTGATCTTCACGCCGGCGACGCCGGCCGATCGTGCGCGCATCCGGACACTCGTCGCCGCGCGTGAAAAGGCCCGCGAACGGGACGACGGACCGCACGTGCCGGCCGCCTAGCGTGTCGAATCTGCGCCCGGAGCCGCTCCCGGATTCGCACCCGGCGCCGCGCCCGAAACGGCCACGCCGCCCGCCCCGACGGCGTCGCCCATCGGGCCCCGTCACGCCGCGCCCCGCCATCACATTCCGCACTGACACCCAGTCGAATATTTAATTTTCACCTGGGTAAGCACGCCTTTACCCTTTCGGCATCGCATCACAAGGCCACTGGCCCCTGGAGCATTCCGATGACCGACCCCGGCACCGCACACGCCGTTTCCCGCCCGCACGCGGCCTCCGTATCCTGCGGCGCACTCGCGTTGCTGGTGCTCGCCGGCCTCAACCTGCGTCCGTTCCTGACCGCATTCGGCCCCGTGCTCGACATCGTGCGTGCCGACACCGGCCTCGGTTTCCGCGCGGCCGCGCTGCTGACCACGCTGCCGTTCGTGCTGATGGGCGTCGTCGCCGGCGTCGGCGTCGGGCTTGCACGACACGTCGGCGAGCAGCGCGCGCTCGCCACCGCGCTGGCGCTGATCGCCGCGGGCTGCATCGCGCGGCTGTGGACCGGAAACAGCACCGGGCTGGTCGTCACGGCGGTCGTCGCGGGCGCGGGTGTCGCGGTGATCCAGTCGCTCGCGCCGGGCCTCGCCAAGCGCTGGTTCGCCGACCGGCTGCCGCTCGCGATGGGGCTCTATTCGGCGGCGCTCGTCGGCGGCGGCGCATTCGGCGCGGTCGCGAGCCCGTGGCTCGCCGCGCACGGCGGCTGGCATCTGTCGCTCGCCGTCTGGGCCGTGCCCGCGCTCGTGACGCTCGCGCTGTGGCGCGCGAAGGCGCCGCGCGACGCGGTGCATGCCGCGACGGTATCGGCGCCCGTCACCGCGTTCGCCCGGATTCCGCGCGCATGGCAACTCGCGCTGTTCTTCGGCCTCAGCAACAGCGGCTACGCAAGCCTCGTCGCGTGGCTGCCCGCGTTCTATCACAGCGTCGGCATGAGCTCGCAGGCGAGCGGCAACCTGCTCGCTTGGATGGCGCTGTTCCAGGCGGCCGGCGCGCTCGCGATGCCGCTGCTCGCGAAACGCTCGCACGATCGCCGCCCCGTGCTGTGGCTCACGCTCGCGTTGCAGGCGGTCGGCTTCGTCGGCTTCGCGACGGTGCCCGCGCTCGCGCCGTGGCTGTCGGTCGCGAGCGTCGGCGTCGGGCTCGGCGGATTCTTCTCGATGAGCCTGATCGTCACGCTCGACCACTTGCCCGATGCGCGGCTCGCGGGCGCGCTCGCCGCGTTCGTGCAGGGCATCGGCTTCCTGATCGTCGCCGCGAGCCCCTGGCTGATCGGCTGGCTGCGCGACGCGGGCGGCGGCTTCGCGATCGCGTGGTGGCTGCATGTCGGCGTGATCGCGTTGATGGCCGCGTTGAACGCCGCGTTCTCTCCCGACGGCTACCGGCGCAGCATGGCGCGCATCGCCAGCGCGGCGCACTGACACCGAACCACCGGATTCCCCGATCCGGACGATCGCCGGCATCCGCCGGCGCTCGTCCAGCCGCCCGCGCATGGCCGGGCGCGGGCCGTCACGCCCACCGGCCGCACATTCGCTTCACCGCACACCACAACAATCGATCATGGAGACAATCATGAAAAAGCTCGTCATCGCCGTCGCGCTTGGGCTGACGGCAGGCGCCGTCGCCGCGAAAGACCCGGCCGTCCTTCGCCTCGGCGTCGATCCCAGCTACGCGCCGTTCGAATCGCTCGCACCGGACGGCAAGCTCGTCGGCTTCGACATCGATCTCGGCAACGCGATCTGCGAACGCATGAAGGTGCGCTGCGTGTGGGTCGAAAACGCCTTCGACGGGATGATCCCCGCGCTGAAGGCGCGCAAGTTCGACGGCGTGCTGTCGTCGATGAGCGTGACCGAGAAACGCCTCACGCAGATCGCGTTCACCGACAAGATCAACAACGTGCCGCCGCGCCTCGTCGCGCGACGCGGCTCGAACCTGCAACCGACGGCCGGGTCGCTGGCCGGCAAGAGCGTCGGCGTCGAGCAGGGGTCGACGCAGGAAACCTATGCGCGCACGTACTGGGAACCGAAGGGCGTAATCGTGCGCACGTACCAGACGCAGGATCTCGTCTATCAGGATTTGATTGCGGGCCGCCTCGACGCGTCGCTGCAATCGTCGGTGCAGGCTGATCTCGGCTTCCTGAAGACGGCGAAGGGAGCGAACTTCGAATTCGCGGGGCCGCCATTGCACGATCCGAAGACGCTCGGCGTCGGCTCCGCGATCGGCGTGCGCAAGGATGACGACGCGCTGCGCACGCAGATCAACCAGGCGCTCGCGAGCCTGATTCAGGACGGCACGTATCAGCGAATCGCGAAGAAGTATTTCTCGTTCGATATCTACAACTGACGGACGCGAGCGGCTGCGGCCGCCCGCCGATGCGAAGGGCGTCGCGCGCGAGCGCGATGCCCCGTTCCTGCTTTCGGCAACCCGTTCACCACGTTCTTTTTGACGGGCGGCCTGTGCATTTGCGCAGCTCGATCGTTTGACGACCACCGCGCGATCGACATGTGGCGCGAACGATGCCCCGCGATGACCGCAACGGACGACGGCGAACGCACGACGGCCATGCCCGGCGCCTCCCGCCCGCTCGCGATCGCCAGCGGCGAGTGCGCGTCGCTTCGCGGCGGCGATGCGTGCCTCGGCCGTCGGCACGCCGTTCACCACGGCAACGTATCCGCCCTCCACCGCCGCCCTTCTGTCGCATTCGTCCAGATTCGCGTCGCGTGCAGATAAAACCTCCGCGCCGCGCCTGCCGTTAACCCGTTCGCAACCCTCGCGCCCCGCATTGCGACGCGGCGCGCCGTCGTCGTTCGTGATCCGGAATCCACATCCGCCGTCGGCCGCCCGTCGGGCCGCCGGCAAGGGAACGTCATGCGAAAACTCACCATCCGCGGCGGGCTCGTCGCGACCATCGCCGGCTATACGGCGCTGCTCGTGCTGGTCGTCGGCGCGTGCATCGCCGCCCTCTACGCGGGCAACGGCTCGCTCGAAGCGATGTACCGCGACGACACCGCGTCGCTGCTGCACCTGAAAACCAGCTCGGAGCGCATGCTCGTGCTGCGCGAACGCGTGAGCGACGTCGCGCAGATCATCAGCGCCGGCCAGCCCGCGAAGGCGGAAATCGCGCAACTGCACACGCTCCTCAAGCAGAGCGACGACGAACTGGACGCGTACACGCGCCTGCACACGCGCGACGCCGACGAGCAAGCGCTGTTCGACACACTGCGCAATCGCCGTCGCACGCTGCTCGACCAGGTGTTCCTGAAGGCGATGTCGCAACTCGATCACGACAACGCATTCGACTTCCTCGACACGCACCGCACCGCGCCGCCGGCACTCTTCACCGCCTACCAGGAAGCGATCGACGCGCTCGAATCGTTCCAGGTCGCCCGCCAGAAGGCGCGCTACGATGCAGCCGGCGAGCGCTTCCACCGGATCGTGTGGGCCATGGTGGCGGTCGCCCTGTTCGCGCTGATCGTCGGCTTCCTGGCGCAGCGCGTGCTCGCGACGGCGATCATCGCGCCGATCCATCTCGCCGTCGCGCATTTCGACAGGATTTCGAAAGGCGACCTGACCGGCACGGTCGTCATTCCCGGCGAAAACGAAATGGCGTATTTGCTGAATGCATTGAAGCGGATGCAGGACGGCCTCGTCGAAACCGTGAATCAGGTGCGCTCGAGCACGGAGACGATCGTCGGCGACGTCCGCACGATCGCGAGCGGCAACGTCGACCTGTCCGCGCGCACGGAGCAGCAGGCCGTGTCGCTGCAGCAGGCGGCGGCGAGCGTGGAACAGCTGACGGCGACCGTCCGGCAGAACGCGGACAACGCGCGCGATGCGCGCACTTACGCGCAAGGCGCGGCCGGCATCGCATCGAAAGGCGGCGACGCGATGCAGCGCGTCGTCGAAACGATGTCGGCGATCTCGCACAGCTCCACGCGGATCTCCGGCATCGTCGGCGTGATCGAAAGCATCGCATTCCAGACGAACATCCTTGCGTTGAATGCCGCGGTCGAAGCGGCACGCGCGGGCGAACAGGGGCGTGGCTTCGCCGTGGTGGCAACCGAGGTGCGCGGGCTCGCGCAGCGCTGCGCGTCGGCGGCGAAGGAGATTCGCGAACTCATCGGCCACTCGGCGCAGCGCGTCGAAGACGGCAGCGGCCTCGTCGCACTCGCCGGCTCGGCGATGAACGAACTCGTCGCCGCGGTCGAGCGCGTGAATGCGATCATGGGCGAAACGAGCATCGCATTCGACGAGCAATCCGCCGGCATCGAGCAGGTGAATGCCGCGGTCATCCAGATGGAGCAGACCATGCAGCGCAATGCCGCGCTGGTGGAAGAAGCAGCCGCCGCGGCGCTGTCGCTCGAGGATCAGAGCGCACGACTGAGCGATGCCGTCGCGCAATTCCGTCTTCGAGATGTGGCGGCGGCGGCGTGATGTGACCGGTCCGACCGGTGTCGGGCCTGCCGGCACGGCACGACACCCGAGCCGCGGCCCGGTGTCGTTGCCGGCAAAATGTGGATCGCCCGGCGGGCCGCTCGCGCCTAGGCCGCCCGTGCCAGCAGGTCCATCGCGAAGGACTTCGCGTGCGCGACGGCCTCCTGCGCGTCGGGGAATACGCCGAGCTGCTCCCAGCGCTCTTCGGCCGCGTAGGTTCCTTTCACGGCGAGCGCCCGCTGAACGCGCAACTGGGCTGCGAACCCGCCGTCCTCCAGGGGGCGCGCCGTCGCGACGACCTTGTGCGGGGGACTGGCTCTCTCCGGCTGATGCCACTCGACAGGACCGTCCGGCACGCCGGCAATCGTCAACTCGTTCCTGGCCTTGCAGTCCGGGCAGTAGAAACACCACCCCGCTTCTTCGCGACTGGGCTTGACCTGACCGCGAGCCAGCACGGCGCGGCATTCAACGTTTTCGCAGATGAACGGCATAGCAGTCTCCGGAGTTGTTTGACGGAAATCCTAGCATGTCCGTCGGCGGCGAAACCAGAAAAAAACCCGGCCCGAACCGGGCCGGCCTCGCCGTCATTGCACCGCGCAAACCACTGCCGCCACGGCGGCGTTCAGTAGCGACTGCGCCCCCACAGCGTCTTCGGCTCGTCGAGCAGGTGCCGCAACCCGCTGCGCGCGATCATCGTCTCCGCGACCGTCGTCACGCGCTCGAGAATCTCGTTCTCGTCGACCGACAACACACGGCGATCGTCCATCAGCACGCGTCCTCCGACCATCGTCATGCACACGTCGGCCGCGTTCGCGAAACACGTCACGCGATACACGGGCATGTTCATCGGCATCATGTGCGGGCGGAACAGATCGACGAGGATGACGTCGGCGAGTTTGCCGGCTTCGAGCGAACCGATTTCGCGATCGAGCGACAGCGCCTTCGCCGCGTCGATCGTCACCATCTCCAGCACCTTGCCGTGCGGCAGCACGTCCGGGTCGCGGAAGTGGCGGCGATGGTAGTGCATGCACTGCCACATGTGTCGGAACATGTCGTAACCGCGATCTGGCGCCGCGCCGTCCGACGCGATCGCGACGGTCACGCCCGCATCGATCAGCTCGGGCACCGGGCAGCGGCCGATGATCGACATGATCGCGCTCGGATTGTGGACGATCGCGGTGCCGGTTTCCACGCACGCCGCGATGTCGTCGTCGGTCAGGTCGATGCTGTGCGACATGAACGCCGTCGGACCGAGCAGCCCGAGTTCGCGATGCGCGAACGCGAGCGTGCCCGCGCGATGCCCGTCCTGCGTGAACGTCAGGCCGCGTGCGCGCGCCAGCGCGCCGTAGCGCGCCGCCTGGTCGCGGAAGTCGCGCTCGTACCGCGCGACTTCGGGGTCGTGCTCGGGACCGTACACCGGCAGCGTGAGCGCGATCCGGATCCGGCCGCCGGCATCGCCATGGCATGCGTCGACGATGCGCTCGCACACGTCGTACATCGTGTCGAAATCGACGTCGCGCGTCTCGCTGCCGTCAGGCCCGTGGCGCGTGTACGCGCGCGGCGCGGGTGGGCGCGACGGGCCAACCGCCACGATCGAGCGCGTGCCGGTACGCACGACCGCATCGCAATGGCGCCGCGCGTAGACGGGATCGTCGACGCGCATGATCGAGTTGCCGCCGCCGAGCAGCGACACGCCCGTCGTCACGCCGGCCTTCAGCCGTTCGAGCGCCGCGAGGTGTGATTCGGTTTCCCAGAACGCCTCGTCCGACGCGCGCGTATAGATCGTCTCGGCCGCGGCCGACCACGCGTCGCCGTCCGCGCCGCCGATCGTGCGCAGCATCGCGTGGCCGGCGTGCGCATGCGAATCGATCAGGCCCGGCAGCACGGCCTTGCGGCGCGCGTCGATCGTGCGCGCGGCACGGAAACGCGCCTGCAACCCGGTGGTGTCGCCAACGGCGACGATGCGATCGCCCTTCACGGCAACCGCGCCGTTCTCGATCACGCGCCGCTGCGGGTCCATCGTGATCACGCAGCCGTTCGCGATCAGCGTATCGATTGCTTCGCGCCGGTCGTCGGCTTTGTCCTCGGTCGTCATCGCCTGGTGTCCTGTTGGAATGCGAAATGGTTAGGGGGCCGCCGAACGGAAAAACCGCCGGGCGGCTGCCCGGCGGCTCGACGGCGGCATGTCGATCGTGACGTCATGCGGAGCGGACGGGTGCCGCCACTCGCGCCTTCAGCTTGCGCTGCGCCGCGCTGATCGCGATGAACACGACGGCGTTCACGGCGAGCGCGACCAGCCCGGGGTTGATCGACGTCAACGTGCTCGATGCGCCGGGGAACAGCGAGGCGAGCGTCACGCCGTAGTAGTTCGTCATCGCGATTACGATCGCACCGGCGACGATCCCGGCGAATGCCCCTTCCCGCGTGCCGAACGGCCGCTTCAGGAAGCTCGACGCGAGCATCGGCACGAGCTGGGTGAGCAGGCTCGACGAGAAGATCGCGAGCGTGACGAAGGTGGCACCGCCGCGCAGCACGAAGTAGACGACGACCAGCGTGAAGATCGGCAGCGCGATTCGCGCGACGCTCGTCACCTCGCGATCGGTCGCATTCGGCGCGAAGCCATCGCGGTAGATGTTGCGCGCGATCGTCGTCGATGCGTTCAGCATGATCAGCGAGCCCGGCACCAGCGCGGTCAGCAGGCCCGTGCCGCCGACGATGCCGACGAACCACGCGGGGAACGTCTGCTTCACGAGGCGCAGCAGCGCGAGGTCGGTCTGCGCGCCTTCGAGCCCGTGCACGGTCATCACGGCCGCGAAGCCGACGAGGAACAGGAACGCGATCAGCACCTGGTACAGCGGCATCAGGATCACGTTGCGGCGCAGCGCGCGTTCGTCCTTCGCGACGTAGATCGCGGTGAAGCCGTGCGGATACAGGTAATAGCCGAGCGACGTGAGCAGGATCGTCGAGTTGTACCAGCTCAGGTTGAAGCCGTGCTCGGGCATGCGCAGCAGTTCGGGATGCGCGGCGTCGATCTTCGCGAACATCTCGCCGAGCCCGCCGTAATAGTGCATCGGCAGGTACAGGCCGAGGAAGATCGCGATCGCGAGGATCAGCACGTCCTTGAAGATCGCGATGCTCGCGGAGCCGTGAATGCCCGACACGACCATGTAGACCGCCATCAGCGACGCGGCGATCCAGATCGCGGCCGATTGCGGAATCAGCCCGTACGACATCTCCGACACGATCACGCCGAGGCCACGCAGCTGGATCATCAGCAGCGACACCATGGCGAACACGGCCACCACCGACACCAGCACGCCGATCGCGCGGCTGTCGTACTTCGACGCGAAGTAATCGGCGAACGACACGAGCCCGCGCTCCTTCGCGTAGCGCCACACCGCGGGCAGCATCCAGTAGCCGATCACGAACGCGAGGCAGCCGTACGACAGGATGTAGAACGCAGGCACGCCCTTGCTGTAGGTCCAGCCGCTCGCGCCGAGGAACGAGAACGTCGAGAACGCCTCGCCGGCCATCAGCAGGAACGTGAGCAGCGAGCCGAAGCCGCGCCCGCCGACCGCCCACTGTTCGAGCGTGAGCTTGCGGCCGCGCCGTGCCATCACGCCGATCGCGAGCGCGAACACGGCGAACGCCGCGATGATGAGGATCGATGCGTTCATCGCGCGTCTCCCGTGCGGCCGTCGCGGGCCTGATGGCCCTCGCCGCGCTCGTCGAGGTGGAACAGGATCGCGAGGATCGCGGCGGTCGCCGCCATCCAGATCAGGTTCCATACGAGCAGGAACGGCAGGCCGAACAGGAGCGGCCGCACCTCGGCGATCGAGCCGCCGCTGTACATCCCGACGAACGGCAACGCCGCCAGCAACAGTTTGAATTTCATCTATGTCTCCTCCGGAAGACGCGCGAACGCGTCAGGGCATCAGAACTTCTGGCGGATGCCGACCACCGCCGCCACCTGCGACGTCGTCGACGACGGGCCGTCGGTGCCGTCGATCCACGCATGGCCCACACCCGACGACGCCTTCTGGTAGAAGCCGTTCACGTACACGTCGGTGCGCTTGGACAGCAGGTACTGAACGCCGGCCGACACCTGCTGGTAGTGACCGTCGTCCCCGCCGCGCGCGACCTTCGTATACGTGTAGCCGGCCGCGGCCATCAACGCGGGCGTGATCAGGTAGCGCACGCTGCCTTCGTAATTGCTGAAACGCAGCGCGCCGCCCGTCGCCTGGCCGAAGTTCGAGCCCGTGTACAGCAGCCCGAGCGTCGCCTGCCCGATCGCATAGCTGCCGCCCGCGCCCCAGATCTGCTGGCGCACCGCGTTCGACAGGCCGGCGCCGAACACCGACGCCGAGCCCGGGTAATAGTTGTCGGACGCGACGGCGCCCGTCGCGCTGGCCGCCGGATGGTTCACGCGCGCATAGGCGGCACCCGCGTTCAGCGGCCCGTTCGCATACGTGACGCCCGCGCTCCACGTGTTGTCGTTCGAGAAGCCCGTCGAGTTCGAAAACCCGACCATCAAATTCGCCTGCAGGCCCGCGATCGTCGGCGACACGTACTTGACCGCGTTGTTGGTGCGGAACGTGTTGTTGATGTCGTCGTTGTCGAACGGATGCGTCGAGTACTGCGCGAGGAAACTGCTCATCTGCAGCGAACCGAGGATGTCCTGCGTCGAGTTGTACTGGCGGCCGAGCGTCACCGCACCCCAGCTCGCGCCGCTCAGGCCGACCCACGCCGAGCGACCGAACATCCGGCCGCCCTGCCCGAGCGCGCCGTTCGCGACGTTGAAGCCGTTCTCGAGCCGGAAGTTCGCCTTCAGGCCGCCGCCGAGATCCTCGGTGCCGATCAAGCCCCAGCGCGGGCCCGATTCGTTGCCGCCCGTGAACTGCCACAGCGCATGGCCCTTCGCGTTGTTCGTGTAGGTCACGCCGGCGTCGACGATCCCGTACAGCGTCACCGTCGACTGCGCATGCGCGGCGCCGGCGAACATCATCGCAATGGCCGCGCTCATGCACGCGACGCCCGTCTTCCTGCCCATCGTTCGCACCATCTCCGTCTTCTCCTCTCCAAACCGTCTTGTCGATGTTGTGTTGTGTTTTCTCGATGCTGGCCATACGCGCCGGTCGGCTTGTATGGACAGTGGCTGGATGGTATCCAGCCGCAATCGCATCAAGAAATGAAATGTTCAACTGGCCGGCAGTTGAAAATCGAATGAAGACGGACGAAGCGGAGGTGGGCGGAAAAAGCGCGCGACTGCAAGCAAACAGAAAGCATCGAGGCCCGCGTGACGTGGCGCACTTTGCTCAGACGTGAATGGCGCGTGCAAGCAAGCTGACGAAACGGCGACGCGTGATGCGGCTATGCGGCGGCTACGCGGTTTTCCCGGATAGCCCGTGCATCGGCCGCCGCAATGCGGCATCGAACGGGTTCGTGCGCGGGCCGATCGCGTCGGCCTGGCGCCGCAGCAGTTCGACGACCATCGGCATCCGGTCGTCACCGAGGCGCGACGCCAGCGTGCCGACGCTCAGCGCACCGACCGGATAACCGGTGCGGTCGAGGATCGGCACCGCGACGCCGGCCATCCCGTCGAGCACGCCGCTGTTGCGCCCTGCATAGCCGAGCTGGCGCACGCGTTCGATCTCGGTGCGCAGGTACACCTCGTCGAGCACGCCGTAGCCGCGAATGCGCGGCACGTTGAAGCGGATCACTTCCTCGCGCTCGGCTTCCGGCAGGAACGCGAGGATCGCGAGGCTGCCCTGCCCGACGCCGAGCGCGATGCGCCCGCCGATGTCGCCGGTAAACGAGCGGATCGGGAACGGCCCTTCGCACAGATCGAGACACACGGCGTCGAAGCCGCTCTTCACGAGCAGGAAGATCGTCTCGCCGAGACTCGCGCACAGCCGCAGCAGCGCGGGCCGGCACAGCGTACGCATGCTGCTCGGGTTGCCGGCCAGCGCGGCGAGCGCGAAGAAGTCGACGCTCAACCGGTACAGCTTCGACTGCTCGTCCTGTTCGACCATCCCTTCCGCGATCAGCGATTGCAGGATCCGGTGCGCCGTGCCTTGCGTGAGGCCGACGGCCCTCGCGAGGTGCGTGACGCGCACGCCGTCCTGCTGCATGCCGGCCAGCGCGCGCAGGATCGCGAACGCGCGCTGCAGCATGCCGGTGCCCGGCGCGCCGGCCGCATCGGCGGCATCGGCAGCGGCGTCCTCGTCCGGGGACGGCATGCGTGCGGCACGCGACGTTCCGCGCGAATGCGGTTCCTGCATGCGAGTTCTCCTCGATGATTTCATTGAACGGAATATGCCAGACGCCATTGTCGTGCCGCCGAAATGCGTCGGGCATCCGGGTGTGCACGGGATTGACGCGCGCTTTTCACCCCCTGGCCAGCCTTCATTCAACGGAACGATTTTTCTTCCATGTCCAAAAGTATTCCGCCAACCGGAATTTCTCAGAAATTCATCCCGCTGAGCAGAATTCGAAATTGACGCTCCCCAATATGGCTGGCTAGAGTCCGCGTCAATGACGCACCGGCCATCCGGTGTGCGAACCCGGAGCTCCCCATGTCGTTTCTCACGCTTACGGATCTGACGAAATCGTTCGGCGAGCTCACCGCCGTCGCCGACGTCAACCTGTCGGTCGAGCAAGGCGAATTCGTGTCGCTGCTCGGGCCGTCGGGCTGCGGCAAGACCACGACGCTGCAGATGATCGCCGGCTTCGTCGACGTCACGCGCGGCCGCATCGCGCTCGACGGTCAGGACATCACGCACATGAAGCCGAACCGCCGCGGGCTCGGCATCGTGTTCCAGAGCTACGCGCTGTTTCCGCACATGAGCGTCGCGGAAAACGTCGGCTTCGGCCTCGACATGCGCGGCGTCGACAAGGCGGAGCGCGCCGAGCGCATCCGCGCGGCGCTCGCGCTCGTGCGTCTCGATGCGCTCGCGCACCGCTTTCCGCGCGAGCTGTCCGGCGGCCAGCGGCAGCGTGTCGCGATCGCGCGTGCGGTCGTGATCGAACCGCCGGTGCTGCTGCTCGACGAGCCGATGTCGAACCTCGACGCGAAGCTGCGCGAAGAGATGCAGTTCGAACTGCGCGCCATCCAGCGCAAGATCGGCACGACGACGATCATGGTCACGCACGATCAATCGGAAGCGCTGTCGATCAGCGATCGCGTGGTCGTGATGGAAGCCGGCCGCATCACGCAGACCGATACGCCGTACCGCGCGTACGAACGCCCCGAGAACCACTTCGTGTCGCAGTTCATCGGCAAGGCGAACCTGCTGCCCGGCACCATCGTCGCGCACGACGGCGACGCAATTCGCATCGACCTCGGCCACGATCTCGCGGAAACGGGCCGCACCGCGCACCTGCCGGCGCGTGAGCGCGACGTGCGCATCGGCGACGCCGTGTCGGTGTGCATCCGCCCTGAAAAACTGCGACTGTGCGCGCCGGGCGCTGGCCGTTTCGCCGCGACGGTCACGAGCCGCTTCTTCCTCGGCAGCCAGTGGCTGTACCGCGTCGACAGCGCGCTCGGAGAAGTGCTCGTGTGTTGCCAGAACGAAGGCGCGGAGCCGCTCGCGGAAGGTGCGCCGGTCGGCGTCGACTGGCACAGCGATGCGGTGCGCGTGATGCGGCGGGAGGTCTGAATGGGACAGCCTGCCCGACCGCTTCCGACCGACGGCACGCCGGCCACGCTCGCGCAATCGGCCGGAGCCGCCGCTTCGGTCAATACGGCGCCGCTCCGCGCCACCAGTGGCCGCACGCTGCGTGCGTCATGGCGCGCCCATGCGCCGCTGTGGCTGATGTGCGCGCCCGCGTTCCTGCTCTTCGCCGCGCTCGTGCTCGTGCCGCTCGCGATGACCTTCGCGCTCACGTTCTACCGCTACGATCCGGCCACGGGCCCGATTGCCGCGTTCCAGTTCGGCAACTACGCGGAGGTGCTCGGCTCGTCGTACTTCCACACGATCTTCGCGCGCACGTTCGGCATCGCCGCGCTGACCACCGCGATCTGCGTCGCGATCGGCACGCCCGAAGCGTACGTGCTGTCGAAAATGCGCGACCCGTGGCGCTCGCTGTTCCTGCTCGCGATCCTTGCTCCGCTGCTCGTGTCGGTCGTCGTGCGCGCGTTCGGCTGGAGCATGCTGCTCAACACGAGCGGGCTCGTGAACCAGGCGCTCGGGCTCGTCGGTCTCGGGCCGTACAAGCTCGAATACACGACGTTCGCGATCGTGATCGCGCTGGTGCACGTGATGCTGCCGTTCATGGTGATCCCCGTGTGGACCGCGCTGCAGCGGCTCGATCCGCAGACCGAGCACGCGGCGCTGTCGCTCGGCGCGTCGCCGTTCACGACGCTGCGCCGCATCGTGGTGCCGCAGCTGATGCCGGGCGTGCTGTCCGGCAGCCTGATGGTGTTCGGGCTGTCGGCGAGCGCGTTCGCGATTCCGGGCCTGCTCGGCGGACGCCGGTTGAAGGTCGCCGCGACCGCCGTCTACGACGAATTCCTCGGCTCGCTGAACTGGCCGCTCGGCGCGACGATCGCGCTGCTGCTGCTGGTCGCGAACCTCGTCGTGATGCTCACTTACTACCGCGTGCTCGAACGCCGCTATGCGCGCAGCCTCGGAGGCGCTTCCCGATGAGAAAGAACGGCCCGTTCGCCCTGGCGTTCCACACGCTCGTGATCCTGTTCGTGCTCGCGCCGCTCGTGATCGTCGTGCTCGTCGCGTTCACGCCCGACGAAACACTGACGCTGCCGACGCACGGCCTGTCGCTGCGCTGGTTCCGCGCGATCCTCGACTATCCGGACTTCGTCACCGCATTTGCCAACAGCGTGAAGCTCGCGTTCGCGTCGGCGACGCTGTCGCTCGCGATCGCGTTGCCCGCCGGGCTCGCGATCGGCCGTGCGGCGTTTCCCGGCCGCGCGTTCCTGAACGGCCTGCTGCTGTCGCCGCTCGTGATCCCCGGCCTCGTGCTCGGCATCGCGCTGCTGCGGTTCTTCGCGCTGATCGGCGCGACCGGCTCGTTCGCGTGGCTGGTGCTCGCGCACATGATCGTCATCACGCCGTTCGTGATGCGGCTCGTGCTCGCATCCGTCGCCGGCCTCGATCGCAGCGTCGAACAGGCCGCGTGCTCGCTCGGCGCCGATCCGTGGACGACGTTCCGCCGCATCACGCTGCCGATGATCGTGCCCGGCATCACCGGCGGCTGGCTGCTCGCGTTCATCAACAGCTTCGATGAACTGACGATGTCGATCTTCGTCACGTCGCCGCAGACGGTCACGCTGCCGGTGCGCATGTACATGTACGCGACCGAATCGATCGACCCGATGATGGCGTCGGTGTCGGCGCTCGTCATCTTCATCACCGCCGGCGCGATGCTGCTGCTCGATCGCGTGTACGGCCTGAACCGCATCCTGATCGGCCAACACTGATGACGACTTCCGTTTCCCGTTCCACCGGCATCGCGGACGACGGCGCGCAGTTCGTGCGCATCGCCGAATGCGAGCGCGCCGCCGTCGCGTTCACGCTCGACGGCCGTCCCGCGCACGCGCTCGCCGGCGACACCGTGCTCACCGCGATCCTCGTCGCGCAGCGCCGTGTGCGCGTGAGCGAATTCAGCGGCAAGCCGCGCGCGGGCTTCTGCCTGATCGGCGCGTGCCAGGACTGCTGGGTGCGCACCGAGGCCGGCACACGCGTGCGCGCATGCTCGACACCGATCGTCGACGGCATGCGGATTCTCACCGGCGCGCAGCCCGCCGCAGCCGGAGATGCATCATGAACGACGCATTGCGGCCGGTGATCGTCGGCGCGGGACCGGCCGGCGTGCGCGCGGCCGAGGCGCTGGTCGACGCGGGGCTGCGCCCCGTCGTGATCGACGAGAACGCGCGTTGGGGCGGACAGATCTATCGTCAGCCGCCGGCCGACGGTGCGTTCGCGCGCGGCAAGCGCGTGCTGTACGGCTTCGAGGCCGCGAAGGCCGATGCCGTGCACCGGACCATGGCCGCGCTGCTGCCGCACGTCGATTACCGGCCGGACACGCTCGCATGGGCGTGCGGCGCGGGCCGCGTCGACGCACTCCAGGACGGCCGCGAGACGACCGTGCCGTTCTCGCACCTGATCGTCGCGAGCGGTGCGACCGATCGCATGCTGCCGGTGCCGGGGTGGACGCTCGCCGGCGTCTACACGCTCGGCGGCGCACAGGTCGCGCTGAAGGCACAGGGCTGCGCGATCGGCAGCCGCATCGTGTTCGCGGGCACGGGACCATTGCTGTACCTCGTCGCCTACCAGTACGCGAAGGCCGGCGCGCAGGTCGCGGCGGTGCTCGACACGAGCCCGCTGCGCCAGCAGGCGGCGGCCGCTCCCGCGCTGCTGCGCATGCCGTCCACGTTCGCGAAGGGGCTCTACTACATCGGCTGGCTGCGCGCGCACGGCGTCGCGATCGAAACGGGCGTCACGCTCGAGCGCGTGCTCGGCGAGCGGCACGTGACGGGACTCGCTTGGCGCGCGGCCGGCGATGACGCGCCGCCGCGGCTGCTCGACTGCGATGCGCTCGGCCTCGGCTTCGGTCTGCGTTCGGAAACGCAGCTTGCGGATCTCGCCGGCTGCCGGTTCCGTTTCGATCCGCTCAACCGCGCATGGCTGCCAGAACGCGACGCGGCCGGCCGCACGTCGGTGCGCGGCATCTACGTCGCGGGCGACGGTGCCGGCATCGCAGGCGCCGACGCGGCCGAGGCGTCCGGGCGACGCGCGGCACTGGCGCTACTCGACGATGCGGGCATCGAGACGCCGTCGCCCGCGCGTTCCGGCAAACCCGACGCGGCGATGCTGGAACGCACGCTCGCCCGGCTCGGCACGTTCCGCGCGGGCCTCGAAGCAGCGTTCGCGCCGCCCGCCGCACTCGCCGCGCGCTGCCCGGACGACACGATCGTGTGCCGCTGCGAGGAAATCGACGCGGGCACGCTGCGACGCTGCATTCGCGGCGGCGAAGCGACCGAGCTGAATCGGTTGAAGGCGCTGACACGCGCCGGGATGGGCCGCTGCCAGGGCCGCATGTGCGGCGACGCGACCGCACTCGTGCTCGCCGCGGAAACCGGCCGCTCGCTCGCGGACGTCGGTCGGTTGCGCGCGCAACCGCCGGTGAAGCCGTTTCCGATCTCCGCCGCGCTCGCGGGTGACGATGTCGCGGCGATTCCCGACGAGGCGCGCGATGAGTGACCTTCGCCACTACGACGTCGCGATCGTCGGCGGCGGGCTCGTCGGTGCATCGGCCGCGCTGGCGCTGACGCGGCGCGGCTTGCGCGTCGCCCTGTTCGAGCGCCGCGACTGTGGCGCACAGGCGAGCGGCGTGAACTACGGCGGCGTGCGCTGCCAGGGCCGCCCGGCCGAACAGCTGCCGCTCGCGCTGCGCGCACGCCGCATCTGGGATCGCCTGCCGGAGCTGATCGGCATCGACGGCGAGTTCGTCGTGTCGGGCCATTTGCGCCTCGCGCGCAGCGACGCCGATCTCGATGCACTCGACGCCTATGCGGCGCTCGCCGGCGAGCACGGCCTGCCGCTGCAGGTGATGCGCGGCGATGCGTTCCGTCGCCGCTATCCATGGCTCGGCCGCGCGGCGGTCGGCGGCTCGCTGTGCGCGACCGACGGACACGCGAACCCGCGCGTCGTGTCGCCCGCGTTCGCGCGTGCAGCCCGCGCGGCAGGCGCCGACGTATTCGAGCACGCGCCGGTCGACGATGTCCGTCACGACGGCACGCGCTTTCACGTTCATGTCGGCGACCGCGTATGCACCGCAACGTGGCTGATCAATTCGGCCGGCGCATGGGCGAACGCGATCGCAGAACGCTTCGGCGAAGCCGTGCCGATGGAGCCGATCTATCCGAACATGTGGGTGACCGAACCGCTGCCGCCGTTCATCACGCACAACCTCGGCGTGTACGGCGGCGGCGTGTACGCGCGGCAGGTCGCGCGCGGCAACTGCGTGATCGGCGGCGGGCGCGGCAGGGGCGACTGCGAGTTCGGCCAGCCGTCGGTCGATACGACACGCTCGGTGATGCGCGATGCGTGCGCGCTGCTGCCCGCCTTGCGCGACGCGCTGCTGATCCGCACGTGGAGCGGCGTCGAAGGCTGCACGCCGGACCACAACCCGATCATCGGCGCGAGCCGCACCACGCCGAACCTGCTGCATGCGTTCGGCTTTTCCGGCGGCGGCTTCCTGCTCGCGCCGGGCGTCGGCGAGGTGCTCGCCGATCTCGTCACGACCGGCGAAACCGCCACGCCACTCGATGCATTCTCGATCGGCCGCTTCGCTCCGCGAACCATGCCGACCGCCCCTTTCCGTCAAGAGGAGACCCAACGATGAAACTGCTCGGAACGATCGCGGCGGCTGCCGCCCTCTGCATCGCAGGCGCCGGCGCGCCCGCGTTCGCGCAAACGAAGACGATCTACGTCGGCATGAACGGCGGGCCGATGGAAAAGGCCTACACGAGCCAGGTGCTGCCCGACTTCGAGAAGGCGAACAACGTGAAGGTCGTCGTGGTACCCGGCACGTCATCGGACGTGCTCGCGAAGCTGCTCGCGAACCGCAACAAGCCGCAGATCCACGTCGCCTTCCTCGACGACGGCGTGATGGCGCGCGCGGTCAGCCTCGGCGTGTGCCAGAAGCTCGACGATTCGCCGGTGCTGAAGGAGCTGTACCCGTTCGCGCGGATGAAGGATGACGTCGGCGCGGGCGTGCAGCTCGGGATGACCGGCATCGCGTACAACAGGAAACTGTTCGCGGAAAAAGGCTGGGCGCCGCCGACGTCGTGGATGGATTTCGCCGATCCGAAATACAAGGGCAAGGTCGTGTTCCAGTCGGCGTCGAGCAGTACCTTCGGGCTGCACGGCTTCCTCGCGATCAACCGGCTGCTCGGCGGCAACGAACAGAACGTCGAGCCCGGCTTCAGCAAGTGGGCGAGCACGGTCGGGCCGAACGTCGTCGAGTACATCCCTAACTCGGCGAAGATCTCCGAGATGGTGCAGACCGGCGAGGCCGGCCTGTTCCCGCTGACGCCGACCGGCGTCGGCGACCTGCAGGACAAGGGCATTCCGGTCGCGTATGCGAACCCGAAGGAAGGCCCGGTGCTGCTGCTCGTCGACCTGTGCGTGGTCGCGAACAACCCGGATCCGCAACTGGCCCAGAAGCTCGCGCAGTTCCTGCTGTCCGCGCCGGCGCAGACGAAGGCGGCCGAGGCCGGCAAGCAGATCCCGACCAACCGTCTCGCGAAGATGCCCGCCGCGATGCAGCAAAGCCTCGGCAACGTCGACGATCTGGTGCGCAAGGTGACGGTGGTCGACTGGACGGCGATCAACGCGCGCCGCGCGCAGTGGGACACGCGCTGGAACCGGCAGATCGAGCGTTAACAGGCGCCGGCGCGCGCGGGCACGGCCGTGCGCGCCGCGACCATCATTTGCGGGAGTGATGACACTCCCCTTTTTCTGCGGATTTGACCGGGGCGGCGGTGCCGACAACACTAGCCCGCAGTGCCGCATGCGTTCCAGAGACGGCACGCACCCGCCCCCTTCAGAGTCCGCCATGTACCCGACCGACACCGTGCAGTCCCCGAGCGCCGCCCGGCCGCTCGCCGACCGGCAGCTTCGCCGAATCGTCATCGCCTCCGTCGCCGGCAACGCGATGGAATGGTATGACTTCTTCGTCTACGGAACGGCCGCCGCGCTCGTGTTCGGCCACGTGTTCTTTCCACCGGGCGCGTCGCCGCTCGCCGGCAGCCTCGCCGCGTTCGCGGCGTTCGCGCTCGGCTTCGTCGCGCGGCCGCTCGGCGGGATCGTGTTCGGCCATGTCGGCGACCGTTACGGCCGCAAGGCGTCACTCGTGTGGACGCTGCTGATCATGGGCGCGTCGACATTCGCGATCGGCTTGCTGCCGACCTACGCGCAGGTCGGCCTGTGGGCACCGGCCGCGCTCGTCGTGCTGCGGCTGTTGCAAGGCATCGCGTCCGGCGGCGAATGGGGCGGCGGTGTGCTGATGATCAGCGAGAACGCACCGCCCGAGCAGCGCGGCTACTACGCGGCGTGGAGCCAGCTCGGCGTCGGCGGCGGCTTCGTGCTGTCGTCGGCCGCGTTTCTCGCCGCACAGGCACTGCCCGACGACGCGTTCCGCACCTGGGGCTGGCGGCTGCCGTTCCTCGCGAGCATCGCGATCTTCGCGATTGGCATTTATATCCGCCGTCACCTTCCGGAAAGCCGCGACTACGAGCAGGCCGGCAAGCGCGGCGCGCACACGCATTTGCCGGTCGTCGAATGCCTCCGCCGCCATCCGAAGGAAATCCTGCTCGCGATGGGGCTCCGAGTCGCCGAAAACGGCGGCGCGTACATCTTCCTCGCGTTCTCGCTCGTCTACGGCAGATATGTCGGCATCCCGAACGGCGTGATGCTGACCGGCGTGATGATCGCGATGGTCGTCGAAATGGCCGCGATGCTCGCGTGGGGCCGCCTGTCCGACCGGATCGGCCGCAAGCCCGTGTACCTGATCGGCGCGCTGAGCCTCATCGCGTGTGCATTCCCCTTCTTCTGGCTGCTCGACACGCGCGCGACGCCGCTCGTGTGGCTCGCGCTGACGGTCGGAACCGCGGTGAGCCACGGCGCGATGATCGGCACGCTGCCCGCGCTGGTCGGCGAGCTGTTCAGCACCGAGGTGCGCTATTCGGGCGTCGCGCTCGGTCATGAAGTCGCGTCGATCTTCGCGGGCGGGATGTCGCCGTTGATCGCGACCGCGCTGCTCGCGCGCTACCAGGCTTCGTGGCCTGTGTCGCTGTTCCTCGTTGCGCTCGGCCTCGTGACCGTCGTGACGCTATGCGCGATGCGCGAGACGCGCGTCGTGCGGGCTGGCGATTCGCACGGCGACGGGGCGTGAGCGTGCGGCGCGCCCGCACGCTGGTCGGGCCACGTGCGCCAGCCGGCCGTGGCCGATGCAGCAGCGCGTCGTGCGGCGCAGGCATCCCCACCCTGCCAGCACCGCCCGGCGCCCACGCGGCCCTGCCGCGACGGCTACATACCCGATGCCCGCCCCGCGCCGTCGAACACCGGCGCCAGCCCCAGATGATCGAGCAAGCGCCCGAACTCGCCAAGCCGCTGCCGCATGTACGCGGCGACGTCGACGTCCGCATAGTCGTGGAAGCCAGCCCCCGTGCGCACGCCGTCGCGCCCGGCTTCCATGTTGCGCACGACGCTGTCGGCCGGCGCAAAGCGCGGGCCGATTTCGCCGGCGAGATACGTCGACGCGTAGTACAGGATGTCGCAACCGCCCCAGTCGATGAACTCGAGCAGCCCGAGCACGGCGAAACGCGGGCCGAAGCCGGTGCGGATCGCGGTGTCGATGTCCTCGGCGCTCGCGACACCCTCTTCCACCATGCGCACGGCCTCGTTCATCGCGAGCGCCTGGATGCGCGGCACGATGTAGCCCGGCGCCGGCCCGCAGATCACCGGCTTCTTCCCGACGCGTTCGAGCAGCGCGGCCAGTGCATCGACGATCCGTTGATCGGTCGCGCCGCTGCGGCTGATCTCGACGAGCGGCATCAGCAACGCCGGATTCAGCCAGTGCGCGTTCAGCATCCGTTCAGGGTGTGCAACATGGCGCTGCAGCTCGGTGACGACGAACGTCGACGTCGTCGACGCGATCGTTGCGCGCGCATCGACATGCGCGCCCAGCCAGCGCAGCGCGTCGACCTTTGCATCGAGCACTTCGGGCAGCGCTTCGAACACGATGCCGGCGCCGCGCACGGTGTCTGCCGCGCCGTCTCGCGCGACCAGTGCGATACGCGCGACCACGGCCCTGGCCTGCGTGTCGTCGATACGCCCGAGCGCGACCTGCGCATGCAGCGGCCGCAGGATCTCGCCTCGCGTGCGATCCTCGAACACACGCCATCCTTGCGCGTCGCGCGGCTTGAAGTCGATCAGCGTCACGTCGAGGCCCGCGAATGCGAAGACGAGCGCTATCCCCTGCCCCATGCGTCCTGCGCCAAGCACGTGCACGCGCGTCACGTCGGTGGCGGGCGTCATGCGGCGTATCCCGCATCGAGCAGCGCGCGCATCGCATCGCGCGACAGGGCGGCAAGGCCGAACCCGTCCAGCGTACGGCCTTGCGCATACAGGTCGCGCCCGGTCACCGCCGACGCGACGCTCAGCAGCCCCTGCGCAACGGGCGTCGGCACGTTCGCCCAACGCCCGCACGACACGATGAACGACAGCCCGAGCCGGGTGTCCTCGAGCATGTAGCGATGCGTGCACAGATCGATCTTCTCGCGCCAGTCGCCGCTGTCGGTCAGCTTGCCGTGCGCGCCTCGCCCGTACATCCATTCGTCGCCGTCGGTCGCATAGTGGTCCGCGAGCGGGAAATGCGGCGCGCGATAGCCGAGCGCTTCGCGCACGGCGATGCGTTCTGCGTCGAGTGCGTTCGTCACGCGGCGGATCGACGGTTGCGTGCCTTCGTTGTGGATGTCCCACGCGTCGAAGTGTTCGAGCGGCCCGGCGTTCATCAGGATCAGCGGCGGGTGGATCACCGGGCCCGCATTCATCAGCGCGCCCGACAGCGCATCCTCGACCGGCTCGACCGGCGGATAGCCCGCGCGGAGCACGTCGAACGCCCAGCCGGCCGCGTTCGCAGGAAACACGCCGGTCGGCAGGCGCGTCGCATACGCGCTGATCACGACCGCGTTCTCGCCGTGCTTGCGCACCAGATACGGCAGCGTGCCCGTCTCCGCATACGCAACGCGCGCACGGTTGCCGGCGTCTGCCGCCGCGCGCGCGAACACGAAGCTGCCGAACGTGCCGGGCGGCAGGAACACGACCTGGCCGTCCTCGAGCAGCGGCGCGACCTGCGCGGCGACCGCGTCGTGCGAAACGGCCGGCAGCGGCACCACGACGAGCCGCGCGCCGCGCAGCGCGGCCGCGAGATCGTCGGTCAGGCGGATCGCGCCAGGCGCGTCGCCGAGCGGCACCGCGCGCTTGCCGCGATAGTCGGTCACGTGCAACGCGCCGAGCTCGCGCAGCCGCGCATGCGGTTCGCGGTCGCGCCGCCACCACGTCACGTCGTGGCCCTTCTCAAACAGGTCGATCGCGGCCGCATGGCAGCCGTGGCCGCCGCCCAGTACACATACCTTCATCGTTGTCTCCCGGTGAGTGAATGGTTCCGAGACTACGCGGTGGCGCATATCGCGTCGCTTCGAAACGCGCAACGGCACGCCCGTTCGCGCAACGCAATCGCAACAACACGCACGCCGCCGCGCTCACGCATCCAATACGAGGCCACCATATGGATATCGCGCTCTCCCGACATGCGCCGAACCGGCTCGGCACGCTGCATGCGCCCGACGAAGTCGAACGCGCGGTCGCGCACCGGCTCGGGCCGCACCGGATGGCCGCGCGCGGCCGCGATCCGTTTCATGCGGAGCTGTATGAGGTGCCGCTGCATCACGGCGCGCTGCTCGAACTCTGCTACGGCCGCGAAACGCGCATCGATTTCGGCGACGATGCCGATCATTTCCTGTTCCGGCTGACGCTGTCGGGCGCGTGCGAACTGCGGGCCGGCGATGGCGTCGCGCGGGCGGGCCCGGGCCAGCTGACCGTGTCGTCGCCGGCGCGCGCGAGCCGCCTGTGCACGAGTCCCGATTGCCGCAACCTGGTGCTGCGACTCGAACGCGGCGCACTCGAACGCAAGCTGCGGGACATGCTGCACGCGACGCTCATGCGGCCGCTGCAGTTCGATCTCGCCGCCGGCGGCAACGGCACGGGCGTCGCGCTCGTGCTGCCGACCTTCGAATACCTGTGCCGGCTCGGCGCACAGCCGCACATCGGCGCGTCGACGACGACGTTCGGCGCCGATCTCACCGCTTGGCTGATGTCGCTGCTGCTCACGCACCTGCCGCATTCGTACAGCGCTGCGCTGGCGCGCGGCACGCCGCCGCTGCCGGCGCACGTGCGCCGCGCATGCGACCACGTCGACGCGCATCTGGGGGATCCGCTCGCGCTCACCGCGCTGGCAGCCGTCGCGGGCGTCGCGCCGCGCACGCTGCAGCACGCGTTTCGCGCGTTCCTGAACACCACGCCGGCCGCATACGTGCGCGAGCGCCGGCTGGCCGCGGTGCACGCCGCGCTGGAGCGCGGCGGCGCACGCAGCGTGACCGACGTGCTGATCGCGCACGGCATTCATGGCTTCGGCCATTTCGCGAAGGCCTACGCGCGGCGTTACGGCCACGCACCTTCCGTCACCGCGAGGCAAGCACGATGACGCATTCCGCCACCGGCCGGCCGCCGGCCCGCCATGAAGCCGCGCCGCACGACGCGGACGCGCCCGACGGCCTGCGCGTGCAGGACCTCGACCTGAATCTGCTGAAGACGTTCCGCGCGGTCTATACGGAGCGGCATGTCGGCCGTGCGGCGTTGCGGCTCGGCGTCACGCAGCCGTCGGTCAGCTACGCGCTCGGCCGGTTGCGGCTGATGTTTCGCGACGCGCTGTTCGTGCGCACCGGCACTGGCGTCGAGCCGACGCCGCGCGCGCAACGGCTCGCCGTGTCGGTCGACAAGGCCCTCGCGATCCTGCAAGACGTGCTCGACGAAGGCTCGCGGTTCGTGCCAGACAGCACGCAGCGCGTGTTCCGGCTACACATGAGCGACTTCGCGGCGAGCGCGTTCCTGCCGACGCTGCTCGCGGAATTCGACCGGCGCGCACCGGGCGCGGTGATCGAGACGCTGCACGTCGACGAATGCCAGCTCAACGTCGCGCTCGAATCGGGCCGCATCGATTTCGCGCTCGGACATTTCGCGGACGCGTCGAGTCACTTCCAGCGCACCGCGCTGCTGCACGAGCGCTGCGTGCTGCTGATGCCGCGCCGCACCGCGCAGCGCGTCGCGCTGCCCGACGATTTCGTGCTCGACGGCGACGCGCCGGACACGCTGCGCTTCGTCGCGGTGTCCGCGCATCCGCAGTCGATGCAGTTGCTCGTGCGGCACGGACTGATGCCGCGCGTGCGTGCGGCGCTCCCCGACTTCATGGTGGTGCCTGCGTTGCTCGAACAGGGCGACTATGCGCTGATCCTGCCGGAAACGATCGCGATCACGTTCGCCGCGCGGCAGTCGTGCGCACTGTACGAGATCGCCGGTGCCGGCGAGTGGGCGGTCAATGCGTACTGGCACCGGCGCTTCGATGCGGACCCGGGCCATCGGTGGCTGCGTGCGCTGCTGCTGGAGTTGTTCGATATCGGGCGGCAGGCGCCGTTCGATGCATGGCTCGCGCCGCAACCGCCCGCCTGCGCGTAGCGGCGCAGGCGGACAGGGCCAACCGTCGGCGGTCAGAACGACGTGAGGATGCCCGCGACGATCGAGCTGGCGGTCGCGCCGGGTTTGGCAACCGCAACGCCGCCGCCCGCCGCGCCGTTCACGACGAAGCGCGCATGCGCACCGTTGCGCACCATCGCGGCGCCCGTGTACAGCACCGTGCGTTTCGACAACGGATAGTCGAAGCGGATGCCGTACGAGTCGGCGTTGCCGTCGCTGTCGGCCACCTTCCGGTAGTGGCCGATGCTCAGCAGCAGCGACGCGCGCCCGATCGGCACCGTCGCGCTGAGTTCCATCGTGTCGCTGTGCGGATACGCGCTCTGGCTGTCGATCGCGGCCGCGACGTCCGGGCCGCCGCGATGCCGCATGTACAGCGCGGCGACCTTCACGACGTCGAAGTCGTACGAGATCGCGCCGACCGTGTAGTTGCCGTTCGCGGCCGGGCTCGTGTCGCCGAGCGCGGGCGCGGCGACCGGGCTGAACTTCTGCTGCATGTAGTCGACGTCGACCGACAACCCGCCGCGCACGTAGTTGAGGCCCGCGCCGTACGTGTCGCCGAGCGATGCCGGCCGGCCGGCCGCGCCGTTGGTGCCGCGCGCGGCCATCGCGCGCAGCATGAAGCCCGCATAACGCGGCGACGTGTAGCGCATCGCGTTGCGCACGCGCAGGAACGCGGGTCCGACGAAGTTGTTCGTCGCGTTGCCCCATGCGAGGCCCGCGCCGAGGCCGGGCAGGCTGTACGTGACGAGCGTGGTATGCACGATCGTGTAGAGCTCGCCGAGCTGCACGCCACCGAACGGCCCCGTGACGCCGACCCAGGCCTCGCGGCCGAACAACGCGCTGCTGTTCGACAATGCGCCACTCGCCGCGTTGAAGCCGTCCTCGAGCTTGAAGATCGTCGCGTAGCCGCCGCCGAGGTCCTCGACACCCTTCAATCCCCACTGCGATGCCCACAGGTTGCCGCTGCCCATGCGTGCCACGTGGTTCGGCCCGGCGTTCGCGTACTCGATCGCGGTATCGACGCGGCCGTAGAGCGTCACGCTCGATTGTGCGACAGCCGGCAGCGATACGCATGCAAGCAGCGCGGCAGCCAGCATGGCAAGCGGTGCGGCAAGCCGGTCGGCTCGCCCGTTCGGATGGTTCATCTTGGTCGTCCCGTGGAGATTGCGGCGCCTGTCGGCATCGCGCCGCTTGATGTGAAGCGCATTCGCCGCGAAGGGCCAACGCTGCCGATCAAGAACGGGCCGAGTCTAGGAACAACAATTTCGGACGTCGACGCAATCCGCTCTATAACGCTTATAGATGTGCCGCATGATGCGCACGCGCCCCGCCGCACGCGCGCTGCGCGGCGCCCCGTGCGCACGGCCTCGGTGTTTTCTTTATCCGGGTCGGTAGATGTCCGTGTGGCGCGGCTGTCACTCCGGCTATGGCGGCCGAATTTGGCCGACTACGCTGCCTCTCCAATCGTGTCACCCGCACGCTTTCGCGCCGCGACGGCACACGGCCCGCGAGGCCGGCGCCGCGCTTTTCCACCGCCCGCTCCTGGAGAATCCGCATGTCTGCACCCACGGCCCGCGCTGCCGACGGCAAGCGCTATACGTACGAATGGTATGTCGTCGTCATCTGCATGCTCGCGTATGTCTTTTCGTTCGTCGATCGCCAGGTGCTCGTCCTGATGATCGAACCGATCAAGCGCGACCTGCATCTCACCGACACGCAGTTCAGCCTGCTCAACGGGTTCGCGTTCTCGCTGTTCTACGCGGTGATGGGGTTGCCCGTCGCGTATCTCGCCGACCGCTACGCACGTCCGCGCATCATCTCGCTCGGCATCGCGCTGTGGAGCGTCGCGACCGCCGCTTGCGGGTTCAGCCAGCACTTCGTGCAGATGTTCGTCGCGCGGATGGGCGTCGGCGTCGGCGAGGCCGCGCTGTCGCCCGGCGCGTATTCGATGCTCGCCGACTATTTCCCGAAGGAGCGGCTCGGCCGCGCGATCGCCGTGTATTCGCTCGGCTCGTTCATCGGCGGCGGCGTCGCGTTCCTGATCGGCGGCTACGTGATCGCGCTGCTCAAGCACGCGAGCGCGTTCACGCTGCCGGTCGTCGGGCAGGTGCATGCGTGGCAGGTCACGTTCCTGATCGTCGGGCTGCCGGGGATTCTCGTCTCGCTGCTGTTCGCGGCCACCGTGCGCGACCCGCAGCGCAAGGGGCTCGCGCAGGATCGCTCGGGCGCCGTGCGACGCGTGTCCATGCGCGACTCGCTGCGCTTCGTCGGCACGCATCGCACAACCTTCGCGTGCCATTACCTCGGCTTTTCGTTCTACGCGATGACGCTGTACTGCCTGCTGAGCTGGACGCCCGCGTTCTATATCCGCCGCTTCGGCATGACGGCCGTCGAAGCCGGCTACACGCTCGGCATCGTGCTGCTCGTCGCGAATACGGCCGGCGTGTTCTGCGGCGGCTGGCTCAACGACTGGCTGCTGCGGCGCGGCCGCACCGATGCGCCGATGCGTGCCGGCGCGATCGGTGCCGCATGCATGGCGATTCCCGCGACGCTGTTCACGCAGCTCGACAGCCTGCCGGCGTCGCTCGCGATGCTCGTCGTCGCGATGTTCTTCGCGTCGTTTCCGATGCCGACGTCGACCGCCGCGATGCAGACGCTCGCGCCGAACCAGATGCGTGCGCAGATCTCCGCGCTGTTCCTGCTCGTGTCGAACCTGATCGCGCTCGGCATCGGCACGACCGTGGTCGCGCTGTTTACCGATCGCGTATTCGGCGCGCCGGCCGCGGTCGGCCATTCGATGTCGATCGTCAACGTAGCGGCGGCCACGCTCGCCGCGCTGCTGCTGGCAGCCGGGTGCCGGCACTATCGCCGCAGCCTCGACCGCGAACGCGGCCATGCATCGGCAGCCGCGCCGCAGGCGGCCGAGGCTGCCAACGCGATCGCCGCCCGCTGAACATCGAGCGCAATCGGTCGCCTGGCCATCATCCATCTCACTGATTCAGGCATTGCTTTTTAATCGATTTGATTTATGCGATGCCTCTCCCTATTCTCGATCGCATGACGGCGCGGTGTCTGCCGCGCCGCGTGTTCCTCCTCCCCCACGGATTTACCCATGCAAGCGAACCGCCACCAAGTCCGGATCGACGCGCTGATCGACGCGGCGCAGGACATCCGCTGTTTCCGGGTTTCGCGCGTCGACGGCCAGCCGTTCGACGCATACGAACCAGGCGCCCATATCGACGTCACCGCGCCGTCCGGCATCACGCGGCAGTACTCGCTGTGCGGCAACCCCGACGAGCGCGGCAGCTACCTGTTCGCGGTGAAGAAGGAAGCGCAGTCGCGCGGCGGCTCGCGTTCGCTGCACGACGACGTGACCGTCGGCGCCGAGCTGTCGATCGGCGCGCCGCGCAACCTGTTTCGTCTGACGGATGACGCAAGCGAGCACGTGCTGATCGCGGCCGGCATCGGCATCACGCCGCTGCTGTCGATGGCCTATGCGCTGCACAAGCGCGGCACGCGTTACCGGTTGCATTACTTCGCACGCAGCCGCGAGCACGCGGCATTCGTCGAAGAACTGTCGGCCGAACCGTTCGCGTCGCACGTGACGTTCCACTACGGCATCGAGCCCGATGCGCTCGCGGCCGAGCTGGGCCGCTGCGTCGAATCGGTCGATGCGCACGCACACGTCTATACGTGCGGCCCGGGGCCGTTCATGGATGCAGTCGTCGCGGCAGCCGCGACGCGCTTGCCCGACGATTCGATTCATCTCGAACGCTTCGCTGCCGAACCGGCCGCCGTCGGTGCGGACCATGCCGGCGCCGGCCCCGCACACGGCTTCGAAGTGCGCCTGCAGCGCAGCGGGCAGTCGGTACGCGTCACACCCGACACGTCGATCGTCGACGCACTCGCGCGGATCGGCATCGAGGTCGATACGTCATGCGGCGAAGGCGTGTGCGGCACCTGCATGGTGCCGGTGCTCGACGGCGAGCCCGATCATCGCGACCACTGCCTCAGCAAGGCCGAGCGCGCGAGCAATACGGTGATCTGCTGCTGCGTGTCGCGTGCGCGATCGGCGGTGCTCGTCCTCGATCTCTGATGCCTTGATGCATGGATGAACCGACATGCGGGCGCGCACGCGCCGCGCAGCCGTCACGCGTCGAACCGCTCGACTATCTCGGCGAGCAGCGCACGCATCCACGCGTTGCCCTCGTCTTCGTGGAAATGCTCGTGCCAGTGCATCGTCACCGGCGCGGGCGGCAGCGTGACGGGCAGGTCGTACAGCAGGAACGCGTTATCGCGGTTCAGGATCTGCGCGAGCCGCTTCGGCAGCGTCGCATAGAGATCGGTGACCGACAGCACGCTCGGCAGCGCGACGAAATGCGGCACTTCGAGCGCGATGTTGCGGCCCACGCCCTGCGCGCGCAATGCGTCGTCGAGCGCGTGATGGCTGTGCTCGACCGATTTCACGTTGACGTGCGCGGCGCGCACGAACTGGTCGAGGCTCAGCGCGGCGCCACCTGGCAGCCCGCGCCGACGGCCCGTCATGCAAACGTAGGTCTCCTCGAACAGCACCTGGTGACGAGTGCGCGGCATCAGCTCCGGCAGGTTGCCGATCGCGAAATCCAGCCGGCTCGCGCGCAACGCTTCCTCGATCTCCTCCACCGGCAGCGGCTGCACGCTCAGCGTCACGCGCGGTGCACGCTCGCGCAGCGCCTGGCAGATCGCCGGCAGGTACGCCATCTCGCCCGCGTCCGACAGCGACAGCCGGAACGTGCGCGTGCTGGTGGCCGGATCGAAGCGCTCCGCGTAGCGCAGCGCCACACGCACCATGTCGAGCGCCTTGCCGACGATGCCCGCGAGTTCGAGCGCGACCGGCGTCGGCTGCATGCCCGCGCGCGTGCGCACGAACAACGGATCGTCGAACAGCGTACGCAACCGGCCGAGCGAATAGCTGACGGCCGGCTGCGACAGCGCGAGCCGCTCGCCGGCCTTCGTCAGGCTGCGCTCCTCGACGATCGCCTGGAATACGCGCAGCAGGTTCAGATCGAGATGATCGACCGATGTCATGACCGCCTCCACTATTCGTCCAATTGATGCGTGAACGCATTCTAAATCAGTGAAGCGGATTATTACGCGGGCGGCGAGAATTCGCCGTCAGGCTTCCGGCCGATGGAACATCTCGTGGATGACACCGCGCAGCCATGCGATGCCGGGGTCCGCCGCGAACTGCACGTGCGTGTGCATCTGGATCTCGATCGGCGGCAGCACGAACGGCAGCGGAAAGATCCGGAACGCGCGGCCGCGATTGAAACGCTCGGCGACGCTGCGCGGAAAGATGATCGCCAGATCGGTGTGCTGAACGATCTCCGGCGCGACGATGAAATGTGGCAACCGCAGCACGACGGTGCGCTCGACGTGCAGCTCGTCGAGCCACTTTTCGACCATGCGGTGGCCGGTCGCGTTGCTGCTCGCGTAGACGTAGCGCAGCGCGGTCAGGTCTTCCTGCGTCGGCGCGCGCTTGCGCAGCGGATGGCCTGCTCGAACCATGCATACGTGCTCGTCCGAGAACAGCGTCTCGCTCACGCAGCCGGGGCCCGGGTCGGGCACGTAGCCGAGCGCGAGATCGATCTCGCCGCTGCGCATCGCGGCGCCGACCGCCTCGACCGCCGCGCTCGCGATCTCGACGTGAATGCCCGGCGCGACTTCCGCGAGCTTCGCGAGCAGCGGCGGCAGGAAATAGAACTCCGACATGTCGGACATCGAGAGGCGGAACGTGCGGCTGGCCGTTGCCGGATCGAAATGCGCGACCTGTTGCACCGCGAGATCGATGATTCCGAATGCCCGCGTCAGCGGGCCGTGCAGCTGGCGCGCCACGTCGGTCGGCGCCATGCCGGCCGGCGTGCGCACGAACAGCGGATCGTCGAAGAGATTGCGCAAGCGCCGCAGCGCGTGGCTGACGGCCGGCTGTGTGAGCCCGAGCCGCTCGCCGGCCGCGGTGAGGCTGCGCAGCTCCGAAATCGCGAGGAACACCCGCAACAGGTTGAGGTCGGTGACGACCGGATGGGATTTGGTCATGGCGCTCGCAAGCAGCGGCGGGGGCGCGTCGGCACGACCGGCAAGCGGTCACGCGACGCGGCGCAGACTACTCGGCCGATGTTATCTCAAAACTTTCGCTCGCCATCGGGAAATGCGGCGTCGCGCCCGAAAACGGCGGCAGCGCATCGAAATCGCTGCGCATCAGCAGGCGGACCGGCGACGCCAGCGCGTGCGCCAGTGCATCGGCATCGTCGAACACGACCTTGTTGCGTTGCATCGCGTGCGCGCGCGGCGCCGGCAGCGCGCTCCGGTAATCGACGCGCGTGTAGATCTCGATCGCGCGGATGCCCGGCAATTGCGCCATCAGCGGCGGATGACGATCGAGGTAGTGCGACAGCCACGCGTTCGGATCCTCGGCCTCGCCTTCATAGCTGACGAGGAAGGTACAGCTTCGCGCGCCCGGGCCCACACCCGGGCCCGCCACCTGAATCCGGCGCACGGCCATCGCCTGCTGCGCGACGCGCCAAGCTGCCGCCTGCCATCGCACCATGCAGGCGTATGCGGCGCCCGTCGGCGCAAGCGTCGCTTCGAGCGCGTCGAGCTCGGCGAAATAGCCTTGCAGCACGCATGCGGGCGATGGCGGCCGCGCCACGGGGTCGGCACGGTCGGCGGCCAATGCGACGGGCCGATGAACGACCAGCCGCTCCAGCCCGGGCGCGGCGCGCAACGTCGCCACGGCATCGCCGATGCCGGCCAGCGGCACGTCGGCGGCGGCATCGGCGCCATGCTCGACGATCAGAAACAGGCAGACTTCCATCCGTCACCCCGCCTGCGCGGCCAGCGGATGCGCGAGCCGGTGGAACGCGCGGCCGAAGTAGATCAGCCCGTCGGCCGCCGCATGCAGCGCGATGTGATCGACCTCGACGAACATCACCGAATGCGAACCGACCGACTTGCTGTCGATGATGCGCCCTTCGAGGCTGACGTTCGCATCGGCCAGCACCGGCACGCCGGTTTTGCCGTCCAGCCAGCGCGTGTCGTCGAAGCGCGTATCGCCCGGCGCCGGCGTCATTCCGGCGAACGTCCTCGCGACCTCCTGGCACGCGGACGGCAACAGGTTGATCGCGACGCGCCCGTTGCCGCGCATGATGTCGTGCGCGCGGCTGCCGCGGTTGATGCACACCAGCATCGTCGGAGGCATATCGGTCACCGAGCAGACCGCGCTCGCGGTGATGCCCCAGCGGCCGTGCGCACCGTCGGTGGTGACGACATTGACGCCGGCCGGCAGGCGCGACATCGCCTCGCGAAAATCCCGGCGGACGTCGCATTGGATCGTTGCTTCGTTCATCTTGTGCTCCTGCTGCGAAGAATCGGCGTGGTACCGATCACGGGTACGGCGTAACGGGTACGATGCCGGCAAACACGGCGCCTGAGCCGTCATAGGTCGCCTCGCCGAGAAACGCGTGCTGCGTGACCACGATCGAATCGCGCACCAGCTGCTGCAGCCGGTTCTCGCGATAGATCGCGGCCGTGCCGGCAAGCTGGTAGGCCTGCATCACGACCTTCGCGCACACCTGCGCGGCATGCGTCGCGCTCAGGCGCAGCAGGTTCGCCTGCTGCGGCGATACGGGCCGGCCAGCGGCCAGCGACGCCCACGCGGCTTCCGCCGTCTCGTAGAAAAACGCCCGCGCACTGCGCCAGTCGGCCTCGGCCTTCGCAAGCCCTTCGCGGTAATACGGACGATCGGCGAGGCGCGGCGCGCCGGTGGTCGTCTTCGTCGCGCCCGACATCGCGGTGAGCAGGTCCAGCGCGGCGCGCGCGATGCCGACGTTCACGGCCGCATGCACCTGCGCCTGGTACGCGACCGCCGGATAGCGGTACAGCGGTTCGTCGACGGTCGGCTCGCCGCCGCGCACGAACGTCCAGGCTGCGTCGACGAACCGGTCGTTCAGCGCCAGGTCGTGACTGCCGGTGCCCTGCATGCCGACCACGTGCCAGTTCTCGACGATCTCGACGTCCTCGGCGCGAAACACGGCCGTGAACGGCTTACCCGGCGCGCCGCCGTCGGCCGGCGCACCGCCGATGCCGACACCGATCCAGTCCGCCCCCTTGCAGCCGCTCGCGAAGCGCCAGCGGCCCGTCACGCGGTAGCCGCCCGGTGCGGGCCGGGCCGGCTGCAGCGGGTAAAGCCCGCCCGCGAACACCTGGTCGGGGCCGTCCGCGTAGATCGTGCGCTGCGTGTCGAGCGGCAGCGCGGCGAGATACGTGTTGGCCGAGCCGAATGCCGCGACCCACGCGGCCGAACCGTCGGCGATCGCGATCCGTTCGAGCATCGCAAGAAATACGTGCGGCGGCAGCGCGTCGCCGCCGAAGCGCGCCGGCGTGCCGGCGCGGAAGATGCCCGCGCGTTTCATCATCGCGATCACGTCGCGCGGCACGTGCGACAGCCGGTCGAATTCGTCGCGCCGGCGTTCGACCTCGGCGATCACCGTATCGAGAGGCAAAGGTGACCGGTCGGCCGGTTGCAGCGGCACGGGCACGTCGGGCACGACGGCACGGATGGCGGAATGAGCTTGCATGGTGATGTCCTGAAAAGGCGAAAGGTATGGAGGAAAGACGGTGCGACGGTCAGCGCGATCGGGCAGCATCGCGCATCGCCTTCGGATGGGTTTCCGGTGCGATGCAGGTTGCGACGACCGTGATTGCGCCGAGCAGCACGAGATAGATGACGATCGGCGTCGCGCTGCGGTAGTGCGCGAGCAGCGCGGTCGCGATTGCCGGCGACAGCCCGCCGCCGAGCACCGACGCGATCTCGCGACCGATTCCGAGCCCCGAGAACCGCAGGTGCACAGGCAGCAGTTCGCTGATGAACGCCGGCTGCGCGCCTTCGAGAATGCCGATCGCGATGCTGTTGGCCAGGAGCAGGGCGACGATCACGTGCGAGAAGCGGCCCGACTGCAGCAACGTGAAGTACGGATACGCGATCAGCACTACGGCGACGGCGCCGAGCAAGTAGACGGGCTTGCGGCCGATCCGGTCGGTCAGGCGGCCCGCGAGCAGCGTCACGGGAATCATCAGCAGCATCGAGATCACGAGCCCGCTCAGTAGCCACGATGCATCGAGACCGATGAACTTGCCGTACGCGAGCGAGAACGCGAAGAACAGGTACGACACCGCGCCTTCGCCGAACCGCAGCCCGAACACGGTCAGCACTTCGCGCGGGCATTCGCGCAGCACGTCGACGAGCGGCGTCGCGCTGGACTTCCGTGTCGACCGCGCATCGGCGAATTCCGCGCTCTCGCCGATCGAGCGGCGCATCCACAGGCCGAACCCGACGAGCACGATGCTCGCGAGGAACGGGATGCGCCAGCCCCAGCGCTCGACGTCGGCTGCCGGCAACTGCTGCACGAGCAGGAACGCGGCAGTCGACAGCACGAAGCCGAACGCCGCGCCGCACGGGCTCCATGCGGCGAGCGCACCGCGCCGGTCGACCGGCGCGTTCTCGTGGATCAGCAGGATGCTGCCGCTCCACTCGCCGCCGGCGGCGAGCCCCTGCAGCACGCGGAGCAATACCAGCGCGACCGGCGCGGCGACGCCGATCTCGCGATAGGTCGGCAACAGCCCCATACCGACCGTCGCCGCGCCCATCGTCAACATCGTCAGCATCATCACGGTCTTGCGCCCGTAGCGATCGCCGATGTGCCCGCACAGCAGCCCGCCGATCGGACGCGCGACGAAGCCGACCGTGAAGCCGCCGAACGCCGCGATCGTGCCGGTCAGCGGATCGCTGCCGACCGGAAAGAACAGCTTGCCGAACAGCAGCGCGGCGGCCGTCCCGTACAGGAAGAAGTCGTACCATTCGAGTGCCTGCCCGAGCACGGCGGTCGCGACCGCGCGTCGGACCGAACTCGTGCTGCGGGAAACGGGCAACGAAACCGCTGACAGGGGCGCTGGTGAGTTCATGGTGTGTTGGGGGATAAGTTCAGTTGTCCTGCCTGTCCCGCATCGGGCGGCAGGTCCGCGATCGAATCTGTTCACTGCGTCCGAATCACGATAAGAGCGCAGCGGAATACGGTCAAATTCCCGCCAAAAATGATGAACATGAATCGCATGCATGGGCATGCCGTGCCGCGAGTCGCCCATCTAATTATCCATCGCGCTTATTTGATCGCCTTTTTTAGATCAATTTGACGGATGAAAACGCGGCGACGAAACTGGTCCCGCTATCCGTGCGAGGTCCGCCCGACCGGACCCGCACTTCCTCGCGACTCTTTCCCCACGACGACGATGAGCGACATTTCCTACCAGACGATCGACACCCGCGCGCTGCACGGCTTCGCGCAGCCCGACCGCATCGCACCCGCGATGTATCACGATCCCGCGCTGTTCGAAGCCGAGCTCGACCGCATCTTCTACCGCACCTGGATCTGGGTTGCGCACGAAAGCGAGCTGCCGAACCCGGGCGACTTCATCACGACGACGATCGGCCGCCAGCCAGTGATCGTCGTGCGCGACAAGACCGGCGAGATCAACGTGCTGCAGAATCGCTGCCGCCATCGCGGCGCGACCGTATGCGAATCGCACAAGGGCAACGCGAAAGGCTTCACGTGCCCGTATCACAGCTGGTCGTACGCGCTCGACGGCACGCTGCGCGCGCTGCCGTATGGCGACGGCTACGAAGGCGTGTGCGAGAAGGGCGACCTGCCGCTCGTGAAGCTGCGCGTCGGCGTGTACCAGGGGCTGATCTTCGCGAGCTTCAACGACGCCATCGAACCGCTCGAGGATTTCCTCGGCGGCGCGAAACCGTGGATCGACCTGTTCATGAAGCAGGGTGCCGGCTACCCGATCAAGGCGAACGGCGAGCACAAGTTCAAGTTCAAGGGCAATTGGAAGATCCAGCTCGAGAACACGACGGACCTCTATCACTTCCCCGTCGTGCACAAGTCGTGGATGAAGTCGATCGACGACGAGACGGCCGCCGCGATCACGAGCTTCATGACGAGCGAGGACGCGTTCTGCCGCGCGCTGGGCAACGGCCACAGCCTCGCGGTGCTCATGCCCGAACTGATCGATCTCGACGAAGACGACGGCGCGCCGCTGCCCGAGCGCTTCGCGCCGCTCGCGGCGAAGCTCGCCGAGCGCCACGCGCCGGACGAAGTGCGCCGCATCGTGCGCTCGCTGATGGGCGTCGGCTTCAACCTGAACCTGTTTCCGAACCTCGCGCTATCGATGGCGTTCTTCCGCGTGCTGCGGCCGATCTCGGCGAACGAGACCGAGATCCGCCACGTCGCGCTCGCGATGGACGGCGGCCCGGACGAGGCGAACCGCGAGCGGCTGCGCATCCACGAGCACTTCCAGGGCCCGTTCGGCTTCGGCAGCCCCGACGACGCGGAAGCCTGGGAGCGCGTACAGCGCGGCGCGCATGCGGGCCCCGACGTGCCGATCCTCGTGAACCGCGGGCTGAACCGCGAGACAACCGCCGCGAACGGCGAAAAGACCGCGCATGCCACCGACGAGACGGGCATGCGCGAGGCCTACCAGCAATGGCGAAAAATGATGGAGCAACAGTGATGGATGACCGCAACGCCCTTTTTTCCGAGCAGACCTTCGCCCGCGCGGTCGAATTCGTGTGGCGCGAAGCCGAGATGCTCGACCGTCGCGACTATCGCGCATGGCTCGACCTGTGGGATCCGGCCGGCGATTACGTGGTGCCGATCGATCCCGATGCGACCGACTTCGCGGCGACGCTGAACTACGTGTTCGACGACCATGACATGCGCGAGAAGCGCGTGCAGCGGATGCTGTCCGGCTATTCGGCGTCGGCGTCCGACGCGGCGCGCACGGTGCGCACCGTGTCGCGCTTCACGCTGGAAAGCGGCAGCGCCGACACCGTCGAGCTGAAATCCGCGCAGGTTGTCGTCGCATACAAGCGTGGCGTCGCGACACTGTTCGCGGCCAATGTCACGCACAAGCTGCATGTCGATGCGGACGGCGAGATGCGGATCGCGGAGAAGGTCGTGCGCCTGATCGACTCGACCGAAGCGCTCAGCGCGATCGGCTTCCTGCTGTAAGCCGCCGCCGGTTCACCGCCGAATCCGCAACGGTGAACCGGTCACCTTCACCTTTCCGGACGACCATGCCCACACTCGAAGTTTTCCTGCCGGCCGGCCACGACGACGCCTGCAAGGCCGAGCTGATTGCGCGGCTCAGCAGCGCGACCGTCGACGCGACAAGCGCGCCGATCGGATCGGTGCGCGTGCTGCTCACCGAATTGCCCGCGACGCATATCGGCCTCGGCGGGCGCACGGCCGCCGACGGCGCGCCGCCGTCGCTGCCGGTGATCGTCGCGATCCTGATCGCCGGCCGCACCGATGCGCAGAAACGCGCGCTGATCGCCGCGCTGTCCGACGCTGCCGCGAACGTGCTCGATGCGCCGTTGCAGGCAACGCGCGTGATGATCAAGGACATCCCGAACACCGACTTCGGGATCGGCGGACAGACCGCGCGGGCGCTGGGGCGCTGACCGTGTGCCGCGCGTCGCTGCCCTGCCGTGACGCATGTGATGCACGCGATGCAGCGCAGCGGCTACGCGTGCGCTCCGGCGAGCGGCAGCGTCACGCGGCAGTCGAGCCCACCGCCTTCGACCGGGCTCGCGCCGATGCGCCCGCCGTGGCGCGTGACGATGCTCTTGCACAGCGACAGCCCGATCCCGTTGCCGCCGGCCTTCGACGACGAGAAGCCGTCGAACAGCCGATCGTGCGCACCTTCGGCGATACCGGGTCCGTTGTCGATCGCGCGCAGCTCGGCGTGCCCGTCGACGTTCGCGGTGCCGAGCGTCAGCATGCACGGTGCGCGCTCGCAGCCGGCGAACGCCTCGATCGCGTTGAAGGCGAGGTTGAGCATCACCTGCCCGATCAGCACGCGCTCGCAGCGGATCGGCAGCGGCACATCGGCCTGCACGATCGTCACCGTCACGCCCGCCTCCTTCGCGCGCAGCTCGATGAAATACGCGACGTCAGCGAGGATCTCGCGCAAATCGGCGAGCGCGACGACCGGCTCGCGCTTCACGATGAACTCGCGCACGCTCTTGATGATCAGCGCCGCATGCTCGGCCTGCCGGTCCGCGCTGCGCAGGCCCCAGATCGCGTCGTCGACGGCCCCGCGCGCGTTCAGCCGCTGCACTGCGCCCTCGATGAAGTTGCGCACGGCCGCGAGCGGCTGGCTCAGCTCGTGCGCGATCACGCTCGCCATCTCGCCCATCGCGTTGTAGCGGCCCGCGTATTCGAGCATCCGCGCTTGCGCGCGCCGCGCATCCTCGATCGCGACTTCGTCGCTCACGTCGCGAAACTGCACGAGCAGCCCGTCGAGATCGCCTTCGATCTCGACCTGCCGGCACTGGATGCGCAGCCAGCACGCCGAGCCGTCGCGCCGCACGATCCGGTAACGCTGCGGCTCGGACGGGCACGCGGACGGCGCATCGCGCAGCTGCGCGACGAGCCGGTCGCGGTCGGCCGCGCTGCAATAGTCGAGCACCTCGCCGAGCGCTTCGTCCGGCGCGAGCCCGAGCACGCGGCGGCCCGACTCGCTGATGAACTGCACGCCGCCGTGCGGCGTCACGACCGCGATCCCTTCATCGAGGTCCTGCATGAACTCGCGCAGCCGTGCTTCGTAGCGGCGCAGTTGCTGGCGCACCGCTTCTTCCGCGCTGATGTCGCGGAACTGCACCATCACGACGTCGCGACCGCGCAGCGGCACGTAAGTGGCGGTCGCCTCCGACAGCATGTCGACGCCCGTGCGCGAGCGGTAACACCACTCGTACACCTGCGGCCCGTCGACGAGCGCGCGATCCCACGCACTCACGGCGATCTCGCGCTGGTATTTCGGTTCGGGACGCGTCATGTCCGGCGCCTTCAGCGGCAGCAGTTCCTCGACGGAAAAGCCGAGCGCGATGCACGCGGCGCGATTCGCCCACACGATCGCCTTGGTATGCGCGTCGTGCAGCAGCACGCAGGTGGTCAATGCGTCGAGCAGCCGGTGGAAATCGTCTTCGTCTGGAAAACTCATGATCGGATCCGGATGAAGGCACGCGGCGTCGCGCGGCCGGATGTCCAACATAGCACCGGCGTGCGCGGCCCGCATCTGAAGATTTCTTTAGTCCGGCACGGAGCGACACCAGTCACGCAGCCCTACGCACCAATTGCTGCGTGTTTTCGGCGTTTCTAGACTAGGTCCATGCCGTGTCCATCCCCGCAATCGAACCCCATCCCCAGGAGACAGCCATGCCCAACGCCGCCCTCGCCATCGACGCCGTGCCCCCCTCGCCGCGTGCGGTCCGCGAAGCGGCCGCACGTATGTCGCCGCTCGACGCGGTGATCGAGACCGTCGCCGCGCGCCGCGACGAGTTCGACCGCCTGTCGCATGTGCCGCGCGACGTGATCGCGCTGTTCAAGGAGGCCGGCATCTATCGCGCGGGCACGCCGCGCCGCTTCGGCGGCGATGCGCTCGCGCCCACCGCGTTCCTCGGCATGATCGAGCGGATCGCGACCGCCGACGGGTCGGCCGCGTGGGTCGCGAGCTTCGGCTCGGCCAACGCCTATCTCGCCGCGCTGCCGCTCGCCACGCAGGCCGAGCTGTACGCGAGCGGCCCCGACCAGGTGTTCGCGGGCGGGCTGTTCCCCGTGCAGCCGGCGCAGGCGGCACCCGGCGGCTGGCGCGTAACGGGCACGTGGAAGTTCGCGAGCGGCTGCAAGGGCGCCGACTGGCTCGGCGTCGGCATCGCGGTGCCCGGCGCGCAGGATGCCGCGCCGAACAAGCCCCGCACGGCCGTGTTCCGTGCCACCGAAGTCGAGATCGTCGAGAACTGGAGCGTGGTCGGCATGCAGGGCACGGGCAGCCACGACCTGCGCGTCGACGACCGCTTCGTGCCCGAAGCGTGGACCTTCGTGCGCGGCGGCGAGGCGACCGTCGACGAGCCGCTGTACCGCTATCCGACCGTCGCGTATGCGGCGCAGGTGCTCGCCGTGGTCAACCTCGGGCTGGCCCGCGCGGCGCTCGACGTCGCGAACCGCATGTCGGGCGGCCGCCAGACGACCACCGGCGCGCCGCGCCTCGCCGATCGCGCGTATTTCCGCATCGAACTCGCGAAGGCCGAGGCACAGCTGCGCTCGGCGCGCGCGTTCTTCTACGACGCGACCGACTCGGTCTGGCAATCGATTCTGGCCGGCAACCCGGTCACGCCCGAGCAGGTCAGCCTGCTGAGACTCGCCGCCACGCATATCGCACGCGAAGGCGCGAGCGTCGTCGAGCGTGCGTACCGCCTCGGCGGCACGGCCGCGATCTATCGCACGCATCCACTGCAGCGCCTCTTGCGCGACGCGATGGTCGTCACGCAGCACGCGTTTCTCGGCGAAGGCAACTTCGACGGCGCGGGCGCGGTGTTCACCGGCGTCACGCCGTTTCCCGGCTATCTGTAATCCGCGTCGATTCGCATCGATTCACTGCAACGCCGCTCGACGCATTCTTCAGGAGAACCTGTCATGTCCGATTCGAATCCGCTGCCGCTGCGCGTGCTGTTCTGCTGCGGCGTGTCGCAAAACTTCTTTGACCTGCCGCGCGAGAAGATCGGCGAAGTGTGGCAAGCGTATGGCGCGATGCTCGCCGCCGTCGAGGCGATGCCCGGCGTGCGCGTGCTCGGCGTGATGGATGACGACCGCCTCGTGGTCGGCCAGGCCGACGGCGCGCCGTGGACGTTCTACATCATGGCCGACGTCGCCGACTTCGACACGACGGTCGCGGTCTGCAACCTGTACCGCACGACGCCGGTCGGCGAATACAACCTGTGGCGCTATGGCAAGATCGAGGCGCGGGTCGGCCGCGCGCTGACCGTGCCGCCGGCCGCGAAACCCGCAGCGTGAGGCGCGCGATGACCGGCCCCGATTCTTCGCGCTCGATCGCGGCGCTCGAAGCGCTTGAACGGCGCGTGGCGGCGCTCGACGCCGAACGCGCGGTGCGCGCGACGATCACGCGCTACATGGCGCTGTGCGACGTGCCCGAGGACGCCGGCGACGGCCCGGCGCTCGCTGCGCTGTTCACGGCCGACGCGGTGTGGGAAGGCATCGGCCCGCAGTACGCGCGCAAGTTCGGCCGCCTCGAAGGCACGGATGCGATCGTCGCGATGCTGCGTCGCTATCTGCCGCCCGATCCGCATTTCGCGGTGAACCTGCACTTCCTGACGTCGGAGTCGATCGACGTCGGCGCCGACCATGCGAGCGCACGGGGCCGCTGGATCATGCTGCAGGCGTCGCGCTACGCGGACGGCACGGCGGAGCTGATCGCCGCGCGGCTGAGCGTCGACTTCGCGCCGGCCGAAGGCGGCGCGACCTGGCTGATCCGCCATTTCCGCACCGAGCGCGTGCTCGACGGCCCGTGGCCACTCGCCGCCGCGCCGCAATCCTGAACCCTTTCACTCCGCTCCCACGCCATCGCACCATGACAGGCTTCATCGATACCTTCACGCTGGGCGGCCCGGGTCCGACGATCGCGATCAAGGACACGATCGACATCGCAGGCCATCCGACCCGCGCGGCCAGCCGCGCACTCGCCGACGCGCCGCCCGCCGCGCAGCACGCGGACGTGGTCCGCCTGCTGCTCGACGCCGGCTGGCAGATCGCCGGCAAGGCGAACATGCACGAGCTCGCGTTCGGCATGACCGGCATCAACGACACCACCGGCACGCCGGTCAATCCGCAGGATCCGACGCGCATTCCCGGCGGCTCGTCGAGCGGTTCGGCGTCGCTCGTCGGGCTCGGTGTCGTCGACGCCGCGCTCGGCACCGACACCGGCGGCTCGATTCGCGGGCCGGCCGCCTGCTGCGGCGTGGTCGGGTTGAAGCCGACGTTCGGCCGCGTGTCGCGGCGCGGCGTCGCACCCACCGACACCACGCTCGATTGCGTCGGACCGTTCGCGCGCGACGTCCGCACGCTCGCAGCCGTGATGGCCGCCATTGCACCGGGCTTCGATCCGACGCGCGCGACAGCGCCCGTTACCGGCTGCACGATCGCGCACGTGATCGCCGATGCCGATCCGGCCATCGCCGCCGCGCTCGATGCGGCGGTGCGCGCGTCGGGCCTGCGCACGCACGATGTCGCGCTCGACGAACTGCCTGCCGCGTTCGCCGCGGGGCTCGCCGTCATCAACGCGGAAACGTCGCGCGCATTCGGGCATCTCGTCGACACCGGCAAGCTCGGCGCGGATCTCGATGCGCGGCTGCGCATGGCCGCGCAGACGACACCGGCCGCGCTCGTGCAAGCCGAAGCCGTACGCGCGCGCTTCACCGCTCAGGTCGATGCCGCGCTCGAACGCGCGGACGTGCTGGTGCTGCCGACGCTGCCCGCGTTGCCGATCACGCTTCAACAGGCGCGCGAGGGCGTATCGGTCATCGCGATGTCGTCGCTGATCCGGCCGTTCAACCTGAGCGGCCATCCGGCGCTCAGCCTGCCGCTGCCGCTCGCCGGAACACCGCTGAAGGCCGGGTTGCAGATCGTCGGCCGCAAGGGCGCGGACGAACAGGTGTGCGCGATTGCGGCACACTTCGAAACGGCGCTTGCCGCATGAACCACGATGCGGGTGCCGCTTCGGCCACGCGCCCGCGAACCAGGGAATCACGCACCATGTCAGACCGAGTCGTCCTCGTCACCGGCGCCGCGCGCGGGCTCGGCGCCGTCATCGCCGAACGCTTCCTCGCGGCCGGCTATCGCGTCGCGCTGGCCGACATCGCCGCCGACGCCATTCATGCGCACGCGCGCGAAATCGACCCGAGCGGCGAACGCGCGATCGCGCTGCCGCTCGACGTCACGTCGAAACGCGATTTCGAAGCCGCGCGCGATGCGCTCGTCGTGCGCTGGGGCGCAATCGACGTGCTCGTCAACAATGCCGGCGCATCGAAGGTCGTGCCCGCGATGGAGATCACGGCCGAGCAGTTCGACCAGGTGATCGACGTGAACCTGCGCAGCGTGCTGTTCGGCTGCCAGGTGTTCGGCCACTACTTCGCGACACGCGGCGCGGGCCGCATCGTCAACATCGCGTCGCTCGCCGGGCAGAACGGCGGCTCGGCGACGGGCGCGCACTATGCGGCCGCGAAAGGCGGCACGCTGACGCTGACCAAGGTGTTCGCGCGCGACCTCGCCGCGCAGGGCGTGACCGTCAACGCGATCTCGCCGGGCCCGCTCGACCTGCCGATCGTCTACGAGAGCGTCGCGCTGGAAAAGCTGCGGCAGGTGCTCGCGAGCCTGCCGGGCGGCAAGCTCGGATCGGCCGGTTTCGTCGCGGATGCGGCGGTGCTGCTCGCGTCGGGCGACGCGCATTTCGCGAACGGCGCGTGCTGGGACATCAACGGCGGGTTATACATGCGTTGAACGCGGCGCGCGCGACGGCGCGCATTCGTGCATCTAGTGTCCTGTTCCGTTGTTAACTGGTCTATGTTCACGTAGCATGTTGACGTCAACGGAACGGGAGACGTCAGCAT
>NZ_CABVPN010000039.1 GCF_902499115.1 Burkholderia diffusa
GAAATACAAAACGCCCGATGCGGTGCATCGGGCGTTCTAGCGCCTGGATACTGTCAACCTATTCCAGGACTTGACACGTCGAAAGCAACGCGTGCCCGCCGTCAGAACGACTCGTCAGCCGACAGGTAGCGCCATTGCCCTTGCGGCAACGCGCCGAGCATCACGCGGCCCATCCGCACGCGTTTCAGGCCGATCACTTCGAGACCGACCAGCTCGCACATGCGGCGGATCTGGCGCTTCTTGCCTTCGCGCAGCACGAAACGCAGCTGTTCGCCGTTCTGCCAGCTCACCATCGCGGGCTTCAGCGGGACGCCGTCGAGCTCGAGGCCGTGACGCAGCTTCGCGAGCGATTCCGCGGGGAAGTGCTGGTCGATGTCGATCAGCCGCTCGCCGAAGCGCACGCGCACCAGGTATTCCTTGTCGATGTCCGACTGCTCGCCGATCAGCTGCTTCGCGATCCGGCCGTTCTGCGTCAGCACGAGCAGGCCGGTCGAATCGATGTCGAGCCGCCCGGCCGGTGCGAGCGCATGCAGGTGCTGCGGTGAGAAGCGCAGTTGCGAGCGGTCGCCGCTCCACTGGTTCGCGCGCGTGATCAGCACCGATGCCGGCTCGTAGCCGTCTTCCGCCTGACCCGACACATAGCCGACCGGCTTGTGCAGCAGGATCGTCACCTGCGCGGCCTGCGCGGCGCTCGCGCGCTCGTCGATCTCGATCTTCTGGTCCGGGCGGACCTTGGTGCCGAGCGTGTCGATGCGTTCGCCGTCGACGAGCACCCAGCCCTTTTCGATCCATTCGTCCGCTTCGCGGCGCGAGCACAGGCCGAGTTCGGACATGCGCTTCGACAGGCGCATCAGGCCCGTTTCGTCGCCGTGGTCGACGTCGGCGGCGCGGCGCTTGACCGGTTGTGCGGTTTTCAGTGCGGCGCCGGTCGAGCGGCGCTCGGTGTTGCTACGCTCGCCGTCGCGTGCAGGGCGCGTCGGGCGGTCGGACGACGTACGGCGTTCGCCGAAGCCGCGCTTTTCGCCTGCGCCGGCCGCCTTGTCGCGATAGGGCGCACGCGCGCCGCCTTCGGCACCTGCGCGGCGCGGACGCGCATCGTCGTCATTGCGACGCGCCGGGCGGTCGGACGACGTACGGCGTTCGCCGAAGCTGCGCTTTTCGCCTGCACCGGCTGCCTTGTCGCGGTAGGGCGCACGTGCAGCGCCTTCGGCGCCTGCGCGGCGCGGACGCGCATCGTCGTCGTTGCGACGCGCCGGGCGGTCGGACGACGTACGGCGTTCGCCGAAGCTGCGCTTTTCGCCTGTGCCGGTTGCCTTGTCGCGATAGGGGGCACGTGCGCCGCCTTCGGCACCTGCGCGGCGCGGGCGTGCATCGTCGTCGCTGCGACGCGCCGGGCGGTCGGACGACGTACGGCGTTCGCCGAAGCTGCGCTTTTCGCCTGCGCCGGCTGCCTTGTCGCGGTAGGGCGCACGTGCAGCGCCTTCGCCACCTGCGCGGCGCGGACGCGCATCGTCGTCGCTGCGACGGGCAGGACGATCGGACGGTGCACGACGCTCGCCGAAGCTGCCCTTCGCGCCATCACCGGCTGCCTTGTCACGATAGGGCGCACGTGCAGCGCCTTCGGCACCCGCACGGCGCGGCCGCGCATCGGGCTTGCCGTCGGCGCCACGATGCGGACGGGCGTCGCCGCGTTCGGCGCGGCCGCCAGGCTTCGCATCGCTGCGATAGCCGCGCTCGGCGCCGCCGTCACGCGGTGCGCGCTTCGCCGGAGCGCGATCCGCACCCTCCGCGCCGCGCGGCTTGAACGCGCGTTCGCCGGCGGCGGCCGGTGCGGCGGCCTTCTTCGGACGCGGCGGCTTGTCGGCCGCGGGCGGCGCGGCGGGGCGCACCGCCTTGCGAGCGACGAGGCTGCCGGAGCGGACGGGTGCGCGGGTCGGCGACGCCGGCCGCGGATTCTTGACGGTCAATTTGGTGCGCATAAACGCTGGGATTCATTCAGACTGCGATCGCGCGCAGCAATTCGGTTTCGAGCTGGATCTGCAAGCGGTTGTCGGACAGGCCGGCACCGTCGAGCAGGAAGATGTCTTCGACGCGTTCGCCGAGCGTATTGATCCGCGCCGCGTGGACGCCGACCCGATGCTCGGCCAGGACGCGCGCGATCGAATAGAGAAGGCCCGGCCGGTCGTTGGCGGACACGGACAGGATGTAGTACTGGCCGCGTTCGTCGGCCCGGAGGTCGACGCGCGGCGTGATCGGAAACGTCCGGGACAGCCGCGACAGGCGACCCTTGGACGGCTCAGGCAGCGACGCGGTTTCGGTAAGGCGCGTCGCGAGTTGCTGTTCGACGAGATTCGCGATGTCACGATAGCGCACGTCGAGTTCGGTCTGCGTGACGATGAAGTTGTCGAGCGCATAGCCGTGCCGCGTCGTGCTGACGCGCGCATCGAGCACCGACAGTCCGTTGCGGTCGAAGTACGCGCAGATGCCCGCGAACAGGTCGGGGCGGTCCTTGACGTACACGAGCACTTGCAGCGCATCGCCGATCGGCGACGGCCGCGCGCGGACGATCGCGGTTTCGGCGTTCACGTGCCGGTACAGCACGCGCGTCTGCCATGCGATGTCGGCCGCGTCGTGGCGCAGGAAAAAGCCGATGTCGAGCTGATCCCACAGCGCGCGGTGCGCGTCCTCGGGCACGGTCTCGAGGCGCAGCAGCGCGAGCGCCTGCTCCTGTCGCGACTTCAGTTCCGAATGCGCGTCGGGATTCGCGCCGCCGAGCACCGCCAGCGTGATGCGGTAGAGGTCTTCGAGGAGCTTGCCCTTCCACGTGTTCCACACCTTCGGGCTCGTGCCGCGGATATCGGCGACCGTCAGCAGGTAGAGCGCGGTGAGGTAGCGCTCGTTGCCGACGACTTCGGCGAAGCGCTTGATGACCTCGGGGTCGCTCGTGTCCTGCTTCTGCGCGACCTGGCTCATCGTCAGGTGATGCTGGACGAGCCACACGATCAGCGCCGCGTCGTCGCCGGCGATCCCGTGCTCGCGGCAGAAACGCCGCGCGTCGGCCATCCCGAGCGTCGAGTGGTCGCCGCCGCGGCCCTTCGCGATGTCGTGGAACAGCGCCGCGACATACAGCACCCACGGGCGCTCGAAATTGCCGATCAGCTGGCTGCAGAACGGGTACTCGTGCGCATGCTCGGCCACCGCGAAGCGGCGAATGTTGCGCAACACCATCAGGATGTGCTGGTCGACCGTGTACACGTGGTACAGGTCGTGCTGCATCTGGCCGACGATGCGGCGGAAATTCAGCAGATAGCGGCCGAGCACGCTCGTCTGGTTCATCAGCCGGAACGCATGCGTGATGCCTTCGGGCTGCTGCAGGATCTGCATGAACGTGCTGCGGTTCTGCGGATCGCGCCGCCACGTGTTGTTCATGATCTCGCGCGAGTTGTACAGCGCGCGCAGCGTGCGGGCGGACAGGCCCTTCACGCCGCGGGTCGCCTCGTACAGCAGGAATGCTTCGAGGATCGCGTCGGGATGGCGTTCGAACACGCCGTCGTCGACGATTTCGAGCATGCCCTGCTTCTCGACGAAGCGATCGGGCGACAGCACGCGCGTGATGCCGCTCGTCGCGGGAAACAGCTGCGCCTCGATATTCTGGATCAGGATCGTCGCCAGCTGCGTGACCGCTTTCGCGGCCCAGTAGTAACGGCGCATCAGCTGCTCGCTTGCGCGTTTGGCCTGCGTCGGCTGGTAGCCGAAGCTTTCTGCGGCCTGCGTCTGCAGGTCGAACACGAGCATGTCCTGGCGGCGGCCGGCGATCACGTGCAGCCGCGCGCGCAACGTCTTCAGGAATCCTTCGTTGCGGCGCAGCTCGCGCGCCTCGCGATCGGTGATGAGACCGCGCGTGTCGAGCTCGCGCCAGCTGCTGCCGAAGCCGGCCGCGCGCGCGATCCACAGGATCGTCTGCAGGTCGCGCAACCCGCCGGGGCTTTCCTTCACGTTCGGCTCGAGGCTGTACGGCGTGTCCTGGAACTTCGCGTGGCGCTGGCGCATCTCGAGCACCTTCGCGGTGAAGAACGCACGCGCGTCGAGCGCCTCGTGATACTGCACGGTGAAGCGCTCGAACAGCGCGGTGCTGCCGACGATGCGGCGCGCTTCCAGCAGCGAGGTCTGCACGGTGACGTCCTGCGACGCTTCCTCGATGCATTGGGCGACCGTGCGCACGCTGCTGCCGATCTCGAGGCCGAGGTCCCATGCCATCCCGATGAAGCGCTCGACGCGCGCGTCGAGCGCCGGGTCGTGCGTATCGGGCAGCAGCACGAGGATGTCGACGTCGGAGTAGGGCGCGAGCTCGCCGCGCCCGTAGCCGCCGACGGCGACGAGTGCGAGCGTCGCGGGCAGCCCGCAGTCGTCCCACACGCGCTTGAGCACATCGTCGGTGAGTTTCGACAGCGCGTGCATCAGCGACGCGACGTTCGTCGCGCTGCGAAAGCGCTCGAGCATGTCGGCCTTGGCGGCCTTGAATTCGGCCCGCCGCGACAGCGCTTCGGGCGAGGGGGCGGCGTGAGCGCTCATGGGCAGGCCGTTCAGGTCAGCAGGTCAGGGGCGGGCGGGGCGGGCTGGCGCGGCGGCGCTCAAACCGCGGCGGCTGGTTGCGCGAACACCGGGCGCGCCGGCGTGCCGGCGGACACGGTCAGCACCTCGTAGCCCGTCTCGGTGACGAGCACCGTGTGCTCCCACTGCGCGGACAGGCTGCGGTCGCGCGTCTTGACCGTCCACTGGTCGGGCATCGTGCGGATGTCGCGCTTGCCGGCGTTGATCATGGGCTCGATCGTGAAGATCATCCCGGCCTTCAGCTCGATGCCGGTGCCCGGACGGCCATAGTGTACGACCTGCGGATCCTCGTGGAACACCGTGCCGATGCCGTGGCCGCAGTATTCGCGCACGACGCTGTAGCCCTGCGCTTCCGCATGCTTCTGGATCGCATGGCCGATGTCGCCGAGGTGAGCGCCGGGCTTGACCTGGTCGATGCCGAGCCACATGCACTCATAGGTGGTCTGTACGAGGCGCTTCGCGAGGATCGAGCCCTCGCCGACGATGAACATCCGGCTGGTGTCGCCGAAGTAGCCGTTCTTGATCACGGTGATGTCGATGTTCAGCGCGTCGCCGTTCTTGATCACCTTCTCGCCCGGAATGCCGTGGCAGATCACGTCGTTGACCGAGATGCAGGTTGCCTTCGGGTACGGCGGATAGCCGGGCGGCTGATAATTCAGCGGCGCGGGGATCGTGCCCTGCTCATTGAGCATGAATTCGTGACAAAGCCGGTCGAGTTCGGCGGTCGTGACGCCCGCGACGACGTGCGGCGTGATGAAGTCGAGCACTTCGCTCGCGAGACGGCAGGCGACGCGCATCTCGGCGATATCGTGTTCGTTTTTGAGCGTAATAGCCATCGAGGTATGCCTGGAATGCGGTGAATTGACGGATTATCGCACCTTATGGCGGGCCTCGCAGCCCCTGCCGGCGGTACCGATGCGGGTTTTCGCGGATTGTCCGGCCGGCTGCCGCGCGGCAAGCGAAAGTGCCGGGCGACTTGAGAGCCGACAAATCGGCGTGCTATACTCTCTGGCTAAGTCGACATCCAAATGCCGAACATGTCCCGTCATGGGGCAGTACCGGACGGCATGGAAATGAAAGACTTGCGGCACGGGCATTTTCGCACGTGCCGAATCGCAAGCCGGCGCAACCAGGGTGCCGGCCGCGTGGAACGAGGAGTCCTTCGGGGCGCGTTCGCGCGGCGGTACGGCAGCCGGCTTAAGACCTAACCCTCGTGGAGAATTTACATGGCAGTCACGATGCGCCAAATGCTGGAAGCGGGTGTCCACTTCGGTCACCAGACCCGTTTCTGGAACCCGAAGATGGCTCCGTTCATTTTCGGTCACCGCAACAAGATTCACATCATCAACCTCGAAAAGACGCTGCCGATGTTCACGGACGCACAGAAGTACGTGCGCCAGCTGGCAGCGAACCGCGGCACGATCCTGTTCGTCGGCACGAAGCGTCAGTCGCGTGACACGATCGCCCAGGAAGCGCAGCGCGCGGGCATGCCGTACGTCAACGCACGCTGGCTCGGCGGCATGATGACCAACTTCAAGACGCTGAAGGTTTCGATCAAGCGTCTGAAGGACATGGAAGCGGCAGTCGAGGCAGGCGAGCTCGAGAAGATGAGCAAGAAGGAAGCGCTGCTGTTCGAACGCGAAATCGCCAAGCTGCAGAAGTCGATCGGTGGCGTGAAGGACATGGGCGGCATTCCGGACGCAATCTTCGTCGTCGACGTCGGCTACCACAAGATTGCCGTGACGGAAGCGAACAAGCTGGGCGTGCCGGTCATCGCCGTGGTCGATACGAACCACTCGCCGGAAGGTGTGGATTACGTGATCCCGGGTAACGACGACTCGAGCAAGGCAGTCGCGCTGTACGCTGAAGGCGTGGCCGACGCGATCCTGGAAGGCCGTGCGAACGCGGTCAACGAAGTGGTCCAGGCAGCGCGTGGCGACGACGAGTACGTCGAGGAAAACGCGTAACTGGCCCCGAGCCGGCGCAAAAAGGGGGCTCTCAACAGGCCCCCTTTTTTTAAGCTTGTGCGCCGGACCTGATCGCGCCGAATCGGTGCGGGTCCGGAAACGATTTTCGGCCGTTCGCGTCCAAGCGGGCGGCGTTGTGAATACAGACTCAAGGAGCGAATGATGGCGGCAATTACCGCAAGCATGGTGGCAGAACTGCGCGCAAAGACCGACGCACCGATGATGGAGTGCAAGAAGGCGCTGACGGAAGCCGACGGCGATCTGGCCAAGGCTGAAGAACTGCTGCGCGTGAAGCTCGGCAACAAGGCGAGCAAGGCGGCATCGCGCGTGACGGCCGAAGGCGTCGTCGCATCGTTCGTCGGCGGCAACGCGGGCGCGCTGGTCGAACTGAACTGCGAAACCGACTTCGTCGCGAAGAACGACGACTTCCTCGCATTCTCGAAGACGGTTGCAGAACTCGTCGCGACGCAAAACCCGGCCGACGTGGCAGCGCTGTCGGCACTGCCGCTCGACGGCTCGACGGTCGACGCAGTGCGTCTGGCCCTGATCGGCAAGATCGGCGAAAACGTGTCGATCCGCCGTTTCGTCCGTTTCGAAACCGCGAACAAGATCGCAACGTACCTGCACGGCGCGCGTATCGGCGTGATCGTCGAGTACACGGGTGCGGAAGAGCAGGTCGGCAAGGACGTCGCGATGCACATCGCTGCGATGAAGCCGGTCGCGCTGTCGTCGGCAGACGTGCCGGCGGAACTGATCGAGACGGAGCGCCGTGTCGCCGAGCAGAAGGCTGCCGAATCGGGCAAGCCGGCTGAAATCGTCGCGAAGATGGTCGACGGCAGCGTCCAGAAGTACCTGAAGGAAGTGTCGCTGCTGAACCAGACGTTCGTGAAGAACGACAAGCAGACGATCGAGCAGATGCTGAAGGCAGCGAATGCGGCAGTGCAGAAGTTCGCGCTGTTCGTCGTCGGCGAAGGCATCGAGAAGCGCCAGGACGACTTTGCCGCCGAAGTGGCCGCACAAGTCGCAGCAGCAAAGCAGCAGTAAGCAGTCAGGCAGTATCCGCGGCGGGCGTCCGCTCCGCCGCGGCCGGCGGCGTCGCCGGCCGGCCGGGAACCCCGTCCGACCGTCGGCGCTTGCCCGAATCAGTATTTCGCCCCTACAGTTCGTGGTTGTCATCCTCTCGTCGCTCGGAAGCCCCTATGTCCAATGCCTATAAACGCGTCCTCCTCAAACTCTCCGGCGAAGCGCTGATGGGCGATGATGCCTTCGGCATCAATCGCGCGACGATCGAGCGGATGGTGGCGGATATCGCCGAAGTCGTGGGTCTCGGCACGCAGCTCGCGGTCGTGATCGGCGGCGGTAACATTTTCCGTGGTGTCGCGGGCGGTGCGGCCGGCATGGACCGCGCGACGGCCGACTACATGGGGATGCTGGCCACGATGATGAACGCACTGGCGCTGCAGGACGCGATGCGCCACGCCGGCATCGTCGCGCGCGTGCAGTCCGCGCTGCGCATGGACCAGGTCGTCGAGCCGTACATCCGGCCCCGTGCGATCCGCCAGCTCGAGGAAGGCAAGGTCGTGATCTTCGCGGCCGGTACGGGCAACCCGTTCTTCACGACGGACACGGCCGCCGCGCTGCGCGGTTCGGAAGTGGGCGCCGAGGTCGTATTGAAGGCGACCAAGGTCGATGGCGTATATTCTGCCGATCCGAAGAAGGATCCGTCGGCCACGCGCTACACGACGATCAGCTTCGACGAGGCGATCAGCCGCAATCTGCAGGTGATGGACGCGACGGCCTTCGCGCTGTGCCGCGACCAGAAGCTGCCGATTCGCGTGTTTTCGATCAACAAGCCGGGCGCGCTCAAGCGTATCGTGCTGGGCGAGGACGAAGGTACGCTCGTCCACGTGTAAACTCCCGCGGATGCGGGCAAGCGGCGTGGGTCGTCGGCCGCGGTGCGTGGCGCGCCGGGCGGGGCCCGCGTTCTTTGAAGGTTGGAAGGTTTGGAGGTTGAAATGAGTGTCGCTGATGTCAAGAAGGGCGTAGAGCAGAAGATGCAGCGCTCGATCGAAGCGTTCAAGAACGATCTGGCGAAGATCCGTACGGGCCGTGCGCACACCGGTCTGCTCGATCACGTGCAGGTCGACTACTACGGTTCGATGGTGCCGATCTCGCAGGTTGCGAACCTGACGCTCGTCGACGCACGCACGATCGGCGTGCAGCCGTGGGAAAAGAACATGGTCGCGAAGGTCGAGAAGGCCATCCGCGAAGCCGATCTCGGCCTGAACCCGGCGACGGCCGGCGACCTGATCCGCGTGCCGATGCCCGCGCTGACGGAAGAGCGCCGCCGCGAGCTGACCAAGGTGGTCAAGAGCGAAGGCGAAACGGCCAAGGTCGCAATCCGCAACCTGCGCCGCGACGCGAACGAAGCGCTCAAGAAGCTCGTGAAGGACAAGGAAATCTCGGAAGACGACGAGCGCCGTGCGAGCGACGACGTGCAGAAGCTGACCGACAAGCACGTTGCCGAAGTCGACAAGCTCGTGCAGAGCAAGGAAGCCGAGATCATGACGGTCTGACGACCGTCCTCGCGCGCCGCCTCTTCCCGCATTACTGTCTCAACGGCCATGACCTATACCAGCTCTACCGTTCGCGTGCCTGACGTCGGCGCCGTGCCGCGTCATATCGCGATCATCATGGACGGCAACGGCCGTTGGGCGACCGAACGCCGCTTGCCGCGCGTCGCGGGGCACACCCGCGGCGTGGATGCCGTGCGGGCGGTGGTCGAAGGCTGCGCGCGCGCCGGCGTCGAATACCTGACGCTGTTCGCGTTCAGTTCGGAAAACTGGCGCCGGCCGAACGACGAAGTGTCGTTCCTGATGCGGCTGTTCATCACCGCGCTCGAACGCGAGATCGGCAAGCTGCATGCGAACGGGATCCGCCTGCGGGTGGTGGGCGATCTCGAGCGATTCGAGCCGCGCATCCGCGAACTGATCCGCCGCGCCGAAACCAAGACGGCGCGCAACACCCGTCTCACCCTGACGATCGCCGCGAACTACGGCGGCCGCTGGGACATCCTGCAGGCGACGAAGAAGCTCGTCGAGCAGGCCGTGCGCGAGGGCCGCGAGGTCGACGTGACCGAAGACGCGTTCGCGCCGCACCTGGCGATGGCCTATGCGCCGGAGCCCGATCTCTTCATCCGCACCGGCGGCGAGCAGCGTGTCAGCAATTTCCTGCTGTGGCAGCTCGCGTACGCCGAATTCTATTTCACCGACAAATACTGGCCGGACTTCGACGGCGCGGCGCTGGCCGACGCGATCGCATCGTATACCGAGCGCGAGCGCCGTTTCGGGCGCACCAGCGCGCAGCTCGAACCACAATCGCAGAACGCCGATTCCCTTTCATGCTGAAGACCCGTGTGATCACGGCGGTCGTGATGCTGGCAGTGTTGCTGCCCGTGACGCTGTTCGCGCCGCTCACCGCGTTCGGCGCGCTGATCGGCGTCGTGCTCGTGTTCGCCGCGTGGGAGTGGGCGCGCCTGCTCAAGCTCGGCGCGACCGGTTCGGTCGTCTACGCGATCGTCGCGGCACTGGCGCTCGCGGCGACCGCGCCGCTCGGCGTCGAAGCCGCTGCGTCCCGTCCCCTTTTTATGGCAGCTGGCGTCTTCTGGCTGCTGGTCGGCCCGTTCTCGCTGCAGCGTAAGCCGGAGCTCGCCGGCGGCGTGTGGCGGCCGTTCCTGCTCGCGGCCGGGCTCGCGGTGTTCGCGGCCTGCTGGCACGCGGTCGTCGCGGCGCGTGCGCAGGGCGTTTCGTTCGTGCTGTCGCTGCTTCTGGTCGTCTGGCTGGCCGATATCGGCGCATACTTCGCGGGCAAGGCCTTCGGAAAGCGTAAACTGGCCGTTACGATCAGTCCCGGCAAGAGCTGGGAAGGCGCGATCGGCGGCTGGCTCGCCGTGATGGTCGTCGCGGGTGTCGCGATGGCCGCGCACTGGTTCGAGCCGACCCTGTTTTCCGCACTCGCCGCGCGTTACGGGATGCCCGGCGCGTGGGCCGCGCTGACGCTGCTGGTCGTCTACAGCGTGATCGGCGACCTGTTCGAGTCGCTGCTCAAGCGTCAGGCGGGCGTGAAGGATTCGAGCGGCCTGCTGCCCGGTCACGGCGGCGTGCTCGACCGCGTCGACGCGCTGCTGCCGGTGCTGCCGCTCGCAATGCTGCTGCTTGGTTAAACCACTATTTCTGTTATGCAAAAACGTCTGACACTGCTCGGTTCCACGGGCTCGATCGGAGACAGCACGCTCGACGTGGTCGCCCGCCATCCCGAGCGTTTCTCGGTCTACGCGCTGACCGCGCACCGCAACGGCGACAAGCTCGTCGAGCAGTGCCTGCGCTTCGCGCCCGAAATCGCGGTGGTCGGCGATGCGAACACGGCGGCGCACGTCGAGGCGAAACTGCGCGCGGCGGGCAGCAAGACCACGGTGCTGTACGGGCCGCAGGCGCTCGTCGACGTGTCGAAGAGCGACGGCTGCGATACGGTCGTCGCCGCGATCGTCGGCGCTGCAGGCCTTGCGCCGAGCCTCGCGGCCGCGCGCGCCGGCAAGCGCATCCTGCTCGCGAACAAGGAATCGCTCGTGATGTCGGGCGCGATCTTCATGGACGCCGTGCGCGACCATGGCGCGATCCTGCTGCCGGTCGACAGCGAACACAACGCGATCTTCCAGTGCATGCCGCGCGACGAGAACGAACACGGCGGGATCTCGAAGATCATCCTGACCGCATCGGGCGGCCCGTTCCGTACGCGCGAGCCGGCCACGCTCGTCGACGTGACGCCGGACGAAGCGTGCAAGCACCCGAACTGGGTGATGGGCCGCAAGATTTCCGTCGATTCCGCGACGATGATGAACAAGGGCCTCGAAGTGATCGAGGCGCACTGGATCTTCGGCTTGGCCGGTGACCGGATCGACGTGCTGATTCACCCGCAGAGCGTGATCCATTCGCTCGTGTCGTACCGCGACGGCTCGGTGCTCGCTCAGCTCGGCAATCCCGACATGCGCACGCCGATCGCGCACGCGCTCGCGTTCCCGGAGCGCGTCGACGCCGGTGTCGACCAGCTCGACCTCGCGCAAATCGCGCAGCTGTCGTTCGAGAAGCCCGATTACACGCGCTTCCCGTGCCTCGCGCTCGCGCTGAAGGCGCTTGAGGAGGGCGGTATCGCGAGCGCCGCGTTGAACGCGGCGAACGAAATCGCGGTCGAAGCATTTCTCGAACGCCGGATCGGCTTCATGGCGATCGCGGCGACGGTCGATGCGGTGCTCAACGCGCTGCCGAACCGTAACCCGAACGGGCTCGACGACGTCCTTGCGGCGGATGCCGAGGCACGCCGCCTCGCCGCCGAGATCATTGCGAAAGCGCCTGCGCCACGCGTGGAGCGCGCTGTCTGAATGAGGTGCTCATGAACGTGCTGGTCGAACTGATCGCGTTTGCCGTGGCGATCGGGGTGCTGGTCGTCGTGCATGAGTACGGACATTATCGCGTCGCGCGCTGGTGCGGCGTGAAGGTGCTGCGTTTCTCGATCGGCTTCGGTCAGCCCGTCGCGCGCTGGGTCAGCCGCAGGACGGGCACTGAATGGACGCTCTCCGCGTTGCCGCTGGGCGGTTACGTGAAGATGCTCGACGAGCGTGAACCGGGGTCGAGCGTCAAGCCCGAGGAACTCGATCAGGCGTTCAACCGGCAATCGGTGTTCAAGCGCATCGCGATCGTCGCCGCCGGCCCGATCGCGAACTTCCTGTTGGCAATCGTCCTCTTTTCCGCTGTATTCGCGACCGGCGTGACCGAGCCGGCCGCGGTGCTCGCGCCGCCGGCTGCCGGCACGGTGGCGGCTCGCGCGGGCTTCGACGGCAGCGAGACGATCGTGTCGATTCGCGACGCCGACGGCGGCGAGGCCGCGTCGGTGCGCTCGTGGTCGGACCTGCGCTGGAAGCTGCTGTCCGCCGCGTTCGATCATCGCGAGGTCGTGCTCGGCGCGCGCGACGGCGGTTCGGCGACGTTCGACTTCCGGGTCGACCTGCGCAATGTTCCCGAAAGCCAGCTCGACGACGATTTCATGATGCGCCTGGGCTTCGAGACCGGCGGCGGCACGCTGTCGGTGGCGTCGGTGCAGCCCGGCAGCGCGGCCGAGCAGGCGGGCCTGAAGGCCGGCGACAAGCTGCTGGCGCTCGACGGCAATCCGATCGGCGGCGCATCGCGCTTCATCGACGCGGTGAAGCACCATGCGGGCCAGCCGGTCGAGCTGCGGGTCGAGCGCGGCGGCGCGACGCAAACCGTGCAGATCGTGCCGCAGGCGCAGCGCGATGATGAAACGGGGCAGCAGATCGGCCGCATCGGCGCGGCGCTGTCGATGCACACGCCGTCGGTCGACGTGCGCTATGGGCCGATCGAGAGTCTGCGGCTCGGTGCGCACCGCACGTGGGACATTGCGATTTACTCGCTGAAGATGTTCGGACGGATGATCACGGGCGATGCGTCGCTGAAGAATCTGTCCGGCCCGGTGACGATTGCCGACTACGCCGGCAAGAGCGCTCGGCTCGGTCCGTCGGCCTTCCTGTCGTTCCTCGCCCTTGTCAGCATTAGCCTCGGGGTGCTGAACTTGCTGCCGATTCCCGTTTTGGACGGGGGGCATCTGTTATATTATCTGGTTGAAGCCGCGACCGGGAAAGCCGTCTCGGAGCGTTGGCAGCTGATTCTGCAAAGAGCCGGGTTGATCTGCATCGTCGCGTTGTCGGCGATCGCGCTGTTCAACGACCTGGCTCGGTTAATCCATTTCTGAAGCGTCAGGCGGCGGCCAGTCGGCCGCCGCCTGATTTGATGCAGCTAAATATTGGGGATGCACGTTGTTCAAACCTCATCGCTTTGTACCTAAGACAGTTGCAGCGGCCGCGCTCGCCGCGCACGGCCTCGCGGCGCATGCAGCGGCACCGTTCGTGGTGCAAGACATCAAGATCGAGGGGTTGCAGCGCGTCGAAGCGGGTTCGGTGTTTGCCTACCTGCCGATCAAGCAGGGCGATACCTTCACCGACGACAAGGCATCCGAAGCAATCCGCGCGCTGTACGCGACGGGCTTCTTCAACGACGTGCGCATCGCCACCCAGGGCAACGTCGTGATCGTGCAGGTGCAGGAGCGTCCGGCCATCGCGTCGATCGACTTCACCGGCACGAAGGAATTCGACAAGGACAACCTGACGAAGGCGCTGCGCGCGGTGGGTCTGGCCGACGGCCGCTACTACGACAAGGCGCTCGTCGACAAGGCGGAGCAGGAGCTCAAGCGTCAGTACCTGACGCGCGGCTTCTACGCGGCCGAGGTCAAGACGACGATCACGCCGGTCGACGCGAACCGCGTGTCGATCCTGTTCGCGGTCGCCGAAGGCCCGAGCGCGAAGATCCGCCAGATCAACTTCATCGGCAACAAGGCGTTCAGCACCAGCACGCTGCGCGACGAAATGCAGCTGTCGACGCCGAACTGGTTCTCCTGGTACACGAAGAACGACCTGTACTCGAAGGAAAAGCTCACGGGCGACCTCGAGGCCGTGCGCTCGTACTACCTGAACCGCGGCTACCTCGAGTTCAACATCGAGTCGACCCAGGTGTCGATCTCGCCCGACAAGAAGGACATGTACCTGACGGTCACGCTGCACGAAGGCGAGCCGTACACGGTGTCGGGCATCAAGCTGTCGGGCAATCTGCTCGATCGCGAAGCCGAACTGAACAAGCTGATCAAGATCAAGCCGGGCGATCGTTTCTCGGCCGAAAAGCTGCAGCAAACGACGAAGTCGATCGTCGACAAGCTCGGTGAATACGGTTACGCATTTGCGACCGTCAACGCGCAACCGGACATCGACCAGGCGAACCACAAGGTGAACCTGAACCTCGTCGTCGATCCGAGCCGCCGCGTGTACGTGCGCCGCATCAACGTGGTCGGCAACACGCGTACGCGCGACGAAGTCGTGCGCCGCGAAATGCGCCAGCTCGAAAGCTCGTGGTTCGATTCGAACCGCCTCGCGCTGTCGAAGGATCGCGTGAACCGTCTCGGCTACTTCACCAACGTCGACGTGACGACGGTGCCCGTCGAAGGCACGAACGACCAGGTCGACGTGAACGTGAAGGTCGATGAAAAGCCGACCGGCGCGATCACGCTGGGTGCCGGCTTCTCGTCGACGGACAAGGTGGTGCTGTCGGCCGGCGTGTCGCAGGACAACGTGTTCGGTTCGGGCACGAGCCTGTCGGTGAACGTCAATACCGCGAAGAGCTACCGTACGCTGACCGTCACACAGGTCGACCCGTACTTCACGGTCGACGGCATCAAGCGGATCACGGACGTCTACTACCGCACGTACCAGCCGCTCTACTATTCGACGAGCTCGAGCTTCCGGATCATCAGCGCGGGCGGCAACCTGAAGTTCGGCATTCCGTTCTCGGAAGTCGACACCGTCTACTTCGGCGCGGGCTTCGAGCAGAACCGTCTCGACGTCGACTCGAACACGCCGCAGAGCTACCAGGATTACGTGAACGAGTTCGGCCGCGTGTCGAACACGGTGCCGCTGACGGTCGCATGGTCGCGCGACGCGCGTGACAGCGCGCTGATCCCGAGCCGCGGCTACTTCACGCAGGCGAACGTCGAATACGGCGTGCCGGTCGGCAAGATCCAGTACTACAAGGCCGACCTGCAGGCGCAGTACTACTATTCGTTCTCGCGTGGCTTCATCCTGGGCCTGAACCTGCAAGGCGGCTACGGTAACGGTATCGGCAACCCGTACCCGATCTTCAAGAACTACTACGCGGGCGGTATCGGCTCCGTGCGTGGCTACGAGCCGAGCTCGCTGGGCCCGCGCGACACGAAGACGAACGACCCGATCGGCGGTTCGAAGATGCTGGTCGGCAACATCGAGCTGACGTTCCCGCTGCCGGGCACCGGCTACGACCGCACGCTGCGCGTGTTCACGTTCCTCGACGGCGGTAACGTCTGGGGCAACGCGCCGGGCGGCACGAGTACCGGCGCGAACGGCCTGCGTTACGGCTACGGTGTGGGTCTCGCCTGGATCTCGCCGATCGGCCCGCTGAAGCTGAGCCTCGGCTTCCCGCTGCAGAAGCATGAAGGCGACCAGTACCAGAAATTCCAGTTCCAGATCGGGACGGCGTTCTGATCGAACGCATGACAACAGCAACGAGAGGGTAATTTTGCTAACCGGTAAGTTTTCGAAACGAGTGATGTGTGCGCTGACCGTTGCGCTGGCCTTGGGCGCGGCGACGGCACATGCTCAGGACGTCGCCCGCATCGCGGCGGTCAATTCGGATCGGATCCTGCGCGAGTCGGCGCCCGCCAAGTCGGCGCAGACGAAGCTCGAAGCCGAGTTCGCGAAGCGCGACAAGGATCTGCAGGACCTCGCGGCGCGTCTGAAGTCGATGTCCGACTCGCTGGACAAGAATGGCGCGTCGCTGTCGGCGGCCGATCGCGCACAGAAGCAGCGCGATCTCGCGCAGCTCGATACCGACTTCCAGCGCAAGCAGCGCGAGTTTCGCGAAGACCTGAACCAGCGCCGCAACGAGGAACTCGCGGCGGTGCTGGAGCGTGCGAACAAGGTCATCAAGCAGATCGCCGAGCAGCAGAATTACGACCTGATCGTGCAGGAAGCCGTGTACGTCAGCCCGCGCATCGACATCACCGACAAGGTGCTCAAGGCGCTCGCGTCCGGCTCGACGAACTGAACGGAGCAGACGACGAATGGCATTGACGCTTGAGGCACTCGTAAAGCGGTTCGGCGGCGAGATCGCCGGCGACGCCCAGTGCAAGGTGGGCGGCCTCGCGCCGCTCGACCAGGCAGGCCCTCAGCAACTCGCGTTTCTCGCGAATCCGAAGTACCTGTCGCAGGTCGAGACGACCCGCGCCGGCGCGGTGCTGATCGCGCCGAAGGATCTCGAAAAGCTGGGCGCGGCCGCTGATGGCCGCAATTTCATCGTGACGCCGAATCCGTACGCGTACTTCGCGCGCGTCGCGCAGATGTTCATCGATCTCGCTACGCCGCCGCGCGCGGCCGGCGTGCATCCGAGCGCGACGATCGATCCGGCCGCGCAGGTGGCCGCGAGTGCGGTGATCGGTCCGCACGTGACGGTCGAGGCCGGCGCGGTGATCGAGGGCGGCGTGCAGCTCGACGCGAACGTGTTCGTCGGCCGCGGCACCACGATCGGCGCCGGTTCGCACCTCTACCCGAACGCTTCGGTGTACCACGGCTGCAAGATCGGTCCGCGCGCGATCATTCATTCGGGTGCCGTGATCGGTTCCGACGGGTTCGGCTTCGCGCCGGATTTCGTCGGCGACGGCGATGCGCGTACCGGCAGCTGGGTCAAGATTCCGCAGGTCGGCGGCGTGTCGGTTGGCCCGGACGTCGAGATCGGTGCGAACACGACGATCGACCGCGGCGCGATGGCGGACACCGTCATCGAGGAATGCGTGAAGATCGACAACCAGGTGCAGATCGCCCACAACTGCCGGATCGGCGCCTACACGGTGATCGCCGGCAAGGCGGGCATCGCGGGCAGCACGACGATCGGCCGCCACTGCATGATCGGCGGCGCGGCCGGGATCGCCGGCCATGTGACGCTTGGCGACTATGTCATCATCACCGCGAATTCGGGCGTGTCGAAGTCGCTGCCGAAGGCAGGCATCTACACGAGCGCGTTCCCGGCCGTCGACCACGGCGAATGGAACAAGAGCGCCGCGCTCGTGCGTAACCTCGACAAGCTGCGCGACCGCATCAAGGCGCTCGAGACCGCGCTGGCCGCCCAGGGCGGCACGGACGCCTGACCGACACCATGCGAGACCACGAACCGGGCACGGCCAGCGCATTCGGCCCGGTTTGCCAGACTGGGCCGCGCGGCGGCCCGCTTCAGCCTTTGCATCACCACCGCGCAGCTTCTGCGTGAGACGAACCATCATGAGCACTGAAAAAATCAATCTCGACATCCACAAGATCCTCACGCTGCTGCCGCATCGCTACCCGATTCTGCTCGTCGATCGCGTGCTCGAACTCGAGCCGCACAAGGGAATCAAAGCGCTGAAGAACGTGTCGATCAACGAGCCGTTCTTTCAGGGGCACTTCCCGAAGCGGCCAGTGATGCCGGGTGTGCTGATCCTCGAGGCGCTCGCTCAGGCGGCCGCGCTGCTGACGTTCGCGGAAGAGCAGCCGAAGGATCCGGAAAACACGCTGTACTACTTCGTCGGCATCGACGGTGCGCGCTTCAAGCGTGTCGTCGAACCGGGCGATCAGCTGATTCTGAACGTGACGTTCGAACGCTACATCCGCGGGATCTGGAAGTTCAAGGCGGTGGCGGAAGTGGACGGCAAGGTGGCAGCTGAAGCCGAATTGATGTGCACGGTCAAGACGGCCGACGCGGCGCCCTGAGCGACGCAGCACGCATGGGTAACGTAACGCGAGCAACGCGACACATCACATCGAGAGGCAACGGCGCATGACCAGGATTCATCCTACCGCGATCGTCGAACCGGGCGCGCAGATCGACGAGTCCGTCGAGATCGGGCCGTACGCGGTCGTCGGGCCGCACGTCACGATCGGCGCGCGTACGACGATCGGGTCGCACAGCGTGATCGAAGGTCACACGACGCTCGGCGAGGACAACCGCATCGGCCATTACGCGTCGGTCGGCGGCCGTCCGCAGGACATGAAGTACAAGGACGAGCCGACGAAGCTCGTGATCGGCAACCGCAACACGATCCGCGAATTCACGACGATCCACACCGGAACCGTGCAGGACGCGGGCGTGACGACGCTCGGCGACGACAACTGGATCATGGCCTATGTGCACATCGGTCATGACTGCCGCGTCGGCAACAACGTGATCCTGTCGAGCAACGCGCAGATGGCCGGTCACGTCGAGATCGGCGACTGGGCGATCGTCGGCGGGATGTCGGGCGTGCACCAGTTCGTGCGCATCGGTGCGCACTCGATGCTGGGTGGCGCCTCGGCGCTCGTGCAGGACGTGCCGCCGTTCGTGATCGCGGCCGGCAACAAGGCCGAGCCGCACGGCATCAACGTCGAAGGCCTGCGCCGGCGCGGTTTCTCGCCCGACGCGATCTCGGCGCTGCGCAGCGCGTACCGCCTGCTGTACAAGAACGGCCTGTCGCTCGAGGAAGCGAAGGTGCAGTTGCGCGAGCTGGCGGCCGCGGGTGGCGAAGGCGACGCAGCGGTCACCGCGCTCGTCGCGTTCATCGACGCGTCCCAACGCGGCATCATCCGCTAAGCGATGTCGCTCCCGACCAATCAGCTCCGGCTCGCGATGGTGGCCGGCGAGCCGTCGGGCGATTTGCTCGCGGCGTCGCTGCTCGGCGGGCTTCAAGAGCGGCTGCCCGCGTCGACCCACTACTACGGGATCGGCGGGCAGCGGATGCTCGCGCACGGCTTCGACTCGCATTGGCAGATGGACAAGCTGACGGTGCGCGGCTACGTCGAGGCGCTGGGCCAGATTCCCGAAATCCTGCGGATTCGCGGCGAACTGAAGCGCCAACTGCTCGCGGAGCGGCCCGATGCATTCATCGGCGTCGACGCACCCGATTTCAACTTCAACGTGGAGCAGGCCGCGCGCGACGCGGGCATCCCGTCGATCCACTTCGTGTGCCCGTCGATCTGGGCGTGGCGCGGCGGGCGGATCAAGAAGATCGCGAAGTCCGTCGACCACATGCTGTGCCTGTTCCCGTTCGAGCCGGCGATCCTCGACAAGGCGGGCGTCGCATCGACGTATGTCGGCCACCCGCTGGCCGACGAGATTCCGCTCGAGCCCGACACGCACGGCGCGCGCATCGCGCTGGGCCTGCCCGTGGACGGCCCCGTGATCGCGGTGCTGCCGGGCAGCCGGCGCTCGGAGATCGCGCTGATCGGCCCGACGTTCTTCGCGGCGATGGCGCTGATGCAACAGCGCGAGCCCGGTGTGCGGTTCGTGATGCCGGCTGCGACGCCCGCGCTGCGCGAACTGCTGCAGCCGCTCGTCGACGCGCATCCGCAGCTGGCGCTGACGATCACCGACGGCCGCTCGCAGGTCGCGATGACCGCCGCCGACGCGATCCTCGTGAAGAGTGGCACCGTCACGCTGGAAGCCGCGCTGCTCAAGAAGCCGATGGTGATCTCGTACAAGGTGCCCTGGCTGACCGGGCAGATCATGCGCCGGCAGGGCTATCTGCCGTACGTCGGCTTGCCGAACATCCTGGCGGGGCGCTTCGTCGTGCCCGAGCTGCTGCAGCATTTCGCGACGCCCGAGGCGCTCGCCGATGCGACGCTCACGCAGCTGCGCGACGACGCGAACCGTCGCACGCTGACCGAAGTGTTTACCGAAATGCATCTCTCGCTGCGGCAGAACACGGCCGCGAAGGCGGCCGAAGCGGTCGTGCGCGTGCTGGAACAACGCAAGGGGCGCGCATGACGGCAGCTCGTGCACCACGCCGCCGCGCGTCGAGCGACGTGCAGGGCGGCTTCGACTTCAGCAGGCCCGACGAGATCGTTTGTGGCGTCGACGAAGCGGGCCGCGGCCCGCTCGCGGGGCCGGTGGTGGCCGCTGCGGTGATCCTCGATCCGGCCCAGCCGATCGACGGGCTCGACGATTCGAAGGCGCTGTCCGCGAAGAAGCGCGATGCGCTGTACGACCTGATCGTCGCGCGTTCGCGCGCGTATTGCGTCGCGTCGGCCAGCGTCGACGAAATCGATACGCTGAACATCCTGCACGCGACGATGCTCGCGATGAAGCGTGCCGTCGAGGGGCTGTCGGTCCTGCCGACGCTCGCGCAGATCGACGGCAACCGCTGCCCGACGCTGACGGTGCGTGCCGAGGCGATCGTCAGCGGCGATGCGCTCGTACCGAGCATCTCGGCCGCGTCGATCCTCGCGAAGGTCACGCGCGACCGCATGCTCGTCGACCTGCACGAACGCTTCCCGGTGTACGGTTTCAACGTGCATGCGGGCTACGGCACCGCGAAACACCTTGCCGCGCTGCGCGAGCACGGCCCGTGCGAAGCGCACCGGCGCTCGTTCGCGCCCGTGCGCGCGGCACTCGATCTGATTCGATGAAAAGCATTACTTCCCGCGACAACCCGCTGTACAAGCGCCTGAAGGCGCTCGCGGGTTCGACGCCCCATCAGCGCCGCAGCGGCCAGGCGCTGCTCGAGGGTTTCCACCTCGCCAGCGCGTATCTCGATACGGGCGCGACACCCGAGCTGTGCGTCGCGACCGAAGGCGCGCTCGCGCACGACGAAGCGCAGGCGATCATCGCGCGCGTCGACGCGCAGCGGGTCGTCACGCTGCCCGACGCCTTGTTCGGGCAACTGTCGAACGTGGTCAGCGGTGTCGGTTTCCTGTTGCTCGTCGACCGGCCCGCGCAGCCGCTGCCGGAGCGCGTCACGCAGACGTCGGTCGTGCTCGACGGCGTGCAGGACGCCGGCAACGTCGGCTCGATCCTGCGTAGCGCGGCGGCCGCCGGCGTGCGGCACGTATTCTGTGCGCCGGGCACCGCCTATGCGTGGTCGTCGAAGGTGTTGCGTTCCGGCATGGGCGCGCATTTCCTGCTGTCGATCCATGAGGACGTTGACGCTGCCGTGCTCGCCGAACGCCTCGACGTGCCGGTCGCGCTGACCGATTCGCACGGCGCGCAGGCAGTCTACGACTGCGACCTGGCCGGGCCCGTCGCATGGGTGTTCGGCAACGAGGGTGCCGGCGTATCGGCATTCTGGCGCGACGCGGCCACGCATCGCGTGACGATTCCGCAGCCGGGCGGGATGGAGTCGCTGAATGTTGCAGCAGCAGCAGCGGTGTGCCTGTTCGAGCAGGTGCGGCAGCAGCGGCCTGCGTGATGCCGCATGCGGGCAGTTGGCACCACAAAAAAAGGCCGCGTTCGACGCGGCCTTTTTGTTTCCGGCGGCGGCCAGTTGGCCGCAAGCGCGCAGGCGCTCAGTACGACTGCCGGTCGAGGCGGATTTCCTGCAGGATCGTCGTCGCGATCTCCTCGATCGACTTGTGCGTCGACGACAGCCACTTGATCCCTTCGCGGCGCATCATCGCTTCGGCCTCGTTGATCTCGTAGCGGCAGTTCTCGGGTGCCGCGTACTTGCTCCCCGGCCGGCGCTCGTTGCGAATCTCCGACAGGCGCTGCGGGTCGATCGACAGCCCGAACAGCTTGTCGCGATGCGGCGACAGCGCCGACGGCAGCTTGCCGCGCTCGAAGTCTTCCGGAATCAGCGGATAGTTGGCTGCCTTCACGCCGTACTGCATCGCGAGATACAGGCTCGTCGGCGTCTTGCCGCTGCGCGACACGCCGACCAGGATCACGTCGGCCTCCGACAGGTTGCGGTTCGACTGGCCGTCGTCGTGCGCGAGCGAGAAGTTGATCGCCTCGATCCGCGTCTTGTATTCCTCGGTATCGGCGTTCTGGTGGCCGCGGCCCATCGCGTGGCTCGACTTCAGTTCCAGTTCCTGCTCGAGCGGCTCGACGAAGCGCTGGAACATGTCCAGCACGAGCGCGTTCGAGCGCTTGACGATGTCGTTCGACTCGCTGTCGACGAGCGTCGTGAACACGATCGCGCGGCGGCCGTCGTGCACCGCGGCTTCGTTGATCTTCTCGACGGTCGCAAAGGCCTTGTCGAGCGAGTCGACGAACGGCAAGCGCACGAGGCGGAATTTCTGGTCGAACTGGGAGAGGATCGAGTGCGCGAAGGTTTCGGCAGTGATCCCGGTGCCGTCGGAGACGATGAAAACGGTAGGCAGCATGAATCTGGGCGTCGAACGTGAAGGGCGGTTGCGCGGGCAGCTGGAGGTTCGCCTCCAGACGCAGTGAGAAGGTCGCGCCACATCCGGCAGCCGGCACGGTAGAATAGCGGCAACCTGTTGGATAAGCAATTGCGGGGGCAGGGTGCGAACGGCACCTCGGGCTGGCCGTGATCGATCTGAAACTCCCGGCAAGTTCGGCGATTTGTCTGAATGTATCGCCTTTCTGCCGGGATTTTTGCAAATCGGGTCGGAAGATTTTCCGCTGCTGCGATTGTTTCTCCAACAGGTTGCGCAAGACGCGCCGCGCCTTTTTGCAAGCGCCCGCGTCCGAGCCCACTTGCGCAATCGAGCATTTTTTTCACACTTAGGGGCTTGTATGACTAACGCAGCAAACGTCGCAAAGGACCAGGCGTATGTAATCCCGTTCGAGCAGTTGCGGATGACCGATGTGGAGATCGTGGGCGGCAAGAATGCGTCGCTCGGCGAGATGATCAGCCAGCTTTCCGAAGCAGGCGTTCGCGTACCCACCGGTTTCGCCACGACCGCGCTCGCATTCCGCGATTTCCTCAAGCACAACGATCTGACCGATCGCATCGCCAAGCGTCTCGAGTCGCTCGACATCGACGACGTGAAGGCGCTCGCCGAAGCCGGTGCCGAAATCCGCAAGTGGATCGTCGATGCACCGCTGCAGGCGCGTCTTGAGCAGGAAATCCGCGCACAGTTCGAAATCCTGAAGAACGGCTCGCCGGGCGAGCTGTCGTTCGCCGTGCGTTCGTCCGCGACCGCGGAAGACTTGCCCGACGCCTCCTTTGCCGGTCAGCAGGAGTCGTACCTGAACGTCGTCGGCATCGAGGACGTGCTCGATCGTATGAAGCACGTGTTCGCGTCGCTGTACAACGACCGCGCGATCTCGTACCGCGTGCACAAGGGCTTCACGCACGCCGAAGTCGCGCTGTCGGCCGGCGTGCAGCGCATGGTCCGCTCGGACGTCGGCGCGGCCGGCGTGATGTTCACGATCGACACCGAATCGGGCTTCAAGGACGCCGTGTTCATCACGTCGAGCTACGGCCTGGGCGAAACCGTCGTGCAGGGTGCCGTGAACCCGGACGAGTTCTACGTATTCAAGACGACGCTCGCACAGGACAAGTACCCGATCATCCGCCGCTCGATCGGCTCGAAGCTGATCAAGATGGAATTCACGCAGCCGGGCGAGCCGGGCCGCGTGAAGACGGTCGACGTGCCGCACGAGCAGCGCAACCGCTACTCGATCACCGACGAAGACGTGATCGAGCTGGCGAAGTACGCGGTCATCATCGAAAAGCACTACCAGCGTCCGATGGACATCGAGTGGGGCAAGGACGGCCGCGACGGCAAGATCTTCATCCTGCAGGCGCGTCCGGAAACGGTGAAGAGCCAGGCGACCGGCAAGGCCGAGCAGCGCTTCAAGCTGAAAGGCCAGTCGCAGGTGCTGGCGACGGGCCGCGCGATCGGCCAGAAGATCGGCGCGGGTCCCGTGCGCGTGATCCAGGATCCGTCGGAAATGGAACGCGTGCAGCCGGGCGACGTGCTGGTGGCGGACATGACCGACCCGAACTGGGAGCCGGTGATGAAGCGTGCGGCGGCGATCGTCACGAACCGTGGCGGCCGGACCTGCCACGCGGCGATCATCGCGCGTGAGCTCGGCGTGCCGGCAGTTGTCGGCTGCGGCGACGCGACCGACGTGCTGAAGGACGGCGCGCTCGTCACGGTGTCGTGCGCGGAAGGCGACGAAGGCAAGATCTACGACGGGCTGCTCGAGACGGAAGTCACGGAAGTGCAGCGCGGCGAACTGCCGGAAATTCCGGTCAAGATCATGATGAACGTCGGCAACCCGCAGCTCGCGTTCGACTTCTCGCAGTTGCCGAACGCCGGCGTGGGCCTCGCGCGTCTCGAGTTCATCATCAACAACAACATCGGCGTGCACCCGAAGGCGATCCTCGAGTATCCGAACATCGACCAGGATCTGAAGAAGGCCGTCGAGAGCGTCGCGCGCGGTCACGCGTCGCCGCGCCAGTTCTACGTCGACAAGCTGACGGAAGGCGTTGCGACGATCGCCGCGGCGTTCTATCCGAAGCCCGTGATCGTGCGTCTGTCCGACTTCAAGTCGAACGAGTACAAGAAGCTGATCGGCGGTTCGCGCTACGAGCCGGACGAGGAAAACCCGATGCTGGGCTTCCGCGGCGCGTCGCGCTACATCGCCGAAGACTTCGCGCAGGCCTTCGAGATGGAGTGCCGTGCACTGAAGCGCGTGCGCGACGAGATGGGCCTGACCAACGTCGAGATCATGGTGCCGTTCGTGCGGACCGTGAAGCAGGCGGCGCGCGTCGTCGGCCTGCTCGAGAAGTTCGGCCTGAAGCGCGGCGAGAACGGCCTGCGCCTCGTGATGATGTGTGAAGTCCCGACCAACGCGATCCTCGCCGAAGAGTTCCTCGAGCACTTCGACGGTTTCTCGATCGGTTCGAACGACCTCACGCAGCTCACGCTCGGCCTCGACCGCGACTCGGGCATGGAACTGCTGGCCGTCGACTTCGACGAACGCGACCCGGCCGTCAAGTTCCTGCTCAAGCGGGCGATCGATACCTGCCGCAAGATGGGCAAGTACGTCGGTATCTGCGGCCAGGGCCCGTCCGATCACCCGGACTTCGCGCAATGGCTGACCGACGAAGGCATCGTGTCGATCTCGCTGAACCCGGACACGATCATCGATACGTGGCAGGCACTCGCCAACCGGAAGTAACGGTCAATGCCCGTTCGGCGCAAGCGCGGTACCGCCGCGCTTGTGTTGAAGGCAAAATGCAAGGTTCGTGTTATAAACACCCCGGTAAGCACCGGGGTGTTTTTGTTTGTCGGTACGTAACGGGGCAACCTGGGCGTGTCGGTTGCGTCCGCTTGCCGCGGCAAAGAATATAGTGAACGTACGGGGCCGTTTTTCTGGAGACCACAATGATGTCGGGGCATCTGTTCTGGTGGGGCGCGGTGGGCGTGCTGGTCGTGGCCGAGTTGCTCACGGGCACGTTCTACCTGCTGATGATTGCGCTCGGCTTTCTCGCGGGCGGATTGCTGCAACTGGCCGGTTTCGCGCCGCACGTGCAGTTCGGCGTGGCCGGCGCGGTCGCGATCATCGCGATGATCGTCCTGCGCCGCTCGGGGCTCGGGCGCAAGCAGAAGCGCGACACGTCGACGAATCCCGACGTCAATCTCGATATCGGCTCGACCGTCACGGTCGACGCGTGGCATGACGGCCGCGCGCGCGTTCAATATCGCGGCGCCGACTGGGACGTCGAACTCGCGCACGGCGAGCGCGACGATGTGCACGTGTATCAGGTGCGCGCCGTGCGCGGCAACTGTCTCGTGGTCGTAGCGAAACCCGCGGGCTGATCGTCCGCTGATACAACAAGGAGGGAATATTTCATGGATTCGCTGATCATCTGGGTCGTCCTGCTCGTCATCGCCATCGTGATCGTGTCGAAGACGGTGAAGATCGTGCCGCAGCAGCATGCGTGGGTGCTCGAACGCTTCGGGCGCTATCACGCGACGCTGTCGCCCGGTCTCAATATCGTGCTGCCGTTTGTCGACCGGATCGCCTACCGGCACATGCTGAAGGAGATTCCGCTCGACGTGCCGAGCCAGGTTTGCATCACGCGCGACAACACGCAACTGCAGGTCGACGGCGTGCTGTACTTCCAGGTGACCGATCCGATGAAAGCCTCTTACGGATCGAGCAACTTCGTGCTCGCGATCACGCAACTCGCGCAGACGACGCTACGGTCGGTGGTCGGCAAGCTCGAACTCGACAAGACCTTCGAGGAACGCGACTTCATCAACCACAACATCGTGTCGGCGCTCGATCAGGCTGCCGCGAACTGGGGCGTGAAAGTGCTGCGTTACGAGATCAAGGACCTGACGCCGCCGAAGGAGATCCTCCACGCGATGCAGGCGCAGATCACCGCCGAGCGGGAAAAGCGCGCGCTGATCGCCGCATCGGAAGGCCGCAAGCAGGAGCAGATCAACCTCGCGTCGGGCGCACGCGAGGCGGCGATCCAGAAGTCCGAAGGCGAGCGGCAGGCCGCGATCAACCAGGCGCAGGGCGAGGCGGCCGCGATTCTCGCGGTGGCCGAGGCGAACGCGCAGGCCATCCAGAAGATCGCGAACGCGATCCAGTCGCAGGGCGGGATGGACGCCGTGAACCTGAAGGTTGCCGAGCAGTACGTCGGCGCATTCTCGAACCTCGCGAAACAGGGCAACACGCTGATCGTGCCGGCGAACCTGTCGGATCTCGGCACCGCGATCGCGTCGGCGCTGACGATCGTCAAGAACGCGGCGCCGGCCGCGGGCGGAAAGGCCTGAGCGCAGGCGCGGCCCGGTGAGCCGTCCGGCGGCTGCGTGCGGCCGACGTGCGGCGAATCGTCGCGCTATGGAATCGCGATCCTGCTCGCATGACGATGGGCGGCGCAGGGTTGCATCGGTGACCGTGAGCGGCTGCTCGATCGGCGCACATACGCATCACGGCTCACAAAAGCACACGGCCCGCTTCGAGCGGGCCGTGTCGTTTGCGATGCGGGACGTCGCGCGTCAGGCACCGGCGCGCATGATGCGCGCCTTTTCGCGCTCCCAGTCGCGTTTCTTCTCGGTTTCGCGCTTGTCGTGCAGTTTCTTGCCTTTCGCGAGCGCGATGTCGCATTTCACGCGACCGCCCTTGTAGTGGAAGTTCAGCGGCACGAGCGTATAGCCGCGCTGCTCAACCTTGCCGATCAGTTTCTTGATTTCGTCACGGTGCAGCAGCAGCTTGCGCGTGCGGACCGGATCGGGCTTGATGTGCGTCGAGGCTTCGGGCAGCGGGCTGATGTGGGTGCCGATCAGGAAGATCTCGGCGTTCTTGACCACGACGTAGCCTTCCTTGATCTGGCCGCGCCCGGCGCGCAGCGCCTTGACTTCCCAGCCCTCAAGCACGAGCCCCGCCTCGTAGCGTTCCTCGATGTGATAATCGAAGTGCGCTTTCCTGTTGTCGATGATGCTCATGAAAGGATCGGGCCAACTCGTTTAAAATCACGATTTTAGCAAAGCGGGGCGGTAATCGCCCGGCTTGCGTTCTTACTTGAGCGATGCCGCGCGATTTATGGCAGATGTCCAGAAAACCGTATTGATCCGTCACTCGGCGGAACAGATGTTCGACCTCGTCACCGACGTGGCCGATTACCCCAATTTCCTGCCCTGGTGCGGCGGCGTCGAGATTCGCCGTCAGGACGACAGCGGGATGGAAGCGCGCATCGACATCAACTTCAAGGGCATCAAGCAGCATTTCGCGACGCGCAACACGCAGCAGCGCCCGACACGCATCGACATGGAGTTCGCGGACGGCCCGTTCCGGAAGTTCACGGGTTCGTGGCGCTTCATCCCGCTGCGCTCCGACGCATGCAAGATCGAATTTGCGCTGCACTACGAGTTCTCGAGCATCCTGCTCGAGAAGATCATCGGGCCGGTGTTCAGCCATATCGCGAACACGTTCGTCGATTCGTTCGTCAAGCGCGCCGACCAGCGCTACGGGAAGGGGTGACGCGATGCTGTCGATCGAAGTCTGTTACGCGCTGCCGGATCGCCAGACGCTGATTGCGGTGTCGCTGCCCGAAGGCGCGACCGTGCGCGCGGCGATCGACGCGAGCGGCGTGCTCGCGCTGCACCCGGAAATCAACCTCGCGCATGCAAAAACCGGCGTGTTCGGCAAGCTCGCGCCGCTCGACGCGCCGCTCGCCGATCATGACCGTGTCGAGATCTACCGCCCGTTGATCGTCGATCCGAAGCTCGCGCGCCAGCGGCGCGTCGACAAGACCCGCCGCGAGGGTTCCATCGAGGGCCGCAAGTGGATGCACAAGGACGCGCGCTGACGCGTCGCGCCAGCATCGCCTCATCTCCCTCTGTCCCGATTCGTCAGACCAGGCTGGCACACGCTCAGTGGGCCGTGACGTTCGCGTTCGCTGGCGCACGGCCGGGCGTGTCGCCGCTCGCGTGCGTGTCGCCGTGCCGGCGCACCGACCCGTAGACGCCCGCCAGCAGCAGCGCGAGCGCCGCGATCTCGAGCACGCGCGGCATCCGGTGGTCGTAGACGAATGCGTAGAGCATCGCGAATACGGTTTCGAACACGATCAGCTGGCCGGACAGCGTGAGCGGCAGCCGCTTCGATGCCGCATTCCACAATCCATTGCCGAGCCACGACGCGCCGATCGCGAGCACGAGGTTCAGCAGCCAGAACAGTTGCCAGCGCGAGGCCGGGACTGCCGCCTGGACCGTGCCGGCCGGCAGCGCGAGGATCGCGAGCCAGCAGAGGCCGCCGATCAGGCCCGTGACGACACCCCACAGCACCGACCACTCGTTGCCGCCGAAATGATGGTGGCGCTGCAGGTAGCGCGTGTTCGCGACCGCGTACCAGGTCCAGCTCGCGAGTGCGCCGGTTGCGCATGCGATGCCGGCGAGCTTCTGGCCGAGCGTCGTCGCATGCGCGGCTTCCGATGTGAAGAGGTCGACGTTGATGCAGACGATGCCGGCGATCACCAGCGCGAGCGGGGCGACGAGGCGCCGCAGCGGCATTGCGCCGCGGTCGCCGAGGCCGGCGAGCGTGACGGTCACGGGCAGCGCGCCGACGATCAGCGAGCTGGGCGCGATGCCGATCAGGTGCACGGCGCCGGACAGCAGCATGTAGTACGCGACGTTGCCGATCAGCGCGAGCTTCGCGAGCGCGACGAGATCCTCGCGGGTTAGCCGCACGAGCAGTGAACGGGCGGCTGGGAGTGCCGCCGCCAGCGACACGAGGCCGTACATCGCGTAGCGGCCCGCGCTGAGCAGCAGCGGCGAGAAGTCGGTCATCAGCCGCGGCACGAGAAAGACCATCCCCCACAACGCGCCCGCGAGGACGCCATACACCACACCGCGCTGCATCGACTGCTCCGAACGAATGACTGACGAGCGAGCATCTTAATGATGGCGGCGCGACAGCGTCTTGTTCATTCCTGCACTCGGGAGCGGGCGCGGTTCAGGATCGGCTCGGAGAGCCATCGCGATCCGTTCCGGTGCTGACCGGGGATCGCGGCGGGCCGGGTGGCCCTTCGATGATCGGCGATCAGCGCTCGACCGGCTCGGATGCCGCCGCACTGTCGCCCTCTGCGCGTGCCCGCGCAGGGCGGCGCACGGCGCGCAGCTTGCCGCTGTTGCCGCCGCCGCAGTAGAAGAGGTCGCGGCCGTCGGATTCCAGCCCGGACACGCCGACACCGGGCGGCATGTCGACCTGTTCGAGCACCTGCCCGGTGCGCGGGTCGATCTGCCGCAGCGCGCTCTCGTCCGCTTCCCAGGTGCCGTGCCACAGCTCGCCGTCGACCCACGTCACGCCCGTGACGAAGCGGTTCGATTCGATCGTGCGTAGCACGGCGCCGGATTGCGGATCCACCTGATGAATCTTGCGTTCGCGATACTGGCCGACCCACAGCGTGCCTTCGGCCCACGCGAGCCCCGAATCCGCGCCGCCGCCGGGCGCCGGGATCGTCGCGAGCACGCGGCCCGAATCGGGATCGATCTTCTCGATGCGGTCCTCGACGATCTGGAACAGATAACGCCCGTCGAACGCGGTGCCTGCGTGCGCGGCGACAGCGAGTGCGCGCACGGTCGTGCCGCGTTCCGGGTCGAGCGCGTTCAGCTTGTCGCCGGACGCGAACCACACGCGCTGGCCGTCGAACGTGACGCCGTGCACGCCGTCGACGCCGGGAAACGGGCCGTATTCGCGGAAGATGTCTGCGGTGGAGCGTTTCATGTCTGTCACCTCGTCGTTGGTGTGCCCATCCTAGTCGCCCGGCAGCGGTGCGGGGAGTAACAAGGTCGTCGCGAATCCGGGCAGCGGCGGCGTCATCCAGCGGCGCGCGCGACCGCGGCCGAGCGCCTGTACCTTGTCCGCTTCGGCGAGCGCGTCGAGCGCGCGCTGCACGGTGCGCTGGCTCGTGCCGAGCGCGAGCGCCAGCGCGGAGCTCGACCACGCCTCGCCGTCCGCGAGCAGCGCGAGCACGGCCGCGTGGTGATCGTCGACCGGACGCGCCAGCACAACGGTCTCGCGCGGGCCGAGCGGCTCGAGCGCGAAGCCGCGTGGCGTCGCGGTGACGTTCGCAAGCGGGCGCAGCATCGCGCGCAAGCGGCCGATCTCGACGCGCAGGCGTGCGCGATGCGATTCGTCCGCGTGTCTCGCGCGAAACGCCGCGGCCACGAGCGCGTTTCTCGATACGTCGCCGGGCCACGCTTCACCCAGCGCGCGGGCGAGCACGAACAGCACCGGGCGGCGCGCGAGCGACACGGTCGTGCGTGCGTCGCGTACCGCGTGGCGGCATGCATCGACGACCAGCGCGTTCGATTCCAGCAGCGCCTCGACCTCGTCGAGCAGCACGAGCCGCGACGCACCGCGCGCAATGAGTCGCGCGGCCGGTGTATCGAGCATGCGTGCGGCCGTCTCGACTTCGGCCGTCAGCGCGGCGATGCCGGCGTCCCGTGCGGCCGCTCGGGCACGGGCTAGCGCCGTGCGCGCGAAGTGCGGGCGGATGCGGCGCATCGCGATGCCGGCCGCGATCAGTTCGTGGGCTGCGCGCGATGCGGCCGGCAGTGGTGCGGGATCGAGGTTCGCGAGCTGCCGTTCGGCATCGTCGATGTGCCCGATCAGCAGCAGCCGGCGCACGCCGAGATAGCGCGCATGCGCGGCGTTCGCGCGGTCGCCGTGTGCGTCGAGCGTCGCGCAGGCGGCCTCGAGGGCGCGCGACGGCCAGCCGAGGTCGCGAGACGCCAGCGCGATTTCGGCTTCCGCGACGACGCAGCGCGCCCGCGCGACGGCTTCCTTCGCGCCGAATGCGCGCGCCGCGCCGCGCACGAGCGCCCGCGCACGCTCGAAATCGCCGAGCTGCGCCATCGCGATTCCGCGCAACGCGAGCGCCGGCGCGTCGTCGCGCAGTGCGACGCGGTTCAGCGCGCCGAGCGGGTCGCCCGCCGCGAGCGCCTGCGCTGCGGCCGTGATCAGCGAATCCATTCGAATCCCGACACAGTTGTCACTCCCTCCGGTCCGATGCCCGGCCCTAATCTAGCACCACGCACACGGCAGATGCGCCGTGCCCGGATATCCATCGAAAGGAGGAACCCGCAATGACCAACCATCTCACTGGAACGCGCGCCGAATGGCTGACTGCGCGCCGCGCGCTGCTCGATGCGGAAAAGGCGTTGACGCGGCAGGGCGACGAACTCGCGCAGCGGCGCCAGGCACTGCCGTGGGTGCGCGTCGACAAGGCCTACCGGTTCGACACCGAGGACGGCCCGGCGACGCTCGACGACCTGTTCGGCGGCCGTTCGCAACTGCTCGTCTATCACTTCATGTTCGGCCCCGACTACAAGGCCGGCTGCCCGTCGTGCTCGGCGCTCGCCGATGGTTTCGATGGTTTTGCGGTCCACCTCGCGAACCACGACGTGACGCTCGCGGCGGTGTCGCGCGCGCCGCTCGCGAAGCTGCTCGCGTATCGGCAGCGGATGGGCTGGCACTTTCCGTGGGCGTCATCGGACGGCGGCGAGTTCAATTTCGACTTCAACGTGTCGTTTACCGAAACGCAGCAACGTACCGGCGACGTCGAATACAACTATGTGCGGGCCGGTCACGCGATGGACATGGACCCGCCGCCGCCGGCCGTCGCCCAGTTCGCGGCGACCTGCGGCACCGACGTCGCCACGTACACACTCGACCGGCCGGGGATGAGCGCGTTCGTACGCGAGGATGGCGTCGTCTATCACACGTATTCGACATACGCACGTGGACTCGACGGACTGTGGGGGATGTACCAGTGGCTCGACCGTGCGCCGCTCGGGCGCAACGAGACGGGCGTGTGGTGGCGCCGCCATGACGAGTACGCGCGCGGTTGAGTGCGGGCCGGCAAGCGGCGGGAGCGGGCGATGGGCGACGCGACGAAACCGGCTGCGGCCGGCGCTGCGGGCGGCGGCTGGCGGCCATTCGGCGCCGCGTTCGTCGTGGTATTCGGCGCCGCGATCTGGGCGATGCTCGCGCAGCACGCATCGATGGACGCGATGGGCGGCATGCCGATGGCGGGCGGCTGGACGCTGTCGGCCGCATGGCTCAGGCCGTGCGGATGGCGGGCAGGGCGCGCGTTCGCTGCGTTCGCAGGCATGTGGGGCGCGATGACGACGACGATGATGCTGCCGGTACTGGCGCCGGTGCTCTGGCGATACCGACAGAGCCTCGGCCCGTTGGGCGAGGCGCGCGCGGCATGGTTGGTCGTGGTCGCGGGCGCCGGGTATTTCTCCGTGTGGATGGCGCTCGGCGCGATGGTGTTTCCTGGCGGCACCGCATTGGCGGCGGTCGCCGCGCGGCTGCCCGCGCTCGCCGCCGCGATGCCGTTCGCGGTCGGCGCGGTCGTGCTCGGCGCGGGCGTGCTGCAGTTCTCCGGCTGGAAGGCGCGCCGGCTCGCTTGTTGCCGGCATGCACCGGACGACGCATGTGCGCGGCGGGCGGGAGCCGCGGCCGCGGTTGCCTGGTGGTACGGCGTGCGAACCGCGCTACGGTGCGGCGCCTGCTGCGGGAACCTGATGGCCGTTGCACTGGCAGCCGGCATGATGGATCTGCACGTGATGGCCGTCGTGACCGTGGCGATCGCCGCCGAGCGGCTGGCGCCGGACGGCGAACGCGTCGCGCGGATCGTCGGCGGCGTCGCGATCGGCGCCGGTGCGGCGATGATTGCGTGTGCCGCGGCCGGGCTGGTCTAGTGGCGTTCGTGGCCGCCTGGATATGCCGAGCGGGGCTGGCCGAGGCCCCGCCGGCAGGCTCGGCACCGTGTTGCCACGACGTGCGATCGGCCCGATTCCGGCCGGCTGCGCGAATGGGGCGATGCGGGGGTGAAACGAAAGGCGATCGAAAACGAACCGAACGGCGATCCGAACGATTCGGCCCCCGAACGCTTGAAAACGCCTAACCCGTTGTTCGTGTTGTGAAAATTCGCAGCGCTTCGCGTATAATTCGCTTTTGCGCCCATAGGATTTGCCATGCGTCTGATCCAAAAAGCACTCACTTTCGATGATGTGCTCCTCGTTCCCGCCTTCTCCGACGTTCTCCCGCGCGACACCAGCCTGAAGACCAAGCTGACCCGCAACATCTCCCTGAACATGCCGCTCGTGTCCGCCGCGATGGACACGGTCACCGAAGGTCGCCTCGCGATCGCGATGGCGCAGCAGGGTGGTGTGGGTATCGTCCACAAGAACCTGACGCCGGCCGAGCAGGCTCGCGAGGTCGCGAAGGTCAAGCGTTTCGAATCGGGCGTCGTGCGCGACCCGATCACGGTCCCGCCGCAGATGAAGGTGCGCGACGTGATCGCGCTGTCGCGTCAGCATGGCATCTCGGGCTTCCCGGTCGTGGAAGGCCCGCAGCTCGTCGGCATCGTCACGAACCGCGACCTGCGTTTCGAATCGCGCCTCGACGAACCGGTCAAGTCGATCATGACGCCGCGCGAGCGTCTCGTCACGGTCAAGGAAGGCACGCCGCTCGCCGAAGCGAAGGCGCTGATGCACAGCCACCGCCTCGAGCGCGTGCTGGTCGTCAACGACGCGTTCGAACTGCGCGGCCTGATGACCGTCAAGGACATCACGAAGCAGACCGAACACCCGGATGCGTGCAAGGACGAACACGGCAAGCTGCGCGCAGGCGCGGCGGTCGGCGTCGGCCCGGACAACGAAGAGCGCGTCGAGCTGCTGGTGCAGGCCGGCGTCGACGTGATCGTCGTCGATACCGCGCACGGCCACAGCAAGGGCGTGCTCGAGCGCGTGCGCTGGGTCAAGCAGAACTTCCCGCACGTCGAGGTGATCGGCGGCAACATCGCGACGGCCGCCGCCGCGAAGGCGCTCGTCGAATACGGCGCGGACGCGGTCAAGGTCGGCATCGGCCCGGGCTCGATCTGCACGACGCGGATCGTCGCGGGTGTCGGCGTGCCGCAGATCAGCGCGATCGCGAACGTCGCGGAAGCGCTGAAGGGCACCGGCGTGCCGTGCATCGCCGACGGCGGCGTGCGTTTCTCGGGCGACGTGTCGAAGGCCCTCGCGGCCGGCGCGAACGCGGTGATGATGGGCAGCATGTTCGCGGGCACCGAAGAGTCGCCGGGCGACGTGTTCCTGTACCAGGGCCGCCAGTACAAGTCGTATCGCGGCATGGGTTCGGTCGGCGCGATGAAGGACGGCGCGGCAGACCGCTACTTCCAGGACAACTCGGCGAACATCGACAAGCTCGTGCCGGAAGGCATCGAAGGCCGCGTCGCGTACAAGGGTTCGGTCAACGCGATCCTGTTCCAGCTGGTCGGCGGCGTGCGCGCGAGCATGGGCTACTGCGGCTGCCGCACGATCGACGAGCTGCACGAGAAGGCCGAATTCGTCCAGATCACCGCGGCGGGCATGCGCGAGTCGCACGTGCACGACGTGCAGATCACGAAGGAAGCGCCGAACTACCACGTGGACTGATCGCCGATGAAACCGCTGCTGCGAGCCGTGCTGATCGTCGATGCCGTGCTGCTGCTGGCGTTCGGCGTGCTGTTCGTGCTGACGCCCTGGCAGGCGCTGTTCAACGCGCTGCAACTGGCGAACATCCAGCCGGCGATGCTCGGCCAGGCGTTCGGCATCGCGCTGCTCGGCCTCGCGTGGCTCGCGTTCCATGCGGCGGTCAACGGCGACCTCACGGCGCCCGTCGCGCGTGCGGTCGGCCACGTGAACTGGCTGATCGGCGTGCTGGCGGTGGTGTGGTCGTTCGGCACCGGCAACGGTCCCGCGCTCGCGGCCGCCGGCCGCGTGCTGTCGGCGATGGCCGGTGTCGCGCTGATCGTGCTCGGCGTCGGCGGCGTACGCCTCGCCTCGGCCGTGCGGCGGCGCGAGAAGGCGCAGGCGCTCGAGGCCCGGGACGTGAAGCGTCCGGTCGAACCGGCACCGGTCTCCACACCGCAGCCGCGGGTCGAGCCGGTCGTCAGCCGTCCGGTGGCGCCTTCGGCACCGGCTGCGGCGACTTCATCGGCCGCATCCGACCGCGCGTCAGGCAGCGTCGCATTCGACGCGCGTCCGCCGTCGCAGGACTGACCGGCGATGCGTCGCGCGTGCTGCCTGCCGCCCGACGCCGCTGTCCATGCATTTGACGCAGCGCTTCATGCGCTGCTTTTCTTATTCTCTTCATCCTGTCCGCAGCCATGCACGACAAAATTCTGATTCTCGACTTCGGTTCGCAAGTCACCCAACTGATCGCGCGCCGCGTGCGCGAAGCGCACGTCTACTGCGAAATCCACCCGAACGACGTGTCCGACGACTTCGTCCGCGAGTTCGCGCCGAAGGCGGTGATCCTGTCGGGCAGCCACGCCAGCACGTATGAAGACCACCAGCTGCGCGCGCCGCAGGCCGTGTGGGATCTCGGTGTGCCGGTGCTCGGCATCTGCTATGGCATGCAGACGATGGCCGTGCAGCTCGGCGGCAAGGTCGAGTGGAGCGACCATCGCGAATTCGGCTACGCGGAAATGCGTGCGCACGGCCATACGCGCCTGCTCGACGGCATCGAGGATTTCACGACGGCCGAAGGCCACGGAATGCTGAAGGTCTGGATGAGCCACGGCGACAAGGTGGCCGAATTGCCGCCGGGCTTCGCGCTGATGGCGTCGACGCCGAGCTGCCCGATCGCCGGCATGGCCGACGAGGCGCGCGGCTACTACGCGGTGCAGTTCCACCCGGAAGTCACGCATACGGTGAAGGGCCGCCAGATCATCGAACGCTTCGTGCTGCAGATCGCCGGCGCGAAGCCCGACTGGATCATGAAGAACCACATCGAGGAAGCCGTCGCGAAGATTCGCGAGCAGGTCGGTGACGAGGAAGTGATTCTCGGCCTGTCGGGCGGGGTGGATTCGAGCGTCGCGGCCGCGCTGATCCATCGCGCGATCGGCGATCAGCTCACCTGTGTGTTCGTCGACCACGGCCTGCTGCGCCTGAATGAAGGCAAGATGGTGCTCGACATGTTCGAGGGCCGCCTGCATGCGAAGGTCGTGCACGTCGACGCGTCCGAACAGTTCCTCGGCCATCTGGCCGGCGTGACCGATCCGGAAGCGAAGCGCAAGATCATCGGCCGCGAGTTCGTCGAAGTGTTCCAGGCGGAAGCGAAGAAGCTGTCGAAGGCGAAGTGGCTCGCACAGGGCACGATCTATCCGGACGTGGTCGAGTCGGGCGGCACGAAGACGAAGAAGGCGACGACGATCAAGAGCCACCACAACGTCGGCGGCCTGCCGGAAACGCTCGGCCTGAAGCTGCTCGAGCCGCTGCGCGACCTGTTCAAGGACGAAGTGCGCGAACTGGGCGTCGCGCTCGGCCTGCCGCCGGAGATGGTGTACCGCCATCCGTTCCCGGGCCCGGGCCTCGGCGTGCGGATTCTCGGCGAAGTGAAGCGCGAATACGCGGACTTGCTGCGTCGCGCGGATGCGATCTTCATCGAGGAACTGCGCGGCACGACCGCCACCGCGCAGGACGCGGCAGCGGGCCTGTGCGGCGAGGCCGACGTCGGCAAGACCTGGTACGACCTGACGAGCCAGGCGTTCGCAGTGTTCCTGCCGGTGAAGTCGGTTGGCGTGATGGGCGACGGCCGCACTTACGATTACGTGACGTCGCTGCGCGCGGTGCAGACCACCGACTTCATGACCGCGCACTGGGCACACCTGCCGTACGCGCTGCTCGGCCGCGCGTCGAACCGGATCATCAACGAGGTGCGCGGGATCAACCGCGTGGTGTACGACATCTCGGGCAAGCCGCCGGCGACGATCGAGTGGGAGTGATTCGGCGCCGGGGCGTGCCTCGGTAGCGGACCACGGCATCTGACGATGCGGACGCCCGGCAGGGATGACCTGCCGGGCGTTGTCGTTTGTGCGAACGGCGATCGTGACTGGATTGACGCTGGGGGAGCGTGTCTTCCTTGCCGTCTTGCCCGCCCCGTGCACCGCCGCGCGCACGGCCGGACAGCGAGCGGATCAAGGCACCCGCGGTGCGCGGTGAATGGCTGGCCGCTGTGCCAGCGCATCGCGCGATGCGATGCCCACATCCGTCTCGTCTCTGCCAAGTTCCGCCAGATATGGCCACGGATAGATGCCGCGCGCGTGACCATCGCCGAACAGCAGGCGGATGCCGTACCCGGCCGGTTCCACGCCGTCCAGCGTCAGCTCGAGCGGCGCGTCGACTTGTCTGCCGTCAAGCCGGATCTTCCGGCACGCGGCGCACGGACAATCGCCGCGCAAGCGCGCATAGCCGATAGGCTGCGTGCTGCCGTCCGGCCAACACAGCGTCAACGCACGAGTCGCATGATCGAGACGAATCTCTGTCGGCGGCGTCATCGTGCATCTCCTCCAATCTGCGCGATGGCGATGCGCACGGCCTTGCGTACTTCGGGATCGCGATCCTCCAATGCCTCATGCAGCGCGGGCAGCGTCGCAGGATCGCGCAGTTCGCCGAGCGCGAGCGCCGCCTCCTTGCGCAGGTTGCTGATCGCATGCGACAGCAGCGCGGCGACGGCCGGCGCCGCGGCGGCGTCGCGCAATTGCCCGAGTGCGCGTACCGCACGCAAGCGCACCTGCCAGTAATCGTCATCGAGCGCGGCGACCAGCGGCGCGCGTGCGACCGCGACACGCAGCTTACCGAGCGTCGCGACCGCTTCCTCGCGTACCTGCCATTCGGCGTCGCGCAGCGCCGCAAGCAACGCGGTGACGACGGCCGTGTCGCTGGACGCCGCGAATCCGACCGCGCCGACCGCGATGCGCCGCACGTCCGCATGCGTGTCGGTCGTGGCGATGCGTGCGAGCGGCGACAACGCACGCACGTCCTTGAGCCAGCCGAGCACGGCGACGGCCTCGGCGCGCACGGCCGCCGCCGGCGCGTCGAGCGCGTGCAGCGCCGGCGTGAACGCGTCGGGGTCGCGCAGTTCGCGCAGCGCGCGCAGCGCGGCGCCGCGCACGAACGGCTCGGCGTGTTCGGCCCAGCGGCACAGCACGGCGCCGGACGCGACATCCTTCAGTTCGGACAGGCTGTGTGCCGCAGTCGCGCGCACGTCGTCGTCCGGATCGAGCAGCGCGTGGCACAGCGTGTCGACGACGACGGGCTGCTCCCAGGTGGCGAGCACACGCGCCGCTTCGCCGCGCACGACGGCGGCCGGATCGTCGCGCAATGCCGCAACGAAGACCGGCACGAGATCGGGATCCTCGAGATCGGCGAGTTCGAGCAGCGCGATGCGGCGCACGGATGCATCGGGTGCCGCAACACGTGCGACGAGCGCGGCATGGTCGGAGGCGTGCGCGCCATGCAGCGGGAAAATAGAGGATGAAGCGGTCATGGGCAAAATGAGGAGCATTAACGAAACGTATGAGGCGTGACGAACGGCGCGGTCGCGCCGATCCTCGATCCGATGTCGAGCAGCAGCGTCTGCATCATGCGGTGCGTCTGCGCGTCGAGCACGCCGAACGATTCATCCGTCAGCAGGATGCGCGGCCGGAAAATCAGCACACGTGCGGTCTCGACGCGACGGCGGCCCGTCGGGTCAGCGCAGCAGGTACGGAATGTCGACCTTGACGGCGCCGGTCGGGCAGTCGCGTTCGCACGGCATGCAGTACCAGCATTCGTCGAACTGCATGTAGGCCTTGCCTTTGGTCACGTCGATGGCGAGCAGGTCGAGCGGGCACACGTCGACGCAGACGGTGCAGCCCTTGTCGGCGATGCAGCGGTCCTCGTCGATCGTCACGGGCGCGCTGCTGCGCAGGAAGATGTCGTGCGGGGTATGGGGCACGGTAAGGCTCCTCGGAGTCAGAGGGCGGCCGCGAGGGCGGCCGGTTCGCGGATGCGCAGGTGCGCGTAGGCGCTGCGTTCGTCGTCGGCAAGCGGCACGACGTAGGGCTCGACCGGCCGTTTCTCGCTGCGCATCGTGCCGTCGGCATCTTTGCGCAACCATGTGTGGCAGAACCATTCAGCGTCGTTGCGATGCGGAAAATCGACGCGATGGTGGTATAGCCCCCAGCGGCTCTCGGTACGGAACAGCGACGCACGCGCGGCCATTTCGGCGCAGTCGCGAATCGCGCGCACTTCGGCCGCGCGCATCAGTTCGTGCGGATGGACCGCCTTGAGTTCTTCGATATCCTCAATAATGTCGTCAAAGCGTTGCAGTCCGATTTCCATCTTGCGCGTCACCTTCGGCGGTTGCAGGTAATCGTTCACCATGCGGCGCAGCTTGTATTCGACCTGCGCCGGCGCGAGGCCACGCTCGCGTGTGAGGGGCGCGAGCACGCGGGTGCGTTCGGCCGCGACCTGTTCGTCGTCCACCGGCGCGTGATCGCGGCCGGCCACGTAGTCGGCCGCGTTCTGCCCGGCGAACCAGCCGTAGGTGAATGCGCCGAGCATGTAGTTGTGCGGGACGGCCGCCATGTCGCCGGCCGCGTAGAGCCCCGGAACGGTCGTTTCCGCGCGGGCGTTCACGTATACGCCTGACGCGCTATGGCCGCTGCAGAAGCCGATTTCGGAGATGTGCATCTCGACCATCTGGCGTCGGTAGTCGGTGCCGCGCCCTGCGTGGAAGCGACCGCGGCTCGGCCGCTCGTTCGTGTGCAGGATCTGCTCGATGGTCTGGATCGTTTCCTCGGCGAGGTGGTCGAGCTTCAGGAACACCGGGCCGTTGCCGCCTTGCAGTTCCTGGTAGAACTCCCACATCATCTGGCCGCTCCAGTAGTCGCACTCGATGAAGCGTTCGCCCTTGCCGTTCGCGGTGAAGCCGCCGAGCGGGCCCGTCACGTACGCGCAGGCCGGGCCGTTGTAGTCCTTGATCAGCGGATTGATCTGGAAGCATTCGAGGTTCGCGAGCGCCGCGCCGGCGTGGTACGCCATCGCGTAGCCGTCTCCCGCGTTGGTCGGGTTTTCGTACGTGCCCATCAGGTATCCGGATGCCGGCAGCCCGAGGCGGCCGGCCGCGCCGCAGCACAGGATCACGGCCTTTGCGCGGATCACGTGGAAATCGGCCGTGCGGCAGTCGAAGCCGAGCACGCCGCTCGCGCGGCCGTGCGCGTCAGTCAGCACGCGCGTCGCGACGATCCGGTTCGTGATCGCGATGCGCGCACGCTTCAGCTGCCGGTACAGTGCCTTCTTGATGTCGTGACCTTCCGGCATCGGCAGCACGTACGAACCCATGTGGTGGACCTTCTTCACCGCGTAGTCGCCGGTGCCGTCCTTTTCGAACTTCACGCCCCAGCGGTCGAGCTGCTCGATCGTCGCAAAGCTGTGCGTCGCGTATGCGTACACGGCTTGCTGGTCGACGATCCCGTCGTTGGCGATCGTGATCTCGCGTGTGTACTGCTCGGGCGTCGCGTGGCCGGGAATCACCGCGTTGTTCAGGCCGTCCATCCCCATCGAGATCGCGCCGCTGCGCTTCACGTTGGCCTTCTCCAGCAGCAGCACGCGCAGCGACGGGTCGCGCTCCTTCGCCTTGATCGCCGCCATCGGACCGGCCGTGCCGCCGCCGACCACGACGATGTCGTATTCGAGTACATGGGTGTTCATTGCGGGTTCCTTAATGGTTGGTGCGTCTTCTGCCGGTCGATGCGCAGCCGGTACTGGAACGCGTCGCCACGGAAGTACAGGTGTTCGTAGTCGATCGGCGCGCCGGATGCGTCGTGCGTCAGGCGCTCTATCCGCAGCACGGGGCTGCTTTCCTCGACGCGCAGCGCATCGACGATTTCATCGTCGGCGAGGATCGCGTCGATCGACACGTCGGCGTGGCCGAGCGGCACGCCGCAGTCGTTCTCGAGAATCAGGAAGATGTCGCGGGTTGCGAGATCGGCGCCCGCGAGCCGCTTGCCGAGCGCCGCGGGCACCCACGTCTGCTCGAGCGACACGGGCTCGCGGTTCAGCAGCCGCACGCGGTGGATCTCGACGAGCGGCGCGCCTTCCGGCACGTTCAGCTTCGCTGCGAGATGGCGGTCGGCCTTCACGGTGCGAAAGCTGCGCAACTGGTTGACGATTTCGTAACCCATCGACGACATCGCCTCGGCGAAGCCCTGCAGCGATGTCACGTTCTGGAACGCCTTCGGCTTCGACACGAACGTGCCCTTGCCGTGCAGCCTGAACAGCAGGCCTTCCTTCTGCAGGTCGCCGAGCGCCTGGCGCACCGTGATGCGGCTCACGTCGAACATCGCGCAGAGTTCGTGCTCGGACGGCATCCTGCTGTGTGGCGCATAAGTGCCGTCGAGGATACGCGTGCGCAGCGTGTCCTTGATCTGCACGTAGAGCGGGGCCGCCGACAGCGGCACGACATTGGAGCGGGGCATCAGTCAACTTGTCATGACAAGAGGATTCGAGTGTAGTGACCGCGTTCGCGCGCCCAAACCAACCATTTCTGATTTCGACATTCCGATTCCGAAAAAGCGGGGCGGCTGCGCGGTCGAGGTTCGTCCGGATCTGCCCCTTGTCGACCGCTCGACTGTGTCGACGATCGGGCATGAGCGCTCGCATGTGACACGCATGTCGATTCCCCGCTGCGTCGTTCGTCGTATCGATGTCGACCGGATTCGCGACGGCGTCCGCAGCCCGGTTCCTCGTCGAGGCCTGACCTACGGAGAGAAAGGAGGTGCCAGATGCCTGATTCCCGCTATCGCTGGGTGATCGTCGCCGCGGGCGGCCTGATGGGCTGCATCGCGATCGGCGCGATGTTTTCGCTGCCCGTGTTCCTGCGGGCCATCGCACGCGACACCGGCTGGTCGATGACCGGCATTTCCGCCGCGATGACGCTCGGCTTCATCGCGATGGCCTTCGCGAGCATCGGCTGGGGCAGCCTGTCGGACCGGATCGGCACGCGTGCGGTGGTCGTGACGGGCGCCATTCTGCTGTCGGCGAGCCTGGGGCTTGCGAGCCGCGCGCCGTCGCTGCTCGCGTTCCAGCTGATTTTCGGGCTGGCCGTCGGCAGCGCGACGGCCGCGGTGTTCGCGCCGATGATGGCCTGCGTGACGGGCTGGTTCGACACGCATCGCAGTCTCGCGGTGTCGCTGGTGTCGGCCGGCATGGGCATGGCGCCGATGACGATGTCGCCGCTCGCGGCATGGCTCGTGTCGGGCCACGGCTGGCGCACGTCGATGTTGTTGATCGCCGCGCTCGCGGCCGCCGTGATGATTCCGGCGTCGCTGCTCGTGCGCCGCGCCCCTGCGCTCGACGGGCCGCACGCCGAGCCGGCGCCGGCCGGCACGCCCCGATCCGCGCCGCTGTCGGTCGGCGGCGCGCTGCGCTCGCCGCAGTTTATCGTGCTGCTGCTGACCAATTTCTTCTGCTGCGCGACGCATTCCGGCCCGATCTTCCATACGGTCAGCTACGCGGTGACGTGCGGGATTCCGTTGATCGTCGCGGTGTCGATCTACAGCGTCGAGGGGCTCGCCGGCATGGGCGGGCGCATCGCGTTCGGGCTGCTGGGCGATCGCCTCGGCGCGAAGCGCATGCTCGTGGTGGGACTGCTCGCGCAGGCGCTCGGCGCGCTCGGCTACTACTTCGTGCGCACGCTCGACGGGTTCTACGCGGTCGCGACGCTGTTCGGTTTCATCTATGCGGGCGTGATGCCGCTCTATGCGGTGCTCGCGCGCGAAAACTTCCCGCTGCGGATGATGGGCACCGTGATCGGCGGCTGCGCGATGGCCGGCAGCCTCGGGATGGCGGCGGGGCCGGTCGCGGGCGGCCTGATCGTCGATGCGCTGGGCAGCTACGGTTGGCTGTACCTCGGATCGTTCGCGATCGGCATCGGCGCGTTCCTCGTCGCGATGATGTTCCGCCCGTTTTCGAAGGCGCGGTCGCAAGCGGTCGCCGCATGACCCGGCAGTCGCGAAACGGCGATTCCGGCGGGACGACGAACGCCGATCGACCCGGACGAAAATAAAAAACAGGGCCGGACATCGCCCGCGCAAACGGCGCGAAATCGACGGTAAATCGGCGCGGAGCCTGCTGCGGCGCAGCACAGCGGCAAGTCGTGGCGATCGGCGCCCATGCGCGCCGATTCGGCCCTTAAAAACACAATATCGAGCATGCCTTCGAAGGGCCTGTCATACGCACGTCACCCTGCTAGAATTCGGCTGCCGCATTTGTTCCGATTGACTGATGAGATTGCTTGACGCACTGGTCGAACAACGCATTGCCGCTGCTGCCGCGCGGGGCGAGTTCGACGATTTGCCGGGTACCGGCGCGCCGCAGGCGCTGGATGACGACCTGCTCGTACCCGAGGAGGTGCGGGTGGCCAACCGTATCCTGAAGAATGCGGGCTTCGTGCCGCCGGCCGTCGAGCAACTGCGCGCGCTGCGCAATCTGCAGGACGAACTGCAGGCGGTCAGCGATCGTGCCGCGCGCTGCCGGCTGCAGGCGAAGATCCTCGCCCTCGACATGGCGCTTGAATCGCTGCGCGGCGGCCCGATGGTGATGCCGCGCGATTATTGCCGGCGCATCGCGGAACGTCTGTGCGAGCGCGGGCTCGACGACGCGCCCGCCGAAGCGGGGCCGATGTGAGCGCCGACGCGCTGCACGACGCGGCAGCCGGATCGGTTGCTGCTCCCGATTCTCCCGTTCCCGAGGCCACACCCGTGTCGGCGCGCGACCTGCATTTCATGCGGCTCGCGCAGGCCGCCGCCGAAGAGGCGCGCGCGGCCGGCGAAGTGCCGGTCGGCGCGGTGCTCGTGCGCGGCGACGAGGTGATCGCACGCGGCTTCAACCACCCGATCGGCGGGCACGATCCATCGGCCCATGCGGAAATGGCCGCGCTGCGCATGGCCGCGCAGCATCTGCAGAATTACCGGATGCCCGGCTGCGAGCTGTATGTGACGCTCGAGCCGTGCCTGATGTGCGCGGGCGCGATCATGCACGCACGCATCGCGCGAGTTGTCTACGGCGCCGCCGATCCGAAGACGGGCGCGTGCGGCAGCGTGATCGACGCGTTCGCGAATCCGCAACTCAACCACCATACCGACGTAACCGGCGGCGTGCTCGCCGATGAGTGCGGGGCCGCGCTGAAGTCGTTCTTCGCGGAGCGCCGTCGCGCGCTGCGTGAAGCACGGCTCGCACGCGACGCCGAATCCGGCGCGCCGTAACCCTTGCCGCGCCCGTCGCCCGGAGCAGGGCGGGCAGCACGGTTCCGTGAACCGGAGACGGTTCGGACCCTCTAAGCAGGTTTGACGACCTCGATACCTTTCGCCATGTCCCTCCAGCCCGCTGCGTCCTACACCATCCGCCTGCTGGCGCCGTCCGGCTATCCGCACGACCCCGATGCGATCAACCGCGCGCTCGAGCGCCTGAGCGGCTCGCAACATCGCATCGAGAACATCGAGGCGACGCAGCGCCGCTTCCAGCGATTCGGCGGCACCGACGGCGAGCGGGCCGGCGACCTGAACCGCCTCGCGGATCCGGAACGCGCGCTGCCGGACATCGCGCTCGCGGTGCGCGGCGGCTACGGCGCCGCACGCATCCTGCACGGGCTCGACTATCGCGGGCTCGAGCGCCGCCTGCGCGACCAACCCATCGCGCTCGTCGGCCACAGCGACTTCACCGCGATCCAGCTCGCGCTGTACGCGAAGGCGCGTATCAAGTCTTTCGGCGGTCCGATGCTGTCGGCCGACTTCGGCGCGGAAACGCCGAGCGACTTCACGATGCAGCACTTCTGGCAGACGCTGACGCAGCCGAGCACGACGATCATCGCCGAGGCGCCGCAGGTGCAGTCCGTGAACGTGACGGGCACGCTGTGGGGCGGCAACCTGGCGATCCTCACATCGCTCATCGGCACGCCGTACATGCCCGACATCGAGGGCGGCATCCTGTTCGTCGAGGATGTCAACGAACAGCCGTTCCGGATCGAGCGGATGATCTATCAACTGCATCTGTCGGGGCTGCTCGCGCGCCAGCAGGCGCTCGTGCTCGGCCAGTTCACCGGCGCGCGGCCGTTCGAATACGACAACGGCTACGACATGCAGGCGATGATCGACCAGGTGCGCGAGGTGGTCGGCATTCCGGTTGTCACCGGGCTGCAGTTCGGCCACGTGCCCGACCTGCTGACGCTGCCGTTCGGCGCGCAGGCGCAACTGGTCGCGAATGCGCACGGGTTCCGGCTCACGTTGTCGGACTATCCGCACCTCGGCTGACGCTGACGTGGTCGATGAAAAGGCGGGTTTCCCGCCTTTTTCTTTATGTAAGTGCGCAACTAACGGTCAAAAATCCCGGCGGACTTCGACAGCGTCGTCGCCGGTTCTTGCACCAGTATTGTCAACAAAATCTCGGGAAGGGTATACGACAAGAACGGCCTCTGTCATGGCATTCAGGCTTGGTATGCATGGATTTCGCGCATCCCGCACCGATTGAGGTCGCGTCCGTGCACGCCGATTGTGCGAAACGCTGGAAAAGAATTGTTGACAATTTTTATGTCCGTCCTAGGATGAGGACCATCACACGATGCAGAACATGAACGATCCCGATACCCATCCGTCCGGCGCTGCCGGTCCCGAAGCGATCGCCGAGCGGATCCGCACGGCGATCCTCGAGCATCGGCTCGCGCCCGGCGCGAAGCTGACGGAGGCACAGCTCTGCGACGTGTTCGGCGTGAAGCGCGGAACGATCCGGCAGGCGCTCTCGCAGCTCGCGGCCGACAAGCTGGTCGATCTCGAGCCGAACCGCGGGGCGTTCGTCGCGAGTCCGACGCTGCAGGACGTGCACGAGGTGTTCGAGATGCGCAGGATCATCGAGCTGGCCGTCGTCGAGCGGCTCGCGACGGGGCCGGGAGCGAAACGGCTCAAGGGCGTCGCCGCGCTGATCGACAAGGAACGCAAGGCGTTCGAGCGGCACGACTTCGCGGCGTGGATCCGCCTGTCGGGCGAATTCCACACGGCGCTCGCGGCGCTGACGGGCAATGCGACGCTCTGCGAGTGCCTCGACGGGCTCGTCGCACGCTCGACGTTGATGTCGGCGCTGTATGAATCGCACGGGCGCAGCCCGTGCTCGTGCGACGACCATGACGAGATACTGACCGCACTGGAAGCGGGCGATTCGAAGCGGGCGGTGACGCTGATGGCGCACCACCTGCAGCATGTCGAACTGAAGATGCTGGACCGGCCCGCGCAAGGGCAGGTCGATTTGCGCGAAGTGTTCGGCGGCGCCTGAGCGGCGACGCGAACCCGGCCGCGCGCCACACGACAAGAGCAATGCAGGCCGGCGGTTCGCGCCGCCGGCCGCCAGTCCGACTCCGGGCAACGATCCGGAGCGATATCGATGACGGTGGAGCGGCTGTTCGGCCGCGTCAAGGAGAAGTCATGGCTCAGTTCAGTGTGGCGCACGACAGTGCGTATCCGGCGGAAGAAGGCGGCGAGGGCGGCGGCCCCACGTTGCCGGACGGTTACAGTCAACGTTTGTACAACGAAGATTTGGCACCCCTTAAGAATCAGACATGGGGCGCTTACAACATCTTCGCATTCTGGATGTCGGACGTGCATAGCGTCGGCGGCTACGTGTTCGCGGGCAGCCTCTTCGCGCTCGGGTTGACGAGCTGGCAGGTGCTGATCGCGTTGATCGTCGGCATCACGATCGTGAACCGGCTGTGCAACCTGATCGCGCGGCCGAGCCAGCAGATCGGCGTACCGTATCCGGTCGCGTGCCGCGCGACGTTCGGCGTGCTCGGCGCGAACGTGCCGGCCGTGATCCGCGGGCTGATCGCGATCGCGTGGTATGGCATCCAGACCTATCTCGCGTCCAGCGCGCTCGTGATCGTCGTGCTGAAGTTCTTTCCGCAATGGCTGCCGTACGCGGACGTCCATCGCTACGGCTTCCTCGGGCTGTCGGCGGTCGGCTGGGCCGGCTTCATGCTGCTGTGGGTGCTGCAGGCGCTCGTGTTCTGGAACGGGATGGAGACGATCAAGAAGTTCATCGACTTCGCGGGCCCGGCCGTCTACGTCGTGATGTTCATCCTGGCCGGCTACATGGTGTGGCGCGCGGGATGGCGCAACATCGGCATCAACCTCGGCGGCGTGAAGTATCACGGCGCGGAAGTGATTCCGGTGATGATCACGGCCGTGTCGCTCGTCGTGTCGTACTTCTCCGGGCCGATGCTCAATTTCGGCGATTTCTCGCGCTACTGCCGCTCGTTCGGCGACGTGAAGCGCGGCAACTTCTGGGGGCTGCCGGTCAACTTCCTCGCGTTCTCACTCGTCACGGTGATCACCACCGCCGCGACGCTTCCGGTGTTCGGTGAACTCATCACCGATCCCGTCGAGACGGTCGGCCGCATCGACCACCCGACCGCCGTGATCCTCGGCGCGCTGACCTTCACGATCGCGACGATCGGCATCAACATCGTCGCGAACTTCGTGTCGCCCGCATTCGACTTCTCGAACGTCGCGCCGCGGCTGATCAGCTGGCGCGCGGGCGGAATGCTCGCGGCCGTCGCGTCGATCTTCATCACGCCGTGGAACCTGTTCAACAATCCGGCCGTGATCCACTACACGCTCGACGTGCTCGGCGCGTTCATCGGCCCGCTGTACGGCGTGCTGATCGCCGACTTCTACCTCGTCAAGCGCGGCCGGCTCGTGCGCGACGACCTGTACACGATGTCGGAGCGCGGCACCTACTGGTACACGGGCGGCGTGAACCGCCGCGCGATCGCGGCGCTGCTGCCGGCCGCGGTGATCGCCGTCATCTGCGTGATGGTGCCGGGCTGGCAGGCCGCTGCGAACTTCTCGTGGTTCATCGGCGCGGGGCTCGGCTTCGTGTTCTACCGGCTGCTCGTGAGCACGAAGGCCTGAGGAGCGCACGATGAAGATCAAGCTGATCAATCCGAACACGACGCAGCGGATGACCGATGCGATGGGCCGCTGCGCGCGTGAAATCGCGGCGGCAGGCACCGAGATCGTCGCGGTGAGCCCGCCCATGGGGCCGCCGTCGATCGAAGGCTATTACGACGAGGCGCTCGCGACGCCCGGGCTTCTGGCCGAGATCGCGCAGGGCGAGCGCGATGGCTGCGACGCGTACGTGATCGCGTGTTTCGGCGACCCGGGCCTGTATGCGGCGCGCGAACTCGCGCGCGGGCCGGTCATCGGGATCGCCGAGGCGGCAATGCATGCGGCGAGCGTGCTCGCGCCGGGCTTCTCGGTCGTCACGACCCTCGCGCGTACCTGCGGGATGGCGTGGCATCTCGCCGAGCGCTACGGGATGAAGCGGTTCTGCCGCAACGTGCGGGCGACCGACGTCGCGGTGCTCGAGCTCGACCGGCCCGGTTCGGCGGCGCGGCGGATCATCGTCGACGAATGCCGGCGTGCGCTCGACGAGGACGGCGCCGACGCGATCGTCCTCGGCTGCGCCGGGATGGCCGAATTCGCGCACGAGATCGAGCAGCAGATCGGCGCGCCGGTCGTGGAAGGCGTCACGGCGGCCGTCAAGTGGGCCGAGGCGCTCGTCGCGCTGCGCCTCGCGACCGCGAAGCGCGGCGACTATGCGCGGCCGCTGCCGAAGCGCTACGACGGCGAATTCGCGCGGTTCAGCCCGCCGGAGGACGCGCCCGCGCCCGCGCCGGCCGCCGCCACGGCGCGAAGCGGGGGCGACGCGTCGGAACCGGTCCCGAATTTGCCGCAACCGCACATACACGCCGTCTGACATGCACTATCTGCGCCGCTGTATGGGCGCGTATGAACCTTTTCGCTACACTGGGCCGTCATCGCATCGGCCCGTGCGGCCGGCCTCCGGCACCCGCGCGGGTCGATGCGAACCCATTACTTCAGCAAGCTTTCGCCGCACTTCGAACCCATGTCACTCGATCCCAACTATCCTCGCGACCTGATCGGCTACGGCCGCCATCCCGTGCAGGCGAACTGGCCCGGGCGTGCCCGCGTCGCCGTGCAATTCGTCCTGAACTACGAGGAGGGGGGCGAGAACTGCGTGCTGCACGGCGATCCGGGTTCCGAGCAGTTCCTGTCCGAAATCGTCGGCGCGGCCGCGTATCCGGACCGCCACATGAGCATGGAATCGATCTACGAATACGGTTCGCGTGCCGGCGTGTGGCGCATCCTGCGCGAATTCGAGAAGCGCGGGCTGCCGCTGACGGTGTTCGGCGTGGGCATGGCGATCGAGCGTCATCCGGAACTCGCGCGCGCATTCGTCGAGCTGGGTCATGAAATCGCGTGCCACGGCTGGCGCTGGATCCACTACCAGAGCATGACGCCGGAACTCGAAGCCGAGCACATGCGCCTCGGGATGGAAGCGATCGAGCGCGTGACGGGCGAACGTCCGCTCGGCTGGTACACCGGCCGTGACAGCCCGAACACGCATCGTCTCGTCGCGGAATACGGCGGCTTCCTGTACGACTCCGACAACTACGGCGACGACCTGCCGTTCTGGATGGACGTCGACGTGTCGGGCGGCAGGAAGTTGCCGCAACTGATCGTGCCGTACACGCTCGACACGAACGACATGCGCTTCGCGACGCCGCAGGGCTTCAACACCGGCGACCACTTCTTCGACTACCTGCGCGACGCATTCGACGTGCTGTACGCGGAGGGCGACGAAGCGCCGAAGATGCTGTCGATCGGCATGCACTGCCGTCTGCTCGGCCGGCCGGGGCGTTTCCGCGGGCTGCAGCGTTTCCTGGATCACATCGAGAAGCACGATCGCGTATGGGTGACGCGCCGTGTCGATATCGCGCGTCATTGGCGTGAACATCATCCGTATCAGCCCAATCATCGAAACGAAGGGAAAGCATGAAGGCGATGCGTTACACGTTGGAGCAACTGAACACGATGGCGCCGAGCGCATTCGTCGCGGCGCTGTCGGGGATCTTCGAACATTCGCCGTGGGTGGCCGAGGTCGCCGCGGGCGAGCGGCCGTTCGCGAGCATCGATGCGCTGCACGAAACGATGTCGAACGCGGTGGAGACGGGCGGCGAAGTGCGCCAGCTCGCGCTGATCAATGCTCACCCGGAGCTCGCCGGCAAGGCCGCCGTGCGCGGCGAGCTGACGGCCGAGTCGACGCGCGAGCAGAGCGGCGCGGGCCTCGACCAGTGCACGCAGGAAGAGTTCGACAAGCTGCTGACGCTGAACCGCACGTATCGCGAGAAGTTTGGCTTTCCGTTCATCCTCGCGGTGCGCGGCTACGACCGGCACGGCATCATCGCGAACTTCGAGTCGCGCGTGAATCATTCGCGCACCGAGGAACTGCGCGCGAGCCTCGACCAGATCTACCGGATCGCGCGCTTTCGCCTCGACGACCTGATCGACGCCTGACACCTCACGACGGCCTGCTGCGTCGCGGCGGCCGATCGCATCACTGAAACAAGGAAACATCATGGCTGTTCCGCTTCTCGATCCCGACGCCCCCGACTTCACGCGGCGCTACGTGAACCTCGCCGACCCGCGCCTCGGTGCGCAGGCGCTCGAGGCCAGCGACGACTTCTTCGCGCCCAAGGACCGGATGCTGAACCCCGAGCCGGCGGTGTTCATCCCCGGCAAGTACGACGACCACGGCAAGTGGATGGACGGCTGGGAGACGCGCCGCAAGCGCACGACGGGCTATGACTGGTGCATCGTCAAGCTCGCGCGGCCGGGCGTGATCAAGGGCTTCGACATCGACACGAGCCACTTCACCGGCAACTTCCCGCCGGCCGCGTCGATCGAGGCGGCATACGTGGCCGATGGCGCCCCGACGCATGCGACCGAATGGGTAGAGATCGTGCCGTCGACGACGCTGCAGGGCAACAGCCATCACTATGTCGAAGCGAGCGACGCGCGTGCGTTCACGCACCTGCGCGTGAACATCTATCCGGACGGCGGCATCGCGCGCCTGCGCGTGTATGGCCAGCCGCAGCTCGACTGGGCCGGCGCGAGCGCGACCGAGCAGTTCGACCTCGCGGCGATGGAAAACGGCGGCTACGTGGTAGCCGCGAACAACCAGCATTTCGGCGTCGCGTCGAACCTGCTGCTGCCGGGCCGCGGCGTGAACATGGGCGATGGCTGGGAGACCCGCCGCCGCCGCGAACCGGGCAACGACTGGGCGATCATCGCGCTCGCGCAGCCGGGCGTGATCCGCAAGATCGAAGTCGATACCGCGTTCTTCAAGGGCAATTACCCGGACCGCTGCTCGATCCAGGCCGCGTACGTGTCGGGCGGCACCGACAGCTCGCTGATCACGCAGTCGATGTTCTGGCCGGTGCTGCTCGGCGAACAGAAGCTGCAGATGGACAAGCAGCATTACTTCGAGCACGAGATCGCATCGCTGGGCCCCGTGACCCACGTGCGCCTGAACATCATTCCGGACGGCGGTGTGTCGCGCCTGCGTCTGTGGGGGACGCTCGACAAATGAAGACACTCGTAATCGAACCGCTGACCAAGGACGCGTTCGCGCCGTTCGGCGATGTGATCGAAACGGAAGGCGCGAAGCAGATTCCGATCAACCTCGGCACGACGATCCGCTTTCACGATCTCGCGAAGGTCGACGTGACCGACGAAGACGGACGCACGCTCGTCAACCTGTTCCGCGGCCAGCCCCGCACGCTGCCGTTCGAGGTGAAGATGCTCGAGCGCCATCCGCTCGGCAGCCAGGCGTTCGTGCCGCTGAACGACCAGCCGTATCTCGTCGTCGTCGCGCCGGCGGGCGATCTCGATCCGTCGAAGATCCGCGCGTTCGTGACGAGCGGGTGGCAGGGGGTGAACTATGCGAAGGGCGTGTGGCATCACCCGCTGATCGCGCTCGGCGGCGTCAGCGACTTCATCGTCGTCGATCGCGGCGGCGACGGATTGAACCTGAACGAGCAGGACCTGCCGGAATCGCTGTGGCTCACCGAGGACGCACTGGATGCGCTGACGGCCTGAGCAGCGTTTCGCCAGTACCGTTTCATCGAAGAGACCCGCGCGACCTGCGCGGGTTTTTTTATGGTCTCGGCGCACGCATCACGGCATGACGCCGCCGCTACGTCGAAGACGTCGATCGCGTGCTATCGTGCCCGCATCGCCACCGCACGACGCCCGGTTCCCGGGCCGTACCACGATGAGCCAACCTGAAAACGACCTCGCGATCCTGTTGCGCACGATGCGGCCGGAACTGCATCGCGGTGCGTTCGCCTTCGTCGCACTGCCGGACGATGCCGACATATCGTTATCCGAAGCGATTGCGACGTTCCGAGAAACGGAAGGCATGACGGTCGTCGTCGACGAGGCAACGGCCGCACGTCGCGGCTGGCCCGTGCTGTTCCGCGCCGCGTGGATCACGCTGACGGTGCATTCGGACCTCGCGGCGGTCGGCCTGACGGCCGCGTTCGCGAGCGCCCTCGGCGCGGCAGGCATCAGCTGCAACGTGATGGCTGCTGCGTATCACGATCACATCTTCGTTCCGTTCGACGACGGCCCGCGCGCGCTTGATGCGCTCGTCGCGCTGCAGCGCGACGCGATGCGGAGCTAGTGTCCCGTTCCGTTGTTAACTGGTCTATGTTCGCGTAGCATGTTGACGTCAACGGAACGGGAGACGTCAGCA
>NZ_CABVPN010000040.1 GCF_902499115.1 Burkholderia diffusa
TGGACCGCCTCAGCCGATTCCATCCTCGAAAAGCTGCATCGACTTTGCTCGCGAATCAGCGGAACAGGACACTAGCGGGGCACACGTTCCGGACGGGCAAAAAAAACGGGCCCGTTTCCGGGCCCGCGAACGGAGAGGATTGCGCCGGCAACCGACGGCCGGCGCACGGCGGCTTACTTGACCGCGCCACCCTCGAACCATGCGGCGAGCTTCACGCGCTCGTCGTCGGTCATGTGCGTGACGTTGCCGATCGGCATCGCCTTCAGGCGCACGGCCTGTTCGTAGATGCGTTGCGCGTTCTTCGATACTTCGTCCGGCGTATCGAACATCACGCCGGCGGGCGCGCTGCCCATCAGTGTCGGCTTCGCCGAGTGGCACTCGACGCAGCGCTGCTGCAGGATCGGCATGATGTCGTTGATCACGATCTTCGGTGCGTTGGCCGCCTGCGCTTCCGGCGCGACCGGCTTCGGCATCGTCCACACCAGTGCGCCCGACAGCAGCGCGACACCGCCGATCGGCAGGTACCACAGCTGCTTGCCGCGGTGACGCATCACGAAGAACTGACGGATCAGCGCGCCGGCCAGCATGATCAGCACGAGCACGACCCAGTTGAACTTGTTCGTGTACGTCATCGCATAGTGGTTCGACAGCATCGCGAACACGACCGGCAGCGTGAAATACGTGTTGTGCACCGAACGCTGCTTGCCGCGCTTGCCGTAGATCGGGTTCGGTTCTTCGCCCTTGAGCATCTTGTCGACCATCTTGCGCTGGCCGGGGATGATGACGAAGAACACGTTCGCCGACATGATCGTCGCGAGCATCGCGCCGACGATCAGGTACGCCGCACGGCCCGAGAAGATGTGGCACGCGAGGTACGCGGCGACGACGACGTAGACGCCGACGCAGATGCCCAGCACGCGATCGTTGGTGCCGAGGATTCGGCACAGCGAGTCGTAGACGATCCAGCCGGCCGCGAGGAAGCCGAGGGCGGAGGCGACGGCGACCACCGGGCCCATGTCGAGCACGCTCTTGTCGATCAGGTACGTGTTCGGTGCGAGCAGGTACAGCACGAAGAACAGCGAGAAGCCCGACAGCCAGGTCGTGTACGACGGCCACTTCGACCAGTGCAGGTCATCCGGCATTTCCGGCGGGGCGACCGTGTACTTCTGCATGTTGTAGAAACCACCACCGTGGACGTGCCACAGTTCGCCGAACACGCCGCGCTTGCGCTGGTTCGCGTCGGTCGGCGGTTTCAGGCTGTTGTCGAGCGCGACGAAATAGAAGGACTCGCCGATCCACGCAATGGCGACGATGACGTGCAGCCATCGCAGCGCGAGGTTCAGCCAGTCGGTGATGAAGCCTTCCATGAAACTCCTCCAGACTCAGATCGTTGTCTTTGATGCGGGCGCCGATGCGTCGGGCGCCGATGCGCTGTCAGCTGCCGCGATAGGTGCTGTACGACCACGGCGACACGAGCAGCGGCACGTGGTAGTGCGATGCGGTGTCGGCGATGCCGAAGCGCAGGACGACGCGGTCGACGAAGCGGGGTTCGGGCACCTTCACGCCGAGCGACGCGAAGTAGTCGCCGGCATGGAACACGAGTTCGTATTCGCCGGCGGCGAGCGCGGCGCCTTCGAGCAGGGGTTCGTCGCAGCGGCCGTCGCTATTGGTCAGAACGGTCTTGATTGCGCGGCGCGATTCGCCGTCCAGCGCGTAGAGGTCCACCTTGATGGCAGCGCCGGGGCGACCGTGTGCCGTATCGAGTACGTGGGTAGTGAGCTTTCCCATTCGCAATTGTCCTTGTGTGAATGCGAGGTTCGGCGGCGACTCGATCCATTGACTGTGCGGCGGATCGAGGCTCCACGTCACGTGGCTACATACCCGTCGGCGAGATTGAAGCGAGCGCCGTGCAGGCATTGTAAAAAGGTTCCCCGCGCAAATACGGGCGCGATATCAAAGATAATGCGCCGCGCATGAGCGGCTGTCGACGGCACGCCGGATACGGCTTCCGGCGGCCGTTTCGGGCGCTCGGCCGGGCGTTGCGCGGCGTACCATATCGAATCCGTGAAGCGCAGTATTCCGGATCGCGCATTGTGTGCGGCGCGCGCTTGGGCGATCCTCCCGCCGTGCGCGTCGGCCCGTGGCTCGCGCGCACCCCGAAGACGGCGAGCACGCCGGGTAACCGGGCCAGGGCGTTCGAACGGACGCAGGCACCGGAGCGTGCCGCGATTCAGCGTTCGAACGGCTGTGTGACCGTCCCCAGGAACCGCCCCTGGGGGCAGACCGACGCGGAGAACGCATGAACCTCGAGCAGCACGCTGGCGCACGCGCGCCGAACTCTTCCTCATCCCGCCCGAGAACCCTGCTGGTCAAGCACGCCGACGTGCTCGTGACCATGGACGACACACGCCGCGAGCTGCGCGACGCGGGGCTCTATATCGAAGACAACCGGATCGTCGCGGTCGGCCCGAGCGCCGAGTTGCCCGATACCGCGGACGAAGTGCTCGACCTGCGCGGCCACCTCGTGATCCCGGGGCTCGTGAACACGCATCACCACATGTACCAGAGCCTCACACGCGCGGTGCCGGCCGCGCAGAACGCCGAACTGTTCGGCTGGCTGACGAACCTGTACCGGATCTGGGCGCACCTGACACCCGAGATGATCGAGGTGTCGACGCTGACCGCGATGGCCGAACTGCTGCAGTCGGGCTGCACGACGTCGAGCGACCATCTGTACATCTATCCGAACGGAAGCCGGCTCGACGACAGCATCGGCGCCGCGCAGCGAATCGGCATGCGCTTTCATGCGAGCCGCGGTGCGATGAGCGTCGGCCAGCGCGATGGCGGACTGCCGCCCGATTCGGTCGTCGAGCGCGAGCCCGACATCCTGCGCGATGCGCAGCGCCTGATCGAGACCTATCACGACGAAGGCCGCTACGCGATGCTGCGGGTGGTGGTCGCGCCGTGCTCGCCGTTCTCGGTGAGCCGCGGCCTGATGCGCGACGCGGCCGTGCTCGCGCGCGACTACGGCGTGTCGCTGCACACGCACCTGGCCGAGAACGTCAACGACATCGCGTACAGCCGCGAGAAGTTCGGGATGACGCCTGCCGAATACGCGGAAGATCTCGGCTGGGTCGGCCACGACGTGTGGCACGCGCACTGCGTGCAGCTCGACGATGCGGGCATCGGCCTGTTCGCGCGCACCGGCACCGGCGTCGCGCATTGCCCATGTTCGAACATGCGGCTCGCGTCGGGCATCGCGCCCGTGAAGAAGATGCGTCTCGCGGGTGTGCCGGTCGGGCTCGGCGTCGACGGTTCCGCGTCGAACGACGGCGCGCAGATGGTTGCGGAAGTGCGGCAGGCGCTGCTGCTGCAGCGGGTCGGTTTCGGGCCCGACGCGATGACCGCGCGCGAGGCGCTCGAGATCGCGACGCTGGGCGGCGCGAAGGTGCTGAACCGTGACGACATCGGCGCGCTGAAGCCAGGCATGGCCGCGGACTTCGCCGCGTTCGACCTGCGTCAGCCGCTGTTCGCGGGCGCGCTGCACGATCCGGTTGCGGCGCTCGTGTTCTGCGCGCCGTCGCAGACGGCGTACACGGTGGTGAACGGGAAGGTGGTGGTGCGGGAAGGGCGGCTCGCGACGCTCGACCTGCCGCCGGTCATCGAGCGTCACAACGCGCTGGCGCAAGCACTCGTGGAGGCGTCGCGCTGACGCATCGATGTGAAGGTCGCGCTGCGATCGGGCGCGTGGCCGAGGCCATGGCCGCCACACGCCACGATTGCACGGGGCCGCACCGCGACGGCATGGCCGCCGCGCGCGTCGTGCGCGATTACGTCTCGATCAGCGTGCGGGTTGCTTCGGCGACGAGGCTGCGCAGCCAGCGCACTTCGTCGGAGTAGTGGCAGCGTTCGTGCCACAGCTGGTAGTACTGCATCGGCGGGAAGTCGAGCGGCGCCGGCACGACCGACAGCGGCAGGAACTTCGCGTAGTGATCGGCGAACAGGCGCGTCGTCGTGAAGATCAGGTCGGACTTCACCAGCACGTACGGCGCGAGGTTGAAGTACGGCAGCGTGACGACCACGTGACGCTTGAGCCGTTCGCGCGCGAGATGCACGTCGATCGCGCCGCGCTGGCCGACCGAGTACGGCGTCGGCGCGAGATGCGGCGCGTTCAGGTACTGGTCGAGCGTGAGCCCGCCGCGCTTCGCGAACGGATGCGTGTTGCTCATCAGGCAGACGATTTCATCGACGAACAGGTTCGACAGGTGCAACTGCTCGGGTGGCTCGGGCCAGTTGCCGACGACGATGTCGAGCTTGCCGTCTTCCAGCGCGAGCTCGTAGTCGAATGCGGGGCCGAGCGAGTGGAACTCGAGCGTCGCGTTCGGCGCCGCCTGGCGGAAGCGTTCGACGACGGTCGGCACGAACAGCACGTTCAGGTAGTCGGGGCAGCCGATCCGGTAGCAGCGGATCGACGTGGCCGGGTCGAAATTGTGCTGCTGGAACTTGATGCGCTCGATTTCGCGCAGTGCGTTCTGCACCGGCTCGAGCAGGCGCAATCCGTACTCGGTTGGGACCATGCCGGACTTGCCGCGCACGAGCAGCGGGTCGCCTGTGATGTCGCGCAGGCGCCGCAGTGCGGCGCTGATCGCCGGTTGCGACTGGTTCAGTTTGACGGCCGCGCGCGTGACGCTGCGCTCCATCAACAAGGTGTGCAAGACGCGCAAGAGGTACGTGTCGATCGCCTCGCGTTGCTGACTCATGATTTCTCCGGTTTATATGTCTGGGCTGATCGAGGGGTGATGTGGGTATATGGTTTTTAATATGAACGAAAACCAGCGTCAAGAGATGGATACCCGCACACGCACGCCGGCCGGGCCTCGCGAAGGGACCCGAACGGGGCGTGATGCGGGTGGGCGCGGCGCCGCGCGGATGCGCATTGCACGCATCCGGCGGCCAGTGCACCGCGCGTGACGCGCGTGCGTCAGTCGTCGATACGCATGCCGACTTTCAGCGTGACTTGCCAGTGGATGACCTGGTCGCCTTCGATGTGGCCGCGCGTTTCGGTGACCTGGAACCAGTGCAGGTTGTGCAGCGTCTTGCCGGCTTTCGAGATCGCGTTGCGGATGGCGTCGTCGCACGATTGCCGCGACGAACCGGTCAGTTCAATCAGCTTGTAGACGTGGTCGCTCATGATGCGCTCCCTGGGATGTCGGTGTGTGCGGCCGCGCAAGCGGCGGGCCCGAGGCGGCACCGCGCGTGTCCGGCTTCTTGAGTGATAGGTATGATGGGCGGCAAGTGCAACCCCAATTGGAGACGAGGAACATCGTGGAAGTCGGATTTTGCGGACCGGGATTGATGGGCGCGCCGATGATTCGGCATTTGCTGGCGGCGGGCCATCGGGTCAGCGTATGGAACCGGACGCGCGCCAAGGCCGAGGCGCTCGAAAAGGACGGTGCACAGGTGGTCGACACGCCACGCGAACTGGCGGAGCGCGTCGACACGGTGTTCGTGTGCGTGCTCGACGGCCGTGCGGTCGGCGACGTCGCGTTCGGCGAGCACGGGCTCCTCGCCGGCGATGCGAATGCGCGCCGCCTGAAGCGCATCGTCGATCATTCGAGCATTCCGCCTGCCGCGACGCGCGACTACGCGGCGCGCGCGGCCGCGCTCGGCGTCGGCTGGATCGACGCGCCCGTATCGGGTGGCGTGCCCGGCGCGCAGGCCGGCACGCTCGCGGTGATGGCGGGCGGTGGCGCGATCGACCTCGACGCGGTGCGGCCGCTGATCGACACCTACGCGTCGCGCATCACGCACATGGGCGACGCGGGCGCGGGCCAGACCGCGAAACTCTGCAACCAGGCGATCGTCACCGCGACGGTGACCGCGATCGCGGAAGCGGTCGGCTTCGCACAGGCGAGCGGCATCGACGCCGCGCGTCTGGCCGACGCACTGGCGGGCGGGTGGGCCGATTCGGTGCTGCTGCAGACCTTCGTGCCGCGCATGACGTCAGGCGGTCATCCGCCGATCGGCGCGCTGAGCACGTTCCAGAAGGACGTCGACGCGATCGCCGATGCGGCGCGCGACACCGGCGCGGTGATGCCCGTATCGGCCACGGTGCAGCAGGTGCTGCGGCTGGGCGCCGCGCAGGGGCTTGCCGGTGCCGATTTCGCCGCGTTCATCGACATCGTCCGGCCCGGCAACGGGCGCGCGACGGCGCAATGATCGCGCCGCGACAGTGAAGCGGGAAGCCTGAATGGCCGATGGGCCGCCCGGAGGCGGCCCATCGTGTCGGTGTCGGTTCAGCCGAGGGAGCGCGGTGTCGTGTCGCCGGCGTTCTGGCGTCCGAGGCCGCCGCGCAGGCTCGCCTTCGTGCCTGCACCAAATTCGGGCAGGATGCGCGCGCGGGCGCGGCTCGCGAACACGAGGAAGCCGAAGCCGTTCGCCTCGTACCAGTACCCGCCGTTCTCGAGGCCGTCGAGCGGTTGTTCGAGTGCGTTGGCGATCGATTCGATGCAGCGCTTGCGCAGTTCGGCGATGGCTGGATAGGGCGGCTGAGCGCCGCGCACGCTGCACAGGAGCACGTCGAGGCCGGGCAGCACATGCGCATACAGGACGGGTTCGTCCTGCGCACGGGCGCGGGCAATCTTGGTGTCGAGCTGCGCGAACGGTTTCGAGTGGCGCAATACCGCGAGGAACGACTCCTGGCCGTCCTGTTGCGCACGTCGACGTTTTTTCGGGAAGGACATAAACACTCGCCTCAAAAACAATTGCAAGAAATGCGGCACTTTCATGCGACCCACTCCCGGCTATGTACGCCGCATGTCGATCCTTTATAGCACACGAAAATGCTGCACTCGTGCGGTACGACGATCAATGTCTCCCGTCGACCCGCTTGCCACGATGATCGACACAGCCAGCGTCTTGGCGCCCGTACTGTCGTTTAGTCTCCATCATAGACCTGCTTTTCCCGCGCGTGCATTCGCGCGTCACAAAAAAGTGAGATGGGCCACGCGCGACGCGTGCCCATGAAAAAGGCCCGCACTTGGCGGGCCCGGCGGATGCTACGTGGCGCGGTGCTCAGCGTTGCTTGAGCGAATCGCGGATCTCGCGCAGCAGCACGGTGTCTTCCGGCGTCGCGGCCGGCGCGGCTTCTTCCGGCTTGCGCAGCTTGTTGATGAATTTCACCATCAGGAAAATGATGAATGCGAGGATCACGAAATTGATCGCCACGGTGATGAACGAGCCGTAGCCGAATGCGGCGACGCCCGCAGCCTGCAGGTCCTTGAACGAATCGGGATTACCCTTGAACGACGGAGGGATGGTGCCGAGCAGAACGAACTTGTTCGAGAAATCCAGACCGCCCGTCAGCACGCCGATCACCGGCATGATGAGGTCTTTCACGACCGAGTCGACGATCTTCGAGAATGCGCCGCCGATGATCACGCCGACGGCGAGATCCATCACGTTGCCTTTGACGGCGAACTCCTTGAATTCCTTGATTATGCTCATGAGCGGCTTTCTCCTGGTTGGGCGAGGGGAGGCGTGCCGCGACGCGCAGGGCTGCGAAGCGTCTGGCGGGTCGGAGGGGATCGGAGGCACGCCGATGGCCGCATGATAGCGAACGTGCCCCATTGCCGGTAGCCCATCTTGAAATGATTAACAAATCACGGAGGGCGCCGGTGCGAGCGGAAATGAAAGGAAGCGCGGTGTAAGGGGGGCGGGCGCGGCGCGATGCGTCAACGCCCGCGTGTGGACTGCTCAGGTGTTGTCGTCGGTCCAGCCGTCGTCGTTGCTGCCGAGATCGACGCTGCCTCCGCCGTTGCCGTCGCTCCAGTTCGAGTTGTCGCCGCGGCCGAGGTCGAAGCCCGGATCGTTGTTCTCCTGGCGCCGGCGCTGGTCGTCGACGATCACGTCGCGTTCGACCACGCGTTCGCGGCCGCCGGACATCGCCTCGCCGAGCAGCACGCCCGTCAGCAGCCCGCCCATTCCACCGCCGAAGCCACCGCCTTGCTGGACCACGACGGGCGGCTGCTGTTGCGGGTACGGCTGCTGCGGGTACGGTTGCTGCTGATAGGGCTGGCCTTGCATGCCGGTCACGCGATCGGCTTCCTGCGCATACACGGAGCCGCTGCCGTTTGCGGGCGCCGCGGGTTGCGCGCTCGGATCGGGGCGGCCTTCGACGCGTGCCTTCACGCTCGCATGTCGCTGTTCGAGTTCGTCGATGCGATACGGCGGCACCGGGTTCTTGCCGTTCGACAGCGCCTCGACGAGCGTGCGTGCATCGGTCTCGATGCCTTCGAGTTCGCCGGTGAGTGCGGCGGCGCCCGGCGCCGTCGACAGCTTCGCGTCGAGTTTCAGCGGACGGATGTCGTTCAGCACGTCGGTCGCGCGTTTCAACTGCGTGCGGCGTTCGTCGTCGGCGCGGCTGCTATCGGCGGAGCGTGCGCGCCGCAACGTCCAGCGCAGCACCAGCGCGATGATCGCGACGATCAGCCCGAGGCCGATCCACATGCCGGTCGACGGGCCGTGTTTCGCGACCGGCGCGGCGGGGGCGAGCGAAGACTGCAACGAACCGGCCTGGGTGGCCGACGGTGCATTGCCGCTTGTGCGCGCGGCGTCCGCGCGAATGCGCGATTCGGTCTGCGCGAAACGCGCCGCATCGGTGAAGCGCAGTTGCGGATCGAGCGACTTCGCTCGCTGCAGTTGCGCGAGCGCGTCGGACGCGCGGCCTTCGCGGTCCAGCACCTGTGCGTACAGGTAGCGCGCATGCGCGTTGTTCGGATGCGCGTCGATGACTTGCGACAGCTGCGTGTCGGCCTGCTGCCAGTTGCGCTGCGCGATCGATTGCTCGACCTGCTGCAGCGACGGGACTGCAAACGCGGCGGACGACAGCAGCATCAGCGAGAGGCCGAGAGCGGCGAGAGATTTCTTCATGGTCGAACCGGGCGCAAGCGCCCGTCTCCTGACGATCGGTGCGCGCCGCAGGCCCGGCGGGCCGCGGCGCGGTTGCCGTTACTGCGCGGGCGTGTCGAGCTGCTTCTTCAGCGCGGCGAGGCGGTCCTCGACCGACGGGCCCTTGTTCAGCGCGGCGAGCTTGTCGTCGAGCGCCTTGCCGCTCGACGTGTCGGCCGAATTCAGGCGGGCGTCCGAGCGTGCGTTCTGCAGCGCGACCTTGTCCTCGAGCTTCTGGAAATCCTCGGACAGGTTCTTGCCGCCGATGCCGCCCAGCGCGCTGGCCGCGACGTCCTTCGCCTGCGCGATTTCCTGCTTGGCCTGCAGGATGTTCGAGCGTGCGTTCAGGTCGTTGCGGCGCTGACGCATGTCCGCGATCTGCCCCTTCAGCTTGTCGACCGACGGCTCGAGCGTCGTGAGTTCGGCCGCGAGCGCATCGCGCTCGGCTTCCGCGTTCGATTGCGCGGCGAGCGCCTCGCGTGCGAGTGCTTCGTCGCCGGCCTGCAGCGCGCGCTTCGCGCCGTCCTCGTACTTCTTCACCTTGTCGTCGGCCGCATCGCGCTTGCTGCGCTGGGTCGCGACTTGTGCCTCGATCTCGATCAGCGAATTCTCGGCACGGCCGATGCTGTCGTCGAGCTCCCGCACGATCTGCCGTGCGTCGCGCGACGGATCCTGTACCGAGTCGGCCGCATCGTTCAGCAGGCCTTTGATCGTGCGCGAAACAGAGTCGAAAAGCGACATGAAATCCTCCGTGGTTGAAAGGTGCCGCGTCAGCGGCAATGCCCGTCGCGAATCGGTTCCGACCCGCGTGAGCTGGCGGATATTACACCGCCGGCCCCTTAAATACGGCTTAAGTGCCGGAGTTCAAGCGCCATGCGCGTGCGGGCTTCAACCTTTCGCATCTGAAAGAAACGCCGCGGCACGCACCGGGTTGCGAGTCCATGATAGGCGGAGCATCGCGCCAATACGTTCCGCAATTCACGCTTGTGCGGGAATTTTTACAAAAAATCGCGAAGCCGATCGGTCGATTTCATTAAAATGCGCTGTCACGTCGCGGGAACGGATCGCCGCGCGGCGGGGTCTGTCGACGTGACAGTTGCCACGATGCACCCACTCTGATTCATCCGCTTGCATTTTCCGCATGCGTCCGAGGGCGCCACGCCGCCCGCCATTCCGACATGCCAATTATCAAACGACCGTCTTCTCATTCCGACCGAAACGAGCCTCACTACACGTTGCGCCGTTCGCCGTCGGGGGCCTATTACCCCGATGACGACGACCGCGGCGACGACCGTCGCGCGCAGCGCAGCGGAGGCGGGGGCGCCGATCGCCGCTCGTTCGGCTCGCGCGTCGCGCTGTGGTTCGTCGGCCTGTTCGCGACGCTCGCGATCGTCGGTGCGCTGATCGTCGGCTACGCACTCGTCGTGATGGCGCCGCAACTGCCGTCGCTCGATGCGCTGACCAACTACCAGCCGAAGGTGCCGCTGCGCGTGTTCACGGCCGATCACGTGCTGATCGGCGAGTTCGGCGAGGAGCGCCGCAGCCTCGTGCGCTTCCAGGACATTCCCGACGTGATGAAGAAGGCGGTGCTCGCGATCGAGGACTACCGCTTCTACGAGCACGGCGGCGTGGACTTCCTCGGCATCCTGCGCGCGGGCGTCGCCGACCTGATGCACGGCGGCGCGCGCCAGGGCGCGAGCACGATCACGATGCAGGTCGCGCGCAACTTCTTCCTGTCGAGCGAGAAGACGTACACGCGCAAGATCTACGAGATGCTGCTCGCGTACAAGATCGAAAAGGCCCTGACGAAGGACCAGATCCTTGAGCTGTACATGAACCAGATCTACCTGGGCCAGCGCTCGTACGGTTTCGCGGCCGCCGCGCGCGTGTATTTCGGCAAGGACCTGAAGGACATCACGCTCGCGGAAGCGGCAATGCTCGCGGGGCTGCCGAAGGCGCCGTCCGCGTACAACCCGGTCGTCAATCCGAAGCGCGCGAAGGTGCGTCAGGAGTACATCCTGAAGCGCATGCTCGAGATCGGCTACATCACGCAGCCGCAGTACGACCAGGCGGTGAAGGAAGAGATCCACGTGCGCACGCCGGGCAACCAGTACGCGGTGCACGGCGAATACGTCGCCGAGATGGTGCGGCAGATGATGTATCAGCAGTACAAGGATGAAACCTATACGCGCGGGCTGACCGTCACGACGACGATCAACTCGGCCGATCAGGAAGCGGCGTACCAGGCCGTGCGTCGCGGCATTCTCGATTACGAGCGCCGCCACGGCTATCGCGGGCCGGAAGGCTCGATCAACCTGCCGGCGGCCGGCGACGATCGCGACGAGGCGATCGACGATGCGCTCGCCGATCACCCGGACAACGGCGACCTGCAGTCGGCGGTGGTGCTGGCTGCGGCGCCGAACGCGGTCGAGGTGCAGTTCGTCGGCGGCGCGACGACGACGATCGGCCCGGCCGGGCTGCGCTTCGTGTCGGCCGCGCTGAGCCCGCGCGCGAACGCGACGCTACGGATCAAGCCGGGCTCGATCGTGCGCGTGCTGAAGGACGGCAACGCGGGCTGGCAGGTCGTGCAACTGCCGCAGGTCGAAGGCGCGCTCGTCGCGATCGCGCCGCAGGACGGTGCGATCCGCTCGCTTGTCGGCGGCTTCGACTTCAACAAGAGCAAGTTCAACCACGTGACGCAGGCGTGGCGCCAGCCGGGTTCGTCGTTCAAGCCGTTCATCTATTCGGCGTCGCTCGACAAGGGCCTCGGACCGGCGACGATCATCAACGACGCACCGTTGTACTTCCCGCCGAGCGTGCCGGGCGGCACCGCGTGGGAGCCGAAGGACGACGACCAGCCCGACGGGCCGATGTCGATGCGTACGGCCCTGCAGCGTTCGAAGAACCTCGTGTCGATCCGGATCCTCGCGTCGATCGGCACGCAGTACGCGCAGGAGTACGTGACGCAGCGCTTCGGCTTCGATCCGGCGAAGACGCCGCCGTACCTGCCGATGGCGCTGGGTGCCGGCCTCGTCACGCCGCTGCAGCTCGCGACCGGCTATGCGGTGTTCGCGAACGGCGGCTACAAGGTCGATCCGTACCTGATCGCCGAAGTCGACGACGCGCGCGGCCAGCCGCTGCAGAAGTCGCAGCCGGTGATCGCCGGCGGCACCGCGCCGCGCACGATCGAGGGCCGCAACGCATACGTGATGAACAGCCTGCTGCACACGGTCGCGACGGCCGGCACGGGCGCGGGCACCAACGCGCTCGGCCGAAGCGACCTGCAGGGCAAGACGGGTACGACGAACGACGCGAAGGACGGCTGGTTCGCCGGCTACCAGCAGTCGCTCGTCGCCGTTGCATGGATGGGCTTCGACCAGCCGAAGAGCCTCGGCAGTCGCGAATTCGGCGCGCAGCTCGCACTGCCGATCTGGGTGAACTACATGCGCACCGCGCTGAACGGCGTGCCCGAGCAGCAGATGCCGATGCCGGACGGGCTGACGTCGATCGACGGCGAGCTTTACTACGCTGATCGCACGCCTGGCAACGGCTTCGTCGCGAGCGTGGACATCAACCCGGCCGCGAACGCGATCAGCGCGAACGACGCGCTCGGCTCGGCCGGCTCGGAGGGGCTCGCACCGCCGCCCGTCACGCAGCAGGAGAAGCAGCAGATCATGGACATGTTCGAGAGCAAGTAAGCGAAACGCGGATGTCTCGCATGCGACGGGCGCCTTCGGGCGCCCGTTTTTTTTGCGCATCGCCGCGCGTCGGTCGATGCGGACGAGTCAGAACGACGCGCAGGCCGGCACGCGCGTGATGCCGACCGACTCCTGCCGGAAGCGCTCGCGGTACGCTTGCCGGATCTCGGCAAGCCGCGCGTGCGTGGCGGCCGTATCGTCGGCGACGATGCGGACCACGAAACTCGCTTCGCGGATGATTTGGCCGGTGGCGCGGTCGCGCCATTGGCCGTGGGTGTCCCAGTACGTGAAGCCGTCCGGAAAGCGCGGCGTGACGACGTCGGCGAGGAAAGCCGCGCGTTCCGCATCGGTGACGGGGCCGCGTCCGGCGATTGCGCGCCCGAACAGCAGGTCGGCCTGAAGCATCTGGTGCGCGTCCGGCTGCACGCAGGCCGCGGGCGTGTCGATGACGGGCGAGGGTGGTGCCGCGCAACCAGCGAGCAGCGCGATGGCGGCGGCGCCGATCGCGTGGTGCGCGCGACGCCGCCACGTCGCGGGACGTGCGTTCGAAGACGGCATCTGCCTATTTCGCGTCCGGCGTGCTTCGCGCGCGTAAAACGCTGCGCGCTCAACCACTTGCGTGCATGTCCGGCGGGTTATCAACAGGGCTGTCAACATAAACTGGGGATAACCCTCGGTGCCGTGCACGGCTTCAGTGCTGCAGTTTCGCGTGCGCGAGATGCATGCCGAGCGTCGCGGGGTCGGTGTTCGTGCCCGACAGCAGTACGCCGACCCGCTTTCCCTGCAGCGTTTCGCGCAGCGGGCCGAGCAGCGCCGCGAGCGCTGCCGCGCACGCCGGTTCGACGGCCAGCTTCAGGTGCGAGAACAGGAACAGCATCGCCGCGCGCAGCGCGTCGTCGGACACCGTGACGATCCGGTCGACGTGGCGCCTGCACAGCTGGTAGCTGTATTCCTCGGTGTGCGGTGCCATCAACGAGTCGGCGATGGTCTGCATCGCGCTCATCGTGATCGTGTGATTCGCCGCGAAGCTGCGGCTCATCGCGTCGGCGCCTTCCGGTTCGACGCCATACACGTGCACGCGCGGATTCGCGAGCCGCAGCGCGGTCGCCATGCCGGCAGCGAGCCCGCCGCCGCCGATCGGCACGATCACCGCGTCGAGATCGGGCGTCTGCGTTGCCCATTCGTAGCCGAGCGTCGCGGTGCCGAGAATCGTGTGATAGCCGTTGAACGGATGGATGAAGAAGCGGCCTTCCTCCGCCTCGATCCGCCGCACGAGGTCGAATGCCTGCGACGCGCTGCCGGCGAGCACGACTTCCGCGCGGTACTGCTTGCACTGCGCGATGCGCGCCGGGCTCGCGGTATGGAACATCACGACCTTCGCGCTGCTGCCGAGCCGCATCGCCGCGTACGCGACGGCTGCCGCATGATTGCCGGCCGACACACACGTGACGCCGGCGCTCTTGCGCGCATCGTCGAGGGCCAGCAGGTGCGTGAACGCGCCACGCGCCTTGAAGCTGCCACTCACCTGCAGCAGCTCGAACTTGAAGTTGACGTGCGTGCCCTCGAGGGAAGGCAGGTCGGCGCGCTCGAACACGGGTGTGCGCGCGACCCACGGCGACAACGCGAAATGCTGCGCGGCGATTTCGTCGAGCGTCGGAATCGGCTCGCCGTCGATCGTCGTATGGGCAGTGCCCTGTTGTTCAGTCGACATGACGTGGCGGGTGGCGGGGTGGGCCGGCCCGCACACGCAGGCCGGCGTGGCGGGGGCAGTCAGTGTGCGTCGACCGACATGCTGCGGATGAACTTGCGCAGGAACTGCTCGCAGGCGGCGAGCTGCGCGAGTTCGACATATTCGTTCGGCTTGTGCGCCTGTTCGATGTTGCCGGGCCCGCAGACGATGCTCGGGATGCCCGCGCGTTCGAACAGGCCGGCCTCGGTGCCATATGCGACCTTGCGCTTGTCCTGGTCGGCCGTCAGCGCGCGCACGAGCTGCGTGATCGCGGCCTGTTCGGTCGCATCGAGCCCGGGTGCGGCGGCGATCTTCGAGAACTCGATCGCCGCATTCGGATGCTCGCGACGCATCTGCGGCAGCAGCGTTTCCTGCGCATACGCTTCGATGCGCGTGAAGATCTGCTCGGGATCGAGCGTCGGCAGGTTGCGGAACTCGAAGTCGAACCGGCATTCGGCCGGCACCGTGTTGATCGCGTTGCCGCCCTGGATCGTGCTCGTTTGCGCGGTCGTGAACGGTACGTCGTACAGCTCGTCGAACGGGCCTTCGGCGCGGAAGCGCTCTGCGATGTCGCGGATGTGGCAGATGAGGCGCGCCGCGTACTCGATCGCGTTCAGGCCCTTCGGCGTCAGCGACGAGTGTGCCGCGTGGCCGCGTACGCAGCAGCGATATGCGTTGATGCCCTTGTGCGCGATGATCGGCCGCATGCTGGTCGGCTCGCCGACGATGCAGCCGGACGGCTTCACGCCGCGCTTGACCAGATCGGCGATCAGAAGCGGTGCGCCCGCGCAGCCGATTTCCTCGTCATAGGACAGCGCGAAATGGATCGGCTTCGCGAGCTTCGTCGCCTGCATCTCGGGCAGCAGCGCGAGCGCCGTGCCGATGAAGCCCTTCATGTCGCACGTGCCGCGGCCATACAGGCGGCCGTCGCGCAGCTCCGGCGCGAACGGGTTGCTGTCCCACTGCTGGCCGTCGACCGGCACGACGTCGGTGTGCCCCGACAGCACGATGCCGCCGTCGGTCGAGCCGTCGTGCGCGGGCACCGTCGCGAACAGGTTGGCCCAGCCTTCGCGCGGATCGTGCGTGAGCGTCGACGCGATGCCCTTCGCGGCAAGCGCGTCGCGCACCGTTTCGATCAGGCCGAGGTTCGGCACGCGGCTCGTCGTGTCCATCGACACCAACTGCTTGATCCAGGGCAGGCTGACGAGCGAAGCGTCGCCTTGGTCGGCGGCGGACGGCGCCGTCGTGTCGAGAGTGGACATGGCAAAACTCCGTCTGATGAATGGGAAAATCATACTCAAAAACGCGTTCGCCCGCCTTCGTCGGCCGCGATGCGGTGCAGCATCGCGGCCGTGTGGTCAACGTGCCGCGCTCGCCGTGTCGGCGCGCGGCGCGAGTGCGCGCAGCGTTTCCTTGATCGTCGATACGCGGATCGCGAGATCGGGCGAGCGCGTCTCGATGCGCAGCTTGTCCTGGCCCGCGAGCTTGATGTGCCGGTGTTTCTGCACCATGTCGATGATCCGCATCGGGTCGATCGGCGGATTCGGCTCGAACTGCAGCCCGATCGCGGCCTCGCTCGCATCGATCTTGACGATGCCGAGCGGCTTCGCGGCGATCCGCAGCCGGTGCGTCTCGACGAGCGCGTGCGCCTGCGGCGGCAGCTTGCCGAAGCGGTCGATCAGCTCTTCCTGGATACCGTCGATCGCGTCGCCGTGCTCGCAGTTCGCGAGACGCTTGTACAGCGATAGCCGCTCCTGCACGTCCGCGCAGTAGTCGGCCGGCAGGATCGCGGGCGCATGCAGGTTGATTTCCGTCGTCGCGGCGAGCGGGGCGGTGAGGTCGGGCTCCTTGCCGTTCTTCAGCGCCTTCACCGCGTCGTTCAGCATGTCGGTGTAAAGCTGGAAGCCGATCTCGTGGATCTCGCCCGACTGCTTGTCGCCGAGCACCTCGCCGGTGCCGCGGATCTCGAGGTCGTGCATCGCGAGATAGAAGCCCGAACCGAGTTCCTCCATTTGCTGGATCGCCTCGAGCCGGCGCTGCGCCTGCTTGGTCAGCGACTGCGGGTCGTGGACCAGCAGGTACGCATACGCCTGGTGGTGCGAACGGCCGACGCGGCCGCGCAACTGGTGCAGCTGCGCGAGGCCGAACTTGTCCGAGCGATGCATGATGATCGTGTTCGCGCTCGGCACGTCGATGCCGGTTTCGATGATGGTCGTGCACAGCAGCACGTTCGCGCGCTGCGCGACGAAATCGCGCATCACGCGTTCGAGTTCGCGCTCGTGCATCTGGCCGTGCGCGATCACGATGCGCGCCTCGGGCACGAGTTCCTCGAGCATCGCCTTGCGGTTCTCGATCGTCTCGACCTCGTTGTGCAGGAAATACACCTGGCCGCCGCGCTTCAGCTCGCGCAGCATCGCCTCGCGGATCACGCTTTCCTCCTCGCGCCGCACGAAGGTCTTGATCGCGAGCCGCTTCTGCGGCGCGGTCGCGATCACCGAGAAATCGCGCAGTCCCTCGAGCGCCATCCCGAGCGTGCGCGGGATCGGCGTCGCGGTGAGCGTCAGCACGTCGACTTCCGCGCGCAGCGCCTTCAGCGCTTCCTTCTGGCGCACGCCGAAGCGGTGTTCCTCGTCGATGATGACGAGGCCGAGGCGCTTGAACTGCACGTCCGACGACAGCAGCTTGTGCGTGCCGATGACGATGTCGACGCTGCCTTCGTTGATCTGCGCGATCGCCGTGTTCACTTCCTTCGCGGTCTTGAAGCGCGACAGCTCGACGATCCGCACCGGCCAGTCCGCGAAGCGGTCCACGAAGGTCTGCGTGTGCTGCTCGGCGAGCAGCGTGGTCGGCGACAGCAGCGCGACCTGCTTGCCGCCCATCACCGCGATGAACGCGGCGCGCAGCGCGACCTCGGTCTTGCCGAAGCCGACGTCGCCGCACACGAGGCGGTCCATCGGCTTGCCGCTCGTCATGTCGCCGATCACGGCCGCGATCGCCGCGGCCTGGTCGGGCGTCTCCTCGAAGCCGAAGCTTTCCGCGAACTTCACGTAGTCGCGCGGGTCGAGCGCGAACGCGTGGCCTTCGCGGGCCGCGCGGCGCGCATACAGGTTCAGCAGCTCGGCGGCCGTGTCGCGAATTTGCTGCGCGGCCTTGCGCTTCGCGCGCTCCCACTGGCCCGAGCCGAGCGCGTGCAGTGGCGCGCTGTCGGGATCGGCGCCGCTGTAACGCGAGATCACGTGCAGTTGCGCGACCGGCACGTAGAGCTTGCTGTCGCCCGCGTATTCGAGATGCAGGAACTCGGTCTCGCCTTCGCCGAGATCCATCGACACGAGGCCCATGTAGCGGCCGATGCCGTGCTGCGCATGCACCACCGGATCGCCGACCTTCAGCTCCGACAGGTCGCGCACCATCGCGTCGACGTTGCTCGCCTGTTCCTGGCGGCGGCGCCCGGCGCGGCGGCCGAGCGCACCGTACAACTCGGTTTCGGTGACGATCGCGTAGCCTTCGCCCGGCACCGCGAAGCCGCTCGCGAGCGGCGCGACGCCGAGCGCGAAGGGCGCGTCGCTTTCGAGCCAGCCTGCGAAGTGGTCGTTCGACGCGGGGCGCAGGTGATGCTCGGCGAGCAGTTGCAGGATCGTTTCGCGGCGGCCGGCCGATTCGACCGTCAGCAGCACGCGCTTGCCCGACGATTCGACGTACGTGCGCAGCGCGGCGAGCGGATCGTCCGCATGGCGGTCGACGGTGAGCTCGGGCAGGCCGGTCGCCCAGCCGCCGGCCGGCTGCGCGGGCAGCACGACGCGCGCGAACGGCTTCGCGAACGCGAAGAAATCCTCGTCGGACAGGAACAGGCGCTGCGGCTCGAGGATCGGCCGCTCGCGATCGTGCGCGAGGAACGCGTGACGCTGCTTCGTATCGGCCGTGAAGCGGCGGATCGACGCTTCGAGGTCGCCGGTGAACACGAGGTGCGCATCCGGCGGCAGGTAGTGGAACAGCGTGGCCGTCTCGTCGAAGAAGAGGGGCAGGTAATACTCGATGCCGGCCGACGGCACGCCGTTGCCGATGTCCTTGTAGATCGGCGCGCGGCTCGGGTCGCCTTCGAAGGTTTCGCGCCAGCGGCTGCGGAAGGCCGTGCGCGCGGCTTCGTCGAACGGAAACTCGCGGCCGGGCAGGAGGCGCACGTCGCGCACCGGGTAGAGGCTGCGCTGCGTATCGGGATCGAACGCACGGATCGAGTCGACCTGGTCGTCGAACAGGTCGATCCGGTACGGCAGCGGCGAGCCCATCGGGTACAGGTCGATCAGCGAGCCGCGCACGCAGTATTCGCCGGGTCGCACGACCTGGCTCACGTGCTCGTAGCCGGCCAGCGTGAGTTGCGCCTTCAGCTTCGCCTCGTCGAGCCGCTCGCCCTGCGCGAACGCGAACGTGTACGCGGCCATGAACGACGCGGGCGGCATCCGGTACAGCGCCGTGGTCGCGGGCACCAGCAGGATGTCGCAGCGACCCTCGCCGAGGTCGTGCAGCGTCGCGAGGCGCTCGGAGACGAGATCCTGGTGCGGCGAGAACGTGTCGTACGGCAGCGTTTCCCAGTCCGGCAGCAGGCGCACGCGCGCATCGGGCGAGAAGTAGCGGATTTCCTGCGACAGCCGCTGCGCGTCGACCGCGTTCGCGCAGATCACCGCGAGGAGCGGGACCGCGTCGCGGTTGTCGGCGAGATAGCGGGCGATGGCGAGTGCGTCGGCGGAGCCGTGCGCGCCGTCGAAGGCGAACCGCTGGCCCGGTTTGACGCGGGCGACGGGCGAAGCGAACGGGGTGGAAGCGTTGTCTGGCATAGGGACGGCAGGGGTGGCGGGCACGGGCGCATCGCGGTGCGCCGGTCGAGACGAAAGACCTATTATAAAATCCGCTTCTCGATTTCATCTTTCCGGCGTTTCCCCTTCGTGACTCCCCGACTTTTCGCCCTGATTCCTTGCGCCGGCACGGGCAGCCGTTCCGGTTCGGCCGTGCCGAAGCAATACCGCACGCTGGCCGGCCGCGCGCTCCTGCATTACACGCTTGCCGCGTTCGACGCGTGCAGCGAATTCGCGCAGACGCTCGTCGTCCTCGCGCCCGACGACACGCACTTCGACGCGCGCCGCTTCGCGGGCCTGCGTTTCGCGGTGCGCCGCTGCGGCGGCGGCTCGCGGCAGGCGTCGGTGCTCAACGGGCTGCTCGAGTTGGCCGAATTCGGCGCGAGCGACCAGGACTGGGTGCTGGTGCACGACGCTGCGCGCCCGGGCATCACGCCGGAGCTGATCCGCACGCTCGTCGCGACGCTGAAGGACGACCCGGTCGGCGGCATCGTCGCGCTGCCGGTGGCCGATACGCTCAAGCGCGTGCCGGCTGGCGGCGACGCGATCGCGCGCACCGAATCGCGCGACGCGCTGTGGCAGGCGCAGACGCCGCAGATGTTCCGCATCGGCATGCTGCGCGACGCGATCCTGCGCGCGCAGCGCGAAGGGCACGACCTGACCGACGAGGCCAGCGCGATCGAATGGGCCGGCCATACGCCACGCGTCGTGCAGGGCAGCCTGCGCAACTTCAAGGTCACGTACCCGGAAGATTTCGCGCTTGCGGAAGCGATCCTCGCGCGCCCCGCGAACGCTTCCTGACTTTCACCTCATCTCAACCGGAATACGCATGGATTTCAGAATCGGACAAGGCTACGACGTGCACCAGCTCGTCCCTGGGCGCCCCCTCATCATCGGCGGCGTGACGATTCCTTACGAGCGCGGCCTGCTCGGTCATTCGGACGCGGACGTGCTGCTGCACGCGATCACCGACGCGCTGTTCGGTGCGGCGGCGCTGGGCGACATCGGCCGCCATTTCTCGGACACCGACGCGGCGTTCAAGGGCGCGGACAGCCGCGTGTTGTTGCGCGAGTGCGTCGCCCGCGTGAAGGCGGCCGGCTTCACGATCCAGAATGTCGACAGCACGGTGATCGCGCAGGCGCCCAAGCTCGCGCCGCACATCGACGGGATGCGCGCGAACATCGCGGCCGATCTCGGGCTGCCGCTCGAGCGCGTGAACGTGAAGGCGAAGACCAACGAGAAGCTCGGCTATCTCGGCCGTGGCGAGGGCATCGAGGCGCAGGCCGCTGCACTCCTGGTGAAGCAGGGCGCGTGAGCGCCTGAAGCCGGTCCGAAGCGGCGCGCCGGTTGCGCCGCCGGAATGAAAAATGCCACGCGCTTGCGTGGCATTTTTCATTTGCGGCGCGGTGCGGCGCGCATGACCGCTGCAGTGCACCGCGTTGCCGCTTGCGCGACGGCTTATTCGCCTTCGGCGGCGATCACCTGCGCGGCGGCGTTGATCACCGACGCGATGCGGCCGACGTCGCGCAGCTGCGTCGTCGTCATCCCTTGCTCGTTCTTCAGCAGCGCATAGTGCGACTTCACGCAGAAGTGGCACTTGCCGACGATCGATGCGGCGAGCGCGTACATCTCGAACCTGCGCTTGTCGACGCCGCCGTGCGACGCGTACGCGCCCATCCGCAGCTCGGCACGCTGCGTCTTCAGGTCGGCGTCGTCGGCCATCTCGACATACGGATACCAGGTGTTGTTCATCCCCATCAGCGCGGCCGCCGTCAGCACGGCGTTCGTCTCTTCGGGCGACAGCACGCCGGCTTCGCGGATCGTCTTCACGAGCACGGTGCTCTTCGCCGCGACCGCCGCCGCCAGCGCGACGCCGACTGCATCGGTGCCTTCGAGCGACGAGCGCGAGATCGTGCCGTCGAGGTTCAGGCGAATGTCCTTCGCGTAGTCGGGGATGCGCGCCTTAATCGAGTCGATGAATTCCATTGATATCTCCTATGGGTTGGCCGTTAAAAAAGCCCGCAGGCAGGACGTGCTCCGCGGGCTTCGTGCATCGATGCGCTTACAGCGTTGCGCCGCCGACTGCACGGTTGCACGGGCACAGTTCGTCCGTTTGCAGGCCGTCCAGAATGCGCAGGACTTCTTCCGGGCTACGGCCGACGTTCAGGTTGTTCACCGAAACGTGCTGGATCGTGTTGTCCGGATCGACGATGAACGTTGCGCGCAGGGCCACGCCGGCTTCCTTGTCGCGCACGCCGAGCTGGTCGATCAGCTCGCCCTTGACGTCGCCGAACGAGTAGTGGTTCAGCTTGTTCAGGTCCTTGTGCTCACGGCGCCATGCGAGCTTCACGAACTCGTTGTCCGAGCTGCCGCCGAGCAGGACGGCGTCGCGCTCTTCGAACTGCTTCGTCAGCTTCGCGAACTCGACGATTTCCGTCGGGCACACGAACGTGAAATCCTTCGGATAGAAGTAGATGATCTTCCACTTGCCCGGGAACGACGCTTCGGTGATGGTCTCGAATGCCGACTGGCCGTTTTCCTCGTGATTGTTGAAGCCCGGCTTCGCGGCTACGACGGTGAATGCTTCGAGTTTATCGCCCACGGTTTTCATGCGGATACTCCTGTATGAGTTGGGAAGAAGACTGAGTCAAGCTACCTCGGTGCTGCAACGTTGGTGTGACAGCATGAGCAGGACTATAACACTATTAACAAAGCGCTTCAATAGATTTTGACTAACAATCCCCATAGTTTTTTTCAACCGCGCCGATAGTGTGACGCGCAAGAAGCGTGCGCGAACGCGTCACGCCGTCGCACGCGTCTTGCCGGCGCCGGGGAATTCGAGGGTGACTTCGAGGCCCGCTTCGGGGCTGCGGTTGCGCAGGCGCAGCGCGCCGCGATAGCGGCCGACGAGGCGCAGCACGATCGCCATGCCGAGCCCCGTGCCGTCCGCCTTGGTGCGCGCCGTGTCGACGCGGTAGAACGGCCGCATCACGAGCGGCAGCTGGTCTTCGGGGATGCCGGGGCCCTCGTCGCTCACCGACAATTCGACGCGCGCGTGCGTCACGCGCGTCTCGAGCGTGATGCGCGACACGCCGTCGTCGCGGCTCTGGCCGTATTTGCGCGCGTTCTCGACGAGGTTGCCGATGACGCGGCGCATGTCGGTCTCGTCGGCTTCGATCACGGCGGTCGCCGCGAGCCGTGTGCGGATCTCGACGCCGTCTTCGCCCGACACGCGCGCCGCGACTTCCTGCACGATCGACGACAGGTCGACGGGCTCGGGCTTGCGCTGCGACGGGCGCGCGTAATCGATGAAGGCCGCGATGATACGGTCCATCTGCTCGATGTCGTCGACCATCGCGTCCTTGGTCGCCTGGTCGGACGGGCTCATCTCGGTCTCGAGGCGCAGCCGCGCGAGCGGCGTGCGCAGGTCATGCGAGATGCCCGCGAGCATCAGCGCGCGGTCGGCCTCGAGCTGTTCGAGATCGCGCACCATCTGGTTGAAGCTGCGGTTGGTCTCGGCCGCGACGCCCATCCCGCGCTCGGGCAGCGGATCGGGCGCCTGGCCGGAACCGACCTGGCGCGCGGCGAGCGCCAGCCGCGAGAACGGCCGGTTGACGAGGCTCGTGATGAACGCGGAGCCGAACAGCGACAGCGCGAGCGCGAACAGGCCCCAGCCGGCCCACTGCAGGCCCGTGACGCTGTCGAGCTGATCGCGGTCGAGCGCGACCCAGTAGTCGTCGTCGTCGATCTTGAAACTGATCCACACGCCCGGGATGTCGTTGACCGACTGCGCGATCACGGTATCGTCGCCGAGACGGCTGCGGATGTCGTGTTCGATCAGGCGGTTCAGCGATTCGTCGGGCTGCAGCTTGAACTTGTCGGTCTTTTCGCGCGGATACACGCGCACGCCCTCGTTGCTCTCGAGATCCTGCAGCAGCGCGCGCCGCAAATCGGGATCGGAATAGAGCAGGGCGGTGCGCGTGAGCTTCACGATCGCGACGAGCTGGAGCGCGACGCGCTGCGCGCGCGGCTCCCGCTCGATGACGCGAAAGCTCTGGAACCACGCGGCGAGACTGACCGAGATCAGCAGCGCGATCAGCAGGAAGGTGCGCCAGAACAGCCCGCCGAACGCGAGCTGCAGGAGGCGCCGGTCGATACGCATGGGACGGGCCGTGGACGGGCGAAACCGGAAAGGAAAAAGATCAGGCGGCGCCGTCCGGAATGAACACGTAGCCGAGGCCCCAGACGGTCTGGATGAAGCGCGGGCTGCCCGGATCCGGTTCGATCAGCTTGCGCAGGCGCGAGATCTGCACGTCGAGGCTTCGGTCGAACACTTCGTATTCACGGCCGCGCGCAAGCTCCATCAGCTTTTCGCGCGACAGCGGCTGGCGCGGATGGCGCGCGAACACTTTCAGCACCGAGAATTCGCCGGTCGTCAGCGGAATTTCCTGGCCCGACTTCGTCAGCGTGCGCGTGGCTAGGTTCAGCGAGAACTCGCCGAACTCGAACACCTCGGTGGTTTCCGACGGCGCGCCCGGCAGTTCGGCCGGCGCCTGGCGGCGCAGCACCGCGTGAATGCGCGCGACGAGCTCGCGCGGATTGAACGGCTTCGGCAGGTAGTCGTCGGCGCCCATCTCGAGGCCGACGATGCGGTCGACGTCCTCGCCCTTCGCGGTGAGCATGATGATCGGCGTGCGGTCGTTGCTGCCGCGCAGGCGGCGGCAGATCGACAGGCCGTCCTCGCCCGGCAGCATCAGGTCGAGCACGAGCAGGTCGAAGCGCTCGCGCACCCAGAGCTTGTTCATCGCGGTCGCGTTTTCCGCGACGTACACGTTGAAACCCTGCTCGCCGAGATAGCGGCGCAGCAGATCGCGCAGGCGCGGGTCGTCGTCGACGACGAGAATCTTGGAGGGGTTTTTCGTTTCCATGAGCGGCATCTTATCGCGAATGGGAAATCACGCACGGTTGCGTATTTTCGCGCGTTACAGTCCGTTACAAAATTTACCCGTAGTGTCGCGCGGAGTAAAGGCAGGCTATAGAGATTCCTTTACTCGAAGCCGAAATTCGGTAGATACTCCCCTGCACTCCATCTTTCATCTTTGTACGCCCGAATTCCGCAGGGTTTTTCAAGTACCAGAGGTAACCGGTTGCCGCGTGACGAAGGGAACAAATCGACCAGAGAAGCGAGGACGGTCATGCGATCTGCCCGGATTGCACTGATGCTGACGATCGCACTTGCCGGTCCATATGCGTCGAACTTCGCGTATGCGCAGCGCCCCGAGCAGGGCGCCTCGTCGCGCAAGCTGCAGCGCGGCAAAGCGCCGCAGCCCGACCGTGCCGCCGACACGGCGGTCCGCTCCGCCGTGCCTCCCGATCTCGAACAGCGCCGCCGCGACGGGCACATGACGCCCGAGGAGCGCCACCTGTTGCGCCAGCACATCGAGGACGCCGTTCGCGAGCTGTACAAGCGCTGACACGCACGCGATCCTGCACGGCACGGAAAGATTCCGTAGCAATTTTCCCGTCAACTTTCAGATGCCTGCTGCCGTTGTACCGGCATCCGCACCGCCGGTGCGTTCCGGGAGTCCACGACGATGAAAGCGAACGCTGCCGCCCCGGCATCGCCCGCGATGCAGGCGCCGCTCGACGCCGACGATGCGCTGTTCTTCCTGAGCCGCACCGGCTTTTCTCCCGCACCGGCCGAGGTCGCCCGCATCGTCGGGATGACGCGCGCGCAAGTCGTGGCCGATACGCTCGGCAACGTGCGCCGCGACCCCGTGACGACCTGGCCCGACTGGCTCGCCGAGCTGCCGCCGACCCGCGCACAGCGACAGGCGCTGACCCCCGACATGCGGCGCGACGAGCAGCGCGAACGCAATCGCCGCTACGATGCGTTGCGCGCGGCGTGGGTCAACGAGATGGTCGTGACGCCGACGCCGCTCACCGAGCGCATGACGCTGTTCTGGCACGGGCATTTCACATCCGGGCAGGACAAGGTCCCGTATCCGCAGACGATGGCCGCGCAAAATGCGCTGTTTCGCCGCGAGGCGCTCGGCAACTTCGGCACGCTCCTGCATGCGGTCGCGAAGGATCCGGCGATGCTTCAGTATCTCGACGGGGCGAGTAACCGCAAGGGCCGTCCGAACGAGAATTTCGCGCGCGAAGTGATGGAGCTGTTCACGCTCGGCGAAGGGCATTACACGCAGCACGACGTGACCGAGGCCGCGCGCGCGATGACCGGCTGGAGCGTCGACCCCGATACGCTGCGCTTCGTGGTGCGGCCCGAATGGCACGACGCCGGCGACAAGACGATACTCGGCGAGACCGGTGCGTTCGACGGCGACGGCTTTCTCGACATCCTGTTGAAGCGGCCCGACACCGCTCGCTTCATCGCCGGCAAGCTGTGGCGCGAGTTCGTGTCCGATGCGCCCGATGCCGGCGCGCTCGATGTCGTCGCCGAACGGTTTCGCGCGAGCGGCTACGACATACGCGCGGCGCTCGCAGCGCTCTGGTCGACCGACGAATTCTGGGATCCGCGCAATCGCGGCGTGCTCGTGAAGTCGCCGGCCGAGTTCGTCGTCGGATCGATGCGGTTGTTCGACGTCGCGTATGGCGATCCGCAAATGCTCGCGAACACCGTGCGCACGCTCGGGCAGAACCTGTTCTATCCGCCGAACGTGAAGGGCTGGCCGGGTGGTGCGATGTGGATCAACAGCACGACGCTGCTCGCGCGCAAGCAGTTCGTCGAGCAGTTGTTCCGCGCAACCGAGACCGTCGGCATGCGGGCGCCCGCGCGTGCGATGGCGGCACCGTCGCCGAATGCGCGTGCGCAAACGATACCGGTTGCCGACATGCGCGACGCGCCAGCGAAACCTGCGCGCGGCGGCCTGCGATTCGACCTCGAACGCTGGCTTGCGCAGTATCGTGCGCGGCCGCAGGCGATTGCCGGATTGTCGACCGAGCTTCAACTGCAGCACGCGGTGCTGCCGCTGTCGCCGGTCGCGGCAATCGATACGGACTCGACCGGCAGCGCGTATCTCGAGGCGCTGCTGATGGATCCGGCCTATCAACTGAAATGACCGAAACGACGATGAACCGGCGCGCTGCCGCGATGGCCGCGCCGCGCGGCGAACCGAAGGATGCACGATGAACCGACGTGATTTTCTGACGCTGACGGGCGCCGCGGCCGCGGCGGGCGTGTCACTGTGGCAGTCGCCCGCGCAGGCGGCGACATCGATGGCCGCGGCGGGGCGGCAGCCGGCGGCCGGCTACGCGAACGTGCTGATCCTCGTCGAGCTGAAGGGCGGCAACGACGGCCTCAACACGGTGGTGCCGTATGCCGATCCGCTCTATTACCAGTTCCGCCGCAGCATCGGCATCGCGCGCGACCACGTGCTGCAGCTCGATGCGCATACGGGGCTGCACCCGTCGCTCGCGCCGTTGATGCCGCTGTGGCGCGACGGGCAGGTCGCTGTCGTGCAGGGCGTCGGCTACCCGCAGCCGAACCTGTCGCATTTCCGCTCGATCGAGATCTGGGATACCGCGTCGCGCTCGGACCAGTACCTGCACGAAGGCTGGCTCACGCGCACGTTCGCGCAGGCGCCGGTGCCGCCCGGCTTCGCTGCCGACGGCGTCGTGCTCGGCAGCGCGGAGATGGGGCCGCTCGCGAACGGCGCGCGCGCGATCGCGCTCGTCAATCCTGCGCAGTTCGTCCGCGCGGCGAGGTTGGCCGAACCGTCGTCGCTGCGCGAGCGGAACCCGGCGCTCGCGCACATCATCGACGTCGAGAACGATATCGTGAAGGCGGCCGACCGGCTGCGCCCGCGCGGCGGGATGCGCGAGTTCAAGACGGCTTTTCCGGCCGGCACGTTCGGTACGTCGGTGAAGACCGCGATGCAGGTGCTCGCCGCATGCGAGGCGTCGGGGCCCGGCGCGCAGGATGGCGTCGCGGTGCTGCGGCTCACGCTCAACGGTTTCGATACGCACCAGAACCAGCCGGGGCAGCAGGCAGCGCTGCTCAAGCAGTTCGCGGAAGGGATGAGTGCGATGCGCGGCGCGTTGATCGAACTCGGGCGCTGGAACCAGACGCTCGTGATGACGTATGCGGAATTCGGACGGCGCGTGCGCGAGAACCAGAGCAACGGTACCGATCACGGTACCGCCGCGCCGCATTTCGTGATGGGCGGCCGCGTGGCCGGCGGGCTGTACGGCGCGGCGCCGGCACTCGGGCATCTCGACGGCAACGGCAACCTGCCGGTCGCGGTCGATTTCCGCCAGTTGTATGCGACCGTGCTCGGGCCGTGGTGGGGGCTCGATGCAACGCACGTACTGCAGCAACGCTTCGATACGCTGCCGCTGCTGAAGGTGTGACGCTTGGGAGGGTGACGGCGCGGATCAGCGGCGGCGCGCGGCGCGCCACGCGATCCACAGCTTGCGGATCGGTGTCAGCGCGATGCGCTGGTGCAGCACCTGGTAGCCGTCGCGCTCGATTTCGTCGAGCAGTGCACCGGCCAGTGCAATCTGCGCGCGCAGCGTGCGTTGCGCGCGGCGTTCGGATGCGGGGAGCGCTGCGTCGGCGGCGGCCAGCGCTTCGCGCGCGCGGCCCGTCTGAAACTGCAGCAGCTCGGTGAAGGCCGGACTGTAGCGGCGGTTCAGCAGGTCGGCAGCGGTCACGTTGTAGCGCTGCAGTTCGTCGATTGGCAGATAGATGCGGCCGTGGCGCGCATCGTTGCCGAGTTCCTGCACGAATTGCGCGAGCATCAGCGCGCGGCCGGCATCCGCGGCCCACGGTTGCGGGGCGGCCGGATTCGCGGCGCTTGCGCGGGCGACCAGCGACGCGAAGGTGCCGCCGACCTGCGCGATGTAGCGCTCCAGGTTCGCGAAATCCAGATAGCGCGCCTGTTCGAGATCCATCCCGTAACCGTTGACGAGCGTGCGCAGCGCATCGGATTCGGCCCCGATCGCCGGGTGGTGTTGCGCGAGCGCCTTCGTGACCGGATGCGACGGTTCGCCGGCGGCGAGCGCCGCGAGTTCCTTGTGCCACCATGCGAGCTTCGTGTGTCCGACGGTCGGATCGCTGGTTTCCTTGACGGTTTCCTCGAGTTCGCGGCGCAGCGCGAACAGGGCCGTCAGGCGCGGTTCGGCGGCGAGCGGCGCCTGGCGCAGCGCGTAGTAGACGCTGGAGCCCGCGGGGGCGGCCTTTTGCTGACAGTAGTCGTCGAAGTTCACGGGTGGGATCGTGGCGGAGGCGGATTCGGGGACGCGCGCCGGCGCATGGCCGGCACTCGAGCGCGGCATTCTAGCACCGCTCTTCGACGGGCGCCGGTAGGGCGAGACAATGCTGCACAGATCGGGTAGAATCTCGCGCTCGCCTGATCGGGCGTGCCGGTTTTCGTGCCGACACGAAGCCCCGGCAAGTCCCGGGCGCGTGGAGAACGCATCTTGCGTGCCATGCGCTGAGGCGGCGGATATTCGCGTGAGTGGCGAAATTGGTAGACGCACCAGGTTTAGGTCCTGACGCCCGCAAGGGTGTGCCGGTTCGAGTCCGGCCTCACGCACCACGAAGTCGAACGTGCCCCGCTAAGGGCCGTTCCGAGAAAGCGCTGCCGGTCGGCTGACCGGCAGCGCTTTTTTGTTGGTGCGGCGCCGCATGGAGCGCACACGCTTTCGCAGGCACGGAAAACCGGCTGCGCATATTATGCGCAACGCCATTCATTCACGTGGGTTGTCCAACCGGGGACCGTCGATGCTCAACGCAGCACGCATGCTGATTTCCGTTCTTCCCCTGACGCTGGCAATACCGGCGTTTGCTGCCACGCCTGCCGACAACGTCGCATGGAGCGCACGGCCCGTGCAGGCGATCGCGCCGTCCCCGGAGTGCATGGCCTACTCGGGGCGGCCCATCTCGAGCGGTGAGCCGACGACGACGGAAGCCGTCCTGAAATCGGTCGGCACGGTGCTGGTGGGTTCCGCGCTGAGCGCCATCCACGGCTATCAGGGGCCGATCGCGAATCCGTGCGCGCACGCGGGCCTGTGAACGGTTCCAGGCCGAACGGAGAGGCTTGCTGCCCGTCGCAGATACCCGCCTGCACCTGATGAAAGAAAGCGCCGCGCGTCCACCGACCGCGGCGCTTTGTCGTTTCGAGCGTGCCTAGTCCCAGAAACTCCGCACCGCGACCGCCACGATCACCGGCACCGAGAACACCAGCGGAATCGCGAAATACTGCGCTTCGCGATCGACGATCCAGCTATAGATCAACCACGCCGCGCCGATCGCGAACGTGATGAGGCCGACCAGCACGGCGGCGATATTCAGTGCGAGCTTCGACGGCTGGCGGCGCGGTTTGTCGTTGGTGTCGGGATCGCGCGAAGACGAATTCATCTGAAGATGGGGCCGGACCTGGCAGGTGTAAAGACACAGGAAACCCTATCCGTACCGATCGCGCAAGGGCCGGCCCCGCATCGTTGGTGAGCGCGCGTTACAAGCCGAACGACACGGCAAGTTCGTCGAGCAGTTCGCGCTGGAACATGACGAACCGCTCGCCCGGCTGCTGCGCGATCGCGAGATCGAGCATCGGATCGGCGACATCGGTGCGGATGCCGGCCAGCTCCTCGATGATCGCGAGTCCGCAGAACGGCACGTACGCCTCCGAATAGCCGCCCTCGTGGACGATCACGAGCCGTCCGCCGCAGTGGCGCTGCGCCGCCTCCTTCACCGAGCGCGTCATGTACCGGTAACTTTCTGTATGCAGTTGCATGCGCGCGAGCGGATCGACCGCGTTCGCGTCGAGGCCGCTCGCGACGACGATCAGATCCGGCCGGAACCGCTCCAGCGCTGGCAGCACGATCCGCTCGAACGCATGGCGATACGCGTCGTCGCCGCTACCCGCGAGCAACGGCACGTTCAGGTTCGCGCCGAAGCCCGCGCCTGCGCCGCGCTCGTCGCCGCCGCTGTAGCCGGGCGGAAAGCAGCGGTCCTGATGCAGCGAGATCGTCAGCGTGTCCGGATCGTCGTAGTAGATCGACTGCGTGCCGTTGCCGTGATGCACGTCCCAGTCGATCACCGCGACGCGGTCGATGCCATGCTTCGCGCGTGCGGCCTCGATCGCGATCGGGATGTTCGCGAGCAGGCAGAAGCCCATCGGGCGGTCGCGCAGGCAGTGATGGCCGGGCGGCCGCGACAGCGAGAACGCGTTGGCCGCACGCTCGGCGACGACGGTGTCGACCGCCGCGATCGCGAGACCCGCCGACAGTGCGGCGATCTCGTAGCTACCCTTGCCGAACGGCGCGAGATCGCCGAGGTCGCCGCCGTTCGCATCGCTGAGCGCGCGGAACGCGTCGAGATAGCTTGCCGGATGGATGCGCAACAGATCGCCGGTGGTGGCCGGCGCGGCACCGCGCATGTCGAGGTGGTCGGCCAGGCCCGAAGCCTGCACGAGCGACAGGAGGCGGCGCTTCGAATCGGGCGATTCCGCGTAGCCGGCGCTCGACGGCGGCTGGACCCAGCCGCCGACCGGGAAGAACAGCGCGTGCGTGCCGCCGGTGTGCCAGAAGGTGCGTTCGTCGGTGAAGAAGGCAGTGCGATTCATGGATGGTTTTGACCTGTCACGGTTGGGAGGAAACGGAAGTCACGGAAATCCGCGCGCGCCGATCGATATGGCGCAGCGCGGCAAACGACGCGATCGCGACGGCCGTCGCGGCCGCGAACAGCACGTGCATCGTGCCGCCCGCGTCGAGCAACAGGCCGGCGAGGAGCGGGCCGGCCGCGAGGCCCGCGCCGATCACGAAATTGAGCGTCGCGACGAGCCGCCCGGACGTATCGATCTGCGCGACAGTCGCGAGAATGAACGGCAGTACGAATGTCCACGCAAACTTGAACGCGAAGATCGCGGCGCTGTAGCCGCCCGCGTGCGGCAGCGCGGCGAGTGCGATGAGCGACGCCGCGAGCAGCGCGTAACCGGCGGCGAGCATCGTGCGCCGCGCAAGCCGGCCGCCCGCGCACGATGCGAGCGCCGCGCCGGCAATCCCCATCACGCTCGCGATCGCGAGCACGTTGCCGATCGACCGCGGGTCGAGTCCGGCCTCCGCCGCCGCGCGGCTCGCGAACGTCCACACGCTGCCGATCGCGAGATAGAAGCTCAGTACCGCACCGATCGCGAGCACGACGAAGCGCCGTGACGCATCCGTCGACGCGCCGCGCGCGGCCCGGCCCGACGCGGTCCGCGCACCGAGCGTCGCCGGAAAGCCGCGCGACAGCGGTGCGGCAAGCAGCGCGAGCGCGGCCAGCGCGACGTACAGCGCGCGCAGCCCGAACGCGGCGAACACGTGCGGCAGCACGAACAGGCCGATCGCGCCGGCGATCAACTGGCCGACGACCCACAGCCCGTACACGCGATCGCTGTTCTCGCTCGTGGCCGCGCTGGTCATGCAGAGCACCATCAGCGAGCCGCCGCCGAGCGCGGTGACGGCTCGCAGCGCGAGCAGCGCGACGAAGCCGGGCATCCACAACGCGGTCAGGAGATTGCCCGCGCCGAACAGCGCGATCGCGCACGCAGCGACGCGGCGCGCATCGACGCGGCCGAGCCACAGGTACGACGGCAGGGTCGCGAGGCTGAACGTGCCGAGTTCGACGAAGAAGTAGGTGCCGATCTGCGACGCGGACAGCCCGAGCTGCGTCGCGAGCTGACCGGCGACGGCCGGCGCGACGAGCAGCAGCAGCGGCGTGATGGCCGCGAACACGACGAGTGCGACGAGCGTCGAGCGCGCGAAAGGGGACGCGCGGCCGTCGGACGGCAGCGCGGCATCGGAGCAAAGGGTTTTCATGGCGGGATCTCGCTGGACGGAATCAGAACAGGTGATACATGCCGACCATCGCGCCGAACTGCGATGCGCCGGCGAGCGGTGTCGGGTCGTATTCGTAGACGGTCTGCGAACTCTGGCCGCTGTTGCGCGCATAACCGAGGTTCACGTAGGCGACGGTGCGTTTCGACAGCGCGTAGGTGGTGCTCGCGATGAACAGCGTCGGGTGGCCGATCGCCGGCGTGTGCGAATCGGTGTGATAGACGCCCGCGTTCAGCCCGATTCCACCCGACGTCAGATAACGGGCGCCGCCCCAGACGATCGTGCGCGCCGCATCGAGGTCGCCAGTCAGGCGTTCGATGCCCGCGTAGAGCGTGAGCGGCAGCGTCGCGAACGCGTAACGCGCGGCGAGCGTGCCGAGTTCGCGGCGGCGCGCGGAGGCGTCGTCCGCGGCCGACGCGTCGCCGTGCGCCTGATGCAGCACCGCGCTGATCGACAGCCCGTTGCTGGCGTACTGACCGCCGAGCTCGAGCACGCGTCCTGCGCGCGTATTGCCCGCGACGCCGGCGGTGGCGACGAGGGCTTCGACATCGAAGCCGGCGAACGTCGGAGACTGGTACTTCATCGAGCGGTCGATGAAGTTCGCGGTCATCGGCACGAGCACGCCCTGGCCGCTGTACGACGCGTACCACAGCGGGTCGTAGAACAGCGTCTTGTCGAACAGCACGCTGAACTGCCGGCCGAGCGTCACGGTGCCGACGGGCCCCGCGATGCCGACGTACGCGCCGCGGAAGAACGCGTAGCCCGGCACGGTCGAGGTGCCGTCGTTGATGTTGAGGCCCTGTTCGAACTTGAACAGGGCGCGCCAGCCGCCGCCGAGATCCTCGGTGCCCTTCAGCCCGACCTGCGACGGCAGGATGCCGTAGTTCTGCAACTGCACGGCCGCGTGCCGTCCGTCGGCATGCGTCAGGTACTGCACGCCGGCGTCGAGCGCGCCATACAGCGTGAGGGTCGATTGCGCGTGCGCGGCAAGGCTGCACGCGGCGAGCGCCGCGGCGGTCGCCGTGCGGATGAAGCGGGATGTCATCACGTGGGGTTCTCCATACCTTCCTGCATCGTTTGTTGTTGGCGTTGTCGCGACGCAGTGTCGGCAGCGGGAAAACCGCTGAACAGTCGTGCAGATGAACGGTGTGGAAAACCCGCGGTGCACGGGGTGGACGTGCCGCGACACCGCGACGCGGCGTGCTGCGCAGCAGCAACGGGCGGCGCACCGTTCAAATGGATGGGGTTGCGGCATGTTCCGGCGACGGAGCCCGTCAAAAATGCCGGTCGCTATAATCGGCCGGTCTGCGTTGCGTGCATCAGCGGCCCGATCGGGCAGGGGAGCGGAAGGTGAGGATCACCACGGATATCGGACAGGATCGCGATGCGCTGCGCGACGTGCCGGCCGCGATCGTGCTCGACGAATCCGCATGGCCGCCGCTGCCGTCCCGCCGCGCCGATTTCGACGGCGTGACGCGCGGCGACGCGGCGCGACGCGAACTCGGCCTGATGCTGCTCGACCTGTATGCGGTCGCCGCGCAGTCGAGCATCGGCGAATTCGAGTGCCGCTTCTTTTCGCTGCTGCAGGGGCTCATCCCGTTCGACGCCGCGTGGACCGGCGTCGCGACGCACACGCCGACCGGCCCCGTGATGCACAACAGTTTCCTGTACCGTCTTCCGCACGCGTTCTTCAGCGACTGGAAACGCGTGCGCGATTGCGATCCGCTCGCGCAACGCACGCTGCTCGGCGCGCACGGTCGCGCGGTGCGTCTGTCGGTCGTCGAGCCCGGGTTCGACGCGCGGTTTCGCGACTGGTGCGTGAAGTACGGGCTGGCGCAACTGATGTGCGTGTGTACGCTCGATCGCCGCTTCGGGCTGACGACGTTCATGTCGATCTATCGCCAGGGCCTGAATCGTCCGTTCAGCGACGACGAAGCGAGTCGCTTCGAGGAAGTGATTCCGCATCTGGCGGCCGCGCTGACGATCAATCGCGCGGCGCAGCTCACGCGCGAGCGTGCCGATGCGGTGGCGCCGGCGGCGCGCGCGCTGTGCGACAACTTCGGCGTGCTGCATCACGCTGATCACGGCTTCGACGACGTGCTGCGGACTGAATGGCCGGCGTGGACGGGCCCGCGCGTGCCGGAGCCGCTGGTCGCGCATGTGCGCCGCCAATCGGGCCAGCCGTACATCGGCGACGCGCTGCGCATCCAGTGCGTGCCCATCGCGGGACTGTTCCAGATCGAGGCGCGGCCGCGCTCGCTGCTCGACAGGCTGAGCCCGCGCGAGCTCGCGGCGATTCGCTATTACGGCGCCGGCCGTTCGCACAAGGAGGTCGCGCAGCAGATGGCGATTTCGCCGACGACGGTGCGTCACTATCTGCGCTGCGCGTACCGCAAGCTCGGCATGCACGACAAGAGCCAGATCGCCGGCGTGCTCGGCGCGACGGGCGGCACGACCGACGATGAGCCTGTGGAGGCGGTCATCGCACCGCGCTGAACCGCTCATGCGAACAGGGCCGCGCGGATGCTTGCGTAAATAGTTGTATCCGCAACCATTGGGCGCTATGCTCGTCCGCTCCGGGTAGACGGATTTTCATCATGAACGACACGAATTCAGGGTCGGTGCGCGCTGCGGTGGTCGGGGTCGGCGCGATCGGCGGGTTGCTCGCGGCAGCACTGTCGCGGGCCGGCATGACGGTGAGCGCATTCGCGCGCGGCGCGACGCTCGATGCACTGAACACGCACGGCGTGCGCGTGATCGACGAGGCGGGGACCGAGTCGTCGGTCCCGGTGTGCGCGAGCGACGACGCGTCCGCGCTCGGCGTGCAGGACTACGTGGTGATCGCGCTGAAAGCGCAGGCGTTGCCGGCGCTGGCCGCGCGCGTTGCGCCGCTGGTCGGGCCCGGCACGGTGATTGTCGCCGCGATGAACGGGTTGCCGTGGTGGTTCACGCACGGGTTAGCGGGCCCGCTCGACGGCGTGCCGCTCGATGCGGTCGACCCGGCCGGGGCGGTCTCGGCAGCGCTGCCGCCCTCGCAGGCGATCGGCTGCGTCGTGCATCTGTCGTCCAGCACCGACGCGCCGGGTATCGTGCGCCGCGGCCGTGGCAACCGTCTGATCGTCGGCTCGCCCGATCCGCGGCTCGATGCGGCGACCGCGCGATTCGCGGCGGCGCTCGCCGCGGGCGGTTTCGACGTCGAGTCGACCCCGGCGATCCGCACCGAGATCTGGGCAAAACTGTGGGGCAACATGAACATGAACCCGTTGAGCGCGCTGACGGGTTCGACCGCCTCGCAACTGCTCGACGATCCGTTCACGCAGGAACTCGCGTTGCGGATGATGGAGGAGGCGGCCGCGATCGGCGCGAAGCTTGGTCTCGATACGAGAATGAGCGGGCCGGAGCGGATTGCCGTCACGCGCAAGCTCGGCGCGTTCAAGACGTCGATGCTGCAGGATTTCGAGGCCGGGCGAGCACTGGAGATCGGACCGATCCTCGGCGTGTTTCCGGAACTGGGACGCAAGCTCGACGTGCCAACGCCGTATTGCGACGCGGTGCTGGGATTGCTGCGTCAGCGTGCGGCGAACAGTGGGCTATAGCGGAGGGGGATCGCGGCGCCTGCCCGGTACGCGGAGAAGGCTGCGAGGCGCCGGGTAGGCGTCCGGTAGCCGCGGCAGGGGAAGCCGGGCACGCCGCCCGTGCGCCTGCGCGACTGGAAGGCCCGCAGGATTCATCTGAAATAACGCGGCGGGCGCTGGGGTCCGCTTGAGGCGCGTGCGGGGCCGCTTAGGCGATCCCGGTGCATGTCGCACCTTCGCCACGCGAGTGCGGTACCGATTGCCCCCGTATTGCGACTCAGTCGTCGCGTTCGACCGCGTTCGCGACGACCTTGTCGAGCAGTCGCTCGAACGTCTGGCGCTCGCTATCGGACAGGCACGCGAGCAAGCCGTCATTCCACTTGCGCACGATCGGCATGATCTTGCGATGCAGCGCACGGCCGTCGGCGGTCAGCGCGATCAGCACGATCCGGCCGTCTTCCTTGCTCGCGCTGCGCTGGAGCAGCCCCTGGCGCAGCAGCGCTTCCGCCGCGCGGCTCGCCTGGCTTTTGTCGAGATTGGTATGGCGGGCGAGATCCATGATCGAAAACGGACCAAAGGCGCCGACGGCGGCGATCACCCGCGCCTCGGGAAGCGAGATGTCCAGCTTGTGCCGGTAGACCTCGGCGATCCCGCGGTCGGATCGCTTCGTGAGCGCATGGAGGCGATAGGTCAGAAACTGATCGAGCCCGGCTTGGCGGCCTTTCATGTCGAATCCTGAAGAAAAAGGGCGGGCCCGATTGTTCCTGTATCGCGCGCTCGGGTCAACGGTCAGTGTGCGCCGTACTTCAGCCGTGTCAACTGTTCGGCTTCGTTCGCGAGCAGGTTCGCCGCGTCGCGGATCGCGACGTCGAGCGTGATCGGGCCGGGCGCGGGCGAGAAGCAGCCGGAAAAGTGCTCGGACAGGCGCGGCAGCGCGGCCGGGTCGACCGCGCCCGACAGGAGCGACGCGGGCACGCCCGCGGCCCGCGCATGACGGCAGGCGATGAACGGTGCCTTGCCGTGCAGCGTCTGCACGTCGGAGCGGCCTTCGCCGGTAATCAGCCAGTCGGCGCCGGCGAGCGCGGCATCGAGCCCAATTTGCCGTGCGACCACTTCCGCGCCGGCTTCGAACCGTGCGCCCAGCATGTGCAGCGCGAATCCGAGGCCGCCCGCCGCGCCGGCGCCTGGCAGGTCGCGGGCGCGCCGGTCGAGCGCGGTCTCGAGCAGGTCGGCGAAATGGCCGAGCGCGGTGTCGAGGGTCGCAACCTGCTCGGACGTCACGCCCTTTTGCGGACCGAACACCGCGGTCGCGCCGTGCGCGCCCGTCAGCGGGTTGTCGACGTCGGACATGCCGATGAACTCTGCTTCCTTCAGGCGTGGGTCGAGCCCCGACGCGTCGATCCGCGCGATATCGGCGAGCCGCGCCGGGACCGGTTCGACCGGCTGGCCCGCCGCATCGAAGCATTGCAGGCCGAGGCCCGCGAGCAATCCCGCGCCCGCGTCGTTGGTGCTGCTGCCGCCGAGCGCGACGAAGAAGCGGCGCACGCCCTCGTCGAGCAGCATGCGGATCGCTTCGCCCATGCCGCGCGTGCTGCGCGCGTCAACGGGCACGCTCATGCCGACCGCGTCGGTGATCCCGACGACCTCGGCCGTCTCGACGATCGCGGTGTGCGCGTCGATCACGCCGACGGCCGCGTCGCGTGCCGCGAGCGACGCGCCGTCCACCCGCAGCGCGCGCCGCGTGCCGCCGCCCGCCAGCATCGCGTCGAGCGTGCCTTCGCCGCCGTCGGCCATCGGGCAGCAGCGCACGATCGCGTCGGGACGGGCACGGCGGATGCCGGTGGCGATCGCGTCCGCGACCTGCTCGGCGGAAAGCGAGCCTTTGAACGAATCGGGCGCGATGACGACGACAGGCGCGGACGGGTGTTGCGGCATGGTGTCTCCGGAAGGCATGTTTGATGTGAAGAATGGCGGCCGCGACCGCGGCGCATGCTCAATCGGAGCTTACAGGATGGCGGCCCGGCGGTGGATACGCCGTTCGGCATAGCGGCGATCCGCGCGCATTGCCGTCGACGGAAGCGGACGGCGCGACCGGTCTGCATCGTTGTCGTGCCGTTCTGGCGGTACGAGGAAAATTGTTTGCTAGAATAGTCGATTCTTCCGGCCAAAGCCGTGCTCCGAGCCGCTTGCGCTAGCCATCCGGCGCGTGCAGGGATGGCGTGGCGCTCCGGCGCGGCGTGTGCATGCGATGCACCTCACGCCGCAGGCAGGCACGGCAAGGAAAACCCGATTCGCTCGAATAATTTTAGGACGATTGAAGCCATGGCTAACGTTGTTGAGAACCTCGGCAAGCTTGAACGCCGCGTGACGATTTCCCTGCCGAAGGACACCGTGCAGAAGGAAATCGACGCCCGTATCCAGAAACTCGCGAAGAACGTTCGCATGCCGGGTTTCCGCCCGGGCAAGGTGCCGCTCAAGATGGTCGCACAGCAGTACTCGGGCCAGGTCGAGGCGGAAGTGCTGAGCGACAAGATCGGCCAGGAATTCTTCACGATCAGCCGTGCGGAAAACCTGCGCGTGGCCGGCCAGCCGAGCTTCGAGCCGAAGCAGGAGCAGGCTGAGGATGCATACGCGTTCGACGCGACGTTCGAGGTTTACCCGGAAGTGAAGATCGGCGATCTGGCGACGGCTGAAGTCGAACGCTCGACGACGTCGATCGGCGACGCCGAAATCGACCGCACGCTGGATATCCTGCGCAAGCAGCGCGTGCACTTCCACGCTCGCGGCGAAGCCGGCGAGCACGGTGACGGCGGTGCGGACACCGCAGCGAAGAACGGCGACCGCGTGACGGTCGACTTCGTCGGCAAGATCGACGACGTCGCGTTCCAGGGCGGCACGGCCGAAGACTTCCCGTTCGTGCTCGGCGAAGGCCGCATGCTGCCGGAATTCGAAACGGCGGCGCTGGGCCTGAAGGTCGGCGAACAGCGTACGTTCGATCTGAAGTTCCCGGACGACTACCACGGCAAGGACGTGGCGGGCAAGACGGCGCAATTCACGGTCACGATGAAGAAGATCGAGTGGCCGCACATGCCGGAAATCGACGGCGAATTCGCGAAGTCGCTCGGCATCGAAGACGGCGACCTGACGAAGATGCGCGCCGAAATCAAGGAAAACCTCGAGCGCGAAGCGAAGCGTCGCACGCAAGCCATCGTCAAGAACCAGGTGATGGACGCGCTGCTGAAGATTTCCGAACTCGACGTGCCGAAGGCGCTGATCGAGCAGGACCAGCAACGCCTCGTCGAAATGGCTCGCCAGGATCTGGCGCAGCGCGGCGTGCCGAACGCGAAGGACGCACCGATCCCGGCCGAGATGTTCGCCGAGCAGGCAGAGCGTCGCGTGAAGCTGGGCCTCGTGCTGGCCGAGCTCGTGAAGTCGAACGGCCTCGAAGCGAAGCCGGAGCAGATCCGCGCGGAAGTCGACGAGTTCGCGAAGAGCTACGAAGACCCGAAGGAAGTGGTCCGCTGGTATTATTCGAACCAGCAGCGCCTCGCCGAGATGGAAGCGTTCGTCGTTGAAAGCAACGTCGTCGACTTCGTGCTGGGCAAGGCAAAGGTGACGGACAAGGAAGTGAGCTTCGAGGCACTCGCGAGCGCATCGGCGCAAGCGTAAGTGTCGCTCTAGCGGCGTGCCGGCTGTCGGAGCGACGGCCCGCACGCCGTTTCTACGTCAAGCGCACGGTTGCCATTAATATGGCGATTGAGCGGGCGGCTTCCCTCCGTTCAATTTTCCATTCGAACAAGGCTTATTGAATGATCACTCGCGCTGAATTGCTGGACATGCTTGCGTCGAACGCGCCGCAGGGTTTCGAGGCGCAAGCGCTGGGGCTGGTGCCGATCGTCGTCGAAACGAGCGGCCGCGGCGAGCGTTCGTACGATATCTATTCGCGTCTCCTGAAGGAGCGCCTGGTGTTCATGGTCGGCGAAGTGAACGACCAGACCGCCAACCTCGTGGTCGCGCAATTGCTGTTCCTCGAGAGCGAGAATCCCGACAAGGACATCAGCCTCTACATCAACAGCCCGGGCGGCTCGGTATCGGCCGGCATGGCGATCTACGACACGATGCAGTTCATCAAGCCGGACGTGTCGACCCTCTGCATGGGCCTCGCGGCCAGCATGGGCGCGTTCCTGCTCGCGTCGGGCGCGAAGGGCAAGCGTTTCGCGCTGCCGAACTCGCGCGTGATGATTCACCAGCCGCTCGGCGGCGCGCGCGGCCAGGCGTCCGACATCGAGATCCAGGCACGCGAAATCCTCTACCTGAAGGAGCGGCTGAATAACCTGCTCGCGCAGCATACGGGCCAGGACGTCGAGCGCATCGCCCGCGACACCGACCGTGATAACTTCATGTCGAGCGAAGATGCCAAGGCGTACGGGCTGATCGATCAGGTGCTGCTGAAGCGCCCGTGAGCTTAAGTAGGGTGCCGCCCCGATTCGGTCGGTGCCCCCGCAATGTCCCGAGTGCCCTGAGCATCTGCGGCAAGCGCATCCAGCCGGCTCCGGTCGCGCCCTAGGCGCGGCGTCCGGAGCATTCGGCGTATCATGTCATTTACCTGTCCGGAGGCTCTACATTCATGGCGGACAAAAAAGGTTCGAACAGCGAGAAGCTGTTGTATTGTTCGTTTTGCGGCAAGAGCCAGCATGAGGTGAAGAAACTCATCGCGGGCCCGTCGGTATTCATCTGCGATGAATGCATCGACCTCTGCAACGAGATCATTCGCGACGAGGCGGCTGCCGCCGGCGTCGAGGCCAGCCTGTCCCGGTCGGATCTGCCGAGCCCGCAGGAAATTCGCGACATCCTCGATCAGTACGTGATCGGCCAGGAGCGCGCGAAGAAGATCCTCGCGGTGGCCGTCTACAACCACTACAAGCGCCTGAAGCACCTCGACAAGAAGGACGATGTCGAGCTGTCGAAGAGCAACATCCTGCTGATCGGCCCGACGGGCTCCGGCAAGACGCTGCTCGCGCAGACGCTCGCGCGGTTGCTGAACGTGCCGTTCGTGATCGCCGATGCGACGACGCTGACCGAAGCCGGCTACGTCGGCGAGGACGTCGAGAACATCATCCAGAAGCTGTTGCAGAACTGCAACTACGAGGTCGACAAGGCCCAGCGCGGGATCGTCTACATCGACGAAATCGACAAGATCAGCCGCAAGTCGGACAACCCGTCGATCACGCGCGACGTGTCGGGCGAGGGCGTCCAACAGGCACTGCTGAAGCTCGTCGAGGGCACGATGGCGTCGGTGCCGCCGCAGGGCGGCCGCAAGCACCCGAACCAGGATTTCATCCAGGTCGACACGACCAACATCTTGTTCATCTGCGGCGGCGCGTTCGACGGGCTCGAGAAGGTGATCACCGATCGCACCGAAAAGACGGGCATCGGCTTCGGCGCGACGGTCAAGAGCAAGCAGGAACGCGACGCGGGCGAAGTGCTGCGCGAAACGGAACCGGAAGACCTGATCAAATTCGGTCTGATCCCCGAACTGATCGGCCGTCTGCCGGTGGTCGCGACGCTCGGTAAGCTCGACGAAGCCGCGCTGATGAAGATCCTCGTCGAGCCGAAGAATGCGCTCGTCAAGCAGTATCACAAGCTGTTCGCGATGGAGCGCGTCGAGCTGGAAATCCGGCCGGGCGCGCTGCAGGCAGTCGCACGCAAGGCGATCCGCCGCAAGACGGGCGCGCGCGGTTTGCGTTCGATCATCGAACAGGCATTGCTCGACGTGATGTATGAACTGCCGGCGATGAAAGGGGTCAGCAAGGTCATCATCGACGAGAACGTCATCGATGGCGACGGCAAGCCCCTGCTGATCTATGAGGACACGCCGAAGGTGGCGGGTTCGAACTGACCGGCTTGCCGACGATGTTCTGCGAAAAAGGCCGTTCATGAGACCGTGGGCGGCTTTTTTTCGTTTATCTTGTGGGTAACTCTGACTCGACACGCGGTGGTTACTTTCTTACCGAATATTTCCCGCACTTGAAGGCTTGCAATTTGTTGTGGCGGCCTCAATTACCGAACAATTGATTCCACTCATGGGGAAATGAAATGTCAGGCACCCAACTTCTCCCGCCGGAACGCATTACGCTCCCGCTGCTGCCGCTGCGGGATGTCGTCGTTTTCCCGCACATGGTGATTCCGCTCTTCGTGGGCCGGCCGAAATCGATCAAGGCCCTCGAAGCAGCGATGGAAGGCGGCAAGCACATCATGCTCGTCGCCCAGAAGACCGCGGCCAAGGACGAACCGACCGAAAAGGACATGTACGAGGTCGGTTGTATCGCCAACATCCTGCAGATGCTGAAGCTGCCGGACGGCACCGTGAAGGTGCTCGTCGAGGGCCTGCAGCGTGCGAAGGCGTTGTCGATCGAAGAGCAGGAGACGCAGTTCTCCTGTGAAGTCATGCCGCTCGAGCCCGATCACGCCGACAGCGCGGAAACGGAAGCGCTGCGCCGCGCGATCGTGTCGCAGTTCGACCAGTACGTGAAGCTGAACAAGAAGATCCCGCCGGAAATTCTCACGTCGCTGTCGGGCATCGATGAAGCAGGTCGCCTCGCGGACATGATCGCCGAGCGTCTGCCGCTGAAGCTCGACCAGAAGCAGCACATCCTCGAGATGTTCCCGGTCATCGAGCGCCTCGAGCACCTGCTCGCGCAGCTCGAAGCCGAGATCGACATCCTGCAGGTCGAAAAGCGCATCCGCGGGCGCGTGAAGCGCCAGATGGAAAAGAGCCAGCGCGAGTACTACCTGAACGAACAGGTCAAGGCGATCCAGAAGGAACTGGGCGAAGGCGAAGAGGGTGCGGACCTCGAGGAACTCGAGAAGCGCATCAACGCCGCGCGCATGCCGAAGGAAGCGAAGAAGAAGGCCGATGCGGAGCTCAAGAAGCTGAAGCTGATGTCGCCGATGTCGGCGGAAGCGACCGTCGTGCGCAACTACATCGACACGCTGATCGGCCTGCCGTGGCGCAAGAAGAGCAAGGTCAACAACGACCTGTCGAACGCCGAGCAGGTGCTCGACGAGGATCACTTCGGCCTCGAGAAGGTGAAGGAACGCATCCTCGAGTATCTCGCGGTGCAGCAGCGCGTCGACAAGGTGAAGGCGCCGATCCTGTGCCTCGTCGGGCCTCCGGGCGTCGGCAAGACCTCGCTCGGCCAGTCGATCGCTCGCGCGACGAACCGCAAGTTCGTCCGGATGGCGCTCGGCGGCGTGCGTGACGAGGCCGAGATTCGCGGCCACCGCCGCACGTACATCGGCTCGATGCCGGGCAAGATCCTGCAGAGCCTGGCGAAAGTCGGCGTGCGCAATCCGCTCTTCCTGCTCGACGAAGTCGACAAGATGGGCATGGATTTCCGCGGTGATCCGTCGTCGGCGCTGCTCGAAGTGCTCGATCCGGAACAGAACCACACGTTCGCCGATCACTACATCGAAGTCGACTTCGATCTTTCGGACGTGATGTTCGTCGCGACGTCGAACTCGCTGAACATCCCGCCGCCGCTGCTCGACCGGATGGAAGTGATTCGTCTGTCGGGTTACACGGAAGACGAGAAGGTCAGCATCGCGCAGCGTTACCTGCTGCCGAAGCAGAAGAAGAACAACGGCCTGAAGGAAGGCGAGATCGAAGTCGCCGAGCAGGCGATCCGCGACATCATCCGCTACTACACGCGCGAAGCCGGTGTGCGTTCGCTCGAGCGGGAAGTGTCGAAGATCTGCCGCAAGGTCGTGAAGATGCTGTTGCTGAAGAAGGCATCGGGCGCGATCAAGGTCGATGGCGAGAACCTCGATACGTTCCTCGGCGTGCGCAAGTACGACTTCGGCCTCGCGGCGAAGGAAAACCAGGTCGGTCAGGTGACGGGCCTCGCGTGGACGGAAGTTGGCGGCGACCTGCTGACGATCGAAGCCGCGGTGATGCCGGGCAAGGGCAACGTGATCCGCACGGGTTCGCTCGGCGACGTGATGAAGGAGTCGGTCGAGGCTGCACGTTCGGTCGTGCGCTCGCGTTCGCGCCGTCTGGGCATCAAGGACGAAGCGTTCGAGAAGCAGGACATCCACATCCACGTGCCGGAAGGTGCGACGCCGAAGGACGGTCCGTCCGCCGGCGGTGCGATGACGACCGCGCTGGTGTCGGTGCTGACGGGGATCCCCGTGCGTGCCGATGTCGCGATGACGGGCGAGATCACGCTGCGTGGCGAAGTGCTGCCGATCGGCGGGCTGAAGGAAAAGCTGCTGGCTGCGCATCGCGGCGGCATCAAGCTCGTGCTGATCCCGGAAGAGAACGTGAAGGATCTCGCGGACATTCCGGACAACGTGAAGAACGCGATCGAGATCGTGCCGGTCCGCTGGATCGACAAGGTGCTCGAACTCGCGCTCGAGCGTACGCCGACCCCGCTGCCGCCGGAAGAAGAGGCGAAGGCTGCGGCACCGGTCGGCGAGGCGGCGACGGATGCCGGCTCGACGGAAGTCGTCAAGCACTGAAAACCTGAGCGCCGTCCCTGACGGTTGTTCACGAAACCCGCGGCGTGTCCGCGGGTTTTTTTATGTGCGTCGGCATCGTGTGTGTTGAGCAGGGGGGCGTTAAAATTTTTTGCGCACGGGCTTGGCAAAATGATCGGGGATGAATTAAACTTGCGGGCTCGCTGGTTGTTGATGCCGAAACGCAGATCGCAGCCAGAACGAATCGGAAACGGGTGCTTAGCTCAGCTGGTAGAGCGGCGCCCTTACAAGGCGTAGGTCGGGGGTTCGAACCCCTCAGCACCCACCAGTTTCCTGATTCAGCCAGACCAAGGAGCGGTAGTTCAGTCGGTTAGAATACCGGCCTGTCACGCCGGGGGTCGCGGGTTCGAGTCCCGTCCGCTCCGCCAGAAAATGAAAAAGCCCGCCTCGTGCGGGCTTTTTCATTTTGCGTGTCGGTTGCGCCCGTTCGTTGCGCACCTGCTTTTTTCCCGTGCCACCCCGTATGTTGTAATATCGGACGTTTTGTCCAATTTTCCCGTCACGCATGCTCGATTTCTTCCGTAATCACCAGCGCCTGATGATGGCGCTCCTGCTCCTGATCGTGTTGCCGGGGCTGGGTTTCGTCGGGATCCAAGGTTTCCGCGGCTTCTTCGACGACAGCGCGAACGTCGCGGCGGTCAACGGGCACAAGATCACGCGGGTCGAATTCGACGGCGCGTTCCGCCAGCAGATCGACCAGGCGCGCCAGGCGCTCGGCGGGCAGTTCGACATCAAGGCGTTCGACACGCCCGAACATCGCAAGCAAGTGCTCGATGGCCTGATCCAGCAACGCGTGCTGGCCGACGAGACTCAGCGCCTGCACCTGACCGCATCCGACAACGCCGTGCGCGACGCATTGATGAGCGACCCGATGATCGCGTCGCTGAAGAAACCCGACGGTACGATCGACGTCCAGCGCTACGCGCAACTGTTGTCGTTCCAGGGGATGACGCCCGAGCAGTATCAGGAACGCGTGCGTTACAGCCTTGCGCTGCAGCAGATTCCGGCGAGCATCGTGGCGAGCGCATTCACGCCGAAGGGGCCGGCGCAACGGCTGTCGGAACTGGCGGCGCAGCAGCGCGAAGTGCAGGCGCTCGTGCTGAAGACGAGCGACTACGCGGCGAAGGTGCAGCCGACCGACGCGCAGCTCACGGCGTACTACGACGCGCACAAGCAAGGCTTCGCGACGCCGGAAACCGCGACGATCCAGTATCTCGTCTATTCGCCGGCAGCGGCCGCCGCGAGCGCGCAGCCGACCGATGCCGACATCAAGAAGTTCTATGACGACAACCCGACGCACTTCCGCTCGGAAGCGCAGGTGCGCGTGAGCCACATCTTCATCGCCGCGGCGAGCGACGCAAGCGCGGCCGACAAGGCGGCCGCGAAGGCGAAGGCCGAGCAGCTGCTGGCCGACGTGAAGGCGCATCCGGACCAGTTCGCGCAGATCGCGCAGAAGAGCTCGCAGGACGCGCCGTCGGCGGCGAAGGGTGGCGATCTGGGCTTCATCACGCGTGGCTCGACGGCGGGCGGCAAGGCGTTCGACGATGCCGCGTTCGCGCTCAAGCAGGGCGACGTGAGCGGTGTCGTGCAATCGGACCTCGGTTTTCACATCCTGAAGGCGACGGAAGTGAAGCCGTCGGTGGTCAAGCCGTTCGCGGACGTGAAGGACCAGATCGCGGTCGACCTGAAGCAGCAATACGCGGCGAAGGCGTTTTCGGACAACGCGGAAGGCTTCACGTCGACCGTCTATGAAAAGGCAAAGACGCTGCAGCCGGCCGCCGACAAGTACAAGCTGACGATCCAGACGGCCACCGTCACGCCGACGCCGAATCCGCAACTGCCGGCGACGAGCCCGCTGAACAACCCGAAGTTCCTCGCCGCCGTGTTCGCGAACGACTCGGTGAAGAACCAGAACAACACGCAGGCGATCGATGTGGGCAACAACACGCTGATCTCGGCGCGCGTGACCGACTACAAGCCGGCTGCCGTGCCGGCGCTCGACGCGATCAAGGATGCGGTGCGTCAGAAGGTCATCGCCGAGCAGGCCGCGGAACTTGCGAAGAAGGACGGCGCGGCGAAGCTGGCCGAACTGCAGAAGTCGAAGTCGGCCGATGGCTTCACGGCCGCGCAGAAGGTGTCGCGCTCGCAGTCGCAGGGCCTGACGCCGGCGGCGCTGAGCGCAGTCTACAAGATCGATGCGAAGACGCTGCCGGCATACGTCGGTGTCGATCTTGGCGCGGACGGCTACGCGATCTATCGCGTGAATGCGGTGATCCCGGGCACGGCCGTCGATCCGCAGCAACTCGCGGCCGCGCAGCAGCAGATGGCGCAGGTCGAAGCGCAAAGCGAAGGCGAGGCGTATCTCGCCGCACTGCGCGACCGGTCGAAGGTGAAGCTGTACGGCACCACGCAGAGTCAGGCGCAGGACGGCGGCAACTAAGCCGCGATCAAGCGACAACCAAGCGAAGCGCCGTTCACGGTGTCGCGTGCAGCAACAAAAAGCCCCGTTCGAAACGGTAATGCCGTTCAGTTAAGGTTCTTTCTGAGGAACCGGACAGCGTAACGAGTAGGACGGGACTTGACGGCCCGATCG
>NZ_CABVPN010000041.1 GCF_902499115.1 Burkholderia diffusa
CAGAACTGCGTGCACTGCAAGACGTGCGACATCAAGGACCCGACGCAGAACATCGTGTGGGTCACGCCGGAAGGCGGTGGCGGGCCGAATTACCCGAACATGTAACGCAAACGCATCCCCGCGCCCGCGGGCGCGAACGAACCGGAGTGAGACGATGAGCAATGCAGCGAAGGAAGTCGTGGTGGTGAGCGGTGTCCGTACCGCGATCGGCGCTTTCGGCGGGAGCCTGAAGGATTTCTCGCCGACCGATCTCGGCGCGAAGGTCGTGAGTGAAGTGCTGTCGCGCGCGAACGTTTCGGGTGACGCGGTCGGGCATGTCGTGTTCGGCCACGTCGTGAACACCGAGCCGAAGGACATGTATCTCGCGCGCGTCGCGGCGATCAACGGTGGCGTCGCGCAGCACACGCCGGCGCTGACTGTAAACCGCCTGTGCGGCTCGGGCCTGCAGGCGATCGTGTCGGCCGCACAGACGATCATGCTCGGCGACGCCGACATCGCCATCGGCGGCGGCTCGGAGAACATGAGCCGCGCGCCGTACAGCGTGCCGTCCGCGCGCTTCGGCCAGCGCATGGGCGATGCGAAGCTCGTCGACATGATGCTCGGCGCGCTGCACGACCCGTTCCAGACGATCCACATGGGCGTGACGGCCGAGAACGTCGCACGCAAGTACGGCATTTCGCGTGACGCACAGGATGCGCTCGCGCTCGAATCGCATCGCCGTGCGGCGCGCGCGATCGCGGAAGGCCGCTTCAAGGACCAGATCCTGCCGATCTCGATCCGCACGAAGAAGGGCGAGGTCGCGTTCGACACCGACGAGCACGTGCGTCACGACGCCGGCCCGGACGATTTCACGAAGCTGAAGCCGGTGTTCGTGAAGGAAGACGGCACGGTGACGGCCGGTAACGCGTCGGGGATCAACGATGCCGCTGCCGCGGTGCTGATGATGAGCGCGGATGCCGCACGTGCGCAGGGCGTGAAGCCGCTCGCGCGTCTGGTCGCGTATGCGCATGCGGGCGTCGATCCGGCGTACATGGGCATCGGCCCCGTGCCGGCCACGCAGAAGGCGCTCGAGCGCGCCGGCCTGAAGATCACCGATCTCGACGTGATCGAGGCGAACGAAGCGTTCGCGGCACAGGCATGCGCGGTCACGCAGGAGCTCGGCCTCGATCCGGCCAAGGTCAACCCGAACGGCTCTGGCATTTCGCTCGGTCACCCGATCGGTGCGACGGGCGCATTGATCACGGTCAAGGCGCTGTACGAGCTGAAGCGCATCGGCGGGCGTTACGCGCTCGTGACGATGTGTATCGGCGGCGGCCAGGGGATTGCGGCGATCTTCGAGAACATCTGATAATCGACCGTTCAGCACCCGAATACACAGGAATCGTCATGGCCATCGAAACCGTCGGCGTCGTGGGCGCCGGAACCATGGGCAACGGCATTGCGCAGACCGCCGCCGTTGCAGGACTCAACGTCGTGATGATCGACGTCAGCGATGCGGCACTCGACAAGGGTGTCGCCGCACTGAAGGGCAGCCTCGAGCGGCTCGTGTCGAAGGACAAGCTCGACGCCGCCGCACGCGACGCCGCGCTCGCACGCATCACGACGTCGACCGACTACGCGAAGCTCGCCGCGGTCGACATCGTGATCGAAGCCGCAACCGAAAATGTCGAGCTGAAGAGCCGCATCCTGAAGCAGATCGAGTCGGTCGCGCGGCCCGACGCAATCATCGCGACCAACACGTCGTCGATCTCGATCACGTCGCTCGCGGCGCTGCTCGCCGATCCGTCGCGCTTCGTCGGCATGCACTTCTTCAACCCGGTGCCGCTGATGCCGCTCGTCGAGATCATCCGCGGGCTGCAGACGAGCGACGCGACCGCATCGGCGGTGCGCGCGCTGACCGAGCGATTCGACAAGTCGCCGATCGGCGTGCGCAATGCGCCGGGCTTCGTCGTGAACCGGATCCTCGTGCCGATGATCAACGAAGCGTTCTTCGTGCTGGCCGAAGGCATTGCGTCGGCCGAGGAGATCGACGCGGGGATGAAACTCGGCGCGAACCATCCGATCGGGCCGCTTGCACTGGCCGATCTCGTCGGGCTCGACGTGTGCCTCGCGGTGATGGACGTGTTCCTGAAGGACTTCGGCGACACGAAGTATCGTGCGTGCCCGCTGCTGCGCGAGATGGTGTCGGCAGGGCGGCTGGGGCGCAAGACGGGGCGCGGGGTGTACGACTACAGCAAGTAAGCGGTGCGTCGATGCCTCTTCGCGCGGCCGCCTTCGGGCGGCCGTTTGCTTTGGGCGGCATGCGTACGCGTCGAGCATCGCCAGGTTCCGCGGCAACGTGATCGCATGGCGCACGGCCGCCGCGACCTGGATCATCATCAGCGCCGCGAACGCGTTCCGCAGCGCGCCGGATGTCGCGCATCGGCGGCGCGTCGGGGAGTGCGCTGCCCTGCCGCGACGGCAGCGATTCAGCGGATGAATATCGGGTATCCCGCCGGAGCAGGCCAATTGCAGCCACCGGATGCCCGGCGCTATGATGCCGCATCCGTCCGATGGCAGTGACCCCTCGATGTCGAAAACCCCGCCCGTGCCGCCGCTGCCGTCCCGATCGCGCGAAGGCATTCATGACCTTCGCATCGTCCGGTACGGCTTTTTGCTGGTCGACGACTTCTCGCTGATCGCGTTGAGTGCCGCGATCGATCCATTGCGGATCGCGAACATGGTCGTCGGGCGGCGCGTCTACGACTATCGACTGATCGGGCCAGTCGACGCGGTCGTCCGGTCGAGCGACGGCATCCGTGTCGTGCCGGACGTGTCGCTGTCGGACAGCGGCACATTCGACGTGGTGTTCGTCGTCGGCCCCAATCCCATCCCGCGCCGACGGACCGGCGCGATCGTCGACTGGTTGCGTCGGCAGGCACGCAACGGGACCGCGCTCGGCGGCCTCGATACCGGCAGCTATTTCCTCGCGCGCGCCGGGTTGTTGAACGGCTATCGCTGCACGATCCATTGGGAGGACCAGGACGTGCTGATGGAGCAGTTTCCGAAACTGACGGTGTCTACCCGCCTCTACGAAATCGATCGCGATCGCTATACCTGCAGCGGCGGCGTCGCGCCGCTCGACCTGATGGTGCATCTGCTGGCGGCCGCGCCCGGCAGCCCGGCCCTGGCCGCGCGCGTGCTCGAATTGCTGGTCGCTGAGCCGCGCAGCCGCGAATATCGGCAGCAGACGTCGCTGCGCCAGTACATTGGCGCGGAGCACGAGAAACTGGACGAGGCCTTGCAACTGATGGAAAGCAACGTCGAGGAAACGCTTTCCGTGCCCGAGATTGCCGTCCATTTGCAGGTGTCGCAGCGACAGCTGCAGCGGTGGTTCCAGGATCGCCTCGGCAAGTCGCCCGCGCAGGCGTATCTGGAGATTCGCCTGCTGCGTGCGCGGCAACTGCTTTACCGCACCGCAACCTCGCTCGAGGAGGTGTGTGCGCGCACCGGATTCACGTCGACGACCCATTTCGCGACGCGCTACAAGGAACAGTTCCAGATCTCCCCGATCGCCGATCGGCGCCGCTACCAGAACGCGCTGTAGTCCGGCGGCGATCGCTTGCCGGGTTCGACCGGCATTCATTCCCGTACCGAAGATCGTCCTGCCGATGGACAGGCCCGCGCTCGCGCGCACGGCCGGCGGTGCTGGATTGGTGGTTAACCCGGAATGGCCAAATCGTGGACTGTGATGTCCATTCCAGAAATCTTCGAATTTGTCGAACTTCTACCATTTGCTCACACCCACCACGCTTTTTACCGAGGAGCGAGCTCATGAAGATGGAGAACCTGATTCGAATCGAGAATGGCGAGAAGGTGAAGCACACCTTCTCCGATGCCGAATATGCGAGCCGTCAGCGCAGGCTGCGCGAACTGATGGCGCGCGAGAACATCGACGCGGCGCTGTTTACGTCATATCACAACATCAACTACTACTCGGACTTCCTGTATTGTTCGTTCGGCCGGAAGTACGGACTCGTCGTCACGCCGAACAAGGTCGTGTCGATCTCGGCGAACATCGATGGCGGCCAGCCGTGGCGGCGCACGGTCGGCGACTACAACGTCGTCTATACCGACTGGCAGCGCGACAATTTCTTCCGCGCGCTGCAGGTCGAGATCGACAATCGGGGCCGCGTCGGCATCGAGTTCGACCATGTGCCGCTCGAGATGCTGTCGAAGCTGAAGGCGGCGCTGCCGTCGGTCGAGTTCGTCGACATCGGCGCACAGACGATGCGCATGCGCATGATCAAGTCCGACGAGGAGATCGCGCTGATCAAGCATGGCGCGAACGTCTGCGATGTCGGCGGCGCGGCGCTGGCTGCCGCCGTGCACGAAGGCGTGCCCGAACACGAGGTCGCGCTGGCGTCCACGCAGGCGATGGTTCGCGAGATCGCGCGACGCTTTCCCGAGTCGGAGCTGATGGATACGTGGACGTGGTTCCAGTCCGGCATCAACACGGACGGCGCGCACAATCCCGTCACCACGCGCAAGGTGCAGAAGGGCGACATCCTGAGTCTGAACTGCTTCTCGATGATTGCCGGCTACTACACCGCACTGGAGCGCACGATGTTCTTCGACCATTGTCCGGATGAACATTTGCGGTTGTGGAAGATCAACGTTGAAGTGCACGAAGCGGGGTTGAAGCTGATCAAGCCGGGTGTCCGCTGCAGCGACATCGCGCTCGAGCTCAACAAGATCTATGCGGAATACGGGCTGCTGCAATACCGCACGTTCGGGTACGGCCACTCGTTCGGCGTGTTGTCGCACTATTACGGACGCGAGGCGGGGCTCGAACTGCGCGAGGACATCGATACCGTGCTGGAGCCGAACATGGTCGTGTCGATGGAACCGATGATCATGCTGCCGCAGGGCCATCCGGGCGCGGGCGGCTATCGCGAGCACGATATCCTCGTCGTCGGCGAGCGCGGCGCAACCAACATCACTGGCTTCCCGTACGGCCCGGAACGCAACATCATCAAGTCGTGAACGACATGTCGATGCGCGACGTCCGCCGTTGCGGCGGCGGACGTCGCATTGCCGGATGACGGTATACGCGGCATCGAAGGAACCATGCAGCCGACGGAGGGTGATCCGCCAGGATCGTCCACGTCGGCTGTTTCGTTGCACGAAGCATGTCGAGCCGATCGCGGAACCCGTCCCGATCGATGCGCGAATCGGCAGGCATGCGCTCATCTGTCTTTGCGAGCTACGGCGATCCGCCGTTCCGTTTGCTCGATCCTGCATCACCCTTCCCGTTCCGGGATTTCCCGGCTTCGCATCACCGACGGCCAGGCAGCCGGTCGACGCGCGTTCCCTGTCTCATTTCATCGACGGCCCTCGACGGGCATCCTGTCCTGCCCGGCAATCACGTGCTTCCGCGTTCATGCACCGCGATGCGTCGCCGTTTGTGCGATGCCGGCTTCCGGCATAACTTCGGATTTTCGACGCACGATCGCTGTCGACGCGGGCGCGCTGCCCGACGGCCGGCGGTGTTAACCCTCGATGTCGAATTCAGAGAGTCTATTGTCGAAAAGGAAAATCTTCCTGGGGCTCCAACTCCTACCATGCGCTTGAATGGTCGCGATTCGGCACTGCGCAGTGCACTCACCGCACGATCGATCGAATCACGGATGGCGGCCATGACACCGCAACGTACTATTCAGTTTGGAGACTGAGCATGGGTACCAGAAAGGTAATGTCGGGTCGGTCGGCGGAGGCCGGCACATGGTTGCCGAGCCAAGGTGGCGCCGTCCGTTCGAGTGACGGCGCGTCCGCGCGCGGGGAGGCCGATACGCGGCTGCTCAGGCGGGCCGCATGTGCGAGCTTCATCGGCAACTTCGTCGAATGGTTCGATTACGCATCGTACGGGTATCTCGCGACCGTCATCGCGGTCGTGTTCTTCCCGAAGAGCGACGCGATGACGGGGCTGCTGGCCGCGTATGGCGTGTTCGCGATCTCGTTTGTGATCCGGCCGCTGGGCGGCGTGGTGTGGGGGCACTTCGGCGACAGGGTCGGACGCCGGACCGCACTGTCGCTGTCGATCCTGATCATGTCGTGTTCGACTTTCCTCATCGCATTCCTGCCGACTTATGCGCAGGTCGGCATGGTCGCTCCGGTGTTGCTGCTGCTGGTGCGGGTCGTGCAGGGCTTTTCGGCGTCGGGCGAGTATGCGGGGGCGTCGGCGTTCCTTGCCGAGTATGCGCCGGAAGGCAAGCGCGGGTTCTACACCAGCATCGTGCCGGCCAGCACCGCGGCCGGCCTGTTGTTCGGGTCGGTGTTCGTCGCGGTGATGCACGCAGCGCTGACGTCGCAGCAGTTGCACGACTTCGGCTGGCGTCTGCCGTTCCTGCTGGCTGCGCCGTTCGGCGTAGTCGGACGCTATATCCGTATTCGTCTCGAGGACACGCCGAAGTTCAAGGCGCTCGAAGGCGCGCACCATGTCGCGCAGGCGCCGGCCACCGAGCTGCTGACGCGGCATCGCGGCAGGATGCTGATCGCGTTCGGCGTGACGTGTCTGAACGCCGTCGCGTTCTATCTCGTGCTGAGCTACATGCCGACCTACCTGTCTACCGAGATGGGTGTCGGCGAGACCGAGTCGTTCATCGCGGCGACGGTTTCGCTGGCGGCGTATATCGGGCTGATCTTCCTGATGGGTGCGCTTTCGGATCGGGTCGGGCGCAAGACGATGCTGATCGGCGCGTCGGTGTTGTTCGCGGTGCTGACGGTGCCGCTGTTCAAGGGGCTGGCCGGCGCGAGCTTCGTGACGATCGTGATGATCCAGATCGCGTTCGGCGCGCTGCTGACGATGAACGACGGGACTTTGCCTTGCTTCCTGTCGGAAATTTTCCCGACACGCGTGCGTTACACCGGCTTTGCGTTCTGCTTCAATACGGCGAATGCACTGTTCGGCGGGACGGCGCCGTTGGTCGCGACGTGGCTGATCGGGGCGACTGGAAACAAGCTCGCGCCGGCATGGTATCTGGTTGGGGCGGCGGGTATCGCGCTGATCGCGATGCTCGCGAGCAGTGAGACGTCGAAGCGGCCGCTTGCGGACGATTGACGATGCGATGAATCGTTTGGCCGGTTTTCGCTCCGCTTGAACCGAAGCGCCGTGTGGCAGTGTCGAATGTCTGTCGCGCGGCCTTCGCGTTCTCGGCGTTCGTGATGACGTCGCTCGCGCGGAGCGCGCCACGGGCCTGCGTGACCGCGATGAATTGCGGTGAGGTAACGATCGCCATTGAGCGCCGATCCTGCATAACCGAACCGGTTCGACGACCGTTTTCTCCGTAGTTTCCCTTGAGTCCCTTCGTCGGGATTTTCCGCCAGGGAAACGCTGATTTATCCATCTCGATGGTCATCGCTGACGCAGCCGAGAACGTTGTAGAGGATAGCTCGCGGAACGAGCCCATCACGATGGAACGGCAAATGAGCTTTGCGGAAGCAGAAGGCGCGGGCAAGAAGCGAGTGACCGTTCTTCGGGTGGGCAGCCGGTCTGTGCGTCAAACAAGGCTGGCAATGCGCCAGCCTTGCGATTAGACAGATTTAGCCTTCTTGCGGTTTGCGCCAGTCGTCGGAGGCTTCCGTGCCGGCGATGGCGTGGGTCCAGGTGATCTTGCGGTACGCCATCGCGACCTTGATCAACTGGGTGTACTCGGCCTTGCTCGGGTCCTGCGCGTGCGGCAGCGCGGCATTGATGTTGACGATGGTGGCGTCTTCGAGCTTGGTGGTGAAGAAGTGCTCCTGCTTGCCTTCGGTCGAGGTGCGGTACCACTTCACTTCCACTTCGGGGAGCATCTCGCCGGAGGCCAGCGCTTGGTACAGCAGCGGCGTGGCTTTGTTCAGCGGCGCGGTGAAGGTGAACGGCTTATGCACGCGCTGGCCGGACGGCTGGCCGCTCTGCGGATCGGTCGGCGTCGCGATCAGGTGTTCGATTTCCTGGACCAGGATCTGGTCTTCGTGGCCTTCCTGGTAGACGTTGCCGACGGAATCGGCGGTGAAGGCGCCTTTGGTGATGTTGCCTTGGGTCTTGCCCTGGATGCTGATATAGGCGGGTGTAGGCATAGCTTTTATTACTCCGTTTTGTGATGAAAGGCCCGTGGCCCGATGCGCCATCAGTGATAGCAACAACCACAACGCAATCGCTGTGCCAGGTTGCCGTATTTCACAAAATAAGTATGTAAATCAATGGTTTATGTTTCGATTCGGCTTGCGCGGGCGCGCATCGGGTCGACTAAGCCAGCCAGCGGCGCCTTGCGGACGGGTCAAAGTTGACTCGTTAGGCGTCAAGCTATTGAAATCAAAGAGAAACCCCCCGGGTCATTGTTGACCTGGCCGGGTCAGCAATGACCCGGCCGCTGGAGAGCGTCCGGTCCGTCAACGGAACTCCCTCGGTGATCCGCCTGCCAGCACGACGTCGCATTGGAGGCAGAGGGATACCTGCACACACGGGATAGGCGCGATACGCGCGCCACCGGACAACTGTTGGTACGGTCATCACTGCAGCAACGTACCTGGCAGTGCGAAACCATGAAACAAGCGCTGGGTGAACGGATTGTTGCTCTTGTCGGCAGTGATTCGGTAACGCATGCCGCCATCGCTCGCCGTAAAGCTGAGGTCGACGGTGGTAGCCGTTGCGCCATTGAGTCGTGCCTGACTCAGCAGGCGGAATAGCGACCATGAGCCCTTGTAGACCAGGCTGCTGCTGTTGCCATCACCATTGACCAGCGTCATGCGGCTTTCTGGGCTGCCGCCGAGCGTGTTGGGCCAGATGACACCGACGGTCTCGCTGGGCCCATGGTTATAGGTGATAAGTTGTCCTTGAAGATTCAATGTGCTGCTCCGCCGAGTGGGTGCCAGGCCAAGCGGCTCGAGCGTGAAATGCACGGCCATCGCACCGCGGCTGTTGAAGAACGCATCGCGGATCCGGTCGGCTGCCTCCAACTGCTTGGGCACATCGGTGCGCATCAGGTAGCCCCCGCGACGCTCCGAATAGAGCGCTTCCAGGTTGTCATCCAGGAACAGCTTCAGATACTTGTCCTTGAAGTCCTGCAACTTGCCTTGCGGCCCGAAGAAGGCTGTGAAATCCTCGACGGAGGCATCGGTGCGACTGTTCGGGTTGAACGGGTAGTAGTTCGCCAGGCGCTGGCTGTAGAAGCTGAAGACCTCGGCATTCCAGCGCTTTTCGAGTTCGCGCAGCGCCTCGATCAGCAGCACGTCGGAGGATTCGTCAGCCAGCTTCTTCACCTGGCGATTGAGGGGCTCAGGCAGGCCCGTAGCCACCCGATGCAGATTGCCGAACGGATCGGTGCCCCGCAGCGCAAAGCGGTCCAGCATCACCGCCAGCGCCGCCTTTCCCCGGTCCGGACTGTCCTGTACCTTCACCAACACATCCTGGACGCTGCCGATAGCCTGCATCGTTTCGTCCAGATAGGAAGGCTTCTCGCCCTTGGCTTCAAGCAACGCCGTCAGCGGCGTGAATGCCTGAGCAATCTTGGCGATATCCTGGGCCTCGCTGTCGGGACCACTCTTTGCCGCGGTGGCAGTGCCTTCGGTCCGCGTCGCGTCAGACGTCGCTTTAGACGTCAGATTGGTGTTGTCGCGCACGGTTTCCAGAAGCCTGCGCAGGGGGGCCGCCGGGCTGTTGACTGCACCGAGTACGTTGGCTGCGGTGCCGATATCGTCGAAATTGGCGACCTCAAGTTGGTTGAGTCCGCGGCGCCAGTTCTCGATGAAGTCACGGCTGTACAGCGCACGAACACGCGCGACAAGCGCCTGCTTGTCGGCTTCCGAATAGTCGACATTCCGCCGTTCTCCCAGCACCCATTGGTCAATGACGGCCAGCGCGGCGACATCCTGATTGCGCGGCTCGAAGTAGTTCCGATAGCCCTTGGCGGTCAGCAGCGCGTCGATGCGCGTGCCCGGGTTTTCGCCACCCTCGGCTGCCGCGGTTGTGGATTGGTAGACGATGTCATAAGCCGGACCGATCTCATTGCGTAGATCCAGCGGTGTCCGCAGGACGTCGCCTGCCTGGCTGCGCATCGCCATGTAGATGCGCTGCGGCAAAGGAATCTGCCGCAATTGCTGCTGCACATCGGAAATCCGGGCGGCGTACTGCGGGAGCGACACATCGGCATACTTCAGCGCGTAATCGAGATGGCTCGACAAGGCGCGTTGCACCGGCGCCTCGCCAGGAAATGCTGCCTGCCACGCCTTTCTCATCCAGTCTTCCACGAAGGGGGCGCGGCGGTTGGCCCGATCCTCGATCATGCGATACACCCGAAGGGCGCTGAGTTGGGTATCCGAACCGTCCGCTACGGCGTTCAGTTGCGTCATGACCCCGCCGGCCAATTGCGGCAGGAAGCGTGTCGATAGCAAGCGCAGATAGGCTTCGTCCACCTTCGGGCCGATTTTGCGTCCTTGGTACAAACCCATGCCGGACACCAGCGGCCACGCTTCCCGGTAGTCGCCGTAGACGGCCACCGCATCGCGAAGCTGGTCCAGCGGCAGCAGCAGATTTCGTCCGGTCGGGTCCTGACCGCAGTCGATCGCATTGCTGGCGAACGTTCGGCTCTTCTCCAGCACACTCGCCACCTTTGCGCGGTTCACGTTGTAGTAGTGAGTCCAGCCGCCGATCACGACCGCGCTACCCAGCGCCGCGACGCCGAAGCCCACGGCCAGATTCCGTTTCTTGTCGGCCAGCACCTTCAGGTTGTCGCCGGCCAGGCCGGCTTCCGGGTAGATGACCCGCTGGAATACCTGCTGGGCAAAGTACACCATGGAGCGTCCCGCCGGCTGTGCCATGGGTACCAGCGTTCGCACACCGTAGGTCTGCGAGGCATTGTCGACGAAAGCGTTGTGCAGCAACCCCTGTTGGTGAACCGAAGAGAAATACACGCCTCGCGGCAAGGCGGGGGTGCCGTAGCGATCGCTGCCCAGTACGTCGTCGAGGAAATTGAAAAGCACGGTGCGCATGCCGGCTATCTGTCCCACAAAGGAGAACAGCGCTTCGCGTATCGGCAGCGACTTCGCATCGTTCAACACATCGAAGACCTGATTGTTCAGGCCATCGATGAAGTCGCAGTAGCGCTGGCTGAGTTCTGTCTGCCAGGCGTCGTACTGCCGCGCGGAATCCAGCGTGAAGGTGAACCCGAAGATGTCCTCCCGCTCCGCCTTCGGCAGTCTGGCGAAGAATTGCTCGAAACCCTCCAGCAAGTCGAATTTACTGAGGACAACATACAGTGGAGGACGCGTTCCGAGATGTCGGCTCAGTTCCGCCAGACGCGTACGCAACAGGACGGCCAGTGCCTTGCGCTCGCTGGCGCTCTGGCTCAACAGCGAGGGCAGATCGACGATCAACACCACACCGTTGAGTGGCCGCCGCGAGCGGTTCTTGCCCAGCCAGTCGATCAGATGCTGCCAGAGGCGGGCCCGAGTCTCGGGCGGCTCCCCGAGCTGCTCGGGCACCGGCGCTTCTTCAGCGTCGGTCGTCGATGCTGTCGCGGGAGCACTGTCCGAGTGTTCCCCTGCAGGAAACTGGCTGATCAACTCTCCGGGCGGGTCAATCAATACGGCCTGGTCGCCCATCCACCAATCGGTCCGGTAGATCAGGTCGGGGTCGACGAACGTGCCATGACCTCCAGCCTTGATCTCGCCCGAGAGCGAGAAGTTCTGGCCGCTACGGTTGATGAAGCTGGTCTTGCCGGCGTCCTCCTGCCCGAGCACGAGATACCACGGCAACTGATACAGGCCCTGGCGGCCTCGCAGGTGGGCGCGCAGCACCGCCAGGTTGGCGTCCAGGGACTTCTCCTGGGCGCGGATATGGACAAGTACCGGGTCTTCCTTCACGGCGCGGGCTTGCTGGCGCTCGGCCTCCAGCCGGCGGTTCCTGGCACGCAGTACCAGGGCCCAGGTCACCACGGGAACCATCAGCAGGGCAAGGGTCAGCCCGACCCGGGCGCCCAGGCTTGCCAGGGGATGCCGATCGCGCCAGGCCCACTGCGGCCCCAGCCACCAGATGGCTATCAACAGGAATATCAGCCCCAGTACCAGCAGCAGTGGCATGCCGCCCTTGACCCAACGGAGTAGGGGGACGGCATATCGTTTGAGCAACGACCAGTATTTCATTTTTTCTCTCCTTGCGACTGGCTTCGTCTAGGTTCGTTTTCCTGATGCGCCGGGACATGTTTGGCGAGGTGTTGGAACAGTTCAGGCTCCCATTGATCCACCGTGACGCCCTTCATCAACCGGCTGGCATTGGCATAGAGTTCTTCAGCCAGCCAATCCAAACCTCGCGACTTCAGCAGGTCAGCCGCAATCACGGTTGCGTGGCAACGATGACGCGGGCCGTTAGACGAGGCCTGGTGCGCCTGCAACCGGCGGAGCACCGGCTCAACACCCTCGGTGTCCAACCGGCTGGCCAGCTCCTCGCGTAAATCCACGAACTCTTGCGGTGCACCGGCATCGGCAGACCGTGCTTCGGCGCTGCCGATCCAACCCAAGGTGTCGCTGTCGACGAAGGGCCGGCCATCGGCGAAGTGCAGGTCGCTCAAGCCCGGAATGCGCAGCAGGAAGCGTTCGGCTGCGTGACGGATGGCCTCCGCCACGGCCGGCATTTCCAGACGGGCCGCCATGGCCGCCGCAAAGAAGCTGCCTCGCAGCCAATAGGGCGAGCTGGTCACGCTCTTTTCCACGCGCCGCAACAACACCGGGCTGACCGAATTGGTCGAGATCGCCTCGCGATAGCCCTCTTCGGTATCGACCGGCACGCACATCAGTTCCGTGAGCTGGTCGCGCTTCGCGGGCGGTGCCGCCCGCAGGTGCGCCCATAGCGCGAAGCGCCGCAATTGATAGCTGGTCGGGTCGTATATGTCCTGCTCGTTGATGAAATCCGCCATTGCCAACAGCGTTCGGCGCCCCTCGCGCTCATCGCTGGACTTCGGCATTTCGCTCGGCTGGAAGAAGGCGTCGCTCAGCGCGTGCCCACCTTGCTGACCGTCACTCGGCTTGAGAACCACTGGCTCCGGGAACAAGGTGCTCTCGACATGCCGGTGCATCTGCGCTTCCAGCCCGGACAGCATCGATACATCCAACTGCGCCGCCACCGCTTTGGCCTGCAATCGGTCGAATGCCTGTTGTGCCTGATCCTGCAGCCCGGGGGTGTAGGTCTTCTGATCCAGCGTTTCCAGTGCCTGGCTCAGTCGCTCCGCCAGCAAGGTGACCAGCTTGCGTTTGGCCAGCAGGCCACGCGGCCCGGGCTTCGGCTGGCCGCTTTCCCAGTAGCGCTCGACCATGCCGGCCAGCACCGACGTTGCTTCGGTCCAGTGGGGCCAGGTGCGGGGGCGAAGGCGGGCCGTGACCAGATGCCCCGCCACGCGGAAGTGCTTGCACCGGGTGCTCAGGTATTGACGCGAGGCTTCATCGACATAGGACCAGTCGATACTGGCTTCCTGCAGACTGCCGAGCTTGATCATTTCATGCTCGATGCCTTGATACGTTTCGTCTTCCTCATCGAATACACCGGCCGGCTGTTTGGCATCCAGCGGGCCTAGCAATGCGTCCAGATCCAGGTGAGGCAAGTTGATCACCAGTGACAGGCCTCACGCTGTTGTTTCATCAAGCTATGCAGGTTGGTTGCATCGAATAGCAGCCCGGAGAACGGCGCATAGTCGCTCTCGACCTGCAAGCGGCCGCCGGCCTTGACCAGGTATCGCAGTTGTTCGATGGCGACCAGGCCACGCCCGGCGTCCACGACCGTGCCGTCTTCCAGTACCTGCCACGGCACCGAGGCCGAGATGGGTTGCCCGTCCAACAGCAGTCGGATGTTCATCCGGTTGGGCGTGATCGGCTGGCTCTCCAGCAACTGCAGACGCGAGATGTTCGACAGGCAACTGATCGCCAGGATCGGCGGCGCGGTAGCGCCGCCCAACGCCGGGGCGGACATCACCACGCTCCACCGTCCCGGTACAGCCTCCTCTGTGCGCGACAGCCGGAATCCCGTCTCGCCCGCGGCACGTTTCGCCTCGTTGAGGCGGACCAGTTCGACGATCGTTGGCGGTTTCGCGGGTTTCTGGCTGTCGGCCGCTGCTGGAGCCTCGTTCTGTTGCGTGGCCGGAGTCGCTGCGACCGGTGCTGGCGGCGTTCCCGCAAGCGCATCGAAGCAGGCCAGCCGCTCTATCGCGGACACAATGGAGGTACAGGTTTTCATGACTGCTGGGGTCGCTGAGGACGGACCGGCGGCGGTCCCCTGTTTGCCGGCGTCACATCCGGCCACGAGCGCTGCACAAACCAGTGCGATGCTCAGTGATCTCATGGTGCAGAGTCCTCCTGAAAAATGTTCCAGCGCTGGCATCTACGCGCCAGCGTTCGTTTGGGAATGCCCAAACTCTGTGCGGCGAGCGCGCGCGAACCGTTTGCTTGTCGCAGGCGTTCGCTTATCAGGTGGCATTCGAAAGCCGCCAGCGCGCCGGGCAGGTCGTTGGTGTCCCAGAGATCGTGCAGCGGCATCGTCGATGTGGCGGGGAGCGGGGGAGTTCGTGGGGCAGGGGGGCGCAGCTCGCGCAATGCCTGTGGCGCGATGGCCTTGCCGCGTTCGGTGCGCTCGGCTGCCACCAGTACGAGGTTGCGCAGTTCTCGGACATTGCCTGGCAGCGGGTGCATCTGCAGCATGCGCAACGCCTCGGGGCTGATGCCGGGGATGTGCCTCTGTCTCTCGCGGTTGTACTGCAGCAGCACGTGCTCGGCGAGAACGGGAATATCCTCCGGACGCTCGCGCAGCGCAGGCACGTGCAGGCATTGCTGGCGGATGCGAAAGTACAGGTCCTCCCGAAAGCTCCCTTCGGCGATGCGTTGAAGCAATGGCTGGTGGGTCGCGCATATCAAGCGGAAATCGGAATAGCGCTCCTGTGTCGCGCCCACAGGGCGGTACCTCTTCTCGTTCAGCACGCGCAGCAGCCGGCCCTGCAGTTCCAGGGGCATGTCGCCAATCTCATCGAGGAACAGTGTGCCGCCGTCGGCCTCCGCCACGAGCCCTGCGCGCGCCTGGCTGGCGCCGGTGAAGGCGCCTCGCTCGCTGCCGAACAGCTCCGCCTCGATCAGATCCTTGGGGATGGCCGCGCAGTTCACCGGCACGAACTTGCCTTGGCGGCTTCCTGCCTGGTGGATGAGCCATGCCGCATGATCTTTGCCTGCGCCAGTTTCGCCGGTGACCAGAATGGCCAGGTTCGAATCCGTCATTCCCAGCATGTCGCTGCGCAGTTCGCGGACCGCCGGGCTCACGCCGACGAACTCCGCCGCCAATAGCCTGGCTGCTCGCTCGCGTGTGCGGGTATGCGCCTGCGCAAGCACTGCGTCGGCTGAGCGGGCCCGCACCGCATCCCCCTGGTTCTGCTGAAGTCCGGAGAACAGGCGCTCATGGATTTGCAGCAGTGCCTGCCAAAGCGCTGACTGGCGCAATGCGTGCAGTGTCAAGGGAGCGCCGAGCAGCGCCAAGACCGCGAAGGCATGCTGATTGGTGTCGCGCAACGGCAGGATCCAGGCGCCGTCTCCAGGCATGAAGTGCTCGCGCAACCGCTCGAAAGCGCTGCCCATGCCGACCATATCGGTGATGCGCTCGACCTCGCAGGGGTGGCCACTTACCAGGCTATAGACCAGGGGGTTGTCTAACTCGTCCATATCCAGCTCCGGCAGAGCAGACGCGTTTTCCGGCACGCAGGTCAGTGGCCGCAAGCAGTCACTCGTCTGATCCAGGCGATAGCACATCCCCAGGCGCAACAAGCCGCTATCCACAGCCGCTTGCAGGATCACTGTTGCCAGCTCGTCGGGGTGTGCCGCCCAAGTCATGTCGCGCGCGATGCCCGCGACCTCGAGCGGATTCAGTTGCCGCGGTGGCGTCATTCCACGACGGCCTCGAAGGCGCTGCCGCTCCACGACAGCTGGGCACGCCGGAAGGCTGCGCCCTCGGCGAGGCGCTGCAGGACGGACAAGGACAGTGGCGGCAACAACTCGCCGTCGATGCTCGCATCCAGCATGCGTGCACCGTTCTGGTGGCGGGTGCAGCGCTTGCGCAGTTCCTCGCTGGCGCTCGCGGAAACCGACAAGGTGGCGTTATAGCGCTGGACGAACTGCGTCATCAGCCGTTGCAAGCGGCTTTCCACGATGTCCCCGAGCACGCGATCGTCCAGATAGCGATAGGGCACGACCTGCATTCTCGCCAGCAGTGCCGGCTTGAAGAATTGCAAGAGGCGCTCCCGAAGAGCGGCCTCGTCCTGGTCGGTCAGTTCGTCTTCCGGTTGATCGAATCCCAGGTTCGAGGTCAGGAAGAACAGCACATTCTTGCAGTCGATCAATCGCCCCTCGCCGTCGGCCAGCTCACCTTTGTCGAAGGCCTGATAGAAGATGTTCAGCACGTCCGGGTGAGCCTTTTCGACCTCATCGAGCAGGACCACGGAATACGGCTGTTTGCGGATCGCCTCGGTCAGCACGCCACCCTCGCCATAGCCGACGTATCCCGGCGGCGCGCCGAGCAGGCGTGACACGGTGTGCTTCTCCTGAAACTCGGACATGTTGATCGTCGTCAGGAACTGCTTGCCGCCGAACAGCGCATCGGCCAGGGCCAGTGCGGTTTCCGTCTTGCCTACGCCGCTGGGGCCTACCAGCAAGAAGGCGCCGAGCGGCGTGCCAGGCCGCCGGAGGTCTGCCATCGCGGTCAGCAGATGCCGGTGAATGTGCTCGATGGCGGCGTCCTGCCCCTTGACCCGTTCCCGTAGCGTCTCCGGCAAGCCTCGGAGGCGCGTCATCTGATCGCTGCTGATGGTTGTCGCCGGAATGCCGGTCCAGTCAGCGATGACCTGCGCGACCTGCTCACGGCCTACCTCCGCGTGCAGCAGCGCGCCTGGGCGTTGCAGTGCCGCCAGCTCCATCACCTTGGCGGATAGTTGTTCGGAGCGCTCATCATTGTCCGGGGCGTCGTCGGCCGCCAGAGACGACCGCAGCGTCCGGATTTCGTCCACCAACGGCTTCTGGCATGACCATGCGGTTTGCAACGCATCCATCTTGCGCTGAACCTCACGGCGCGCGTTGTCCAGTACCTCGAGCCGTTGCGCGTCAGTGTGCAGGCCGGCACGCTGATCCCGTTGCAGCAGCGTCGACTCCGTGTCGATCTGCAAGAGCTCATGCTCCAGCACCCGCAATTGCCTGGGCGACTCGGCAAGTGCGGTTGCCACCCGCGCGCACGCCGTGTCAAGCACGTCGACGGCCTTGTCGGGCAACTGCCGTCCCGACAAGTAGCGCGCCGAAAGCCCGGCAGCGGCCTGCAACGCGTCGTCGGAGATGTAGACCCCGTGAGCGCACTCGTAGGTGTTCCGTAGCCCCCGCAGGATGTGGACGGCTGTCTCGGGGCTCGGCTCGTCGAGCTTGACCAGCTGGAAGCGTCGGCTAAGTGCCGCATCCTTCTCGAAGAATTTCTTGTATTCCGACCAGGTGGTGGCCGCGATCGTGCGGAGTTCTCCCCGGGCCAGCGCCGGCTTGAGCAGGTTGGCGCCGTCGCTGCCGCCAGCCGCATTGCCCGCACCGATCAGCGTGTGTGCTTCGTCGATGAACAGGATGATCGGCGTGGCGGCGGTCTTCACTTCGTCGATAACCGCTTTCAGCCGTTTCTCGAACTCGCCCTTGACCGACGCGCCGGCCTGTAGTGCGCCCAGGTCCAATCCCCACAGCGTGACGGAGCGCAGCGGCTCAGGCACGTGCCCCTGGACGATGCGCAGTGCCAGGCCTTCGATGACCGCGCTTTTGCCAACGCCGGCATCGCCCACGACGATGGGGTTGTTCTTGCGGCGGCGCGACAGGATGTCGATCATCAGATCGATTTCTCCATCGCGGCACAGCACCGGGTCCAGGCGTCCCTCACGCGCCTGGGCGGTGAAATCATGGCCGTACCTGGCCAGCGCCGAATCGGTCGCCGCGACGATGGGTGACTGGACACGTTCCGACGCCTGGGGTGTTTCCGCCGAATTCGCGACCAACGACAGGAATTCCTTGCGCCAGGCTTCCCGGTTGACGCAGTCGAACAGACGCACGGCGGACAGCGGCAGATAGCGACCCGGGTTGAGCAATGCGGCCAGGAAGAGGCTGCCGCTACGGATTGCGTCCTGGTTCCATTCCAGCGAACCCAACAGCCATGCCTCCTGCAACAGTTCGACCAGCAACGGCGAGAACGCGGGGTATTGCCCTCCCGTGGATGCCTGGTTCGGGAAGTTGGCTGATAGCGCCTGACGCACGGCGCCCAGATCCAGCCCTGCCTCGCGCAATAGCGATCGGACATCCCCCAACGGCAGGTCCACCAGCTTGAGCAGCACATGCGGCACCGTGACTTCGGCGCCTTGCTGGCTGATGCAGAGGCTCGCGGCCTCTTCCAGGGCTTGTCGAGCGGGGGGATTCAAGCGGTCGAAGACTGCCGAGAGTTCAATTCGGATCATGAAGCACAGCCCATCAAGGATGGTTGGAAACGAGGCGTGCAACGTCAGGACCGAAGTTGCACGCAGATATATCAGCGGTGCGGGGAATGGTTGGCCCATTAAGGAAACACAATATTGCCAATTAGTAAATGAGAAATTTATTTTCTTGTGTGCGGGGAATTATTAATAAATGTCACATTTTTTCTGTCTCGTTATTTGGGGTTAATTTCGTGATTGATCTGATGGAAATTTCGGACAAATCTTATTGACGGTGCAATGGGGCAGGCTTAATTATTCAGGCGGGCCGCGTATGTCTGAATATGTCTGGTAAGCGCTTCTGGGAGCCATGTTTTCTGAGGGGCATGGAATATCTTGGGGCGATTCCCCAAGCAGATCTCGAACCAGGTTGGACATGCTGCGGTTTACGGCTGAGAGCGAATTTCCAGCATCCTCAAGAGAAAAGGATAAGGAGTATTTATGGCGAAGAGCACGGCATCGGTAGCCCCGAAGGAACGAATCAATATCAAATATGTTCCGGCAACAGGTAATCAGCAGGCGGAGATCGAACTGCCTTTGAATATGCTGGTGATTGGTGATTTCAAGGGGCGCGAAGAAGAGACTGCTATTGAAGACAGGCCGGTGGTGCGTGTGGACAAGGACAACTTCAACGATGTGCTCAGCGAGGCGGGCGTGGCGTTGAAAACTGCCGTTCCCTTGCGCCTCGGAAATGCCAACGCTGACGACACGCTGACCGTCGACCTTCAGTTCAAGCACATCAGGGATTTCAATCCTGATTCAGTCGCCCAGCAGGTGCCCGAGTTGCGCAAGCTCCTGGAACTGCGCGAGGCGCTGGTAGCCCTCAAGGGGCCCATGGGTAACGTGCCCGCGTTCCGCAAGCAGTTGCAGGCCCTGCTCGGGGATGAGGCGGCGCGGAACAAGCTCGCGCAAGAGCTGAGCCAGGCGCTCAAGGGCTCGTCCGACTGATGCGCCTCCTGCGGCACATCACACCTTCCCATATCTCCGCGGCTTCAAGGAAACGAACATGAAAACCGAACGCGCTGTTGCCCAGGCTGAAGCGGCCCAATCCCAGGGGCTGCTCGAACAGATCATGGCGCAGACGCGCATCGAGCCCAATCACGAGGGCTATGCCGTCGCCGAACGCGGCGTTGCTGCGTTTATTGCCGAAATGCTCAAGACGGATGATCGCGAGCAGCCCATCAGCAAGCTGCTGGTGGACGGCATGATTGCCCGGATCGACGAGCAACTCACCGTCCAGATGGACGAGATTCTCCACGATCCGTCGTTCCAGAACCTGGAGTCCCACTGGCGCCAACTCAAGCTTCTGGTCGACAACACCGATACACGCGAGAACATCAGGATCGGCTTCATGCATGTCGGCAAGGCCGAGTTGCTGGATGACTTCGAGGGAGCCGGCGATATCACCCGCAGCGGCCTCTACAAGCATGCCTACACGGCGGGTTATGGCCAGTTCGGCGGTGAGCCGGTGGGCTGCATGGTCAGCAGTTACACCTTTGGCCCGTCGGCGCCGGACATCAAGCTGCTTAGCTACGTGGCAGCGGTCGGCGCCATGGCCCACGCGCCGTTTCTGGGTGCTGCCGGTCCCGAGTTCCTGAATGTGGAGAACTTCCAGGAGCTGCCCAACCTGAAGGAAATCAGCGACATTTTCGAAGGCCCTCGTTTCGCCAAATGGCGTAGCCTGCGCGAATCCGAGGATGCGCGCTACCTGGGCCTGACCTTGCCGCGCTTCCTGCTGCGCCAGCCGTACGACCCGTTGGACAACCCGACGCGTACCTTTGTCTACCGCGAAGGCGTCGATGGTAGCCACGCCAATTACCTGTGGGGCAACACGTCGTTCCTGCTCGCCAACCGCATCACCGACAGCTTTGCCAAATACCGCTGGTGTCCGAACATCATCGGCCCGCTGTCCGGCGGGGCGGTGGATGATCTGCCAGTCCATCTATATGAATCCCTCGGCCAGTGGCAGGCCAAGATTCCCACTGAAGTCCTGGTGTCGGACCGCCGCGAATTCGAACTCGCCGAAGCCGGTTTTATCCCTCTGACCATGCGCAAGGACAGCGATAACGCTGCATTCTTCTCCGCTAACTCGGTGCAAAAGCCCAAGCTTTTCCCGAAGACCGAGGAGGGCCAGGCCGCGCAGACGAACTACAAGCTCGGCACGCAACTGCCGTACATGTTTATCGTCAACCGGCTGGCGCACTATCTGAAGGTGCTTCAGCGCGAGCAAATCGGTAGCTGGAAGGAGCGCCAGGACCTTGAGCGCGAGCTGAACAACTGGCTCAAGCAATACATCGCTGACCAGGAAAGCCCCTCGGCTGACGTGCGCAGCCGCCGCCCGCTGCGGGCGGCCCGCGTGATCGTGCAGGATGTCGCTGGCGATCCGGGCTGGTATCAGGTGTCGCTCGCGGTGCGTCCGCACTTCAAGTACATGGGTGCCAGCTTCGAACTGTCCCTTGTCGGCAGGCTCGACAAGGAATAACGAGAGCCTAGGCCATGCCGAGAACGCTCGGACAGGGAAGTTTGTTCGAGCGGCTCGATCCCGATCTCGCGCCGCGACGTCTGCGGACGAGCCAGGATCTGGCCGCCGAACGCATCCAGGCTATCAAGCGGCATCTCGAGTGGGTACTCAATGCCCGGCAAGGTTGTTCGTCAAGCAGTCCTGAATTGGGGCTGCCCGATTTCAACGATGTCGCGGTCGGCAGCGCCGATCTGCGGCACCGTTTGGGCGAGCACATCCATGCCGTGGTCAGCGAGTTCGAGCCACGGGTCAAGGTGACCCGCGTTCAGCCACTCACGGATGCCATGCGCCCGATGGATTTGCACTTCCGGCTGCACTGCCTGGTGCCGGTTCGCAACGCACACGAAAGCATCGAGCTCGACCTGGTACTTCAGCATCACAACAGGATCGCGCGGTTCACCTGACCCGCCGCGCGATCCGCAATGGAAAGTCGTTGCCATGACATTACGCCGCAAGTTCCGAGAAGAGCTCGACTACTTACGTCGCTTCGGCCGCGAGTTTTCCCGTGACAATCCGCAACTCTCCCGTTTCCTTGGAGGGGAAGGCGCCGACCCCGATGTCGAGCGCCTGCTCGAAGGATTCAGCTTCCTGACCGCCAAGCTGCGGCTAAAAATCGAAGACGATCTGCCTGAGCTGACTCACTCGATGCTGCAACTGCTGTGGCCGAACTACCTTCGGCCGCTGCCGAGCTCGACCATCGTCTGCTTCGAGCCGGTCGAAACCGCGATCACGCAGCGGCAAACCGTGCCCAAGGGAACCGTTGTGTTGTCCCGCGCGGTGGATGGCGTCCAGTGCCGCTTTCGCACCTGTGCGGATGTTCACCTGTTGCCGCTCAAGATGACCCGCGTGAGCGATGCCCACTCGCGAGAAAAGTCGATCCTGACGGTCGAGTTGTCGTTCCTGACCGATAACCCGCCCAGCCTCATGGACTGCGATCAACTGGATTTCCAGCTCAGCGGCGATGACACCACGGCGCAGACCCTCTATCTCTGGTTGGCCCAGTACCTCGACAAGGTCAGGGTAGACCTTGACGGCAAGGCATTCTCCCTGCCCAATCGACAGGTCGAGTTTCCTGGGTTCGCCCAGGATGAAGCCCTGCTGCCGTATCCGAAAAATGCCTTCGACGGCTACCGGATATTGCAGGAGTACTTCGTTTTTCCCCAGCGCTTTCATTGTTTCCGGTTGAGCGGCTTGGCGCCGTTCTGGCCGTCCACCAGCCAGGAGACCGTCCGGATCGAGTTCCACTTCAGTCGGCCGATGCCACCGGGCATTCGCCTGCGCGATGGCGACCTTGCCCTGTATTGCACCCCCGCGGTCAACCTGTTCGCCCATGACGCCGAGCCGATCAGGATAGACGGCAAGGTCGCGCAACAGCCGGTTTATCCAGCGGGGCAGCGGCCGCTAGCCTACGAGATTTTCAGTATCGACGAAGTCCGGGGCCTGCGCCGCGACGCTGATGGGCGGCGAGGCGATCGGCTGCGTATCTTCCGGCCATTCGAGTCGATGGCGCACGAAGTCGAGCATGCCGAAGGTCGTACCGCGATCTACTACCGAACCCACATAGGCAACGCGCTTGACGGCAGTGGTCTCGACCACGCCGTTTCCTTCGTGCGCGCCGACGAAAGCGAGTATGTGGACCAGACCGAAACGGTTTCGCTGTCGATTACCTGCACCAACCGCGACCTTCCGCTTGCACTGGACGTGGGCGATATCTGCGAAGGATCGGAAAGGGCGCCATCCTACAGTCGTTGTCGCAACATCACGCGTCCGACGCCGTCCTATCGCCCGGTGCTGGACGGCGATCCCCAGTGGAGCCTGATCTCCAACCTGTCGCTGAATTATCTGTCACTGCTCTCGGCCGAACCGCTCAAGGCAGTCCTGCGAGCCTACGACTTCGCCGCGCTGCATGACATCCAGCATGCGCGGGCCAGCAGCAAGCGCCTGGCGGGCATCGGCGAGGCCGAGACCAAGCCGATGGACTGGCTCATGAAGGGTCTGCCCATCCGTGGCTTGAAGACGGTGCTGCACCTGGATCAAGACGCCTTCCTGTGCGAGGGGGACCTCTATCTGTTCGGCAGCGTGCTGAGCCACTTCCTGGCGCTCTACGCCAGCATCAACTCCTTCCATGTGCTGGAAGTCATCAACACCAGCAACAACGAGCACTACCAATGGCCATTGCAGATCGGCAAGCAACCCCTGATCTAGCCGTCGCCGATGCCGTGCTCGCCAGCGCGAAGGCCTACGACTTCTTCCGCTTGCTGGAGCAGTTGCATGCACTGCACGGTGACGACCTGGAAGCGAGCGATCCGCTCGGGGATGCCCATTGGCGCATCCGCCTGAGCAGTTCGGCGGGACTGGCATTTCCGGCGTCGGACATCAGCTTCGCCGCGCGTATGCCCGACGGCTCGGCCAGCGACTACCAGATACAGGCCAACTTCTTCGGGCTGCACGGCTCTGACTCGCCGCTGCCGGGCTACTACCTGGACCGTCTGGCCTATGAGCATGGGCAGGGTATCGGCATTCGTCCGGCCTTTCTCGACTTCTTTCACCACCGTCTGCTCATGCTGCTGCACCGGGCATGGCGCAAGTACCGCTATCACATCCGCTTCCGCAGCGAAGCCAGCGATGGCTTCTCCCGCTATGTATTTGCCCTCGTCGGCCTGGGCAACGACGACTTGCGCGGCGCGACACCGTTGCCCTGGAGCCGTCTGCTCAGTTTCGCCGGCTCCATCATCAACCGCAGCCGCTCCGCGTCGATGGTCGCGGGCATCGTGGCCGATTGCTTCGCGCTGAAATCCGTGCAGGTGCGCGAGTTCGAGATTCGTTACGTCGACATCCCGTCAGGTCAGCGCTTGTCGCTGGGCAAGCGCAACGGCGAGGTCGGCGGCAGCTTCGTGATCGGCAAGCGGGTGCGCGCCTGCCACAACAAATTCACCGTCGTCATCTCCGATCTCGACCAGGAGCGCTTCCGCCACTTCCTGCCCAGCGGGGAGGACTTCGCACGCCTGCGCAAGCTCATGGAATTCCTGCTGCGTGACCCGATGGCCTTCGACCTGGAACTGCGACTTCGCCCGGCGGAAGTCGAGTCCTTCAATCTGAGCAAGGAGCGCGGCTCGCAGCTTGGCTGGACCACTTTCGTCAACGGTGATGACGCCACTCGAACCCCCGTGCGTATCAAGGTGCGACTATGAACACGCCTACTCCTCCAACAAGCCAGACGTCGGCAGACACGCAGCGCCTCGAACTCATCGTTGCCAATACCCATGCCCTGCGCGCCGGCAGCACTGCACGGCATCGCTTCGGTCACGCGGGCGGCACCATCGGCAGCCGCGGCGCCGACTGGCTGCTCGATGACGGTCAAGGCCAGGTGCAGGCGATTCACTGCGAGATCGCCTGGATCGACAACAGTTACTGCGTGCGCGACCAGAGTGGCGCCACCCGCGTCAACGACGCCGAGACACCGTTGCGGCGCGGCATGGCCGCGCGTCTGCGCGACGGCGACATGCTGCATATCGGCGCCTACCAGGTCACCGTCCATCTTCAGACGTCCGAGCCGCATCTGCTCAACAGCCAGCCGCTGCAGCAGCGTTCGGTGGGTGAGTTGCTCAACGAGCCAAGCGCTGGCCTTCACCCGGTGGGCGACGCCGACAGGCTGCTGGACGCGGGGGTGCGCAAGCCCGATTTCAGCGCCTTCGATGACCTCGCGAGGGAGCATCGTCCCGCGGACGAACGCGATCCGCTGGCCGCCCTGGATGCCGAGCAACTGCGGCGTGAGCCGGGATTCGGCGTTGCCCCGCTGGACCCTACGAACTACGGACTCAGTCCGAGCCAGACGCAGGCCAACCACGCCCGTACTCGATTCGAAGCCGTGTCCGGCTCACCCAAGACCTTATCTGGAGAATCCACGATGCCGCAGTCCTACTCGCGAGCCGTCTCGACCGGCGACGCCAATGCCTTGATCCAACCCTTGGTGGAAGGGCTTGGGGCCTCGGTCGGCGTGGTCGATCCTCAGATGGGGCATGCGCTGTTGCAGGAGATCGGCAGGACGTTGAGCGCAGTCATTCACGGTATCACTGCCTTGCAGCATGCCCAGGACGGTAAACGGCGCAATCTGGCACCGCTTGCCCGCACGCTCCAGCCCATCGAGGACAACCCCTTGCGCCTGGGGCTGGGCTACCCGGAGACCGTACGCGCATTGTTCTCCAGTGAGCGCAGCGTCGTGCACCTGTCGCCGTCCGCCGCCGTGGAGGAAAGCCTCGCCCAGGTTCAGCAGCACCAGGCCGCGCTGATCGAGGCCATTGAGGCCAGCCTCCAGGCCCTGTTGCGTGCCTTCTCGCCGGAGCAACTGCAGCAGCGTTTCCAGCGCTATCGGCCGGCCCAGGTCCAGCCATCCGAGGGAGCGGACTGGAGCTGGCAGATGTACACCCACTACTACAACGAGCTGACATCCTCTCGCCAGCAAGGTTTCGAGAAACTGTTCTGGGAAGTCTTTGAACAGGCCTACGACCGAGCGCTGCGCCAGGAGCCGCGATGAAGCGGCTCGTCTGCGCGCTGATGCCACTGCTGATGCTCACGGGATGCAGCACCGTCGGCAATGTTTTCAAGAAAACGGGGCAGGTGCTGATGGACCCATCCATCCAGGTGGGCGTCGATGATGACCAGCCGACCCAGATCGGCCTCAGCCTGTACGCCGACCACGACGTCAATCCCAATGGGCAGCATCAGGTGCCCGGGTTCGATGCGACCGATGAGCAGGATGCGGAAGACGGCCCCTACGCGGTGCGTTTCGTCAGCGCCAACAAGCCCGAGCTCCTCGAAAACCTGCAACTGTTGCTCGAGCAGTTGCGCACCGGCGCCGATGCTTCCGCCTTTGTCGCGAGGCCCGCGGCCGGTGTCGGTGCGCCGTCCGCGCATCCGCGAGCCGGGCAGTCGAGCGAGCAGGTGATCGTGCCTCCGTTACCGAATACGGGGATCGTCGGTCCGCAGGGCCTCGAACTGGGGCAGTACGACGCCAATGGTCGCCGTCACAGCTTTGCGCCGTCGACCGCCCGGTCGAGGTTGGCCAAGCCCCCCGGAACCCCCATCGCCTTCAAGGTCGTGCAACTCAGGGACGACTCCGTGCTGCTCAATGCAGACCCTGATCAACTGCGCAAAGACCTGAAGAAGACCCTGGGCAGCACCTACCTGGCCGCCGACGACTACCTGTTGTTGCCTGGACAGTTCAAATTCGTGCCCTTCGGCGAGGTCCGCGACGGCACGCGCTTCATCGCCGCAATTGCGGACTTCCACGATGGGAACGCGGTGGCCTGGAAGCAGGTCATGGCGATCGAGCCCAAGGGCCGCAAATATTCCTTGCTGGTCAAGTTGAGCGAAACGCGCGTGAGCCTGACGCGCGAGGGGCGACCCGCGCTACCCGCCACCCCCGTACCGGCTGCCTGCCCCGTGCCTGCCGCACCCATCGAGAAAACCGTCAGGCGGCGGCCTTCGAAGTTGCCGGCAGCGGCGGCTGTCCCGCCGCTGCCGGCGGAGCCGTTGCCTGCGCCTCCGGCGCTGCAGGCCGCTTCCAACCCATCCCGAATCCAGGTAACGCCATGACCTCACGCAACGCCGTTCTCTGGGGAGAAGGACTATTCGTCCAACCCCAGCACTTCCAGCAGCAGGCGCGAGCCGCCGAGTACCACGCCAACCAGCGCCTGAACAGCGTCAGCGACCATCTATACGGCTTCAGCGAGCTGGAACTCAACCATGAGTACCTCGCCTTCGGCAAGGTGGCCATCGTGCGGGCGCGTGGCGTGATGCCCGACGGTACCGTCATCGACATTCCCGGCGAGCAGCCGGCGCCAGAGCCCCTGGCGATCACCGACGCCAGCGTGGCCAATCAGACGGTCTACCTTACGTTGCCGCTCAAGCAGGACAGCGGCCTCGAAGTTCGCTGGCCCGATACGTATGCCAACACGCGCTACGTGGCCCGCACGGAGGCGGTGCGCGACACGCACAGCCTCGAAGGCGACCACCAGCCGGTGGACCTCGTTGTCCCAAACCTTCAGTTCGCACTGGAGCAGCAGGACCGCAGCGCCTTCACCGGCATCGCCATGTGCCGCATTCTCGACCGCCGCCCGGACGGTAGCCTGGTGCTGGACGACAACGGGTTCTATCCCACCAGCCTGTCCGTGAACGCCATCGCGCCGCTGCATCGCTTCGTCGGCGAGGTGGCCGGTCTGATGCGCGAGCGCGCCAAGAACATCGCGGAACGCATCGGCTCCGCAGGGCAGTCGGGCGTGGCCGACATCACGGACTTCAACCTGCTGCAAGTCATCAACCGCCTGCAGCCCTGGTTCAGCTACCTGTCGCGCAAGCGGCATGTCCATCCCGAGGATCTCTACGTGGCCTTCATCCAGGCCTGCGGTGAACTGGTCACCTTCACCGACGAGGGCCGTCTGCCACAGGAGTACCCGACCTATCAGCACGATGATCCGCGCGCGTCTTTCCGCATCCTCATGGATACCCTGCGGCGGACGCTGAGCACCGTGCTCCAGCCCCGCGCGGTGTCGCTGCCGATTATCGAGCAGCGCTACGGCTCGCTGACTGCGGAGGTGCGCGATCGCACGCTGATCGAAGGTGCGGAATTCGTGCTCGCCGTGCGTGCGCGGATGTCCGCGGACGACCTGCGTCAGTTGTTCGTCCAGCAAGCCAAGGTCACCTCCATGGAGCGCCTCGGCGAACTGGTCAGTCTGCAACTGCCTGGCATCCCGCTCAAGCAGTTGCACGTGGCGCCTCGCTATCTGCCGTATCACGCCGGTTTCATCTATTTCGAACTCGATCGTACGCATCCGGCGTGGCAGGTCATGACGCAACAGACATCCGGCTTCGGCTTCCACGTCGCCGGCGACTTCCCTGAACTGGAAATGCAGTTCTGGGCCATCCGGAGCCAATGACATGACCACGACCGTTCCCCTCGACGACCCGCGCACGCTGCGTTCGCGCCCGGCTCCCGGCCATGCCGCCGCGGACGAGCTCAGCAAGACTGTCGGCTACCAGCGAATCGAACAGCTCAACGGCGACCCGGACCTGAGTTTCCAGTTGCGCGGCCATGGCTGGAATCCTCTGGTGGACGGCGCGCAGCCGCTGCTGGGCCTGGTGATTCGCCTGCGCCGGCTGGAACGCTGCGACGACATCGGCAAGCTCTATCAAACCGTGCGTGACCAGATCAGCGCGCTGGACGAGGAAATCCGCCAGCACAGCTATGACAGCGCCACTCAACTGGCTTTCCGTTATGCGTTGTGCGCCTTCATCGACGAGGCCGTCATGGCTACCCCTTGGGGCGGCTCCGATTCGGTATGGGCCAAGCGCTCGCTGCTCAGCCACTTCCATAACGAAACCTGGGGCGGCGAGAAATTCTTCACCGTGCTCACCCGCATGCTCGTGGAGCCTGCGAAGTACCGCGACGTGCTCGAGTTCAAGTACCTCTGCCTGTGTCTGGGCTTTACCGGAAAGTACGGTATGCGTAACAACCGCGATGAGTCGCTCAACAACATCATCGACCGACTGCACCACGTGTTGCGCGGTTTGCGTGGCGACGTCCCGGAAAAGCTCACCGATGGCGGCCGGAATATCGCCACACGCCGCTACCGGCTCGGTGGGCAACTGCCGTGGTGGACACCCTGGGCCTGCGCGCTGGTGCTGCTGTCCGGCGCGTATGCCTACTTCAGCGTTCAGTTGGACAGCAGCACCGGGCAGGTGCTACGCGCGCTGGACGCCACTCTCAAGCGCTAGTTCCAGGCACCCCAAGGAGGATCGCCATGGTCAGGAAGTGGAACCGTTACGGCGGTATCAGGACGGATGACGTCGATATCGAAACGCACCTCGCGGCTGGCGTCATGGCGGCCCACGGGTTCTGGATGGCGCGCTACGCCGAGCGCGAGCAATGGCTGCGCGTGCAGGTCCGCCACTGTCTGACTGATTTTCTACCGGGAGATCGAACGCGGCTCGCTGCGGTCCATTCCGGTGACTTTTCTACCGATTGAGGAGCACACCCATGCCTCGACAATCCGATATGCGCTTCACCTTCAAGGCGGGGGGCCTCGAGTTCGATGTGGTTTCGTTCGAGCTGGAGGAAGGACTGAGCCAGCCGTTTACGCTGTCGGCCGACCTGACCAGCACCGATCCGTCGATCGACTTCTCGGCCGTCCTCGATCAACCCGCGCAGCTCACCATCTGGCGCGCCGACCAGCCCGTGCGCTACGTCCACGGCCTGGTCAGTGATTTCGAACAAGGGGAAACCGGCTTTCGCCGCACCCGCTACCGTGCCGTGGTTGAGCCCAAACTTGCGCGCGCCGGCCTGTGCGCGGACTGGCGCATCTTCCAACGGCAGAGCGTGCCGGACATTCTGTCTGCAGTGCTAAAGGAACACGAGATCACCGACTACGAACAGTTGGTGACCGAGACGCATCTGCCGCGTGAATACTGCGTACAGGCAGGTGACAGCGACTTGCATTTCCTTGCCAGGCTGGCAGCGGAAGAGGGCTTTTATTACGCCTTTTCCTTTGCCGATGCCAGCCACCACCTGGTGCATGGAGACAATCTCTACATCTTCGGCTCCATCGACGGCGGTCCGGTCGAATACAACGCCACGCCAGGCGGCGATCAGCTCACGCCGGCGCTGCGCCGCTTCCGCTACGGCGAGCGCGTGCGCACTGCGCGGCAAACCCAGCGCGACTACACGTTCAAGCACCCGGCCTATAACCAGGAGCATCAACACGACGGTGCGCAGCTCGACCATCAGGGCAAGGACTACGAGGTCTACCATTTCCCCGGCCGCTACAAGGAAGACGCGGCGGGGCAGCCCTTCACCCGGACCCGCCTGCTCGGGCTGCGCGGCGACGCCCGTACCGCAGAAGTGGAAGGCGACGACGCGCGCCTGGTGCCCGGCCTGGCCTTCGACCTCACAGGTCATCCGCGCGCCGACCACAACCGCGGCTGGCGGCCCCTGCGCATCAAGCATCGCGGTGTGCAGCACACCAGCCAGGCCGAGGAAAGCGCAGACGCGGAACTGGGCACTCACTACAGCTATACCGCCGAGCTGATTCCCGATGATGTGGAATGGCGTCCTCAGCCGATAGCCAAACCGCGCATCGACGGCCCGCAGGTCGCCATCGTCGTCGGCCCGCCGGGCGAGGAAATCCACTGCGACGAGTGGGGCCGGGTCAAGGTCCAGTTCACCTGGGACCGGCAGGGCAAGTCCGATGAGCACAGTTCCTGCTGGATCCGCGTTTCGCAGAACTGGGCCGGTGCCACCTGGGGACACATGGCCATCCCGCGTATCGGCCAGGAAGTGCTGGTGGGCAATATCGACGGCGATTGCGACCAGCCTTTGATTATCGGCAGGACCTACATGGCCCTGCAGTTGCCGCCGTACGAGCTGCCGCGGCACAACATCCTCAGCACGATCAAAAGCAAGGAGCACAAGGCCGGACGCAACAATGAACTGCTGTTCGACGACACGAATGGCGAGATCAGCGCCACACTGCGCAGCGACCAGGGGGCCAGCGCCCTCAACCTGGGCTACCTGGTCCATCCGCGTCCGGGCGGCGGCAAAGCGCGCGGCAAGGGCTTCGAGCTGCGCACCGACGAGCACGGCGCCGTGCGCGCCGGCGCCGGCCTGCTGTTGACCACCGAGCCGCGCCCGCACGCCAGCGAGCACCACAAGGACCTCAAGGAGACCGCCGCCCGTCTGGACGTGGCTGGCGAGCAGCAGGAGGGCTTCGGCACCCAGGCACGCGAAGTACAGGCGCAGGAAACGGGCGACCAGGATGCGGTCGCCAACGCCCTGCAAAAGCAGCACCAGGGCATCCTCGGCAGTGGTCCCGGCGACCCGGCCAGCAACAACTTTCCCGAGTTCGCGCAGCCGTACGTCGTCGTCGCCAGCCCGGTGGGTATTGCGACCAGCACGCCTGGCTCGACCCATATCGCCAGCGGCGAACACATTGCGCTCAGCAGTACGGAACATATCAGCCTGACCAGCGGCAAGCGGCTGCTCGCCAGCGCCAGCCGTGGCATGCGCTTGTTTGTACAGAGCCTGGGCTATCGCCTGGTGGCCGCGGCGGGGGACATCGATATCCGCGCGCTGAAAGACAGCATCAACCTGCTGGCCAAGCTCAACATCACCCACACCGCTGACCGCATCACGCTGAACGCCAAGACGGAGCTGGTCATCAACGGCGGTGGCAGCGCAACCGTCTACAACGCGGGTGGGATTACTCACCAGACCAACGGCCGTTATACCGGCCACGCGGCCCAGTTCAGCTACACGGGCCCGAAAAATCGCGCGGCCAGTTTCCCGGCGCCGCCCAAGCCCAGCGAGGGCAATCTGGAACTGTTCAATCGATACATCAGCCGTTTTGCCAATGGTGTCGGCATCAGCGAGGGGACCTACGAAGTGGAGGACGCCACGGGCAAGGTTTTCAAGGGATCTCTCGACAAGGCCGGGCGCAACGTGGTCGCAGGTGCAGCGCCTGGACCCGCTCGCGTGCGGTTTGGCGCGGATCCCGCCAACACCATGTCGGTGGCCAACTATTTCGGTACGGCAGCCTGGCCTGAAGCCGAGGCTGCGGGAAGTTCGCAACGGTCGATTGCCTTGGCAGGAGGGAGGATTGCAGCCAAGGACGCCGCAGAGCCGATCTCTGCCACTGGCCTCATGGGCAGCGTGGGCACGGCGGTGGCCAGCCTTATGGTTGCTGGCGGGAAACTCGCAGGCACGCTGACGTCCGCGCCTGGCCTGGGTCAAATTGCGCCTGTTCTGGGCCAGCTCGCAGGGGCCAGGAACATGTTGTTGAGCGCCGCCGGCAGCAAGATCCAGGACTGGGTGCCGCCGCTTGCTGAAGCGGATGGCTGGCTGACTGGTGCGGGTGCCACCCCAGCCTACGTCAAAACCACGACGAAGGCGAGCGACCCGATGGCGATGATGCGCACGCCGGGAATCCGCGCATGAAGCGGCCGAGTCTTTTCATGTTCTGGGCCGCGATGGATCTGCTCTACCTTGCGCGCTACCTCTGGCTGAACGTAGTGGAAGGGAAGATTCCGTTCGTTGCGGACATCCTTCGTCTCCAGAACCTGGAGCAGCCCACATGGTATGCCCCTCTGACAACTAGCTTGTCACTGGGGCTGACCTGCTTCATCGCGGTGACGGCTTATCTGTTTCTCACCAACAGCTGGGCAGCACGGCCGATGGCTTATGTCCAGATTCCGTTTCGTCTGCTGCTGGCCGTGCCGTCGCTGTCATTCATTCCCTGGCTGCTGAACCTGTTCGGGTCACACAGCCTGGTGCTGAACATCGCACTCCTGATCGCCTCAGAAAGCGTGAAGGTGTTGACCCTCTATCGCAGCGGCCGCCTCGGCGGCCGTGCGAATCAACTGCCATCTTGAGAGAGCCCCATGCCGCGCCACCTCACTGTCTTCCTATGCCACGTGGCACTGCTACCGCGGCGCCGCGTCACGTTCAACCCCGTGAGTACACGTTGATGGATACGACCAGCAACACCGCATCCCCCTCGCGCGAAAGGCAGATTGCCGTCGTTCCGGTGAATCAGATCCAGCCGGCAGACGTCGCGCTCAGTATCAAGGCCTTCGATGACTGGCTGGTCAGTATCAGCGGCGGCGCCGTCACGTTGGAGCGTCTGCGCAGTGCCGCCGGGAACGTGCCAGTGCTCGGCAATATCCTGTCCTTGGTCGATGGCCTCGGCGACCTCGTCACCTTGCTGCAAGCGCAGACACGCACCACCTTCGACTGGGCAACGCTGGGCATCAACCTCATTGGCCTGACTCCAGCGGCCGGCACCGCGCCGGCTCGCATGAGCCTGCGGCCGGCGTTGTTCCTTGTGCGCCAGGAACTGCGGCAGAGCGGTGGCCTCGGCGAGTCGGCTTTCAACACCCTGGCCACCCACCTCAATGCCAGCATCAAGGGCGAACTGGACGACTTCGTGCAACGGACCCAGGCCGCGTTGCCCGGGTTCATCGAGGAGGCCGCGACCCTGGGGCAGGGGCTGGTGCTGGACCTTGCCGCCGGCCTCGACGCGCTCGCCGTTGGCGTGCCGGTGGGAAGTAACGTGACAGTGCCCGCGTCGTTTACCACCGAAGGCGATGCTTGGCGCGATCCCACCCGTGTGTTCGCGAATGGCTACGATGCGGCGCTCCTCTTTCACAAGAGCGAAGCGAAGGCCCGCCTTGGCACGGCTGGCGGCCCGTTGTCGGCGCATGCGCGCGGCGTGCTGCAGTCCCACATCGCGGCGCTGCGCCGCTTTGCCCCGGAACTCGCCGCGCAGATCCGGCGGTTGGCCGATCCGGCCTTGGAGCAAAGCATCGGCTGGATCATTGCGCAATGGCAGCGCGCGCTCGCTGCAAGAGGTCCTCGCCTGGGGCAGAGCGCCAATATCAAGCTCGATACCACCAGCATCAGCAACCAGGCGAGACCCGGGCAACCCCTCGAGGCACGAGGTGCCGAATGCAAGGCGGAGCAGGACCCGAGCGATTGCAAGAGCGGCACCTGCACTGGCACCGGCAGCAATATCAGCTTTGCCACGGGCAGCGAGTCTCTCACACATACCGACTTCATCCTGCCTGGCCCGTTCCCCATCGCTTGGACTCGCAGCTACCGCTCCAGCCAGGCCGCCTATGACAGTGGAGAACTCGGTGCGCGCTGGACGACTGTGTACACCAAGCGCTTCGACGTGGCAGGGGAGCGCCTGCGCTATCACGGCGCTGACGGGCGCAGCCACGACTACCCGTTGCCGACGGTAGGGCAACACCATGAGGACCGCATCGAAGACATCACCCTGGTGCGTGTTGATGATCGCACGCTCGTGTTGTGTCGCGGCTATGAGCGCCGCGAGACCTATCGACGCGATGCTGACAGCTTTCTGCTGGTGCAGATCGAGTTGCGCGGAGGCGCTGGCATGCTGCTGGCTTACGAGCACCGTGTGGGTAGTCGCGCGGTGCTATCGGACCTGATCACCTACCAGGACGCCCCCAGTCAGCCGCATACCCACCTGGGCACTCTGGTGGATGAGGCTGGCCGCATCACCGGCCTGTGGCTGATGGGCGAGCACGAACCGCAGCGTCGCCTGAGCCTGTACCGATACGACGAAGCGGGCGACCTCATCCTGGCCCAGGACGAGAACGCTGCCGCATGGACCTACCAGTACCAGCATCACCTGATCACCCGCTACACGGACCGCACCGGCCGCGGCATGAATCTGGTGTGGCAGGGAGAGGGCGCGGATGCCAAAGCGGTGCGCGAGTGGGCCGATGACGGCAGTTTCGACACCCGCCTGGAGTGGGACGAGAACATTCGCCTTACCTACGTGATCGATGCCCACGGCCAGGAGACCCGACACTACTACGACAGCCTCGGTTACACCTACCGCATTGTTCACCCGGACCAGCGCTCGGAATGGTTCTTCCGTGACAGTGCCAAGAACGTTGTCCAACACATCGACAGCGCAGGCCATGTCAATCGCTTTGAGCATGATGAGAACGGCAACCTGCTCGAACACATCCGTGCGGACGGCACCACCGTGCATTACGCGTGGGATAGCAAAGACCAGCTCATCAAGATCAGCGACGCCGAGGGCGGCCTCTGGCTGCGCGACTACGACACCCGTGGCCGCCTGACGGAGGCCATCGACCCGCTGGGCAACAAGAGCGAGTATGCGTACAACTTGATGGGGTTGCCGATCGGCATCACCGATGCCAGCGGCAAGACCAAGCAGCTCGAGTACAACAGCAGCGGCCAGATCACTCGCTACGTGGACTGCTCGGCCAAGGCCAGCGAATGGGCCTACGACGCGCGCGGCCAGCTTGTGCAGTTCACCGACGCGGCCGGCCACGTCACCCGCTACCGCCACGAGCACGGCCAACTCGCCGCGATCCGCTACCCGGACGATACCGAAGAGCACTTCGAGCGCGACGCAGAGGGTCGGCTGCTAACCCACATCGATGCGCTGGGCCGGCGCACCGAATGGGACTATACCGAGGCCGGGCTGCTGGCCAAACGCGTGGACGCCGCCGGCCAGTCCCTGCGCTACCAGTGGGACAAGCTCGGCCAGCTCACCGCGCTGCGCAACGAGAACGGGCGCGATGCCGAGTTCCACTACGACCCGGTGGGCCGTCTGCTGGCGGAAATCGGTTTCGACGGCGCCATCACGCGCTACGAGTACGAGGAGGAGACCGGCAAGCTGGCGCGTGTCATCGACGGGCAGCGCATCACCGCCTACGCCTTCGACCCGATGGGCCGCCTCACCGAGCGGCGCGCTGCGCTGCAAACCGGCGACGCGAGCCCGCGCGAACAGGACTGGCAGGTCGAGACCTTCGCGTACGACCTCAACGGCAACCTCGCACTGGCCAGCAACGCCGACAGTCGCCTGCAATGGTTCCACGACCCAGCCGGCAACCTGGTGCGCGAACACCAGCACTACAGCCGATTGGGCAAGCCCCTAGTGGGTGTGTGGCTGCACGAATACGATGCGCTGAACCAGCGTATTGCCACCGTGCGCCCGGACGGCCACCGTGTCAGCTGGCTCACCTATGGCAGCGGCCACCTGCTCGCTCTCCAGTTGGATGAACGAGAACTGGTGAGCTACGAGCGTGACGACCTGCACCGCGAGGTCGCCAGAACACAAGGCAACCGCCTGCTGCAAACGCAGCAGTGGGACGCCATGGGGCGGCTCAGCGAGCAGGTGCTGGCGCGCGACACACCCGCCCCCACGCACACCGCAGGCGGCAACCGCCTGCTGGTGCGGCGTTACCGCTACGACGCCAGCGGCCAGCTCACCGACATCAACGACACGCGGCGCGGGCAGCTTGCCTACCGCTACGACCCGGTGGGCCGCTTGCTCGAAGCGCAAAGCCGGCTCGGCCACGAGACCTTCGACTTCGACCCGGCGAGCAACCTGATTGACCCGGAAACCATGCGCGAAGCCGAGCGCCAGCGCTTGCCACGCATCAAGGCGCTGGATAACCTGCTCAAGCAATACGCCGGCACCCATTACCAGTACGACGCGCGCGGCAACCTCACGCAACGCTGGCGCAACGGCAAGGAAGGCCGCTTCACCTGGGACCTGTTCGACCGCCTCACGCACTACGAAGACGAGCGCCTGAAGGTCGACTACACCTACGACGCACTCGGCCGGCGCCTGTCCAAGCACAGCCAGGCGCACTACGAGGAAAGAAGGGAAGCGGGGCCACACTGGAACCGCGCCGAGCGCGTGAAGCGCAACCGCGCGCTGCAATGCGGCTTCACGCTATACGGCTGGGACGGCGATACGCTGGCGTGGGAGAGCAAGATCGCCGACGAGGATGGCTTTGGCGCGCGCACCACGCACTATGTGTACGATCCGGGCAGTTTTGTGCCGGTGGCGCAGGCGGTGCGGCACGAGGCGATTGCGCTACTGGATCAACCTAAGTACGGCGATTTTTATCGGCGTGACAAGGATCCGCTCTGGCTACCGCCGCCGCCCGCACCGGCTGTCGACACGCTGGCCTGGTACCAGTGTGACCATCTTGGCACGCCGCAGGAACTGACCGGCGAGCGGAGCGAGATCGCGTGGAGCGTGGAGTACCGTGCGTGGGGTGTTGCGCAGGAGGCGATTCGCAAGGCCTCGGGGAAGGTGCCGATCGCCAATCCCATCCGCTTCCAGGGGCAGTACCATGACCATGAGTCGGGACTGCACTACAACCGGCATCGGTACTATGACCCGGAAGTGGGGAGGTTCATTAGCAAGGATCCGATTGGATATGCGGGGGGGATAAACGTCCATCAATATGCCCCCAACCCGACCGAATGGGTCGATCCATTGGGGCTGTCGGGGAATGCACATCAACGGAGGACAAAGGCCAGGGCGGATGCTCGTCAGGCCAATGTGAATGAAAAGACGATTAATCTGATTGAGAGGCCGGATTATCCTCTGGATAAAGTTTATGACGTGGTAAATCCAAACCGGAAGATATGGGATGCTTTAAGTCCTTACGACTATACGCCATATTGCAGAAGGTGGAGTAAGCCAAAGTCATCATGTGAACGTTGGGATCGCGAGGCTGGGCGGGATGTTAAGGAGCCGAAGGACTATATTCCCTCTAAGCGTTGGCCTGTTTCCAGCATCCCTGAAGGATATCGGTGTGATGTTGTTTACTTGTTCCCTGATCTTCTGGAGCGTTCAACTGCTCCAACGGCAGATTACGATGATGCGGCCGAACTATTTAGACGTGTTTTTAGAAATGCGAGGGGGCGGTGATGAGGGTGGTTGTGTTTTTCACATTATATTTATTTTCGATTTTTAGTTATGGTGGAGGAAAGGTTGACTGCTTGGCTATTGAAACGCCGAGCACTGTGATGGCTCTTTTCCCAGTCGTTAAAGAGCGGTCAGTATGGGACTGGTATCGAATACAGATAACGCCAGAGCGAACGGAGTATGCCTGGATTGCAGAGCCAGGTGTGTTTGTGATGGAGGAGGGGGCTCGAGGTTTTCGAGGGAATGGCATGGCATTCGCCATTTCTCTGGGTTCTGCGAATCTCAAAACTGTCACGCCAGGCAGAGGAAGCTTGGCGGATCTCGTGAAGCTGACGCAGAAAAATGCCTATTACACGAAAAAACCGGAAACTGAGGCGGAAAGCGATAGGCTTTTGAATTTTATTCACTACAGTCAGGTGGGCGGGAAAATCGTGGATGATGATTCCATTGTTGTGGGAACGCTTGATAGGGCCACAACCGATGTCGCAAAGGCCGGCAATCCAACACATTTAAAAATGCAGGCGATCCTGCCATACCCAGGGGAGTCGTATGAGTGCTTTGCGAAAATCGAGAAAATATCTCGGTCTTGGTAGGCGTGCTCGCTTTCGTAATTGCTGGAGCCCTAGCTAGCCTCGTCATTGGCAGAAATAGAAATGGATAAATACGGAGGGGAAATGTTCATGAGCTTTCAGGGCGATCGGAGCCAGCGTTCGGCGCGACTGGTTGGCGCGCGTTTGCGACTCTGCGCCCTACTTGTCGCGGTGCTTGTTCCAGGGTCGGGTATCGCTGGCAGCTATGTTCCTGGTGAGGTTGAAACTGCTCTCCTAACGATCGGCCGACAGGATGACGTGCGCGCATTCGCGGCGGGACAACAGAGCTATGCCGCACAGGTCTTGAACATCGACGTTGCGACAGCACAGGACATCGCGCGCGTTTTCCAAAGCAAAGATGATGAGAAGGCCAATCACCGGTTCCTGAGCAGACGCGTACTTGTGTCCGGCATTGTTGAGGCGGTATGGCCAGACGACCCTGATCGTACGGTGCTCGTGTATGCCGACACGGGTGCGACCCAAGTACGGGCGATAGCCCATGGTAACCAGGCGTCGCGGGTGGCTACCTGGTATGCAGGAAGCAAGGTTTCCCTCGTCTGCACCGGTGCGGGCGGAACTTCCCGTGCCGTTAGCTTTGACGATTGTGAGAATGCGGGCGACGTTGGCCGGCGCGAATGGGAGCGCCTGGATGCTTGGTTTGCCGATTTCTATCAAGGCAAATATGTCCCGAACATCATGATCGCCATATTGGCAATCAATATCGCGGCGCGGGCCAGCAGGATGCCTGCTGATCACCGTTGTGCTGAAAGCCTCGAGAAATGTCGGGAAGCTGCGATAGCGATCGGTTCCTTGACCAGCGATGACGGCCTTTTAAGAGAAGTCGTGCAGCGATTCGAGGCGAGTGGACTCGATCTCAGCGTGCTGGCCCCCGTACAACTGACGCCTTAGCCGGCGTCAAGAGGCACAGGGCGCGACAGAGGGGCGCCCTTGCCCCCTAAACAAGGCTTGGTCCCGGACACAGCGCTCCCATCCCAAGAAGCCGCATCGAATCGCGGCTCATCGATTCCAATTCCACATTTCGAGTAACCAGCGATGGATAGCACGAACAGCAACGCCGCAGTACCTCGAGCAAAGCAAGTAGCCGTCGTCCCGGTGAACCTGATCCAACCCGCCGACGTGGGGCAGAGCATCAGTGCCGTCGACGACTGGCCGATCGGCATCACCGATGCCAGCGGCAAGACCAAGCAGCTCGAGTACAACAGCAGCGGCCAGCTCACCCGCTACGTGGACTGCTCGGCCAAGGCCAGCACCTGGGCCTACGACGCGCGCGGCCAGCTTGTGCAGTTCACCGACGCCGCTGGGCAGGTCACCCGCTACCGCCACGAGGCCGGCCAGCTCGCCGCCATCCGCTACCCGGACGATACCGAAGAGCACTTCGAGCGCGACGCAGAGGGTCGGCTGCTAACCCACATCGATGCGCTGGGCCGGCGCACCGAATGGGACTACACCGAGGCCGGCCTGCTGGCCAAACGCGTGGACGCCGCCGGCCAGTCCCTGCGCTACCAGTGGGACAAGCTTTGCCAGCTCACCGCGCTGCGCAACGAGAACGGCCGCGATGCCGAGTTCCACTACGACCCGGTGGGCCGTCTGCTTACTGAGACCGGCTTCGACGGCGCCATCACGCGCTACGAGTACGAGGAGGCGACCGGCAAACTGGCGCGCGCCATCGACGGGCAGCGCATCACCGCCTACACCTTCGATGACCCGATCGGACTGCTCGGTGTTTATAACTTGTATGCCTATGTTCGGAATGCGCCGACGATGCGCAGCGATCCATTGGGTCTGCAGGAACTAGGCGCATTCTTTAATTCGCCGGGAATCCAGGAACGCGTTTCCCTTGGAACGTGGATGCATCAGCAAGATAAGAGTCTGGAGGAAATCTCCATGGCCATGAACCCGCAGCCGGCGCCGCCGATCATGACAGGCGAGTGCAGAGTGTCGGGGACTCTGGCAATGGGTACAGGTGTGTCGATCGGTGCTGCAGCAAACGAAGTCTCCGGCGTAAGCGGAACCCTGACTGTCCCGATGATGGCGGTTGGCGCTCGTGCAACCGCAACGTGCGGATTCAAATTTGGGGACCCGAAGGCCAAGACACTGCCTGCTGCGGCAGGTGTCGGCTTCGGCTTGGGAGTCGTGACGATCGACATTACGCAAACCTCGACATGGCCGGAAGTGTATATCGGCGTCGGGCCGGGCATCGGGCCGGAAGCGAAAATGCCAGCGACCCCCGGTCTCGTAGTTCCATTGTTTTAGGATCAGCTCATGTGCGACGACATTCAATTGATCCGGATTCTCCTATTTGCTATCTGTGCAGTGATGGTGTTCGGGGGAATCTATGCGATACACCGGTTCTGCAAGCGAAAGGGGATCGATATGAACACGTTCCCTGGCATGTTCGAGATGTACCGCCGCGTCTTTGCGTTCGAGGAAAGAGCGTTCTCTCTCCTAGTCTTGGTCTGCATGTACGGCTCGGCCGTGCTCGGGCTGATGGCCATCGCGCTAACCCTCTGGGGCGCGGGGCAGGGATGTGAATTCCCCATTGGCAGAAATACACATGAATGAATATGGGGGAGAAATGCCCGCGCGCTTTCAATGCAATCAGGCGCAGCGTTCGGTGCGACGTGTCGGTGTGCGTTTGCGGTTCTACGCCCGCTTGGTTGCCGCGCTGATTCCTGGGCTGGGTGTTGCCGGCGGCTACGTTTCGAGTGAGATCGAAACTGGCATGCCGCAGGCGATTATTCACGATGACCTTCTGGCCATAGGCGAAGGCCGGGAGAACTACGCCGCCACGGTATTGAAGATCCCCATGGTCACGGCATCCGAGGTTGCACTTGCTTATGCTGAAAATAAAAGGACTGCTGATGGCGGTGGGTGGCCGATCGGAATTGCACAACTCGATTTGATTTCAGGGGCATTACCATGACCGTGAAACCGGTCCGCACTATAACCGACATCGGTATTGCGCTCCATAAAGCGGCAGATTCATTAGCAAGGATCCCGTTGGGTTGATGGGGAGTGAACGGCTATCAGTACGTTCCTGCTCCAACCGGATGGATTGATCCGTTGGGACTTCAAAGAGGGCCGGTGCTTCTCGGTTTAGGGCACCTTTACCGATCGAACGAGTCGCCACCATTGCCAACTGCACCTCGCAATGTCGCAATAGACGAAGTATTGAATATTATATCAAATTATCCGTTTGAAAATGAGCGGTTGCCGGGCGAATGGGTTGGCGTAAATGTTCCGTGGTCAATGCCGGAGCTGAGTGTGTATTGTGCGGATGGCTATTATGGGGACGATTCTCATTTTGTTGATAATTCTGGGAAAACGCGTAAGCCAAAAAAATAGATTTTCTGATGCTGCATTTGTTGTAAAGGGAAAGGATCCGAGGAAATTTGTGTGTACAAAAAAGGTCATGTATGAAATCAAGCGCTAGGCTTCATATTTTTTAACTTTTATGATCGTTGTTGTGATCGGTATGGTTTCTGCGTACTTGTTTGGCGGAAGTCAGTCGTATCCCGATATGTTGGATAAATGTATTCAGAATTGCGAGAATCGGAATATGTTCGGGAAATTGGTTCGACCCGACAAGCCATACTCTCCAAGGCAGACAATTTCAGATTACGAATGCAAATGCTATTGAAGCGATTTATTTGGTCATTTCCGCTACAAAGGAAACGCTGATTTATCAGGGTCTTCGGTCGTCGCAGACATAACCGAGGACGTTGCAAAAGAAAGCTCACGGAACGGGACCCATAGTGATGAAGCGGCAGATCAGCTCTGCAGAAGCGGAAAGTGCGGGCAAGAAGCGAGTGACCAAACGCCAGCGTTTCCTTGACGAGATCGAGAAGTTGGTGCCGTGGTCGCGATTGCTATCGGCAATTGAGCCGTACGCAGTTCCGCATTAGTGCCGCCGACGACCTCGCGCGATCGCCTATTTATCAGCGTTTCCCTAGTGTGTCTGTACCACTATTGTGAGGGATATTTGTGTGTGAATTAATTGGAATTGTTCGGGTTGTAGTGTTTTTTATATGTGCGTCCATAATTGTTGGTGGCGTCTTGTCGTCTTATATATTTTGCGGGAGACGCGGGATTGATATGAACAAATTTTCGGGTATGTTTGAGATGTATCGCCGTGTTTTTTATTTGAAAATAAGTCATTTTCAATCTTTATGTTTTTGTGCATGTATGGATCTGCTGCATTGATATTGGGTATCTTTTTTTTGACGCAATGGGGGGGTGGGGCAAGGCTGTAATTTTCCTCTTGTTAAAAGCAAGACGTGGTGAGGCATCCGGCCTCGAAGGATTAGGAGGGTATATCGATGACACTTAGCTTATCGCTTAGCTTGTGCGGCCTACTAGCGATCGTTCGCTGCAATGACTTGAGGAGATGGAGCCAGATCAAGCTGATTGCGATTCTTCTTGCAGGATTTGTCCCAGGTCTGTCGGTCGCGGCAGGATACGTTCCAAGTCAATCGGAAGTCATCGTGCTCAAGTCGATCATGGACGATGACATCGACAACTTCTTGCAAGGTCGACAGACCTATGCGGGAAATGTACTGAATGTGGCTGTGATTACGGTCACGGCGGACGAGATTGCTCGGGCCTACCGAAAAGGGCGATCTATTGGAAATCGCCAATTTTCAAGGAAATATGTGTTGCTTTCTGGTGTCGTTGCATCGCGTCGTGAAGACGAAAGTGGTTCGCTGATGGTGATGTTCGACGCGGCAAATGGGTTTCAAATTCATGCCCAATTGGAGCCGATCGCCGCCGCCCGTGCTCGCCTCTTAGAGGACGGGGGCAAAGTCACCTTGGGGTGCTTACTTTCGAAAGCAGTGAAGGGCGATGTCCACTTCGTGAACTGCACGTTCGGGGGCGACCTGGGAAAGATGGTTTGGACAAAGTTGCGGACTTACCTGTCCGATTTCTATGCGGGCGAGCGCGCTGCGAACATCACCATTCCTACGCTGGCAATCAACATTGCGCTGTACGCGCAGGTTTTGCCGCTTGATAGTGGCTGCCCAGATGACAAAGAAAAATGCGACGCTGCTTTCGCAGCGGTTCGATCGTTTGATGAAGATCCACAACTTCTGGCGGGCGTGATCAGGCGGTTCCAGGATGCTGGTCTCGACCTCCGGGATTTCGAGAAACTACACAAGCGCGAACTGGCCAAGGTCAAGCCCCTCGAGGAGTCCGTGCGATGACGCGCTGGAGGATGCAAAGGACACGGTTCTCGCCTGTATGGAGGCGGGGAGCACTGGAAGTCGTGAACGTGGACGATTACCGGGGCGAGGTGATTAATGCTTCTCGAAGCGATCAAGTCCATCGTTCGGCGCGACGTGTCGGTGCGCGTTTGCGACTCTGCACCCTACTTGTCGCGGTGCTTGTTCCAGGGTCTGGTATCGCTGGCAGCTATGTTCCTGTTGAGGTTGAAACGGCTCTCCTAACGATCGGCCGACAGGATGACGTGCGCGCATTCGCGGCGGGACAACAGAGCTATGTCGCACAGGTCCTGAATATCGACGTTGCGACAGCACAGGACATCGCGCGCGTTTACCAAAGCAAAGATGATGAGAAGGCCGATCACCGGTTCCTGAGCAGACGCGTACTTGTGTCCGGCATTGTTGAGGCGGTATGGCCAGACGACCCTGATCGTACGGTGCTCGTGTATGCCGACACGGGTGCGACCCAAGTACGGGCGATAGCCCATGGTAACCAGGCGTCGCGGGTGGCTACCTGGTATGCAGGAAGCAAGGTTTCCCTCGTCTGCACCGGTGCGGGCGGAACTTCCCGTGCCGTTAGCTTTGACGATTGTGAGAATGCGGGCGACGTTGGCCGGCGCGAATGGGAGCGCCTGGATGCTTGGTTTGCCGATTTCTATCAAGGCAAATATGTCCCGAACATCATGATCGCCATATTGGCAATCAATATCGCGGCGCGGGCCAGCAGGATGCCTGCTGATCACCGTTGTGCTGAAAGCCTCGAGAAATGTCGGGAAGCTGCGATGGCGATCGGTTCCCTGACCAGCGATGACGGCCTTTTAAGAGAAGTCATGCAGCGATTCGAGGCGAGTGGACTCGATCTTAGCGTGCTGGCCCCCGTACAACTGACGCCTTAGCCGGCGTCAAGAGGCACAGGGCGCGACAGAGGGGCGCCCTTGCCCCCTAAACAAGGCTTGGTCCCGGACACAGCGCTCTCATCCCAAGAAGCCGCATTGGATCGCGGCTCATCGATTCCAATTTCACATTCCGATTAACCCGCGATGGATAGCACGAACAGCAACGCCGCAGTACCTCGAGCAAAGCAAGTAGCCGTCGTCCCGGTGAACCTGATCCAACCCGCCGACGTGGGGCAGAGCATCAGTGCC
>NZ_CABVPN010000042.1 GCF_902499115.1 Burkholderia diffusa
CTCAGCGCAGCGTTTACAACCATTCCTTCCCCAAAACAAAAATGCCGTTCAGTCGCTTAACTGAACGGCATTACCGCGCAAGCGGGCTTTTTCGTTTCGGTACGGCGACGGCGCGCGCGGCCGCAGAAGATCAGTCGTCGTCGGCCGGATCAAGCCCTGGAAACAACACTTCGGTGAAGCCAAAGCGCGTGAAGTCGGTGATCCGCATCGGATACAGCTTGCCGATCAGGTGATCGTATTCGTGCTGGACGACCCGCGCGTGGAAGCCTTCGGCGACACGGTCGAGCTTCGCGCCGAACTGGTCGAAGCCGCTGTAGCGCACCTTCGCATAGCGGCTGACGACGCCGCGCATGCCAGGCACCGACAGGCAGCCCTCCCAGCCCTCCTCCATATCCGGCGGCATGTACTCGAGCTTCGGGTTGATCAGCACCGTCTCGGGCACGGGCGGCGCGTCCGGATAACGGTTGTTGCTGCCGAAGCCGAAGATGATGATCTGCAGACCGACGCCGATTTGCGGCGCGGCAAGCCCTGCACCGTTCGCGTGATGCATCGTCTCGAACATGTCCGCGACGATCTCGTGCAGTTCGGGGGTATCGAACCGCTCGACCGGCTTGGCGACTTCGAGCAGGCGCGGATCGCCCATCTTCAGGATCTCGCGAATCATGGCGTGTTGCCCTCCAGGAGTTGGTGCAGTCCGTCTTCGTCCAGCACGGGGATGCCGAGTTCCTCGGCCTTGGCGAGCTTGCTGCCGGCTTCGGCGCCCGCGACCACGTAATCCGTCTTCTTCGACACCGAGCCCGCGACTTTCGCGCCCGCCGCTTCGAGCATCTCCTTCGCGGCGTCGCGCGTGAGCGTCGGCAGCGTGCCCGTCAGCACGACCGTCTTGCCGGCGAGCACGCCCTGCGGCGCCTTCGGCGCGGGCGGGCCTTCGGGCCACGTGACCTTGCCGGGCGCACGCAACTGCTCGATCACCGTGCGGTTGTGCTCTTCCGCAAAGAACTGGTGAATCGACTCGGCCACGATCGGTCCGACGTCGTTCACTTCGAGCAGTTCCTCGATCGACGCGTCCATGATCGGAGTCAGCGACCCGAAATGCTTCGCGAGGTCCTTCGCGGTCGATTCGCCGACATGGCGGATCCCGAGCCCGTAGATGAAGCGCGCGAGCGTCGTATGCTTCGCCTTTTCGAGCGAGTCGAGTAGATTCTGTGCGGACTTCTCGGCGAACCGGTCGAGTTCCGCGAGCGTCGCGAAACCGAGATTGAACAGGTCGGCCGGCGTGCGCACGAGGTTCAGTTCGACGAGCTGATCGATGATCTTCTCTCCCAGCCCGTCGATGTCGAGCGCGCGGCGCTGCGCGAAGTGCCACAGCGCCTGCTTGCGCTGCGCCGGACAGAACAGGCCGCCCGTGCAGCGCGCGATCGCCTCATCGGGCAGGCGTTCGATCTTCGAGCCGCACACCGGGCACTCGGTCGGCATCACGAACTCGGTCGCATCGGCTGGCCGTCGGTCGAGCAGCGCACCGACGACTTCGGGGATCACGTCGCCCGCGCGCCGCACGATCACGGTATCGCCGATCCGGATGTCCTTGCGGCGCACTTCGTCCTCGTTGTGCAGCGTCGCGTTCGTTACCGTCGCGCCGCCGACGAACACCGGTTCGAGCCGTGCGACCGGCGTGATCGCGCCCGTGCGGCCGACCTGCACGTCGATCGCGACGAGCTTCGTCAACGCTTCCTGCGCGGGGAACTTGTGCGCGAGCGCGAAGCGCGGCGCGCGCGACACGAAGCCGAGGCGGTCCTGCTCGTCGCGCCGGTTGACCTTGTAGACGACGCCGTCGATGTCGTACGGCAGCGACTCGCGCTTCTCGCCGACCTTGCGGAAGAAATCGAGCAGGCCGTCAGCGCCGCGCACGACCGCGCGTTCGCGGTTCACCGGCAGGCCGAGCGTTTCGTACCAGTCGAGCAGCGCGCTGTGCGTGTCCGGCATCGGCATCCCGTCGAGCACGCCGATCCCGTACGAGAAGAACGACAACGGGCGCTGCGCGGTGATCTTCGGATCGAGCTGGCGCAGGCTGCCGGCCGCCGCATTGCGCGGATTCGCGAATTCGCGCTGCTCGGCAGCGCGCTGGCGTTCGTTCAGGCGTGCGAAATCGCGCTTGAACATCAGCACCTCGCCGCGCACGTCGAGCACGGCCGGCACGTGCTTACCCTTCAGCTTCAGCGGGATCGAACGGATCGTGCGGACGTTCTCCGTCACGTCCTCGCCGGTCGTGCCGTCGCCGCGCGTCGATGCCTGCATGAACACGCCGTGCTCGTAGCGCAACGAGATCGCGAGCCCGTCGAACTTCAGCTCGCATGCGTATTCGACCGGGTCCGTCACCGAGCCGGCGAGATCGGTCGTCTTGTCGAGCGCATCGGCGACGCGCTTGTCGAACGCGACGATGTCCTCGTCGGCGAAGCCGTTGTTCAACGACAGCATCGGCGCGTCATGGACGACCGGCGTGAAACCGCTCGCCACTTCGCCGCCGACGCGCTGCGTCGGTGAATCGGGCGTCACGAGTTCGGGATGATCGGTTTCGAGCTGCTTCAGCTCGCCAAAGAGCCGGTCATATTCGGCGTCGGGCAGATCCGGCTGGTCGAGCACGTAATAGGCGTAATTCGCCCGCTCGAGTTGATCGCGCAGCCACGCGGCACGCGCGTCGGGCTGGCTGGCTGGCGGTTCGGCTTGGGTTCGGGCCATGCTGGCGGCAATTCGCTCTGAAAAATCGGATGTTCGATTATCTCAGTTTGACGCCGCGGCGGGGGCACGCGATGCGTGCCGCGCAGGCCCGCTGCAGTCCACGCAGACGGTGTGTGCGGCGCTGCAACGACAACGGGCGACGGCACCGCAAGCCGTCGCCCGTGAAACGCGTTACTGGCTGAAGAGGCGGCGCGTGACCGGCGAACCGGCCGGGATGCCCGCTTCCTCGAGCTTCGCGTACAGCTTCATGAGTTGCTGGTCGATCGCCACCAGCGTCGATTCCGGCAGCGGCCGGCGCGAATCGTCGACGACCCGCGCACCGATCCGCTCGGACAGCGACTTCGCGTAGTCGCACATCAGCCGGAACGGCAGGATGTCCTCTTCGGCAACCGGCACGTCGAGCACCAGCGTAATCATGTTGCCGCCCTTGTAGGTCAGGTCGTCCCGCAGGAAGTTCGTGTCGCCGAACTGCAGCATGAACACGGGGTTCTGCTTCGCGTCGAGCTTCACGAAGCGCGTGCCGTCACGCGAGAGCAGCAGCCCGTCCTGCGAAGCGACGGCCTGCACGTAGTTCGCCGACCACGGCGCGCCGTCCGACATCACGTTGATCGACAACTGCGCGTCGCACTGCGCGGCAAAGCCGTCGAGTTCGCGCGCCATCGCGACCGTCTCCATCATGTCCGGGAATTCCGGTGCGCCGTCGATCGCGTCGGCGAACTGCTGGACGCCCGTCACGAATTCGGAGAATTCGAGTTCGTTGAGCGCGCCGCTACGGTTCGCGAGCTGCGCGGCCGCGCGCAGCTCTTCATAGCGCACGCCGTTCTGCAGCAGCTCCCACTGGCCGCCTTCCGGCTTGCCTTCGATATGCACGGGCTTGCTGCCCGCGCGGCGCAGCCGCTGCGCGACCGGCAGGATCTTGTCGCCCGGCAACGGCGCGCCGAGGCGAATCGGCACGATGCAGTCGATCCGGCGGTCGACGATCGCCGGCGGCGCCGACGAAATCGTCGTCGCGGCCGGCAGCACGGGTTCAGCCGGTTCGTTCGACGCATCGGCGGCCGGTGCTTCCTGCGTGGCGGCGACCGCACCTTCGTCGACGGCCTGCTCGGCCGACTCGGTCGACGCCGACGGCGCGTCGACCCCGGCGGCCTCGGCCTGCAGGTCGGCCGGCGTGTCGGCAGGCGCCACGCCGCCGAAGGTCGGCTCGACGCGCGCGGCTTCGCCGGATGCGCTCGCGGCAGCGGCGGCCGGTGCCGGCGCCGCGGATTCGCGGCGCACGGGCTGGCGCACCGGCTCGATGAACGGCAGCTCTTCGTCGCGCTCGGGGCGATTCATCGCCTCGGCCGTCTCTTCCGGCATCGGGCGAGGCATCCTGCGCCGCACCTTCGCGCTCTGCCAGGCGTTGTAGACCACGACGCCGCCCACCACGACGGCGCCCGCGCCGATCAATCCGAGTGTCAACTCGTCCATGCACGCTCCATCAGCAATTCTTGTTCGTCGGACTCGCGAACGGGCGCCCATGCGCCACGCGAACGCGGTCCGGTTTCGTCAAACGTCAATTCTGGGCAAAACCCGCGGCGGTTTCCATGTCCACCGCGACGATCCGCGACACGCCCTGCTCCTGCATCGTCACGCCGATCAGCTGCTGCGCCATCTCCATCGCGATCTTGTTGTGCGAGATGAAGAGGAACTGCGTCTTGTCGGACATCGCGCGCACCAGATTCGCGAAACGCTCGGTGTTCGCGTCGTCGAGCGGCGCGTCGACCTCGTCGAGCAGACAGAACGGCGCCGGGTTCAGCTGGAACATCGCGAACACCAGCGCGGTCGCGGTCAGCGCCTTTTCGCCGCCCGACAGCAGGTGGATGGTCGCGTTCTTCTTGCCCGGCGGCTGCGCCATCACCTGCACGCCCGCATCGAGGATCTCGTCGCCCGTCATGATCAGCTTCGCCTGGCCGCCGCCGAACAGGCGCGGGAACAGATCGCTGAAGTGACGGTTGACCTCGTCGAAGGTGCCCTGCAGCAGCGTGCGGGTTTCCTGGTCGATCTTGTGGATCGCATCCTCGAGCGTCGTGATCGCGTCGGTCAGGTCGGCCGACTGCGCATCGAGGAACACCTTGCGCTCGCTCGCGGCCTTCAGTTCGTCGAGCGCGGCCATGTTGACCGGACCCAGCGCGTTGATCGCGTTGTTCAGGCGCGTGACCTCGCCCTGCAGATACGACGGCTTCAGGTCCGGCGTCAGCTTCTCGCGCAGCGCTTCCTCGTCGACCTCGGCCGCCGCGAGCTGCTCGGCGAACTGCTCGACGGACAGGCGCGCGGCCTGCTCCTTCAGCTGCAGCTCGGTGATGCGGTCCCGCAGCGGCTGCAGCGAACGCTCGGCGACGAGACGCTGCTCGTCCGAGGCGCGCAGCTTTGCCGTCAGGTCGTCGAGTTCGATCCGCGCGGCCTGCAACGCCTCTTCCTTCACCGCGCGAATTTCGAGCGCATCCTGCAGGCCCGTGTGCGCGGTCTGCTCGTTGATCGTTTCGAGTTCGGCGCGCGCATCTTCCAGCGACGCGGCGACGCGCTCGCTCTGCTCGTGCGCGACCTGGATGCTGCGCTTGAGCTCGTCGATCCGCGTGACCGCGTTGCGCGCGGCAAAGCGTGCGTCGTTCGCGCCGCGCTCGAGGTCGCGCGCTTCCTGGCGCGCCTGCGTCAGCGATTCGTCGAGCGCCTCGAATGCGAGCTGGTTGTCCTCGAAGCGCGCCTGCAGTTCGGCGAGTTCGCCGTCGAAACGCTCGAAATTCGCTTCCGATTCCGCGCGCAGCGCACGCTGCTCGTCGATCTGCGCGCCGATTTCCTCGAGCTCCTCGCGGATCTGCGTGCTGCGCTGCATGTAGCGCTCATGCGCCTGCGCGAGCTTCAGCACGTCCATCTGCAGTGCGTGCACGCGCTGCGTCGCGCGTTCGGCCTGCGCGCGCACGTCACCGAGCGCCTGCGTGGCCTGCGTATGCGCGGCCTCCGCCCGCACGGCGGCGGTGCGGGCCTCGTCGGCGAGCAGCGCCTGCGCGCGCACCTGGCGCGTCAGGTTCTCGATTTCCTGCTGGCGGGCCAGCATCCCGGCCTGCTCCGAATCGGCCGCGTACAACTGCACGCCGACACGCGTGACGATGTGGCCGGCCTTGACGACGAACGCGCCGCCGGCCGGCAGTTGCGCGCGCGTCGCGAGCGCCTGCGCGACGTCGTCGGCGACGTATACGTTGCCGAGCCAGTCGTTCAGCACCGCACGGATGCCCGCATCGTCGATGCGCACGAGCGACAGCACCGGGCGCAGCCCGGCCGCGGCGGCCGGCGGCTCACCTGCCGCGGGCGGCGCGTAGAACGCGAGCTTCGCGGGCGGCGCATCAGTCGCGAACGCCTTCACCCAGTCGAGATTCGACACTTCGAGCGCCGCCAGGCGCTCGCGCAGCACGGCCTCGAGCGCGGCTTCCCAGCCAGCCTCGACGTGCAGCTTCTTCCAGAGACGCGGCAGCGCGCCGAGCTCGTGCTTGTCGAGCCACGGCTGGATCTTGCCTTCGGTCTGCACGTTCTCCTGCAGCTGCTTGAGCGCGGCGAGCCGCGCCTCGAGCTGGTGGATCTGCGCGCTTTCGGCCTGCACGCGCTCCTGCGCGGCACGGCGTTCGCCGTCGAGGCGCGGCAGCGCGTCCTGCGCATCGGTCAGGCGTGCCTGGGCTTCCGCGAGAATCTCTTCCTGCTCGGCGAGCTGCATGCGCAACTCCTCGAGCTGCGCTTCGTCCGGCGCGTCGAGCCCGCCCGCCTCGGACTTCAGGCGCTCGTGGCGTTGCTGAAGCTGCTGGAGCTGCTGGTCGGCATTGCGCTGGTGCGCGGCCTCGAGCTTCAGCGACTGTTCGGTCTGCGCGATCCGCGCGCGCTCGTCGTTGAGCTGCGCCTGCGCATCGCGCCATTTCGCCTCGAGCGCCGGCAGCGCGTCGTGCTTCGCGGCCGCGTTGTCTTCAGCGAGCGCGGCCTTCTCGTCGGCCATCGCGCGCGCCTCTTCGGCTTCCTCGAGCTCGTCCTGCGCCTTCTCGGCCTGCGCGCGCCATTGCTCGCGCTGCGCGTTCAGCGCGGCGATCTGCGCCTGCACGCGGTTGCGCGATTCGACGATGAACTTGATCTCGGCCTCGAGGCGGCTCACTTCGGCGTTCGCCTCGTAGAGCGCGCCCTGCGCGCCCTGCATCGCGTCGCTCGCCGAATAATGCGCGACCCGCAACGTCTCGAGCTGCGACTCGACCTCGCGCAGCTTCGCCGTCTGCGCCTCGAGGTCGATCTGCGCCTGCTCGATCGCGCGCTGCTGCTTCTGCTGCTCGCTCGCGGCCTCGTTCTTGCGCAGCAGCCACAACAGGCGCTGCTTCTCCTCGCCGTCGGCGACGAGTTCCTTGTATTTGGTCGCGACGACGGCCTGCGCCTCGAGTTTCTCGAGGTTGGCGCCGAGCTCGCGGACGATGTCCTCGACGCGCGTCAGGTTCTCGCGCGTGTCGTGCAGGCGGTTCTCGGTCTCGCGGCGGCGCTCCTTGTACTTCGACACGCCCGCGGCTTCCTCGAGGAACACGCGCAACTCTTCCGGCTTCGCCTCGATGATCCGCGCGATCATGCCCTGGCCGATGATCGCGTACGCGCGTGGGCCGAGGCCCGTGCCGAGGAAGATGTCCTGGATGTCGCGGCGGCGCGCCGGCAGGTTGTTGATGTAGTAGCTCGACGTGCCGTCGCGCGTCAGCACGCGCTTCACGGCGATCTCGCCGTACTGGCCCCACTGCCCGGCCGCGCGGCCGTCGGAGTTGTCGAAGATCAGTTCGACGCTGGCCCGGCTGCCGGGCTTGCGTGCGGTCGAGCCGTTGAAGATCACGTCCTGCATCGACTCGCCGCGCAGCTCGGACGCGCGCGACTCGCCGAGCACCCAGCGCACGGCATCGATGATGTTGGACTTGCCGCACCCGTTCGGGCCCACCACGCCGACAAGCTGGCCCGGAACCTGGAAATGCGTGGGATCGACAAAGGATTTGAAGCCAGCGAGTTTGATCGAGCTCAGACGCACGGCGGTATCGGATGTGAAGAAGGTGTGAAACGGACGGGGCCGCGACGCGCGGGGCCGGACGGCCCGTGCGCGCGATGCGCCCCGGAATTCAAAAGCGGGGCCGCGCGCATCCAGCGTTGGGCCCCGCAAACGGCTTCCATCATACCATCGCGCGTGCGCCGTCCCGCCCGTCGCCGGGTTTGCCCGACGCCGGCGCGGCACGATGGACCCGGCTCGACAGCAGCGTCGCCAGCACGATGCACGCACCGCCCACCCACTCGCGCGCCGTCGGCAGTTCGTTCGCGAACACCCACGCGGACAGCGCGGTGATCACGATCTCGAACAGCATGATGATCGACGCGCGATTCGCCGGCACACGCGCGAGGCCATATTGCACGAGCAGGTTGTTCGCCGCCATCGTCACGCCGATCGCGGCGACGATCAGCGCGGCGACGCCGAGCTGACCGCCCGCAGGCGCGGCCGGCAGCCCCTCGAACAGCGATGCGATCGCGCCGAACACCGCTGCGCCGCCGAACAGCGTCGCCGTGCGCATTTCGGCGCGCATGTCCGGCAGCTCGCGGCTCGCCTTGATCACGAGCACGTTGCTCATCGCGAAACTCAGGCCGGCCGCGAGCCCCGCCCATTCGGCCGGATTGGCCGGCAGCGGCATGCCGAGGTTCGGCGACCACAGCATCAGCATGGCGCCGCCGATCGACAGCGCCGCGAGCCCCACGCCGGCCCAGGTCAGCCGCTCGCGCAGCAGGAAGTGCGCGTAGATCGCGGTCCAGGCGGGCGTCAGGTAGAACAGCAGCATCACGCGCAGCACTTCACCGTGGATCGTGCCCCACACGAAGCCGAGGTTCGTCACGCCCGCCGTGATCGCGATGCCTGGCAGCACCCAGTGCCAGCGCAGCGTGGCGATCGTGCGGTGCCGCACGACAACCACGAACAGGAAAGCGACGGCGCTCGTCAGCGCGCTCGCCAGCGTGCCGGTGAGCCCGAGCGACGCGAGGATCCGCAGCGGATACCAGATCAGGCCCCATACCGACGCGCCGATCAGGATGGCCAGCGTCGGCAGGCTGCCGCGTACCGCGTTGTTCATTGTTCGACACCCTTTATTCGACCGGCCCGGCCGCCGTTCCGGCGGGCCGTGACCGCATTGCATCACGCTATAATCGTCCGCTGCGACCCGCGCGCCGTAGGCGCCCGCTCGCTGCCGTGCGGCACCCGCGCCGCCCCTTTCGCTCCAACCGGCCGCGATGGCCGCTTCGCCCGTGAACCCTCGACTCGACTCGCTCCAGCCCTATCCCTTCGAAAAGCTGCGCGCCCTGTTCAAGGACGTGACGCCCTCCGCCGGCCTGAAACCGATCAGCTTCGGCATCGGCGAGCCCAAGCACCCGACTCCGGCGCTGATCCGCGACGCCGTGGTTGCTTCACTCGACGGCCTCGCGTCGTATCCGGCCACGGCGGGCTCGGACGCGCTGCGCACGTCGATCGCACACTGGCTGGAACGCCGCTACGGGCTGCCGGCGATCGACCCGGCCACGCAGGTGCTGCCCGTGTCGGGGTCGCGCGAGGCTTTGTTCTCGCTCGCGCAAACGGTGATCGACGCACGCCCGACCACGGACGGCAAGAAGGCGATCGTACTCTGTCCGAATCCGTTCTATCAAATTTACGAAGGCGCGGCGCTGCTGGCCGGTGCCGAACCCTATTTCGCGAACAGCGACCCGGCGCGCAACTTCGCGTGCGACTACGCGGCCGTGCCCGATGAAGTCTGGGCGCGCACTCAGCTGCTGTACGTGTGCTCGCCGGGCAACCCGACGGGTGCCGTGCTGACGCTCGACGACTGGCGCGAGCTGTTCGCGCTGTCCGACCGCCACGGCTTCGTGATCGCATCCGACGAGTGCTATTCGGAGATCTATTTCGACGAAGCGGCACCCCCGCTCGGCGGCCTCGAGGCCGCGCATCGCCTCGGTCGCGGCTTCGAGCGGCTCGTGATGCTGTCGAGCCTGTCGAAGCGCTCGAACGTGCCGGGCATGCGCTCGGGCTTCGTCGCCGGCGACGCCGCGCTGCTGAAGAAATTCCTGCTCTACCGCACGTACCACGGCGCCGCGCTGTCGCCGGTCTGGCAGCACGCGAGCATCGCCGCGTGGAACGACGAGGCGCACGTGCGCGAAAACCGCGCGCTGTATTTGCAGAAGTTCAGCACGGTCACGCCGATGCTGGCCGACGTGATCGACGTGAAGCTGCCCGACGCCGCGTTCTACCTGTGGGCCAACGTGTCGCGCACCGGGCTGTCGGACACCGAGTTCGCCCGGCGCCTGTACGCCGACTATAATGTGACGGTTCTGCCCGGCTCGTACCTGGCGCGCGATGCGCACGGTACCAACCCGGGCCGCGATTTCATCCGGATCGCGCTCGTCGCGGGCACCCCCGAATGCGTCGAGGGCGCGCAACGCATCGTCGATTTCTGCCGGGCTCTCGCGCGGTAATCGTCCATCCCGATCAATTCCATTCATCTCCTGCGAAAACGAACATGTCGCAACAACTTCAGCAAATCATCGATACCGCCTGGGAAAACCGCGCCGAGCTGTCGCCGAAGGCCGCGCCCGCCGACGTTCGCGAGGCCGTCGCGCACGCGATCGAGCAACTCGACAAGGGTGCGCTGCGCGTCGCCGAGAAAATCGACGGCAACTGGACCGTGCACCAGTGGCTGAAGAAGGCCGTGCTGCTGTCGTTCCGCCTGGAGGACAACGCACCGATGCCGGCCGGCGGCTACTCGCAGTTCTACGACAAGGTGCCGTCGAAGTTCGCGAACTACACGGCCGAAGACTTCGCCGCGGGCGGTTTCCGCGTCGTGCCGCCGGCCATCGCGCGCCGCGGCTCGTTCATCGCGAAGAACGTCGTGCTGATGCCGTCGTACACCAACATCGGCGCGTACGTCGACGAAGGCACGATGGTCGACACGTGGGCCACGGTCGGCTCGTGCGCGCAGATCGGCAAGAACGTGCACCTGTCGGGCGGCGTCGGCATCGGCGGCGTGCTCGAGCCGCTGCAGGCGAACCCCGTCATCATCGAAGACAACTGCTTCATCGGCGCGCGCTCGGAAGTCGTCGAAGGCGTGATCGTCGAGGAAAACTCCGTGATCTCCATGGGCGTGTACCTCGGCCAGAGCACGAAGATCTACGATCGCGAAACGGGTGAAGTCAGCTATGGCCGCATCCCGGCCGGCTCGGTCGTCGTCGCCGGCAACCTGCCGTCGAAGGACGGCTCGCACAGCCTGTACTGCGCGGTGATCGTGAAGAAGGTCGACGCGAAGACTCGCGCCAAGGTCGGCCTGAACGAGCTGCTGCGAGGCGACTGATGGCCAAGCCGCGCACCGTGGTCGTCTACGGCATTCCGAACTGCGACACCGTGAAGAAGGCCCGCGTGTGGCTCGACGATCACGGCGTCGAGTTCGAGTTCCACGACTTCAAGAAGCTCGGCGTCAGCGCACCGCTCGTCGAGGACTGGCTGAAGGACGTGTCGCTCGACGCGCTCGTCAACAAGCGCGGCACGACGTGGCGCGGCCTGGACGATGCGATGAAGGCTGCCGCGGAAACGAAGTCCGGCGCCGTTGCGCTGATGATCCACAAGCCGTCGGTCATCAAGCGCCCCGTGCTCGTCGTCAACGGCCGCGTGAAATCGCTCGGTTTCGTGGCCGATCAGTACGCGGCGCTGTTTGCCGCCTAGGGCCGCCCGCGCTGCGCCCGCGCCGCGCACGACGTCCCCTCGCTGCCGGCCACCGCGCCGGCATTTTTTATCGAAAGTGGTCCGAACCATGTCCGCCACCCTAGCCCTTACCGAACAGCTGATCGCCCGCGCGTCCGTCACGCCCGACGACCAGCATTGCCAGCAGATCATGACCAAGCGCCTCGCCGCGCTCGGCTTCGAATGCGAGACCATCGCGTCGCACGGCGTGACCAACCTGTGGGCCGTCAAGCGCGGCACCGACGGCCGCGACGGCAAGCTGCTCGCGTTCGCGGGTCACACCGACGTCGTGCCGACCGGCCCGCTCGAGCAGTGGACCTCGCCGCCGTTTATTCCCGCACATCGCGACGGCAAGTTGTACGGCCGCGGCGCGGCCGACATGAAGACGTCGCTCGCGGCGTTCGTCGTCGCCTCCGAGGAATTCGTCGCGGCCCACCCCGGCCATCGCGGCGCGATCGCGTTCCTGATCACGAGCGACGAGGAAGGCCCGGCCACCGACGGCACCGTGAAGGTCGTCGAGCTGCTCGAAGCACGCGGCGAACGCCTCGACTACTGCATCGTCGGCGAGCCGACGTCGACCGCCGAACTCGGCGACGTCGTGAAGAACGGCCGACGCGGCTCGATGTCGGGCGAACTGATCGTCAAGGGCGTGCAGGGCCACATCGCATACCCGCACCTCGCGAAGAACCCGATCCACCTGCTCGCGCCGGCGCTCGCCGAGCTCGCCGCCGAACAGTGGGACGAAGGCAATGAATACTTCCCGCCGACCACCTGGCAGGTGTCGAACCTGCATGCAGGCACCGGCGCAACCAACGTGATTCCCGGCCACGCGGACCTGATGTTCAACTTCCGCTTTTCGACGGCGAGCACCGTCGAGGGCCTGCAGGCACGCGTGCATGCGATTCTCGACAAGCACGGCCTCGAGTACACGCTGAAGTGGTCGGTGAGCGGCCTGCCGTTCCTCACGCCGCGCGGCGACCTGTCGAACGCGCTGGAGAACGCGATCCGCGCCGAAACCGGCCTCACGACCGAACTGTCGACGACGGGCGGCACGTCCGACGGGCGCTTCATCGCGCGCATCTGCCCGCAGGTGATCGAGTTCGGCCCGCCGAACGGCAGCATCCACAAGATCGACGAACACATCGACGTGCGCTTCGTCGACCCGCTGAAGAACGTGTACCGCCGCGTGCTCGAACAACTGATTGCCTGATGGAGCCTCGCATGACGACACCTTTTGCAACCGTTCGCGACCTGCTGCGCTATGCGGTCACGCGCTTCTCGAAGGCGAAGCTCGCGTTCGGCCACGGCTCGGACAACGCGTACGACGAAGCCGCCTACCTCGTGCTGCATACGCTCGACCTGCCGCTCGACACGCTCGAACCGTTCCTCGACGCTCGCCTGCTGCCCGACGAAATCGCGGCCGTGCTCGCGGTGATCGAACGACGCGCGACCGATCGCGTGCCGGCCGCGTATCTCACGCATGAAGCGTGGATGCACGGCCACCGCTTTTACGTCGACGAGCGCGTGATCGTGCCGCGCTCGTTCATCGGCGAGCTGCTCGACGACGGGCTGCAGCCGTACGTCGCCGATCCCGAACAGGTCGGCGCGGTGCTCGAGCTGTGCACCGGCTCCGGCTGCCTCGCGATCCTCGCGGCCAGCGCGTTCCCGAATGCCGAGATCGACGCGGTCGACCTGTCCGAGAAGGCACTCGAAGTCGCCGGGATCAACGTGCACGACTACGGCCTCGACGATCGCATCAAGCTGCATCACGGCGACCTCTACGCGCCGCTGCCCGCGTTCCGCGCCGAGCCCGACACGCGCTACGACGTGATCCTGACGAATCCGCCGTACGTGAACGCAACGTCGATGGCAGCCCTGCCGCCCGAATACCGGCACGAGCCGGAGATGGCGCTTGCGGGCGGCGACGATGGCATGGACATCGTGCGGCGCATCATCGCCGAAGCGCACAAGTGGCTGCACGACGACGGCGTGCTCGTCGTCGAGATCGGCAACGAGCGCGAGCACGTCGAAGCCGCGTTCGGCGGCCTCGAGCTCACGTGGCTGCCCACCAGCGCGGGCGACGACGCCGTGTTCCTGATCCAGGCGTCGGACCTGCCGCGCAAGGCCTGACGGCACGCCGCGACCGAACCGTGCGGTACGGCACACCGCTGTCCCGCACGGTTCGGTAAGATGCGCGTAAGCGGCCGTCGCGCCGCACGACTTCAGGAGTCCGTCACGCGCCCATGACCCTCGACTGGCTACACCTCGGCACCCTGATCCTGGCCATCCATGTGCTCGGGATCATCGCGGCGTGTCACGCGATCTTGAACACGCGCACGTCGCAAGGCGCGATCGCGTGGGCCGTGTCGCTCGCCGCGATGCCGTACCTGACGCTCATCCCCTACCTGTTCCTCGGCCGCAGCAAGTTCTCCGGCTACGTCGACGCGCGGCGCCACGAGATGGAAGCGCTGCGCACGCACACGCCGCGCACGCCGTGGCACGATGCGGACGCAACCGACGGGCTGGCCGCCGACGCGATCGGCCGGGCTGCCGTGCTCGCGCTCACGCGGCTGGGCGGAATGCCGTTCGTCGGCGGCAATGCGGTGCGCACGCTCGTAAACGGCGACGCAACCTTCTCGGCGATCCTGTCGGCGATCGACGCCGCGCGTGATTATGTGGTCGTGCAGTTCTTCATCGTGCGCGACGACGCGCTCGGCCAGACGTTGCGCGACGCGCTGCTCGCCCGCGCCGCGGCCGGCGTGCGCTGCTACCTGCTGTACGACAGCATCGGCAGCTTCGATCTGCCACACAGCTACGTCGACACGTTGCGCCGCGGCGGCGTCGAGGTCCATCCGTTCGCGACCCACCGCAAGTTCGTCAACCGCTTCCAGCTCAACTTTCGCAACCATCGCAAGATCGTCGTCGTCGACGGCAATCGCGCATTCGTCGGCGGCCTCAACGTCGGCGTCGAATATCTCGGGGCGAACCGCCGCCTGTCGCCGTGGCGCGACACCCATATCGAGATCCGCGGCCCGGTGGTCGCCAGCATTCAGTACGTGTTCGCCGAGGACTGGCACTGGGCCACGCAGACGCTGCCGCCGCTCGCAGCGCCGCCGGAGGCGCTGCCCGACGACGCGATGCATTGCCTCGTCGTGCCGATGGGGCCAGCCGACAAACAGGAAACCGGCTCGCTGTTCTTCGTCGAGGCGATCAACACCGCGCGCGAACGGGTCTGGATCACGACGCCATATCTCGTGCCCGACGAAGCGGTGATCGCCGCGCTGAAGCTCGCGGTGATGCGCGGCGTCGACGTGCGCATCCTGATCCCGTGCCGGCGCGACCACTACGTCGTGTTCGAGGCGTCGAGGCTCTATGCGCGCGATCTCGTCGACGCGGGCGTCAAGGTGTTCCGCTACCGACCCGGCTTCCTGCACCAGAAGGTCGTGCTGATCGACCGCGTCGCCGCCGCGATCGGCAGCGCGAATCTCGACAACCGCTCGTTCCGGCTCAACTTCGAAATCATGGTACTGACCGTCGATCGCACGTTCGCCGACGAGGTCGAGGCGATGCTCGACGCCGATTTCGCGCAGGCCTACGAAGTCGATGCGAACGAGTATAGGCACTCGCCCGCGTGGCGGCGCATCGCGATGCATGTCGCGCGTCTGTTCGCGCCGATCCTGTAGCGGCCGCGCGGGCGCCGGACGTGCACCGCCCGGATGACGGCACATGCTTTCACGGCGTTCGGCTCGGCGCCACGGCCACTGCCCGTTCGGTCCGGACAGCCCGGTCGCCCCTTCACTGCGTTACAACAGCTTGTCGATATCCGCCGCGATTTCCTCCGGCTTCGTCGACGGCGCGTAGCGCTTGACGATCCGCCCGTCACGGTCGATCAGGAATTTCGTGAAATTCCACTTGATCGCCTTGAGGCCAAGGATGCCGGGCGCCTCGTCGGTCAGGTAGCGGTACAGCGGATGCGCGTGGTCGCCCTTCACGTCAATCTTCGCGAACATCGGAAACGTGACGCCGTAGTTGCGCTCGCAGAATGCGCCGATCTGCGCGGCATCGCCCGGCTCCTGCTTGCCGAACTGGTTGCACGGGAAGCCGAGCACGAAGAAACCGCGCGCCGCGTACTGGTCGTACAGCTTCTGCAGACCCGCATACTGCGGCGTGAAACCGCACTCGCTTGCGGTATTGACGATCAGCAGCACCTTGCCACGGTACGCATCGAGCGACGCCGGTTCACCGGCGAGCGTCTCTGCGCTGAACGAATACAGGGTGGACATCGGGCACTCCTTTTACGAAACCGGATCGATGTGGAGTCTAGGCCAAATCGCGCCGTTGCGGCACCTGCCGAACGGCCGATATCCGGGGCGACGCGCGCGCAGTCTAGAATAGCGGTTTTGGTCAGTCATTCCTGCCGTGATTCGTTTCAATCAGTTCAGCCTTGCGCGCGGCACCAAGCCGCTGTTCGAATCGGCCTCGTTCGTGCTCAATCCCGGCGAAAAGGCCGGCCTGATCGGTGCGAACGGCGCCGGCAAATCGACGCTGTTCTCGGTCCTGCGCGGCGAGCTGCATTCCGACGGCGGCGATTTCGCGATGCCGCCGTCGTGGCGGATCGCCCATGTGTCGCAGGAAACGCCCGCCGTCGACCGTTCGGCGCTCGACTACACGCTCGATGGCGACACCGCGCTGCGCGAGATCGAAGCGCGCATCGCCGCCGCCTCGGCCGCGCATGACGGCGCGGCCGAGGCCGACGCGCATGCGGCCTTCGCCGACGCCGACGGCTATACCGCGCCGGCGCGCGCCGAAGCGCTGCTGCTCGGCCTCGGCTTCACGCTCGCGCAGACGCGCGAGTCGGTCGCCAGCTTCTCCGGCGGCTGGCGCATGCGGCTGAACCTCGCACAAGCGCTGATGTGCCGCTCCGACCTGCTGCTGCTCGACGAACCGACCAACCACCTCGACCTCGACGCGATCGTCTGGCTCGAGGACTGGCTGCATCGCTACGCCGGCACGCTCGTCGTGATTTCGCACGACCGCGAATTCCTCGACTCGATCTGCAACGTCACGCTGCATCTGGAAAATCGCCAGGTGAAGCGCTACGGCGGCAATTACTCGCAGTTCGAAGTGCTGCGTGCGCAGCAACTGGCGTTGCAGCAAAACGCATATGAAAAGCAGCAGAAGACGATCGAGCACCTGCAGAGCTTCGTCGACCGCTTCAAGGCCAAGGCGACCAAGGCCAAGCAGGCGCAAAGCCGGATGAAGGCGCTCGAGAAGATGGAGCTGATCGCGCCCGCGCACATCGCATCGCCGTTCACCTTCGAGTTCCGTACGCCGGATGCCGCACCGAATCCGATGATGGTAATGGAGGATGTCCGCTGCGGCTACCATGCCGACGACGGCACGGACATCCCGATCGTCGAACGCGTGGCGCTGTCGATCCAGAACGGCCAGCGCATCGGCCTGCTCGGCGCGAACGGCCAGGGCAAGTCGACGCTGATCAAGACGCTGGCCGGCACACTCGCGCCGCTGTCGGGCCACGTGCGCGACGGCAAGGGGCTGACGATCGGCTATTTCGCGCAGCACCAGCTCGAAACGCTGCGCGAGGACGATTCGCCGCTCGCGCATCTCGCACGGCTCGCTCCCGATACGCGAGAGCAGGAACTGCGCGATTTCCTCGGCGGCTTCAATTTCTCGGGCGACATGGCGACGAGCCCGGTCGGCCCGTTCTCGGGCGGCGAGAAAGCGCGGCTCGCGCTCGCGCTGATCATCTGGCAGAAGCCGAACCTGCTGCTACTCGACGAACCGACCAACCACCTCGACCTCGAAACGCGTCACGCGCTGACGATGGCGCTCGCTCAGTTCGAAGGCACGCTGATCCTCGTCTCGCACGACCGCCACCTGCTGCGCGCGACCACCGACCAGTTCATGCTTGTCGCGAAGCACCGTCTGCAGCCGTTCGACGGCGATCTCGACGATTACCGCGACTGGCTGCTGCAGCATGCGGCCGAGCAGCGCGCGGCCGCAAAGGCCGACAGCACGGCGGCCGCGGGCGCGGACCCGGGTGTCAACCGCAAGGATCAGAAACGTCTGGCGGCCGAGGAGCGCCAGCGTCTGTCGCAGTTGAAGAAGCCGCTGCAGAACCGCGTCACGAAGCTCGAAAAGGAAATGGAAACGCTGCACGCGGAGAAGGCGCGCCTCGACGCGTTCGTCGCGGATCCGGCGAGCTACGAGGCCGCGCGCAAGACAGAACTGACCGACGCGATCCGCAAGCTCGGCGAGGTCAATACCCGGCTCGAAACGGTCGAGGCGGACTGGCTCGCCGTGCAGGAAGAGCTCGAGCAGATCGGCTGACCACAGCCCGGGCGCCGCCGGCCGATCGCTTCATCGGCCACGCGCGGCCTCCCCGGGAGCGTCAATGCCCGACGCACCCGCCCGGTTGCGCCGGGCCCGGAAACGACAAGGCCGGGCGCCCGGGCCCGGCCTTGTCGTCATTGTCGCGTTCGCCGTTGCTGCGTCGGCCGTCCGTCGGCCCCGCCGCCCGCTCAACGCCGCGGCAACGTATCGCGCGGCATCTGCTCGTCGTCGTCCATCAGATGACGTCGCCCTTCAGTCGGCCGGCGGATCGCCGCGGCGACCTCCGCTTCCGTTACGTCCTCGGACACGACCCGGCGCGCGAGGCGCCCTTCATCGTCGATCCACTCGACGATCCGACATCCACCGCCCCACGGCTGAACGATCGGCTCCGACACGCGGCAGCCCCGCAGGTTGTAACTGCGTCCGCCCGACGTTTCCCCATACTGTTTGAACATAGGTTCCCTTCGCATTGCGCGGTTCGACAATCCGGCAAAGGATAGGGAAAAGCGATGTCCGGCGGGTTACATCAGCCTACATATTCTTTACAACGAATTACGCGACAGATCGCGGTCGGCCGGCACGCGCGGGTGCCAGCCACGCACGGTCATTCGAGATCGCGCACGCGGTCGATGGCCTGCTCGATCCGCTCGACGGCCATCACGTTCAGCCCTTCGATCGGCTGTTTCGGCGCATTCGCCTTCGGGATCAGCGCCGCGGTGAAACCGAGCTTCGCCGCCTCGCGAAGGCGCTCCTGCCCGCGCGGAGACGGCCGGATCTCGCCCGCCAGCCCCACTTCGCCGAACACGATCAGGCCCTTCGGCAGCGCCTTGTTGCGCATCGACGAATGGATCGCAAGCAGCACCGCGAGGTCGGCGGCCGGTTCGGTGATCTTCACGCCACCCACCGCGTTCAGGAACACGTCCTGATCGAAACACGCGATGCCCGCGTGCCGATGCAGCACCGCGAGCAGCATCGCGAGCCGGTTCTGTTCGAGGCCGACCGCGAGCCGGCGCGGGTTCGGCACGTGGGCCGTATCGACGAGCGCCTGGATTTCGACGAGCAGCGGGCGCGTGCCCTCCTGCGTGACGAGCACGCAGGAACCCGGCACGACCTGCTCGTGCTGCGACAGGAACAGCGCGGACGGGTTCGCGACACCGCGCAGCCCGCGCTCGGTCATCGCGAACACGCCGAGTTCGTTGACCGCGCCGAAGCGGTTCTTGAACGCGCGCACGAGCCGGAACGACGAATGGGTGTCGCCCTCGAAGTACAGCACCGTATCGACGATGTGCTCGAGCACGCGCGGGCCGGCGAGGTTGCCCTCCTTCGTCACGTGCCCGACCATGATGATCGCGGTGCCGGACTGCTTCGCGATGCGCGTGAGCTGCGCCGCGCACTCGCGCACCTGGGCCACCGAACCGGGCGCCGACGTCAGCGCTTCGGAATAGACGGTCTGGATCGAGTCGATGACGGCGACGTCCGGCCGTTCCGCGTCGATCGCGGCCTGGATCTTCTCGAGCTGGATTTCGGCGAGCAGCTTCAGCTCGGCCGCCGGCGCGCCGCCGTCGAGCAGCGCGAGCCGTTGCGCACGCAACGCGATCTGCGCGGCCGATTCCTCGCCGCTGATATAGAGTGCACGACGCTCGCTGGCGATGTCCGCGAGCGACTGCAGCAATAGCGTCGACTTGCCGATGCCCGGATCGCCGCCGATCAGCACGACGCCGCCCGGCACCAGCCCGCCGCCCAGCACGCGGTCGAATTCGCCGATGCCGGTGGAGAAGCGCGGCACGTCGGCCGCCTCGATATCGACGAGCCGCTGCACGGGCGCCCGCTTCGCGAGCGACTGGAAGCGATGGGCTGCCGGCGACTCGGCGACCGATTCGACGAGCGTGTTCCAGGCCTGGCAAGACGGGCATTGCCCCTGCCACTTCGGGGTTTGTCCGCCGCACTCGCTGCAGACGTAGACGGTTTTCTGTTTGGCCACGCGTGCTGCCCTTATTCCGCACGCACCGGCACGCGGCCGGCGACCGCGCACATCAGTTCATAGCCGATGGTCCCGCAATGGCGCGCGACGTCGTCGATCGGCAGCGCGTTGCCCCACAGCTCGACCCGCGCACCGACCCCGGCCTGCGGGCATGGCGTCAGGTCGACGGTAATCATGTCCATCGACACGCGGCCGACGATGCGTGTGCGGATCCCGTCGACGATCACCGGCGTGCCCTCGGGCGCGACGCGCGGATAGCCGTCGGCATAGCCGCAGGCGACGACGCCGATGCGCATCGGCGCCTGCGCGGAGAACGTCGAGCCGTAGCCGATCGCCTGCCCCTTCGCGATCGTCTGCACGGCGATCAACTCGGACGCGAGCGTCATCGCAGGCTTCAGGCCCGCGTCGGCAATGTCGGCCGACAGCCCCGACGGCGATGCGCCATACAGGACGATCCCCGGCCGCACCCAGTCGAAGTGCGTATCCGGATGCCACAGCACGGCCGCCGAATTCGCGAGGCTGCGCGCACCGGCGATGTTTTCCGCGCCGCGCTCGAACGTCGCGAGCTGCTCGGCGACGCCACGCTCGTTGTCGGCGTCCGAAAAATGGGTCATCAACGTGATCTGGCCGATGCCGGGGCACGCACGGGCGCGCTCCCACGCGGCGCGGTATTTCTCCGGCGTGTAACCCAGCCGGTTCATCCCGCTGTTCATCTTGAGCTGTACGTTGACGGGCTTCGACAGCCGCGCCGTCTCCAGCATCCGCATCTGCTCGTCGTTGTGGACGGTGGTCGTCAGGCTGTAGCGATCGATCACGTCGATGTCGGTCGAGCGGAAGAACCCTTCGAGCAGCAGGATCGGGCCGGCCCAGCCGAGCTCGCGCAGTTTCACGGCCTCGTCGAGGTCGAGCAGGCCGAAGCCGTCGGTGCCGCGCAGGCCGGGAAACACGCGCGCGAGCCCGTGGCCGTACGCGTTGGCCTTGACGACCGCCCAGACCTTGGACGGGCCGGCAAATCGGCGAACGACGGAGAGATTGCTCGCGAGAGCGGCGGTATGGATGGTGGCGGAGATCGGGCGCGGCATGGGAAATTTACGTAAAGACGCTTGCGAATCATCAGCTTACCGCGCCTTTTGAGCACCGAAGCCGACAATTTGCGGAACGATCGGGGAATCTTGCTAGTCCGAATTGCCGTATTTTCGTGTTATAAAGCCGTGCGCACAACCCATTTCGAACGGAATAAGCCGATCGCATACTAGGCGGCCTACGCGGCCCTGCCGCAGCGACGAAAGCATCGCATCAGATGAAAAAAGGTTTTTACACCATCATGGCCGCGCAGTTTTTCTCGTCGTTGGCCGACAATGCGCTTCTCATCGCCGCCATCGCCCTGCTGAAAGACCTCCACGCCCCCAACTGGATGACACCGCTGCTCAAGCTGTTCTTCGTGTTGTCCTACGTGGTGCTGGCGGCGTATGTCGGTGCGTTCGCCGACTCGCGCCCGAAGGGCCGTGTGATGTTCATCACCAACTCGATCAAGGTGATCGGCTGCCTGATCATGCTGTTCGGCGCTCATCCGCTGATCGCGTACGGGATCGTCGGATTCGGCGCCGCGGCCTACTCGCCCGCGAAATACGGCATTCTGACCGAGCTGCTGCCGGCCGACAGGCTCGTCGCCGCGAACGGCTGGATCGAAGGCACGACCGTCAGCTCGATCATCCTCGGCACCGTGCTCGGCGGCGCGCTGATCAGCCCGCACATCGCATCGCACGTGATCGCGCACACGCCAGCCTGGATCGCCACTCCTGCCGAAGCGGCGATGGCGATCATCATGGCGATCTACGTGATCGCCGCGATGTTCAACCTGCGGATCCCCGATACCGGCGCCCGCTACCCGAAGCAGGAACGCGGCCCGGTCAAGCTCCTCACGGATTTCGCCGACTGCTTCATGGTGCTGTGGCGCGACAAGCTCGGCCAGATCTCGCTGGCAGTCACGACGCTGTTCTGGGGCGCCGGCGCGACGCTGCAGTTCATCGTGCTGAAGTGGGCTGAAGTGTCGCTCGGCATGTCGCTGTCGGAAGGCGCAATCCTGCAGGCCGTGGTCGCGGTCGGCGTCGCGGCCGGCGCAATCGCCGCCGCCGCGCGGATCCCGCTGAAGAAGTCGCTGACCGTGCTGCCCGTCGGCATCATCATGGGCATCGCGGTGATGTTGATGGCGTTCTACACACGCGACCTGTTCCCGCCGCACTGGGCCGTGCACTTCGGCCATCTGCGCCTGCCCGTCTACCTGATCGTCGCGTACATCTTCCTGATCGGGGTCGGTGCGTTGTCCGGCTACTTCGTCGTTCCGATGAACGCGTTGCTGCAACATCGCGGCCACGTGCTGCTGTCGGCCGGCCACTCGATCGCGGTGCAGAACTTCAACGAGAACCTGTCCGTGCTCGTGATGCTGTGCCTGTATGCGGTGCTCGTGTGGCTCGACGTGCCGGTCGGCGTCGTGATCGTGCTGTTCGGCACGTTCGTGTGCCTGACGATGTGGCTCGTGATGCGCCGCCACCAGGCGAACCAGCGCCAGTTCGACTCGGTCGCGCTGATCGGCGAATCGCGGCACTGACGCTACACTTCCCGTTTCCGTCCGCCGGCGCCGGTCTTCGAACCGGCGCGTTGCCCCGATGACGCACCCGATACCCAACATTCTGACGATCGCCGGCTCCGATTCGGGCGGCGGCGCAGGCATCCAGGCCGACCTGAAGACCTTTTCCGCGCTCGGCGCGTATGGCGCGAGCGTGATCACGGCGCTGACCGCCCAGAACACGCGCGGCGTGACCGGCGTGCACACGCCGGACGCAGCGTTCGTGACCGCGCAGCTCGACGCGGTGTTCGGCGACATCCGCATCGATGCGGTCAAGATCGGGATGCTCGCGAACGCGGCGATCGTGCACGCGGTCGCCGACGCGCTGCGCCGTTACGCACCGCGCTTCGTCGTCCTCGACACGGTGATGATCTCGAAGAGCTCGCACGCGCTGCTCGCGCCCGATGCCGTCGACGCGTTGCGCGATGTGCTGCTGCCGCTCGCGACGGTCGTGACGCCGAACCTGCCCGAGGCGGCCGCGCTGCTGAACGATGTGCCCGCAACCACCGAAAACGACATGGTCCGGCAAGGCCGGGCCTTGCTGCAGACGGGCGCGCGCGCCGTGCTGATGAAAGGCGGCCACCTGCCTGACGCGGCCGCGAGCCCTGACTGGCTCGTCGAAGCGACACGCACCGTGCGGCTCGAGGGCGCACGCGTGCCGGTCAGCAACACGCACGGCACCGGCTGCACGCTGTCGTCGGCGATCGCCTCGCTGCTGCCGCAGCAGCCCGATCTCGAGAGCGCGGTGCGCGAAGCGAAGATCTATCTGACCGGCGCGATTGCCGCGAGCGGCCAGCTCGACGTCGGCCACGGCGTCGGCCCCGTCCATCACTTCCATCGCTGGTGGTAAGCGCCGGCTGACGCAGCGTCAGTGGTCCTGCGCGGCGAACGCCCGCGCACGCGCCGGCCAGTCGTCCGGGACGATGAAGCCGCGCGCCGTCTCCCGCCATACGCCGTCGCCGCCCTGTCGATGCACGCCGATCAGCGCAGGCGCCTGGCGCGCCGTCAATACGGACGGCAGCTCGAGCGAGTGCGCCAGCGGTTCGGGCGCGGCGTCGGGCGGCAACCGCCGCGGCGCGAGCCACGCCAGCCGCGGCAGCACGTTCCACGCCGCGCCGTCGGGTTGCGCGGCGGCCCAGGCCGGCCACTGCGCATGCGTGAGCCAGAACCCACGCGGATGATCGGCCGCGATTTCCGCGGCCACCGGCGGCAGCGGCACGCCGTGCGGATAGAACAGCCAGCCCTTGATGAACATCTGCGCATCGGACGGCGCGCCGTAGCCGAGCAGTGCGAACCCGTGGCGACCGCTCAGCCGCAACTGATGCTCGAGCAACCGGCTGCGCTTGCGGTCGAGGCGATCGACGAGATTCGGCCCGACGAAATCCGCGAGCGATGCGTCGCCGTCTACCGGCGCGCATAGATAGCACTTCACCGCGAGTTCCCAGTGCAGGCGCTGCCCGCCCGGCGCATCGACGAGAAAATCGACTTCGCCGAGCGTCTTGCCGTTGCTGCGCAGCGGCAGATTGGCGGCGACGAGCCGCAGCGACGGCCCGTGCGTGAGGAAATACTCGAGCAGGCATTCGGCATAGCGACCGAGCCGCACGGGCCGTAGCGCGTCGAGTGCGCGGTGCAGCGGGTCCGGCGCGGCATCGAGCGCGACGAGCCACGCTTCGACGGCCACCCGCTCGACCGCGTCCGACCACGGATGTGCGAGCGGCGCGCCGGGCGCCGCGGTAAGCAGGCTCGGGCTCGCGAGGAGCCAGCCCAGATCGCGGACCGCGGCATCGTGCAGCGTATCGACGAACGCGAACGCCGCACCGCGCGTCATTGTCCGGCCGGTCCGTTCGCGTCGGCACCCTCCGCCTGCCGGAACGTATCGCGCGCCAGGCACAGGTCGGCCCACGCCTTTGACTTGTCCTGCAGGCTGCGCAGCAGGTACGCAGGGTGATAGGTAACGATCACCGGCACGCCTTCATACGTGTGCACGCGGCCGCGCAGCGAGGCAATGCTCGCGTCCGTCTTCAGCAGCGTCTGCGCGGCGAAGCGGCCGAGCGCGACGATCAGCTTCGGCTTCACGAGCGCGACCTGGCGCTGCAGGTACGGCTCGCAGCGCGCGACCTCGTCCGGTTCCGGATTGCGGTTGCCCGGCGGGCGGCACTTGATCACGTTCGCGATGTAGACGTTATCGCCGCGCTTGAGCGCGAGCGACTGCAGCATGTTGTCGAGCAGCTTGCCTGCCTGGCCGACGAACGGCTCGCCCTGCTTGTCCTCGTTTTCGCCGGGCGCCTCGCCGATCAGCATCCAGTCCGCTTCTCGATCGCCCACACCGAATACGGTATTGGTGCGCTTCTCGCACAGGCGGCAGCTCGTGCAACCGGCGACGCGTGCGGCCAGCGCATCCCAGTCGAGCATCGCCACCGGGGGTGCGGCGGGACGTGCTTCGTCCGGCGGCAGCGGATCGCCGCGGGGCGCCGCGTCGAACCAGGCGAAATCGTCTTCGGTGACGGGCGGCATGTCGTCCGCGGCAGCGGCCGGTGCGGGCTTGGTGGACGCGCGGTCGTCATCGCTCGCGACACGTGCCGCCGAACCGGCTTCGCCCGCCGGTGCCGCATCGCGTGCGGTTGCGCCGACCGGCGGCGTATCGTCACGTGCGAGTGCACGCGTCGCAGGCGGCTGCGTGTCGCGAGACTGCTCCGCGACCGGCCGGGGCGTTGCCGCGACGGTTGCGGTCGCAACGGCGGAGACGTCGTCCGCCGCGCCGGACGCGGCCGTCGGCGTTGCGCCCGCTTCATCGCTTTGCGCACGCTGCCCGCGCCGCACCCACATTTGCGCGAGCCCCATTTCCTCGAGCGCTGCTTCAGCCCACGCCATGCGCGTCCCCTTCGTCCTTGTTCAGCGTCAGACGCATCACGATCGCGTCCTCCCGGCTGCGATGCCGCGCCGGATAGTAGTTCTTGCGCCGGCCGATCGTCACGAAGCCGAAACGCTCGTACAGATGGATCGCGCGCAGATTGGACGGCCGCACCTCGAGCAGCACGCCGTCGAGCCGTTCGGTGCGCGAGATACGCACGGCTTCGCGCAGCAGCGCGAGGCCCGCGCCCGACTGCTGGGCCGCCGGGGCGACGCACAGGTTCAGCAGGTGCATCTCGTCGATGACCGGCATCAGCACGCAATAGCCGACGAGCGCGCCCGTCACGTGCCGCAGGCACACGCCGAAATAGCCGTTGCGCAACGAATCCTCGAAATTGCCGCGGCTCCACGGGAATTCGTACGCGACCTGCTCGATCGCGACGACTTCGTCGAGATCGGTATCCGTCATCGGCGACAGATAGCGGTCGCTCAACAATACGCCCGTCATCCTTTCTCTCCGCCCGTCTGCGGGGCGCGGGCCGCGATGCGCTCGGCGGTGGTCTGCGCGACCTTGTCGCGCACGTACTCCGGTGCCGCCTGGTCGGCCGGCACCGTACGGCCGGCGCGGAACGCCCGCAGCGCGGCATGCGCGACCGCCAGCGCATGCGGCAACGCTTCGCCGTCGATCACGGCCGCGGCGGCCGCGGCCGGCAACTGCGTGCCGAATGCGGCCGCCGCATTGCCAGCGAGCGTGAACGGCGCGTCGGGCACGCCGACGGCGCCCGGCGCATCGAGCGACGCAGGATGCACCGTGCGCCAGTCGCCCGCCTGGTCGTCCCACGCGAAGTCGGCCCAGTATGCTTCGTCCATTCGCGCATCGAGCGCGGCCAGCACGCGCGTCGTGCCGGGCGCGCGCAGCCGCGCATGCTCGGCGCACGCGAGCAGCGTGCTGACCGGCACGACCGGCAGCCCGCACCCGAACGCGAGACCCTGGGTAATGCCGGTCGCGGTACGCAGCCCGGTAAACGAGCCGGGGCCCGCGCCGAATGCGATCGCGTCGCAATCGGCGAGCGTGAGGCCCGATTCGGCGAAGAGCGCCTGGATGGCCGGCAGCACGCGCGTGCTCGACACGGCGCCCGTCAGCTCGTGGCGGACCCAAGTTTGCGGGGTGGAAACGGCGTCATCGGCCGGAGCCGAGCGCAGCAGCGCGACCGAGCAGTATTCGGTCGACGTATCGATGGCGAGGAGCACTGTTTGCGTCATGGCCGACATTGTAATGCGGCGCCCCGTTCCCACGGGCGATCGGGCCCGATCTGTGCGCGCGTTCGGCGCCGGCGGCGGTTTGGAAGGATCGCTCGACCCCGCGCGGCGGTCCGCTTGTTAAGATCGCCCGACCTGAAACCCTTACGGAGACACCCGATGAGCGAACTCACCGCCCAATTCGACCAGGCCCAGATCGACGTCAAGCAACTGACGGAACGGCCGGGCAACCTGACCCTGCTGCGCCTGTATGCGCTCTTCAAGCAGGCAACTGACGGCGACGCACACGGCGACAAGCCGGGCTTCACCGACATCGTCGGCAAGTACAAGTATGACGCGTGGGAAGCGCTGAAAGGCACGACCCAGGATGCGGCGAAGCAGCAGTACATTGAACTCGTCGAATCGCTGAAGAACGGCACGGCTTCCTGACCGAACCACGCCCGTCGCAATAAGCAATCAAATCAGTGGCGCAGCGCAGCAAAAGTCTTTATAATGCGGCCTGCGTCATCCCCGCGCTCGGCTCGCATGCCGTTCCGGCCCGACGCCTCGTAGCGTTAAGCTCCAATCCGGTTTAGAACCTGTCCCCTCCTGCTTCGACCCTCGCGGTCGTCACTTATCAGGCTGGCGGCCCCGCTCCAGAAGCGCGCCGCACCCAAAACAGCTTCTAATGCCTCATCCGCCGACTGTTCGGCGGATTGCACCCGTTTCCCGATTTGCTCGCTGAATCCGACGACTTGGGTATGCGCGATTGGCGCCGACGTTTCACCCACTGTGTTTCAAGGATTGTTATGACTTCGAGCATCAACTCCAGCCCGCTCAACGCGATCGCCGACCAGGCGCTCGGTCTCGACGACGCCGCCGCACCGGCCGCGGTCGAACCGGCGTCGGACGAGCCGAGCTTCGCGTCGCTCGGGTTGTCGCCGGAGATCGTCTCCGCGCTGCAGGCCGCCGGCTATGTGAAGCCGACGCCGGTCCAGCAGCGCGCGATTCCGGCCGGCATCGCCGGCCGCGACCTGCTGGTGTCGAGCCCGACCGGTTCGGGCAAGACGGCCGCATTCATGCTGCCCGCGATCGAACGCTTCGCGCAGCTCCAGAAGACGCTGGCGCAGCAGCCGCGCGCGCCGCGCGAACCGAACCAGGGCGACCGCCGTGCGCGCCGCCCGCAACCTGTCGCGCGCCCGGGCCTGCTCGTGCTGACGCCGACCCGTGAACTCGCGATGCAGGTCACCACGGCCGCGTCGACCTACGGCAAGCACCTGAAGCGCCTGCGCACGGTCAGCATCCTCGGCGGCGTCGCCTACGGCCAGCAGCTGATGCTGCTCGCGAAGAACCCCGAAATCCTGGTCGCCACGCCGGGCCGCCTGCTCGACCACCTCGAGCGCGGCCGTATCGACCTGTCCGAACTGAAGATGCTCGTGCTCGACGAAGCCGATCGCATGCTCGACATGGGCTTCATCGACGATATCGAGACGATCGTCGCCGCGACGCCCGCGTCGCGCCAGACGATGCTGTTCTCGGCCACGCTCGACGGCAAGATCGGTTCGCTGACGAGCCGCCTGCTGAAGGACCCCGAGCGCATCGAGATCCAGCAGCGCCTCGAGTCGCGCGCGAACATCGCGCAGACCGTGCACTACGTCGACGACCGCGACCACAAGGATCGCCTGCTCGATCACCTGCTGCGCGACGACGCGCTCGACCAGGCGATCATCTTCACGGCAACCAAGATCGACGCCGACCAGCTCGCCGGCCGTCTCGCCGACGCTGGCTTCGAATCGGCCGCGCTGCACGGCGACCTGCCGCAGGGCGCGCGTAACCGCACGATCCGTGCGCTGCGCGAGCGCCGCGTGCGCGTGCTGGTCGCGACCGACGTCGCGGCCCGCGGCATCGACATCCCGGGCATCACGCACGTGTTCAACTACGACCTGCCGAAGTTCGCGGAAGACTACGTGCACCGTATCGGCCGTACGGGCCGTGCCGGCCGTTCGGGCACCGCGGTGAGCCTCGTGCACCACGCCGAACAAGGCGCGCTCAAGCGCATCGAGCGCTTCGTGCGCTCGCCGCTGCCGGTCAACGTGATCGAAGGCTTCGAGCCGCGCAAGGCACCCCTGCGCAACGATCGCGGCACTGGCGGCCGCGGCCGTCCGGGCGGCGGTAACGGCGGTCGTCGTTTCGGCGGCAAGCCGGGCGGCGGTCATGGCGGCAACGGCCGCAGCTACGGCGGCGGCAATGGCGGCGGCTGGAGCGGCAAGCCCGGCGGCAGCCGTGACGGCGGCCCGCGTCGCGACGGCCAGCGCAGCAGCGGCCCGCGTCGCAGCAATTCGGCGTCGTAAGCACGCCCGGGCGGCCCTGCGCCGCCCCGCCCATCCGGCAGACCGGCGCACCCGCGCCGGTTTTTTTTCGTCCGACGCCAAATTTCACGATGCGAAAAATTTTTTTGCGTCGTAAAAAATCATGCTGCGCAGCACAACCTTACAATTGCGAGATGGGAAAAATCGTTTCTCATTGCGAAATTGAACTCACAAATCATTGATTAATAACAATTAAAAAGTTTAGTGCTTCTTGAGCCAACCTCTGTTTCGCTCCGATCGGTTTGCCTACACTCTTATACAAGACTTCCCGGAACGGCACGCACCCTGCCCCCGTTTCGAGAACAGCACCAGTACCTTCCGATTCGACGATCTGGCAACACACCGCATCAAGGAGCTCATCATGTCGCGACAGCAACAGACACAGGAACTGCAAACGCAATGGGAAACCGATCCGCGCTGGAAGGGCATCAAGCGCAGCTACACGGCTGAGGACGTGGTTCGCCTGCGCGGCTCGATCGCCGTCGAGCACACGCTGGCCAAGCGCGGCGCGGAAAAGCTGTGGAGCCTCATCAACGAAGAGCCGTTCGTCAACGCGCTCGGTGCGCTGACCGGCAATCAGGCGATGCAGCAGGTGAAGGCCGGCCTGAAGGCAATCTACCTGTCCGGCTGGCAGGTGGCCGGCGACGCGAACGTCGCGGGTGAAATGTACCCGGACCAGTCGCTGTACCCGGCGAACTCGGTGCCGCTCGTCGTCAAGCGCATCAACAACACGCTGACGCGTGCCGACCAGATCCAGTGGTCCGAAGGCAAGAACCCGGGCGACGAAGGCTACGTGGACTTCTTCGCGCCGATCGTTGCCGATGCGGAGGCCGGCTTCGGCGGCGTGCTGAACGCGTTCGAACTGATGAAGGCGATGATCGAGGCAGGCGCATCGGGCGTCCACTTCGAGGACCAGCTCGCGTCGGTGAAGAAGTGCGGCCACATGGGCGGCAAGGTGCTCGTGCCGACGCGCGAAGCGGTCGCAAAGCTCACGGCGGCGCGTCTCGCGGCGGACGTGATGGGCACGCCGACCGTGCTGGTCGCGCGGACCGACGCGGAAGCGGCGGACCTGATCACGTCCGACATCGACGACAACGACAAGCCGTTCCTGACGGGCGAGCGCACGGTCGAAGGCTTCTTCCGCACGAAGCCGGGCATCGGGCAGGCGATCTCGCGAGGCCTCGCGTATGCGCCGTACGCCGACCTCGTCTGGTGCGAAACGGGCAAGCCGGATCTGGAGTACGCGAAGAAATTCGCGGAAGCGATCCACAAGCAGTTCCCGGGCAAGATGCTGTCGTACAACTGTTCGCCGTCGTTCAACTGGAAGAAGAACCTCGACGACGCGACGATCGCGAAGTTCCAGAAGGAGCTCGGCGCGATGGGCTACAAGTTCCAGTTCATCACGCTGGCCGGCTTCCATGCGCTGAACTACTCGATGTTCAACCTCGCGCACGGCTATGCCCGCACGCAGATGAGCGCGTTCGTCGAACTGCAGCAGGCCGAGTTCGCGGCGGCGGACAAGGGCTTCACGGCCGTCAAGCACCAGCGCGAAGTCGGCACCGGCTACTTCGACGCCGTTACGCAGACGGTCGAGCGCGAAGCCTCGACGACCGCGCTGCACGGCTCGACCGAAGACGAACAGTTCTTCGACGGCAAGAAGGTCGCATAACGCGCGAAAGAAAGCGTCACGCCGTTGCCCGCCCGTCACGCGACGGCGCGGCATCGGCTGCACGGGACAACAATCAGGGAGGAGACGGCAGGCGCGCGGTGACCCGTGCGACCCGCCGCGCGGCCTGCGGCCGCCAGCAACGACGCGCGCCGGCTTCGTCCGGCGCGCCTTTTTTCAGCGGCGCTGCCGTGCCGCCGCCCGCGGCCATACACGGCGCCGCGTCTACCGATAGACGATCACTGGAATTTTCGTATGGGTCAGCACGCGCTGCGTTTCGCTGCCGATCAGCAGACTGCCGAGCCCGCGGCGTCCGTGCGACGCCATGAAGATCACGTCGCAGCCGCCGCGTTCGGCCGCCTCGATGATGCCGAGGTACGGCGAGGGGTGCACGCTGGTCCAGCTGTCGCAGACGACGCCAGCTGCCTTCGCGGCCGCCTGCACGTCGTCGAGGTGTGCGCGCGCCTCGCGCTCGCTGCGCGCCCGGAAATCGGCGGGCGGTTCGATGATCACTTCGGAAAACGGCGAGTACGGATACTGCGGCAGGCACGCATAGGCCGTGACCTGCGCGCCGACCGCACGCGCCAGATCGATCGCGCCGTCGATCGCCTTCTGCGACAGCTCGGAACCATCGGTTGGAACGAGGATGTGCCGGAACATCGCGCCCTCCTGCGTCAGACGCACCGCGCGCGCCGCGAACCCATGCGGGCCGGCCCGGGCGCGTCGCGCATGCCAGTTTCGATTGTAGTGCGCGAAACCGCGCGACCGGCGCCGGCAGCGGGTTCGCCCTCATATCGGAAACGCGCGGACGGGCGCGCCCTACTCGCCCCAATACCCGGGCCGTTCGTAAGTATGTTTCAGGTAATCGAGAAACAGGCGCACGCGCAGCGGCAGGTGGCGGCGCTGCGGAAACACCGCGTGGATGCCGATCGGCGGCGCCGCGAACGCGTCGAGCACGCTGACGAGGCGGCCGGCCGCGATGTCGTCGCCGACCTCCCACCACGATCGCCATGCCAGGCCGTGGCCGGCAAGACACCACTCGTGCAGCACCGCGCCGTCCGAGCATTCCATCGTACCGTTCACGCGGATCGACACGACCTTGTCGTCCTCCTGGAACACCCAGCCGCGTTGCTGGTTGGCGTTCGCGGCCAGCGCGAGGCAGTTGTGGCGCGCGAGTTCCGCGAGCGTGGCCGGCGTGCCGCGTCGCGCGAGATACGCGGGGGACGCGACGCACACGCGCCGGTTCTCGCCGAGCTTCAGCGACACCAGCGACGAATCGGGCAACTCGCCGAGCCGCACCGCGCAATCGAACCCTTCGTTGACGAGATCGACCATCCGGTCGGAGAGGTCGAGCGTGACCGACACGTCCGGATGCGCGCCACTGAATTCGGGCACGAGCGGCGCGACGTGGCGGCGGCCGAAACCGGCCGGCGCGGAAATGCGCAGGTGGCCGCTCGCCTTCACGCCGCCAGCGGACACGCTCGCCTCCGCGTTCTGCATGTCGTTGATGATCCGCTGGCAATCCTCGAGGAAGGCCGACCCCTCGAAGGTCAGTGTGAGCTTGCGGGTCGTGCGCACCAGCAGCTTGACGCCGAGCCGCTCCTCGAGCGCGTCGAGGCGGCGGCCGATGATCGCCGGTGCGACGCCTTCCGCATGCGCCGCCGCCGACAGGCTGCCCTTCGCCGCGACCGCGGCGAACGTTTCGATCTGTTTGAACCGGTCCATGACTCGCCAGGGTGGTGCTCCCGCCCTTCAAATAGCTTGAGCGGTCAAGATTATGTATATGAAAGTAAAAGATCAAGTGATGATTAGCGTCTTTTTTAGCATCTGCCATCACGAATAGAATCGACCCGACCTCTGAAACTGGAGCGCAAGGCTATGTCGGCCACAACGACACTCTCCTCTCCCGACGCAATCCTCTTCGACGCATTCGGTACGTTGTTCGACGTGCATGCGGTCGTGGCCGCGGCAGAGCAGATGTTTCCCGGTCACGGGGAGCGGTTGTCGCAGCTGTGGCGACGCAAGCAAATCGAATATTCGCAGTTGCGCACGCTCGCCGATCCGTCCGGCGCCCGCTATCGCCCGTTCCGCGACATCACGCTCGACGCGCTGCGGTTCGCCGCGCGCGTGCTCGGCCTCGCGCTGAACAGCGCGGCCGAGAAGCGGCTGATGGACGAATACGCGTGCCTGTCCACCTATCCCGACACGGTGCCCGCGCTGCGCAAGCTGCGCGCGCTCGAACCGCGCCCGCCGCTCGCGATCCTGTCGAACGGCAACCCGGAGATGCTCGACATCGCGATCAAGAGCGCCGGCATGACCGGCCTGTTCGATCGCGTGCTGTCGGCCGACACGGTGCGCGCGTACAAGCCGAGCCCGGTCGCGTATGCGCTTGGCACCGCCGCGTTCGGCGCGAATCCGCGCGACATCGTGTTCGTGTCGTCGAACGCCTGGGACGTCGCGGGGGCCGGCTGGTTCGGCTACACGACGTTCTGGCTCAACCGCACGGGCGCGCCCGCCGAGGAACTCGGCGTACCGCCCGACGGCACCGGCAGCGGCATGGCCGACCTGCTCGCATTCCTCGCCACCCCGGCTCCGTCCGGCAGACCCGCGAACCGCGCGCGCCCCGGCCCGGGCGCATGACGTTCGCGGCGCTGCCGCCTTCCCCCTTCACCGAAACCGCAACTGACCGACCAAGGAGATGAGACTCATGAGCACCCCGATCACGCTGCCGCAAGGCATGGCGATCACCGGCGAAATCAAGCCGGGTTACGAAGCGATCCTGACGCCTGAAGCGCTCGCACTCGTCGCGGCGCTGCACCGCGCGTTCGAGCCGCGCCGCCAGGCACTGCTGCAGGCCCGCGTCGAGCGCACCAAGCGCCTCGACGCCGGCGAGCGCCCCGATTTCCTGGCCGATACGAAGGCGATCCGCGAAGGCGACTGGAAGGTCGCGCCGCTGCCGGCCGACCTGCAATGCCGCCGTGTCGAGATCACCGGCCCCGTCGAGCGCAAGATGATCATCAACGCGCTGAACTCCGGCGCCGATTCGTACATGACGGACTTCGAGGATTCGAACGCGCCGAGCTGGACGAACCAGATCGACGGCCAGATCAACCTGAAGGACGCCGTGCGCCGCACGATTTCGCTCGAGCAGAACGGCAAGTCGTACCGGCTGAACGACAAGGTCGCGACGCTGATCGTGCGCCCGCGCGGCTGGCACCTCGACGAGAAGCACGTGACGGTCGACGGCCAGCGCGTGTCCGGCGGCATCTTCGATTTCGCGCTGTTCCTGTTCCACAACGCAAAGGAACTGATCGCGCGCGGCTCGGGCCCGTACTTCTACCTGCCGAAGATGGAAAGCCATCTCGAGGCGCGCCTGTGGAACGACATCTTCGTCGCCGCACAGGAGGCAGTCGGCGTGCCGCGCGGCACGATCCGCGCGACGGTGCTGATCGAAACGATCCTCGCGGCATTCGAGATGGACGAGATCCTGTACGAACTGCGCGAACACAGCTCGGGCCTGAACGCCGGCCGCTGGGACTACATCTTCTCGGCGATCAAGAAGTTCAAGAACGACCGCGACTTCTGCCTGGCCGACCGCTCGAAGATCACGATGACGGTGCCGTTCATGCGGGCGTACGCGCTGCTGCTGCTGAAGACCTGTCACAAGCGCAACGCGCCGGCGATCGGCGGGATGAGCGCGCTGATTCCGATCAAGAACGATCCGGAAGCGAACGACAAAGCGATGGGCGGCGTGCGCTCGGACAAGCAGCGCGACGCGACCGACGGCTACGACGGGGGCTGGGTCGCGCACCCGGGCCTCGTGCCGATCGCGATGGAAGAATTCGTCAAGGTGCTCGGCGACCGGCCGAACCAGATCGCGAAGCAGCGTGACGACGTCCAGATCGAAGGCAGGAACCTGCTCGACTTCCAGCCTGAAGCACCGATCACCGAAGCCGGCCTGCGCAACAACATCAACGTCGGCATCCATTATCTCGGCGCCTGGCTCGACGGCAACGGCTGCGTGCCGATCCACAATCTGATGGAAGACGCGGCGACCGCCGAGATCTCCCGCTCGCAGGTATGGCAGTGGATCCGCTCGCCGAAGGGCGTGCTCGACGACGGCCGCAAGGTCACGGCCGAGCTCGTACGCGAATTCGCGAAGGCCGAGCTTGAGAACGTGAAGCGTTCGGTCGGCGGCAACACGCAGCCTTACGAGCGTGCCGCGGCGATCTTCGAGCAGATGTCGACGTCGGAAGGCTTCACCGAATTCCTGACGCTGCCGCTGTACGAGGAAATCTGACGACGCGGACCGGGTCGACCTGCTCGCCCCGACCTGCCCGCCGCCGGTCGCGCGCGACGCGGCGGCATGAAAAAAGCGCCCTGCGGGGCGCTTTTTATTTTTGCCGTGCAGCCGTTCGCCGCGCGGACGCTCAGGCGGCTTCCCGCTCGCGCCGGTGCTGAACCCAGTCGCCCGACGCAATGCGCGGTCGGTCGGCTGCCGCATGCGCGGCGACCGGATAGTAGACGCACGCATACGCACGGCCGCCGAGCTCGACGATCACCGGCTCCTGCCGGAACAGCGTGTCGACGCCCGGATAGACGCGCTCGATCTCGTCGAGCACGGGCACCAGTTGTTCGTCGATCTCGTAGACGTCGCCCCATACGAGCGACTGGCCGGCCGGCCCGGCGACCATGCCCGGATACGGGCCGAAATCGTACAGTTCGCCCGGCAGCGCGGCCGCACCGAGCAGCGTCGGCGCGGCGATCCCGTGCCGCGCGGCCGCATGGCCGATGTCATTGGCCTCTCCCGCTCTCAACGTGCCGTAGACGAATACGTAGCGCATTGTGGTTCTCCTCTTCGATTCAGATGTTGCGGTGCCGGGCCGTCGCGGCCGCGCTGCGGGCGCCGGCGTCGCCGGGGCGCCGCTCGCGCGAGGACGCGCCCGCATCGATAGACCGCGCCGGCGGCCCGATGGTTCTTTTCGGCACGACGCGGCGCGCTGGCCCGGCACCCGGATCGCGTCGGCCGGAACGCGTGCGGCCCCATACAAAGTTCATTTGAACGGTGCATTATCGGCCGAAAAACCGCCGCATGCGCCTGCGCGGCGCCTTCTAAAATAACGGCATCGCCGCCGAGCCGACCGAATCGTCCATGAATCCGCCTGCCCAAGCCGACGCATCGAATCCCTACGACGTCATCGACATCCCGCCCGAGTTCGCGCCGACCCGCGTCCACCCGATGCGCGTACGGGCGCGGCAGGTGGATGCCGGCCGCCGGATCCCGCTGCACACGCACGCGTGGGCGCAACTTGCGTATGCGTCGCGCGGCGTGCTGCGCGTCGCGACGACCGGGACGACCTGGATGGTGCCGCCTTCCCGAGCGATCTGGGTGCCGCCGCACGTCACGCACGAGGTCGTGATCGTCGAGGAAGCGTACTTGCGCACGCTGTATATCGACGAGTCGGTCGTGCCGGACGGGCTCGACGCATGCCGGGTCGTCGAAGTGACCGGCCTGCTGCGCGAACTGATCGTCGCACTCGACGCGCGCGACCTGAGCAGCGAACGCGAACGGCTGCTGTGCGGGCTCGTGCTCGACGAACTGAGCCGCGCCGAACCGCTGCCGCTCGCGGTGCCGATGCCCGACGAGAAGCGGCTGCGCCTGCTGTGCGAGTCGGTGCTCGCGCAACCCGCGCACGCGGAATCGCTCGAACACTGGGCGGGTGAGGTCGGCGCAAGCACACGCACGATTTCGCGGCTGTTCAAGCAGGAACTGGGCGTGAGTTTTTCGCAGTGGCGGCAGCAGGCGCTGCTCGCGCGCGCGATTCCACTGTTGAACCAGGGGCGTCCTCTGTCACATATCGCGCGTGAGCTCGGCTACCAGAGCCAGAGCGCGTTTTCGGCGATGTTCCGGCGCGCGTTCGGCGAAAGCCCGCGCGCATTCATGCTGCGCGGCTATGAGCATCGCGGCTCGGAAGACGGCATCGCCACCGACGACATCCCCGACGACGACGCGATCGGCACTGCACGCTGACCGTCGCCAGGTTGCCTCCGGCCTTGTGCCGTTGCGCATTCAGACTGCGCGCACCATATGACGGATCGATCCGATCTGCGCCAGCCTGGGCCCGGTGACGCGGTACCCCATGCGCTGGTAGAGTTTCGCGGCCGGATTGTCGACGAACACGCGCAACTGCAGTTCGTGCAGCCCGCGGGCGCGCGCCCAACGATGCGACATGTCGAGCATGTAGGTGCCTGCACCCTGCCCGCGATGGCCGGCTGCGATCTGCACGTCGCGGATGTGCAGCGAATCGCCCTCCTCGGTCATGCGCAGCACGCCGATGCGTTGACCGTCGGCTTCCAGGATGAAGTTTTCGGATTCGCGCCAGCTCGCATAGAACAGATCGCTGCGCCAGACGAGGCCATGGCGCTTGTAATAGCCGCCCATGTTGCCGTGCGTGAGCGCCTCGGCAAAGGGAAAATCGCCAGGCTCCGCTGGCCGGAGCTGATACAGCAATCGCAGGTCGGTCGGATCGAGCATCGCGCGGGGGTCAAGTACGCATCCCGCCACGATAGCGCAGTCGCGGGCGGATGCAATCGCGAATTTCTCGTAGCGACGCGCGGATCGGCGATGCAAATGAAAAAGCCCGCGCGAGGCGGGCTTTTTCATTTTCTGGCAGAGCGGACGGGACTCGCCTACATCCCGCAGGCCGCGGCTGCGCGTGCACGCGCAGCCCTTCGAGTCCCGCCGGAAGCCGCGCAGGCGGCTTCCTCCACTCCGCAATCACGCGCCCGCAAGCGGGCACGAACGGAAACGCAAATGAAAAAGCCCGCACGAGGCGGGCTTTTTCATTTTCTGGCGGAGCGGACGGGACTCGAACCCGCGACCCCCGGC
>NZ_CABVPN010000043.1 GCF_902499115.1 Burkholderia diffusa
CGCTCGTTCAGCGATTTCGCGGAGAAGCCGCCGAACACGACCGAGTGCGTGGCCCCGATGCGCGCGCAGGCCTGCATCGCGACGATGCCCTCGATCGACATCGGAATATAGATGACGACGCGATCGCCCTTGCCGATTCCGCGTTTCTTCAGCGCGTTCGCGAAGCGCGATACACGTGCCAGCAGATCGGCGTAGGTGACGCGCGTGACGGTGCCGTCGTCGGCCTCGAAGATCACCGCGACGCGCTCGCCGTTGCCGGCTTCGACGTGACGGTCGAGGCAGTTGTACGACGCGTTCAGCTCACCGTCGTCGAACCACTTGTAGAACGGCGCATTGCTCTCGTCGAGCACCCTGGTGAACGGCTTGTGCCAGCTGAGGCCCTCGCGCGCGAGACGCGCCCAGAAGCCCTCGTAATCCTGCTCGGCCTCGGCGGCAAGCGCCTGGTAGGCCGGCATGCCGGAAATGGTCGCGCGCTCGCGCGTGTCGGCCGGCGGTTCGAAGATTCGGCGCTCCTGAAGGATCGATACGAGGGCGGTCAAGATGGTCTCCATGCAAATCGTTGGGTATGGTCTGACTCTCGAAACGCAACTTGCATGCCAATCGTGCGGGTATTCAGCCGGAACGGCGTACATGCGCGTCGTCGAGCGGCTTTCGTCGATCGATCTGCACTGCAAATCAATGAACGACCGAACGATCGGCGATCTCGTCGGCATGCATGTTGCGTCGAAATGCAGCAGCGGGTGTTGCAGACGTCAACACGACGCACGGCGTGTGCACCGTGGGATTGACGTCACGCTATGCGATGAACGACCGCAGCACGCCGAGCGCGTCGGACGCACGAAGGCGCGTGAGTGCCGATGCCTCGATCTGCCGCACGCGTTCGGCGGACAGGTTCATCTGGCGGCCAATGTCGCGCAGCGAGCAGCCTTCGTCCGCGTGCAGCCCGTAGCGCAGCCGGAGCACCATCGCCTCGCGCGGCGGCAACCGGTCGATCGCGGCAGCGATCGTGTTGCGCAACTGGGTGGCGCCGGCGGCGTCCTCGGGCGACGGCGACGACAGGTCCGGCGCGACGTCGGCGAACGTCATGTCGCCTTCCGGCGAAACCGGCAGGTCCGCGGACACGGGTTCCTTCACGATCGCAAGCAGATCGCGCACCTTGTCTACCGGCTCGCCCATGTGGACGGCAAGTTCGGCCGGCGTCGCGGCCGTGCCCGCGCGTTGCCGATGCTCGCGCGCGAGCCGCGTGAGCTTGTTCAGCGCGTCGACCGTATGTGTCGGCACGCGGATCGTGCGGCCGAGGTCGGCGAGCGCATGCGTGATCGCCTGCCGGATCCACCAGGTCGCGTACGTCGAGAACCGGAAGCCGCGTCGGTAGTCGTAGCGCTCGATGGCCTTCAACAGGCCGATGTTGCCTTCCTGGATCAGGTCCGCGAACGGCAGGCCGCGATCGGGATAGCGCTTCGCGATCGACACGACGAGCCGCAGGTTCGCGTCGAACAAGCCCGTTTTCGCCGGTTGCATCGCGCGTTCGATCGCACCGAGCCGGGCATCGAGCGACGCGGTCGCGCCGGGCGGCAGTTCCGACGCCGGGGCATCGCGCGCGATCGCGACGCGTGCGTCGATGAATTCGGCCGCACGTCGCGTCAGCGTCGGCCCGCAGGCCGGATGCGCGGCAATGCACGACGCGAGCCAGCCGGCGTGATCGTCGTGGTCCGTCTGCGCGAACGACGGTGGAACGCCCACGTCGGCCAACAACCGCGCCAGCCGGCCCCGCAGCGCGCGGTGCCGGCGTGCGCGGCTGCGCAACGGTTCGCTCATCCGTTCGAGTGCGCGGGCGGACAGGCACAACGTGCCGAGCATCGCCGCGGCGTCGCGTACGTGCATGCGATACGCGGCAGACGCGGTGCCGTCCGAGGCCAGCGCGGCCCGAATGCCGTCCGCGAATGCGTCGATGCGGGCGAGCCGTGTCAGTACCGCGTCGCGCCAGGCCGAGTCCTCGGATGGCGCCTCGTCGTCGCGACCGGGCTCACCGATGGAGGCGGTCGAAGCGCCCGCATCGGCGTTATTGGATGGTCGAGCGTCGCGCGGGTCGTCGGCGAGAAAGATCACATAGGTCGATGCGGCGGCTCGGCGTTCGGCGATCTCGGTACGAATCGACACGAGCGCGTCGAGTGCATCGGGGTCCCCGCACAGCACCGCGACCGACGCCGCGCGGCCGCGCTCGATGCGCTGCGCGTATGCGAATTCCTCATCACGCGTGAGGAGTGGCGTCGTGCCCATCTCGCGCAGGTACAGCCGGACCGGATCGGTCGTGCGCGGCGCGAGCAGGTCGGCCGCGGCGAGCGTGCCGTCGCCGTCGGCCCATGCGCGCGCGGGCGGGGCCGGCCGGAAGTAGCGGTCGAGCGTCCAGCCGCTCGCGGTATCGGCGCGCTCGGACACCGCGATGCCGAGTTCGGCGAGCACGGCGGCGGCCGCATCGAGACTGCTTTCGCTTGCATCGTCGTCGGGCAGCGCGTCGATGATGTCGCCGCGCGTGACGAAGCCGCGCGACAGGCCGACCGCGATCAGTGCGTGGAGATGCGCGACGGCATGCGCCGGCGCGCCGTCGTCGCTGCCGGCCGCCGGCGCCGGTGCGTGCCGCGCCGGCAGCCCGTCGCGCGAAGCATCACGCCCGCTTCGCATACACGTTGCACCAGCCGTCCGCCGCGACCAGCTTGCCGGCGAACATCGGGCACGTGCCGGCGGTATCTGCCGCTTCGCCCTTGTAGAAGCGGCAATTTGCACAACGCTGGCCGGCCTGGTATTTCGGAAACTGCGCGGCGTCGACGCTGGACGCATGCGCGCGATAGCCGAGCGTCTTCGCGGCGGGGTCGTTCTCGTCGACGAGCGGCGGCGCCGCGCATGCCGTGCGTGCGGCGGCGAGCGTCGCGCACAGGCCGATGGCGTTGATGATGAAGGTTCTGCGGGAGGTCGGGTACGTCACGGTCGTTTCCTGTTGAAGATGAAATCGTGGGGAAGGGGGCGGCTTGCATTGCGTGGCGAAGCCGCTTGCCCGGTATTACTGGCTCGCGTCCTTGTGCGCGGCGGGACCGGCGACGAGCGGCGCGGTCGACGCATGTGCGGTATCGGCCGTCAGCTTGTCCTTGCTGGCGGCATAGCCGTTCGACGCGAGCAGGAAGGCCATCAGGTCCGCGTATTCGTCGTCCTTCAGCTTGCCCGGCTGGTCCGCCGGCATGTTGGTCGCCATGTAGCCGAATACGCCTCCGATCGTCAGGTGCGAATGCGACAACGGCGCGAACGACGGGCCGCTCAACGCGGGCGCGGTGTTGCCTTCGAGATCGGCGCCGTGGCACTTGGCGCACGCATTGCCGTAGATTTCCTTGCCGTGGGCGACCTGGGCCGCGTCAAAGGACGGCGCGGCGTCACCGGTGCTCGCGCCGACACGAATGAAGCCGCCGCCGGCGCTCACGTTGCGCGCGCGCAGCAGGTTACCGGGCGCGCGGCCTGCGCTCGCCGTCGCGCCGTCGAGGAAACGCGACGGCATGCGCGACTCGTGCGCTTCGAGCGCGCTGCCGGGTAGCGCCCACTTGCGGGTCAGCGCGGCCAGCCGGCCGTTGTTCTTCATTTGCGTGAGTGCCGCGTCGATACGTTGCTGCAACTCGGCCGAGCGCGGCGCGTACGCAAACGTGAGCTGCCATTCCGCATACGGCGACGACGTCGCGCCGATGTGGAACGCCTGTTTCGGATGCGCGGCCTGATACGCGACGACTGCCGGATACCAGACGATCGCGCGATGCGCGCGGCCGCGCGCGACCGCGTCGACCGTTTGCTCGGACGTGTTCTCGAGATCGAAGCGCGCATTCTTCTGCTGAACCGCGATCAATTGCGCGGGGCTCGCGTAGGTCGCCGCGACAATTTCGCGGCCGGTGGCCGGCGCGCCGGCATCGCGGCGCGTGACGCTCACGTAGCCCGAGCGCAGGTAGCCTTGCGAGAACAGCAGCTTCGTATCGGATGCGTCGGCGATGGCCGAGCGCGGAAAGCCTGCGAGCACGTCGCAGTCGTGTTCCAGGATGCCGGCGAGCTCATGCGCGGACACGCCGTCGTCGTCGTTGCCGCCCGCGTCGTGCCCGGAGAAGTTCGCGGCGATGCCGGCCGTGCGGAACGCCTCGCGGGCGACGGCCTTGTCGAGCGCGGCCGTCGGCGTGCCCGGCAGCGAGCAGACGCGCACCGCCGTCGCGGCCGTGGAGAGCGCCGGTGTCAGCGCCGTGCCTGCCGCGAGCGCACAGGCCACGGCGAGGCGGGAAAGTCGGATGTTCATGATCGTACGCTCGGTTGAAAACGGGAAAGGGAGGGGCGCCCGCGCCGGCGGCGCGGGCGCAATACGGTTGGCCGGATGCCGATCAGCCGCGGTCGAGGGCGAACACGTACAGCGTGCCGCCGCGCGGCACGTCGTCAGCCGCCTTGGCCATCGGGCCGCCCCAGATCGGATTCGCGCCGCCGTAGCCGGCGAGTACCGCTACGTACTCCTTGCCGTCGACTTCAAAGACGGACGGCTGCGCGATGATCCCGCTCGCGAGCTTCGGGCTCTCCCACAGCACCTTGCCGGTGGTGACGTCGAACGCGTACAGGTGACCGTCGAGCGAGCCGCTGAACACGAGGCCGCTTGCGGTCGTCGCGACGCCGCCGTTCCACGGCAGCTTGCTCCAGTGGCTCCACACCTTCTTGCCGGTGTTCACGTCGATCGCCTGGAGTTCGCCGTACCCTTCGCTGCCCGGCTCTGGCTTGATCTCGAAGCCTTCGCCGAGATACGGCAGCCCTTCCATGTAGTTGACCGACTTGCCCGACAGGCTCATGCACGCATGCAGCGCCGGCACGATCGCGAGATGGCGCACGGGGTCGTACGACACCGACCACCAGTTCTTGCCGCCAAGGAAGCTCGGGCACGTGTCGATCGTCGTGCCGACCTTCGGATACTTCGCGGGATCCTGGATCGGCGCGCCGTCTTCCGTGTAGCCGGTGACCGACGTCGCCTTCACGAACGGCTCCGCATAGATCAGCTTGCCGGTGTCGCGATCGATCGCATGGAAGTAGCCGTTGCGGTCCGCGTGGATGATCGCGTCGCGCTCCTTGCCCTTGTACTTGATCGTCGCGAGCACGGGTGTGTTGACGCCGTCATAGTCCCAGGTGTCGTGCTTCGTGTACTGGTAGTGCCATTTGAGGTCGCCGTTCTTCGGATCCAGCGCGAGCAGCGAATCGGAGTACAGGTTGTCGCCCGGGCGCAAGTCCGCGAGCCACGGCCCCGGGTTGCCGACGCCCCAGTACAGCGTGCGCGTCGTCGCATCGTAAGTGCCGGTCAACCAGGCCGGTGCGCCGCCGTGCGCCTGCATGCCGTCGGGCCAGGTGTCACCGTGCTTCTCGCCCTGGCCGGGAATCGTGAAGCGTTTCCACAGCAGCGTGCCGTCGTTCGGGCTGAGCGCCGCGATGAAGCCGCGTGCACCGTATTCGCCGCCCGAGCTGCCGACGACGATCGCGCCGTCGAGCGCGAGCGGTGCGAGCGAGAACGCGTAGCCGAGCCCCGGCTCGAACATCTGCTTCTTCCACACGAGCGCGCCGGTCTGCGCGTCGAGCGCGGCCACCTCGCCGCTCAGCATCGCGACGTAGACGTTCTTGCCGTAGAGCGCGACACCGCGGTTCACGACGTCGCAGCAGGCCGTCTTGAACGATTCCGCGCCGAGTTTCGGTTCGTATTTCCACAGTTGCGCGCCGGTGGCCGCGTCGAACGCGTACACGTTGTCCTTCGGCGTGGTCACGAACAGGTAGCGGCCGTTGACGATCGGCGTGGCTTCGAAACCCTGCTTCAGCTCGGCCGGAAACTTGTAGCTCCACGCCTGCGTGAGCTGCTTCACGTTCGACGCGTCGATCTGCTTGAGCGGCGAATGCGCCTGGCCGTTGTACGTGCGGTAGTAGGTGAGCCAGCCCGGATCGCGTTGCGCATCCGTGAGCCGCTGATACGTGACGGCCGGATAATCCGCGGCAGCGTCCACCAGGCCGGGATTCAAGGCGATCGCGGCCGCCGCCGCGATTCCGATGGTTGCCAGTCGGCTCGTCGAAGCCGAGAGTTTTTTCATGGTTGTCTCCAGAGTCATTGTGGTCGCACCGCGGCCAACACATGGCCGGGCCGGCAGGGTGGGGATCCGGGTCCAGTGCGCAGCCAATCACGCAAATCGCATGCCATTGAGGCGCGCGCCCTGTCGCGCAAGGCGGAGCGGCCGGTTGTGCGCGCCGCGGCGACATGCGCGGCGTGGCGCGGATGATCCGCGTGTGTTGCGTTCGGGGACAGCCGCGGGTGGAGTGTTGCGAAACATGACAGTGCGGTGCGCGGCCAAAGGCGTCGCCTCGTTGATCCAAATTGACACAGGCGCAACAGGGGTGGCTCGAACTGCAACAGGTGCGCGGTTGCATATCGATGCGTGTCGGCTTCGATCGGCTGCCGGCAGGGCGTTGCACGCATCGGCATGCTTCTTGCCGTTCGACACGGCAATGATTCCGCGCCGCGAGAGACCGCCATGCATGTCCCGATTTCGTCCGATGCCGATCGCAGGTGCGAACGCCGCCGCGTGGTCGCACGCGCACATGGCATCGCGCCTGCCACCCCGTATGTGGCGACGACGATCGGCATGCTGCAGCCCGCACGCGCCCGCGAACCGCTGCGAGCCGTCGCGCTGACGGTATTTGCCGCCCATGCGGCCATCATGGCCGCGCTGTGGCACGCATGGGTGCCCGATGGACGGACGACGCTGCCCCGCGCACTCGCCGTCGAGGTGGACGCGAGCGAATCCGCGCGGGTTGCTGAACCTGGTGTGCATCGTCGGGTGGCTGTCGCGACACAGGTTCCTCCCGAGCGTATGCCGTCGCATCCGAGCCGAGAAACAGCGGTGCATCGAGCGGCTCGGCCGAGTGTGGCCGCAACGCGTCAGGCCGATCTTGCCGGTCCTTCGCGCAAGCTCGCGGCCGCGATCGACGCAGTGCCGCCGGACGGTGAACGTCGGCGAACCATGCCGGAGCAGGAACCGGCTCAGCCTGCCGCCGCACATGCCGCTGCGGATGCCGCGACGGTGCCCGCGCGTGCGACGCCGGTCGCGCAGTCCTCGGCCGCACCCGAACCGGTCACCGCACCGCGCTTCGCGGCCGCCTACCTGCGCAACCCTGGGACGAGCGTCAGCTTGTACGCGGACCGAAACGAGTCGTTCGGCACAGTGGCCGGCGTCATCGCGTCGATCGGACGCGCGCGTGTCTCGCATGTCGCGATCGCGACGGCGGATGGCAATGCCGGTACGGCGCGATAAAGCGATCGACTCCAGCTGGGACGATCGCCGATATATCGGTATGGACAACGATATAACAAAGCTGGGACAAGAAAAGAGGAGACGTGGAGATGAAGGAAACGGATGGGGCGAAGCGCCGCTTCGTCGCCCGGCGCGCGGGCGTCACGCTGTGCTTCGGCGGCATGCTCGGTGGCTGGCTGACGCCGGCGTCGGCGCAGGTCGAACGGGCCGGCAGCGTCGATGCGCCGACGCTCGCGCCGATCGTCGTCGTCGGCACGACACCGCTGCTCGGGATCGGCACACCGCTGTCGCGCGTGCCGGCCAACGTCCAGACCATTCGCGGCGAGGACATCATGCGGCAGCACGGCAGCGTACTGACCGACTACTTCGAGAAGAACGTGTCGAGCGTCGACATCAACGAGGCGCAGGGCAACCCGTACCAGACGGACGTAAGCTACCGCGGCTTCACGGCATCGCCGATCGTCGGCACGCCGCAGGGTCTGTCGGTATTCGTCGACGGGGTGCGCGTGAACGAGCCGTTCGGCGACGTCGTGAACTGGGACATCCTCCCACAGGCGGCGATCGACACGATGCAGTTGATCCCCGGGTCGAATCCGACCTACGGGCTCAACACGCTCGGCGGCGCGCTCGCGATCACGACGAAGAACGGCAGGACGAGCCCGGGCGGCGCCGCACAGGTGTTGGTGGGCTCGTGGGGACGCAAGACCGCGCAGATCGAGCAGGGCGGGCGCATCGGCGGCAACCTCGACTACTACGTGACGGGCAACGTCGCGAACGACGACGGCTGGGCCGATCACAATGCGAGCCGAGTGCGGCAGGGATTCGGCAAGCTGCGCTACACCGACGCCGACACGACGCTGTCGATCTCGGCCGGCGGCGCGGACAATGCGCTGCAAGGCTCGCAGACGATTCCGCGCTCGTTTCTCGACAATCGCGCGCAGGCCTATACGTATCCCGACCTGAATCGCAACAGCGCCGCGTACGTCACCGTGTTGGGCGACCATTCGTTCAACGACCACGTGCAGCTCAGCGGCAACATCTATTACCGGCATTACCGCAACACCAACACCAGCAGCAACGTGAACGACGACTTCGGCAGCGTCGACGGCAGCGGCGCTGTCGACACGGTGCAGGCGGCCAACGATCGCTCGGTGATCACGACCGACAGCTACGGCGCGAACCTGCAACTGACGCTGCTCGGCAAGCTCGCGGGCATGGACAACCAGTTCATCGTGGGCGCATCCGCCGATCTCGCGAACTCGGGCTTCGAGCAGTCGTCGCAGGATGCAATGTTCACGGATACGCGTGCGACGGTCGGCATCGGCGACTTCACGCGGAAGACGCGCGCGAAGATGCGCAACGCCAACTACGGCGTCTACTTCGACGACACGCTGACGCTGACGCGTCAATGGTCGCTGACGCTGGCCGGGCGCTACAACTGGGCGCGGGCGGCGATCGAGGACGCGAGCGGCCTGCAGCCGTTGCTCACCGCGCGTCATACGTTTTCGCGGTTCAACCCGGCCGTCGGCGTCACGTGGAATCCGGTGCCCGGCTTCACCGCATATGCGACGTACAACGAAGGAATGCGATCGCCGACCACGATCGAGCTAGCATGCGCCGATCCGGCCGCGCCGTGCTCGTTGCCGAACGACTTTCTCGCAGATCCGGCGCTGAAGCCCGTGATCGCGAAGACGATCGAGTTCGGCGCGCGCGGCCGGGTCGACCCGGCGACGACGTGGAGCGCGGCCGTCTACAGCACGACGCTCGACGACGATATCCAGTTCATCAGCAGCAACGGTGGCGCGAGCACGCTCGGCTATTTCCAGAACGTCGGCAAGACGCGCCGGCAAGGCTTCGAGCTTGCGGGCCATACGCGGCTGGGGCCGGTCGGGATCGGCGTCAGCTACAGCTATGTCGACGCCACCTACCGCTCGACGTGGACCGAAAGCAGCGCGAGCAATTCGAGCGCCAATGCGCAAGGCAACATCGTCGTTCGCTCAGGCGACCGCATTCCCGGGATTCCGTCGAGCACCGTGAAGCTGCGGCTCGACTATGCGGCGACGCCGAAGTGGAACGTCGGCACCAACATCACGTATCGCAGCGGCGTGTTCGCGCGAGGCGACGAGAACAACCAGGACGTGAACGGCAAGGTGCCCGGCTATGTCCTGATCGACCTCGATACGACCTGGCAGGTGACGAAGCACCTGCAGCTGTTCGCGTCGATCACCAACCTGCTCGACAAGCGCTACGCGAGCTTCGGGATAATCGGCCGGAACGTCTTCGCTGGTCCGAATCATTCGTTCGACGGGATCAACCCCGTCAACGAGCAGTTCGTCGGGCCGGGCGCGCCGCGCGGCGCGTGGGTCGGCGCCCGCTATGCGTGGGACTGAACGGGCGGCTCGGCGTGTTGCGGTGCGTCTGCTGCCGTGACGTCGAGCACGTTGCGTACCGCGCGAGCGACGCCACGCGCGAGCGCGTCGTCGCTCGCGAGATGCCCGGCCGGCACGCGTTCGACGACGGCCGCCGGCACCGCGCGGGAGAGCCGGTCGACGTTGTCGACCGGGCACACGCGGTCGCGCGTGCCGTGCACGGCATGCAACCGCACGCCGGCTTGAGCGGCCTGCCGCGCCAGCGCCAGCAACCTGCGCTCGCCGAGCCAGCAGTTGCGTTGCAGGTAGTGCGCCTGGATCCGGTATTTGTCGATCAGCCCGGCGACGGCGGGTCGCGTCGGCCGCGTGGCGCGCGCCGGTCGCCCGGTCAGGATCGCATCCTCGTACGCGTTCCATGCGAGCGCGACCGCGCGTTGCCGCGCCGCGCCGGTGCCTGGCTGGAGACGCCGCGCGCAGCATGCGATCAGGCGATCGGCGTGCGCGGTGCCGGCGGCGGCCATCAGGCGCTGCCAGGCCCGCGGCGCCCGTGCGCGCGAGCCGACGAACAGGCCGCGCACTTCGCGCGACGACGTCAGAAACAACCCGCGCAGCACGACGCTCGTCACGCGGGATGGATGTCGCCCCGCGTAGGCGAGCGCGAGCGCCGCGCCCCACGACCCGCCGACAACGCACCAGCGTGCGATGCCGAGGCGTGCACGCAGCGCGTCGAGATCGCCGATCAGACGCATCGTGTTGTTGTGACGCAGGCCGCCGCGCGGCGTCGATGCGCCGGCGCCGCGCTGGTCGACGAGCACGACGCGCATGCGCGTCAGGTCGAACAGGCCGATTACCGCCGGTCGGCTCCCGCTGCCGGGCCCGCCGTGCAGCACGACGACCGGATCGCCGTGCGGGTTGCCGGCTTCGGTCCATGCGATCCGGCATGCGTCGCGGGACAGGGCAGGTCGTGGCGTGGAAGCGGGGCGGAGCGGTCGCTGCGTCATGTCGTGTCGGAAAGAGGGTAACGGGTCAACGCCGTGACGGGCGGATCCGGTGGAACCCGAGAACAGACCGGGGCTTGACCCACGTCAAAGCCAGAATCGCGCCAGCGACCACGATCGGGATCGACCGGGTAGCGGCGGCGGGTGGAATAGGACATTACGTCCCCGGCGCGTCGCACCGGCTGCACCGCATGCGATTGAGGTTGCTTTCATTTTCATTTCGTTTTGCGCCGGGCGACGATGCGCGGCGTCCGACGCAAGCGCTGCCGACAGCGTGGCCCGAAGTTTGCTTGATCCAGCACAAAGTCCGGCACCGACCGGAAGGATCCCCGGAGGAGACAATGCGCGATGACGTTCATCCGACGGCCAACGCACGGGCAACGCATGCGCCCGGCTGGCCGACGCCGACGATCCAGAAGTCCCATGAGCGGTCCGAGACGTTCGGCCTGCAGGCGTCGGCACGTCCCGACTACGACCTGCTGTCCGGCACCGCGCTGGCGCTCAAGCGCGAGCAGAACCGCGTGCTGTGCGTGCATGCGATGCCCGTGATGGAGACGCTGCACGAACAGATCGTCAATACGCAGAGCATGATCGTGCTGACCGATGCGGAAGGGCTGATCCTGCATTCGATCGGCGACGACGACTTCTTGCGGCGCGCGGAACGGGTCGCGCTGCGCCCCGGCGCGAACTGGGCGGAGAGCCGGCAGGGCACCAACGCGATCGGCACCGCGCTCGCGGAGCTGTGCCCGATGGTCGTGCACGGCGACCAGCACTTCCTGGCCGCGAATCATTTCCTGACCTGCTCGAGCGTGCCGATCCTCGACCCGTACGGCGACGCGATCGGCGTGCTCGACGTGACGGGCGATCATCGCAGCTATCACCAGCACACGATGGCGCTCGCGAAGATGTCGGTGCAGATGATCGAGAACCACCTGTTCACGACGACGTTCCAGGAGACGCTGCAGGTGTCGTTTCACGGCCGCCCCGAATTCCTTGGAACGCTGATGGAGGGGATCGTCGCGTTCACCGCGGACGGCCGCTTCCTGTCGGCCAATCGCAGCGCGCAGTTCCAGCTCGGGATGCCGCTTGCCGCGCTGCGCGCGCATACGCTCGCGTCGCTGTTCGACGTGACGAGCGCGCAGCTGATCGACCGGATGCGCGCGAGCACCGAGCCGCACGTGTCGCTGAACCTCGGCAACGGCGCTGTGGTCTGCGCGCGCGTGCAGTTCCGGCGCGCGTTGCGGGCCGAGGGCAGCCGGCCCGCCGAAGTGCACGACGTCGCCGCGCCGGCCGCGCGGCCGCCTGCCGCGCAGTGCGCGGCGAGCCTGTCGCGGCTCAGCTATCTCGACACCGGCGATCCGCAGGTGGCGGCGGTGATCGCGAAGGTCCGCAAGGTGATCGGCAAGGACATTCCGGTGCTGATCACCGGAGAGACGGGGACCGGCAAGGAGCTGCTCGCGCAGGCGATCCACAACGACTCGCCGCGCCGCGACGGGCCGTTCGTCGCCGTCAACTGCGCGTCGATTCCGGAGACGCTGATCGAATCCGAGCTGTTCGGCTACGAGGAGGGCGCGTTTACCGGCGCGCGCCGCAAGGGCGCGACCGGCAAGCTGCTGCAGGCCAACGGCGGCACGCTGTTTCTCGACGAAATCGGCGACATGCCTTATCCGCTGCAGGTGCGGCTGCTGCGCGTGCTGCAGGAGCGCATCGTCAATCCGCTCGGGTCGACGAAGGCGATCGGCGTAGACATCGCGATCATCTGCGCGACGCACCGCGACCTGCGCGACATGATCGCGCAGAACCGCTTTCGCGAGGACCTGTACTACCGGCTCAACGGGCTCGTCGTGCGCCTGCCGCCGCTGCGCGACCGCACGGACCTCGCGGTGGTCGTGCAGAAGATGCTGCAGCGGGAAACGCTGTCGGGGCCCGGGCGCCGCCCCTTGAGCGTTGCGCCCGGCGTGATGGCGCTGTTCGAGCGCTGCGCGTGGCCGGGTAACTTCCGGCAGCTCGCGAACCTGCTGCGCACGGCGGCCGCGATGGTCGACGACGACTGCGAGATCCGCTGCGAACATTTGCCGGACGATTTCTTCGACGACGTGCGGCACGACAGCGGCCCGGCGGCACAGGAGGCCTGTACTTCTCCGCCGCTCGCATCGGAAGCACCCGCGTTCGCGAACGCGGCCGGCGATGCGCGGCTGCAGGACGTGGCCGCCTCAGCGATCGCGGCCGCGCTCGCGCGTCACGGCGGCAACGTATCCGCCGCCGCACGCGCGCTCGGCGTGTCGCGCAACACGATCTACCGCAAGATGCCGGCCGCCGGACCGGATGCGCTGGAGCCGGACGAACCCTGACGCAAGCCGCGACTGTCACACCGGTGTGTCAGGTTGCAACACCCGGTGTTCAAGGATTCAACACTTGCTCAACCGGCCGCGCGTGGCATGAACCGTCGCTCGACGGTTTCTGAAATATTCTCGTCGGCAAATCGTAAGAATTTCGGTGCCGTGACCACCCGGCGGCTGCCGCATGCCTTCGCACGCCGTTGCGCAACGCAAGTACCGCCCCGGCACGCTCCTTGCTGAATAGGTATCGGCCGCTCGATCGATGCGGTTTTTTCGACTCACCAACTCAACAAGGAGACACATCATGCAATGGACCACCCCGGCTTATACCGACCTGCGTTTCGGTTTCGAAATCACGATGTACATCGCCAACCGCTGATCGACGCGCGCAGTGCCGCCCGCATCGACGGACACGATGCGGGCGGCGCCGGGAGCACACGCAGATGAAGATCAAGATACTCGGCTCGGGCGCCGGCGGCGGACTGCCGCAATGGAACTGCAACTGCGGCAACTGCCGTCGTGCGCGGGCCGGCACCGACGGCATCGTGCCACGCACGCAATCGTCGATCGCGGTCAGCGGCGACGGTGTCGACTGGGTGCTGGTGAACGCGTCGCCGGACATCCTCGCACAGCTGCGCGCCACCCCCGACCTGCAGCCGGCTCGCGCGATTCGCGACAGCGCGATCGTCGCCGTCGTGCTGTGCGACGCGCAGATCGACCATGTGACGGGCCTGCTGATGCTGCGCGAACGCACGTCGCCGCTGCCGCTGTATGCGAGCGCGCCGGTGCTCGACGACCTGTCGACCGGGCTGCCGCTCGTGCCGCTGCTCGGCCACTACTGCGGCGTCGACGTCCACACGATCGCGCCAGGCGAACCGTTCGAGATACCGGGCGCCGGTGGCATCCGCTTCACCGCCGTGCCGGTCGACAGCAAGCCGCCGCCTTATTCGCCGCGCCGGGAGGCAAGCGTGCCGGGCGACAACATCGCACTCCTGATCGAAGACACGACGAGCGGCCGGCAGGCATTCTACGCGCCGGGGCTCGCCGACGTCGACGACGGCGTGCGCGCCGCGATGCGCGACGCCGACCTCGTGCTGGTGGATGGCACATTCTGGACCGGCACGGAGATGATCGACCTCGGCCTGTCGTCGAAGCACGCGGCCGACATGGGGCATCTCGCGCAGTGCGGCGACGCGGCGAGGCCGGGCATGATCGACCGCCTTCGGCTGTTGCCGGCGCACACGCGCAAGGTCCTCACCCACATCAACAACACGAATCCGATTCTCGACCCCGGCTCCGGCGCGCGCGCGCAATTGCGCGAGCACGGCATCGAGGTCGCCCACGACGGCATGCAATTCGAGGTCTGACCATGAACGCACCGATTCCGGCCGCGGCGCTGCACGCGACACCCTGGAGTGCGCAGGAGTTCGAGGCGCGCCTGCGCGCGCTCGAATCGCGCTATCACATCCACCACCCATTCAACCGCCGCCTGAATACCGGCGCGTGCTCCCCGTCGCAGATTCGCGGCTGGGTTGCGAACCGCTTCTACTACCAGGTGAGCATTCCGCTGAAGGACGCGGCAATCCTGTCCAATTGCCCGGACCGCGACACGCGCCGGCTGTGGGTCGAGCGGATTCTCGATCACGACGGTCACGGCGGTCAGGAAGGCGGGATCGAGGCATGGGCGCGGCTCGGCGAGGCGGTCGGCATCGAGCGCGAGGCGTTGTGGTCGCTCGCGCACGTATTGCCCGGCGTGCGGTTCGCGGTGGATGCCTACGTCAATTTCGCGCGGCACGCGCCGTGGCAGGAGGCCGTGTGCTCGTCGCTGACCGAGATGTTCGCGCCGCAGATCCACCTCGACCGGCTCGCGGGCTGGCCGTCCCACTATCCGTGGATCGAGGCGGACGGGCTGCAGTATTTCCGCAGCCGCGTGCCGCTCGCGCAACGCGACGTCGAACACGGGCTCGCGGTGACGCTGAGCCATTTCACGACACCGGACGCGCAACGGCGCGCGCTCGACATCCTGTCGTTCAAGCTGGATGTGCTGTGGTCGATTCTCGATGCGATTGAAAAGGCGTATCCCGCATGAACTCCAACGACGCCGTCAGCGGCGTGCCGCTGCGCCCCTCGCTGAGGGGCATGTACCGCCTGCAGTGGGAGGCGGCCCAGGATGCGTACGTGCTCCTGTATCCGGAAGGCATGGTCCGGCTCAACCCGAGCGCGGGCGAGATACTCGCGCGCTGCGACGGCACGCGCGAGCTCGACGACATCATCGACGAACTCGAGCGGCTGTTCAGCACGTCGGACCTTGCGTCGGACGTCTATCGCTTCCTCGATCATGCGCGACTGCGCGGCTGGCTCGACTGACATGGACATGACCCCTCCCCCGAACCGGCCGTCCGCGCCGTTGTGGCTGCTCGCCGAACTCACGTACCGCTGCCCGCTGCACTGTGCGTTCTGCTACAACCCGGTCGATTTCGCGACACACGGCGCGGAGCTCGATACCGACGCATGGCGCACGGTGATCAGCGACGCGCGCGCGCTCGGCGCCGCGCAGATCGGCTTTTCCGGCGGCGAACCGCTGCAGCGCGACGACCTGGAGGTGCTGGTCGAGCATGCGCGGTCGCTGGGTTTTTATACCAACCTGATCACGTCGGGCGTGGGCCTGAATGCCGCGCGCATCGACCGGCTCAAGGCGGCCGGGCTCGATCATATCCAGCTGTCGCTGCAGGATTCGACGCGCGAGCTGAACGATTTCCTGACCAGCACGCGCACCTTCGACCTCAAGCGCGGCGTCGGGCGGCTGATCAAGTCGCACGGCTATCCGATGGTGCTGAACTGCGTGCTGCATCGTTACAACCTGCCGCACGTCGGCCAGATCATCGAGATGGCGCTCGACCTTGGCGCGGATTTTCTCGAACTCGCGAATACGCAGTACTACGGCTGGGCGATGCTGAATCGCGACCAGCTGATGCCGACCGCCGAACAGCTGCGCGAAGCGGAGGAAACGGTCAACCGCTACCGCAAGCTCGTCGGCGAACGGTGCAAGATCCTGTTCGTCGTGCCCGACTACTTCGAGCAGCGGCCGAAGGCCTGCATGAACGGCTGGGGCTCGGTGTTCCTCGGCGTCGCACCGGACGGGACCGCGCTGCCGTGCCATGCCGCGCGCGGGTTGCCCGGTCTCGACCTGCCGAACGTGCGCGACCGGTCGCTGAAGGACATCTGGTATGAAAGCGACGCGTTCAACGCGTTTCGCGGTGACGGCTGGATGCGCGACCCGTGCCGCACCTGTGACGAGCGCCATGCGGATCATGGCGGGTGCCGCTGCCAGGCGTACATGCTGGCGGGCGACCCCGCGCAGGCCGATCCGGTCTGCGCGAAGTCCGAGCATCACGGCCGGGTCGAACAGGCCGTGCAGTTCGCGCGGAGGGGAGGGCGGCAGGACGAGCGTCCGCTGATCTTTCGCAGTGCTGCGAATTCTGTCGGGCATTGAGCGGCGCGTGCCGCTGTATCGGACACGTCACTTTCTCGACTTCCTGGACGATTGACGCGCCGCCTGCCCGAGCAACGCAGCGAACGCGGCTTCGTCCACGCGCAGCCCGCGCGGCGAGCGGCGCACCTCGAGCGCCGCGAGCATCCCGGCTTCGAACGCATCGAGCACCGCCGGGTGGATGTAGCAGCGTCGGCACACGGCCGGCGTGTTGCGCAATATGTCGGCGACGGCCCGCACCGTTTCGACGATCTGCTTGCGCGCCTGCGTGAGGTCCTCATGCGGGATGCGCCGCAGCAATGCCAGCGCCTGAACACTGCCCGCCCATGTCCGGTAATCCTTCGCGGTGAACTCCGCGCCTGCTGCTTCGCGCAGATACTCGTTCACGTCGGACGAGCCGATCGAATGGCGTGTGCCATCGTCGTCCACATACTGGAACAGTTCGTGCCCGGGCAACTCCGCGCAGCGCCGCACGACCCGGCCGACGCGCGGGTCGTCCACGGTCACGTCATGCTCGATGCCGCTCTTGCCCGTGAAGCGCAGGCGAACCTGTCCCGGGCGGATCGTCACGTGGCGCTTGCGCAGCGTCGTCAGCCCGTACGACGCGTTCTCGCGAGCATATTCGGCGTTGCCGATCCGCGCGAGCGTCGTGTCGAGCAGCCGCACGATCGTCGCGACGATCTTGTCGCGCGGCATCCCGGGCAGTGCCAGATCACGCGCGACGCGCGTGCGGATGCGCGGCAGCGCGCGGGCGAAGGCCGCCATCCGCGCGTACTTGTTCGCGTCGCGCGTCTCGCGCCACTGCGGGTGATAGCGATACTGCTTGCGCCCGCGCGCATCACGCCCCGTCGCCTGCAAATGGCCGCGCGGGTCCATGCAGATCCAGACATCGGTATACGCCGGCGGAATCGCTAGCGCATCGATGCGGGCGATTTCGTCGGCGTCGCGGATCCGGACGCCGTCCTGCGTGTAGTACGCGAAGCCGTGGCGCAACCGCCGGCGCGTATAGCCGGGATGCCGGTCGTCGACATGGCGCCGCGGCGCGGCAAGGCGAGCGCCGGTGTCGGTGCCGGGGCCGCTTCGGGACGTACGTTTCTTCATGTCGCAAGCCGCCAGCGAAGCGGCGTATCCATGTGCGGCGATCGGCGTTCACGCGCGGCGGACATCGTTGTTCTCCTTGTTGTCGGAGCGGCTGTCGCGGGGCGCGAACAGCGCTTGCCAGTGCGACAGCAAGATCCGTGCGCCGCCCGCGGGATACGCCGCTCCGCCCACGTCGAAACGGTTGGGGCAGGCGACGATCTGGTGCTAGGTGTTTATACGTATGCCGATACCGATATCGCTTCAATCCAATATTTCATTGGAAGGTTATCGGACTTGTTTCTAGACTGATGCGGGGCGTACATACCGGGCCGGCCGCATGCGCCGGCCGGCACCGCCCCGAACCGCACCCGCGCCACGCAGAACCACAACAGCACGGCATCGCGCCAGGCAGGCGCCGCGGCATACAACGACATCATCGGAGACGGACCATGACATTCATCAGGAAGCTGACGGCCGGTGCGCTCGTCGCCGCGGCGACGGTATTCGCTTCGGGTGCGCACGCGCAGCAAAAGCCGATCACGCTCGGGTTCTCGCAGGTCGGCGCGGAAAGCGCGTGGCGCACCGCCAACACCGTGTCGGTGAAGAGCGCGGCGAAGGACGCCGGCATCAACCTGAAATTCTCGGACGCGCAGCAGAAGCAGGAGAACCAGATCCGTGCGATCCGCTCGTTCATCGCGCAGAAGGTCGACGTGATCGCGTTCTCGCCGGTCGTCGAGTCGGGCTGGGAGCCGGTGCTGACCGAAGCGAAGGCGGCCCATATTCCGGTGATCCTGACCGATCGTGGCGTCGACGTGAAGGATCCTTCGTTGTACGTGACGATGATCGGCTCCGATTTCCTCGAGGAAGGGCGGCGCGCCGGCCACTGGATGGAAGAGCGCTTCAAGAACGATGCGGGCCCGATCAATATCGTCGAGCTGCAGGGCACGGTCGGTTCCGCACCGGCCAACGATCGCCGTGCGGGCCTGCTCGAAGTGATCAAGAACAATCCGAAGTTCAAGGTGATCGCATCGCAAAGCGGCGACTTCACGCTCGCCGGCGGCAAGCAGGTGATGGAAGCGTTCGCGAAGACCTACGGCAAGCAGATCAACGTCGTCTACGCGCACAACGACGACATGGCGCTCGGCGCGATCCAGGCGATGGAAGAGGCCGGCATCAAGCCCGGCAAGGACGTGAGCGTCGTGTCGTTCGATGCGACCAAGGGCGGCTTCCAGGCGATGGTCGCCGGCAAGATCAACGTCGACGTCGAATGCAGCCCGCTGCTCGGGCCGCAGCTGATGACCGCGGTGAAGGACGTGGTCGCCGGCAAGCAGCTGCCGAAGCGCATCGTCACGAACGAGACGGTGTTCCCGATGAGCGTCGCGGCGCAGGTGCTGCCGACCCGCAAGTACTGAGTCCCGGCGGACGCGGGCGGCGGCGCGGCTGCCGCCGTCAGCCTTCCGCCTCGAATCGAGGGCGATCCATGACGAATCCGCCGGTGGTCGAGATGATCGGCATCGACAAGGCGTTCCCGGGCGTGAACGCGCTGCAGCGCGTGAACTTCCGGTTGTTTCCGGGCGAAATTCATGCGCTGATGGGCCAGAACGGCGCGGGCAAGTCGACGCTGATCAACGTCCTGACCGGCGTGCACGCGCACGACGCGGGCGAGATTCGCGTCGGTGACGCACCGGTGCGGTTCGCCGCGCCGCGCGAAGCAGAGGCGGCCGGAATCCAGACGCTGTACCAGGAAGTGAACCTGTGCGCGAACCTGTCGGTCGCCGAGAACATCTTCGCGGGCCGGCAGCCGATGCGGCGCGGCGCGATCGACTGGAAGACGATCCATGCGCGCTCGCGCGATGCGCTCGCCGAGCTCGACCTGTCGCTCGACGTCACGCGCTCGCTCGACGCGTATCCGATCGCGGTGCAGCAGATGGTCGCGATCGCGCGGGCCGTGTCGGTCGATGCGCGCGTGCTGATTCTCGACGAACCGACGTCGAGTCTCGACGACGGCGAGGTCGCTCGGCTCTTCGACGTGCTGCGCCGACTGAAGGCGTCGGGGATGGCGATCCTGTTCGTCACGCACTTTCTCGAACAGACCTATGCGGTTTCCGACCGGATCACCGTGATGCGCAACGGCGAGCGCGAAGGCGAGTACCTCGCGCGCGACCTGCCGGTCGATATGCTCGTCGCGAAAATGACCGGCCGCGAACCGATGTCCGGCAAGCTGCAGGCAGGCGCGGCGGCCGTGCAGCGGGAAGCCGATGCGGCCGCGCCATTCCTCTCGATGCAGCAGGCAGGCCGGCGCGGGATGATGAGCCCGCTCGATCTCGACGTGCGGCCCGGCGAGATCGTCGGGCTGGCCGGGCTGCTCGGCTCGGGGCGCACGGAAACCGCGCGGCTCGCGTTCGCGGCCGAGCGCACCGACACCGGCGCGATCGAGATCGACGGCGCGCGCAAGCGGCTCGCGTCGCCGCACGATGCAGTGCGCAACGGGATCGCGTATTGCCCTGAGGATCGCAAGAAGGAGGGGATCGTCGCGGCGTTGTCGATCCGCGAGAACATCGTCCTCGCGCTGCAGGCTCGGCGCGGCTGGTGGCGGCTGATCGGCCGCGCGCGCCAGCGCGAACTCGCCGAGGCGTACATCGCGAAGCTCGGCATCAAGGCGCGCGACGCGGAGCAGCCGATCGGGCTGCTGTCCGGCGGCAACCAGCAGAAGGTGCTGCTCGCGCGTTGGCTCGCGACGGAGCCGAAGCTGCTGATCCTCGACGAGCCGACGCGCGGCATCGACGTCGCCGCGAAATTCGACATCATGGAGCGCGTGCTCGCGCTGTGCGCGCAGGGGCTCGCGATCCTGTTCATCTCATCGGAGATCAGCGAAGTGGTGCGCGTGAGCCACCGCATCGCGGTGCTGCGCGATCGCCGCAAGGTCGCCGAACTGACCGGTGCCGAGGCGTCGGAAGAACACGTGTATCAACTGATCGCGGGAGGCCGGTCATGATCCGGTTACGCACGTTGCTTCGCCATCCGCTCGTATGGCCGGTGCTGACGCTCGCGCTGCTGTTCGCGCTCGACGTCGCGCATCGGCCGGGCTTCCTGTCGATCGCGGTGCTCGACGGCCACTTGTTCGGCGCACCGATCGACATCCTGAATCGCGCGGCACCGCTCGTGATCGTGTCCCTCGGCATGACGCTCGTGATCGCGACGCGCGGGATCGACATCTCGGTCGGCGCGATCGTCGCGATCGCCGGCGCGGCCGCGGCGATCGTGCTCGACGGCGATCCGACGCGGGTCGGCACGGCGCTGGCGGCTGCGCTATGCGTGGGGTTGCTCGCAGGGGCATGGAACGGTGTGCTCGTCGCGTTCGTCGGGATGCAGCCGATCATCGCGACGCTGATCCTGATGGTCGCCGGACGCGGTATCGCGCAGTTGCTGACGGGCGGACAGATCATCCCGATCGGCGCGCCGGGCTACCTCGAACTCGGTGGCGGCTATCTCGCGGCCGTGCCGTGTTCGGTCTGGATCGCGATCGCGACGATCGCGGCGACCGCGCTGCTGGTGAACCGCACGGCGCTCGGCCTGTTCATCCGCGCGATCGGCGTGAACCCGGTCGCGACGCGGCTCGTGGGCTTGCGCGCGGGGGCGGTCGTGTTCGGCGTATATCTGTTCTCCGGCGTCATGTCGGCGCTCGCCGGCATCCTCGCCAGCTCGAACGTTCGCAGCGCCGACGGCAACAACGCGGGGCTGCTGCTCGAACTCGACGCGATCCTCGCGGTGACGCTCGGTGGCACGTCGCTGCTCGGCGGCCGCTTCAGCCTCGCGGGTTCCGTGCTCGGCGCGCTGATCATCCAGACGCTCACCTACACGACTTATTCGATCGGCGTGCCACCGGAGGCGACGCTCGTCGTGAAGGCGCTCGTCGTGATCGTCGTGACGCTGATCCAGTCGGACGCGGCGCGCGGGCTGGTGATCCAGCGTGCGTCGCGGCTGCTTTCTTCCACCCGCTCGCGCGCCACCACCGGAGCCACGCCGCGATGAAACGATTCTTCGCATCGCTTACCGACCCGCGCACGTTGCCGATCGTCGTGACGATCGTGCTGTTTGCCGCACTGTTCGGCTTCGGATCCGTGATGTACACGGGCTTCTTCTCGATGCAGGTGCTGACCGGGCTGCTCGTCGACAACGCGTTCCTGCTGATCGTCGCGATCGGGATGACGTTCGTGATCGTCTCGGGCGGTATCGACCTGTCGGTCGGCTCTGTCGTTGCGCTGACAACGATCTTCTGCGCGATCGGCGCCGAACGATTGCACTGGCCCGTCTGGGCGATCGTGCCGCTCGTGCTCGTGTTCGGCGCGCTGTACGGTGCGGCGATGGGTGCGCTGATTCATTACTTCAGGTTGCAGCCGTTCATCGTCACGCTCGCCGGGATGTTTCTCGCGCGCGGCGCATGCTTCCTCATCACGACGCAGTCGATCACGATCAACGAGCTGACCTTCCATGCGCTCGCGGGCATCAGCGTGCCGGTCGGTGGCGGGACGCTGAGCGCCGGTGCGCTGATTGCGCTCGCGACGCTGGCCGCCGCGATCTACGTTGCACATTTCACGCGCTTCGGCCGTAACGTGTATGCGGTCGGTGGCAACGAGCGATCGGCGCTGCTGATGGGGCTGCCGGTCGCGCGCACGAAGGTCGGCGTGTATGCGCTGAGTGGCTTCTGTTCGGCGCTCGGTGGCGTGGTGTTCACGCTGTACGTGCTGTCCGGCTACGGGCTGCAGGCGCAGGGGATGGAGCTCGACGCGATCGCTGCGACCGTGATCGGCGGCACGCTGCTCACCGGCGGGGTGGGGTACGTGATCGGGTCGGTGTTCGGCGTCGGCATCCTCGGCACGATCCAGGTGCTCATCACGTTCGACGGCACGCTGAGTTCGTGGTGGACGCGGATCGTGATCGGCGCGCTGCTGTGCGTGTTCTGTCTGCTGCAGCGGGTCATCGAGCGGCACGCTGCGCGGCGGCGTAGCGGCGGGACGGGGCTCGATCCGAAACGGCGGAAGCGGGAAGTCGCGCAGGCCGGGTCAGCGGCGCCGGGTGACGATGCGGCGCTGGTGTCGACGATGCGGCGGTTGTGGCGGTTCACACCGTCGGCGGCACGCCGGTGACGGTTACGCCGGTCCGGCCATATCCCTATCCGGTTCGGCGTTGAACGACGCATCGGCGATGCAGATAGCTTTTGGCGACTCGGCCGGCCGCTCGATCGCGTGCAGGTCCAGCGCATCGAGCGGATCCCGTGCCGCCGCGGGGCCGAGGTGGCTGATCACGCGGGCGTAGTCCCGCGAATCTGCCTCATCGCATGCCGCCACTGGCGATGATGTGTTCGCCAGTCAACCACTTTGCGTCGTCGGAGGCGAGGAAAACCGCGATCGACGCCACGTCGTCCGGTTTGCCCACACGCCCGAGCGGCGTCTGGCTGACCGCCGAACTCTCGAACTCCGATCCGATCACCCCGGCGGTCTGTGCACCTTCGGTCACGATCACGCCCGGATTGATCGTGTTCACGCGAATCTTCCGCGGCCCGAGTTCGCGGGCGAGTGCGCCGGTGATGGAATCGACCGCGCCTTTCGTGCCGCTATATACGGCGGTCGTGGCCGGCGTGAGTGTCGAAACGACCGAACTGACATTGATGATGCTGGCACCCTCGCCAAGGTGCTGGACCGCGGCCTGTGTGGTGAGCAGAACACCGAGCACGTTGACGTCGAACTGCCTGCGGTATTGCGCTTCCGTAAATGCGTCGATCGGCGCGAACTCGTAGACGCCGGAGTTGTTCACGAGGATGTCGAGGCGGCCGTATGTTTCGATCGCCGCGTCGACGATGCTCTTCGCGTCGGCGGCATTCGACACGTCGCCGCCCACGGAAGTTGCCGTGCCTCCGGCCGTTGTGATGGCTGACACAACGGCGTCCGCGCCGGTCTTGCTGCTCGCATAGTTCACGACAACCGATGCGCCCTCTGCCGCAAGCGCCTTCGCGATGGCCGCGCCGATCCCTTTCGACGCACCGGTGACGACCGCCACTTTCCCTGCAAGCTTGCTCATGATTTTTACCTCGGTGTGAATGAAGCCGCTGATAGAAACCGACGTCGCGTCGCGCACGATGCAATCGGCAATGTTTTCTGTCACCTCGGACTGATGCGCCGTCGCGAAATCGGGGCGCCGATCGCGCGATGCTGGACGAATCGACGCGTAGTCCTGCAGGACTTCTGCTTTAGCCCGGCCACGGCGAGTTACGGATCACTGAACAAAAATTTCCGCGATGGAAATGCGGCTCCTTGTCGGCGATCACGTCTGCTTTCACGTTGCCGAATGTGGTCTCCGGCTTGTGTTTGATGCCATCGTAGAAGGCTTGAATGATCTCCTCCTTGAAGTGTGGCGGGCGCGGATGCGCATGCGTCACCGCTTCGCGTTCCTCGTGGGAAAAATCGTGGTAAGAGAGGCCGAGCACGTCCATCTCGACACCGGCCGTCACCAGCGCGACGATCGGGTGCATATGGCGCGGAATGCCGGGCGTGGTATGCAGCGCAATGGCCGTCCAGACGAGATCGATGTCGGCCGCATCGATGCCCCGGCCGGAGAGAAATTCGCGCGCCGCATTGGCCCCATCGACTTCAAATCGTTCGGTGGCGCTGCTGTACGCACCGGCAAGGCCGACGTCATGGAACATGGCGCCCGCATACAAGAGTTCCCGATCGAATTTCAGGCCGCGGCGCGCGCCTTCCAGCACCCCGAACAAATACACGCGGCTCGAGTGATGAAAGAGCAGCGGGCTAGACGTGTCGCGCACGAACTCGGTAATTTCCCGTGCAAGTTGACTATCGGGTACGGCGACATCCTGAATGACCTGCGACATGACGGTTCTCCATCGAGATGTGATCGGACGCTGGCGTCGTGGCGGACGCCCCACGCGAATGGCCGGCTACTTCGTCGCAGTCGTCGCCCCGATTCTTGCCAAGGCCTCGCGAACGCCCGCGCCGTACTCAGGGTCGGCCTTCGCGCAATTGAGGATGTGGCGTTCCTGGATATGCGCCTGAACGGAGGCCATCTGGCGAGCGGTGTTATCGAACAGCAATTGCTGCTGCGTCCGACTCATCAGACGAAACAGATTTCCGGGCTGCGCGAAGTGATCGACGTCCACGCGGTGGTCCCAATGTGCGGCCTCGCCTTCGATCCGCAGCGGCGGCTCGTGAAGATCGGGCCGGACTTCCCACTCGCCGGAACTGTTCGGGTAGTAAGACGGTGTGCCGCCGAGGTTGTCGTCGGTGCGCATGGCGCCATCGCGGTGGTAGCTATGGAAGGGGCACTTCGGCGCATTGACGGGAATGTGATTGAAGTTCACGCCCAGCCGATAACGTTGCGTGTCGCCATAAGAGAAGAGCCGCGCCTGCAGCATCTTGTCCGGCGAAAAGCCGATGCCGGGCACGACGTTCGCGGGCGAGAAGGCCGCCTGCTCGACCTCGGCGAAATAATTGCCCGGATTGCGGTTCAATTCGAGTACGCCTACCTCGATCAACGGGAAATCGCTTTTCGGCCAGACCTTGGTCAGGTCGAACGGGTTGAACGGCAGAGACCTGGCCTCGTCGTCGTTCATCACCTGAATGAAGAGTGTCCAGCGCGGGAAGTCGCCGCGTTCGATGCTCTCGTAAAGATCGCGGCCATGCGTTTCGCGGTCCTTGCCCACGAGCTGCTCGGCTTCGCCGTCAGTCAGATTCGAGATGCCTTGCTGCGTACGGAAGTGGAACTTCACCCACGTTCGCCGATTGTCGGCATCGACAAGGCTGAACGTATGACTGCCGAATCCATGCATGTGGCGATAGCTGCGCGGTATGCCCCTGTCGCTCATGACGATCGTGACCTGGTGAAGCGCCTCCGGCAGGAGCGTCCAGAAGTCCCAATTGCTGTTTGCGCTGCGCAGTCCCGTGCGCGGGTCGCGCTTGATCGCGTGGTTGAGGTCGGGAAAACGCAGCGGATCACGGAAAAAGAACACGGGCGTGTTGTTGCCCACGATGTCCCAGTTCCCTTCTTCCGTATAGAACTTCACCGCGAAGCCCCGGATATCGCGCTCGGCATCCGCGGCGCCGCGCTCGCCGGCGACTGTTGAAAAGCGCATGAATACCGGCGTTGCCTTGCCGATTTCCGAAAAGAGTTTCGCCTTCGTGAAGCGCGTGACGTCGTACGTTACCGTAAATACCCCGTGCGCCCCCGATCCTTTGGCGTGCATGCGTCGTTCTGGAATGACCTCGCGGTCGAAGTGCGCGAGTTTCTCGATCAGCCAGATATCCTGCAGCAGCGCGGGACCGCGCGGGCCGGCCGTTTCGATGTTCAGATTGTCGGCGACGGGTGCACCCGTCGCGTGATCAAGACGCACAGACGTATCGCGATTTTTCATGCCTCGACTCCAGGAGGGTTGGGCGGACCGGCGCAGCGCCACTCCGTTCCGGGCTGGCGGCCGCGCGAGGCTTTATGGGCAAATCAACGTGCAATTTCGGCAGGAGCGGCGAAAAGAAATGGCCGGACTGCGATGGCCACCCGTTCAATGGGTGACGAGCTGCGGAGGCATCGACGAGTCGATGTGAGAGAAGCGTACCTGTTGGGTGCCCGCGTGATCTTGTATAAAACAACGATTCGATGGACGAATCGCGGGCGACCGTCGAACACCGGGGGCAGTGGTTGAATTCGAATCAGGGAGCGGGGGGCGTAGCGTGTCGACGCATATCGAGCGAGTACCCGCGCGCCGATAACGACGTTTGCATATATCTGGTGCTATCGGTTCCGCTGCGCCCACTCTTTTGGCCCGCACCCTTCGAAACGCGAGAACACGCGCGAAAAATGACTTTGGTCGAAAAATCCGCAGTCCGATGCGATGCTGGCCAGGTTCGCATCGGTTTCCCGCAGCAGCGATTTTGCGCGCTCGATACGGCGCTTGAGTAGCCACTGATGGGGTGTGCTGCCGGTGGAATGCTTGAAGGCTTCGCCGAAGTAGCTGGTGGAGAGATTACATTCGCGCGCGAGATCGGCAATCGACGGATTGTCGTGCAGGTGGGACGCGAAATAATCCTCGATGCGCCGCATCTGCCACGGAGCCAGTCCGGAGCGGCGTGGACGGAGCGCCGGAGCGGCTCGGCCATATCGTGTGACGACGTGTTCGCAAAACGCCAGGGCGGGGTAATCGATGAACAGCGCACTCGTCAGGTTGGGCTGCTGCAGGACTGCCTGCAGCGTATGCGAAAGACTGAACAGCACCGGGTCGCTGGCGCCGAGATGCGGCTGCACGAGTCCACCTATGCGCCGGCGCCGCTTTTGATCGGTGAATTCCTCGATCGCGCCTTGGGCCAGATAGAGCCGCATGGTATCGAACGGCATGTCGAGACGGCGCGTCGGGCTCGAGCGCAGGTCGAGCAGATAGCAACTGCCGGGACTGCACGATGCGGAACCGTCGAGGTTGCCGCTTGAATAACGGAGGCCGGGATCGGGGCCCAGTATCAGCGGCATCTGAAAGACAAAAGCCTCCTCCGGTTGCGGCGTGAGCGAGCGCCCCGGTTGAGGCCGGGGGTTGGTTAACCGTGTGAACGAGATCGGTTGCCCCTGGGAGAAAACGCCGGCCCGCACCGTGGGTGCATCACGCAGTAGAAACCGTTTGGCGAGGGTGTCGTCTGCAACGGGTTGCCCGAACTCGACAGAATCCTTATCGTTCATTCATCGCGCCCTGGAGTGCGCCCGTACGAGCGTTGTGTGCCTTTGCCCGACGGCGGGTTCAAACGAAATCAGACCCAAATTTAGCCCAATTCGATGCCGGTCGCGCAATGGGGGACGTGTCGCGCGAGACGCTGTCCGATTGCGGGCGCGACGCGCACGGCAATGGTGCGGTTCGCGCTTGCGCGAACCCGGAATGCGCGCGGGCTTCGTTGCGCGCGCCAATGCAGGGCGGCTACGTCAGCGCGACGTCAACGACGTCTGCCCAACGTGCGATGCCGGATCCCAGCCGCCGCCGAGTGCCTTGAACGTCGAGATCGCTGCACGTGCGGATTCCGTCTGTGCTTGTGCACGCGCGTCGGCGGCCTGGAGCAGGGTCTCGTTGGCGTGCAATACGTCGATGAAACTCGCTGCACCGCTGCGGTACGCGGTCATCGAGGCATCCTTGGCGCGGGAAAACGACGACTCGGCGTGCGACAGCGTGGCAGCCTGCGCCTCTCGATTCACCAATGCCGAGAGCGAGTTCTCGACGTCCTCGGAGGCGCGGAGGACGGCCTGCCGATACGCCGCGAGCGCTTGCGCGTCGGCGCCTTTTGCCGCGTTGACATCGGCGCCGATGCGCGCGAAATCGAACAGGCGCCAGCGCAGCCCAACGAGGCCGGCCGCCTGGTTGGCGCCGCCCGAGAACAACGTACCGGCAGCGGCGGAGGTCGCGCTGCCGAGGAAGGCATTCAGCGAGACCGTTGGGTAGTACTCGCCGATCGCAACGCCAATGCGCGCATTGGCGGCGGCGAGGTGACGTTCGGCCGCGATCAGATCGGGACGTCTTTGCAGCAGATCGGCTGGCGTGCCCATTTCCGCGAGCGACGGCGCAACGGGGATCACGGATGGCGGGCTCAGCTCTGCCCGGTGCGTGCCGGGAGGGGTGCCGAGCATCACATCGAGGGCGTTCGACGCTGCATCGAGCGCCGCGAGGAGGACGGGCACGCCGGCCTGAACCTGGTCGAGCGCACCTTGCGCCTGCTGAACCTGATAGTCGGCCGCCGCACCCTTCGAATACAGGAGTTTCACGTCTGCGAGAAGCGCCTGCTGCGTCTGCACCTGCCGGGTCGCGATATCCAGACGGGCCTGGAGCCCCCGGATCGTGACGTAGATATCCGCGGTCTGGGCCGCGACGGCAAGTCGGGTGGCGACCGCGGCCGCCTGCGTCGCCGAGTAATCGGCGAGCGCGGCTTCACGCCGACGGCGCAGACCACCAAAAATGTCGATCTCCCAACCGGCCTCCAGATTGGTTTCGTACTCGGTGCCCCAGCGCTCGTAACCCGGCGTGGCATTGAGCAATTGCCCCAACGGCGTGTCGACGGACTGATAGGCGCGTGCGGCCGACGCGGAAATCGAGGCCGACGGGAGGAGCGCCGCGTTGGCCGTGCCGAGGCGCGCGCGCGCCTGAGTGATCTGCGCGACGGCCTGGGCCAGATCCAGGTTCTGGTCCAGCGCCAGCGAAACGTAATGCGTGAGCAGCGGGTCGTTGAAGCTTTCCCACCATGCGGACAGATCGGCAACCGGAGCCTTTGCCGCGCGGGCGGGCGGCTGGGTCATATAGTGCTGCGCCAGCGGCGCATCCGGACGGTGGTAGTCGGGACCCACGGCGCACGCCGAAAGGGCGGCGACGCTAGCCAGGAGAACAAGGGGACGGTGCAAGGGCATGATCATCTCGGGAGCGGCAACGGGAGAGCGGATGGTGTGACCAATATACAATATGGTCACAAGTTGTCAACTGACGAGTGAGGGACTAAGCTTGAGGCATGAACAAACCGACTCCCTCCGCCTCCCCATCCCGTGGCCCCTCGGACCACGAAGTTCGCGCCCAGATCGTCGACGCCGCAACGGAATACTTCAGCCGCTACGGCTACGAAAAGACCACCGTTTCCGACCTCGCGAAGGAAATCGGGTTTTCAAAAGCTTATATTTACAAATTCTTCGACTCCAAACAGGCGATCGGTCAAGTCATCTGCGCTAATCGCCTCGCCGCGATGATCGCCGCAGTCAGAGAAAACATCGGCGGCGCGCACAGTGCGACTGAAAAATTTCGCTGCATGTTCAAGACCTTACTTGCATCTGGAAGCCAGCTCTTCTTCCAGGATCGCAAGCTCTACGATATTGCCGCCGTGTCAGCCGCATCGCCCTGGCCATCCGTCCAGGGTTATGAGGACGAGATCCGGCAACTCATCACCGATATTCTGCGGCTCGGACGCGAAACCGGCGAATTCGAACGCAAGACGCCACAAGACGAGGCGGTGAACGCGATCTTTCTGGTGATGAAGCCTTATTTCAATCCCCTGCTGCTCCAGTACAACCTCGAGGGTGCGGAAGAGGCGACGGCCCACCTTGCGAGCCTGGTACTCAGAAGTCTTGCTCCGTGAATCCTCTCGTGACTATTGACTGAATTGGTCACGGGTATCAGAATGAGTGCTCCTGTTCTTTGCGAGAGGGGACCTCATGTTCCGGCGCCATCATTTTGTCTATACATTGGGCGTGGCTTCGCTCGCGCTCGCGGCATGCGGCGAGCATCCGGCTGCTGATCCGCGTACCGAGGCGCCGCTTGTGCGTACAAGCGCCGTTCACGGCGCGGCGGGGGCGAGCCGTTCGTTTTCGGGCGTCGTGGGCGCTCGTGTTCAGAGCGATCTCGGTTTCCGGGTCCAGGGCAAGGTCATCGAGCGCCTGGTCGACGCGGGCCAAACGGTCAAGCGCGGCCAGCCGCTGATGCGCATCGATCCGATCGATCTGGGACTGCAGGCCCGTGCGCAGCAGAAACTCGTGGATGCTGCGCAGGCGCGCGCGACGCAGACCGCCGCCGACGAGGCGCGGTATCGGGATCTCGTCGCAGCAGGCGCGGTCTCAGCATCGACCTATGACCAGCTCAAGGCGGCCGCGGACTCCGCCAAGGCCCAGCTCGTCGCCGCGCAGGCGCAGGCAGTGCTCGCCAACAACGCTTCCGGATACGCCGTCGTCATGGCGGACGCCGACGGCGTCGTGGTCGAGACGCTGGCGGAGCCGGGCCAGGTAGTCGCGCCCGGACAAATCGTCGTGCGGCTCGCGCATGCCGGCCCCCGCGAGGCCGTCGTCCAGCTTCCCGAGACGCTGCGCCCCGCATCCGGCTCGATTGCCGAAGCAACGCTTTACGGCGCGGACCAGAAGCCTGTTCCCGCCGTCCTGCGCCAGCTTTCCGACTCCGCCGATCGACTGACACGGACCTACGAGGCGAGGTACGTCCTCGAGGGCGCGTTGTCGAATGCACCGCTCGGTGCGACCGTGACCCTCGATCTCGCCGGCGATGCCCGCCAGGCACCTGCCGCCATGGTGGTACCGGTCGGCGCCGTGTTCGATTCGGGCACGGGCACCGGAGTCTGGACCGTCGATCGATCCCAGTCTCGGGTGACCTGGCGCAAGGTGCGTGTCACCGCATTGAGCGACGACAGTGCGACGGTGACAGGCGATCTTCGCGAAGGCGACCAGGTCGTCGCGCTCGGTGCCCAGTTGTTGCACGACGGAGAGCGCGTGCGTTTCGCCAACGACAAGATGGTCGCCGCATCCGTCTCCGCGCAAGGAGCGACCCAATGAGCGGCTTCAATTTATCGGCTCTCGCGGTGCGGGAGCGCTCGGTCACGCTGTTTCTGATCGTCCTGATCTCGATCGCCGGCGTGATTGCCTTCCTGAAGCTGGGGCGGGCCGAAGATCCGCCATTTACCGTCAAGTCGATGACGGTCATTACGGCATGGCCCGGCGCGACCGCGCAGGAAATGCAGGACCAGGTGGCCGAGCCGCTCGAAAAGCGCATGCAGGAACTGCGCTGGTACGACCGGACCGAGACCTATACGCGTCCGGGGCTGGCCTTCACCACTGTGACCTTGCTCGACAGTACGCCGCCCGCGGACGTGCCCGAGGAGTTCTATCAGGCGCGCAAGAAGCTGCATGATGAAGCGGGCAACCTGCCACCCGGCGTGATCGGCCCGCTCGTCAATGATGAGTATTCCGACGTAACGTTCGCGCTGTTCGCGCTCAAGGCGAAAGGTGAGCCGCAACGATCGCTGGTGCGCGACGCCGAGGGATTGCGCCAGCGGCTCCTTCATGTGCCGGGCGTCAAGAAGGTGAACATCATCGGCGAGCAGGCGGAACGGATCTATGTCTCGTTTTCGCACGACCGGCTCGCGACGCTCGGCGTGACGCCTCAGGAGATCTTTGCCGCGTTGAACAGCCAGAACGTTCTGACGCCGGCCGGTTCGATCGATACGGCGGGAGCGCAGGTCTTCATTCGTATCGAAGGCGCCTTCGACAAGCTGCAGACCATTCGCGACACGCCGATCGTCGTTCAGGGCCGCACACTGAAGCTCTCCGACGTGGCGACCGTCGAACGCGGTTACGAAGACCCGGCCACTTTCCAGATTCGCAACAACGGCGAACCGGCGTTGCTCCTCGGCGTCGTGATGCGGGACGGCTGGAACGGGCTCAACCTCGGCAAGGCGCTCGACGCGGAAGTCGCAGCGATCAATGCCGGGATGCCGCTGGGCATGAGCGTCACGAAGGTGACCGACCAGGCCGTCAATATCCATTCGGCCGTCGACGAATTCATGGTCAAGTTCTTTGTCGCGCTGCTCGTGGTGATGGTCGTGAGCTTCGCGAGCATGGGATGGCGTGTCGGCATCGTCGTGTCGGCGGCGGTGCCGCTGACTCTCGCGGGCGTCTTCGTCGTGATGGCCACCACGGGCAAAAGCTTCGACCGCATCACGCTCGGTTCGCTGATTCTCGCGCTGGGCCTGCTCGTCGACGACGCGATCATCGCCATCGAAATGATGGTCGTGAAAATGGAGGAGGGCTATAACCGCGTCCAGGCGTCGGCTTACGCCTGGAGCCACACCGCCGCGCCGATGCTGTCGGGCACGCTGGTCACGGCCGTCGGCTTCATGCCGAATGGCTTCGCGCGCTCGACGGCCGGCGAATACACGAGCAACATGTTCTGGATCGTCGGCATCGCATTGATCACCTCGTGGGTCGTGGCCGTCGTCTTCACACCGTACCTCGGCGTCAAGCTGTTGCCCGATATTGCCGTGGTTGAAGGCGGTCACGGCGCCATCTACAACACGCCGAACTACCAGCGTTTTCGCGCGTTCCTGGGACGTGTGATCCGGCGAAAGTGGCTAGTCGCGGGGCTCGTGGTGGGCTTGTTCGTGATCGCCGTGATGGGCATGGGGCTGGTGAAAAAGCAGTTTTTCCCGACCTCAGATCGCCCTGAAGTGCTCGTGGAAGTGCAAATGCCGTATGGCACATCGATCGAACAAACCTCTGCGGCGACGGAGAGGGTCGAGGCGTGGCTCGCGAAGCAGTCGGAAGCGAAGATCGTGACGTCGTACATCGGACAGGGGGCGCCGCGCTTCTATCTGGCGATGTCGCCGGAATTGCCCGATTCGTCTTTCGCGAAGATGGTGATCCGCACGAATGACGAGAAGCAGCGTGAGGCGCTCAAATTCCGTCTGCGCAAAGCCATCGCCGAAGGGCTGGTGCCCGGGGCGCAGGTTCGCGTCACCCAACTGGTGTTCGGCCCTTACTCGCCTTACCCCGTTGCGTTCAGAGTCATGGGCCCGGACGCCCGGACGCTGCGCACCATCGCCGCGCAGGTCGAACGGACCATGAATGGCAACCCGATGATGCGAACGGTGAACGCCGACTGGGGCCCGCGAGTGCCCACGGTGCATTTCACGCTCGATCAAAATCGGCTTGGTGCGTTTGGGTTGACGTCGAGTTCCGTCGCGCAGCAACTGCAATTCCTGCTGACAGGCATTCCCGTCACGCACGTGCGCGAGGACATTCGCTCGGTGGAACTCGTCGCGAGATCGGCGGGCGAGATACGGCTCGATCCGCAGCGTATCGACGGATTTACGCTGATCGGTTCGGCGGGGCAGCGCGTACCGCTCTCGCAGATCGGCAAGGTCGACATCCGCATGGAAGATCCGATTCTTCGCCGTCGCGATCGCACGCCGACGATCACAGTGCGCGGCGATATTGCGGAAGGACTGCAGCCGCCCGATGTGTCGACGGCAATGCTCGCGCAACTCCAGCCGATTATTGCGAAGTTGCCCGACGGTTATCGGATCGAGGAAGCCGGTTCCATCGAGGAAGCCGACAAGGCCACGAAGGCGCTCGCGCCGCTGTTTCCCATCATGATTGCGCTGACGCTGCTCATCATCATTTTCCAGACGCGCTCGATTGCCGCGACCATGATGGTGTTCGCGACGAGTCCGCTGGGTCTGATTGGCGTCGTGCCGACACTTCTGCTGTTCAGCCAGCCCTTCGGGATCAATGCGCTGGTGGGGCTCATCGCTCTCTCGGGCATTCTAATGCGCAACACGCTCATTCTGATCGGCCAGATCGAGCAGAACGCGCACGCAGGCATGACGCCCTTCGACGCGGTGGTGGAAGCCACGATCCAGCGGTCCAGGCCCGTGATTCTGACCGCGCTCGCAGCGATGCTGGCCTTCATTCCGTTGACGCATTCCGTGTTCTGGGGCACGTTGGCTTATACGCTGATCGGCGGGACTTTTGCCGGAACGATTCTGACGCTGGTGTTTCTGCCCGCGATGTATTCGATCTGGTTCAAGATCCGACCAGAGGCAGTGGAAAGCCATTCGGCGCTCGAACCCAACGCCAGCGCGATTATGTAGACATGTTCGCACCCGGGCGATGCGGGTTTCGCCCGGCTCCTCCGTCGATGTGGACTGGCAATGAGCCGTTTGGTCCCGAAATGGAAGTCGTGCGGTGAATACAGGTCAGTTTTCTGAAGTCATTTAGACGACTGTAGGTCTGACCGGAAATTCAAATCGACGTTCGGCTGAAGTTACTCAAAGATTACTGTCAGGCGCGGGCGATGTCGCTCCCCGATGAGCGGCCGTTCGTCCCACTTCTCCCCAATGACAGCTTCCGAGGTGGAGCGGACGTGTAAATGTCCGTCGGAGCGCGATGGCGAATGGCCGGTCATGGCCGAGGCCGTGAAGAAACGCGTTCGGTCACATAGGCTGAAGCAACCCGTTCTGATGAGAGGCTTCAGACGTTGTCCGACCTCGATGGCCAGGCATTCCCGCGTGTAGTTGTCGACAACGGGCAGAGCCCGAAGGCGTCTCCCGTCGAGGAGTGCGTCTGCAACTAATGGTATGGTCCACCCGCTTCTTCTATCGTAGTGGCGCTACCACCCATGGAGGCTGCCATGAACTCGGTCACG
>NZ_CABVPN010000044.1 GCF_902499115.1 Burkholderia diffusa
TCTCAGCGCAGCGTTTACAACCATTCCTTCCCCAAAACAAAAATGCCGTTCAGTCGCTTAACTGAACGGCATTACCGTTCGAAACGGGGCTTTTTGCTTTCCGGCGGTGGCGCGCCGCGAGGTCAGCCGCGCGGCTTGCCGAGCAGCGGCTTCAGCGCCGGCCAGACGTTGTCGAGCAGGATGCCCTGTGCCTGTTGCGCGGGATGCATCTGGTCCGCCTGGAACATCTCCGGCTTGTTCTCGATGCCGGCCAGCAGGAACGGCACGAGCGGTACGCCGAACTCCTTCGACAGGCGCGTGTAGACCGCATGGAATTTCTGCGTGTAGTCGGGCCCGTAGTTGGGCGGCACGTACATGCCGACCAGCACGACCTTCGCGCGCGCTTGTCGCGCATCGGTGATGATGTCGCGCAGGTTCTGTTCGGTCGTCGCGAGCGGCACGCCGCGCAGCGCGTCGTTCGAGCCGAGCTCGATGACGACGATCGACGGCTTCAGCCGTTGCAGCACCGCAGGGAGTCGCGCACGGCCACCGCTCGTGGTGTCGCCGCTGACGCTTGCGTTCGCGACGCTATAATCGATCCGCTCGGTTGCGAGCCGTTGCCGCAGCAACGCAACCCAGCCGGTGTCGCGCGGCAACCCGTATTCGGCCGACAGGCTGTCGCCGAGCACGACGAGCGCGGGCTGGCCCGATGTCGGGGCCGCCGTCGTCGCAGCGCGTGCGGGCACGTTTGCTGCGAGCAGGGTACCCAGCAGCGCGGCGAGCGCCGCGCGTCTTTTCAAGCGGAATGTCGTGTCCATGTTCAAGATTACCGATCCGATCATCGAAGTCCATGACGTGTGCAAGCGGGTCGCCGACGCAACGGGCGAGCTGACGATCCTCGACGGCATCACGTTCGCCGTGCGGCCCGGCAGCAGCCTCGCGATCGTCGGCGCATCGGGGTCGGGAAAATCGACGCTGCTCGGCCTGCTTGCGGGGTTGGACAGCGCGACGAGCGGCACGGTTCGCCTGCTCGGTCGTGCGCTCGACCAGCTCGACGAGGACGAGCGCGCCGCGCTGCGCAACGGCGCGGTCGGGTTCGTGTTCCAGTCGTTTCAGTTGATGCCGCACCTGACGGCGCTCGAGAACGTGATGCTTCCGCTCGAACTGCAGGGCGGCATCAACGCGCGCGACGCGGCCGATCGGGCGCGCGCATTGCTCGTGCAGGTCGGTCTCGGCGAGCGCACCGCGCATTATCCGAAGCTGCTGTCCGGTGGCGAGCAACAGCGCGTCGCGCTCGCGCGCGCGTTCGTCACGCATCCCGCAATCCTGTTCGCCGACGAACCGACCGGCAGTCTCGATGCAGCCACGGGCCACGCCGTCATCGACCTGATGTTCGAACTGAACCGCACGCACGGCGCGACGCTCGTGCTCGTCACGCACGATGCCGAACTCGCGCGGCGCTGCGCGACGACGGTCACCATCGACGCCGGCCGCATCGTCACGCCGCACGCGGCTTAGCGCGAGACCGAATTGCTTGCTGGCCGCGCCGGCTGGATCGCCCGGTGCGGCCGGCATGCGTTGGACGTTGTCGCGTCAGCGCTTGAGTGCCGCGCGCGCGCGCTCGATCAGCGCGGTCGTCGACGAATCGTGCTTCGCGGGATCGACCGATTCGGCCGACAGGTCGGCTTCGACGACCTTGCCGAGAATCTTGCCGAGCTCGACGCCCCACTGGTCGAACGGATTGATGTCCCACACCGTTGCCTGCACCAGCACCTTGTGCTCGTAGAGCGCGATCAGCGCGCCGAGCGTGCGCGGCGTCAGCGCATCCACCAGCAGCGTCGTCGTCGGGCGGTTGCCGGGGAACGTCAGGTGCGGCGCGAGCGCTTCCTTGCCGGGGCCGGCGACCTCGCGCGCTTCGTCGAGCGTGCGACCGAGCATCAGCGCTTCACTCTGCGCGAAGCAGTTCGCGAGCAGCTTCGGGTGATGGCTCGCGAGCGGATGCTCGGGCGTCAGCACGGCGATGAAGTCGATCGGCACGATCGTCGGGCCCTGGTGCAGCATCTGGAAAAACGCGTGCTGGCCGTTGGTGCCCGGCTCGCCCCACGTGACGGCCGACGTCGGGTAGTCGACGAACGTGCCGTCCAGGCGCGCGGACTTGCCGTTGCTTTCCATTTCGAGCTGCTGCAGGTACGACGGCAGGTAGTGCAGCGCTTCCGAATACGGCGCGACGAGATAGCTCTGCGAGCCGAAGAAGTTGCGGTACCAGATGCCGATCAGGCCGAGCAACACCGGCAGGTTGCGCTCGAGCGGCGCTTCGCGGAAATGGCGGTCCATGTCGTTCGCGCCGGCGAGCAGTTCGTCGAACTGCTCGGGTCCGATCGCGATCATGATCGACAGGCCGACCGCCGACCACAGCGAATAGCGGCCGCCGACCCAGTCCCACATTTCGAACACGTTGTCGGCGGAGATGCCGAACTTCACGACCTCGGCCGGGTTCGCCGACACGCCGACGAAGTGCTTCGCGAGCGCGTCTTCCGGGCAGCCGCGCGCGACGAACCAGTCGCGCAGCGAGCGTGCGTTCGTCATCGTCTCGAGTGTCGTGAAGGTCTTCGACACGATGATCGCGAGCGTTTCCTCAGGATCGACCTGTTCGAGCACGCGCGCGAGATCGGCGCCGTCGACGTTCGACACGAAGTGGGTCGAAATGTCCGGCGTCGCGACGTGGTGCAGCGCGTGCGTGACCATCTTCGGTCCGAGATCCGAGCCGCCGATGCCGATGTTGATCACGTGGCGGATGCGCTTGCCGGTATAGCCGGTCCATGCGCCGCTGCGCACGGCGCGTGCGAAGGTCGCCATCTTCGCGCGCTCGGCGCTGACCTGCGCATGGAACGGCGCGTGCGGGTCGGTCGCGCGCAATGCCGTGTGCAGCGCGGCGCGGCCTTCGGTCGGGTTGACGATCTCGCCGGCGAACATCGCGTCGCGGCGCGCCTCGACGCGCGCTTCGCGGGCCAGCTGCACGAGCAGGCGCAACGTGTCGTCGTTGATGCGGTTCTTCGAGAAGTCGGCCGCAAGGCCGCCGCCGGGGATCGTGAAGCGTTCGGCACGGGTCGGCGCGCGGTCGTTTTCCGGCGCGAACCAGTCGCGCAGCCGCGCGTGGCGGATCTGTTCGAAGTGGGATTGAAGGGCAGTCCAGGCGGGGAGCGAATTCAGCGTCATGGCGGTTCGAGTGAAGCGTGAATCGGGAGGAATGCCGCGCCGGCGCATCGGGATCGGAACGCCGGCGGACGAGCGGGCCCGCCGTGCGGCGGGGCACCCAGTATAGCGGCGTTATATGTCGGCGCGCGCCGACGGGTAAAAAAGGCGATTGATCAGCGTGCGCACCATCGGCGCGAGTTCGCCCGCGGTGAGGCCGGCCGGACCCGTGCCGTTCGCGGTCAGCGTGTCGGCCGCGAGGCCGTGCAGGTATACGCCCGCAAGCGCGGCTTCGTACGGCGCGACGCGCTGCGCGAGCAACGCGCCGATCAGGCCGCCGAGCACGTCGCCGGTGCCGCCGGTGGCGAGCGCTGCATTGCCGGTCGGATTGATCGTCAGGCGGCCGTCGGGCGCCGCAATCACCGTGCCCGAACCCTTCAGCACGACGATGCTCGCGTAGCGCGCGGCCAGCGCCTGGGCTGCGGCCAACCGGTCGTGCTGCACCGTCGTGGTGTCGCTGCCGAGCAGCCGCGCTGCCTCGAGCGGATGCGGTGTCAGCACGCACGCGTTGCCCCGGGTGCCGCGGGCAACAACGGCGGCCGCGAGATCGGCGTGCGTTGCGATGAGGTTCAGCGCGTCGGCGTCGAGCAGCGTCGCGGCGTCGTGCGCGAGTACGTCGCGCACGAGGGTGGCCGCGGCCTCGCGCGCGCCGAGGCCGCAGCCTGCAGCGATCGCGGACATCGCATCGAGGTCGAGATTGTCCGCGGGATGCAGCATCAGTTCGGGAAACGGCGGGTCGTACGGCGGTGCGCCGGTGCCGAGAAAGCCCACATGCACCTTGCCGGCGCCCGCGAACAGCGCGGCACGCGCGGCGAGGATCGGCGCGCCGCACATGCCGGTGTCGCCGCCGAGCACCGCCAGGCTGCCGAACGTGCCCTTGTGCGAAGCGAACGCGCGGGCGGGCAGCGCGGCGGCGAACCGTGCCGGTGCGTTCAGCACGACGGCTGGCGCGGCGGGCGGTGCGACGTCGAGCGACGCGACGTCGATCTCGCCGGCGAGGTCGCGGCCGTCGCCGGTATACAGGCCGGGCTTCGCACCGATGAAGGTGAGCGTGTGCGTCGCGGTGACGGCGGCGCCGGCGCCGACGATCCGGCCCGTGTCGCTGTCGAGCCCGCTCGGTACGTCGAGCGCGAGCACGCGGCCGCCGCTTCGGGCATGTGCGGCGATACGCGTGGCCTGGGCAGCGAACGGTCCGTCGAGTACGCGAGCGAGGCCGATGCCGAACAACCCGTCGACGACCCACGCGTAGTCGTCGAGCGAGGCGGGCGGCTCGGCCGACAGCGGCACGCCGGCCGCACGCGCGAGACCGAGCGCCCATTGCGCATCGTCCGGCTTGACCGGCACGGGCATCCAGGCCTGCGTCGCGACGCCGAGCTGCTGCAATTGCGCGGCGGCCACCAGCGCGTCGCCGCCGTTGTTGCCGGGGCCGACCGCGAACCAGACCGGGCGGTCGTCGCCGGCCACCCGTTCGGACAGCCAGCGTGCGGCGGCGGCGCCCGCGCGGCCCATCAGCGTGTGCGGCGGCAGTTCCGCGGTCGCGGCGGCCTCGGCCGCGCGCAGGTCGGCGACGCGCAGCAGCGCGAGCGGGGCGGGGTCGGGAAGCGGGCGGGGATTCGTCATCGCGGGGTCATGGCGGCAGGAGGAGGCCGCCCCGGGGACGGGCCCGTGGCGGTCAGGTCGCGAAGCGCGTGGCGCTCAGCGCGGCGAGCGTGTCGGCGGGCCACTGCTGCGTGTCGCCGCTCAGACAGTCGGTCACCACTTTAGCAGACCCGCACGCGAGGCCCCAACCGGCCGGGCCGTGCCCGAAATTGACGAATACGCGCGGATGCGGGGTCGGACCGACGACTGGCAGGCCGTCCGGCGACAGCAGTTGCGTGCCCTGCCACGACAGGGCGGCGGAAATCTTCGCGGCGCCCGGCACCCAGTCGTGGACGGCCTGGCCGAGCAGCGCGAGCGCGGCCTCGGACAGCGGCTCGGGGAGCGGCTTCGCGGTGTCGGCGAGGCTCTGCAGCACGGCGCCGCCGCCGATGCGCAGCCGCTGGTGGGTGCGCGTGATGGAGATCCGCTTGATCGAATCGACGACGCTCAGGTGCGGCGCATGTTCTTCGTACGCGACGGGGGCGGTCAGCGTATGCGCGCGCACCGGATGCAGCGGCAGCCGCCAGCCGAGCCGCTCGAGCAGCGGCAGGCTGCCGGCACCCGCGGCGACCACGATCGCGTCGGCCGACATCACGTCGACCTCGTGCGCCTTCGTCGCGTGCCGGCCGCCGGCCGGCGCGAGCTCGACCGCGGCCCGGCCGGAGTCGACGCGGATCGCGGCGACGTCCGCGCCGAAGCGGAACTGCACGCCGTGCTCGTCGAGCGTCTGCTTGACCAGTTTTGCGAACAGCGGGCAGTTTCCGGTGCGTTCGGTCTCGAGCAGCACGCCGCCGGCAAAGCCGGGCTCGGCCGGCACCGAAGGCTCGAGCGCCGCGCATTCGTCGGCCGTGAGCACCCGGTACGGCTGGTCGAGCGCACGCAACAGGTCGAGTGCCGGTTGCAGCGCTTCCCAGTCGCGCGGGTCGCGCACGACGTGCAGGATCCCGGGTTTCTGCTCGAATTCGAGCTGGAAGCGCGCCTCGATGTCGGCGAGCGACTCGCGCGACGCGTCGATCAGCGGGCGCAGCCGCGCGTACTGCGCGGCGAATGCGTCGGGCTCGCGCAGCGCGGCGAGCTGCTTGACGAAGCGGCGCACGCCGCCGTTGAAGCCCGGCTTGTAGACGATGCCGGTGTCGCGCGGCTGGCGCTGGCGCATGAAGGTCGGGCCGAACCAGACGTCGAGTGGGCTCGGCAGCAGCGTGCCGCCGTCGCCGTAGGTCGCGCCCTGCGCGACGGTCGCGTGGCGTTCGACCATGCATACGCGATGGCCGGCCGCGCGCAGCTGGTAGGCGGTGGCGACGCCGCTGATTCCGCCGCCGATGACAATGACATCCATGAATTGCTTCGATGACGGGCGGCGTGCATGCCGCCCGGTGAGGATTTGCTGACGGGCTCCCGGCCCGGTGAACCAGGAATGATAGCGCCAAAATCGCGCGAACCGGGCTCGCGCGACCTCGTCCGATTCCGCCGCCGGGTGGTTGCCGGCTACCGCGGCCGCGCGCGCCGGCCTGGCGGGCCGCTGCGTGCGGCGGATGCCGGCGCACCGTCGCGGTGCGTGACGGGTGCCGATCAGCCGGTCTGGGATGGCCGACTTCCGGGTATAATTACGGCCTTCCTTTCGCCCCACGTCGCCACCTCGCGCGACTCATCGACGTCAGTCCAGCCCATGGCTCACTTCTCGTGTTTTCCCGGCGCTTCGGCCCTCTCCGATTTCCGTCAAACCCGTCTGCTCGACACGCTCAGGCAAATCGACGCCAACATCGTCGCGGTGCGCGGCCAGTTCCTGCACTTCGTCAATGCGGCCGAGCCGCTGTCGGCCGACGACAGCGCACGCATCGACGCGCTGATGCACTACGGCGCGCCGTTCGAGCCGGCGGCCGAGAAGGGCACGGCCGAGACCTTCGTCGTGCTGCCGCGCTTCGGCACGGTTTCGCCGTGGGCGAGCAAGGCGACCGACATCGCGCAGCACTGCGGCCTCACGCAAGTGCGCCGCATCGAGCGCGGCGTCGAATTCACGGTCACGCTGAAGTCGGGCCTGCTCGGCGGCAAGAAGGCGCTGTCCGACGACGCGCGCGCAGCCGTCGCGGCCGCGCTGCATGACCGGATGACCGAAAGCGTGGTCGCCACGCGCGACGACGCGAAGCACCTGTTCGACGAACTGCCGGCCAAGCCGCTCGAGATCGTCGACGTGCTGGGCGTCGGCCGTGGCGCGCTCGAGCGCGCGAACGTCGAGCTGGGCCTCGCGCTCGCCGACGACGAGATCGACTACCTGGTCGACGCGTTCCGCAAGCTCGAACGAAACCCGACCGACGTCGAACTGATGATGTTCGCGCAGGCGAACAGCGAGCATTGCCGCCACAAGATCTTCAACGCGCAGTGGACGATCGACGGTGAAGCACAGGACATGTCGCTGTTCGCGATGATCCGCAACACGGAGAAGCTGAGCCCGCAAGGCACGATCGTCGCGTATTCGGACAACTCGTCGATCATGGTCGGCGCCGAAGCCGAGCGCTGGTTCCCGCGCAACGCGGGCGCGGCCGGCGAGCCGGGCGAACGCTACGGTCGTCACACCGAGCTCACCCACACGCTGATGAAGGTCGAGACGCACAATCACCCGACGGCGATTTCGCCGTTCCCGGGCGCGGCGACCGGCGCGGGCGGCGAGATCCGCGACGAAGGCGCGACGGGCCGCGGTGCGCGTCCGAAGGCCGGCCTCACGGGCTTCACCGTGTCGAACCTCGATCTGCCGGACGCACGCCAGTCGTGGGAAAACGCACGCGACGCGGCCCAGCCGGTCGGCGAGCGCAACCCGAACGATGCGCACGGCCCGTACGGCCGCCCGGACCGCATCGCGTCGCCGCTGCAGATCATGATCGACGGCCCGCTCGGCGGCGCCGCGTTCAACAACGAATTCGGCCGTCCGAACCTCGGCGGCTACTTCCGCGTGTACGAGCAGAACGTCGGCGGCCAGGTGCGCGGCTATCACAAGCCGATCATGATCGCGGGCGGCCTCGGCAACATCGCGGATCAACACACGCACAAGCACGACGTGCCGGCAGGCTCGCTGCTGATCCAGATCGGCGGCCCGGGGATGCGGATCGGCATGGGCGGCGGCGCGGCGAGCTCGATGGCGACCGGCGCGAACACGGCCGAACTCGACTTCGACTCGGTGCAGCGCGGCAACCCGGAAATCGAGCGGCGCGCGCAGGAAGTGATCAACGGCTGCTGGCAGCTCGGCGCGGAAAACCCGATCCTGAGCATCCACGACGTCGGCGCGGGCGGCCTGTCGAACGCATTTCCCGAAATCGTCGACGGCGCGGGCAAGGGCGCGCGCTTCGAACTGCGCAAGGTCGCGCTCGAGGAATCGGGCCTGTCGCCGCGTGAAATCTGGTCGAACGAGGCGCAGGAGCGCTACGTGCTCGCGATCGCGCCGGCCGACCTGCCGCGCTTCGAGGCGATCTGCGCACGCGAGCGCTGCCCGTTCGCGGTGGTCGGCGTCGCGACCGACGAACGCCAGCTGAAGCTCGTCGACGACGAAGCGACGGGCGTCGAGGAATTCCCGGTCGACATGCCGATGGAAGTGCTGCTCGGCAAGCCGCCGCGCATGCATCGCGACGTCACGCGTGTGACGACGGAGCGCGCGCCGGTCGACGTGACGGGCATCGCGCTGTCGGAAGTCGCCGTCGACGTGCTGAAGCACCCGACGGTCGGCAGCAAGTCGTTCCTGATCACGATCGGCGACCGTTCGGTCGGCGGCACGTCGGTGCGCGACCAGATGGTCGGCCCGTGGCAGGTGCCGGTGGCCGACTGTGCGGTGACCGCGCTCGACTACGCGGGCTTCAAGGGCGAGGCGATGACGATGGCCGAGCGCACGCCGCTCGCGGTGATCGACGCGCCGGCATCGGGCCGCATGGCCGTCGGCGAGGCGATCACGAACATCGCGAGCGCGCCGATCGCGTCGCTCGACAAGCTGAAGCTGTCGGCGAACTGGATGGCCGCGTGCGGCACGGCCGGCGAGGATGCCGCGCTGTTCGACACGGTCAAGGCGATCGGCATGGAGCTGTGCCCGGCGCTCGGGATCGGCATCCCGGTCGGCAAGGATTCGCTGTCGATGAAAACCAAGTGGGATGAGCAGGGCGTCGCGAAGGAAGTGGTGTCGCCGGTGTCGCTGATCATCTCCGCGTTCGCACCGGTCGAGGATGTGCGCCGCCATCTGACGCCGCAACTGCGCCGCGTCGCCGATGCGGGCGACAGCGTGCTGATCGCGATCGATCTTGGCCGCGGCAAGAACCGGATGGGTGGCAGCATCTTCGCGCAGGTCACGCAGCAGGTCGGCGACACGACGCCGGACGTCGACGATCCGGAAGACCTCAAGCGCTTCTTCAACGCGATCCAGTCGCTCAATGCACAAGACAAGCTGCTCGCGTATCACGACCGCTCGGACGGCGGCCTGTGGGCGACGGTGTGCGAAATGGCGTTCGCGGGCCACGCGGGTGTGTCGCTGAACGTCGATATGCTGACGCTCGACCCGAATCACGAATCCGACTATGGCGACGCGAAGGACTGGGCGAAGCAGACGAGCGGCCGTCGCGAGGATCGCACGCTGCGCGCGCTGTTCTCGGAGGAACTCGGCGCCGTCGTGCAGGTGCGCGCGGCCGATCGCGACGCGGTGCTCGGCGCGCTGCGCGACTTCGGCCTGTCGGCCTGCTCGCACGTGATCGGCACGGTCAACGATCGCGACGTGATCGAGGTGTACCGCGACGCGAAGAAGGTGTTCGACGCGCCGCGCGCTGAACTCCATCGAGCATGGAGCGAAGTGAGCTGGCGCATCGCGCGCCTGCGCGACAACCCCGCCTGCGCGGATGCCGAATACGACGCGCTGCTCGACGCGGCCGACCCGGGCATCTCGCCGGTGCTGAGCTTCGATCCGGCCGACGACATCGCTGCGCCGTTCATCGCGACGGGCGCGCGCCCGCGTGTCGCGATCCTGCGCGAGCAGGGCGTGAACTCGCATCTGGAAACGGCATATGCGTTCGACCGCGCGGGCTTCGACGCGCACGACGTGCACATGAGCGACCTGCTGGCCGGCCGCGCGACGCTCGCCGATTTCGCGGGCGCGGTGGCATGCGGCGGCTTCTCGTACGGCGACGTGCTGGGTGCGGGCGAGGGCTGGGCGAAGACGATCCGCTTCAACGCGCAGCTCGCCGACATGTTCTCGGCCTTCTTCGCGCGTCCCGACACGTTCGCGCTCGGCATCTGCAACGGTTGCCAGATGCTGTCGAGCCTTGCGTCGATGATTCCGGGCGCGGAGGCATGGCCGAAGTTCACGCGCAACAAGTCCGAGCAGTTCGAGGCGCGCTTCTCGTTCGTGGAAGTGGAGAAGTCGCCGTCGATCTTCTTCGCGGGGATGGAAGGCTCGCGGATTCCGGTGGCGGTCGCGCACGGCGAAGGCTATGCGGACTTCTCGCAGCAGGGCGACATCGATCGCGTCGCGGTCGCGATGCGCTACGTCGACCACCGTGGCGAGGCGACCGAACGTTATCCGTTCAACCCGAACGGCTCGCCGGCCGGCATCACGTCGGTCACGACGGCCGACGGCCGCTTCTCGGTGCTGATGCCGCACATGGAGCGCGTGCACCGCACGGTCACGATGAGCTGGCATCCGGAAGGCTGGGGCGAAGCGAGCCCCTGGATGCGCGTGTTCCGTAACGCACGCCGCTGGATCGGCTGATGTTCGATCCGCACGCACCGGTCGAGATCGTCACGCTGCGCGACGAACGCGCGAGCGATGTCGATGCGATCGGTCGTGTGATCGTGGCCGCGTTCGCGGACGAGCCTCAGCAGGGTCGATTCGAACGGCAGATCGTCGATGCGCTGCGCGCGGAGGGTGTGCTCAGCGTGTCGCTCGTTGCGGAGCGCGACGAGCGCGTGATCGGTCACGTCGCGTTTTCGCCGGTGTCGATCGGCGGCGAGCCGGCCGGCAACCAGCAGTGGTACGGGCTCGCGCCGCTCGCGGTGCTGCCTGAATGCCAGCGGCAGAGCATCGGCGCGGGGCTCGTGCGCACGGGGCTCGACGCGTTGCGCCGGCTCGGTGCGCGCGGCTGCGTCGTGCTCGGCGATCCCGCGTATTACGCGCGTTTCGACTTTGTGCGGTCCGGCGATCTGGTGTTCCCGGATGCGCCGCCCGAGTATTTTCTCGCGCTGTCGTTCGACGAAGCCGCGCCGCGGCCGTCGGGCGAGGTCCGCTACCACGATGTGTTCTATCCGGCATAGCGGTTCACCGCGCTGCCCGTACGCGATCCCGCAGTCCTGAAAAGCCGCCTTGAAGCGGCTTTTTCCTTGTCCGGCCGCCGCGTGGGCCGGCCCACCACAAGCATGCGTGAAAAAGAAAAAGGCCGCTCCGGGGAGCGGCCTTTGCGTGGGCGATCGTCGCCGACGTTACTGGATCTTCGCCTGCTGGCGCAGGCCTTCCTCGAACGCCTGCAGCTTCTGCTGCACGAGCTGCTGCGCGATCTGAGCCTTCACCTGGTCGAACGGCGGCGGGGCGATGTCGCGTACGTCGTCGACACGGATGATGTGCCAGCCGAACTGCGTCTTCACCGGCGCGTCGGTCATCTGGCCTTTCTGGAGCTTCTGCGCGGCGGCCGCGAATTCCGGCACGTACGCCTTCGGATCGGACCAGTCGAGGTCGCCGCCGTTCTTGCCCGAGCCCGGGTCCTTCGAGTACTGCTTGGCCAGATCCTCGAACTTCGCGCCGGCCTTGATCTTCGCGATCAGGTCCTTCGCCTGTTGCTCGCTGTCGACGAGGATGTGGTGCAGGTGATACTCGCGGTTGCCGCCGGCGCCCTTCACGAGATCGTCATAGCGCGCCTTCACTTCCGCGTCGGTCGGCTGGTTCTTCTTCAGGAAGCTCTCGATCATCGAGCGCAGCACCACCGTCTGCTGCGCGACGGCGACCTGTGCCTTCACGTCCGGACGGTTCGGGATGCCTTCGCGGATCGCTTCCTGCATCAGGATTTCGCGGTTCACGAGTTCCTGGCGCACGGCTTGCTGCAGCTGCGGGCTGTCGGTCTGGCCTTGCTGGACGAGTTGCGCGACCATCGCGTCGGCGCGCGACTTCGGAATCGGCGTGCCGTTGACGACGGCGATGTTCTGGGCGAATGCCGGTGCCGCTGCAAATGCAGCCGCCGCGACCCACAGGCGGGGGGATTTCAGGATCATCGGGAATTCCTGTTGAGACTAGATTGAAGATTCGTTGAATTCTTCGGGCGTATAAGCCACGATCGCGAGCGCATGAATGCCGCGCTGCATCGCATCAGCGAGCGCATCATACACCAGCCGGTGCCGCGCGACGCGCGGCTTGCCCGCGAAGGCGGCCGACACGATCGTCACGGTGTAGTGGCCGCCGGCGGCCGCGCCGGCGTGGCCCGCATGCTGCGCGCTGTCGTCGCGCACCGCGAGCGATAGCGGCGCGAGCGATGCGGTCAGGCGCGCTTCGATCAGCGCGATGCGTTCGTCGGGCGATGCTTGGAGAAAGGCGTCGTTCATGTCACTCGTCCTTCATGTACTTCGTGAGCCACAGGCTCTGCAGGATGATGAACACGACCATCGCGCCCGTCGTGCCGAACAGCTTGAAGTTCACCCACTGCGATTCGGTGTAGTTGTGCACCACGTACAGGTTCGCGACGCCGAGCACCGCGAAGAACAGCGCCCACGCGACGTTCAGCTTGTCCCACACGGGGTGCGGCAGCGTGAGCTGCTTGCCCATCATCTTCTCGATCAGGTTGTTGCCGAACGCATAGCGTGCGGCGAGCAGCCCGATCGCAAACAGCCAGTACAGCACAGTCGGTTTCCATTGGATGAATTTCTCGTCATGCAGGACGAGGGTGGCGCCACCGAAGACGACGATCACGCCGAGACTGACCCACAGCATCGTGTCGACCTTCCGGTGCCGGAAGGCTACCCACGCGACCTGGGCCAGTGTCGCGACGATCGCGACGGCGGTGGCGGTGAAGATGCCCCAGACCTTGAAGGCGGCGAAAAACAGGATGATCGGAAACAGATCGAACAGGAATTTCATGGCGCTCGCAGCTGCGTGAAAGGCCGCATCGCGCGGCCTTTCACCGTTGTGGGGACCCGCCAGGCGCCACCGTCCGGGATCGGGGCAGCCGGGAAGGCTGTCCGACCGATTCGTCCGGTGCCGCTCATTCGTTTTCGGGTCGGGACTCGAAGTTTAACGCAGCCGAATTGATGCAGTACCGCAAACCGGTCTGGTCGCGCGGGCCGTCCTCGAACACGTGGCCGAGATGCGCGCCGCAATGGTTGCAGCGAACCTCGACGCGCACCATGCCGTGCGAGCGGTCGATCTTCTCGTCGATCACCTCGCCGTTGAGCGGCTTGAAGTAGCTGGGCCAGCCGCAGCCCGAATGGAATTTGGCGCCGGATTCGAACAGCGGCGTGCTGCAGACGACGCATTTGTAGATGCCGGCGTCCTCGGTATCGGTGTATTCGCCGGTGAAGGCCCGCTCGGTCGCCGCATGCTGCGTGACCTCGTACTGCATCGGCGTGAGCCGGCGGCGCAATTCGGCGTCGTCCTTCTGGTACGGGAAGGTCTTGTCGTCGGAATCGTGTGACATGTGGGTGTTCTCCTGATCGATCGGTCGGGTCGTGCGGGTCACGACGAGCAGCTCACTTCGAGCGACCCGGCCCAGTCTGGCGGCAATGCCGCATACGCTTCGTGTTCCGGTTGTTCGTCGAATGGCCGGCGCAGCACCTGCGCGAGCCGCTCGACTTCGGAAAAATCCTTTTCCTTCGCGCGCCGGATCGCGACTTCGGCCAAATGATTGCGCAGCACGTATTTCGGATTCACGCGATTCATCGCGGCCGCGCGGGCCGCGTCGTCGCGCGTTTCCTCGGACAGCCGGGCGCGATAGAGGTTCGCCCACGCGTCGAATGCGTCGCGATCGATGAACAGGTCGCGCACCGGCGCGTCGCGGCTCGCGTCGTGCTTCGACAGCTGCGCGAGCCGGCGGAACGTCAGCGTGAAGTCCGCATGGCTCGCGTGCATCGTTTCGAGCAGCTTGTTCGCGAGCTCGGCGTCGTTCTCGCGCTCGAGTTCGAGGCCGAGCTTCGCGCGCATCGCGCGTTCGAGCGCGGGGCCGAAGCGTTCGGGAAATTTCGCGAGCACGGCCTGCGCGTCGTCGACCGCGCGCTCGGCGCGCGCATCGTCGTCGGCGATCCCGTGCTGCAGCCCGATCAGCGGCAGCAGCGCCTGCGCGAGGCAGTAGCAGTTCCAGTGCGCGATGCGCGGCTGCATCCGGTACGCGTAGCGGCCGCTCGTGTCGGAGTGATTGCAGATGTGGTTCGCGTCGAACGCGTCGACGAAGCCGAATGGGCCGTAGTCGATCGTCATGCCGAGGATCGACATGTTGTCGGTGTTCATCACGCCGTGGCAGAAGCCGACCGCTTGCCACTGCGCGACGAGGTCGGCCGTGCGCAGCGTCGCGGCTTCGAGCAGCGCGAGGTACGGATCGTCGGCGTCGCGGCATGCCGGATAGAAGCGATCGATCACGTGATCGGCGAGCTGGCGCAGCAGGTCCGGACGATCGTTCGAGAAGAAATGCTCGAAGTGGCCGAAGCGCACGAAGCTCTCCGATACGCGCGTGACGACCGCTGACGTCTCGATCTCCTCGCGCACCACCGGCTGGTCGGAGCCGATCACCGTGAGCGCGCGGGTGGTCGGGATGCCGAGGTGATGCATGGCTTCCGAACACAGGAATTCGCGGATCGACGAGCGCAGCACCGCGCGGCCGTCGCCCATCCGCGAATACGGCGTGCGGCCGCCGCCCTTGATCTGCAGTTCGTAGCGCTGGCCGTTCGTGCCGGGGAGTTCGCCGATCGTCAGCGCGCGGCCGTCGCCGAGCTGGCCGGCCCACACGCCGAACTGGTGGCCGGAATACACCGACGCATACGGCATCGCGCTCGCGGGCCAGTCGCGCGTCGGGTTGCCGGCGAAGAGCTCGGCGAACCCGGGCTGCTGGCCAATCGACACCGGCAGGCCGAGCAGGTGCGCGACTTCGTCGGAAAAGCCGACGACGTACGGCGCGGGCAGCGGTGCGGCCGGCAGCCGCGTATGAAACGCATCGCCGAGCGTGACGAATGCGCCGGCGGCCGGCGCACCGAGCGTCGCGGCGAGGTCGGGAAGAGTGTCAGCCGTATCGGCTGCGCTTCGGGAAAACGACATGTTGAGCGCCTCTGGGTAAGCCGATATTGTAAGGCGGCGCCGCGCCGCCCGCATGGCGGCCCGCGCGCCTTGCGCCAGGCCTGTCCGGGCCGCAAGCCGGCGCACCGCTTCGAGGCTGGTCACCGATTCGCGTCCTTCCGGGAGAACAAGACGATGGGTAAGCCGTTGCTGGGCCAGATGATGGACATGCCGTTGCTGGTGTCGTCGCTGATCGCGCACGCCGCGCGTTACGCGGGTGACACGGAGATCGTGTCGAGGCGCGTGGAAGGCGACCTGCATCGCTACACGTACCGCGACTGCGAGCAGCGCGCGAAGCGGCTCGCGCAGGCGCTCGCGCGGCTCGGCGTCGAGTCGGGCGACCGCGTCGGCACGCTGGCCTGGAACGGCTACCGGCACCTGGAGGCGTACTACGGGATCGGCGGGATGGGCGCCGTGTGCCACACGATCAACCCGCGCCTCTTTCCCGAGCAGATCGCCTACATCGTCAATCACGCGGAAGACCGCTACGTCTGCTTCGACATCAATTTCGCGCCGCTGGTCGACGCGATCGCGCCGCAGTGTCCGCACGTGAAAGGCTGGATCGCGATGACCGACGCCGCGCACCTGCCGTCCGGCGCGACGCCGTTCCTGTGCTACGAAACGCTCGTCGACGCCGAGGACGGCCGCTACGACTGGCCGCGTCTCGACGAGCTGCAGGCGTCCGGCCTGTGCTACACGTCGGGCACGACCGGCAACCCGAAGGGCGTGCTGTATTCGCATCGCTCGACGGTGCTGCACGCGTACGGCGCAGCGCTGCCCGACGCGATGAACCTGTCGGCGCTCGACGCCGTGCTGCCCGTCGTGCCGATGTTTCATGTGAACGCGTGGGGCCTGCCGTATGCGGTGCTGCTCACGGGCGGCAAGCTCGTGCTGCCCGGCAAGGATCTCGACGGCAGGTCGCTGTACGAACTGATGGAGGCCGAACGCGTGACGTTTTCCGCGGGCGTGCCGACCGTGTGGCTCGGGCTGCTGAACTACATGCGCGAGGCCGGCGTGCGTTTCTCGACGCTGAACCGCACGGTGATCGGCGGCTCCGCGTGCCCGCCCGCGATGCTGCGCACGTTCGAGGACGAATACGGCGTGCGCGTGATCCACGCGTGGGGGATGACCGAGCTGTCGCCGCTCGGCACGCTCGCGACGCTGAACTGGGCGCAGTCGCAGCGGCCGCTCGACGCGCAGCGCCGGTTGCTGGAGAAGCAGGGGCGCGTGATCTGCGGTGTCGACATGCGGATCGTCGGCGACGACGGCCACGAATTGCCGTGGGACGGCGTCGCGTTCGGCGAACTGCAGGTGCGCGGGCCCTGGGTGATCGATCGCTACTTCAGGAGCGATACGTCGCCGCTGTCGGGCGGCTGGTTCCCGACCGGCGACGTCGCGACGATCGACCCCGACGGCTTCCTGCAGATCACCGACCGCAGCAAGGACGTGATCAAGTCCGGCGGCGAGTGGATCAGCTCGATCGACATCGAGAATGTCGCGATCGCGCACCCGGGCGTGGCTGAAGCCGCGTGCATCGCGTGCGCGCACCCGAAATGGACCGAGCGTCCACTGCTGGTCGTGGTACCGCGCGAAGGGGCGAACCTGACGCGTGACGCGCTGCTCGCGTTTTACGAGGGCAAGGTCGCGAAGTGGTGGGTGCCCGACGACGTCGTGTTCGTCGAATCGCTGCCGCACACCGCGACCGGCAAGCTGCAGAAGCTGAAGCTGCGCGAGGCGTTCCGCGACTACGTGCTGCCGACGGCGGTCGGCGAGCCGTAAGCCGCGGCCGGCGACGGCCCGCCGCGCGGTCTCCCGATCCGGCCCCGGATCGGGAAAAATTCAAATTGAACGACCGTGCTTTTTCGTTGTATGCTGCCTCCGTTCGATCCGGACATGCGGCCGTTCGACCGCGCACAATGAAGCGCAGCCACCCCGGCGCGCGATGCATGGAGGCAGGCAGATGGCAGTGGATTACTCGACTCGCGACGGCGTGGCCGTCATCACGCTCAACAATCCGCCCGTCAACGGGCTCGGCCTGTCGACACGCGAGGGCGTCATGGACGCGCTCGATCGCGCCGCGCAGGATCCGTCGGTCACGGCGATCGTGCTGACCGGCGCGGGCCGCGCGTTCTCGGGCGGCGCCGACATCACCGAATTCAATACCCCGAAGGCCCTGCAGGAGCCGACGCTGCACACCGTGATCCGCGCGGTGGAGGCAAGCGCGAAACCGGTCGTCGCCGCGCTGCACAGCGTCGTGATGGGCGGCGGCCTGGAGCTCGCGCTCGGCGCGCACTATCGCGTCGCGGCGCCCGGTGCGCAGGTCGCGCTGCCCGAAGTGAAGCTCGGCCTGCTGCCTGGCGCGGGCGGCACGCAACGGCTGCCGCGTGCGGTGGGCCTCGAAACCGCGCTGAACATGATCGTGTCGGGCGCGCCGGTACCGTCGGAGCAGCTTTCGAAGAGCGGGCTGTTCGACGAGATGGCCGACGGCGACCTGCTCGACGCGGCCGTTGCGTTCGCGCGCAAGGTCGGCGCGCGGCAGGGGCCGCATCCGCGCGTGCGCGATCGCAAGATCGTCCACGAGAACGCGGCGGGCTTTCTCCAGTTCGCGCGCAATTCCGCGCGGGCCGCCGCGCCGAACTTCCCTGCGCCGCACAAGTGCATCGACGCGATCGAGGCCGGCGTGCTGAACGGCTTCGACAAGGGCAGCATCGCCGAGCGCGAGGGTTTCGTCGCGCTGATGATGACGCCGGAAAGCCGCGCGCTGCGCCATGCGTTCTTCGGCGAACGCGCGGCGAGCAAGATTCCCGACGTGCCGGCCGATACGCCGCTGCGCGAGATCCGCCGCGTCGGCGTGATCGGCGCGGGCACGATGGGCGGCGGGATCGCGATGAACTTCGTCAACGCGGGCCTCCCCGTCACGCTGCTCGAGACGAAACAGGAAGCGCTCGAGCGCGGCGTCGCGACGATCCGCAAGAACTACGACGCGCAGGTGAAGAAGGGCAAGCTCACGCAGGAGAAGCTCGACGCACGCATGGCGCTGATCACGCCGACGCTGTCGTACGACGACCTGAAGGATGCGGACCTGATCGTCGAGGCCGTGTTCGAGGAACTCGGCGTGAAGGAGCAGGTGTTCAGGAAGCTCGACGAAGTCGCGAAACCGGGTGCGATCCTCGCGTCGAACACGTCGACGCTCGACGTCGACAAGATCGCCGCGTTCACGAAGCGGCCGCAGGACGTGGTCGGCATGCACTTCTTCAGCCCGGCGAACGTGATGAAGCTGCTCGAGGTCGTGCGCGGCGCGCAGACCGCGAAGGACGTGCTCGCCACCGTGATGGCGGTCGCGAAGAAGATCCGCAAGACGGCGGTCGTGTCGGGCGTGTGCGACGGCTTCATCGGCAACCGGATGATCGAGCAGTACATCCGCCAGGCACTCTTCATGCTCGAGGAAGGCGCGCTGCCCGCACAGGTCGATCGCGCGATCGAGAAGTTCGGTTTCGCGATGGGCCCGTTCCGGATGAGCGATCTCGCCGGCAACGACATCGGCTGGGCGATCCGCAAGCGCCGCTATGTCGAGCAGCCCGATCTGCATTACTCGAAGATCGCCGACCGCCTGTGCGAACAGGGCCGCTTTGGCCAGAAGACAGGCGGCGGCTGGTACGACTACATGCCGGGCGAGCGCAAGGCGAAGCCTTCGGCGCTCGTCGACGAGATGGTCGTCGCGTATTCGCAGGAGCGCGGCGTGGAGCGGCGCAAGATCGGCGACGACGAGATCGTCGAGCGGCTCGTGTTCGCGCTCGTCAACGAAGGCGCGAAGATTCTCGAGGAGAAGATCGCGTCGAAGGCGTCCGACATCGACATGGTCTACCTGACCGGCTATGGCTTCCCGCTGTGGCGTGGCGGCCCGATGCTGTATGCGGACATGGTCGGCCTCTACAACGTCGAGCGCGCGATCCGCCGCTATGCGGCCGCACCGAACGGCGACGCGTGGCAGCTCGCGCCGTCGATCGTCGAACTGGCAAAGGCCGGACGCGGGTTCAACGGCTGACGCCGTGCGTGACGGCGCGCCCGTCTTGCAAGGAGAAACGCAATGAAACGCACTGACGACGTGTTGCTCGTGATCGACGTGCAGTACGACTTCATGCCGGGTGGCGCACTCGCGGTGCCGGACGGCGACGCGGTCGTGCCGGTGATCAACGCGCTCGCGCAACGCTTCGACCAGGTCGTGCTGACGCAGGACTGGCACCCGCGCGAACACGTGTCGTTCGCGGCGAATCACCCGGGGCGCGAGCCGTTCTCGACGCTCGCGCTGCCGTACGGCGAGCAGGTGCTGTGGCCCGTGCATTGCGTGCAGGACACGGAAGGCGCGGCGCTGCATCGCGACCTCGACATCCCGCATGCGAGGCTCGTGATCCGCAAGGGCGGCGACGCGCAGGTCGACAGCTACTCCGCGTTCGTCGAAGCCGATCGCACGACGCGCACGGGGCTCGCCGGCTATCTGCGCGAGCTCGGCGCGAAACGCGTGTGGTGTTGCGGACTCGCGACCGACTATTGCGTCGCGTGGTCCGCGCTCGATGCGCGCGCGGCCGGCTTCGAGGCCGCCGTGATCAACGATGCGTGCCGTGCGATCGACCTGAACGGGTCGCTCGCGCACGCATGGCAACAGATGCAGGCGGCGGGCGTCGCACACGTGACGTCCGCGGGCGCGCGCCCGACGGCGTAGCGCATTCCCATCCGATTCAGGACATGAAGCAGGACCGAAGGAGACTCGCATGACCGAAGCCGTAATCGTATCGACCGCACGCACGCCGCTCGCGAAATCGTGGCGTGGCGCATTCAACATGACGCACGGCGCGACGCTCGGCGGCCACGTGGTCGCGGCCGCGCTCGAACGCGCGAAGCTCGACCCCGCGCGCATCGAGGACGTGATCATGGGCTGCGCGAACCCCGAGGGCGCGACCGGCGCGAACATCGCGCGGCAGATCGCGCTGCGCGCCGGGCTGCCGGTGAGCGTGCCGGGGATGACGGTGAACCGTTTCTGCTCGTCAGGGCTGCAGACCATCGCGCTCGCCGCGCAACGGATCATCGCTGGCGAAGGCGACGTGTATGTCGCGGGCGGCGTCGAATCGATCTCCTGCGTGCAGAACGAGATGAACCGGCACATGATCCAGGACGGCTGGCTCGTCGAGCACAAGCCCGAGATCTACTGGAACATGCTTCAGACGGCGGAAAACGTCGCGAAGCGCTACGGGATCGCGAAGGAGCGGCAGGACGAGTACGGCGTGCGGTCGCAACTGCGTGCCGCGGCCGCGCAGGAAGCCGGGCGCTTCAACGACGAGATCGTGCCGATCACCGTACGCGCGGGCATCGCCGACAAGGCGACGGGCCGGCTGTTCACGCAGGACGTTACCGTGTCGGCCGACGAAGGCATCCGGCCCGACACGACGCTCGAAGGCGTGTCGAAGATCCGTTCGGCCGTGCCGGGCGGCGTGATCACCGCGGGCAACGCGAGCCAGTTCTCGGACGGCGCATCGGCGTGCGTGGTGATGAACGCGGATGTCGCACAGCGCGAAGGGCTGCAGCCGCTCGGCGTGTTTCGCGGTTTCGCGGTCGCCGGTTGCGAGCCGGACGAAATGGGCATCGGCCCGGTGTTCGCGGTGCCGAAGCTGCTGAAGCAGGCGGGGCTGAAGGTCGACGACATCGGCCTGTGGGAACTGAACGAAGCGTTCGCGGTGCAGGTGCTGTACTGCCGCGATACGCTCGGGATTCCTGACGACCGCCTGAACGTGAACGGCGGCGCGATCGCGGTCGGCCATCCGTACGGCGTGTCGGGTGCGCGCCTGACGGGCCATGCGCTGATCGAAGGCAAGCGGCGCGGCGTGAAATACGTCGTCGTCACGATGTGCATCGGCGGCGGGCAGGGCGCCGCCGGCCTGTTCGAAATCGTCTGATTTTTTGCTTGTCGGCCGACGGCCGCCGCCTGCGTTGACGCAAGCCGCGGCCGTCGCATGCGATTCGAAAGGATCGGGAAGCAAACGGTGCCGGTTCGATGCTGCCGTTTCCCCTTACTTGTCAAACGAATTGCCGCACCTATACTTGCTCTGACATTTGCCTTTCGGCGGGATGGGGCAACGCGTGCATCGCACCGACGCACGTGATGCGTTTCCGGTAGCCGGCGCAGTCGATGCATCGCGCGTGTCCGGCATCGTGAACGTTCGAACCACGCAGCAGACCGAACGGGGACCGAATTGAGCACGACCTATGCAGCCGGGGAACCGCCGCGAGTCGTCAGCGCGGCCGCGAGGCTCTATGCGAAATGCCTGCTGGTCGGCTTCGCATTGCTGCCAGCCTATCTGATCGCCTATCTGTGGTTCTTCAGCGACCCGCACGTCGTGTTCGAGAGCCACGCCTTCCATGAAATCGCGATCGCGGCCGCGACCCTCGAGGGGGCATTCGTCACCTACGTGACGTGGGTGTGCTATCGGTCGTCCGGAGAGCCGCTCCTGCGCTGGCTGACACTCGGCTTTCTGGGCTTCGCGATGATCTACGCGTTGCACGGCCTGTTCACCGGGATGGCGCATCACAACATCTGGCTGTTCCTGCTGTACGGGCCCGCATCGCGCCTCGTGATGTCGATCCTGCTGCTGACGGGCCTGCTGTCGTATTCGCAGCCGCCCGATCGGGTCGAGAAGCGTGCGCGCGCGCGAACGTGGCTGCCGTGGATCGTGTTGTTTCTGGTCATCAACGTGGCGGTTGCATACATCGCGTATTCGCCGGTCGCGGGCGCGCTGGGCACGCGACTGTCGATGGAAGGCGGCGCGCTGGTGTTTTCGCTGCTCAACGTCGGCGTGCTGCTCGCGCGGCGCATCCGTTCGCCGCTGATGGTGATCTACGGCATGTCGATCATGGCGTTCGCGCTGTCGTCGCTCGCGTTCATCCTCGGCAAGCCCTGGAACCACATGTGGTGGCTCGCGCATGCGATCTTCGCGGGCGGGTTCTTCCTGCTCAGCTACGGCGTCGTGCAGGCGCTGCAGACGACGCGCTCGTTCTCGGCGATCTACAGCCAGGAAGACCTGATGAGCCGGCTGTCGGAATCGATGGCGCGCACCGAGAGTGCGCTGCAGGAGTTGCGGCGCACGAACCAGAAGCTCGAATACATGGCCGCGACCGATCCGATGACGGGCGCGTCGAACCGCCGTCAGTTCATCGCGCAGGTCGAGCGCGAGATCGTGCGCGCGGAGCGCGACGGCACGCCGTTTTGCCTGCTCGCGCTCGATCTCGACAACTTCAAGAACATCAACGACGCGTACGGGCACCAGATCGGCGACGAGGTGCTGCGCGGCGTCGTGCGCCAGTCTCTCGAGGCGATTCGTCCGGCCGGTGCGCTCGCGCGGGTTGGCGGCGAGGAGTTCATGGCGCTGTTGCCCGAGATGCCGCTCGAAGGCGCGCGCATGACGGCCGAGCGCGTGCGTTCGTCGATCGCGAGTTCACCGTTCGGGCTGGATTTCAAGCGCGTGCAGGTGACGGTCAGCGTCGGCGTCGCGCAGTACGGCGTCGACGGGAGCACGGTCGATGCGTTGCTGCGGGCGGTCGATGAACGGCTGTACCAGGCGAAGCGCGACGGGCGCAATCGCGTGGTCGCGCACTGACGAGCGGCGGCCGCGCATTCGGCGACGTGGCGCGCGCGGCCGCAATGCAATGGCGCGACGCGAGGCAGGTCCGTTTCGCATGCACCCTGGATGAAGCCCCACACGCGCACGAGCATGTGGGGCTTTCGTTTCAATGACGCATCGGCTATCGCGACGCGATGGCCGCCGCACGCTCCGGCTGCGCGTCCTGCATCCGCTGCGAAGCCTGCCACCAGTACTTGCCCGCGCGCAGTTGCGGATCGCGGATCGCGAGATACGTCGTGCTCCACAGCTGCGCCGCGTTGGCTTCGGTCGCATCCGCGCTGCGGGTGCCGAATGCATCGGTCTGGTACCGACCGTTCACGTACGACCAGGTCCACATTTCCGACGTGCGCATGTCGCGTCCGTTCGAGATCACCTGCCAGATCGTCTGCCGGGCCTGCGTCAGCAGCGTGCGCGTCGCGTCCGACAGATCCTGGCGCGCGAGCTGGCGGTCGAGCCCGGCGACCCACATCGCCTGTTGCCACGACCAGATCACCGTGCCGTGATACGCCGAACTCGTGAATTTGGGCCACAGCGCCTGATTCGCATACGCGGGGTTCGCGATCAGCATCCCGACATCGGTGACGAGACCGGTCGGGAACGGCCGCGTGACGTCGGTGACGATCCGCTGGAGCTGGTCGTCCGCCGGCGTGCCGAACAGCAGCGCGAAGCCGCCGTCGGAATTCATCACCGGGATCGGCGTGCCTTGCTGGTCGAGCGACAGCGCGTAGAAAGTCAGCGGCGCGCCTGGCGCGGTACCTGCCGGCACACCGGTGGACGACGCATAGGCCGATACTTCGGTCGCCGCCTGCGCGGCCGGTACGCTCACCTGGAACAGCGGCGGCGCCTGCTGCTCCCAGGTAGCCGCTTCGGTCGCCGTGTTCGCGAGCGTCGCACGTTGCCCGGCGTCCAGGTAAGGATCGAGCAGGCCGCGCGCGAGGAACGCATTCGCCGCGCGCAGCGCGGCCGGCACGAGCACCGCATTCACGTCGTACGGATAGACGCCGCCGCCGAGCCCGTCGGTGCTGTCGCGCCAGTTGCCGACGATCTCGCCAGGCCGCAGGCGGATCAGGTTCGGGACCGACGGCTGCTGTGCGAACGGCTGCGCGGTCGCCGCGACGTGCAGCAGGTTGACGACGAGCCGGCTGCCGTTCGTCTGACCGTCGCTGCCGCGTTGCGCGAGATAGGCGGCCGCGCGCGCCTGGCCGCGCGTGTCGTCGATCAGCCAGGCCGCCGCGATCGGCGCGAGCAGGTAGTCGCTGTCGATCATCTTGTAATCGTAGGTCGGCGTTGCATCGTTCGGCCGGCCGTGCTTCGCGTTGTCGACCAGCGCGAATTCGCCGATGCCTTCCTCGTGCGCGACCTTGCCGTCGTCCGACAGGCGACTCAGCACCGACGTCAGCCCGGCCTCGATCGCCGCAGGCTCGAGCACCGGCATCAGCATGCGCACCGAGATCAGCGTGTCGCGGCCGAAGTAGGTGTCGTATTGCCAAGAGCCGGCCAGCAGCTTGTCGTGGAAGCTCAGGAATTCGAGCACGTTCTGGCTGACCGGGTCGGGATTCGCGGACGGCGCGAGCAGGTCTGCACGCAGGATCGGCGACAACGGCGTCTCGCCCGACAGCGCATCGACGTGCAGTTTCAGCGTACGAGCGCCGGCCGCCGCGCGCAGCACGAGCTTGCCGCCCGCGGCTGTCGCGATGCTGCCGCCGTCGCGCAGCGTGATGCGCAGCATCTGGCCGGGCGCGCCGTCGATCCGGTCGCGCTGCCATTGCGTGACGCTCCTCTGGATCGTCGGGGCGGTGACGATCTCCGGCGGTATCGTCGCGCCGCCGTTGAAGTCGCGCAGGAAGCGCACATTGCCGAGCAGCCCCTGGCGGATCGTCAGCGTGTCGGTGTCGACCGATACGTCGGCGCCGATGCCGTACAGCGGGCGACCGTGCGTGTCGGGTGCCGACAGCGCGGACGGTGGTGTGTCGAGGCTCCAGCTCACCGGCTGGGCAGTGTCGTCGAACCACAGCCCGGTGCCGCTGTTGCCGGCCGGAAACACCACGAGCAGACGCGGTTTCGTCGACGAGCGCACCAGCAGGTGCGCGGCGACTTTGTCCTGCCGGTAGAACGCATTGATCTGCCCGCCGGTGTCCATGCGGAACGACAGTGCGGCGCTGTTCGACGACGTACCGCTGGACTGGACGTCGTCGTCGTTGCAGGCGGCGAGCAGGCCGGCGCAGACGAATCCGAGACACAGCGATTTCGTGAAGCGGCGCATGTTCATGACGACCCTCCTGATGCATGTGATTTTTATCGGAATGCTTGAATGAGCGGGCGGCTTGATCCGCTTTGTGCTGCGTCTCGGGTATTCTGAAAATGCCCGGGATTAATCGTGGTGTGATGCTCGGGGGGCGAATTGAACGGCTTTAATCGAATGGACGATCAATGCCGAAAAGTGAAGGCAAAAAGACGCACCGCCCGTTCTGATGCGGGTGTAGTCACTGGAGCACGCCTTCGCGCAGGCGAAGGGCAACGTTCGTGCGGTACTGAAAAAGTCCGACGAAAGATGTTGTATGGGATTCTAAATTTCGACGAAAGTCAAAGTCAATGATGTTTGGTGGCTTTTTTTTGGATATTTAATTGCCGGTTAAATCGTAATTGTTACTCGGTGAATCAGTAAAAAGTGCGGTTATGAAAATATGAATGACTAATCCTGATAACTATCGATCAAATGGCTGGCAATAGCGCTGGAATCCGGCGATCCGGCGATCCGGTGATTGATGCCGGATTGGAATTGAGCGATCGGGAGCGGCCGAGCAATACGCGTTCCCGACGCTGCTCAGCCAGTTGGGCTGTTCTAGCGGCTGTCGCTGGCGCGGTCGACCGCGCCAGCTTCGTCAGATATCCGCGTATTGCGGCAGCAGATCTTGATCGACGGGGCATGATCTCGATCCTGTTTGCTGCTTCGATGTGCTCGTGATTGCCGACAGAGAACGGCGCGTCCGTAACGCTGACGATGATCGTGCCGGTTTGTTTTCCATCTGCGGGTATTGGGATGAGGGCGCGAGCCTCTACGCGAGCGAGTAGCGGGGCCATGTTGCGGTGGGTCATGGTCCACATGACACTGGCACGTGTGATGTGTTCAAGAATCAGATCCCGAGGGCCATCTACCTGAATGAGGTCATACACGACGCGGACTACGCGGGCGACCGCGGCATCCATTGCGCAGCCAAGGCGTAACTCGCGCATAAGCTTTCCGAGCCGACAAATCATCTCGCAGCAGCGGAGAGTCCGTTTTCACGCCGGTCGCAGACGCTATAGAGGACGCGTCGCGGCGTCTATGCCGAGAATGGTCCGACGACGTTCTGTCAAAATACCCGCTTAATCCTCCTGACCGATCGCGGAATGGAACTCAGACAACTACGCTATTTTCTCAGCGTCGTGGAACACGGAAGCATGGGCAAGGCAGCGCTGGAACTCGGCGTGGTGACCTCGGCATTGAGTCAGCAGATCAGCCGTCTCGAAGGCGAACTGTCCACGCGTCTGCTGCAACGCACCTCGGGCGGCGTCGTTCCCACCGACGCAGGTTTGGCGTTCTGGCGTCAGGCGCAACTCGCGCTGCGTCATATCGACGATGCAGCGCTCGCTGCACGCTCAGCCCGTCTGTCGGGCCATGTCAGCGTCGGCATGGCGCCGAGCACGGCGAGCGTGCTAGGCGTCGCATTCATGCAGGCCATGCGCTCGCGCTATCCCGATGTGCGGCTGCACATGGTCGAAAGTCTCTCCGGCTATCTTGCATCCATGCTGAGCGCGCGTCAGATCGATCTCGCCGTGCTGTTCCGCGAGGAGTCCGCGCAACGCTGGAGCGTGCTGCCGCTGCTGGACGAGCGGCTGTTCCTGATCGGCGCGGGCGATCTCGATGGCATGCCGACGAGCGCATCCGTCCGGCTGAAAAATCTCGGCAGGCTTCCGCTCGTTCTTCCCAGCGGCACGCATGGGCTGCGTTCGCTGCTGTTATCAGCATTCAGGCGCGCCGAATACGAGCCGAACATCGTCGCCGAAGTCGACGGCCTTGCACTCCTGATGGACTTCGTCCGCACCGGCATCGGCGCGACCATACAGCCTGGCGCGGCGCTCGCAAGGCCCGAGAACGTGATACTGACGAGCGTGCCCGTCGCGGATAAATACGCCACACGGCCCAACATGCTCGCCAGCATCTCCGACGACGAACTGTCTCCCGCCGGTCTCGCTGCGCGCGTGGTGCTCGCCGATGTCGCCCGTCAACTGGTACAGGAGGGGCGCTGGCCCGGTGCGCGGCTGCGGGAGCCTCGGCCTTCACAAAAAGTGAAGACCCCTTGACGGCAGGCTGGTAGCGACGCGGGCACGAGACCTTTACGATTTGTCCAAAAGGAGACAAGTCTGATGGTCGATGTGCTCGTAATCGGAGGAGGCAATGCCGCGCTGTGCGCCGCATTGATGGCGCGCGAAGCGGGCGCCTCGGTCCTGCTTCTCGAATCCGCGCCGCGCGAATGGCGCGGCGGCAACTCGCAACACACGCGCAATCTGCGCTGCATGCACGATGCGCCGCAGGACGTTCTCGTCGATGCCTATCCGGAAGAGGAATTTTGGCAGGACCTGTTGAAAGTCACCGGCGGCATCACGAATGAGCATCTCGCGCGGCTGACGATCCGCGCGTCGTCGTCGTGTCGGCCGTGGATGCAGAAGCACGGCGTACGCTTCCAGCCGCCGCTGTCGGGCGCGCTGCACGTGGCACGCACCAACGCGTTCTTCATGGGTGGCGGCAAGGCGCTCGTCAACGCGTATTACCGCAGCGCCGAAGCGCTCGGCGTCGATATCCGCTATGAAACACCCGTCGATTCGCTTGAACTTGACGGCAGCCTCTTCATCGCGGCGCGCAGCGGCAGCCAGCGCTTCGAGGCGCGCGCCTGCGTACTGGCGGCAGGCGGCTTTGAATCAAATCGCGAATGGCTGCGCGAAGCGTGGGGGCAAAACGAGCGCGGCGAATGGCCCGCCGACAACTTCCTGATTCGCGGCACGCGCTTCAACAAGGGCGTGCTCATCAAGCATATGACCGACGCCGGTGCGGACATGATCGGCGACCCGTCGCAGTCACACTGCGTCGCCATCGATGCACGCGCGCCGCTGTATGACGGCGGCATCTGTACGCGCATCGACTGCGTGTCGCTGGGCGTCGTGGTGAATCGTGACGCCGAGCGCTTTTACGACGAAGGCGAGGATTTCTGGCCGAAGCGCTATGCAATCTGGGGACGGCTCGTTGCGCATCAACCGGGGCAGATCGGCTATTCGATCATCGACTCGAAAGCAATCGGCCGCTTCATGCCGCCGGTGTTTCCGGGCGATAAGGCCGATACGCTGCCGGAACTCGCGCGCAAGCTCGGGCTGCCGGAAGCGCGCTTCATGGAAACGCTCACGCGCTATAACGACTCATGCCGCGACGGCACCTTCGACCACACCGCGCTCGACGACTGCCACACCGAAGGTCTCGCGCCGCCCAAGACGCACTGGGCGCGCCGCATCGAGACGCCGCCGTTTTACGGTTATGCGTTGCGGCCAGGCATCACGTTCACGTATCTCGGACTAAAGACCAATGATCGCGCGCAGGTTCACTTCGGCGGCAAAGCCAGTGAGAACCTGTTCGTGGCCGGCGAAATGATGGCCGGCAACGTGCTCGGTAAGGGCTATACAGCGGGCGTCGGCATGTCGATCGGCACGGCCTTCGGGCGCATCGCCGGGACGCAGGCTGCGCGCGCCGCACTCAAAACGACGGAGGCAACCAGTGCAGCAGTCTGACCCGTTCGCGCCCGAACGCATGCGCACGGCGTTATCGGTCGATACGAAAAAAACTTCGCACGGCAGCACGGCGCGCGTGATCCCAATCGTGCCGATGAGCGCCGGCGAAACCGAAGTGGCACGGCAGATGCAGATCTGCAACGCCTGCCGCTACTGCGAAGGCTTCTGCGCCGTGTTCCCGGCCATGACGCGCCGCCTGGAATTCGGCAAGTCGGACGTCAACTATCTGGCGAATCTCTGCCACAACTGCGGCGCGTGCTATCACGCGTGCCAATACGCGCCGCCGCACGAATTCGGCGTGAACGTGCCGAAAGCGATGGCCGAAGTCCGGCTCGAAACCTACACCGAATACGCGTTTCCCGCGTCGTTCGGCGCGCTGTACAAACGCAACGGCCTGACTTTGTCGGTTGCACTGGCGGCCGGACTCGCGCTGTTTCTGCTGCTCGGTATGGCATTCCACGGCGGCTTGTCGGGCGATGTCGCGCCAGCGAACTTCTACGCGATCTTCCCGCACAACCTGCTCGCGGCGATGTTTGGCATTGTTTTCCTGTTCGCCATTCTCGCGCTCGGCGTGGGCGTCACGCGCTTCTGGCGCGACGTGTCGGCAGGAACGGCGAGTGCGCCAGCTGTCGCGGAAGCGGCCAAGAACGCGCTGACGCTCAAGTACCTGGACGGCGGCCACGGCGACGGCTGCAACGAAGAGAGCGATGCCTTCACACTGGCGCGGCGCCGTTTCCATCACCTGACGTTCTACGGCTTCATGCTGTGCTTTGCAGCAACCGCAGTTGCGACGCTCTATCACTATGCATTCGGTCTGGAAGCGCCGTATCCGTTTCTGAGCGTGCCGGTGCTGCTGGGGACCGCGGGCGGCATTGGACTGATTGCGGGGGCGGCGGGACTGCTGTGGCTGAACCTGAAACGCGTTCCGGAGCGGGGCGATGCCCGTCAGCGTCCGATGGACCGCGGCTTCATCGCGCTCCTGCTTCTGACGAGCGCATCCGGTCTCGCGCTGCTCGCGCTCCGCGCGACCTCGGCGATGCCGTCGCTGCTCGCGATTCATCTCGGCATCGTGATGGCGCTGTTCGCCACGCTGCCTTACGGCAAGTTCGCGCACGGCATCTTCCGCTCGGCGGCGTTGCTCAAATCGTCGATAGAGAAGCGGCAACGCAACACGCTGAGCCTCAGTTCGGATTAGCAGTCACTAGGGCGCCTTGGGCGCCCATCACCATAGATAAGAAGCAGGAGACGCAATGAACCGCACAGAATCGATCGCCGCTACGTCCGGCGTTTCGCCCATGACGAGGGCCGCCGCCGTGTTGCGCGTGACCAGCGGCAATTTCATCGAACAGTTCGATTTCTTTCTGTTCGGCTTCTACGCGACATCGATCTCGAAGATCTTTTTCCCGTCCACCAGCGAGTTCGCCTCGCTGATGCTTGCCTTCGCGGTGTTCGGCGCGGGCTTTCTGATGCGTCCGCTCGGTGCGATCTTTCTCGGCGCGTATATCGACAAGGTCGGACGGCGCACCGGGCTGATCGTTACGCTGTCGATCATGGCGAGCGGCACCATTCTGATTGCCTGCGTGCCTGGGTACGCGACGATCGGCCTGCTCGCGCCGGCGCTCGTGCTGCTCGGGCGTCTGTTGCAGGGCTTCTCGGCGGGCGCGGAACTGGGCGGCGTGTCTGTCTATCTCGCGGAAATGGCGACGCCCGATAACAAGGGCTTTTACACGAGTTGGCAGTCGGCGAGCCAGCAGGTCGCCATCGTCGTGGCGGCGGCCATCGGTTACGGGCTGAACCAGTGGCTGTCCGCGCAGCAGATCGGTGCATGGGGCTGGCGCGTGCCGTTTTTCATCGGCTGCGCGATCGTGCCGTTCCTGTTCATGCTGCGCCGTTCGCTGCAGGAGACCGCAGCGTTCGAAGCGCGGCGGCATCATCCGCAGGCGCGCGAGATTTTTGCGATGCTGCTCGGCAACTGGCGCACCGTCATCGGCGGCATGCTGCTGACGGCGATGACCACCACCACCTTCTATCTCATCACCGTCTATACGCCGACCTTCGGGAAGTCGGTGCTGAAGCTGTCCACCTCCGACAGCCTGATGGTCACGCTGCTTGTGGCTGCATCGAATTTCGTCTGGCTACCGATCGGCGGCACGATTTCCGACCGCATCGGCCGCAAGCCGCTGCTGCTCGCCATTTCCATGCTGGCGATCTTCACGTCTTATCCGGCGCTGTCCTGGCTCGCCGATGCACCGAGCTTCGCGCGCATGCTGATCGTTCTGCTGTGGTTCTCGTTCTTCTTCGGCATGTATAACGGCGCGATGGTCGCCGCGCTCACCGAAGTGATGCCGGTCGAAGTGCGCGTCGCGGGCTTCTCGCTGGCGTTCAGTCTCGCGACGGCGCTGTTCGGCGGCTTTACGCCGGCGGTATCGACGTATCTGATTCAGGTCCTGCATGACAAGGCCGCACCAGGCTACTGGCTGAGCTTCGCTGCGCTCTGCAGCTTGTGCGCGACACTCAGGCTGTACCGTCGCCGCGCGGGCAGTAACGCGTCGGCGGCATCGTCGGCTTGATAGCGATTGCATCGGCCCGTTTACGTAACCCCGGCTTTGCACCGGGCTTTCGCTTTTTCAGCGGCGACAAGAAGGGTCGATGAGGTCCAATCCAGGCATTTGCTTCTACCCAATCCAGGCATTTGCTTCTACTTGAGCCAGCTTGATTACGGCGAGCGGATCTCGCGCATTCTTCTTGGCGCTCGGCAATTCGATTCGATCCGACTCGCTGAATAGACCGCTTTCGTAGAGCGTGCTGATCGGCCACGTGCGTGCGACACGCGGCACGTCTACTGGAACATTCGCTTTACGGATGTCCCGCCGGCCGAGGACCCGATTTTCCGCTTCGAGGTCACGAACCAGTGGCTGACCGAAGTGGCTCGATAACCAGATCTAAGGGGCAGCGATGATTCCGGAAACTCTGTACAACTGCAACACGTTCGTGGAGCGGCTGGATTGTGCTGCATGTATCGATCGATACGATCGGCCGCATACGCTCTTCTACCGGGACCCTCCGTACTACGAGACGGAGGGGTACGGCGTGGCATTCCCGTTCGGCGAGTAGGAGAAGATGGCGCAGCGCCTACGGTCGATCAAGGGGCGTGCGATGGTGAGCCTGAACGACCATTCTGATATTCGGCGCGCGTTCGACGGGTTTCACATCGAGACCGTGCCGATTCAATTTACGGTCGGTGGCGGCAAGGGTGTCGACCGCAACGACCTGATCATCTTCAGTTGGGATGATGCTGCGCAGCCTGTCGGATTGTTCTAACCGATGATGCCGGGGCGTGCTATCGCGCCGGCATCGCACTCACGGATAAGCAAAAGCGGGTAGGAGGCAGGCGCTCAAGCAGATGATCATGTCCGGAAGGCTACTTAACGTCGCGGACAACAAAATACAATTTTTTTGTTTTTGAATTCAAGAGATACCCGCCGTGTACACTTTGAAACGAGCCGCTCTGCCCAAGCCCTTCAAAATTGAAGCTAACGCAGACGTACCGTTGACGACCGTCTTTTGCAATGCTCCATTGTGCCAACGTTGGGTTAAATGAAGTGGGTTTAATTTCGCCGTTATTTCCAACGGATATAGATCTGGAGAGTCGGTAAATATTTCCGGAATAAATCAACGCCTGATCGGATTTTCCATCGGCGTATCCAATATCGGTACCTTTGTATTTGAATAGGTAGCTTGCGTTGAATCCGTCGGCGTAATCATCCTCTTGTAAAACCTCATCCACATTGATGTTTTGGATGGTAACTGAGGGCACAACTGATTGCGCTAGAAGGCAACTTTTAACCAAGCTTTCGCTTGGAGGAGCAGCCCATCCAATACTGGTGACGATCATGATCGATACAGCGAAAATACTCTTCTTCATCGATATTCGCTCCCGCGAGTAACGTCTAGGTACTGCTGATTGTATTTCCAAAAAATTGTGCCGCCGACGCCTGCGGTTGAGTCGTAAACGTGATCGTAGCGTCCCGTTTCCACTTTTTCAGTTTCGACCTTTTTAGTTTTTTTATTCTTCTTCTTTGTGATTTTATATAAAATCACGAGTTTGGTGGAGTCTTTGATGTCATATATGTTGTGGCTCGGATCGGTGATTTTAATTCCATGTCTCACCTTAAAATGTCGATCGTAATTTGTTTTGATGTCGGCGCCATCCCAAAAATAAGCGCCATTTGATTTATCTGGGCCGCCCGCAAGTGCGTTGCGGGCGGCGTTGATTGCGGCCTGCATGGCGGGATTCTTCCCAATTTGATCGTCCGTTGCCTTCATCATGTTGTTGTAGCGAGCATTGCCATCGCCAACGACGAATGAGAAGGTTGGGTCATTTTTTGTAAACGTGGCCATGTCGGAATAGCCGCGGGCATCGCGTTGTCGAACAAGCACGCTTGCGATAGCCATCATTTCATCGGAATTGTTCTGCAGTGATGCTTCTCCGTAAGCCATCGCTGCGAGTTGCTTCGTCTGGGCATCGATAGGCTGCGCTGCCGCTGGGGCACTGGCAGGTGCCGCAGGACTGGTAGGAGGCTGTGTACTCGAGGGGTTGGAACTGCTCATGCGCTTTTCCTTGCAGAATCTCCTGCAATCCACGTGACTAGTTTCAGAGAGGATTGCCCTGAAACGCTCACCGTTTCGCCGGAGGAATATTGCCCTTTTTTCGTATGGAGGTCGTCATCGCTGAACAAGTCGTAGTGGTATCCTTCGACCGGAGTGGTTCCGTTCTCCAATAGTACGAATCTCTGCTCGACAATCTCCTCATCGGTAGAAATTGGAGAGAAAATTGGCAATGCATAGCTCATGTTCGCGGGGAGCCTATCCAGTCTTTTGTGTGTGAGGCATAAACTGACGGCCAAGGAGCCACTTTTATGCCACGCAAACGCAAGGA
>NZ_CABVPN010000045.1 GCF_902499115.1 Burkholderia diffusa
GGCCTACGGGTATCGCGACGAGGAATACTTCTTCCTCAAGATCCGCGCCGCGTTCCCCGGTAATCCGCGATGAACCTAAATAAACGACCGACCGATGACTTCCGAGTCCAATTCTGAATACTCTACCGCGCGACTCGACGGTCGCATGTGCTTGGAGTCAATGATGCGCGTACAACGAACGCGACGAAGCGTGGCGCTGGATCATGGACCCCGAGCCGAACCCGGCCGGCTGGGCGGGCCCATAGCCCGACGCATCGGCTTGCGTAGCGGTTTCCGAAGACCGGATGCGAGCCTCGGCCTGCTGTATAGATTGTGGATAGTGAATGTCCTTTCGCGCGGGGTTGTAACCGGCTTTCTCGACCTGCACGATCTGGGCGCGAACTTCCGCCCTGGTCAGGCCACCGCTTGACTGAGAAGCGAATGCGAGCGCAGGCGAAATAGCCACGGCCAGAATAATGGTACGGATAGCGAACTTCATGATTTCGACCTCCAATGAACTGAACCGGCATCCGAGAACACCTCTTCTGCCGTAAGGACAGAATGCTCCGTTCAACATGAAGGCAATGTTAACTGCGCACCCTCGAAGGCATGAGCCGCGAAAGACACAGGCAGACTCCGAATCGCCCGCCCGGTGCCGTACGGCTGAAATCATGGCAGCGTGCGCCATCTGACGCCGCTGGACCTCGACCGTCTCGTCCGGACATGCGATCGACCGTCATACCGTCGATGCCAGGTCAGGTCGACACAGGCAACGTCACCCGCACGCCGAACCCCTTCCCGTTCAGCCCGTCGATGTAAGCGAAGCTTCCCCCGAGTTTGGCCACGATGCGCGCGACGATGGACAGCCCCAGCCCGCTGCCGCTTTCGTCGTGATCCTCGCCGCGAAAGAAGCGATCCTGCAATCGGGACAAATTCTCGTCCGAGACACCCGGACCGTCGTCCCGCACCTGAAGGACAATCGTGCCCGCATCTTGCCACGTTGCGATCTCGACGTTCCCCTGCTCGCGACCGTACTTGATCGCATTATCGACGAGGTTGTCGAGCAAGACGCGCAACAGGGTCGCCGGCGCATGCACGATGGCACGACCGTCGGAGCGCGATGTCAGCGAGATCCGTTTGCGATCCGCACGCGCCTGGTGGTCGTTCACGCATGTCTGGACCAGGCGCGCGAGCTCAATGTCCTCGCCGGGCACCGGTACCGTCTCGTCAAGTCGCGCCAGTGCAAGCAATTGGTCCGCGAGATGCGTGCTCCGGTCGACGCCCTCGACGACCCGTTGCATCGCGCGCCGCTGACGATCCGGATCGCGCGCCGTGAGCGCGACCTGCGCCTGAACCTTGAGCGCGGCGAGCGGGGTCTTGAGCTCGTGTGCCGCATCGCTGGTGAACGCGCGCTCGCGATCGAGCGAGGCGCGCAGACGGTGCAGCAACGTGTTGAGCGCGGCGACCAGCGGCCGCACCTCGTCGGGAATGCCCTTCGTGGCAATCGCATCGAGACTGTCAGGGGATCGTGCCTCGATCGCCTCGGACAGTGTCCGTAATGGCGTCAGGCTGCGACCGATCGCCAGCCAGATCATTATGGCCAGTACGGGCAACGCGAATGCAAGCGGCCGCGCGACGCGGCGGGCAACCTCGGCGGACAAGTCCGAACGATGCGTGCGTTGCTCGAAAATACGCACGGTGCGGCCGCGCGCGTCATCGGTCAGCACGTAGGCGTGCCACTTCGGATTACCGAACCGGATCGGGCTCGATGCCGCGGCGGGAAATACCGGCAGATCGAGCGATTCCAGCCCCGGACTGGCCGCCAGGATTCGTCCGCCGGCGTCACTGACCTGATACAGCATGCGCGGCGATGCATCGTTGTCGCCATCGTTGTCTTCGCCCGAGCCGAGGACGATGTCCGCAAAGGCCGGGAGATCGGATGCATCGAGCGCGACGAACGCCCTTGCGATCTGCTCGATGCGGGTTTCGTCCCATTCCTCGGCTTCGTGAATCGCCTGCCGGTAACTCGACACCAGCGAGTATGTCCAGACCACCACGACGCCCGACAGCACGAGCAAGGTGAGCCGTTGCCGGATCGAGCGCATCACGATGCTTTCTCCACCACGTACCCGACGCCGCGAATCGTTCGAATCAAGTCGCCCCCCAGCTTCTTGCGCAGATTCGAAACATGCACTTCGATCGCATTGCTTTCGATCTCCTCGTTCCAGCCATAGAGGCTGTCCTGGAGCCGGGCGCGCGAGAGCGGGCGACCCTGGTTGGCCAGCAGTTCGACCAGCAACGCGCATTCGCGCGACGTCAGCCCGATCCGTTCGGTGCCGCGCGTCACCGTCATCAGTGCGGGATCGACCGACAGGTCGCCGTAGTCGATCGTATCGGTACCGCGCCCCTGCGAGCGCCGCACGAGCGCACGACAGCGCGCGATCAGCTCGGTCAGGTCGAACGGCTTGCCGAGGTAGTCGTCGGCGCCCGCGCTCAAGCCGTTCACACGGTCGGCCACCGTGTCGCGCGCGGTCATCACCAGCACCGGCGTATGGTTGCCGCGCTTGCGAATCCACTCGAGCAATTCGATTCCCGACATGCGGGGCAGGCCCAGATCGAGCACGACGAGGTCGTACGGCGTGGTTTCGAGCGCCAGCTGTGCATGCCTGCCGTCGTGCGCCCAGTCGACTGTCATGCCGGCTTCGATCAGACCGTCCTCTACCCCGCTGCCGATCAGCTTGTCGTCTTCCACGAGTAGCACCCGCATGTGTCGTGCTCCAGTTACGTCGGACATGGCGTCATTGCCGCACGATAACCGCAGGCACCGGCAGGTATCAAGCGAGCCGCGGAAAAATCCGGTCCTTAAGAATCCGTTAACGTCGACGCCCTATGGTCGCGGTCACCGACACCCGCAATCGAATCGACGGCCATGAACCGGCTACCGTTCCGACTCCGTTTCTGCGCCACGCTGGGCGTGCTGCTTTCCGTGGCTGCCGCGCCGGCCTGTGCAGGCGAGATCAAGACACTGATGAGAGACATGAAGCATGCGATGCAGGGGGCCATGGCCAGTCGCACGACTGCGGAAATGAATGGCTATGTGACCAGGCTCGAAAGCGATGCTCAACAGGCGAGCCGCCAGCGGTATCGCGACGATCAGGCGACCTACGATGAAGGCATGCGCGCATTGAGGGACGAATTGACCGAAGTCGACCACGCCATCCAGGCCAACGATCTGACCGCTGCAAAGCAGGCATTGCGGCGGGTCAATAGTACGAAAAAGCACTATCACGACCTGCTCGGCTAATCCGACCCCGACACATTTCTGGTCACTGAACAGGCACGCCCGTCATGAAAACCGTTACCCGCTACCCGCTGTCGATCAGTCTGCTGCACTGGCTGCTGGCCGTCGCCCTGATCGGCAACCTGATCGTCGGCTTGCTGCTGGACGACAACGAAGATCTCGTCAGCCTGCACAAGTCGATCGGCATCTTCATTCTCGGACTCGTGGCCGTTCGCATCGTGAATCGGCTTCGCACGCGACACCGGCTGCCGCCGTCGGTCAACCCGTCCGGAACGCTGAACCATCGCGCCGAGCGCACCGTCCACGGCCTGCTCTATCTGCTGATGCTCGTCATTCCCGTGCTCGGCTGGATAAAGACGAATGCGGCCGGACACACGGCCAACTGCTTCGGACTCTTTTCACTGCCGACGCTCGTGCCGAAAGACCGCGCGCTGTCACACTGGTTGGGAGAACTGCATGCGCTAACGGCTTACGGACTGGCTGCGCTGGTCGGCTTGCACGTGCTTGGCGCGATAGCACACCGGATATTCACGTCCGAGAACGTTTTCCCGCGCATTCTGCCTGTTCCGACGCGCATCACCCGGCAGGAAATTTCATTGGGTGACGACAACTGAACGGTACCTTCGCTTGCGGAATGTTCGCGCAAAGCTGCAGGAAAAAGTATGTCATTACCTCGCGACCATCGCTTGGCGACGACGTTAAGCCGTTACTTCACGCAGATGACCTGCCGCGTATCGTGCGAAAGCAAGAGGACGCAAGTGGATCGTCGTGGTCGACGAGCAGACCGCGCAGTTTCGGTTCGTCGGAGAAGTTGGATTCGCGGGTTGCTTGCAGGCAAAAGCGCCAAGTGTGCGGGGAAACACGCGTCGCCCTCGTCGGCCCCGTGTACTACCGACCTTCATCCTGCCGTACCGCGGCGGCCTTGGCCGACCTTACGGCCCCCTTCCTTCCTGTAGTCGAAAATGAGCGGTTTGCCACCTTTCTTCTGATCATTGACTTGCCTGAGGTGCGGAGACCCGTGGGACTCGCCAGGACTGCCCTTGCACCCCGAAGAAGCGCCGCGCAGTTGGTTTGAGCATCCATTGACAGATCCTGACGTGGACACTCTGGGCCTTCGAAAAGCTCCCGATCATCGTCGTTGCCCTGCCTGCCAGAAAAGCGTAATCCAGAACGGCGTGCGGAGTTGTATAGCTGGATGCCGCGGTCATCCCGCCAACGTACAACTGATCAAGTAGTCATGTTCTTTAAGCGCAATTTAATTCTGGGGACCTACGGTTAAATTGTCGCGCCATGAAACAGCCGTACCGGTCGTTTTGGGCCATACGATCGGTGCTGCGCGACGGGAGCATGGACATGGCAAAAATCGGATTCAAGCGCATCGCGCTGGGTGGTCTGGCCATTGCAGTCTTGTCGGCGAATTGCATCTCTAAGGAAATGCTCGCGCCGGTACTGACAATACGGGCTCCGCCAGGAGCACTCGCCGCAAAACCACAACTGGCGGCCTACCCTGGGATTGCTTCCGACTTCGAGAACTTGGCTCGGATAGCAGGACCTGTCGTCGTTACCGTTATGGTGACTCAAATTGACAATACGGCGAGCGTGAAACAACTGTGGCCTCCGCCGGACATCACAAACGATCCGTTCCTTCGTTTCTTCAGGAAATTCTCCTCCGCACCCGACGGTGATCACGGGACCTCCGCACGACAGCATGCCAGCGGCTTCATCATCTCGCCGGACGGTGACATCCTCACCGATGCCAGCGACATTGCGGGCGCCTCAAAGGTTACCGTCACCCTCGCTGATGGTCGAACGTATCGCGCCAGGGTAATCGGTAGCGATCCGGCCAGCGGTGTCGCGCTCCTCCAGATTCATGTCAACGGGTTACCGTTCGCCAGGATTGGATCGTCATCCTCTGTCAAAGCAGGCGAATGGGTCGCGTCGATTGGTTCCCCATACGGACTTGGAGGTTCGATCGCCCGAGGTATCGTAAGCAATACCTGCCGTTTGCTTCCGGGCCAATCGTACGCTCCGTTAATTCAGACGGATCTTACCGAAAACGTCGGGGACGGTGGTAGTCCGCTCCTCAACCTCAAGGGTGAAATCATCGGCATCGAAACGCCTCTTCCGGACGACGGCAACGCTCACCAAGGCCTTGGCTTCGCGATACCAATCGATGAAGCCATGAAGGTCGAACGACAGTTGAAGTTACACGGCAAAGCTACACATGGACGGATCGGCGCAACAGTTCAAGAGGTGACAGGACCGCTTGCCAGATCGTTCGGGCTGATGCGGCCGAACGGTGCGCTCGTCGCGTCGGTCGACTCGGGCGGCCCCGCAGCGAAAGCAGGGATGCGAGCGGGAGACATCATCGTTGGCGTCAACGGCAATGTGGTTTCCGATTCGACGCATTTGCCGGCAACAGTGGCCGATCTGAGTCCCGGTACTGCGATCGATCTTGCTTATTGGCGAGATCACGCTGTGCGCCATGCAACGCTGGTTCTGTCGTCGATGAGCGCCCACCAGATGTCCGTCAACACAATAAACCACTCGTCTGCCGGCACGTACGGACTGGAGGTACGTAATTTGACTCACGACGAGGAATGGTCAACTCGAGTCCAAGGCGGCGTAGGCCTTGACCAAAGCAGCGGAGCGACAGCCTTCGCCGGGATTAACCCGAGCGACATCATTCTGAAGATTGGCAACGCACCAGCGAGAAGTGCCGCCCAGTTCCCCAAGCAAATCGCTCGTTTCAGGCGTGCCGTAGCGCTCATTGTCGACCGGAAGGGCACGCGAATGTTCGTCACCATGAACGTGAGTTGAAGACGTTTCGATACAAGCACGTTGACATGGAGCACACTCGAGGAGGCAGTCATGAAGTACTCGACCAGAATGGCGCTCGGCGTCACGGTAGCGACGATCGCAGTTTTTGCCCATAGCGCATTGTCCGCTGAGCAGGCATCGCTGCCACCGCCTGAACATTCCGCCAAGGTTACCTATCTGTCAGGCGGCATCGGTAGCGATCAATCGGCTGAAATCAAACAGGAGATGGGCAAGTATTCGCTCGTGCTTGAGTTTGCCGGACACACGAGCAGCGGGAACGACTATCTGGCAGATATCCCGGTACAGATCACCGATGCGCATGGCAAGACTGTGCTCGCGACGGTGACTACGGGGCCATTCCTGCTTATATCGATGCCAGACGGTCACTATACCGTGACGGCCACGTACCACGGGCAAGTCATGCATCGCAACGTCGACGTGCGCGCATCTTCGCATTCCCGCGCAGTGTTCGTCTGGGCGATGTGACTTGGCATCGGGACGCCGAACCGATCCGTTTGACCAAGGTTTCAGAAACGACGGCGTCCCGGAAAACACAAAAGATTGCTGTCTCGAAGGATTTGACATGGACGAGATGCCGATTGAGTCCGCAGGACCAGACGTCAATCGCCGTCGTTGGCTCATCGCGACCTCCGTTGCGAGTGGTATCGGCGGAATTGCAGCGGCAATTCCTTTTGTGGAATCGCTGATGCCGCCAGCCAGTGCGCTCGCCGCAGGCGCGCCGGTCAAGGTCGACATCAGTCAATTGTTAGAGGGCGCGATGTTGACGGTTGCGTGGCGTGGAAAGCCGGTGTTCGTCGTCGACCGCTCACAGACTATGCTCGAAAGAGTGATCGAGGCGACTCCACTAGTCGCTGACCCAGACTCGTTCCACTCTTTCTCGATGCCACTGCCGAACTATTGCAAGAACCCCTTCCGCTCGCGTGCCGACCATCGGAACATTCTCGTCGTTGTTGGCGTATGTACGCACCTCGGTTGTACGCCAACTCCCCGGTTTCAATCGGGGCCTCAGCCAAACCTGCCCGATAACTGGCCAGGTGGCTTCTTGTGTCCATGTCATGGATCAACGTACGATCTCGCTGGACGCGTATTCCGCGACAAGCCGGCACCGCAGAATCTCGACGTTCCACGCTTCATGTTCCTATCGTCGACCGAACTGCTGATTGGTCAGGATGAACAGGGGGCGGCATAGTTCTATATCACTTCTTGTGTCGATCCTCGAAGCCCGCGAACATCAACCTTCGAGCCGCCTGCGAATTGCTTGCAGCTCTCGTCGCCGGCTCGCTGTCGATTTGGGGTAAGTCATCTTAAGAGACTCGAGTGCGTCTAGGATGATGAGAGAAACGATCAAACGCGTGTTCTTTTTGTCGTCGGCGGGTACGACGTACCAAGGCGCACAACGGGTACTCGTTGCGGCGAGGCATTGCTCGTACGCCTTTCTATACTGCTTCCAGAATTTTCGCTCCTCGATATCCGCCGCACTGAATTTCCAGTTCTTGTCCGGATCGTCGATGCGGTCCAGAAAGCGGCGGCGTTGCTCTTCCTTGGAGAGGTGAAGAAAGAACTTGATGATACGCGTTCCATTTCTTTCGAGGTGGCGTTCCAGATCCACGATCGACCGATACCGGTCCTGCCAGATCGCTTGCTTGTCGAGCGACGCATCCGGCATCCCTTCGCCTAGCAGAATCTCCGGATGGACGCGGACGATCAGAACCTCCTCGTAATACGACCGGTTGAAGATGCCAATTTGCCCACGCGCTGGCAAATCGCGGGTGGTGCGCCAGAGAAAATCGTGTTCCAGTTCAGTGGGCGTGGGATGCTTGAAACTAAAAACCTGGCATCCCTGCGGATTCACGCCCGACATCACATGTTTGATCGCACCGTCTTTGCCAGCCGCGTCCATTGCCTGAAAGATCAGCAAAAGAGCATGCCGGTTCGATGCATAGAGCAATTGCTGCAGCGAACTCAGTCGTGCAACATGCGCGGCGAGTAGGTCCTGGTAGTGCTTTTTTGAAGTGTACAGAGGATCCACCTTCGTTGGCCATTTTCCGAGAATGACTTCATTGCCCTCTTGCACACGAAAATCTTCAGACCTAGTTTTCATCTTGATCCCGCTTACGGTCATAACCGCATCAGTCACCGCCAATCCCGACATCAACAAAAACAATGCTTCGCACTATGTGATCCTCAGGTGAGCGAAGACAGGAATCTTCAGAACGGTCAGCACGAGCGAAAAAAACACTGCTGCAGCAAACACCCCCGCTACTACTGCGACGGGCAACGGCGTCATCGCAATTCCCCCAACGGCAAGGATTACCGCAATCACGATATCGGCACCCGACGACGCAACCAGCCAGAGGCTGGGACGGGAACCCCACATACGCCGGCGGTGACGAATCGCGTAGAGCGTCGCCTGACTGCCGAAGACGAGAACCAGGAAGGTCAGGGTCTGGAGTGCACCAGCGCTCAGATCCAGCGCGAACCTGCCAATTGCCAGCGCACCGGTACAGAAAGCCAGCAGGGCGAGACCTATGACCACGCCCGCAATCGTCAGATTGCGGATTCGCCACGTATTAGGCGAAGGCGACGGATCCACGTTGTCCGTCGTCAACGACATGGCGAGAAAATCCCCTGCGATCATCAGGATCACCATCAGCAACGGGGTCAGGATCGCGTGCCCCGTCATGACCAGACCGAACACCAATAAAAGCGCAGTCACAATCTTCTTGGTGATCGAATTCAGCGTGTAGGTCAGCATGCGCTGAAACGTCACGCGGCCCTCTTTCACCGCTGCCACGATGCCGCTGAGCCCGGGTTCGGTCAGCACCATCCCGGCGGCGGATTTGGCGACGTCGGTCGCCGTCGACACCGCGATGCCCATTTGCGCCTGGCGCAGCGCAGGCGCGTCGTTGGCGCCGTCGCCGCACATGCCGACAACATGGCCGCTCTGCTGGAACGACTTAACGAGCTTGTATTTGTCTTCGGGCAGCACGCCGGCGAACACCGCGAATGCTTCCGGCTTTGCGGCGTCTGGAATGGGACCCGGCGGACAGATTGCGCCGTCGAGACCGACCGCGTGGGCGACAACCCCCGCAGTCGCTGGCGCGTCCCCCGTTACCATTACTGCGCGCACCCCGAGACCGTGTAACTCCGTGATGAGCGCGGCCGAATCGTCGCGCGGCGGGTCACTCAGCGCAACCATCCCGACAAGCTTTAGTGCCGCGGGTGCGCCTGCCGCCACCGCAAGCACCCGAAAGCCCTTCCCCTCGAGTTCACTGGCCAACGCCGCCGCTGTCGGCGACGGCTCCGCAAGCCCCGTTATGACCGCGAAGGCGCCCTTCACAATCCGCTGCGCACCGCCAGTGGAATCAGTTACGCTTGCTTCCGACATTTTCTTCGCCGGATCGAAGGCGGTGAATTTGACCACCGTCGGTGCATCGGATGCGACATGGCTCGCGGCGGCCGCGCGAATCGCGGTGTCGACCGGGTCTTGCCCCCCTTCAGCGCTCGCCAGTGCCGCGAGCGTCAGCACATGTTGGTTATCGAAGCCGGGCATCGGCTGCACAGTCGTGACTGTCAACGCGTTGCGCGTCAATGTGCCCGTCTTGTCGGCGCACAGTATGTCCATAGTGCCTGCCTCGTCCACGGCGGTCAGGCGTGTGGACAGTACACCGCGCCCTGCAAGGGCGCGCGCGCCGAGCGCGGCCGATAGCGTGAAGGTAGCTGGCAATGCCACCGGAATCGACGCAAGCACGGCCGTCAGCACGAGCGGCACGATATCGGCCAGCGGCATGCGAAGATACAGCGCGCAGGCAAGCAGCATCGCAATGACAACGCCGCTGAATATCGCCAGATTACGCACGACAAGTAATACCGCCTTCTGCTGAGAGCTCACCACATGCGCAGTACGGACCAACTCCGCCGTGCGGCCAAAGCGGGTATGTGCCCCGGTCGCGGTTACGGTAGCCACCGCTTCACCTCGTCGTACCTGCGCGCCTGCAAATGTCTGCGCGCCGGCCGCGGCTTCGATCGGCACTGATTCGCCGGTAAGCATCGAATGGTCGAGCAGTGCGTTGCCCGAGACGAGCTTCATATCGGCAGCTACCACGTCGCCCAGCGACAGCTTGACTACATCGCCCGGCACCAGGTCCGCGGCTGGAACGATCGACCATGCGCCGTCGCGCCGTACCGACGCGTTAAGCGCAAGTCGCGATTTCAGCGCATTCAGCGTCGCCTGTGCGCGGCTCTCTTGAAAGAGCCCGAGCGCGGCGTTGAACACGATGAGCCCCGCAATGATTCCTGCCTCGACGAATTTTCCAAGGGCACACTCCAGCACGATGGCGGCTTCAAGCATCCACGGCACCGGCGCCCAGAACTTTCCGAGCGCCATGCGCACCGGGTGGGCCGAGGTATCCGGCATCGAGTTCGGACCGAACTCTGCGAGCCTACGGCGCGCCTCGGCGCTGCTCAATCCGCCTGCCTGCGGTGCTTTTTGCGCGCTTGCAGCATTGGTTGCCGAAGCGGTCTCGTTCACCGCGCCTGGGGCCATGGGGTTCTCCAGAGTTCTCGTGATTCGGCGCTACGACATCCGGTGCTTATCCGCCGACACTTCTACCAGCAACGGAATCAACTCACCGCCTCAGCCCGAAAGTTGGCTGCGGGAAAAACGCTAAAGTAGCGGGCATTCCCGACAACGGTCCTGATGAATACCACCGGGTTGAGGGCCATGCCGCTATCGTCGGCAGTTGCGTACCTAGTGTAAGTTTGATCTCCCTTGAGCGGCATGACGGAATGGAGGCAGTTCGTAGGGCTGAATGCGGTGTTGATTGCTCCAACCGGAAAGCTGCATGGAATTCAAGGTCGCACAACCATACAGCCAAGCTCAGGAATACCTCCTGCAGGAGATCCTTCGCGACTGCGCTATCGCCGACCCGATGAGTTATATCCCTGGACTTCCGATCGATATCGGCGCCACGCCATCCGAGCGCACCCATTGGGTGAAGTTGGTCATCTTGGGCTCCTGCAACGTAAGCGACGTCTGATTCCCGGGCCAGCCTCGCTCAAGATCACGTACTGTATCGTCTGACTCATGGGTGGCACAGTCAATAGATAGCTAGCGTGTTGTCACGCTGTCAGGTTTCGCGATCGCCCTGATTGACGCACGTCAATGGCCTTAACGCGGCTCGACGAACACTCGCCGCGCAACGAAGGCAAGGTATGGCATCAAACATGGATGCCCGTGGAAAACACCGATCATGAAATCGCCAAGCTTTGGCAACACGTTGCTGGCTCGCAAGAGCAGCTGTGTTGCAAGCACCTCGCATGACGCCGCGCGCATCCGATTGACTTATATCAAGCGACTGAGCGTTCTGCTGTCCGACTATCGTTCGCATACACCTCGCCTCGCATCTGGAGATCCAACATGCTCCCTCCTCTATCCAGGCTCTCGACGGCCCTGCTGATCGCAACAGCGTGTGTAGCATCCGTGACGACCTTCAACGCAAGTGCACAGCCGGCGTCGGGCGCGCGTGAAATGCAGCCCTATCAGTTGTTCAGTCCGGGCGAGCGGGCCACATTTTGCGAGCAGATGCACAGCGCCAAGACGCCCGAAGCCCGTCGAGCCATCGCGCAACGAATGCACGATACGATGCTTGATCGAGCGAATGAGCAAGGCGTCGCGCTTCCATCACCTATGCGAAACCGCGTCCCGATGATGGGCGGTGGTATGGGCATGGGCTATCGGGAAATGGGCTGCGCGCCCGACAGCAACGGCGCTGCAACCGCCGACAATCTGTCAGAGCGATACGACCACGGCATCGCGTATATCACGGGTGGTGTTGGCTTGGACGAGGTGGCTACGCTGCGCGGCATCGCCTCGCGTTACAGCATGCGGGCTCAGTTCGCGTCTGTTTCCGGCGAATCTCTGTCGGGCGTGCTCCTGATATTCCGCAAGATGGACGGGACGCTCGTGTTCTCCGCGACATCCGACGGGCCATACATATACGCAAAAATGCCGCCAGGATCCTATCGAGTGACAGCGACATCCGAAGGGGTAGAACGCAAGCGAACCATCACCGTGCCAGGGCGTGGCGGCATCAGCATCATGCTGACATGGCCGACCGCGCTTTCCGGCGTGGCGCACTGACATCGAGTGGTGCATGACGGGCTCGGAAGCAGTTTCATCAAGACTGCCGACTCGGCTGCAAGGTGGTCCAAGGAGTCATGAAGCAGCCGATTTTTAGGGCCGCTTCATGAATGTCGGTACGTCGCTCGAATCGGATACGGAAACACCGGAGGTGCTACAGCGACACATCCGGGCGCTCGGTGACCCGGCGCCCGTTCCCACGACCGCACCGGTGAGGTTGCTCGCGTCCGACAATGCATCGACGGATGCTGTGCTCGTGCAAAATCCAGCGGAGTCGATCGTGATCGTAACCACGAGTCATGTAGCCGCGCGTGGGACGGTTTAGTGGTAGTCCGCGACTGCGCAGTCGCGTCTTGATGCCCCCCCGGATCAAGCACTTGAGTAGCCCAGCTGGATGCCTGGCTTCGCTCGTCACTGGAGAAGAACCATGAGCAGCGTGTCGTACGGATTTGGTAAAACGGTTACATGTTCGTTCGATGAAGCAATCGAGCGGGTCAAACACGCACTCTCCGAAGAAGGCTTCGGTATCCTTAGCGACATAGATGTCGCCGGGGCGCTCAAGAAGAAGCTTGGCGAGACAATGCCCCCCTATCGCATACTCGGGGCCTGCAACCCATTGCTAGCCCATCGCGCGCTACAAGCAGAGCCGGAAATCGGCCTCTTGCTGCCCTGCAATGTCGTTGCTCGGCAAGATGCAGCAGGCGTGGTACACATCGATGTCATCGAGCCGACCGTGATGTTCGAACTGGTCGAGAAACCGGATCTGGCCGCGCTCGCGGAGGAGGTCAGCAAACGTCTCAAGTGTGCGCTGAACGCAGTCTGACGGACACGCAAGTTTGGTGGCGCTATTGACGTGACGCATCGAGCGCCCGACTTCATCTTTCCGGACCCAGCTTCGGTGATACCGCACCGCACGTTCAATCGTGATGAAACGTGACGCAGGAAGCGCTTGCGCGGGCGGGTCCATGGCGAAGGTGTGCCGGGCTCACTATGCTGAAACCCACGGCAATGAAACTGACCATTTCCTGCGATGCAATCCCCGCCGGGGCTAGCTTGTGAAATTCCAGCGCGACGCCGAAAACAGGTAAAGAGTTTCATTCGTGGCTTCTTGCGCGACGTTCGAACCAAGCGAGCCACGGTCTTTCGAGGTCGCTCAATCAATAAGTCGGATGACAGAAAGAACGTGTGCAAGGAAATCGACATGGGAAGAATCGTCAGCAGGCGTCGATCGGTGGTCAAGGCTATTACGTACCGAATTGTGATCATGTTCCTTGATTTCGGGACGCTCTATCTGCTCACCGGCACCGTTCATGTAGCGATCGGTTTCATGGTTGTAAGCAATATTTACACTTCAATCGGCTATCTCGTTCACGAGCGCTTATGGGCACGCATCAGATGGGGCATTACCGAATCGTAAAGGTGCCGTTACAAGACAAGGGACCGTTGTGGGGGATGAACAAGGTACGCGCGAATAATGATCATCTGTCCACGACGGCGTTCCGGGTCCGCTGGGTACGCGTAACTTCGTCGCTGTGCAGGTAGATCGAAGGCGTCGCGATCGAGGCATGGCGGAGCTTATCCCGTCAAGTGGTCAGCTCGGCGCCGCGCGCCGGCACAGGAGTGGGATGAGTGTGGCGAGTTCAATGCGGATTCGCTCGACGCAGCTTTTCCGCGAGTACCGGGTTGTCCGCCGCGATGACTCCGGTCACTTTCGAAAAAGCCGCTGGCGACCTCCCATAGCCGGACACCGCGGATGCCTACCGCAGAGTCGTTATCGAGGCAGCCGATGAGAAGCGTCTCGGGGATGCCGCAGGATCTCGATCGCGTCCGCAACCGAATTTGCCTCCCGTAAGTTCTCACCGGCAAAGTGCTGAAAAACGGATGCGAGATCCCGTCGGCCGCCCCGTTTCGAGACCTTCGTCAGTCGTCGGCGAATGGGGAGGACGCCCCGTGCCGACCGCTTGGCCCCGAGGCGCTGCAATGCCAGCGATTACTGGGACACAGGCTTGCCACCCGCGTCCTTGATCTTTGCCGTCCACTGAGCCTCGATCTCACTGATCACGGATTGCGGCAGCGAGATATAGTCGAGGCTGTCCGCTGCCGAGGTGCCGTTCTTGAATGACCAGTCGAAAAATTTGAGCGTTTCCTTCCCTTGCTCCGGCTTGTCCTGCGTGGTGTGCAGCAGCACGAATGTCGCGCCAACCACCGGCCACGCATCCTTGCCCGGCTCGTTCGTAAGAATCTGATAGAAGGACTTTTTCCAATCTGCACCAGCTGCGGCGGCCTTGAACGTTTCGGTCGTCGGCTCCACAACGGCCCCCGATTCATTCTTCATCGCCGTATAGGTCATGCGATTTTGCTTCGCGTACGCCCACTCGACGTACCCGATCGCGCCCGGCAAGCGTTGCACAAACGCGGCAACGCCGTCATTGCCCTTGCCACCCGAACCTGTTGGCCACGCCACGGTCGTGCCTTCGCCGACCTTGCTCTTCCACTCCGGGTTGACCTTCGACAGGTAGTTGGTCCAAATGAAGCTCGTACCCGAACCGTCTGCACGGCGGACTACGGCGATGTCGAGGTCAGGCATCTTGACCTTGGGGTTCAGTGCAACGATGGCCGGATCATTCCACTTCTTGATCTTGCCGAGATAGATGTCGCCGAGCACCGGTCCCGACAGCGTGATCTCTCCGGCCTTGATGCCCGGCACATTGATCGCCGGAACGACCCCACCAACCACCGTGGGGAACTGGAACAGGCCATCCTTCGCCAACTCGTCGTCCTTCAGTGGAGCGTCCGAGCCTGCGAAATCAACAGTCTTCGCCTGAATCTGCTTAATGCCGCCCGACGAACCGATACCCTGGTAGTTAATTTTGCCCCCACCAGACTTGTGGTACGCGTCTGCCCATTTTGTATAGATCGGTGCCGCAAAGGTGCTGCCTGCGCCGGTGATGTCGGTCGCATGGACGGCCGACGAGCCGACCAGCGCCAGCATCAGAATCGGGATCGCTTTCAATTTCATTTCCATTCCTTCCGGGTGTGGTAGCGCCGGACAATATCGATGAAATGTGACAGTTTTGAGACGCGTGACTCATAACCCACACCTGAAAATGCCAGCTTCCCGCAGATTCACAAAGATGGGCTTGATCCTTCGAAGACATGTCTGTGGCGCCGTGGCGCCCGTGCTTCGACGGCAATGTAGGGTTCTCTGTGGGGCCGCATGATTCCTACGCTGATCGAGTGAATTCGCAATGTCGTCGGCCCGTCCCGCGATCACACCCTCGCCCAGTCAAGCAGAGGGCTGAAAGCCAACGACTTTGTTTCGACCGGTCGCCTTAGCCGCGTAAAGCGCCTCGTCGGCCGCCTTGATAACCGCGCCGGCCCCATCGTCCTGATCTGGCGTCCAACTCGCGAAACCAATACTGGCGGTCACGCGCCCATGTTCGCTGCCGGCGTGCTCGAGTCCCATCTCATCGATTGCCGCACGAATCCGCTCGGCAATCTGGATGGCCCCCATCGGCGGTGTATCGGGAAGCAGCACGACAAATTCCTCTCCGCCGTATCGAGCCGCGGTATCGACGGGTTGGCGGATACTCTCGCCGATGCAACGTGCAATGGCAGCCAAAGCTTCGTCCCCGGCCTGGTGTCCGTAGGTATCGTTGTAGGCCTTGAAGCGGTCGACGTCGACGAACAGGAGCGAAAAGGCGGAACGCGTCCTCCTTGCGCGACGCCATTCGCGGTCCAGCACTTCTCCGAAGCTGCGGCGATTGCTCAGGCCGGTGAGACCGTCGGTGCGTGCCAGTAACACGAGCTCAGACTCAGCACGCATCCGGCGACGTAGTTGGGCGCCGAGCATGATGGACAGCCCTATGAAAGCGGCGCCGAAGGCCGCCACCAGCGCGCCGATCGTAACGGCACGGCGCCGCCACTTCGCGTAGATGTCCTGCTCTGCTTCCGCAACCATGATAATCATCGGCAGGTTCGGAAGATGCTTGAAGTAGTAAAGACGGCGAACACCGTCAATAAACGCCGTCTCCGAGAATGCCCCCTCCGATGCGGTCTGGAACTGCCGAAAGGTCGCAGCTTTGCTGATGTCACGGCCGATGGTGCGCACGTTGTACGGCTGGCGCATCACCATGATGGCGTCTGTGCCGATTAGCGAAATCGATCCATGCTGTCCAAGCGACAGACCGGCGAACAACCTGTGGAAGTACTCGAGGTTGACCTCAATGAGCGCGATTCCGGCAAACGAGCCGTCCGGATTCGAGACCCGCCGCGTGAGGGCAATGCTGAGCGCTCCCCCGCGCAGGGGCGACGCGAACGGGTCGCTGACAAAAAGTCCCGCATCTGGATTGTCGCGGTGGACGGTGAAATACTTGCGATTGGCGAAATTGCCTTGGCGCGGCACGTCACGCGCCGAATCCAGGATGATCTTGCCATCGGCATCAAGCACCAGCATCGAACCGAGGAATTGCGCCGTCATCGCATGATCAAACAATACGGCGCGCCGCAAGGCCGGCGCTGACGCCATCACGTCCGGACGTTGCAGACCATGAATCAGAGCTTGCAACGACAGGTCGTAAAGCTCGAAGTTGCGCTCGATGTCGCGCTCAGCCATCAGGCCAAGGTTACGCGAGGTCTCACTGGCGCGGTCCAGTGCATCGTCGCGGCTCTGCATCAACTGCATCACGCACAGGCCCATCAATGCGCAGGCGATCAGAATACCGACCACCACGATGGTGGAGGGGGCTGCCGTCCGTGGTGGCATAGCGCTCCTCACTGCGTCAACGTGCGCTCCGGTGCCGAGCGTAGTCTCCGCATGCTAAAAAAAGAGTAGTGCATTGACAAGCGCGGACAACAGGGCGCTACGGCTGTGATGGAAACTCGATAAAGCACCCGTTCGACTCGCGCAGCATACAATTTATTTGGGGGCAGTACGTAGACCAAGACCAGCCGATCGACGCCCGCCGTAAATTCGCCAACAATCGAGGCTCCGTAAGCACAAATGGCCCTGGAGTTTCGGGGCAGCTACACCGCCCCGGCGCGCGCGAGCGCGTCGATTTCGCTTGCACCTGACGTTACGTTAGCTTTTATGGTTGACACCGACGACCGCGAAAGCAATGCGAGCAGAGATCGGCGAACTGACGAAGAAGGCGGGATTGGGTGTTCGCCCCTGCACCACTGCGACGCAATCGCGCTACGGTCATCGTTGCAGCGTACCGACGGAGGCGCGCGCATGAACGCTCAGCGAGGCGTAGCAACGATGCCGGCGTTGTGTGTCGCATGCACCAGCGCGTCTACGTCCATTCGCGCGATGCGCTTGCCCCCGACGGGTTCAACCCGTCGACTGCGCGCTGAAGTAGCGCGCCCTGCGCGTGCGAGTGCGTCCACTTTCCGGATTCATCAGCAGGGAGACGATTTCATGGCGTCAGCCGCCGAACTCAAACAGAACGCATCGCTGTAAGAGGGATTGGCGCGTGCGGGTTTCGATGCTGATTCGCCGGCCATTTTCAGTTGGCTCGGCCTGACGATGTATCTCGACGAGGTCGCAGTCATCGAGACGTTGCGCTTCATCGCCGGTTGCGCCAAAGGAAGTGCGGTCCTGTTCGAGTATGTAACGCCACTTTCGAGCTTGCCGCCGATCATGCGTATCGCGATGGAGCAGTTGACGGCGCAATTCGCCGAGCGCGGTGAGCCGTGGCAAACTTTCTTTGAACCGCCCGCCATTACCGAGACGCTGGGTGCATTGGGATTCAGCCGTACCAATGCGTGGACTCCCGAGGAGTTGAACCAGCGCTATATTGCGAATCGCGATGACGGATTGCTCATCGGTGTGACACCCGCGCGTCTGATTCTCGCAACGGTCTGAGCTACTTCCCGGGCTGAGGCGTTCCATACCCCGATCCAGATATGCTCGACTTGCACTTCGACCACGGACTGATTTCAACGTCTCCTTCGGGGAACATTGAAGGACTGCTCTGGGTCGATCACGGCGCGTGACGAAGAGAGGGCCGAACGATCTCAGACCTGATCTGACGCTGACTGAGAGATCAGGTGTCGACTTACGCAGCTTAGAGGCATCGAGCGCTCACCTTGGCGTAGCGCGTCATATCGGCTAGTCACGCGATGCATGCGCCGACATAAGTCGCTTGTTATTTATCGGGATGCTTGTCGCGCTTCTTCCTGTTAGCCTCCCCCGCTCGGAGTGCTGTCAGCCCGAGACTGAGCGCCATCACACCAAGTAACGCCAGGAAGTACCACCCCCAAGAGAACCGCAAATCCACGGCAACCTCCGCTGTCGCCCTCCACTGCATCGCTATGCAGACCCGTTCTCCAATTCTAGAAGTCGCGCGCCGAAACGGTTAGCCCAGAAACTGGTGCGCCGCAGCAGGTCCGGCCGCGGGGTGCTGGGTCGCACGAGGTGCTGACGGGTATGTGAGGGATTCCAGCAACTATTCGAGCTACCCATGCTTTAGTATTCTACGCGTCGTCCGCATGACCTCCCGCTCCGTGAGCGTCTGCTCGACGAGTGTCCTCCGTGTACGCGCGAGCACAGACAGTACAGCGTAGCGACGCTAGGCGGTCCACGTGCACAACGACATCGATGAATGGCACTGGTTCCATTAACCCCGCGGGGCGACCAGCGTCACTGGAGAAGCGAAACAATGCGTTCAACTGTGTTTCCCCTGAAAGCCCTTGCATGTCTTGCCAGCCTGGGCATCCTGACGTATGGCACCCGTGGACTTGCGTCGCATCAGCATTTGCACATCGCCTATGTGGCGCTCACGACTATCGGAGTAGTTTCCGGAGCGCTGTTCACCGGTACATGGTCACTTAAGGCATAGCTGATAATTAATAAATTTATGACTTAGCGCAAGACCGAGAATTTAAGTCGCAGTTTAAAGTTTAACCCATCCCCGACTTCACTGAAGCTCAAGGGGATTCATCTTCGACAAACTATATATTCAGTATTAACCTACGGTTTTCCGTTAATCTCGGTCAAATAACGAGCGATCTGCTCAATCTGATCGACAGCGAGCGGCGCGTCGTACCCCGCGCGCATCTTGCCCACCTCTGCCTTTCAATCTTGAAACGACAACGGTGGTTGCCGGGTTATCATTCCGGTGGAGTGACAGAGCACGCATTGTGAATTCGCGAGATGCGCCCCATTGCCAGGAGGCAACGTCGCACCACCATTGGGTAGCCGGACTTCGACGGTGCTGTTTGCCATGTCGCCAACTGTGTTCGGCGCCGCCGAACTGGACTGACCACATCCGCTCCGAACACCGGTCTTACACCCTCTGAATTATTAAAGCCGCGAGCAATCGGCAGCCACATGTTGCCCCGTAGCACCAGTTGGGCGCCCAGACAGCAACCATTTGATTTCGCAGTAGTATTTATTAGGGCCGGTCCGCATGGGCTTATGTAGGTTGAATTGCGCGAACCGGGAATTTTTATAGAAATCAAGGTCACCCCACCATACCCACGCTTGCCGGACATGCATTATGATGCTCGCCGCGCAGGCGTACCTGCCGCTACTGCGCTGATCATTCGACTGAAGTTCTGGAGCGAGCATGCAAGACATCATCGACGGTTTTCTGCGTTTTCAGCGCGACATCTACCCGCAACGTGAGGCGCTTTTCAAACAACTCGCGACGTCACAGAACCCCAAGGCGCTGTTCGTCACGTGCTCCGACAGCCGAGTCGTACCTGAGCTGCTCACTCAGCGCGAGCCGGGCGAACTGTTCGTGATCCGCAATGCGGGCAATATCGTGCCGTCGTACGGCCCGGAACCCGGCGGCGTGTCGGCCACCGTGGAATACGCGGTCGCCGTTCTCGGCGTTCGGGATATCGTGATCTGCGGCCACTCCGATTGCGGTGCGATGGGCGCGATTTCGCGCTGCACCTGCCTCGATCATCTGCCGGCCGTGGCGAACTGGCTGCGTCATGCCGATTCCGCGAAAGTCATCAACGCCGCGCATGAATACGACTCGCCGCGCGCGAAGCTCGACGGGCTCGTGCGCGAAAACGTGATCGCGCAGCTTGCGAACCTGCGCACTCACCCTTCCGTCGCGCTTGCGCTCGAGCAAGGACGCCTGAATCTGCACGGCTGGGTCTACGACATCGAGACAGGCGGCATCGATGCGCTGGATGGCACCACCCGACATTTTGTCCCGCTGGCCGAGTCGCCCACGGTGGTCGCGGTGAACTCGCGTAATCGCGGGCAGGTCTAGCCCCCGAACGGTTCGCGCCCGGTATCGGGCGCGAACACAACGCCCCGCCGAACAGAACGGGTACGCAGGCGCCCGTTTGTATCGATCAGCCCCGCGCGCATCTAGCGCCGTCGAGGCTGACGCCGTTTCGCGTGACGTGCATCGAGCAACGTCACGCGACTTCGGTCTTCGACCAGCCTCTCCGCTTCCTCTCCTTCGCAACCGTCATCGGCACGGCGCATACGGAACGCGGCGTTGCCCGCACCTAATGAGGCCGCGCATGCCGGTTGCAGTGTGGTCGCCCTAATGCGCAGTGCGCAGCAGCATCGTCGTGTCGTAACCGAGCGTCCGGACCCGCTCAACAAGCGCCGCGGCCTGTTCAGCGGAGGGCTTCGCGTCGCGCGTCAGGATCCACAGGAACCGACCCGACGGTTCACCGACGATCGACCATGAATAGTCGTCGGCGTGATCGAGCACCCAGTAATCGCCGAAAAAGAAAGGCCCGAAGAACGACACTTTCAGCTTTGCATTGCCGCTGTCGGCCACGATCTTTGCGCGCCCGTCGGAGGTTCGCGCGGGGCCGTCCGGTCCACCTTCGTGGCAGGTATTGCGCACGCCGATGAGACCGTCTTCCCGCTTCGCATATTCGGCCGTCACGCCGGCGCAGCCCCGCTCGAACCGGTTCTCGTAGCGCGCGAACTCGTACCATTTGCCGACGTAGCGATCGAGATCAACGGATCTCGCGGGCTGCGGAACGTGCGCATTGCCGCTCGGCCCGCCGGCCAGGCCTGCGCATCCCGCGAGCAGGAGTGCTGCGCCCGCAATGATCACACTCGCCGTCCGCAGCGGTCTACCAAGGGTACTTCGCTTCATTCAATGGCTCTCCAGGCACGAAACCCGGCCATTGTGCACCCAACCAACGGTGGGCTGCAGCATCCGCCGAATGTCGCGGCTGCCTGCATCCCCGTGTCCGAGTCGCTCGTATCTGGCTGAGGGTCTCACAACGCGCGTCGCCCGGCACAACCTGCAGCGGGTCGGCCGCAGATCGTTCAATCAAAATGCGTCCGACAGTGCTATATTTCGCTCGACATTCACACCATGGCGATCCGCGCCACCCACTTCGCATGAGCGACACGCCGAACGGTGCCAAAGGTTTCGACCAGTCAGCCCCTTCGCGCGATGCCGATGCGGATGTGGCGCGCCGCGAACATCTGAATCGGGTGATGCTTCAGGCAGCAGCCGGCGATCAGGCGGCTTTCGCGGAGTTGTACCGGCTGACCGCGTCGCGCGTGTTCGGGACGATCGTGCGCATGCTTCACGATCACGGGGAAGCCGAGGATCTCCTCCAGGAGGTCTACACGACCGCATGGCGACGCATCGACGCGTTCGACCCGGCGCGCGGCGGCGCGATGACGTGGCTGATCACGCTGGCGCGCAACAGGACGATCGACCGTTTGCGGCAGCATCGCGACGCGCAGCTCGACGACGAACAGGTGCTGGAGCTTCCCGACGAGGATCCGACGCCCGCCGCGCTGGCGGAGGCGACACAGGAGCGCCAGCGCCTCGAGCGCTGCCTGGCGCAACTCGATCCGCAGCAAGGCCGCGCGGTGCGCGAGGCCTTCTTCAGCGGTGCGACCTACAGTGAGCTGGCAGCGCGGCTGCGCGTGCCGCTCGGAACCATGAAGAGCTGGATCCGGCGCAGCCTGATGCAGCTGAAGGTGTGCCTGGAGCAATGAATACGCCGGCCGATCACGATTCCGAATTGCGCTGCGCAGAATACGCCCTCGGCGTGCTCGACGCAGACGCACGCCGCGAGCTGGAGCAGTCCGCCGCTCGCGATCCGGCGTTGCAAGCCACGCTCGATCGCTGGCAGCGCCGCCTCGCCCCGCTCGCGGACGACGTCACGCCCGTCGACCCGCCCGCGCGAATCTGGACGAGGATCCAGCACGACCTGGGCTTCATCCCGCCGCCGCGCGCACGCCGCTCCGCGCCAGCCGGCGGCTGGTGGAACAGCCTGCCATTGTGGCGCTGGGTCGGCATTGGCGCGAGCGCGGCGGCGCTGGGGCTGCTCACGGTCAATGTGATCCGGGTGGGCGAAGCGCCGCAGCGCCCCGCTGCCGTCGACAGCAGCTACATGGCGGCCACGCTCGCACAAGCGGATGGCGTTGCACGATGGACCGCCACGGTCGACTTGCGCCGTGCCCGGATGGTCGTGGTGCCCGCGAACACGCCACCGGTCGCCGCGGATCGCTCGACGGAACTGTGGCTGATCCCGCCGAATGCGAAGCCGATCTCGCTCGGCGTATTCGCGTCGAACGCACCGGCGTCGATGACGCTGCCGCAAGCGATCGTCGCGCAACTCGGTGCACGCGCGGTGCTCGCCGTGTCGCTCGAGCCTCGCGGCGGCTCGCCGAGCGGCCAACCCACCGGGCCTGTGCTCGCCACCGGCTCGATGCATATCGCCTGACGCGCGCAACGCGCGCTCAACGCGTAAAGCGCGGCAGCGTGCCGCCCGTTGCTTTCACGCTCGACGGGATCGCGCCGCATCTCGTCGCATCCGGTTGCATCCGTTCGGTCGCCGGCTCCGTATAAGGGGATATCGCGTCCCCGGAGCCCGTATGCCCGCCGTCGCCGTTGCCCTCCTCGCCTTCGTCGGACTGATCGTGTCCTTCACGGCAGTGTGGATTACCCAATTGCATTCCCGGAACGCCGGGATGATCGATCCGGTCTGGGCCGCGACGCTCGGCTGCGTAGCCATGTTCGTCGCCGTGCTGGCAACCGGCTCGGAACTGAATCGCGCGCTCGTGGCCGCCGGTGGCGGCATCTGGGGGCTGCGACTCGCGCGGCACCTGTGGCGGCGCAATCGCGGGCAGCCGGAGGACCCGCGCTATCGACAGTTCCGCCTGCAGTGGGGCGACGCCGCGCCGCGCAACATGTTCTGGCTGTTCCAGTTGCAAGCACTGATCTCCATGTTGCTGTCGCTCGCGTTCTTCATCCCCGCATACAGTGCGCAAGCCCCGTCCCGGTTCGCGATTGCAGCGGCAGTCGCGATCTGGATCGCCGCCGTGACCGGAGAGACTGCCGCCGACCGGCAACTCAAGCGGTTCCTCGCGAATCCCGACCACGGCGGCCAGGTCTGTCGCATCGGCTGGTGGCGCTATTCGCGGCACCCGAATTATTTTTTCGAGTGCGTGCACTGGCTCGCCTACACGGCCCTTGCGATCGGAATGCCGTGGGGCTGGCTGACGCTGATGCCGCCCATCCTGATGGCATGGCTGCTGCTCAAAGTATCCGGCTTGCCGCTGCTCGAAGCGCGTCTGGTGCAAACCCGGCCGGGCTACCGCGAGTACATGCGCACGACCAGCGCCATCGTTCCGTGGCCACCGGGGCCGGCGCGCAGCCCTTCCCCCACTCGACCCGATCACCCTGAAGACCGGAGCACGCGATCATGACCGCTACCACCTCGCAACCGTCGCCGGCCTCGATGGCTGCACCCAACGACGCCTGGCTGATTCGCTACTGCGAGCGCGGCTGGCTGCCGGACCGGCTGATCCGGACCGGAATGCGCTCGCTCATGCGGCAACGCCTGCGCGCCGAGCACGCGTATGACGGCGAACGGCGCGCGGCGGCCCTCGACGCACTGGTGCGCGAACTGGGCGCGAGCCCGATCGCAATCGAGACGCACGCGGCGAACACGCAGCATTACGAGGTGCCCGGCAGCTTCTTCGAGGCCCATCTCGGCCCGTGGCTCAAATATTCGTGCGGCCATTACCCGCGTGGCAACGAGACGCTGGCGCAGGCAGAGGAGGCAATGCTTGCGTTGTACGCGCAGCGCGCCGAGCTGGCGGACGGCCAGCGCATTCTCGACCTGGGATGCGGCTGGGGTTCGCTGTCGCTATGGCTCGCCGAGCGGTATCCGGCGGCGCAGATCGTCGGCCTGTCGAATTCGCACGGTCAACGCCACTTCATCGAGCAATGCGCGGCGCAGCGCGGGCTGACGAATCTGCGAATCGTGACCGGCAACGTGGTGGAGTTCGACTTCGGTCGCGAGGACGCCGGTTTCGACCGCGTGCTCTCGATCGAGATGTTCGAGCATATGAAGAACTACGGGCAACTGCTCGCGAAAATCTCGCGCTGGATGCACGACGACGGCAAGCTCTTCGTGCACATCTTCGCGCACAAGCTACTCGCCTATCACTTCGCGGTGCGCGACGACACCGACTGGATGTCGCGCCATTTCTTCACGGGCGGGACGATGCCGTCGGCCGATCTGCTGCTGCGGTTCCAGGACGACGTGCGCATCGCCCGCCAATGGTGGCTCGACGGCACTCACTACGCCCGCACGGCCAATCAGTGGCTCGCGTCGCTCGACGCGGCGCGCCACCGGGTCATGCCGATTCTCGAAACGGTCTACGGCGCCGACGCCCGCATCTGGTTCCAGCGCTGGCGGATGTTCTACATGGCTGTCGCCGAGCTGTTCGGCTATGCCGACGGACAGGAATGGGGCGTCGCCCACTACCTGTTCGACAAGCGCCGGGGGCGTGCATGAGGGCCGCCCTGTTGCACCGGGTTCTCCGCCGCGTCGCCGTTGCGTTCGTGACGGTGCTCGCGATCGGGGCCGCCGGCTGCTCGGGCAGCCCGCCGAACCCGAATCCGCGCGCCACCGTTCCGCTGTCGACGGTGCCCGTCGACTTGCCGCGCTACATGGGCCGCTGGTACGTGATCGCCAACATCCCGTATTTCGCGGAGCGCGACTTCGTCGGCAGCCGGGCCGAGTGGAGCCTGCGCGAAGACGGCCGGATCGACGACGCATTCGTCGGCCGCAAAGGCGGCTTCGACCAGCCCGAGAAGCGCTATCGGTTCGTCGACTCCGTCAAGCCCGGCAGCGGCGGTGGCGAATGGCGCGTGCGGCTGTTCTGGCCTGTGTATGTCACGCAACTGACGCTCTACATCGACCCCGACTACCGGTACACGATCCTTGGCTACCCGGGCAAGACGCTCGGCTGGATCTTCTCGCGCGAGCCGACGATGGACGAGGCCACCTATCGCTCGCTGCTCGCCCGGCTCGATGCGATGGGTTACGACACGTCGCGCTTCAGGCGGGTGCCGCAAACACCGGACCAGATCGGCAAGCCGGGCTTCGCATCGCCCGGCGAACGCGAATGAAGGCAGCAGCTGCATCCGCAGCGTGCCGTGGCTCGTATATCCGCATATGTCATTCCCGAACCTGCTCTTGTGATTGACGGAGACCATTCGCGATGCACCCGGAACTTTCAGTGTCGTTGCCTGGCCGGCGGATCGCCGTCGTCGGCGCCGGCATCGCGGGCCTTGCCAGCGCGTACCTGCTTGCTCGCCGTCACCGCGTGACGCTGTTCGAGGCCGCCGACTATCTCGGCGGTCACACGCACACGGTCGACGTCGACCTCGACGGCGCACGCCACCCCGTCGACACGGGATTCCTCGTGTTCAACGACCGGACCTATCCGAACCTGATCGCGCTGTTCGACGAACTGGGCGTGGCCGCCCATTCGACCGACATGTCGTTTTCGGTTTCGGTCGACGGCGGCCGGCTCGAATGGGCCGGCAGCAACCTGAACACGGTGTTCGCGCAACGCCGCAACCTGTTCTCGCCGACTTTTCTCGGGATGTTGCGCGACATCCTGCGCTTCAACGCGTCCGCGCACGATCACCTGGAATCGGCGAACCGGGAGCGCCTTTCGGTCGGGGAACTGCTCACGGCCGGCGGCTACGGCGCATCGTTCCAGCGTCACTACCTGCTGCCGATGGCGGCCGCGATCTGGTCGAGCGCGGCCAACGACATCCTGCGGTTTCCGGCGGCGACGTTCCTGCGCTTCTGCCTCAATCACGCGTTGTTGCAGGTCAACAACCGGCCGCCGTGGCGGACGGTCCCGGGCGGCGCGCGGCGGTACGTCGAGCGCATCGCCGCGACGCTCGACGACGTGCGCTTGAATACGCCTGTCCGCGCGATACGGCGCGACGACGCGGGCGTGACCGTCGTCACCGACACGGCCGGTCACGAGCGGTTCGACGCGGTCGTGCTGGCTTGCCATGCGCCGACCAGCCTGCGGCTGCTCGCGGATGCCAGCGACGCCGAGCGCGAGGTGCTGGGCGCCGTGCGCTATCAGCACAACGTCGCGGTGCTGCATACCGATACGGCGTTGCTGCCGCGCCGCCGACGCGTGTGGTCGGCGTGGAACTACCTGAGCGGCCGGCCGGGGCGCAGCGGTGGCGAGTCGCCCGTGTGCGTGAGCTACCTGCTCAACCAGTTGCAGCCGCTGCCGTTCCGCTCGCCGGTCGTCGTCACGCTGAATCCGGTCGACGAGCCCGCCCCCGGCACGCAACTGGGTCGCTACGATTACGAGCATCCGCTGCTCGACCTCGCGGCCGTCGACGCCCAGCAACGTCTGCCGGCACTGCAAGGGCCGCGTCATACGTGGTTCGCGGGAGCGTGGACGGGCTACGGCTTTCACGAGGACGGACTGAAGTCCGCGTTGCGCGTCGCCCGCGACTTCGGTGTCGCTCCGGCCTGGGCCAAGCCATGAGCGCGCCCTTTGCCCGCGACGGCACGGCCGCCCGGCTTCTCGTCGGCGACGTGATGCATGAACGGCTGCGGCCCGTGCGCCATGCGTTCACGTATCCGGTCTTCCAGGTCTGCTGCGACGTCGAACGGCTGGACGAAATCGATGGCAACTGGTTCGGTATCGATCGCTGGCGCCCGCTCGGACTCGCGTTGCGCGACTACGGCCCGCGCGACGGCCGCGCGCTCGGCCCGTGGATGCGCGATGTCCTCGCGCACGCCGGCATTCCAGCCGACGGCCCGATCTGGCTGCAGACGATTCCGCGCATCTTCGGCTACGCGTTCAACCCGGTGAGCTTCTGGTACTGCTACGACCGCGCGGGCCGGCTTCGCGCGCTGTACGCCGATGTGCGCAACACGTTCGGTGCGCACCACGGCTACCTGATGAGTGCGATGCACCACGCGCCGATCGGAGCCGACACCGTGCTTGTCTGCCGCAAGACGTTTCATGTCTCGCCGTTTTGCGACGTTGTCGGAGATTACGCGTTTCGCGTGCGTCAGCGCGGCGATCATCTGAGCGTGTCGATCGACTATCGCGACGACGACGGTCTGCTGCTGCGCACGGCAATCGGCATGCGGTCCGCGCCGCTGACGGCGGCACGCGCGTGGCGCGCGCTGGCCCGGCAGCCGCTGAACGCGATCAACGTCGTTATTCGCATTCATTGGCAAGCGTTGCGGCTGTGGCTCGCGCGCGTGCCGTTCCACGGCAGGACGCCCCCCGGGCGTTCTGCCGCTGCCGATTCGCCATTGTCCCGTTCGCCGGGCGCGTCGCCACGCGGCCGCTCGGCGATGTCCGATCACGAGGCTCGTCCATGACCTTGCTGCGCCTGCTGTCTCCCGCATCGCAACCGGCGATGCCGCTCTCGGCCCGGTTGTTCATCGCGCTGCTACGACAAATCCGCGACGGTCACCTGACGCTTGTAACGCCCGAAGGCGCGCAGCATGTGTTCGGCGATCCGCACTGCCAGCCGGCCGCGACGCTGCAGGTCCGTGACTGGCGGGCGTGCCGTGCGATCCTGCGCGCGGGCGACATCGGATTCGCGGAAGCGTATCGCGCCGGCTGGATCGACACGCCCGAACTCGTCGCGCTGCTGCGCCTCGCGATCCGCAATCAGCCGGTGATCGCGAAGACGGTGACCGGCGGCCGCCTGGCACGCGTCTGGTACGCGCTGCGTCACCGGCTGAGGATGAATACGCGGGCCGGCAGCCGCCGCAACATCCACGCGCACTACGATCTCGGCAACGACTTTTACGGGTTGTGGCTCGACGACACGTGGACGTATTCGAGCGCATGCTTCGACGGCGACGCGCAGCGTTCGCTCGCCGACGCGCAAACGGCGAAGTATCAGCGCATCGTCGATTCGCTCGGCCTGCGCGCGGGCATGCGCGTGCTCGAGATCGGGTGCGGCTGGGGCGGCTTCGCCGTGCATGCCGCACGGCAAGGCATCCGCGTGCATGGCGTCACCATCTCGCAGGCGCAATACACACTGGCCCGCGAGCGCATCGCGCGCGCCGGGCTGTCCGATCGGGTCACGCTCGAATTGCGCGACTATCGCGACGTCGACGGCCAATACGATGCGATCGTGTCGATCGAGATGTTCGAGGCCGTGGGCGAAACGTTCTGGCCGGTGTATTTCGACACGCTCAGGCAGCGCCTGAAGCCCGGTGCCCGCGCGCTGATTCAATCGATCACGATCGTCGAGTCGCAATTCGAGGCTTACCGCGCGTCGAGCGACTTCATCCGCGAGTTCATCTTTCCCGGCGGGATGCTGCCGAGCCCGGAGCGCTTCGTCGATGCCGCGCGGCGGGCCGGCCTGGCCGCCGAACCGGTGCTCGCGTTCGGCGACGACTACGCACGGACGCTGCGCACCTGGCGGACCACGTTCGAGGCACGCATCGACTCGGTGCGCGCGCAACGGTTCGACGAGACGTTCATTCGCACCTGGCGCCTCTATCTCGCCTATTGCGAAGCGGGATTTGCCGAGCGGCGAACCGACGTGATGCATTTCATCGTGTCGTCGGGCGGCTGACATGAGGCGCCGGCTTGCGTTGCTTGCCGCTGCCGCGGCGCTGGCTGCACCGCTGTACGCCGGCGCGAGCTGCGCCGACGATATCGCATCGGCGCGACTGATCGGATCCGGCCGGTTCTGCATACTGGGCATCTGTCTGTACGACGCTCAGCTCTGGGCGCCCCGGTCTCCCGGCGCGTTCGACACGCCGTTTGCGTTGTCGCTGGCCTACCGTCACGACGTGAAAGGCGAGCGGCTCGTCTCGACGGGCATGGACGAGATCGAGCGCCTCGCATCGGCGCCGTTGCCGGCTGCGACACTCGATGCATGGCGCCGCGATATCGAACGGGCGTTTACCGACGTATCGCGCGGCGACGTGCTTTGCGGCGTGTACTTTCCCGAGCGCGGCGCACGCTTCTACACCAACGGCCGCCTCACGGCCGACGTGACCGACCCGGCGTTTGCGCGCGCGTTCTTCGCGATCTGGCTCGACCCGCGCACGCGGGCAAAATCGTTGCGCCGTCAACTGCTGGGCGACGATGCGCGCTGATTCGATGGTGAGCGATGGTTAGCGGCGGTGACCGGTGCATCGTATCGATGCCGACAGCATCGATCGACGGGACAGTTCGCCAGTGATCCTTCTCTACGCGTGATTCGCGATGGCCAACAAGACGCACTTGCCTGACAAGATATGCGAGACCTGCGGCTTGCCTTTCAGCTGGAGAAAGAAATGGAAGGCGGTCTGGGGCGAAGTCCGATATTGCTCGGGGCGTTGCCGCCGGAATCGGCGGTCGCCCTCCGGCATGAAGACGAACGCTTCAGGCCGTTGAATTCGCATTGATGAGCCGATCGCGAGCAGCGCGCGGGCCGGGATAGCGCTTCGATCGGGCCGAGACGGAATGCTCGCCCTGCTTCGGTTCACCGGGATCGATCGGCGCCGGTGCGCGTAGGCGCGCTCGTCAGCGCGGCCCATCCCCCTTCCCCACGGCCGTCTGGTTTGGAGAGTGCGCGATCGCCTCCAGGCGATTCACTTCACCCCGTGTCGGCTTGCATGACGCTTGCGTGAAAGCGCGGTCATGTTCGCTTGCGCGAACAGCCGTGTTCCGACGCGGTGACGCATAAAAGTGAGACAAGATGGATGAGCGCATCGAATTTGCACACTTATAGGCGCACATTGTGGCCCATATAGGCATTGAATCGCTGCCAATTCGATGACGTCGAAAGGCGTTTCGCGCGCATTATTTCTATGCAACTCCCTCCTCGTAATGAGCGTTAGTGCACTGATAACGCCATTTTCCGACCCTGATTGGACGCTTGACGCAAAAATTTCCGGTACAAATTATTGGGTGAGTCGAGTTTCTGCTTCACTTTCCCGAAAATTTGCATACAATCCCAGCTGTGACGCATGAATCGACCGAGGGAGGCCCCGTGCCAACACGCAATCACGACATCAAGCCGCGCCGGTTCCCGGCCTGTCCGGCTTCACTGATGGCGCGCGTGGCCGTCGCCACGGCACGCAGCCCGTCACACCAGCCCGGTGAGGCGCCCGGCCGGCCGGTTGCATCGCGCTTGCGGGTCGCCGCGCAGCAACGCGGCCATCGCTGTCGACGCCGCTCGCCGCAGGTGACCGACCGGTGTTCAAGCGCCGGTCTGAACGGCGCACTGCCTGAACGGCGATCGAACACCATCGCGGCTGGCGCGTGCCCGACGCTGCTCGTCACGGGCGGCCTGACTGCATCCGACGAAACGGTCGAGCGAGTCGGCCTGCACGTCAGCGAGCGTGTCGAATCGGTGTCGCGGGCGCTGCGGCAGCCCGGTCTCGATGTCGACGCCCTGATCGCCGAGGTCTGGTCGTTGCACGTGGATCTGGCGAATCAGTTCGTGTCGCTGGCGCAGGCGCGCCGTGTCCGCGCGGCCGCGATCGTCTATGAGTCCGGCAGCGCGCAAGCCCTCTCGGTGGTTCGCCTTGCAGGCTTCCACCTGTTTCGCTCGGTCGGCGGCCGCATCGACGAGGCGCTCGTGCTGGCGAAGCTGCAACAATCCGTCGCCCTCACGTTCGCGGCGAAGACGGCGGAGAACGACCCGATATTGCGGTTCCTCCGCGACGTCGACGGCTGGGCCCCGGCAACGCCGATGGGTCCGTCGTGCGCGATCAGAACCGGATCTCCGGTGACGCTGCCGGGTCGCCATGCACGCCGGTGCGCGCGCAGGTGAGCGTCACCCGGTGGATGCGTCGTCGAAATGGCGGCAGCGTCCACACGGTTTTTGCCCACGGAACACAAGTCAATCATCGCATCGTCTCAGTCGTGATCCATCGCAGCACCACCTAACCTCGAGAAACGAACCGAAATGGGAAATCTGATCGACGCTCCCGAGCACACCTTGACTGCGATCGACGAGGGCATTCCTCTGTCGCACATCATTCGTCGTCGGCTTGAGAACGCGGGCGCGCGCTTCCATGCAAACGACAACATCGCCGCGCACCTGCGCGACGGCGAGCTGGATGCGTTGCAAAACGAAGTCGCGCAGGGAATGGAAGCCGTGCTGCGCTCGCTCGTGATCGACGTCGACAACGACCACAACACCCGCGAAACCGCGCGGCGCGTCGCGAAGATGTTCATCCGTGAAGTGTTCGCAGGCCGCTACGACGCGGCGCCGTCCGTGACCGAGTTCCCGAACGTCGAGCGGCTGGACGAGTTGCTGATCGTCGGGCCGCTGCGTGTGCGCAGCGCCTGCTCGCATCATCTTTGCCCGATCATGGGCCGCATCTGGATCGGCGTGCTGCCCAGCGCCACGTCGAATCTGATCGGCCTGTCGAAGTATGGAAGGCTGGTGAACTGGGTCATGACGCGGCCGCAGATCCAGGAAGAAGCGGTCAAGCAGATTGCCGACCTCCTCGAATCGCGCATCTCGCCCGACGGGCTTGCCGTCGTGCTCGAGGCCGAGCACTTCTGCATGCATTGGCGCGGCACCAAGGACGACCAGGCAAAAATGACCAACAGCGTGATGCGCGGAAAATTTCTCGCGGACGCGTCGCTTCGCCGCGAGTTTCTCGCCTTGTTGTCCGGAAAGAATGCGTAAAGCGCGCGGCAGGCATTCGCGACGAATGCACCGGCGCAGTGCTTGGTCATGATCCGCGTCCGCTCGTCACCGCGGGCGCGCAACAGCAGGAAGCTCAAAGCCATGCGGAGTTCCCGATGAACTGGTCGCACGATTCACTCCGCCCGTCCGCCGGCCAGGGTCGATCGACGACGCTGCAGTCAGGCAGGCAGCAGCGCCGGGGCGCGTCCCGCGGGAGATCACGCCCGGGCGGCAGAACCGAATTCACCGCCGATGCGGTCGTTCAGCCCGATGAAGCCTCCGACGCGCATGCGGAACTCGACCAATTGCTGTCGCGCGTCGCCGCCGGCGACGAGCACGCGTTCGCGCAGCTGTATCGATTGACGGCGGCACGGCTGTACGGCGCGATCGTCCGGATGATCCGCGACCGCCATGAAGCGGAAGACCTGCTTCAGGACGTGTTCACGACGGCGTGGCGTCGTGCCGATTCATTCGATGGCAGACGCGGCACGGCGATGACATGGCTGATGACGCTCGCGCGCAATCGGACCATCGACCGGATCAGGCAGCACCGCGAGGTGCCGCTCGATGACGAGCTGGCGCTGTCGATCCCCGACGAAAGCCCGACGCCCGACCTCGGCGCGCAGGCGAGCCAGGAGCGCCAGCGTCTGGAGCGCGGGCTCGCGCATCTGGGCGAGCGGCAGGCGTATGTGCTGCGGGAAGCGTTTCACAGCGGCGCATCGTATGCGGAGCTGGCCGAGCGCATGCAGGTGCCGCTCGGCACGATGAAGAGCTGGATTCGCCGCAGCCTGATGCGACTCAAAATCTATCTCGAGCAATGAGCGGACGAGTCACTTCTCGGGTCGATCGCGTTGCGCGAGGCGGACCGAGCGACGGCCGCGATCCGCGCAGCCTTTGAATCGATATTTGTAGCGGTGGGAGCCGAGTATTGCGCGCAAGTTCGCCGATCCTTCGAGGTTCGGAAACGTGCCGTCACCATTGCGGGCCGTGTGGATAACGAACGATCGTCGATCGAGCGGCAACATGCCCGGGCAACATGCGCCCGGCGATCGTAGCGCAGATGCGCATGTGTACCCCACCCGAGCCGAGGGTGCCCATCGACACCCCCGCCATTTCACGCGCGCCGAGATCTCATAGCGCGCGACGAACCATCAGTTCCTTGATCTTGCCGATCGCCTTCGTCGGGTTCAGGCCCTTCGGGCAAACGTCGACGC
>NZ_CABVPN010000046.1 GCF_902499115.1 Burkholderia diffusa
CTCGCGATTTGAATATAGGATCGATCTGAAAAGCCGTTTAGATGGGCGGCTAACTGTACAAAATTCATTTCAGCGCATACCCGATGGTTGCAATTTTGAGCGTGGGCCGCTGTTTGCCTGCCAGCCCACGCACACATCAGGACATCAGAACCTCAGAACGACACCGTCGTCGTCAGCGTGACGAGCCGCGGCTCGCCGACCGCGACGATCAGATTGCTGTTGCTCGACGGATAGTAGGTCTTGTCGAGCAGGTTCTTCACGTTGAGCTGGATGCGTGTCGGGAACTTGCCGATCGTCGTTTCATAGGCCGCGAAAGCATCGACGGTCACGTAGCCGGGCAGCGTGAAGCTGTTCGCGGTGTCGCCGGGCCGTGCGCCGACGAGCCGCGCGCCGCCGCCGAAGCGCCAGCGTCCGGGCAGGTTCGCGATCGCCGTGTCGTACACCGCGAACAGGCTGCCGGTGTGGCGCGCGACGTTGACGAGCGGCGTGTTGCTGTCGCGGTCGTTCGCGTTCGTGTACGCGTAGCTGCCGATCAGGCTCAGATGGCGCGTGAGCTGCCCCGCGACGTCGAGTTCGATCCCGCGCGAGCGCGCGGTGCCGATGGTCGACGTGATGTCGCCGACCGTGACCGCGACGTTGCGCTTGTCGATCTGATAGGCCGCGAGCGTGCCGGTGATGCCGGGCTTCAGGTTGAACTTCAGGCCGGCTTCCAGCACGCGGCCGAATTCCGGCGCGAGCGGCGCAGCCACGTTCGACGCGACGTTCGGCTTGAACGAGCGGCTCACGTTCGCATACGCGGTCAGCGACGGCGTGAGCGCATAGGCGAGCCCGAACTGCGGCAGCCACACGTTGCCGTGCGAGCGGTCGGCGAACACGAACGGCCGCCCCATTCCCGATTCCTGCTGCCAGTCCTCCCAGCGCAACCCGCCGACCGCGGTGAGCCGGTCGGTGATCTTCACGGAGTCCTGCACGATCATCGAGTACGTATGGACCTTCGAAAGCGAATCGCTCTGCTTCGTGCTCACCGTGCCGCCGGGCGCGAGTAGACCGTAGACGGGATCGTAGAGATTGAAGCCCCTGGTCGCGGTGCCGCGGATCGTGTCGCCGCGGAAGCTGCGCTGCCGCTCGTATTCGCCTCCAATGTAGAGCGCGTGGTTCATTCCCGCGAGCGTCAGGTTGCCGAGCAGGCCGAGCGTCGCGATCTGGTCGGAGTCGTTGCGCCCGAGGTTCGCGTCGGACGTGCGCGATAGCGCGCCGGTCGTGCTGTTGAAGGCGGTCGCGCGGGTGATGTATTGATCGTAGCGGTCGCGGCCCCAGCCGTAGGTCGCGCGCACGCGCCATGCGTCGGAGAAGCGGTGCTCGATGCGCGCGCGCAGCGTTTCCTGGATCCCGCTGCTTTGCGCCCACGCTTCCTCGTAGCGGCGATAGCGCAGCGCATCGTCGGGGCGGCCGTTCACGAGCACGGTGCCGCGATCGAACGGCATCGTGTAGTCGACGTACTGGTAGCTGACGTCGATCGACGTGTTCGCGTCGTGCCACGACAGCGCGGGCGCGATCAGCGCATTGCGTTGGCGGCCGAAGCTGCGCCAATAGCGGCTCGTGTCGTACTCGCCGGTGAGCCGGAACGCGAGCGTGCCGCCCGCGACCTGGCCCGGCTTGCCGAGCGGGCCGGTCAGGTCGAACTGCGCGCCGCTGCCGCCGTGGCTCGTGCGCGAGGCCGAGAGCGAGCCGCCGAATGCTTCTTCCGGCTTGCGCGTGACGAGGTTGATCACGCCGCCCGGGTCCTGCATCCCGTACAGCAGCGAAGCGGGGCCCTTCAGCACTTCGACGCGGTCGATCGTCGCGAGGTAGCTGTGCAGCACCGGCGTGCGCACGCCGTCGACGAGCACGGAGCCGTCGTTGTTCGAGCCGAAGCCGCGCTTGATGAACGCGTCGCGCGTGCCGCCGAGCGTGTTGGTCTGCGTCACGCCGCTGATGTTGCCGAGCACGTCGTCGAGCGAACGCGCCTGCTGGTCCTGCATCACGCTGCTGCTGACCACGGCAACTGATTGCGGAATCTCCTTGAGCGGACGATCGTTGCCGCCGGCGACGCTGCTGGTGCGCGGCTGGTAGCCGACGGTCGGATCGGTGGCCGCCGATGCGCTGACGCTGATCGTCGGCAGTTCGCGTTCAGGCGGCGCGGGCGTCGACGAGCGCGAGGGCGCGGCCGGCGAGGCCGTGGCGGCAGGTTCGGCATCCGCATGCGCGCCGCTTGCGACGCAAAGGGTGATCAGGGCAGGCAGGCTCGCGCGCCACGGACGCAAGGTCCGCGCGCGGCGGGGCGGTCGACGGGATGGCATGAATCGATGAATGGACGGAGTGCTAAGAATGAAGGCGCGGGCCGCGGCGCTTCACTGATTCGCCGAGGCAGGACGCGCATGATATACGTAATGAGAATCGTTTGCAATTGTAACGAGGCCGATATGGACCGTGCATCGCGATTGCCGGGCCTTCGGCCGTCTGCTACCGTAGCGGCCAAAATCAGACGCAGTGAAATTCAATGAGAGCCGGGGGCCGCACCATGCCATCTTCCTGTCACGTCGCGTGCAGCGCGATGTTTTGCACCGCCGTCGACCATGCGGGTGGTGAAGTGACCGCAGCCGCGTTCCGCGATTCGAACGAATAAAGCAACGGCGGCACGATCGTCCGGGGTGGTGCCGGGCAGCCGGCGCCGCGCCTCGGTCAACGACTTCAACCACTACGCTTGACGGGAGACCACCCATGAAGAAGATTTCCGCGCCGTTCATGACGGCCGCGTTGGCCGCATGCGCGCTGCTGGCGGGCGTGTACCAGGCCGCCTGCGCCGCGCCGGCCGCCGAGCCCGCGATCGACGCGCACTACGGCACCGTGATCGAGGCCTATACGCAGGACATGGCCGCCGCGAAGACGAAATACGACGGCAAGCGCCTCGCGTTCGTCGGCGCCGTGATCCGGATGGGCAGCGACCCGGGCGGCACGTACTTCGGTGCGTTGACGACCGACGGCGAACAGTTCGATACGCATTTCGACGTGGCCGACCAGGCCGCGCTGAAACCGAAATTCCCCGGCGGCGAGATCAAGCCGTTCACGGCGTCCGCGAATTTCCGCTTCAGTTGCGAGAACGAAGGCTATATCGACGCGCCGGTGCTGCCCGGATTGAAGCTTTCGCATTGCCGGCTCGCCGATTGATCGACGGGCGATGTCCGGCGATCAGAACTTCTGCTGGATGCCGGCCATCACGCCGAGCTGATTCATCCCGGTGCCGACCGTCCCGCCGGCGGCGACCGCGTTCGCGGCCAGCGTGCTGTTGAACATATAGCCCACCGACGTATAGACGGTCGTCCGCTTCGACAGGAAATAGTTCGCCCGGCCGACGAAGAGCGTGGCGTTCGTGCCGCCTTCGCCGTTTTCGCGGCGTTGCAGGTAGCGCACGCCTTGCAGGTCGAGCGCGAGGTAGGGTGTCGCGTAGTACGTGCCGCCGGCGAACACGATGTCGGCCTGCAGGTGTGCGGCCGCCGCGAGGTTGCGGCGGATCCAGCCGGCGCCGAGTTTCGCGGGGCCGATCTTCACGTAGGCGGCGACGATGTCGCGCGTGTCGGTGTACGCCGGATTGTTCAGCGGCGCGAGCGCGCCGCCGCCGCCGCGCATCACGTCGTGCGATGCGGCGACCCCGAAATTGCTCGCGTCATAGGCGAGCATCGCCGTGTATTGGCGGCAGGCTACGATGTCGCCGGGCACCTGTCCCCCGCAGCCCGTCGCGGACGGTCCCGCCGGCCCGGCCGCGTCGCGGCCGAAGCTGTAGGTCGCGCCGAGCGTCACGCCGTGGAACGTGCCCTTGTAGCCGATCGCATTGTCGCTGCGGGCGTTCGGCAGATACGAGTCGAAATCCGCCATCGAATGAATCGACGGGCCGATCACGTCGGCATTGGTCAGCACGATCATCGACATGTTCATCTGGCGGCCGAGGGTCAGCGCGCCGAAGGGACTGTTCACGCCCACGTTCGCCTGCCGCCCGAACAGACGCCCGCCGTAGTTCAGCGCACCGGTGCCGGGCTGGAAGCCGTTTTCGAGCACGAAGAACGCCTGGTAGCCGCCGCCGAGATCCTCGGTGCCTCGCAGGCCCCAGCGTGACGGCACTTCGCCGGTCAGCGTCGGCATCCCGGTGAACGTCCCGCCGTGTGCCGCATTGTTGTAGTAGGACACGCCGGTATCGATGATCCCGTACAGCGTGACGCTGCTTTGCGCACAGGCCGGTCCGGCCAGCGCCATCGCCGTCGCGAATACGACGCCCAGTTTCGTTTTCATGGTTGTCTCCAAACAGTATGTAGATATACTTATCGATTTTTCAGGCCCGGAAATGTCCGGAATGCCGACGGGTATATCGGCAGGACTGCGGGCGTCGCGCGTTACGAGATCGCCGGGTCGCGCTGCCGGTGCGGTGCCGCGGCGCGCCCGCCCGCCACGGCGACGGCGATCGCCGCGCCGGCCATCGGCACGAGGAACGCGAGATAGAGATGGGACACGGACCAGCCGTCGTCCAGCAGCGCGCCGACCGTCATCGGCGACAGGATCGCGCCGAGTCGGCCGATGCCGACCGCGAGACCGATGCCGGTCGTACGGATCTCGGCGGGATAGGGCGTCGGCGACAACGCATACATGCCGGCCACGCACGCATTGATCACGGCGCCGAGGAACACCCCGACGGTCATCCCGATACCGAGCGAGCCGGTGTTCATGCCGAACACGACCATCAGCGCGCCGCCCAGCAACAGCGTCGCGCCAAGCAGGTTGCGCAGGCCGAACCGGGTGGACAGCAAACTGAAGAGCGACGCGCCCGCGATGCCGCCGAGGTTGAGCAGCACGCCACCGGTCACGCCCTGCGATGCCGACAGCCCGGCCTGGACCAGCAGCTTCGGCGTCCAGCTGACGACGAAATAAAAGCTGCCCATCACGAGAAAGAACGCGATCCACAGCGCGATCGTGCGGCGCGTGAGCGGCGCGCGCAGCACGGCCGTCCAGCTCGACGCGGGGTTCGTCGTGTCGATGGACGCGGTCACGGCCGGCAGCGCGTCGATCGGCGCGCGCTTCATTCTCGCGAGGATGCGGTTGATTTTCTGCAGCGCGTCGTCCGGACGCCGTGCCAGCAGGAAGTCGAGCGATTCCGGCAGCAGTGCGAGCACCATCGGGATCGCCGTCAAGGTCAGGATGCCGCCGAACGCGAACACGCTGCGCCATCCCCACGTCGACAGCAGGTAGCCGGCGATGACCCCGCCGGCGGTGGCGCCGATCGCGTAACCGGTCGACTGCATGCCGATCGCGGCGCTGCGCCATTTGTTCGATGCGTATTCGCCGCTGATGACGGTCAGGCTCGCCAGCATGCCGCCGATGCCGAGCCCCGTGTACGCACGTGCGATCGCGAGTTGCAGCGTGCTGTGCGTGGCCGCGCAGGCGAGCATCCCGGTCGAGATGACGGCGAGGCAGAACAGGATGATGCGGCGGCGGCCGATGCGATCGGCGAGCGGCGCGATCAGCACCGAGCCGATCCCCATGCCGGCGAGCCCCGCGCTCAGCAGCAGGCCGATTTCCTTGCCGCTCAGTTTCCACTCGGCGGCCAGGTGCGGCGCGGCAAACGCGATGGCCAGCACGTCGAAGCCATCGAGCATGTTCAGCACGACGCAGGCCGTGACCGCCATCGTCTGGAACGTGCTCATCGGTGATGCGTCGATCGTATTGCGGATATTTGCACTCACGTCAAAGACCCTTCATAAAAAATAGTATGACTAATCGAATTGGAAAAAATCGAAGCCGGTTTTGGCGAGCGGGGCGAATGCGAACGCGAATGCGTGTGCTGTCTGCCAACCGCGGTGAATGCCTGCCGCGACCGTCAGGCGTCGTTCGCGTAACCGTCGCGCCGGCGCGACGGTTACGCGAGTTCGGGTTGTTGCAGCAGCCGCTGGATCACGCGCCGCGCGCGATTGGGGCCCGCGTCGACGTGAATGTCGATCTGGCGGCAGTCCGGAAATCGAAGCTGATTCCGGTATTGCGCTTCGATCACGGTCTTGTCTTCATCGAACGTCGCCGCGGATTGCTCGATGACCGTTTGCGCGACGCGTTCGACGTCGTATTGCGGATTGGTCGCGACGGTCCAGAAATAGTGCGTCGTGGTGTCCGTCTCTGGCGTGATGCCGTGGAAGCCGCGCATGTGAAAGCCACCGCGCGCGGGATCGAGCAGGTCGCCGGTGCCGGCGTCCATCGCGCCGGTCCAGATCCGGATATGCGACACGTGGAATTCGATTTCCTGCCAGCGATCGACCCGGCCCGCGAACGGCCATGCGGCCGTGTAGGTCGGCGGCGGGTCGGAATCCGGCATCCGGCGGACCAGCGTCACCGTGTCGCCGTCGCTGCTGACGCGGGTTTCCGCGCCCATGTGCAGCGGCGCGTTGCCGCCGATCGTTTTCAGGTGGACATAGCCGAGGTGGCTCAGATCCATCAGGTTGTCGTGAATCAGCTGATACGGTGCGTCGTAATGGTAGTTGCCGCCGCCGAACCGGTATTGCGGATCCGTGTGGAACGCATAGCGCGGCGGCGCGCAGGTTGGTTGGGCGTGCGCGTCGGCGCCGATCCAGATCCATACGATCGCGTCCTGTTCCCGCACCGGATATGACGGCACGCACGCCTTTGCCGGAATCCGGTCCTGCCCGGGAATCTCCACGCAGGTGCCGTCGCGGTCGAACAGCAGGCCGTGATAGCCGCAGCGCAGGCCGCGCGCTTCGAGCGAGCCGCACGACAGCGGCAGCGACTTGTGGCAGCAGCGATCTTCCAGCGCACCGACTTCCCCGGACGGCAACCGGAACAGCACGACCGGGCGGCCGAGCAGCGTGCGGGCGACGGGTTTGTCCGTCAGTTCGGACGACAGCGCGGCGACCCACCATCGGTCGACCGGGAATCGCGTTGTGTTGATGGGGGGCCGGGCAGGCTGCTCCATTGATCGTCTCCAGTATTGTGATTGGCCGCCTCGTGTCGGGCGGTCCGTCTACAGGTCGAGTACCAGCAGATCGCTTCGCGATCGCGAGCAGCACGGCATGAACTGGTCGCCGGCCGCTTGTTCAGCTTCCGTCAGATACGAATCGCGATGGTCGGGCTCGCCTTCGAGCACGCGCGTCACGCAGGTGCCGCATACACCTTGCTCGCACGACGTGAGCACATCGATGCCGTTGGCTGCCAGCGCGGCGATGACCGTGCATTCGGCCGGCACGTCGATCACCTTGCCGTTGCTCGCGATGCGGACCTGGAACGCGCGATCCGCGCCGGACGACGCAACCGCGCCGCCGAAGAACTCGTAATGCAGCCGCTCGTCGGCCCAGTTGCGCTCGCGCGCGGCGTTCAGCACCGCGTCCATGAAGCCGCGCGGGCCGCATACGTACAGGTGCGTGCCGTCAGGCGCTGCGGCGAGTACGGCGGGCAGGTCGAGGCGTTGCGCGGGGTCGCCGTCGTCGACGTGGAAGCGGGCGCGGTCGCGGAACCCGGCTGCTTTGATCCGCTCGACAAAGGCCATGCGATCGGTCGAACGCGCGCAGTAGTGCATGTCGAAGGGCGTGCCGGACGCGAACAGCCGTTCTGCCATGCAGAGAATCGGCGTGACGCCGATCCCGCCCGCGAGCAACAGGTGGTGCGGCGCGTCGGGCGCGAGCGGAAACTGATTGCGCGGCATGCCGATCCGTACGGTATCGCCTTGCCGGACGTCATCGTGAATGGTGCGCGACCCGCCGCGACCCTCGGCATCGCGCAGCACCGCGATCTGGTATCGATCGCCGTGTTCGGGGTGGTTGCACAGCGAGTACTGGCGCACGAGCCCGCCCGGCAAATACACGTCGATATGCGCGCCGGCGTCGAAGCGCGGCAGGGGCGACCCGTCGTCGCTGACGAATTCGAAACCGCAGATGTCGCGCGCTTCCTGCCACTTGCGGGCCACCCGGACCGTCAGCGTCGCGGCGCTCATGACGCCTCCTTGATCTGCGCGACCGGAATCACGGGCCGCTGCGGACTCGATGCGCTTTCGTCGGCGAGCAGCCGCTCGATCACCTTGCGCGACAGCACGCCGCCGGCGTCGATGTTGAGCTTGAGCAGCTTGCGGTCCGGCCACTGCTCGAGGTTGAGTTGCTGGCGCTCGAGCATCTCGAGATCCTCGGCGAAGATCTTGCCCTGGCCGTCGCGGATCTCGGTGGTCAACGCGTGATCGTCGGGCCGGAAGTTGCGCGCCATCCCCCAGAAATACCAGATCGACGTGTCCGTCTCCGGCGTGATGAAGTCGACCACGATCGACGACGCTTTCAGCTCGGCCGGCGCGTCGTAGCCTCCGTGGCCTGCGTGCGCGACGCCCACTTCGATCATCACGTGGCTCGGCGGCGTGAAGCGGCAGATCTGCCAGCGGTCGACCGCCACGTCATCGGCCAGCCCGTTGCCGCGCAGCGCCATCCGCCAGAACGGCGGCGGCATCACGTTCTCCATGAAGCGGCTCGTGACGACTTCGTCGCCGTTGGCGGTCGTCTTCGGCGGCGCTTCGTCGATTTCCTTCTGGCCGATGCTCGTCGCATGCACGTAGGTCTCGTGCGTGAGGTCCATCAGGTTGTCGATCATCAGCCGGTAGTCGCAACGGATGTGATACAGGCCGCCGCCGTATGCCCAGGCAGGATCTTCGGCCCACTGGAGCGCGGGCAGCTTGTCGGGATCGGCCGCGGACGCATCGCCGGGCCATACCCAGACGAATCCATACCGCTCGACCACCGGAAAGCTGCGGATCGGCGGAAAGCCGCCGACGCGCTGGCCCGGCATGCCGGCCGTCTTGCCGTTGCAGCCCATTTCCAGCCCGTGATAGCCGCACACGAGCACGCCGTCGCGCACGAATCCCAGCGACAGCGGCGCGCCGCGGTGCGGGCAGAAGTCTTCGAGCGCGGCGATCCGGCCGTCCGCCGCGCGGTAGAACACCATCGACTCATTGCAGATCTTGCGGCCCAGCGGCTTGCCGTCGATTTCATCGGGCGTGCACGCGACATACCAAGCGTTCTTGAGAAACACGTTCTTCGTCTCCTTCAGGGCGGTGCCGCCGGTGCGCGGCAATTCTTCATTCCGTGTACTGAATGAGATTCAGTGTACTTATTGATGTTGGTCAGGGCAAGGCGAGCGGTATACTGGTTTTCCCGGGAAATGGCGCGACGCAGCGCCATGCCGTCGGCGCACGCAACAGCGTGCGCCGCCTATGTCATCGACTCATTCATGGAAAAAACGAATCCCGCCGACGCGCCCGCTTTCCCGCTCGACCTGTACGACGAACCCGGGCACCTGATCCGGCGCGCGCACCAGATCGCGGTTGCGATGTTCTACGAGAAGCTTGGCCGGGACGTGACGCCGGTGCAGTACGCGGTCCTGCGGATGCTCTACGAGTGTCCGGGGCTCGATCAGGTGACGCTCGCGCAGCGAGTGGCGCTCGATACGTCGACGACCGCGGACCTCGCGGTCCGGCTCGAAGCGAAAGGATTGATCGTTCGCGAAGTGTTACCGCGGCGTCAGCGGCGCTTGTTGCTGACGCCGGCGGGTGTCGAGCTGCTCACGCACCTGATTCCGTCGGTGCAGGAGCTGCGCGCCGGCCTGTTCGACGGCATGGGGGAGGACGATTCGCGGGAACTGATGCGCCTGTTGCGCAAGTTCGTTCATTTGAACAACGAGCAGAGCCGTGCGCCGCTGCGGGTCGGCGAGGAGTCGTAGCGGCTGATTTCCGCGCGATGGAAGAGCAGATGCGGCAAGGCGGCAGCAGCTTCGCGCCGCCTGCCTGCATTATGGGCGTGACGCTTCCCCTTCCAGCCGCCGCACCGCTTCCGCGACTTCGTTCCTGAAGCGCACGAGCGCCGCTTGTTCCGGCGCGGGCGGCTGCACGGCGGCCCAAAGCATGTCGACGAGCTGGGTGGCCGTCGTTTCCGTATCGAGCTTGCGGTGCCCGAGGATCGCATCCCATAGTACGTGCTCGATCGGCCCGAACACCATCGAGCGCAGCAGGCTCAGCGGCATGTCGCCGCGTACCTGCCCGGCCGCCTGGCCGCGCGCGAGTACGTCCATCAGCGGCGCCGTGTAGCGGCGCTGCAGCGCGGTGAGCTCGTCGCTCAACGCATGCTGCTTCGCCCGCCCCTCCGACAGCACCAGCGCGCACAGCCCGGTGCCGTTCACCAGCATCAGCCGCAGGTGCGTGCGCACGATGAACGCGAACTGCTGCTGCACCGACGCTTCCTGCGGCATCCCGAGTTCGAACGCGGCAATGATTTCGTCATACCAGTCGGCAATCACGCGCGCGCACAGCTCGCGCTTGCCGCGGAAGTAGCTGAACACCGTCGCCTCCGATACGCCGACGCGCTGCGCGATCTCGGCGGCCGTCGCATGCTCGTAACCCTTTTCGGCGAACACTTCACGACCGGCGCGCAGGATGTCCTGCACGCGCTGCTGGGACTTGCGCCCGGCAGGTGCGCGCGACGGCTCGGGGTGGTCGGCTTTGGCGGTGGCGGTCATGGTGTCGGCGGTAGCGGCTGTCATGCTGCAATGATATCTGAGTGTCACTCAAAAAACTATTGACGCCAAGCCGGACGAGGCGCGAAACTGTGCAAAATTTACGCTGTATTGGCTTAATGAATCGATGCATTGATCCGATTTGAGCGACACTCAGAAATCGGCGCGTGCGACCCACTTTCTGGAGACGGAGGAGACATGATCAACCTGCCCGGTGTGCAATTCATGCTCGGTGAAGACATCGAGATGCTGCGCGACGCCGTCGCGACGTTCGCGGCCAAGGAAATCACGCCGCGCGCGGCGGAAGTCGACCGCACCGACCAGTTTCCGATGGAGCTGTGGAAGAAGTTCGGCGATCTCGGCGTGCTCGGCATGACGGTCGCCGAGGAATACGGCGGCGCGAACATGGGCTACACCGCGCACATGGTCGCGATGGAAGAGATCTCGCGCGCCTCGGCGTCGATCGGCCTGTCGTACGGCGCGCACTCGAACCTGTGCGTGAACCAGATCCACCGCAACGGCACCGAGGCGCAGAAGCAGAAATATCTGCCGAAGCTCGTGTCGGGCGAACACATCGGCGCGCTCGCGATGAGCGAGCCGAACGCGGGTTCCGACGTCGTCAGCATGAAGCTGCGCGCGGACAAGCGCGGCGACCGCTACGTGCTCAACGGCACGAAGATGTGGATCACCAACGGCCCCGACTGCGACACGCTCGTCGTCTACGCGAAGACGGACATCGACGCCGGCCCGCGCGGCATCACCGCGTTCATCGTCGAGAAGGGGATGAAGGGCTTCTCGGTCGCGCAGAAGCTCGACAAGCTCGGCATGCGCGGATCGCACACGGGCGAACTCGTGTTCCAGGACGTCGAGGTGCCGGAGGAGAATATCCTCGGTCAGCTCAACGGCGGCGTGAAGGTGCTGATGAGCGGCCTCGACTACGAACGCGCGGTGCTGTCGGGCGGCCCGACGGGCATCATGGCCGCGTGTCTCGACGCGGTGGTGCCGTATATCCACGACCGCAAGCAGTTCGGCCAGTCGATCGGCGAATTCCAGCTGATCCAGGGCAAGGTCGCCGACATGTACACCACGTTCCAGGCGTGCCGCGCGTACCTGTATGCGGTCGGCCGCCATCTCGACTCGGCGGGCAGCGACCACATTCGCCAGGTGCGCAAGGACTGCGCGGGCGTGATCCTCTACACGGCCGAGAAGGCCACGTGGATGGCCGGCGAGGCGATCCAGATCCTTGGCGGCAACGGTTACATCAACGAATACCCGGTCGGCCGTCTGTGGCGCGATGCGAAGCTGTACGAGATCGGTGCCGGCACGAGCGAGATCCGCCGCATGCTGATCGGCCGCGAGCTGTTCGCGGAAACGATGTAACGCCCCACGATACGCGAACGGAGCCCCGTCGATGCCGATCATCGAATCGAAACTGAACCCGCGTTCGGAAGAATTCCGCGCGAACGCCGCGGCGCTGGAGGCGGTCGTCGCCGACCTGCGCGCGAAGATCGAACAGCTCGCGCAAGGCGGCGGCCAGGCCGCGCGCGACAAGCACCTGTCGCGCGGCAAGCTGCTGCCGCGCGAGCGCATCGCGCAGCTGCTCGATCCGGGTGCGCCGTTCCTCGAGCTGTCGCAGCTCGCGGCGAACGGCATGTACAACGACGACGCGCCAGGTGCGGGCGTGATCACCGGGATCGGCCGGATCGCGGGCCGCGAGTGCGTGATCGTATGCAACGACGCGACGGTCAAGGGCGGCACCTACTACCCGATGACGGTCAAGAAGCACGTGCGCGCGCAGGAAATCGCTGCGGAAAACCGGCTGCCGTGCGTGTACCTCGTCGATTCGGGCGGCGCGAACCTGCCGAACCAGGACGACGTGTTTCCCGATCGCGACCACTTCGGCCGCATCTTCTTCAACCAGGCAACGATGTCCGCCGCGGGAATCGCGCAGATCGCGGTCGTGATGGGCTCGTGCACGGCGGGCGGCGCGTACGTGCCGGCGATGAGCGACGAGTCGATCATCGTGAAGAACCAGGGCACGATTTTTCTCGGCGGCCCGCCGCTCGTGAAGGCCGCGACCGGCGAGGAAGTGAGCGCGGAGGATCTCGGCGGCGGCGACGTGCACACGCGCCTGTCGGGCGTGGCCGACCATCTTGCGCAGAACGACGCGCATGCGCTGTCGATCGCGCGCAACATCGTCGATCATCTCGCGCCGAAGATCGCGTCGCCGGTGGCGGTGCGCGAACCGAAGCCGCCGCGCTACGACGCGAAGAGCCTGTACGGCGTGATTCCGGTCGACACGCGCAAGCCGTTCGACGTGCGCGAGGTGATCGCGCGCATCGTCGACGATTCGGAGTTCGACGAATTCAAGGCGCGCTTCGGCACGACGCTCGTCACGGGCTTCGCGCACATCTGGGGCCATCCGGTCGGGATCGTCGCGAACAACGGCATCCTGTTTTCCGAATCGGCCGTGAAGGGCGCGCATTTCATCGAGCTGTGCTGCCAGCGCAAGATTCCGCTCGTGTTCCTGCAGAACATCACGGGTTTCATGGTCGGCCGCAAGTACGAGAACGAAGGCATCGCGCGGCATGGCGCGAAGATGGTGACGGCCGTGTCGAACGCGAAGGTGCCGAAGTTCACGGTGATCATTGGCGGCTCGTTCGGCGCGGGCAACTACGGGATGTGCGGCCGCGCATTCGGCCCGCGTTTCCTGTGGATGTGGCCGAACGCACGGATCTCGGTGATGGGCGGCGAGCAGGCCGCGTCGGTGCTCGCGACCGTGCGCCGCGACGGCATCGAGGCGAAGGGCGGTTCGTGGTCGAGCGACGAAGAAGAGGCGTTCAAGCAGCCGATCCGCGACCAGTACGAGCGCCAGGGCCATCCGTATTATGCGAGCGCGCGGCTGTGGGACGACGGTGTGATCGACCCCGCGCAGACGCGCGACGTGCTGGGCCTCGGCCTTGCCGCGTCGATGAACGCGCCGATCGACGATACGCGCTTCGGCGTGTTCCGGATGTAACGAGCGAGGGGCGGACGATGCGATACGAAACCATCAAGGTCAACGAAGCAAATCGCGTGGCGACCGTCACGCTCGCGCGGCCCGACGTGCGCAACGCGTTCAACGAGACGACGATCGCCGAGCTCACCACCGCGTTCGAGTGGCTCGATGCGCACGCCGGCGTGCGCGCGGTCGTGCTCGCGGCGGAAGGCGCGGCGTTCTGCGCAGGCGCGGACCTGAACTGGATGAAGAAGATGGCCGGTTACTCGGACGACGAGAATCGCGCCGATGCGCGCAAGCTCGCGCGGATGCTCGAGGCGATCCATCGCTGCGGGAAGCCGGTGATCGCGCGCGTGCACGGCGACGCGTATGCGGGCGGCGTGGGCCTCGTCGCGGCGGCCGACATCGCGATCGCCGCCGAAGGTGCGAAGTTCTGCCTCTCCGAAGCGCGGCTCGGGCTGATTCCGGCAACGATCGCGCCGTACGTCGTGCGCGCGATGGGCGAGCGCGCGGCACGTCGCTACTTCACGACGGCCGAAGTGTTCGACAGCGCGCGCGCCGCGTCGCTCGGCTTCATTCACGATGCCGTGCCGGCCGAGGCGCTCGACGAAACGGTCGCGAAGCTGGCCGCGACGCTCGTCGCGAACGGCCCCGATGCGGTGCGTGCGTGCAAGCGGCTCGTCGCCGACGTGGCCGGCCGGCCGCTCGACGCGACGCTGATCGAGCAGACCGCCGACTGGATCGCGCGGACCCGCGCCGGCGCTGAAGCGCGCGAAGGGATCGCGTCCTTCCTCGAGAAACGCACGCCTTCGTGGCGTGAATGACGGCGTGCCCCTAACTTTCCGGACGACACCGAAGCCATGTTCGACAAGATTCTGATCGCCAACCGCGGCGAAATCGCCTGCCGCGTCGCCGCGACGTGCAAACGTCTCGGGATCGCGAGCGTCGCCGTCTATTCCGACGCGGACGCGAACGCGAAGCACGTCGCAGCGTGCGACGAAGCCGTGCACATCGGCGGCTCGGCGGCCGCGGACAGCTACCTGCGCATCGAGCGCATCATCGAGGCCGCGCGCGCGACCGGCGCGCAGGCCATCCACCCGGGCTACGGTTTCCTGTCGGAGAACGAGGATTTCGCGCACGCGTGCGAAGCGGCCGGCATTGCGTTCATCGGGCCGCCGGTCGACGCGATCGCGGCGATGGGCTCGAAGGCCGCCGCGAAGGCGCTGATGCACGCGGCCGCGGTGCCGCTCGTGCCCGGCTATCACGGCGACGACCAGGATGCAGCCCACCTGCATCGCGAAGCCGACGCAATCGGCTACCCGGTGCTGCTCAAGGCGAGCGCGGGCGGCGGCGGCAAGGGCATGCGCGTGGTCGAGCGCTCCGAGGACTTTCCGGCGGCGCTCGCGTCGTGCCAGCGCGAGGCCGCGAGCAGCTTCGGCAACGATCGCGTGCTGATCGAGAAATACCTGACGCGCCCGCGTCACGTCGAGGTGCAGGTGTTCGGCGACACGCACGGCAACACCGTCTACCTGTTCGACCGCGACTGCTCGGTGCAGCGCCGTCACCAGAAGGTGCTCGAGGAAGCGCCGGCGCCGGGGCTGCATGAAGACGTGCGCCAGGCGATGGGCGAGGCGGCTGTCGCGGCCGCGCGTGCGGTGAATTACGTCGGCGCGGGCACCGTCGAATTCATCATGACGGGCGAAGCGTTCTACTTCATGGAAATGAACACGCGCCTGCAGGTCGAGCATCCGGTCACCGAGATGGTCACGGGGCTCGATCTCGTCGAGTGGCAACTGCGCGTCGCGTCGGGCGAGCCGCTGCCGCTGCAGCAGGACGAACTGCGCGTGCACGGGCATGCGATCGAGGCGCGTCTCTATGCGGAGAATCCGGCGCGCGGCTTCCTGCCGTCCACCGGCACGCTGAAGCACCTGCGGCTGCCGGAAGGCGTCGAGTTCGCGATCGGCGCGTCAGTGCGCATCGACAGCGGCGTGCGCGAGGGCGACGCGATCACGCCGTTCTACGATCCGATGATCGCGAAGCTGATCGTGCACGGCGCGGACCGCGCGGAAGCGCTCGGCCGGATGCTGCGCGCGCTGCGTGCGTGCGAGGTGGTCGGCCTGCACACGAACGCCGCGTTCCTGCAGCGGATCGTCACCTGCGAGCCGTTCGCGATCGCCGATCTCGACACGGGCCTGATCGAGCGCAATCACGATGCGCTGTTCGCGCCGCAACGGCCGCCGCGCGCGACGCTCGCGCTGGCCTGCGCGGCGCTGCTCGCGCGCGAACGCGACGCGGCCGCACGGCAAGGCGCGTCGCCGTGGCGTGCGCTGCCGGACTGGCGGCTGAACGGCGGCTATCGCCGCACGCTCGAGTGGCATGCGCCCGAACGCGAAGCGGACGTGACGGTCACCTACGAGGACGACGGCGGCAGCACGCGCCTCGCCACCGGCGACGCGGCCGCGCAGCCGTTCGCGTGGACGCGCGGCGCAACGCCGCTCGACTTCGACGTGACGCTCGACGGCGTGCGCAGCAGCGGCCGCGTGTACGCCGACGGCGACAGTTTCCACGTGTTCACGCAGGGTGTCGCCGAGACCTTCGAATGGCGGAACGTGCTTGCGCACGCGGGCGATGCCGAGCATGGCGGCGGCCGCCTCACTGCGCCGATGCCCGGCAAGGTGATCGCGGTGCTGGTCGAGCCGGGCCAGAAGGTCGAGGCCGGCACGCCGCTGATCGTGATGGAGGCGATGAAGATGGAGCACACGATCGGCGCGCCGGGCGCGGGCGTCGTCGCCGAAGTGCTGTACGGCGTCGGCGACCAGGTCGCGGATGGCGCGCAGCTGCTGATGATGGCTGAAGGCTGACCGGGGCGTGCGTCGCACACGGGCCGGCGTGGCGCCTCGCGGTGCGACGCCGGCCTTGTCGCATCTGGCGCATGGCGGCGCGCATGGCGTCCCGTGCGGTGCGCCCGGTCGCCAACCCGGGCAGTCGGCATCGCGTATGACCATGCATGACAGTCTGGCGGCCGGCGTTCCGCTAGACTGGCGGATTGCTCGCGCGGCCGCTTGCCCCGCGCTACACTGCGTCCATTCAACTTCCCACCCCGCCGACGATGACGTCTCCTGTCCTGAACGGCCTGCGCATCGGTATCACGATCGGACTGCGCACCCCCGACGAAAGCCTGTGGATCAACGGTATCAAGCAGAACGCGCTGTTTCTCGCGAAGCTGCTGATGGCGTCGCCGCATGGCTACCACGTGACGCTGGTCAACACGACCGACGTGCCGCTGACCGACGCGCTGCCGTGGGATCGCACCGTGTACGACACGCGCGCGTTCGCGGACATGAAGGATGCGCTCGACGTGGTGATCGAACTCGGCGGCCAGATCGACGCCGCGCAGACGGCCTACCTGAAGGCGCGCGGCGCGAAGATCGTCAGCTACTGCTGCGGCGTCGAGTACATCAACGCGATGGAATCGATGCTGTTCGGCCGCCGGTTGTGGGATTCGCTGTTCATCAACCGCGGCTACGACGAGGTGTGGGCGATTCCGCAGATCGCGCCGTCGTCGCTGCCGTTCCTGCAGTCGCTGCGCCGCTGCCCGGGGCGCGTCGTGCCGTTCGTGTGGGATCCGATGTTCCTCGACGCGCGAGCGGTATCGCTGCCCGAGCACGGCGAGTACCGCCCGCGCAGCGAGCCGGGCAAGCGGCTTACGGTGATGGAGCCGAACCACAACGTCGTGAAGTTCTGCGTGTACCCGATGCTGATCATCGACGAAGCGTATCGCCGCGATCCCGATGCGATCTGCTTCACGCACGTGACTAACGCGGACCGGCTCGCGCATGACAGCCCAGAGTTCGTGATGCTGATGAACTACCTGGACATCGTGCGCGCCGGCAAGGCGAGCTTCGTCGGTCGTTTCGACACGCCGCTGTTCCTGGCCGACCTGACCGACATCGTGGTGTCGCATCAATGGTCGAACCCGCTCAACTACTTCTATTTCGACGTGTGCTGGCAGGGCTATCCGCTTGTGCACAACGCGAGCCTCGCACCTGATCTCGGCTACTACTACCCGGACAACGACGTGCAGAAGGGCACGGAAGCGCTGTTGCACGCGCTGCACACGCACGACGACGACTGGCAAGGCTACACGCGGCGCCAGCGCGAGATCCTCGGCCGCTATACGTCGGCGAACCCCGCGCTCGTCGCCGAATACGATGCGCTGCTCGCGAACCTGATCGGCGCGACGGCGGCTTAAGGTTGCGCGTTGCCGCATGCCGTCATCCGGATTGGCCGCAGCAATGTCTGAAGAAATGATGCCATTAAAAAAGAAACCGTCGAACCGGGGAGATTCGACGGTTTTTAAGGCACGAATTTGACGGCTCCGAGGGAAGTCCGTCAGAAATTATTTTAGAGGTTAACAAGTAAGAAAGATTGTTAAACATCTTTCAATCGGTGGTCGTCGCGTAATTCGACTCGATATTATCGTATCTGACTGGTCTGATTAATATTCGAGTATTATCAATATCGTTTCAAACGATCAAATTGAATTCTGCGGAGACCGAATGCGCCGAACCGAGCCATGGCGGCACAACGTGCGGAAGGTTGCGGCGACTCCGGGCGGTGGGGCCGGACAGGGTTTCGCCGACGGATATTTATCATACAAAACACCAAACATCCGATTTTTGAAACGAGTCTTGCGGTAATCTGAATCGCCGGGCGGGTGGGGAAAATAAGCGATATAGATTGGCGCTTTGCGGGCGATTTTGTGTAATCTGCCGCACTGTTGTCGATGTGCGTGCGTGGTGTATTTTCTGCGTTTGAATATCGTTGACAATATCGGGTTTGACGGCGCACCGAAATAAAAAGTACGCTCCCGGAAAAGATCGAAACAAGAGGATGGGCCGGGTAGGCGGTGGTGCGTGTCGTGGTCGGCTCGCGCCATATGAATCGAGAGCGCGGGCCGTCGTCGGCGGTCCGACATTTGCCGGAGCGCCGGATGAATGCGGTCGAACCTCGCCTTGCGGCGAATAGCGTAGCGAATCGGGACGAGATCGATCTCGTGTTCGGCGCGCATGACGATCACCCCGACCTTGCGTCGGTACGCAGTTTCGTCGAAAGCCGGCTCGGATTCGCGCGCGAGCCGGTCTGCCGCGCCGACCTGTCGGGCGGCGTGCTGTATCACGAATGCCTCGCGCGGCTGCGCTGGGGATCGCGCGAGGCGTTGCCGCCGCTCGCGTTCCTGCCGCGCCTCGAATCGCTCGGGCTGATGCGCTGGTTCGACCGGCTCGTGGTGGGCCGGACGATCGACGCGCTGCGTGCCGATCCGAAGGCCGTGTACGGCTGCAACGTCGCGGCGATGAGCGCGGTGGTGGACGACGCGTGGCTGGCCATTTTCAGGCGGCTCGAGCGCGAGCCGTCGGTCGCGGCGCGGCTGGTCGTCGAGATCACCGAGACGGGGCCGCTGAATCCCGTCGCGGGCCGATCGTTCGTGAACCGGTTTCGCCAGACCGGGTGCCGTGTCGCGATCGACGACTTCGGCGTCGGCTTCAGCGCTCTGAACAACCTGGTGGTCGGCAACCCCGATATCGTGAAGCTCGACAGGTCGGTCCTGTCGCTGATCAAGCGCAACGCGATCGGGCGCTACCAGTTTCGCCGGCTGATCGCGTTCGCGCACGAAAGCGCGCGGCACGTCGTCGTCGAAGGCGTGGAGAACGAGATCGACCGGCAGATCATCCTGGATTCCGGTGTCGCCTGGGCACAGGGCATCCGCTTTACATGGCGGTCACCGGCCGCCGCATGACACCGTGGCGCGGGCACGGCGTGCCGGCACAGGGCAACGAAGGATCGGAAAGGGGCGTGGGTATGGCGACGACGAAAGCCGGGCACGGAACGGGCACACGGGCGGCCGATGCGTGCGAACTCGTCGCGATCGCCGAACTGGCAGACATGCTGTGGCAGCTCGGCGCCGAATCGACCGATGCGCGGTTCGACGTCGCGCCGTATCTCGATGGCCTGAAGGCCGTTGCGTACCGTATTCACCGGATGACGCCGCTCGACGCCGACGGCCGCGAACTCGCGGCGCGGCACTACTATGCCGGCGTGTTTGCGGGTGCCTGCGGCGACGATTCGGCAATTGCGCGCGGTGTATCCGGCAGCCTCGCTCGGCACGTCGGCCAGGCCAGCCGTGCCGCGCTCCGCTGTTTCGCCGGGCTCGCGCGGATCGGACGCCGGCATGGGCGCCTGTTTGCCACGCACGGCGGCGACGGTGGGCCGCCCTGGCGTCAGCTCGCGCGCCGCGCCTGACCGGCCGATCACGGGCGTGCGGCGCCCGCCAGGCACCCCGTCAGTCTTTTCCGAATTCCCCGAGCACGAGCGCCAGCGCGCGATCGACAGCATCGTCCCATTGGCCCGGATGCGCGGCGCGCACGATCCGGATGCCCGGATACAGCGCGGTACGCGAGCCGGTTTCCCAGCGCGCATCGGCTTTCGGGCTCAGCAGCAGGACCGCGGGCACACCCAGCGCGCCGGCCAGGTGGATGTGCGCGGTACAGGTGGTGACCACGGCATCCATCGCGAGCATCAGCGCGGCCAGATCGCTGAAATCGCCGATCGCGTGATGCGGGAACGTGACCGGCAAATCCGACGGCTCGGCGTGCGCGGCGATGTCGCGGTTGATGCAGTACGCGGCATGGCCATGCAGTCGCGCCAGTGGCGCGAGATCGCGCAGGCTGGCCGCGCGCAGGAAGCGCGCATCGCTTTCGTCGCGGCCGCGCCAGTTGAGGCCGATGCGGCGCGTGCCCGGTGCGTTGCCGTCGCGCGCGACGCGTTCGCGCCAGGCGGCCGCCCGTTCGGGCGGACACGACAGGTACGCGGCCGGCGCGCCGGCCGGTGCAGGCGCATAGCCGAACTGCGCGGCCAGCACCAGGAACGAACACCAGTAGTCGTGCGCAAGCTGCGACGTGTCGACCCACGCGCCGTGCGCGCCGACGAATTCGATGCGTGGGAACGTATGGCGCATCAGACTGGCCAGCGCGGCGGGGACGATGACCGTCACCGCCGCGCAGCCGAGCGCGTCGAGCGTATGCAGGTAGCGTGCGTACTGGAGCTGGTCGCCGACACCGCCGTAGCTGATCACGAGCAGCCGCTTGCCGTGCAGCGGCTGGCCGTCGTAAAGCCGTTCGATCGGCAGCCCGAACTGCGCGGCGGTCAGCACGTTCTCGCTGGCGATGGTCGCGCGCGCCGCTTCGTCGCGCCGGCCGGCACGCAGCAGCAGCGCCGAGCGCGCGAGTTCGACACGCCCGCGCAGCGCGTCGGGCAGCGCGGCCGGGTCGCCGATGCGTTCGAGTGCCGCGAGCCCGGCGTCGGGCGCGCCGGCGAAGCCGTAGCACGACGCGAGCTGGAACGCGATCGCATCGTCGTCGAGGCCCCGGCCGCGCGCGCGCAGCCAGTGGCCGATCGCATGGCCCCATTCGCAGCGTGCCTCGTGTTCGAGCGCGCGGTTCCAGTGCGTTTCGGGCGGGTCGGTCTCGGCGGCCGCGACGGCATTCGCGTCGTCATGTGCACGAGCGGATGCACCGCCGATCGGCTCGCCCGAGATGAACAGGCGCTGCCGGTCCCAGCGCGGGTTCGGCACGCACAGCAGATTCGGTCCGTCGAGCCGGTAGAACGTGTAATCGAGGCCGGCGAACGTATCGATGACGCGTGCGTCATCCGCGTCCCGGTATGCGATCCAGCACCACGGCAGATGCGTTTCGATCGACTGGCGTGCACCGTGCAGCGCGTCGATCTCCATTCCATCGATGTCGAGCTTCAGGAAATCGAGGCGCGGCAGGCCGAGCGAATCGAGCCTGACCGTCGGGGCCGGCGTGCCGTCGGCCGCGGGCGCGTCGACATGTGCGGCCGGTTCGGCGTCGGCGGGCCGTTCGTCGTCGACGTCGGGCACCGTCATCGTGCCGTTGCGGCTCGCGAGCCCCATGTTCAGCAGATGAAGGTTCTGGATCTGGTTGAGCGCGACGGTGCCGCCGAGCGCGTGGAACAGCGTGCGCCGCGGCTCGAACGCATGAACGTGGCCGCCGCGTTCGCGCAAGCGCTGCGCGATCGGCACGCAGACAAGTCCCGCATTCGCCCCACCGTCCACCGCGATCGCGCCGTCGGGCAACTGGTCGATCACCTGCATGATCGCGTCGAGCTCGGCCTGGTTGTGCGGCCGGCCGGTCTTGATCAGCGCGTCGGCTTGCCGTGTGTTGCGCCGGTCGATGACGAACGGGCCGTGGACCGAATCGATCACGACGAAGTTGCGGACGGTTTGCTTCATGAGCCGATGGCGGACGGATGCGCTCAGCCGAGCGCGCGCCCGGCGAACAGGCGCTGGATCTGCTCGGAATACGCGCGGACGTTGTGGTCGGCGAGCGTGTCGACCTGCTGCAGACAGCGGCGGGCCGCTGCGGCGTAATCGTCGAGCCGTGCGTCGTGTGTTTGCGCGGCGGTCGCGATCGCGCGCGCCGCGTCGAAGATCTCGAAGTCCGGGTAGTAATAGCCGACGTCGCGCAGGAACGGCGAGTTGTGCACGAGCGGGTAGTTGCCGTATAGCGCGTCGTACAGCAGGTAGTTCAGGCCGTTTTCCCAGTGGTGCGACACGACGATGTCGGTGTGATGCGCGGCCCACGCGACGAACGGCGCGCGCACGTCGGCCGTCGCCTTGCCGTCGCGCACCATCTCGAGCCCGAGCGCGAGATGCTTGAAGGCGACGTTTTCCTTCTTGTCGAACGTGTTGGTCATGTACACGTGCTCGACGAGCTCCGGGTGCTCGACGTAGCACGCGTTCGCGGCCAGCATCGGCACGATCGAACTCTTCACGACGTTCAGGTTCGGTTCGAAGAACGCGATGCGCTTGGCCGGGCCGTGATTGCGGTAGCCGAAGCGCGCCTTCAGTTCGGGATCGGCGTCGAGGCTGCGTTCGATGAAGTACGGCGACCAGATGTGCGGCAGTTCGATCACCGGTGCGCGATACACGGCCTGAAAGTAGGCCGCGCACGTGTGCATGTGCTGCGGGTTGGTCCAGATCTCGTCGAATTGCACGCGGTTCGGGTTCGGCCGCCAGTTGTTCTTCTCGAAGTTGATCGTCTCGACCGCGATTACGTAGTCATTGCCGAAGCGGTACGACACGCACTTGCCGCCGCGCTGGCGCACCGCGTCCGTGTGCGACGGATCGATGAACGCGTTCATCTCGATCAGCAGGTCGGTCTGGTGGACGATAGACGACAGCGGCCGCAGCGCGTCGCCGAATGCGTCCATCATCAGCGCCTGCGGGTAGTCGGTGATGCCGTCGTCGTGCGCGAGCCACACCTCGCCGATCAGCGGCGAGCGTTTCAGCAGCATGTACAGGTACACGCAATGCTGGTTCGCGCCGTTGTACCAGATCGACTGCGTCGCGTCGCGCTGAACGTTCATCGTAATCGCGACATTGATTTTCATCGGCAGCTCCGGGCGGACGGTGCGCGGTTCAAGGCGTGTAGTTCTGCGACTGGCGCGGCACGTAGCCGGTCAGGTGCCAGCGGCCGTCGTCGTCGAGGCGAAAGCTCAGCTTTTCGTACACGGTCGTCCCGGTCGTGAGCGTCGTCGCATAGTCGACATTCGCATAAAGCCCGTCGGGAGTCGTCGATGAATTCGAGTAGCGAATCCGCGTGATCTGTGCCCAGCCGCGATGGCTGACCATGCCGACCGACTGGCGCGCGCGCTGCATGTCCAGGGCGAACTGCTCCTGCTTGATGTGCGCCTTCACGAACGCGGCGGAGTCGTTCCACACCGCGCCGTACTGGCCGGCGTCGAGCTGTTTGAAGACCGCATCGGCATCGCGCAGCAGCGCGTCGGCCGATTCGCCGCCGGATTGCGCGTGTGCACCGATCGCAATCGACGCGATGGCGCATCCGATCAGCCATTTCGTGCGGGAGAGGGGCGGGTATGCGTTCATGTCGGAGTCCGGAAGAGGCGGCGCGTCATGCGTCGCGATAGAGCGAGGCGATCGCGTCGGAATATGCGGCGACGTTGTCGGGGTTGTAGATGCTGACCGAGTCGAGCACGTGCTTCGATTGCTCGCGGTATGCGTCGAGGTTCGCATCGTGCTCGGCGAACGCCTGCAGCAGCGCGCGGCCGCCGGCCTGGCAATCGAAATCCGGATAGAAATACCCGGCCTTGCCGAGGAACGGCGAGTTGTGGATCAGCGGATAGTCGCCGTACAGCAGTTCGTAATACAGGTAGTTCTGCGCGTTTTCCCACGTGTGCGATACCACCGCGTCGCCGTAGGCGGCCATGAACTCGTACACGGCATAGCGGCTCTCGAACGTCGTGATCCCGTGGTTGACGATGTCGAGGCTCTTCGCGAAGTGGACGAACGTCGCGTGTTCCTTCAGGTGCAGCGTGTTGCACACGCGCACGAACTCGAGGAATCCGGGCTTCGCGCGATACGCCTCCTCGGTCACCAGCATCGGGATGATGCTCGTCTTCACCATGCAGATGTTCGGCTCGAACATCGTCACGCGCCAGCGCGGCTTGCCCGGTTGGTAGCCGAACGACAAACCGGCGCCGAGCGTCGCGCGTGCCTTGTCGAACAGCATCGGATGCCAGATGTGCGGGACGATCGTCACCGGCGCGCGCAGGCCCGTCTGGTAATAGTGCAGGCATGAGCGCTCGAATTCCGGAATCGTCCATACCGCGTCGTACGGCGCGCCCGAGAACAGGAAGCCCGACGGCTTGTCGAACATCGCCCGCTCGATGTCGATCACGTAGTCGTTGCCGACCCGCATCGTGACGACCTTGCCGCCGCGGTCGCTGAACGCGCGCAGGTAGTCGGCGCCGAACTGCGCGCTCATTTCGATCAGCACGTCGCAGCGCTCCAGCGCTTCGTCCATCGACAGCAGCGGGACGTCCCATTCGCCGAGCATCATCTGCGGATCGGCGAGCTGTTCGCCGCCGTTCACCATCACGGCTTCCGCGACGAGCGGCGACTGGCGTAGCAGCAGGATCAGCAGCAGGCAGTTCTGGAAGATGCCGTTTTCCCATAGCGACTGGCCGGCGCCGCGCACGAACAGCGATACGCCGACGACGAGACGCTTGCCCTCACCGGGCGCTCGACGGGCTTTGGAGTCCGACATGCGTATGCTCCGGTTCAGGCGACCAGGCGCGCGACGAACGCGTCCAGGTTCGCGGGGTTATCGATCGAGACCGACTGCAGCAGCCGGTCGGCTTTCGCACGATAGTCGTCGAGCCGCTCGTCGTGATGCAGCCATGCATCGCGCAGCGCCTGGCCACCGCCGGCGGAATCGAAATCCGGGTAGTAGTAGCCGGCGTCGCCGAGCAGCATCGAGTTGTGGATCAGCGGATAGCCGCCGTAGAGCACGTCGTAGTACAGATAGTTCTGCGCGTTTTCCCAGTGGTGCGACACGACGGCGTCCGCGTGGCGCGCCATGAAGCCCGGCAGGTCGATGCGCGGCTCGAACGTCGCCTTGTGCTGGCGCACGAGGTCGAGGCTGTTCGCGAAGTGCACGAACGTCGGATGTGCCTTCATCTGCATCGAGTTGACGACGAACAGATGCTGCACCGCGTCCGGTTGTGCGCGGTAGAACTCGTCGCACGCGAGCATCGGGTAGTGGCACGACTTCACGACCGAGATGTTCGGCTCGAGCGTGGCGAGATTCCATGGACGACGGCCGGGCCGATAGCCGAACGTCAGGCCTTCGCTCGCCAGCGCGGCGATGCGGCGATCGAGGAAGTACGGCGACCAGATGTGCGGCATCAGGTGCACCGGCGCGCGCAACAGGGTTTGCAGCATCGGCGCGCCGGTCTTCGCGTACTGCGGCAGCAGCCATACCTCGTCGAACGGCGCACCGTTGAAAACATGTCCCGACGGCTTGCCGAAGATCGGCGTTTCGCATACGCCGGCATATACGTGGCCGCAGAAGAACGCAGCGATCTTCTTGCCGAGTGCATTCATGTGCCGGAGCCATTCGACCGGCAGTTGCGCGCCCATCTCGATCACGACGTCGAGTTCGTGCGTGACGTCGGCAGGCTTCACGAGCGGCACGTCGAGACCGTCGAGGTCGAGGCCGGTCGGCAGTGCGTTGGCGTCGCCGCCATTCAGGAAATAGACGGGGCCGACGCGATCGGAGCGCTTGAGCATCATCGCGAGGAACGCGATGTTCTGGTGAATGCCGTTTTCCCAGATCGCCTGGCCGTCCCGCGCAAACAGCGAGATGCCGACGGCCGGCCGTTGCTTGCGGGTGCCGCTCGAGGCGGCTTGATTGATGTCCGTCACCGGTTGGTTTCCTCTGCGGCGTCGTTTGTCCGGCCGTGGCCGCGAAACGGCGCGCCGTGGATTGTCGTGGTCGCGTTCGCGCCGGCGCGCACTGGAATGCGCGTCGAGCGGCGTGGATCGCGATGCGGCCGCCGGATTCCGGAATGTCGTCGGGCGCGTCTGGCACCGCACGCGACGCGGGCGGAACGCCACGGCAGCTGTGTGCGGCGATTGTGGCACGGAAGGTGCCGTTTTGTGGAGGGGGCTGACGAACTTTGACATAGCCGCCGGCGCGGTAGCCGGGGCCCCGGCGAAGCGGGGTCGACGGGGGCAGCAGGGTGCCGGCGGGGCAACTGCGCCTTGCCGGTGAGGGCCGTCGCGAGCAGGCGCGGGGGGCGCACGAGCCCGCGACGGCCGGCTGCTCAGCGCTGCAGCGAGATCTCGACGCGGCGGTTGCTCGCGCGGCCTTCGGCCGTCGCGTTGGACGCGACCGGGTCGGCGCTGCCGCGGCCCGTGACCGATACGGACTGCGCTTTCAGCCCGTGCGCCTTCAGGTAGCTTGCGACGGTTTCCGCGCGGCGTTTCGACAGCGCGAGATTGGCGGCGTCGCTGCCGACCGAATCTGTATGGCCGGTGACCGTCACCTGCGTGTACGTGCGGTCTTCGCGCTCGCTCAACAGCTTGTCGAGCGACGCGCGCGCGGCCGGCGTGAGCGTGGCCAGGCCCGTCGCGAACAGCGCGTCGCCCGCGAGGTTCACATGTTCGACCGCGGCGGGCGCGGGCGCCGGCTCGACGGCCGACGCCGCTGCGGCCGGCGCGGCACCGCACTGGAATACGAGCGTCGCGGGATCCGAGCCGTCGCGCAGCGCACGGGCCGAGTCGACGGTGCGCACCGGCTGGTCGCCGCAGATCTTGCGAGCAGCCTTCATGCAAGTCTGCGGGCCGGACAGCAGTCCGTGGCAGTCCACCTGGAAGGTGCGCACGCCGTCGCGCGGCTGCAGTTCGGATGCGCTGAAGGTCGGGCCGGATGCGGTCGAGCACGCGGCGAGGGCCGTCGCGGAAAGCGCGAGCGCAAGAGCAAGTTTGTTCACGATTACGTCCTCAATGCCTGGGTTGACTGAAGCCCGCCACGCGTTGCGCAGCGGGCTCGTCCTGCCGTCGGGGCCGCCCGGTGCCGTCCGGCTCGTGAGCCGGCGGCGTGGCGGCGCGACGGGTTACTTCCACTGGTACAGCATGCCGGCGCCGATCACCTTCTGACCGCCGCTGAAGCCGCCATTGATCGATGCCTTCAGGTTCTCCGTGATGCGCGCCTGCATGTTGACCGCCATCGCCTTCTGACCCAGGAACGACGCGGTGCCGACACCCATCCCGAAGTTGGCGTCGCGATCGAGCTGCGGGATCGACGCCATCGCGCCGACGGCCGCGATACCCTGCTTCGCCATCTGGTCGGTCTGCTGCAGTTGCGAACCCAGCGAGTTGATCTGCGCCTGCTGGCCCGACAGTGCCGTCGACAGTGTCGTCTGCACCTGCGTCAGCTGGTTCACGTTCACCGCGTCCGTGCCTTGCGTACCCGGCGCGACGTTCGTGATCTGGCGCTGCTGCGTGTCGCTGCCGACCGACACCACGTTCGAACGGCCGCCGTCGTTCGAATTCGCGCCGATCGCCACCGAGTTCGAGCCGGCGGTGACCGTCGGCCGGTCGGAGCCGGTGCCGTTCATGTCGGCCGCGACGGCGGTGCTGTTCAACGATCGCGTGTTGTTGTTGTTGATCGTGGTCGACAACTGGCTCACCTGATCGCCGAGATTCGTCACGCCGGTCGACAGCGAGGCCACCGTGCTGTTCGTCGTGCTCAGGCCGGTCGACAGCGAGCCGATGCCGGTCGACGTCGACGTGGACAGCGACGTGAGGTTGCTGTTCGTCGAACTGAGGCCCGTCGACAGCGAGTTGATCGCCGTCGAGGTCGACGTGGACAGCGACGTCAGCGAGCTGTTGGTCGAGCTCAGGCCCGTGGACAGCGAACCGATGCCGGTCGACAGCGACGAGATGTTCGACGCGGTCGACGTGGACAGGCTGTTGACCGCCTGGTTCGTCGCGTTGAGCTGGCTGCCGTTGATCGCGTCCGTGCTGGTGGCCGATACCTGGCCTGCCGCGACGTTCGTGATCTGACGCGTGGCGCCCGTGGCTGCGTCGCCGACGCTGACCACGCCTACTGGCGAGGTGCCCGCGAAGAAGTACGTGACGCCGCCGATCGTGGCGCTCGACGTGCCCACCGCGGTACCCGTGACCGAGTTCGCGCCGAGGGCGATCGAGTTGGCGACGTTCGCCGTGGCGTTCGTGCCGAAGGCGAGCGCGTCGGCGGCCGTAGCCTTGGCACCCGAGCCGTAGGCCTGTGCGCCGGTGGCGCTGGCCGTGGCCTGGTTGCCCAGCGCGATCGTGTTGTCCGCGGTGGCCTGATTCGAGTTGCCGAGGGCGAGCGCGCTGTTGCCGGTGGCCGTGTTCGCGTTGCCGAGCGCCACTGCGCCGGTGCCAGTCGCCGTGTCGTTCGCGCCCATCGCCACCGCGCCGGTGCCCGTTGCGATGCTCGGGTCGCCGATCGCGACTGCGCCGTCGCCGCTCGCCGTGTTGCCGGAGCCGATCGACACCGCCTTGCCGCCGGTGGCCGATGCGTTCTGGCCGATGGCGACCGCGCCGGTCGATGCCGCGTTCGAGCCGTCGCCGACCGCGACGCTGCTGGCGCCTGCTGCGCTGGCGTTCACGCCGGCTGCGAGCGAGTTGACGCCCGTCGCGCCGTTGTTGGCGTAGTTGCCTTGCTGCGTGCCGTTGTCGTTGACGCTGTAGTAGTGCGTCTTCGCGGCTTCGATCGCGGTCGACGTCGAGGTGGACAGCGACGTGATCGAGCTGGTTGCCGACGACAGGCCCGTCGAGGTCGACGTGGACAGCGACAGGATCGTGCTGGTGGCCGTCGAGAGACCGGTCGACGTGGAAGTCGACAGCGAACTGATCGAGCTGGTTGCCGACGACAGGCCGGTCGAGGTCGAAGTCGACAGCGAGCTGATCGAGCTCGTCGCCGACGAGAGGCCGGTGGACGTCGAAGTCGAGAGCGACGCCACCGAGCTGTCGGTCGAGCTCAGGCCCGTGGACAGCGACGTGACGCTGCTTGCGGTCGACGTGGACAGCGACGTGAGCGTGCTGTTGGTCGAGCTGAGGCTGGTGGACAGCGAGCCGATCGAGCTGGTCGCGGACGACAGGCCGGTCGAGGTCGACGTGGACAGCGACGAGATCGAGCTGGTTGCCGACGAGAGGCCGGTCGACGTGGATGTCGACAGCGAAGCGACCGAGCTGTCGGTCGAGCTCAGACCCGTGGACAACGAGTTGATGCCGGTCGAAGTCGACGTGGACAGCGACGAGATCGAGCTGGTTGCCGACGAGAGGCCGGTCGACGTGGAAGTCGAGAGCGAAGCCACCGAGCTGTCGGTCGAGCTGAGGCCCGTGGACAGCGAGTTGATGCCCGTCGAGGTCGACGTGGACAGCGACGAGATCGAGCTGGTTGCCGACGAGAGGCCCGTCGACGTGGAGGTCGACAGCGATGCCACCGAGCTATCGGTCGAGCTGAGGCCGGTGGACAGCGAGCTGATGCCGGTCGAGGTCGACGTGGACAGCGAGCTGATCGAGCTGGTTGCCGACGAGAGACCGGTCGACGTGGAAGTCGACAGCGAAGCCACCGAGCTGTCGGTCGAGCTCAGCCCCGTGGACAACGAGCTGATGCCGGTCGACGTCGACGTGGACAGCGAGCCGATGGAGCTGGTTGCCGACGAGAGACCCGTCGACGTGGAGGTCGACAGCGATGCCACCGAGCTATCGGTCGAGCTAAGCCCCGTCGACAACGAAGTGATGCCGGTCGAAGTCGACGTGGACAGCGAGCTGATCGAGCTGGTTGCCGACGAGAGGCCGGTCGAGGTCGAGGTGGACAGCGACGAAATCGAGCTGGTTGCCGACGAGAGGCCGGTCGACGTGGAGGTCGACAGCGAAGCCACCGAGCTGTCGGTCGAGCTGAGGCCGGTCGACAGCGAGCTGATGCCGGTCGAAGTCGACGTGGACAGCGAGCTGATGGAGCTGGTTGCCGACGAGAGGCCCGTCGACGTGGAAGTCGACAGCGAAGCCACCGAGCTGTCGGTCGAGCTGAGGCCCGTGGACAACGAGCTGATGCCGGTCGAGGTCGACGTCGAGAGCGACGAAATCGAGCTGGTTGCCGACGAGAGACC
>NZ_CABVPN010000047.1 GCF_902499115.1 Burkholderia diffusa
GTCGACGTGGAGGTCGACAGCGACGTAACCGAGCTGTTGGTCGAGCTGAGGCCCGTGGACAGCGAGTTGATGCCGGTCGAAGTCGAGGTGGAGAGCGACGAAATCGAGCTGGTTGCCGACGAGAGACCCGTCGACGTGGAGGTCGACAGCGACGTAACCGAACTGTTGGTCGAGCTGAGGCCCGTGGACAACGAGTTGATGCCGGTCGAAGTCGACGTGGACAGTGAACTGATCGAGCTATTAGCCGACGAGAGACCCGTCGACGTGGAGGTCGACAGCGACGTAACCGAGCTGTTGGTCGAGCTGAGGCCCGTGGACAGCGAGTTGATGCCGGTCGAAGTCGAGGTGGACAGCGAGCTGATCGAGCTGGTTGCCGACGAGAGGCCGGTCGACGTGGAGGTCGACAGCGACGCCACCGAACTGTTGGTCGAGCTCAGGCCCGTGGACAGCGAGTTGATGCCGGTCGAGGTCGACGTGGACAGCGAACTGATCGAGCTATTAGCGGACGAGAGGCCGGTCGACGTGGAGGTCGACAGCGAAGCCACCGAGCTGTTGGTCGAGCTGAGGCCCGTGGACAACGAGTTGATGCCCGTCGAAGTCGACGTGGACAGCGAGCTGATCGAGCTGGTTGCCGACGAGAGACCAGTCGACGTGGAGGTCGACAGCGACGTAACCGAGCTGTTGGTCGAGCTGAGGCCCGTGGACAGCGAGTTGATGCCCGTCGAGGTCGAGGTGGACAGCGAGCTGATCGAGCTGGTTGCCGACGAGAGGCCGGTCGACGTGGAGGTCGACAGCGACGCCACCGAACTGTTGGTCGAGCTGAGGCCCGTGGACAACGAGTTGATGCCCGTCGAGGTCGACGTGGACAGCGAGCTGATCGAGCTATTAGCGGACGAGAGGCCGGTCGACGTGGACGACGACAGCGACGTAACCGAGCTCTTGGTCGAGCTGAGGCCCGTGGACAACGAGTTGATGCCGGTCGAAGTCGAGGTGGACAGCGAGCTGATCGAGCTATTAGCCGAGGAGAGGCCGGTCGACGTGGAGGTCGACAGCGACGTAACCGAGCTGTTGGTCGAGCTGAGGCCCGTGGACAGCGAGTTGATGCCGGTCGAAGTCGACGTGGACAGCGAGCTGATCGAGCTATTGGCCGAGGAGAGGCCGGTCGACGCCGACGTCGACAAGCTGCTGATCGCGCTCGTCGTCGTGCTCATCCCGGTGCTGAGTTGGGCCACGGTGACCGCGTCCTGCGGTGCCGAGCCGTCGGCGACGTTCGTGATGCGACGCAGGGCCGTCGAGCTGCCGACCGACACTTCCGACGTCGGCGCGGCGCTGCCCGTCAGATAGCCCGTTCCCGTCGGCGCTGCCGCGCCGGTCACGCTGCCTGCACCGATCGCGACGCTGGATGCGTAGTTGGCCGTGCCGCCGAGCGCGATCGCGTTGGTGCCCGTCGCCGTTGCGCCGTTGCCGATCGCGGATGCGCCGGAGCCGGCTGCAGTGGCACCCGAACCGAGCGCGGTGCCGTTGGTACCGACCGACGTGACGGTCGCATTCGAACCGATTGCGATGCCTGACGTCGTCGCCGAGTTGACGTTCGAAAACCGGCCCAGCGCGATCGAGTTGGTGCCTGCCGCCACCGCACCGCCCGTGCCCGTGCTGTTGCCGCCACCGATCGCGATCGAGCTCGAGCCCGATGCGGTCGAGTCGTTGCCGACGGCGGTCGCGCCCGTGTTGAGCGCCTTCGCGCCGGAGCCGATGCCGATCGCGCTTGAGCCGGACGCCGTCGTGGCCTGGCCGAATGCCTGCGAATAGCTGCCGGACGCCGTCGCATTCGCACCGATCGCAATCGAGGTCGCGCCGCTGGCCGTTGTCTGGCTGCCCCCGTTACCGCCGATGGCAATTGCCTGGGCGCCCGTCGACGTGCCGCCGCCGGCGAAATACTGCGCGTGCGCAACGTTGCCGACGGCCGCCCCCGCGACGAGCGCGACGGTTGCCACGACCTTTACGACGGCGGACTTGTTCGGCTTGCCCCGTGCCGAATCGTGTTCGGATGCTGCGACCCAGGCGCCAAGAGCTTCGTTCCAGATCGAGCGGTATGTGCGGTTCATGTCCTACTACCTCCAAATAAGCACGCCACACACCGGTCTCTTTCGTTAGATGAATTTGCCGTGCGCTCGCGCGAATCTCAAAATTGATGGGCGGAGTTTATTTGAGGAGGTATTTTGAGATTGACAAGAAGTGAAAAATTGAATGCTTTGAAAGTTAAAAAATTGTTAATGCATCGCGTTTTGATACATCCAAGTGTAAGAAAATCAAAAATGCGTGGAATATTGAGTGAAGGGTGCCTCCTGGTTCGGCGGTTTGTGTGAAAAACCATAAAAATCAAAGATATAGGTGATTTGTGTGTGTCACGTTACACATCGCCAGACACAAAAAGTAAGACAAGTGAAACAACAAACGTTTGCGGCAAACGTTTGCCTTTCTGGATTGTAATATTTGATGGTGTGCTAGCTCGAATGGATTCGACGGTCTTGTTAACTTGTTAATTTGAGATTTGGGTGGGGTTTTTAATTGCATTTACTGGGTTTTCTGGGAAATCAAAAAAACATGAAGAAAGGATTGTCCGGCTATGCTGGTTTGCGCATTTCGCCGGACGCACTCGCCCGTGGGGCGGGCCTTCCCCGGCGGCCGGCTTCGCGAAGTTGTAAAAAAATGCTACAGGGGCATTGACTCAGCCATTGGGATTCCCGAGTGGAATCTGCCCTATTGACGTATTTCGTGTGATGGGTTCGGAGGCGAATTGGACGACGTGCCGGATCGTCCACGACGACGGTCGTAGACGCGCGGGTTGAGGGCAACGGGAGCAGCGAGCAGGAAACGTCAGATTTGAGCCACAGTGACGCGAACTTGCTGGCCAGGGCGCACATTCCGCGGGAGGAAAGACGACGTGCAAGAGCGTCGGATGAGTACTGCCGGGCGGATGGGCGCGCGTTGGCTGGCGTGACGTCGCGCCAGCCAACGCGGGATGCGAGCCGGAGGGGGCTCGTTTTCGTCCGACAGTGTGTGCCGCCGTGCCGATGGCGGTCGCGGCCGCACGTCGCGGTTGTGCTACCCGGTCCGGGCGATGCAGTAAATCGCCCCAGACAAGGTGACGCCGGAAACCTGCCGCCGCAGCCTTATTTCCTCAGGAATCGCAGCGCGAGGCGCGCCATGCGCGGCACGAACATCGGGCGCAGCAGCCGTTTGTCGTACCCGGCCATCCGCCGGTCGTTCTCGGTGAGGCACAGTTCGATCAGTTCGCGCGGGTTGAGCGCATCGCCGATGTCGGCGGTGCTCGTCGCCGGGAAGTTCGCGTCGTGCGCGACGCCGTCCGCATCGATCCCGCGCGCGATGCCGATACGTTCCCGGATCAGGAACGCCCACACGGCCGCAACCCGTGCGAAGAACCACGGCCGGCGCCACCACGGCAAACTCCGCCAGTACCACGCATACCAGTTCACGAAGAACAGGATGTGCCGGCCTTCCTCCTGGATCACGGGTTCGAAGGTGTCGACGAGTTCGGGCGGGAAAAAGCCGGAGCGCTGCGCCGAGCGGAACAGGCCGAACGCGAAGAAGCTGTCGATGCACTCGCTGAAGCCGGTCACCATCCACGACCACTCGGGGTCGTTCGGTGCCGGATAGGGTGGCTCGGGGGCGAGCGCGATGCCGTATGCCTGCACCAGCTTCGACAGCACGACCTTGTGCCGAGCCTCCTCGGCGCCGTCCATCTCGAGCGCCTGGCGCAACAGCGGATCGCCGACGGTCGCCGCGAAGGTGGCGACGCGGATCGACGCGCGGCCTTCGGTCTGCACGGCGATGTCCCAGATCGGCAGCGACGTGAGCCGCTTGAGTTCGTCGGGCTTGAGCGGTGGCCAGTCGATGACGGCCGGTTTGTACGGGTTGTGCGTATCGAGCAGCATGCGGCAGAACATCTGCCTGTGCGCATCGGAACCGATCCTGACCGGACCCTGGTGCTTGAAGGTCCAGTTGCGCATGGTGTGATCTGCCGCTGCATGCTCTTTCAGCAGCGTGTCGGACATGGCTGTTGTTATGCGATTACGAGTCGAAAGATTTTTGCATAGCTTTCGTAATCGCGTATTTTCGAGCCGCCCCGCGCTGCGCTCAGGCCTGCGTGTCGACCCAGAGGCGTCCCCAGCGGGACGCGTACGCCAGCGCGTGCTCCTCTTCGAAGAAGAAATCGATCGCGTCGAACGACACGGCGCGCGGCGACGGACCGCCGCTTGCCTTCTCGATCGTCAGGTTCGCGGCGAACAGCCCGTTCGGCAGCCGGGCGGCAGCGGGGGCGACTTCGTAGCCCTTGTAGCGGATCGTGCGGTTCATGGCGTGCGCATGGAAGGTTCGGGCTTTCAGCGTACGAAAACGCGCGGCACGCGTGAACCAATCTTTCGGCCAATGCAAATCACGTGGCGGGCCGGATCGTTATCGGCGCGGCGAGCCGGCATGAAGCATGGGGGACGACGTCGCGATGCGTGCCGGACGGCTGGACACGCGCGCCCGCGCGCGGCGAACGTCGTCGGCCGGGCGCGGGCGGCGGGGAGGCTGGGGTTACTGGTTGGCGATCTTCAGCACGGGGGCGAGCGCGTCGACCGATGCGGCATGCGCGGCCGCGCGATGCGACGCGAACGCGAGCGCGAATTCGGCTGCTTGCGAGCCGACGGTTTCGAGCTGCGCGACGACCTTCGGATCCGAGCAACTGTCGGCGCTGTCGAAGCGCGTTTCGAGCGTGTTCACGGTGGCGCCGAACGGGGTCGGCCAGCCTCGCAGCGCGTGGACGATCGAACGCAGCGACGTCAGCACGGTGCCGGCGGCCTGCCAGCCGTAGGCCGTGACGATCAGGCCGACCGCGCGGCCGTCGAGGTACGGGCGCTCGTCGGCGCGCAGTTCCTCGAGCGTGTCGAGCGCGTTCTTCACGAGGCCGGACACGCCGCCGTGATAGCCGGGCGTCGCGATGATGATCGCGTCGGCTTCGCGTACGGTGTCGATCAGCTCTCGCTGCGCGTCGGTCAGCGTCTTGTGTTCGGGGGCGTAGTGCGGCAGCGTATGCAGGAACGGGCCGTCGAACAGTCGCGTGCGTGCGCCGGCGGCCTGCGCGCCGCGCAGCGCGAACGACAGCGCGCGCTCGGTCGACGACGCGGCTCGGGTGGTCCCGCCGATGCCGACCACGAACGGGCGGCGGTGTTGATCGAATGCAGTCAAGGGGCGCTCCTAGGGGATGGCTTGCCCGGCTAAGCACAGGCTTAAAACCAGATGGTAACGACCCCGCCGTCACTCTGAAAACGACTTTTCGTTCTATCGATATGCCATGCACGCGGGGCGAACGTGCGCGCGGCGACGCAGATGGATAGCAGAAATGCTTGGTTGGGACGGCGTGCCGCGTTCGATAAGATGGGCCCGTCTCCTCCATGATGTCTCTACTGACATGGGTTGGCCCCGCCGCGCGGATGCAGGCGGGGCTTTTTTTCGTCCGGCGCCGGAAAGGGGGTGCGATGCGCGGGCGTTATGCGACGTTACGCGAACACCGGCCGGAAGAAGCTGCGCTCGTAGCTGACGATGCAGCGCGTTTCCTCTGCATACCGGAACGCGGCCTGGCAGGCGGGATCGGTTTTCGAGCGCTCACGGTAGCGCTCGTATTCGGCGAGGCTCGGGAACGAGAACATCGCGAGCGCGATGTTGCTGGCACCTTCGGAAGGCAGGAAGTAGCCGTGATGCGTGCCGCCGAATTGCTCGACGAGCGGAATCCACATCTTGCCGTAGGTTTCGAACTGCTCGAGTTTGTACGGATCGATGACGTAGCGAAGGAAGCAGGTGACCATGGGCGCTCGCGGTGCTGTTGAGGATCAGCGAGTCTGGATCGCGTCACCGGGCGTGTCAACGAGGAGCCGGCCGCGCTCGCGCCCGCTTCGTGCATCGCGGGCGAAGGTTTCGCGCGTGCCGACCTGCGTCGACGCCGACGTGCGCGTCATGGACTGCTTGCGGGCGCAACGATCGGTGAGTGCCGCCACGTGTTCGATGGCGCCGAACGCATGCGCATGCACACCGTCGCGCCATCGTTCCACTTCTTGCGACGCCTCGCGGCGCGCGGCTGCGGCCCGATTCGTCGTGCCGGCGTGGTATCAATCGTCACGTGTGTGCGCGTCGCTGCCGCGCGCGAGGCGCCATGCGATCGTGCCGAGCACGCCGACCGCAACGACCAGCGCCCCCCACAGCACGTAACGGCGGATCGCGTCCTTATCGGCGGCCGGCTCCGACGGGGCCGCCGAGACCGGCAGGGCCGCGCCGACGCGCGCGGGCCGCACTTCCGGCGCCATCCCGACCAGCAGCGCATCGCGGCCCACGGCCGACGAAGGCAGCGACGCATTGCCGACGCCGAGCGTGAACGGCGGCGTGCCGCGCGCGACGAACGTCAGGGCGGCCGGATGCCAGCCGACCACGACGGACGGCTGGCCGCCGCCGAGCCCGCCGTTGCGCATGTCGACGACGATTCGCCACGCGCGATCCGGATTCGACGCGAACGCCAGCGGCGGGTTGCGCTGTTCGCCACCTTTGCCCTGCAGCCGGAACAGCACCCCGCCGGCGACGTCGCGCCACGGCGTTTGCGCGTCGGGGCGGCTCTGCAGCGTTGCGCGCGCAACCGTATTCGGCTGTGGAAGGTCGATGCGCACGCGGTCGACCGGATAAGCGCCGTCGGTGTCGAACAGATACTCGCCGGGCGCACTGCCGGCCCGCACGTGCGCGGCTTCGCGCCATTGGCGCGGCACGGCCGCGCTGTCCGCCGTGCGTGCATCGTGCGGTCGCGTTTCGGTCTCGATCGACCCGATCGAGGGCGCGCCGTCGAGCCAGTCGAGCCGCAGGTAGCGCGGCCCTGTGCCTTCGAGCGCGATGCGTTCCTGCATCAGCATGTCGCCGCCGCGCCCGACCTTCAGCAATTGCGTGCTGCCGAGCGAGCGCCAGCTGCGCAGATCGTCGCTCGCCGCGACTGCGACACGCCCCTGGTAGCTGTCGTCGCTGATGTGCACGAGCAGTGCGTCGACCTCGCCGTCCGCGTGCGACAGGTCGACGAGATCGGCCGCATGCTTCGCGCGCGCCGGCGCGGTGACGGCTGCGTGCAGCGAGCCGTCCGGCGCAACCGACACGCCGAGCGGTGCGTGCCCGTCGTCGGCGCGCGCCGGAGGCAGCGGGAACCACTGTACCGGCGTGCGCGACGGCGGCACGGCCGCCGCCGCTGGCGCATCGAGCGAGTAAGGCACGGGCTCGCCGCTGCCGTTGAAGATGCGCACGTCGCCGAGATCGTCACGCCGGCTGGCCGCATAGACGGTCTGCGGCACGGTCAGCTGGTAATACGCGGCGGTGCCGTCGAGATCCAGCGAGAAGCGTTGGGCAACGCGTTCGGCACCGGGCGTGCCGTCGGCCGCCGCGAACGACGTCAGCAGGCTCAGGCCGAGCAGGGCTGCGAGTCGCTTCATGGTTGGTGATCATCCCGTTGGGCCGCTGCCTTCGGCGGCAGCGGCGAGAAATAGCCGATCAACAGCAGCAGGATGCCGATACCGATGAACGACACGATACGTTCGATGCCGGTGACGTGCGACAGGTCGAACAGGAACAGCTTGATCACCGTGAGCGCGAGCAGCGCGGCGCCGACGAACCACAGCGGACGCAACCCGCGGCGCGTGGCCCAGATCATCGTCGCGAGCGCGCAGAGTGTCCAGTACACGGAAACCGACGCCTGCACGAGCGTCGATTCTGCCATTGCATCGAACGCGTACGGCACGCCGGTCCAGTGATGCAGCGTGCGCAACAGGATTGCGTTCAGCCACAGGAAGGCCGTCGCGCCGGCCGCGCCGAGCAACTCGACGCGGTAGTTGCCGAACGACCAGCCGAGCTTGCGCGCGCGCACGAACCACGACGCGGCGAGCGCATAGACCACCACGAGCACGAGGTCGAGCGGATTGAGCAGCGGGACGCGCGCCCAGCTGCCGCCGTCCTGCGTGAAGTTCGCGTAGAAGGTCCAGCCCCACATCACGACGATCAGCGGCAACGACGCGAGCGCACACACGCGCGCGATGCCGTCGCGGCGCGTCAGCCACATGCCGGCGAACGCGAACAGACTCCAGCCGACCATGAACACCTGCTGAATGCCGAACGACGACAGCACGGCGTCGATGTCGTAGGCGAGGTGGAAACGGTGATGCAGCGTGCGCAGCAGCAGCGCGTTGAACCACAGGAACACGGTCGCGAGCGCCGCCAGGTCGGCCGCGAGTGGATGCCAGACGACACCGAGTGTCTTCAGGCGGCGCAGCCAGGTCGCGAATGCGACGAAGATCAGCAGTTGCGCGACGTCGAGCGGATTGAGCAGCGGCAGCCAGAACAGCGGCGACGCATCGCCGTCGCTCGTCACGCTGGCGATGCTCCACAGCCACAGCAGCGCGGCGAGCGGCGCGGCCCCCCACACCTGATACGCACGCGGGAACGCGGCGACGGGCCAGCGCAGGCGGGAGCCGGGGCCCGAAACCAGCAGAAGCAGCGCGCCGAAGCCGTAGGCCCACGCGCTCCAGCTCCACGCGCCTTCGGGCACGAACGCGCGCAGGCGCCAGAAGCCTTCGAGCGAGAATAGTCCGCACAACGTCCAGAACATCAGCGTGTGCAGCGGCGCGATCACCGGGGCGGGGAGGGCCGCCACGGCCGACGTGCCCGTCGCGCCCGCGACCGGGCCAGCCGCCGCCGTGCCGCGCGACTGACGCAGCAGCAGCGCATAGCATGCGATGACGGCGATCGGCCACGCGAACGCGCCCATGCCCGACAGTGGCGCCTCGTGCGCATCGAACGCGCGCAATGCGAGCAGCGCGAGCACCGGCGTCAGCGCGAGTGCGGGCCATTCGGCGATCGGCCACGCGAGCTTGCGGCGCGCGACGTGTGCAAGCCATGCGGTGCCGGCTGCGAACAGCGCGGTCGCGTCGACGACGAAGCGGTCCGCATGCAGATCGACGTGGCGGCTCGCATAGACGAGGATCTCGTGCAGCCCGCCGCTTAGCCACCACAGCAGCCCCCAGGCCGCGGCCGCCGCGCCGACGTCCGGCATCCATGCGTGCCACGCGCGCGCTTCGTCGCGCCCGTGCAGCCACCAGCCCGTGAACAGCCCGGCGAGCGCGATCAGCAGCATCGCGATATACGGGCTGTTGAGCACCGGCAGCGCGTTCGTGTCGGCCGGCCCGAGCAGGCTCGTGAAGAATGCGCCGGCCGCGGCGATCTGCATCAGCAGGCCGAAGCCGAACGGCGCAAGGCGTTTCTCGCGCACGCCGACCCACACGATCGCCGCGCCTTCGATCGCCCACGCGGCACTCGTCGTCGGGCCCGAAAATGCGAGCGGCACCGCGAGCGTCGCGAAGATCACCGCCAGCGCGAGCATCGCTTCGAACAGCAACGCGAGACGGTCGCGGCGCCGCGCGAGCCATGCGGCGACCGCGACGTAGAACGCCGACAGCGCGACCGAACTCCACGCGAGCCCGAACGGCATGTCCTTCACGAGCGCCGCCTGCAGCGCCGTCGCGACGATCGGGGTGCCGAACACGAGCGTGCCGTCCACGTAGTGGCGCAGCGCCAGTTCGCGTTTCACCGCATACAGCAGCGCGATGCCGACATACATCAGGAAGAACAGGATCAGGAACGGTTCGGTGGTCGCGAACAGCGCGGGGCGGTACGCCGTCACGCCCCACGCCGAGCCGATCGTGAACGTGAACACGAAACCGAGCAGGTTCAGCGGACGCCAGGCCTTGAACCATGCGATCGCGAAGATGCCGGCGTTCAGCAATGCGTAGTAGCTGAACAGCGCGACATGGCTGCCGTGGCCGGTCGACAGCAGGACCGGCGCGAGAAAGCCGCCCGCACTGCCCATGAATGCAAGCGGCAGCGCGTTCTGCTTCACCGCGAGGAACGCGCTCAGCGCGCACACCGCGACCATCAGCGGGAACGCCGCGCCGACCGGCAGCAGTGCGTAGAGCTTGGTCGCGGCGAAGATCGTCAGGTACAGGATGCCGATGCCGCCGCCCTGCAGCACGAGGCCGTATGCCGCGCGGCGCGCACGCACGCGCCAGCCGATCGCCAGGAGCGCCGCCGCGGCGAGTGCCGTGCCGGCCAGGCGGAATTCGATCGGCAGCATGTTGTTGTCGGCCGCGTACTTGAGCAGGAAAGCGACGCCGAAGAACAGCACGATGATGCCGACGCGCACGACCGTATTGCCGCCGAGCAGCCAGTCGCGCGCGGCGCGGAACGCGCGTTCGGCGATGCCGGGTTCGCGGGGTTTCGGCGGGGCGGGAGGGGCTGATGGCGAAGTCGTCGCGGGCGGATGCGTCGGCGCGCCGGCAGCGGCGGTCGCGTCGCTCGTCGGCGTGGCGACTGCCGGTGCGGGAGCCGGGATGGACGTCGACGGCGTCACGCCGGCGCGCGCGACGGCCGGCTGCACGGACGGCCGCGGCGGCATTGCGGCGGGTGAAGGCGTGACGGTGGTGGGCATCGCCGGTGGCATTTGCGCGGCGCTGCCGGTCGTGGCGGCACCGGCCTTCGCGCCCGCGAGTTGACCGCGCAGCACATCGAGCTCGCGCGTGAGCGTGTCGACCGTCGCTTCGAGGCGCGCGACGCGATCGGCGAGCGGCACGGGGGCGGGTTGCGGTGTCGCGGGATTGGTGTAAATCGCGAATGCGTCGGGTATCGTGCCGCCGCTCTTGCGCTTGCGTTGCTGCAGCGCGTGACCGATGCAGAACCCCACCGCCGCGCCGAGCAGCGTGCCGTTGGCGGCGGAGAAATCCCCGAACAATGCGGCGATACCGCCCACGATGAAACCGATTGCGGCAAAAGCCCAATTCATCGCCTTGCTCCCTCTCTCATTTCGTTATCGTCCTTCGATCGGCGCACGGCTCGATCGAGGCTGTTTCAGTCTGGCCGGCAGGCGAACCGGCATGCGCACGCCGTCGGCGCAGCGCCACGCCCAAGGCGCGCGGCGACGTCGCGATCAGCGTGTTTGCCGGCAATGTATCACAATGGCCATGGGGGATTTTCTGGGTTGCGGGCGGGCTGCGAATCGTGGCTGTCGCACGTTCGCGATGCGGGGTTTCGTACGACCATTCGTTTCGCACGAACGGGGCAGACGAGGTCGTCCGATCGGACGTGGAATTGTCGCAAAGCGACGCGCGGCCTCCGCGGGTTGATGCAAAACGACACCGCTTGCGCGTCGCGCTGCTGCGCACAAGTCATGCTCGAGATGCCCGCCGCTATTGGCCTTGCGCGTATTGCATCGCCGCAATCGAGTGCCGCCGCGCGCCGTGCCCCGCGTGGCGTGGCCGCCGGGTGTGTCGTATTTGCGCAAGCGTTTGTCGTAATTCGTCGGCAGGTCGGGGTTTTTTCTGGCAACTATGTAGGCACGCTATGCGACGCGTGAGTCCCCGCTACACGAGGAGAAGGTTTCGATGGATGCCCCCAAGGTCGTGGTCGAAGGTCTGTGCAAGGTATTTGGAAGCAACCCGCAGCAGGCACTCGACATGCTCGCTGCCGGCGCGACGAAAGATGATGTGCTCAAGCGTACCGGTCAGGTCGTCGGTGTGCACAACGTATCGTTCGACGTGCAGGAAGGCGAAATATTCGTGCTGATGGGCCTGTCCGGCTCCGGCAAATCCACGCTGATCCGCCTCGTGAACCGGCTGGTCGATCCGAGCGCCGGCAAGGTGCTGATCGACGGGCTCGACGTCGCGTCGGCACGCCGCTCCGCGTTGACGGCGCTGCGCCGCAAGGACATGAGCATGGTGTTTCAGTCGTTCGCGCTGATGCCGCATCGCACCGTGGTATCGAATGCCGCGTTCGGCCTCGAGGTCGCAGGCGTCGGCAAGAAGGAACGTGAACGCCGTGCGATGGAGGTGCTCGAGCAGGTCGGTCTCGCACCGTTCTCGCACAAGCTACCGTCCGAGCTGTCGGGCGGCATGCAGCAGCGCGTCGGCCTGGCCCGCGCGCTGGCCGTGAATCCGTCGCTGATGATCATGGACGAGGCGTTCTCCGCACTCGATCCGCTCAAGCGCCGCGAAATGCAGGACGTGCTGCTGCAACTGCAGAAGGAACAGCGCCGCACGATCATGTTCGTGTCGCACGATCTGGAAGAGGCGCTGCGCATCGGCAACCGCATCGCGATCATGGAAGGCGGCAGGCTCGTGCAGGTCGGCACGCCGCAGGACATCATCGCGAACCCGGCCGACGACTACGTGCGCGCGTTCTTCGACGGCATCGACACGAGCCGCTATCTGACGGCGGGCGACCTGATGCAGACGGGCGCCGTGCCGACCATGTCGAAATGCGATGCCGCGAACGTCGCGGCGACGCTGAACGGCAGTGCCGAATACGCGTTCGTGCTGGACGCCGCCCGCAAGATCCGCGGCTTCGTCACGCGCGAGGCGATCGGTCAGGACACGCCGTCCGTGCGGCCGATCGAAAGCATCCGGCGCGATGCGTCGCTCGAACATGTCGTCGCGCGCGTCGTCGCGAGCCCGAATGCACTACCCGTCGTCGACGACGACGGCTGCTACTGCGGCTCGGTCGACCGCGCACTTATCCTGAAGGCCATCACGCGCTCGCGAGGCTCCCATGTCTGAAATGATTCCGCTCGGTAGCTGGGTCGACCAGTCCGTTCACTACTTGCTCGACCATGACGCGGCGACGTTCGATACGATCGGTCGCGCGATCGAGGGCCTCGCCGCATTCGTCGAGCACAGCCTGCAGGCGATCCCGATGTGGCTGATGATGGCGATCTTCATCGGTGTCGGTCTGTGGCGCGTGGGCTGGCGCTTCGCGCTGTTCACCACCGCGTCGCTGCTGCTGATCTTCGCGACGGGCTTCTGGGACCAGACGGTCATCACGCTCGGCCTCACGCTGTCGTCGACGATCGTCAGCCTCGTGCTCGGCATTCCGCTCGGCATCTGGGCGGCGAAGAGCAAGTGGGTCGCCGCGATCGTGCGTCCGATCCTCGACCTGATGCAGACGATGCCGGCGTTCGTGTATCTGATTCCGGCCGCGATGCTGTTCGGTCTCGGCCGCGTGCCGGGGATCCTGTCGACGGTGATTTTCGCGATGCCGCCGGCCGTGCGCCTGACGAGCCTCGGTATCCGTCACGTGAACCGCGAGATCGTCGAAGCCGGCCAGGCATTCGGTTGCACGCCGTGGCAGCTGCTGTACAAGGTCCAGTTCCCGAACGCGCTGCCGTCGATCATGCAGGGCGTGAACCAGACGATCATGATGGCGCTGTCGATGGTGATCATCGCATCGATGGTCGGCGCGGGCGGCCTCGGCAACGACGTCCTTGCAAGTATCCAGCGCCTCGACATCGGCCTCGGCTTCGAAAGCGGTCTGTCGGTCGTGCTGCTCGCGATCATTCTCGACCGTATCACCGAGAGCTTCGGCCGCGCGCCGGGCACCGTGAAAGCACCGCTGTTCTCGGGCCTGAAGCAACTGCTCCGCGCGAAGGCCACGCCCGCGCAAGCGTAAGCAACCGGCGGCCGGTTCGCCCTCCGGCCGCCTCCCCTGATTCGATACCGGCTTCCGTGGCGTTTGCCACGGGGCTGGCTGCGTGCAACCTGCTCAATTCGCCAGGAGCCCGATGTGACGTCCGCCGCCGCTGCCGCCGTGCCCGCCGCTTGCGTTTCACCGGTTTCGTCCCTTGCCCATTTCGGCTTCCTGACGCTGCCGAATTTCTCGATGATCGCGTTCTCGAGCGCTGTCGAAGTGCTTCGGATGGCGAACTACGTCGGGCGATCCGACCACTACCAGTGGTCGATCTATTCGCTCGACGGTGCGCCCGTGCATGCCAGCAACGGCATCGCGGTGCGGCCGACCCAGGCGCTCGACTATACGAACCTGCCTGACGTGATGATCGTGTGCGGCGGGATCCGCATCCGCGACGTGGTCGACGACGGCGCGCGCGACACGCTCGTCGCGCTCGCTGAGCGCGGGCTGCCGCTGGGCGGCATCTGCACAGGGGCGTATGCGCTGATGTCGGGCGGTCTGCTCGACGGCTATCGCTGCACCGTGCACTGGGAGAACCTGTCCGCGCTGCATGCGGAGTTTCCGCGGGTGGGGTTCGCCGACGAGTTGTTCGTCGTCGATCGCGACCGGCTCACCTGCACCGGCGGCACCGCGCCGCTCGACCTGATGCTGAACCTCGTCGGCATGCGTTTCGGCCAGCAGCTCGCCGCGCAGGTGTCCGAGCAGTTCATCCTGGAGCGCATCCGCAGTTCGACCGACACGCAGCCGATTCCCGTCGATGCGCGCGTCGGTTTCTCGCGCGCGGAGCTGATCGAGGTCGTGCGGCTGATGGAGGCGAACATCGAGGAGCCGCTTTCGCTCGAGGAACTCGCGCGGCTCGTGCGGCTTTCGCAACGGCACCTGCAGCGCATGTTCAAGGTTTACCTGAATGTGTCGCCCACCCACTATTACCTGACGCTGCGTCTGAAACGCGCGCGCGACCTGCTGCGCACGACCGACGCATCGATCGCGCGCGTGACGACGACGTGCGGATTCCATTCGCCGTGTCATTTCAGCAAGGCGTATCGCGCGCAATTCGGTCACGCGCCGAGCTACGAGCGACGGTTGCCGGGGCGCTGACGCGACCCGCGCGAGCCATTCGGTCCGCGACGCCGCCGGGATCTCGGCACGCGGTTTCAACACTCGATCCCGCACCCATGAAAAACGACGTCACTTTGAGGAGAAGACAGATGAAGCGCCTATTGATCGCAGCGGCATGCGGGGTCGGGATTGCAGCGCCGATGTCGGCGGTTTATGCGGCCGACCCGCCCGTATGCAAGAACGTGCGCTTCGCGGACGTGGGCTGGTCCGACATCGCGGCCACCACCGGTCTCGCATCGACGATGCTGCAGGGGCTCGGCTACACGCCGACCAAGACGATCGCGTCGGTGCCCATCACGTTCGCGGGCATCAAGAGCAAGCAGATTGACGTGTTCCTCGGCTACTGGTCGCCGACGATGGATCCGATCATCCAGCCGTTCACGAAGGCCGGCACGATCAAGGTGCTCGCAACGCCCAACCTGACCGGCGCGAAATACACGCTCGCGGTGCCCGACTACGTGTACCAGGGCGGCCTGAAGTCGTTCGCCGACATCCAGAAGTTCGCGGACAAGCTCAACGGCAAGATCTACGGGATCGAACCGGGCAACGACGGCAATCTGCTGATCAAGAAGATGATCGACGGCAACCAGTTCGGCCTCGGCAAGTTCAAGATGGTCGAGTCGAGCGAGGCCGGGATGCTGGTCGAGGTGAATCGCGCGATCCGCGACAAGCAGTGGATCGTGTTCCTGGGCTGGGAACCGCATCCGATGAACGTGCAGATGAAGATCGATTACCTGAGCGGCGGCGACGACGTGTTCGGCCCGAACTACGGCGAAGCGAAGGTGCTGACGGCCACGCCGCCCGACTACGCGCAGCGCTGCCCGAACGTCGCGAAGTTCGTGTCGAACCTGCAGTTCACGACGACGATCGAGAATCACGTGATGGTGCCGATCATGAACAAGGAGGATCCGAACAAGGCCGCGGCCGAGTACCTGAAGGCGAATCCGCAGGCGCTCGACAAGTGGCTCGCGGGCGTGACGACGATCGACGGCAAGCCGGGTCTGCCGGCGGTGAAGGCGTATCTCGGCGTGCATTGAGCGACGAGACGAACGGCGCGCTCGCTGAAGGCGGCGCGCCGGCGTGATGAAACGCGGCCCTCCCGTGTCGCGCCGGCGGGCCGCGTTGTTTTCGGGCCTGGAGCCGATCGACGAAGCGCCGGGCCGCGAACGAACGTCACGATTCCTTCGTCGCCGCCGGCACGTCGAACACGCGATCGAATGCCCACTGGAACACGAACGCGTAGCAGAAGAAGAACGCGAACAGCCCGATGTCGACGACGAACGCGTCGAACCACGAGATGTCGAGCCACCACGACACGACCGGCACGAGAATGAAGATCAGCCCGCCCTCGAATACGGTCGCATGCAGGATTCGCCGCGCGAGCGTGCGCCTCGGCTGCCGGCGCGACGCTTCCCAGCGCTCGAACAGCGCGTTGAAGATCATGTTCCACAGCAGCGCGATCGCGGACATCGTTGTGGACAGCGCGCCCGAATAGACGAGGCCCTGCTTGAAGATCGCCGCGATCGCAGGCGAGATGCAGGAAATGGCGATCGCTTCGTAGAGCACTGCCTGCGTGATCCTGCGCGGTAGGCCTTGCACGTTGTTTCTCCGGTTCGACGGTGACTCGACGGTTGCTTGCGCGGCACGGTGCCACGACGTCCCGCAAGGCTACGTGCGTTGCGCGAGCGCTTCAATTCACCTAATCTCACCCGGATTGAATCGAATTCAACCCGGCCGGACCCGGCCCGCGAGGCCCCGTGTTCTCGAAAATTCCCCTGACCGCATTGCGTGTATTCGAATCGTCGGCGCGGCTCGGCTCGTTCAAGGCTGCGGCGGACGAGTTGTCCGTGACGCCCGCGGCCGTGTCGCATCAGATCAAGTCGCTCGAAAGCCGGATCGGCGTGCTGCTGTTCGAACGTGGCGCGAGCGGCGTGCGGCTCACGGAGGAGGGCGAGCGCCTGTTTCGCGCGAGTCACGATGCACTGCTTGCGCTGAGCCGCGGGCTCGACGCGGTGAGGCCCGAAGCGGCCGATGAGCGCACGCTCGTGCTGACGACTACGCCGGCGTTTGCAGCGATGTGGCTGATTCCGCGCCTCGGCCGGTTTCGGCAGGTCGATCCGCAATTGAACATCAAGGTCGAGACCGGCAACACGCTCGCCGATCTCGAACGCGACGCGCGAATCGATCTCGCGATTCGCGCGACGTCGCGCACGTTTCCGGCACTGCACGAGATTGCGCTGATCGACGAGTATTTTGGCGCGTATGCGGCTACCGGGTTCGATGCGCATCGTTCGGATGAGCGCCTCGATTTGATCGAGACCGTGTGGGATACGCCGCTGCCGGTGTCGATCGATTGGGCCTCGTGGTGTCGTGCGGCGGGCCGGGGCGTGTGGCTCGAACGCGCGGTGTTCCGTCACTACGACGACGAGCATTACGCGTTGCAGGCGGTATTGCACGGGCAGGGTGTCGGGCTGCTCAGTTCCGTGCTGGTTGCCGAGCACGTCGAGCGCGGGGCGTTGATGCCGATCGAGCCGTCGGTGCGGCTCGCCGGCGCACGCTTCGTCGCGCTATGCCGGCCCGGGCGGGAACGCGAGCCGCAGGTCAGGCGGTTTCTCGAGTGGCTCGAAGCGGAAATCGCGCGCACGCGTGGGGCGGTGGCCCGAATCGCGCCGCGAATGTGAAGCAACGGTCCGGCGCCTGCGTTCCGCTGTGAGGCGTTCGGGTCCTTCGTTACCCGAAACGCACGCAATACACCGGCGGCAAATGCGCGGAGACCTGTTGCCAGTTTTCACCGCCGTCGCCGGACGTCCATAACCCTCCCGTCGTCGACGCCATCGCGAGACGCGTGCCGGAGTCGTCCACCGCAAGCCCGTGCCGATACACGAGGTCGTAGGCCGGCGCGGGCGGCAGCCCGTTCGACAGGCTCTCGAAGCTGCGGCCGCCGTCGCGCGTGCGCGTGACGACGAACCGGCCGTTTACCGGAATTCGGCACGCATCCTTCACCGCAGGTACGAACCATGCGGTGTCGGGATCTGCCGGATGCACGGCGACCGCGAAGCCGAAGCTCGACGGCTGCGCTTCAATCCGCTGCCAGTGCGCTGCGCCGTCGGTCGAGCGGAAGATCGCGCAGTGATGCTGAGTCCACAGCACATCGGGAGCGGCCGCGCACTGGACGACACGGTGCGGATCCTGCACGTTGGGTTCGCCGCGCCGCTCGGGCGGCATGTAGTCGGCCTCCATGCCGTCGGCGCTGACGCGCCAGGTCGCGCCGCCGTCGAAGGTCTGCCAGACGCCGCCGCACGAAATCCCGATCGTCACGTGCCGGCTGTCGCGCGGATCGACCATCACCGAATGGATGCCGGCTGCATCGTAGCCACCGCCGAACCACTCGGCGCGCTCCGGGCGGCTCCATAGTGCGTGGTTGAGCACCCACGAATCGCCGCCGTCGTCGGAGCGGAACAGTCCACCCGGTATCGTGCCTGCCCACAATACGCCCGGCTCGTCGGCGCCGCCTGCTTCGAGCGACCAGATCTGCTGAAGCGTCCAGGGTGGGCGCGGCGGGGCAGGCGCTTCGTCATCCGAATCGCCGGCGCTGGTGTGTGTGTCGGCGTTAGCGCGAGGCGCGTCGGCGGGCTGCGGTGGATAGACGGGGACTGCACATTCTTCCCAGGCGGCGGCACCGGTGCGCCGGCGATGCAGCTTGACACCAAAATGGCCGAGATTGAGCGCCGCATACAGCGTGCCGTCGCGCGGGTCGGCCAGCGCCATGCTGACGGGTTCGCCGATGAAGTGCGGCTCGCCGAGCGACCAGCCGCCTTTGCCGTCGGGGTGCAGCACGAACAGGCCCTTGCGGGTCGCGACGAGCAGTCGATCGTTCATGTCGGGTGTCTCCAGTAAGTCCGACCGGGCGCTTGTTTCGATGGAGATGCGTCCCTTTATCCGCCGGACAACGCCTGCACGACATAGACGCGGCTGGCGTCGCCGAGCGCATCGGACAGGTGTTGCCGGTCGCGTACCGGCTGGCCGTCGATGAACACCGACAGGTGCTTTCGCAGCGCACCCTGGTCGTCGACGATATAGCCGCGCAGCCGGGGCTGCTCGCCGAAGACGGTTTCAAGCGCTTCGCCGAGCGTCCGTGCGTCGACGTCGCGCTCGGGCGTGTCGATGTGGCGCTGGATCGACGCCGCGAAGAAGAGGTGGGCCATGGCAGTGGCTGGCAGGAGCCGTGCGGAGGGGGACGGTCTGTAGTTTAGGCGATTCGCCAGCGGCGGAACGGTGACGTCGCGTAGTCGTGGTGCGCCGGCGTGTCGGATCTCGATGAACAATAGGAGCGCTCATCGGACCATATTTTTCAAGCCACTGATGTGAAAGGGTTCGCTCAACCCACCTAGCGCTACTGAACGCTCCTAGGATCAGAAAAATCGTCAGGAGCCTGAAAATTCGATTCACGACACTTCAGATTACTTTTTCAAAATGCCGCTGTCACTATTTTATGAAGCCTGAGTGGATCTATTCGGGCGATGGATTTTTCTGAATTGTTTGATGGTTGGCATACTCCACTGTACGTTAACTCCGACCCATTCCCCTGGAAGGACGGGAGAAGGGAACGCGAGGTTGGAGACGTCACCATAGATACCTTTGATCGACGTGTTGCTTGAAAGAGTTGGCAGCGGTGGCTGCGAACTCGCGCGATAAAGGTTCCCCATCCCGAGTAATACGGGGCCGGTCTGAAGTCCAAGCGGGTCAATCCAGCTTATCGGATTCCATGCGTACTGGTAGACGTTCCGGCCACCGGCCAGCTCAATCGGATCCTGTGTGATGTACCGCCCCACCTGTGGATCGTAGTACCGATACCGGTTGTAATGCAGCCCCGACTCATGGTCATGGTACTGCCCCTGGAAGCGGATGGGATTGGCGATCAGTGCCTTCCCCGACGCCTTTCTGATTGCCTCCTGCGCAACACCCCAGGCACGGTACTCCGCGCTCCATGCAATCCCGCTGTGCTCGTCCGTCAGTTCCTGCGGCGTGCCGAGTGGTACCACGCCAGGTTGTTGATGGCTGGTGCGGGCGGCGACGGCAGGGCAGCCATAGCGGGTCTTCATCCTGCCGGTAGTAATCGCCGTACTCGGGCTGGTCGAGCAATTCGATGGCTTCCTCGCGCACCGCCTGCGCCGCCGGCACAAAGCTGCTGGGCTCGTAGACGTAGTGCGTGCGCCGAAGCCGTCCTCGTCGGCGATCTTGCTTTCCCACGCCAGCGTGTCGCCATCCCACCCGTACTTCCAGCAGGCATGCGCTCTTGACGGCAGTCTCCCGCAGCTTCTGTAAGCCTCCATCGGCCATGATCATACTCAATAACACTTACACGTGTAATTTGCGACGGTGTTCCTAGTCGAATTTGGAAACGGTGCCTCCAAGATCCCAAACATGCCGCGGTCGCCACAAGCCTTGAGGCATTGACCCTCTCGCTCATTTATGTTTGGTTCGCTAAATTTTGCCAGGACAAACAGCACCGCCAAAGCAAAAAGAAGAACATATAAAAAAATCTTCGCCATTCGTTTCATTTCAATGTCTTTCTCGTGAAATGAATTCCCTCTTGTCCGTGCCTCTCGTTGAAAATTCCCGTTTTAAATGTTGTATTTTTTTGGGATTATAAAATTTTAATCATCGATTGCCTTGTCATTCTGAAATGCGTCACCCTCGTGATATCTTGAAGGGAAGTATCTATGTGGCTCCTGTCAAGGGAAGTGCCCCTTCCCCATTCATTGTCCTGGAGGAAGTGCGTTGGATGCGAAGGGAGGATCTGTAACATAGTTAAGTACGCCGCCAGGGTGGGGTTTCTCGTTGACGCCACCGACGGAGGAGCGTGGCGGCCCAATTTACCTGTCCAACGTCACGGGGGCAGCTCACTGTGGTCCTGCGTTCTTTCACAAGTGCGCCGGGCAATCCTGGGTAAGCTAATTTAATGTGGAATTTAATAGCATTTGCACTCATAGTTAAGGGCAGTATGTCGCGGAGAATAACTAGCAGGAGCATTCAAGCGACCAAACATTCCGCGCTTGCCACAATCATCTATGCATCGCTGTCTGACATCCTGAAAGCTTGGCATGCCGCATTTTGTCGCGACAAATACCATAACCAGCAAAGATAAGCCCGTATACAAAATAATCTTGATATAATTTTTCATGAGTTTGATTTGTGAAAGCTTTTGCTTTTTTGCAGGTAAATTTTATGATATCTTTCTATTTGATGAAAAAATTGATCGTTCTTTTTGGCTAAATCAATAATTATCAGCTGCGCGAAGGTCTTCTAACGGATCATCGCCATAGTAACCCTCGGTGCAATATGATTCAGGCATCGTCCATGCTATGTTTACGCTGACCCATTCGCCGCGGACTTGCTGAAGGGGCCAATGGAAATTGGATATCTCTCCCAATGCGCTTCCGTCGGTAGAGTTTTATGGTATTGATGGATTTGCGGGTATCGTTGTGATGCAGATTGCCCATTCCGTGTGGCGCTGCCCAGTTTTCTGTAAACCGAGTAGATCAATTCGGTTGTCAGGTTTTTTGATATTGGCATATGAGATTATGCTGATATTCAATTTGATCTGATCTTGCGATGTTGGTCTGCTGCGTTGGAGGATGAAATGGCGATGGCGGTTGTAGATGCATCTTCTTGTTTTGTCGTGTGGTTAGTAACAGCGACATTCAAGGCTATTTGAAATCTTTCTTCCGTATTGGGGGTGGGTTGGCTCTAATTTCCCAAACATGCCTATCTTTTTGCATCTTTCAACGCAATTATGCCATTTTTCCTGGTAAGTTTGTTGCCCGCACATTGCGATAAAGAAAATAAATGAAAGCGCCAAAAAAGTAGTAAATAAATTTAACCTTACGATGCGCGGCATTACAGTCCTCCTAGTGCGGTGCACGTAAATTTACGGGAATTATCTCCAAATACAGAATACGATTGATTGTAATGTTTGGGGCGTGCCTTGCAAGTAAGGCTGGAATCATCCGTCGACCTAAGATCTGAAAGAGGATCGTCGCCATAGTAGCCCGCGGAACAATAGGGTTGCGGAGCATCTATAGGGATATTTACTCCAGGCCAAACACCCGCGTAGTACATCTACTGGAATTGAGTTGTCGGAAATATCATTCAGTAGAAGTCTTGCTTGAGGATGGTGAGCAAGCGCAGGTCTCGGTGGCGTCGCATCAGCTTTGTATAAATGTCCCATCCCAAGGAGAACTGTCCCCCTCGCCTGAAGACCGAGCGGATCGACTCGCGCGACAGGATTACTTTGGCCGTATGCGTATAGATTGAGTCCGCCTCGTAAGCCAATTGGATCCAGGCTGATATACCGCGCCACCTCCGGATCGTAATGCCGATATCGGTTGTAATGCAGCCCCGACTCATGGTCATGGTATTGCCCCTGGAGCCGGATGGGATTGGTAATCAGTGCCTTCCCCGATGCCTTCCTGATCGCCCCCTACGCGACGCCCAAGAACGGTACTCCGCGCTCCACGCAATCTCGCTGTGCTCGTCGGTCAGTTCCTGCGGTGGGCCAAGGTGATCGCACTGATACTTCTTTCTCCATCGACGGAGAATTAAATCTGACTCATCCAGCCGATCAAGACAAGTACATTAATCCTGAATCTGCCAAGGGGGCTCTATCTGTGCGGCAAGATATTTATCAACCTCATCGGAGAGTTTGGTCTTTTCTCGTATCTCGGAAAGTGCGTGTTTGGTAACTAAAAACGGAACGTCATCAGGTAAAATTTTTATTTTAGGATTGCCAATGGCATCTGCCAAAATCATCACGTATCCTTTGTTTTGTCCCTTAATCGGAAAGCCGACGACCGTTCTCTCGGTTTGTAGCGCCCCAGGCAGAAGAATGTAGGGTGCACTGTTCTCAGTATCTCGGTAGTTATACTCGACAGCTTGCACGATAGAGTACTCGTGTTTATTGATGGCTTCGTTCTTCATTCCGAGAAAGTCACACCCTCCAAGAATGGAAACAATAAAGACCCATATATTTCTACGTCTGAGCATATGGACTCGCTATTTGTTGAAGATGAACATTTCGTCAGGAACTCCAGATCCCTTTGGGATGTCAATTATTGATATGGAGTTTCTGCGGGCAATTACCCCGGTGTCTATAGGGAAAGGGCTCGTATATGGAACAAAAATTGATGTAATGCCGCCTGCTTCAAGGGCATTTTGAGTTCGTGTTGCGCATGTGTCTCGGGCGGCTGCGCCTGGATTTTTAGTAGGGTCTGGAAGCGGCTTCCCTGTGTATCTTTTTATTTCATCCAGCATATGAGCCTCTTGCTCTGGCGTTGTCTTAATTATATATATCGTAGTATCTCGATACTTTGCCTGCTTTGAAAGATAATCGGTTACGCCGCTTCCTTCTCGAGTTCCAGTGCCGAAACTATAGACTCCCTGACCAGTAAATCCAATTGCAACATGGCCAAACGGATTGCTTAATATGCCTCGACCATGAATAACAACAGTGTCCAGCCCCAGTGGGTCAAGTGAAGTCAGCGGATTCCCGCCCGCGTAGAGATAAAGATTGAGTCCACCAGCAAAACCAAGCAGGTCTTTAGTTACATAACGAGCGCCGTGCGGATCATAGTACCGATACCGGTTGTAATGCAGCCCGGTCTCATGGTCATGGTACTGCCCCTGGAAGCGGATGGGGTTGGCGATCAGTGCCTTCCCCGACGCCTTCCTGATCGCCTCCTGCGCGACACCCCAGGCGCGGTACTCGGCGCTCCACGCAATCTCGCTGTGCTCGTCCGTCAGCTCCTGCGGCGTGCCGAGGTGGTCGCACTGGTACCACGCCAGGCTGTCGATGGCTGGTGCGGGCGGCGGCGGCAGCCATAGCGGGTCTTCATCCTGCCGGTAGTAGTCGCCGTACTCGGGCTGGTCGAGCAGTTCGATGGCTTCCTCGCGCACTGCCTGCGCCACCGGCACAAAGCTGCCGGGCTCGTACACATAGTGCGTGGTGCGTGCGCCAAAGCCGTCCTCGTCGGCAATCTTGCTTTCCCAGGCCAGCGTGTCGCCGTCCCAGCCATATAGCGTGAAACCGCATTGCAGCTCGCGGTTGCGCTTCACACGCTCGGCGCGGTTCCAGTGTGGCCCCGCTTCCCTTCTTTCCTCGTAGTGCGCCTGGCTGTGCTTGGACAAGCGCCGGCCAAGCGCATCGTAGGTGTAGTCGACCTTCAGACGCTCGTCTTCGTAGTGCGTGAGGCGGTCGAACAGATCCCAGGTGAAGCGGCCTTCCTTGCCGTTGTGCCAACGCTGGGTGAGGTTGCCGCGCGTGTCGTACTGGTAATGGGTGCCGGCGTATTGCTTGAGCAGGTTGTCCAGCGCCTTGATGCGCGGCATGCGCTGGCGCTCGGCTTCGCGCTGCTCGGCCGGGTCGATGAGGTTGCTCGCCGGGTCGAAGTCAAACGTCTCATGGCCGAGCCTGCTCTGCGCTTCGAGCAGGCGGCCCACCGGATCGTAGCGGTAGGCAAGCTGGCCGCGCCGCGTATCGTTGATGTCGGTGAGCTGGCCGCTGGCGTCGTAGCGGTAGCGGCGCACCAGCAGGCGGTTACCGCCTGCGGTGTGTGTGGGCGCAGGCGTGTCGCGCGCCAGCACCTGCTCGCTCAAGCGCCCCATGGCGTCCCACTGCTGCGTTTGCAGCAGGCGGTTGCCTTGTGTTCTGGCGACCTCGCGGTGCAGGTCGTCGCGCTCGTAGCTGACGAGTTCCCGCTCATCCAACTGGAGAGCAAGCACGTGGCCGCTGCCGTAGGTGAGCCAGCTGACGCGGTGACCGTCCGGGCGCACGGTGGCAATACGCTGGTTCAGCGCGTCGTATTCGTGCAGCCACACCCCGACCAGCGGCTGGCCCAGGCGGGTGTAGTGCTGGTGCTCACGCACCAGGTTGCCAGCCGGGTCGTGGAACCATTGCAGGCGGCTGTCGGCGTTGCTGGCCAGTGCCAGGTTGCCGTTGAGGTCGTAGGCGAAGCGCTCGATCTGCCAGTCGGCCTTGCGCGGGGCTGCGTCGCCAGTTTGCAGCGCAGCGCGCCGCTCGGTGAGGCGACCCATCGGGTCGAAGGTGTAGGCGGTGATGCGCTGCCCGTCGATGGCGCGCGCCAGTTTGCCGGTCGCCTCCTCGTACTCGTAGCG
>NZ_CABVPN010000048.1 GCF_902499115.1 Burkholderia diffusa
ATATATGTACGCAATCGACTTCCGTGTCCGTCAACTTCCGTTTGCTATTGGGAGCAGTCCATATATGTAGAAAGTCGCCTCGCTGATTCCGAGCTTGCGACAGATCTCTTCGTCAAGCTGCCGTTCTGAACGACGTTCGCACGCGCTTCGCCGACGCATCCGATACGTAGGGAGACAGGCCTCGTGCCGCGTCGAGCGGTCGAGCGTGACACAACCCGTTGACAACACAACGAACCGTTCGGGGCTTGCGTCCCGTTCGGCTTTTCATGGCGCCGGAGCAATTTGGAGGAAAGGGATGTCAGGCTATCGCGAATTGAAGGCGCAAGCCGATGAACTGATGAAACGTGCCGAGGAAGCGCGACAGGCTGAACTCGAGACCGTGCTGCAGGAGGTCCGTACCCGTGTCGCCGAATATGGGTTGACCCCGAGACAGATATTCGGCCGTCAGGGCAGTGCCACAAGGGCGGCGCGAAAAACGGCTGCCGTCGCGCCGAAGTACCGCGATCCGAACACCGGAGCGACGTGGTCCGGCCGGGGACGCGAGCCGGCATGGATCAAGGGGAAGCGCCGCGTGCGCTTCCTGATCGAACGCCAGGAGGGTTGAACGCGACATTGCGCGATGCCCATAAAATGGAGGCGTCCGCCGACCCGTGCTTCGCCAGGACCCTGGCGACGAGCGGGCTGGCTTACCCGCGACCTCCAAGGCCACTATGGAAATCAAATGGATCGAGGATTTCCTCGCGCTCGCGCAATACCAGAGCTTTTCCCGCGCGGCTGAATTTCGCAACGTCACGCAGTCGGGCTTCAGCCGCCGCATCCAGTCGCTCGAACAGTGGATCGGCTCCGAGCTGATCGACCGCAGCAGCTTTCCGCCGGTGCTGACGCCGGCAGGGCGCCTGTTCCGCGAAACGGCCGAGGACGTCATCAGCTGCCTGTACGATACCCGCGCGATCATCCGCACCGAGCAGCGGATCGCCGGCAAGAGCCTGCAGATCGCCGCGGGCCACACGATCGCGCTGAGTTTCCTGCCGGCCTGGCTCAAGGCGCTCGCCCCGCATTTCGGCGAAGTGCGGGCGCGTGTCATTCCGACGAACGTCCACGACTCGATCCTGATGCTCGTCAACGGCAACTGCGAGCTGATGTTTGCGTATCACCATCCCGAGCTGCCGCTCCATCTCGACCCGGCGAAGTACGAGCACCTGACAGTGGGCCTCGACACGCTGATGCCGGCGTGCCGGCCGAACCGTCGATCGGCGCCCGCGTTTCGCCTGCCCGGAACGAAGCAGAATCCGCTGCCGCTGATTACCTACACGGAAACCAGCTACTTCGGCCGCTGTCTCGCGCTGCTGCTCGGCCGCGCACCGGATGCGCCGGCCTTGCAGCTGCACTACGAATCAGACATGGCCGAAGTGCTCAAGAAGCTCGTGATGGAAGGCGAGGGCGTCGCGTGGCTGCCCCGGAGCGCGATCGCCGCCGAACTGGCGGCCGGCGACCTCGTGCCGGCCGGCCCGGCGGCGTGGAACCTGGAAGTCGAGCTGCGCGTGTATCGCGACGTGTCCAATCGCAGCGAATTCCTGGACTCGCTCTGGCAGCATCTGCGCGCGGCGCCTGCCCGGCTCGGCTGAATCAGGGTTTTCCCGCGTTATGCGACGCTCGCATACCGCCATGTTGCACTGGCATCACGATTTTTTCGGCCGTTCCTACCATTCGTTCCAACGGCACATGCGACGCGTGACCTGCGTCGCGCGGCCTTCTTCGCAGCGCGCTCGCCGCCTTCCGGCGGCCGAGTGCCACCCAAGGACGAATGGACATGAAAAATCGCCTCACCTTAAGCATCGCAGTCGGCATGATCCTCGGTGTCATCGCCGGTTATGCGTGCCACGCCAACATCACCGACCCGGCCACGCTCAAGACGATCGCCGGCTACTTCTCGATCGTCACCGACATCTTCCTGCGCCTGATCAAGATGATCATCGCGCCGCTGGTGTTCGTGACGCTCGTGTCCGGCCTGGCCGGCATGGACAGCGGCGAGGACGTCGGCCGCATCGGCCTGCGCTCGATCGGCTGGTTCATCTGCGCGTCGCTGATTTCGTTGATTCTCGGCCTCGTGATGGCCAATGCGCTGCAGCCGGGCGCCGGTCTCAACCTCACGGAGACCGCCGGCGAGGTCAACACCGGACTGAACACCGCCGCGCTGAACGCCCGGGACGTGATCACGCATGCGTTCCCGACCAGCCTGCTCGATGCGATGGCGCGCAACGACATCCTGCAGATCCTGGTGTTCTCGGTCTTTCTCGGCGTTGCGCTGAGCGCGTTGAAGCGTGACCAGCGCGTCGGCGCCGTGATCCAGGCGATCGACGGGATGGTGCCGGTGATGCTGCGCCTGACGAACTACGTGATGCGCGCGGCACCGCTCGGCGTGTTCGGTGCGATCGCGTCGTCGGTCACGCTGCGCGGGCTCGACGTGATCTACACTTACGGGAAGCTGATCGGCGCGTTCTATCTCGGCTTGCTGGTGCTCTGGGCAATCCTGATCGGCGTCGGCTACGTGTTTCTCGGACGGGGCGTCTGGCGCCTGCTGAAGGTCGTGCGCGAGCCCGCGCTGATCGCCTTCTCGACCGCCAGCAGCGAGGCCGCCTATCCGCGCCTGACCGAGCAGCTCGAGCAGTTCGGCGTCGACAAGAAGGTGGTGGGCTTCACGCTGCCGCTGGGTTACGCGTTCAACCTCGACGGATCGATGATGTATCAGGCGTTCGCGGCCATCTTCATCGCGCAGGCGTTCGGCCTGCACATGCCGCTGTCGGAGCAGGTGTTCATGCTGCTGGTGCTGATGTTGAGCAGCAAGGGCATGGCGAGCGTGCCGCGCGGCTCGGTGGTCGTGGTCGCGGCGGTCGCGCCGATGTTCCATCTGCCGGTGGCCGGCGTCGCGATGGTGCTCGCGATCGACCAGATCCTCGACATGGGCCGCACGATGACGAACGTGATCGGCAACAGCGTGGCGACGGCGGTGATCGCGAAGTGGGAGAGCCGGCGCGCCGCGCAGTCGCAGGGTGCCGTATTCGACCAGCCGGAGCTGAACGCATGATGTGCACGGATAGCGTGAATGCCCGGCGGAAATTCGGCGTGGTCGGCGGCCTGGGGCCGCTGGGCAGTGCCGACGTGTTCTTCAAGATGGTGAAGGCGACGCCGGCGTCGTCCGACGAGGAACATGCCGAGATGATCTTCGAGCAATACCCGTTCAAGGGCTCGGGGTCGGGCAGCGCGGCGACCATCGAGCGCAAGCTGTACGTGTTCGACATGATCCGGCAGTTCGAGAAGCGCGGCGTGACGACGGTCGTGCTGCCATGTTTCCTGAGCCACACGTTCATCGACGAATTGAAGGCGAATACGCACCTGCCGATCGTGGACATCGTCGAAGCCGTTCGCTACCACGTGCGGCGCAAGTACCCGGACGCGACGCGCATTGGCGTGCTGGCTTCCGACTACGTGCGGGACAAGCGACTCATCGAGACGTATTTCCCGTCACCGCAGTTCGACGTCGTTCATCCGCGGACGCATGACGGGATCGATCTCGTGACGGAAGCCATCTACGGTGCCGACGGCATCAAGCGCGGCAATCTGTGCGGCCGGCCGGTCGAACTGCTGCGCCGCGCATGCGAGGACCTGATCGATCAGGGCGTGCAGGTGATCGTCCCCGGCCTGACCGAGATCGCGCTGGTCGCGGGCGAAATCGGCCCGCTGCGCGTGCCGGTCGTGGATTCGAACCTCGCATATGCGCAGTACGCGGTGACCGGGCACGCCGGCTCACGCGCGGCGCCGTTCAAGGTCGGCGTGGTCGGCGGCGTCGGGCCGGCCGCGACGGTCGATTTCCTGGACAAGATCGTGCGCAACACGCCGGCGTCGCGTGATCAGGAACACATCAAGCTGCTGGTCGAACAGAACCCGCAGATTCCCGACCGGACCGAGAACCTGATCGGCACCGGCGCGGACCCGACGATCTCGTTGTACGCGACCTGCAAGAAGCTCGAGGACGGCGATGCCGACGTCATCGCGATTCCGTGCAACACCGCGCATGCGTTCGTCGAGCGGATCCAGCCGTACCTCGGCATTCCGATCGTCAACATGTTGACCGTCACGGTCGCCTACCTGCGCGACACCTATCCGGCGCTGCGGGAGGTCGGGGTGCTCGCGACGTCCGGCACGATCGAAAGCGGGGTCTACCGGAAGGCGCTGGAGTCGCAAGGGCTTCGGCAAGTCGCGCCGGGGCCGGCATTGCAGGCGCGCGTGATGGCAGCGATCTACGGGAAGCGGGGCGTCAAGGCCGGCTTCACGTCCGGACAGTGCGAGGAAGATATCGGGGCGGCCATCGAGGCGATGATTGCCGAGGGCGTGAGCGTAATCGTGCTCGGCTGTACGGAACTGCCGCTCCTGCTTCCTGGCGGTGAATATGTTGCGCGGAACGGGAGACGCGCGACGCTCGTCGATCCAACCGATGTGCTGGCCCGCACGTGTATTGCGTATGCGATGGCGGGCGGCGGGTGAGCCGCGGTTTGCCCCGCTGACGTCGACGGCGCACGCCGCTCGGCCTGCCCGTGGAAAACTGTATGAATATACAGTATAGTATCCGTCGAACTCGAGCGGCGCGGGCATGACCCGTGCGGCACGTGCGCCGCGCCTGCGGGCATCCGCCGCAGCGTTCCGGCACCGTGAATTCCGGCTAACTCATCCAGACGGGCAGGCAAATTGTCATCCAGCAATCTGATCCGCATTCGCGGAGCACGTCAGCACAACCTCAAGAACCTCGATCTCGACCTGCGCACCGGCGAAATGACGGTCGTCACCGGCCCGTCGGGCTCCGGCAAGTCGAGCCTCGTGTTCGACACGCTGTACGCGGAAGGCCAGCGGCGCTACGTCGAAACCTTCAGCGCGTATGCGCGGCAGTTCCTCGACCGGATGGACCGCCCGCAGGTCGAGCGCGTCGACGGCGTGCCGCCCGCGATCGCGATCGACCAGACCAACCCGGTCCGCAGCTCGCGCTCGACAGTCGGCACGATGACCGAGCTCAACGATCACCTGAAGCTGCTGTACGCGCGCGCGGCCGAGCTGTTCGACCGCCAGACCGCGCGGCAGGTGCGGCATGACACGCCCGAGACGATCTACGCGGAACTCGTCGAGCGCACGCGCGCCGACGACCCGCGTGTCGTCGTCACGTTCCCGGTCGAGCTGCCGGAAAGCGCGTCCGAAGAAGAAGTCACGCAGTGGCTGTCCGCGAGCGGCTACACGCGCGTGCAGGCGCAGCGTGAAGTCGCGTCGCCCACGGGCCCGCGCAAGCTGCTCGACGTGGTGGCCGACCGCTTCCGCGTGCAGCAGGCCGACAAGGTGCGCGTGGTCGAGGCGATCGAGGCGTCGCTGAAGCGCGGCGGCGGCCGCGTGAACGTCTACGTGCTCGCGCCGGAAGCGGAAAACGCGCTGGCCGAGCCGCAGGTGTGGCGTTTCTCCACCGGGCTGCACGACCCTGACAGCGACCTGCGCTACGCGGAGCCGCAGGCGGCGCTGTTCTCGTTCAACTCGGCCTACGGCGCATGCGAGACCTGCCGCGGCTTTGGCCGTGTGATCGGTGTCGATCTTGGCCTCGTGATCCCCGACGCGCGCAAGACGCTGCGCGGCGGCGCGATCAAGCCGATGCAGACGCCCGCCTGGAAGGAGTGCCAGGACGACCTGATGCGCTACGCGGCGAAGGCGGACATCCGCCGCGACACGCCGTGGTCCGACCTGACCGACGCCGAGCGCGACTGGGTGATCAACGGCTCGCCGGACTGGAACGGCAAGTGGCAGAGCCAGTGGTACGGCGTGAAACGCTTCTTCGGCTATCTCGAATCGAAAGCGTACAAGATGCATATCCGCGTGCTGCTGTCGAAGTACCGCAGCTACACGCCGTGCGAGGTCTGCGGCGGCGCGCGCCTGAAGACGGAATCGCTGCAGTGGCGGCTCGGCTCGAAGGCGAACGCCGATACGGTGCTCGCGCCCGCGAATCGCTTCATGCCGCGCGGCGTCGACTGGACGCGCGCGCAGCTCGAGGCGCTGCCGGGCCTGACGGTGCATGACCTGATGCTGCTGCCGATCGAGCGCATTCGCCGCTTCTTCGACGAGATCACGCTGCCGAGCGCGCTGCTCGACGATGCATTGAAGCTGCTGCTGGCCGAGGTGCGCACGCGCCTCAAATACCTGTGCGACGTGGGGCTCGGCTACCTGACGCTCGACCGGCAGAGCCGCACGCTGTCCGGCGGCGAGGTGCAGCGGATCAACCTGACCACGGCGCTCGGCACGTCGCTGACCAAAACGCTGTTCGTGCTCGACGAGCCGAGCATCGGCCTGCATCCGCGCGACCTCACGCGGATCGTCGAGGCGATGCAGCGGCTGCGCGACGCGGGCAATACGCTGGTCGTCGTCGAGCACGATCCGTCGGTGATGCTCGCGGCAGACCGGCTGATCGACATGGGGCCGGGTCCCGGCGAGCGCGGCGGCACGATCGTCTACGACGGCACGCCGGGCGACATCCGTTCCGCGCACACGCTGACGGGCGAATATCTCGGCGGCCGCAAGCACGTCGCGCATGCGTCGAACTGGGCGCGCCGCCCGGTGGACGCGAACACGCCGCGCATCGTGCTCGAAGGCGCGACCGAGCACAACCTGCGCGACGTGACGGTCGAGATTCCGCTGCAGCGGCTCGTGTGCGTGACGGGCGTGTCGGGTTCCGGCAAGTCGACGCTGCTGCAGGACGTGCTTTATCCGGCGATGGCGCGCCATCACGGCAAGGCGACCGAGTCGCCCGGCGCGTTCCGCAATCTCACGGGCGCCGATCAGGTCGGCGACGTCGTGTTCGTCGATCAATCGCCGATCGGCAAGACCACGCGCTCGAACCCGGCCAGCTACGTCGGCGCGTTCGACGAGATCCGCAAGCTGTTCGCGAAGGCGCCGCTCGCGCTGCAACGCGGCTACGGCGCCGGCACGTTCAGCTTCAACTCGGGCGACGGTCGTTGCCCGACCTGCGGCGGATCGGGCTTCGAGCACATCGAGATGCAGTTCCTGAGCGACGTCTATCTGCGCTGCCCGGATTGCGACGGCAGCCGCTACCGCGCCGAGATTCTCGAAGTGCGAATCGAACGCGACGGCCGCGCGCTGAACATCGCCGACGTGCTCGACCTGACCGTCAGCGAAGCGGCCGCGTTCTTCGCGGCGGATGCCGAGGTGCTGCGCGTGCTGCAGCCGATCGTCGACGTTGGCCTCGAATACGTGAAGCTCGGCCAGCCGGTGCCGACGCTGTCGGGCGGCGAAGCGCAGCGGCTGAAGCTGGCCGGCTTCCTCGCCGAATCGGCGGCCGCCGCGGGCGGGCGCCGGGTCGCGAGCGAGGAGGCGCGCATCGCGCGCGCGAAGCTGTTCATGTTTGACGAGCCGACCACCGGGCTGCACTTCGACGACATCGCGAAGCTGATGCAGGCGTTCGGCAAGCTGCTCGCGGCCGGACATTCGCTGATCGTGATCGAGCACAACCTCGACGTGATCCGCGCGGCCGACTGGCTGATCGATCTCGGCCCGGAAGGCGGCGACGGCGGCGGCCTCGTGCTGTGCGCGGGCACGCCCGACGACGTGAAGGCGTGCGCGCAATCGCACACCGGCGTCGCGCTGCTGCAGTACGACCGCGCGATGGACGGCGAAACCGCGCTCGCCGACGAAGGCGTGCCGCTGCAGGCCGTGCTGAACGCCGCCCGCGAGCGGCGCGCGATCGAGGGCGAGGACGTCGTGCGGATCGTCAACGCGCGCGAGCACAACCTGAAGGCACTCGACGTCGACATCCCGCACGGCAAGTTCAACGTGATCACCGGCGTGTCGGGGTCCGGCAAGTCAACGCTCGCGTTCGACATCCTGTTCCACGAAGGCCAGCGCCGCTACCTCGAATCGCTGAACGCGTATGCACGCTCGATCGTGCAGCCGGCCGGGCGGCCTGAAGTCGATGCGGTGTACGGCATTCCGCCGACGGTGGCGATCGAGCAGCGGCTGTCGCGTGGCGGCCGCAAGAGCACGGTCGCGACCACGTCCGAAGTCTGGCACTTCCTGCGGCTGCTGTACGTGAAGCTCGGCCTGCAGCATTGCATCCACGACGGCACGCCCGTCACGTCGCAAACCGTCGAATCGATCGCCGCGCAGCTGCTGCGCGACCATCGCGGCGAGCACGTCGGGCTGCTCGCGCCGCTCGTCGTCAACCGCAAGGGCGTCTATACCGACCTCGCGAAGTGGGCGAAGGCGCGCGGCAGCACGCATCTGCGCGTGGACGGCGAGTTCGTGACGGTCGATCCGTGGCCGAAGCTCGATCGCTTCCGCGAGCACACGATCGAATTGCCGGTGGCCGACATCGTCGTGTCGCCGGACGACGAGGCCGAGTTGCGGCGCGTGCTCGACGAGACGCTCGAGCTCGGCAAGGGCGTGATGCACCTGCTCGCGCCGCTCGACGGGCTGCACCACGCGATGCAGAACGATCATTCGACCGCGCGCGTCGGCGAGATCAAGGTGCTGTCGGTCAAGCGCGCGTGCCCGGTGTGCGGCACGAGCTACCCGGAACTCGATCCGCGGATGTTCTCGTACAACAGCAAGCACGGCTGGTGCACGACCTGCGTCGGCACCGGGGTCACGCTCACGCGCGAACAGCGCGCGGCATACGACGATACCGTGCTCGCCGGAGACGATCGCGGCCGCGAGCAGACTTTGCCGTCGGACGAGCAGGAACCGGAAGGCGTCGGCAACGAGCCGTGTCCGGATTGCGGCGGCACGCGCCTGAATCCGTCCGCGCGCGCGGTCACGTTCGACGCGCATCCGATCGTCGAGGTCGCGCAGTGGACGGTGTCCGATACGCGCCGCTGGATCGACGCGCTGGAACTGACCGGCCGCGACGCGCAGATCGCGCGCGACATCGTCAGCGAGATCGGCAGCCGCCTCGCGTTTCTCGAGGAAGTCGGGCTCGGCTACCTGAGCCTCGATCGTGCGGCGCCGAGCCTGTCGGGCGGCGAAGCGCAGCGCATCCGGCTCGCGGCGCAGCTCGGCAGCAACCTGCAGGGCGTGTGCTATGTGCTCGACGAGCCGACGATCGGCCTGCATCCGCGCGACAACCAGATCCTGCTGGACGCGCTGCGCAAGCTCGGCGACAAGGGCAACACGCTCGTCGTCGTCGAGCACGACGAGGACACGATTCGCCGCGCCGATCACATCATCGACGTGGGCCCGGGCGCCGGCAAGCGCGGCGGCACGCTGGTCGCCGAAGGGGCGGTCGCCGATCTGGCCGCACAGCCCGATTCGGTCACGGGCCGCCTGCTCGCGCACCCGATGACGCACCCGCTGCAACCGCGCCGTGCGGTGAGCCTCGCGGGCAAGAAGGGCGCACCGGCGGTGCCGGAGGGCTGGCTGACCGTGCACGGCGCGACGCTGCACAACCTGCATGACGTCACGGTCGGGATTCCGCTCGCGCGGCTCGTCGCGGTGACGGGCGTCAGCGGTTCGGGCAAGTCGACGCTCGCGCGCGATGTGCTGATGACGAACCTGCTCGATGCGGTCGGCCGCTCGGTGCTGTCGTCGCCGGCCACGCGGCGCGCGCGCAAGGCCGCGCAGCAGGATGCGCCGGCCACCAACCGCCGCTCGAGCGTGCTCGCGCGTAGCGCGCCGCGCCCGTCGCTGAACGTCACGCATGCGTGGCAAGGCTGCGAGTCGCTGAGCGGCTGGGAACAGATCGACCGCGTGCTCGAAGTCGACCAGACGCCGATCGGCAAGACGCCGCGCTCGTGCCCGGCTACCTACATCGGCGTGTGGGACACGATCCGCAAGCTGTTCGCCGATACGCTGGAAGCGCGCGCGCGCGGCTACACGGCGTCGCGTTTCTCGTTCAACACCGGCGACGGGCGGTGCCCGGCCTGCGAAGGGCAAGGCGTGCGCACGATCGGGATGAGCTTCCTGCCCGACGTGAAGGTGCCGTGCGACGTGTGTCACGGGCAGCGCTTCAATCCGGAGACGCTCGCGGTCACGTGGCGCGGCCGGAACATCGGCGACGTGCTGACGATGGAAATCGACGAAGCCGTGGAGTTCTTCGCGCCGATTTCGAACATCGCGCATCCGCTGCAGCTGATGAAGGACGTCGGCCTCGGCTATCTGACGCTCGGCCAGCCGTCGCCGACGCTGTCCGGCGGCGAGGCGCAGCGGATCAAGCTCGTCACGGAGCTCACGAAGGTGCGCGACGACATCACGCGGCGCGGCCAGAAGGCGCCGCATACGCTGTACGTGCTCGACGAGCCGACGGTTGGTCTGCATATGGCCGACGTCGCGAAACTGATCCGTGTGCTGCACCGGCTGGTCGACGGCGGGCATAGCGTCGTCGTGATCGAGCACGACCTCGACGTCATCGCGGAAGCCGACTGGATCATCGATCTCGGGCCGGAAGGCGGCGTGGGCGGCGGCACGATCGTCGCGGCGGCGCCGCCGGAAGGGCTCGCGCAGGTGAAGGCGAGCCATACCGGGCAGGCGCTCAAGCCCGTGCTGGCGCGAACGGCGACGGAAGACGATGAGGCGGCGCGGCAGGGAGAAGCGCGGGTCGGTTGAACGCGGTGCATCATGTGAGCGGCCCCGGTGTCTGATCAGGCACCGGGGCCGCTTTTACGTTCGTCCGTGCGGTCAGCCGCGCAATCTCATTCGCCCTTGACGCCGATCGTCTCGATGATGGTCTCGAGTTGCGGGCTCATCGGCAGGTTGAGGCTCATGCCCGACGGAAGCGGACGCAGGAGCCAGCGCTTGTACTGACGCGTGATCTCGCCGTCGACGGCCAGTTCCTCGAACGTGCTCTTCACGACCTGCGCGAGTTGCGGATCGTCCTTGCGGAACATGATTCCGTACGGGTCGTATGACAGGAAATCGCCAACCACGTCGTACTGGCCACCCTTGCCCGCATTCTCGGCAATCAGGCCGTACAGCAGCACGTCGTCCGTCGCGAACGCATCGGCCTGACCATTCGCGACGAGCGCGAAGCCCTGTGCATGGTCCGGCACCACCTGCAGCTGGATCCCGAGCCTGAACCGCGCGTTCAGGTCGCGCAGCGCCTTCTCGTTGGTCGTGCCGGCCGTCACCGCGACCTTCTTGCCCGCGAGATCGCGGAACGAGCGAATCGGCGAGCCTCGCTTCACCATCACCTTCGTGCCGGCCACGAAGATGATCGGCGAGAACGCCACGCGCTTCTGGCGCTCCAGGTTGCTCGTCGTGGAGCCGCATTCCAGATCGACCGTGCCGTTGACCACCGCGTCGATGCGGTTGTCGGAAGTGACCGGCACCCAGCGGATCGTCAGGCTCCTGTTGACCGCATCCTCGATCGACGACACGAGCGCCTTGCAGAGCTCGATCGAATAACCGATCGGCTGTTTGCGCGCATTCAGGTACGAGAACGGGATCGACGCGTCGCGATAGCCGAGCGCGATCGTGCCGCTGCTGCGCACCTTCGCGAGCGTGCCGGTCAGTTGGGCCGGCGCGAACGGCTCGACGCGCGGCGTCGTGGACGGCGCATCTTCCGCGTGCGCGGCTGCGCCCGCGGCAAGCAGGCCTGCGAGCGCGAGCGCACGCCAGAATCGCTGCATCTTCATCGTCGGGCCTCCGTCAGACATCCGCCGGATGCGCGATCGTCCCTTCCTGCTCCGCGTCGATGCGCGCCAGGTTGGCCTCGGCTTCCGCCTCGGACATGAGTTGGCCTTCCCACTTCGCGACCACGGCGCTGGCGATCGAGTTGCCGACCGCGTTGGTGGCCGAGCGGCCCATGTCGAGGAACGTGTCGATACCGAGGATCAGCAGCAGCCCGGCTTCCGGAAGCCCGAACTGGTGCAGTGTGGCGGCGATCACGACGAGCGATGCGCGCGGCACGCCGGCCATCCCCTTCGACGTCAGCATCAGGACCAGCAGCATCGTGATCTGCGTGCCGAGCGACAGGTGGATGTTGTACGCCTGCGCGATGAACAGCGCCGCGAAGGTGCAGTACATCATCGAGCCGTCGAGATTGAATGAATAGCCCATCGGCATCACGAAGCTCGAAATTTTGCGGCGCACGCCGAAACGGTCAAGCGCGTCGAGGATCTTCGGATACGCGGCTTCGGAGCTGGCGGTCGCGAACGACAGCATGAACGCTTCCCTGATCAGCACCAGCAGCTTGAATACGCGGCGGCCGAGGAACAGCAGCCCCGCACAGACGAGCAATGTCCAGAGCAGGAACAGGCTGACGTAGAAGTCGCCCATGAACACCGCGAACTTCAGCAACACCGACAGCCCGTTGACGGCGACGGTCGCGGCCATCGCGGCCAGCACCGCGAGCGGCGCGAGCTTCATCACGTAGCCGGTGATCTTGAGCATCACGTGCGACAGCTGGTCGATCGCGGCCACGAGGATCTTGCCGCGTTCGCCGAGCGCCGCGAGCGCCACGCCGAAGAACATCGAGAACACGACGATCTGCAGGATCTCGTTGTTGCTCATCGCCTCGGCGAACGATCTCGGCACCATGTGGCCGACGAAATCCTTGAGCGTGAACTTGGAGGTCGCGAGATTCGCCGATGCGCCGATGTCCGGCAGCGGCAGGCCGAGGTTGTCGCCGGGGCGAAGCAGGTTCGCCATGAACAGCCCGAGCAGCAGCGAGATCAGCGACGCGGTGACGAACCAGCCGATGGATTTCGCGAATACGCGCCCGACCGATGCCGCGTCGCCCATGTGCGCGATGCCGACGACCAGCGTGGAGAAGACGAGCGGCCCGATCACCATCTTGATCAGGCGCAGGAACACATCGGAGATGAGCGAGATGTATCCGGCGATCTCGGCGGTGGCCTTTTTGTCAGGAAAGCTCATGAAGATCATGTAGCCGATCAGGATGCCTGCCACCATCGCGATCAGGATCCAGACGGCTGCAGCATTTTTTTTCTGCATCGTGAGCCTCCCTTGCACCGGTTCCGCAACCGGGGATGGAAGGACGATACAGGACGCGAAAGACGATGAACAGTGCAACCGGGGGCGGGTTTGCGCGAGCGCCGCGGCGCGACCGATTGCCTCCCCGAAGATTGCACCGGTGGCGCTGCGATGCCCGGGGCCGGCGCAACCCGGTATCGGATTTGTGCGGAGCAGCACGCCGCCGGTTCGATGGTCGTTGAATCCCGACGGCGGTCTCGCCGTGGGGCACGCGCGCCGCGCCGGCATCCGGCTGCGGGAGATGGGCCGCGCGACGCACATCGAATCGCTGGCGGGTGAGCGCCGCCACTCATGCAGCGCACAACATTCGGAAGCAGGCAGGTGCAACGCAGCGCAGCAGTGCCCGTGGAGGAATTTTTCCCGGCGCTGAAAGGCGCGCGGCGCAATTGGTTCGGGCTATGACCGGCAGAGCCGATCGACACTTGTCACCTGGCCTGGCGGGTTTTCGCGTGTAATGGCCTGCGAAGCCGCATGAGGCGGGCCGCGCATGACAAAGAGCGATCTTGCCGGCATCGGGACGGATGCGGGTCGCTCATGGTGACGCCGCATACGTTCATTGCCGGTCCACCGGAGCCGGTTCATTCATCAGTTCGACAACCCAGTCGATAAACACACGCAGTTTTGCGCTGACGTGACGGTTCGGCGGATACGCGATGTATAGCGGCATTGGATCGAGTTGCCAGTCCTCGAACAGCGTGACGAGTTCACCCCGTGCCACGGGGGTTTTCGACATATAGCGTGGCAGCCACATGATGCCGAGGCCCGCCACACCGGCCGCGAGATAGGCATTGCCGTCGTCTACGGCAAGTGCGTAACGGCCTTGCACCTTGACCGTCTCGTCGCCGCGATGCATGTCGAGCGGATAGAGTCGGCCAGCGCGCCCCCATGAGAACCCGACGATGCGGTGATGCGAGTTGTCGAGTTCCGCGGGATGCGAAGGCGTGCCCGCCAACGCGAGATATCCGGGCGACGCGAAGACACCGAGTGAAAGATCGGCCACCCGTCGGGCGACCATCGATTGATCGGTCGGCTCGCCACCGCGCACGACGCAATCCACGTTCTCTCCGATGATATCGACGGTGCGGTCGCTCACGCCCATGTCGAGCTGGATGTCGGGATAGCGGGCGAGGAATGCCGGCAGCGCCGGGATCAGGATCAGGCGCGCGAACGGGCTCGGCACGTCCACGCGCAGGCGGCCGCGCGGCGCCGCCGATGCACTCGACAGGCTCGTCTCGGCGTCGTCCATATCGGCGAGCAGCCGGATCACGCGCTCGTAATACGCGACGCCGTCAGGCGTGACGTTGATTCTGCGCGTCGTCCGGTTCAGGAGCCGAACACGCAAGCGCGCCTCGAGCTGCTGGACCAGCTGCGTGACCGTGGTCTTGCTCATGCGCAGCGTTTCGGCCGCCTTCGTGAAGCTGCCTGACTCGACTACCCGGACGAAAGCGCGCATCGCGTCGAAGCGATCCATGCGTGTCTGCCTCGCGATTGAATTGTTTGCATTTTACAAATAGTCATGGACAGGGTTGGCGGTTTATCGCGTGTGCGTCGGTGCGTAAAGTGGGGCGATCGAAACCAATGATCGTCAATGGAGGTGAAGATGGGCAAGCGCGATGTGGTGTTTCCGCCGGGACGTCAGGCGCTGTATGAGCGCAACAGATACGCTCCGGCCGTACGGGCGGGCGGCTTGCTGTTCGTATCCGGGCAGGTCGGCAGTCGCGAGGACGGAACGCCCGAGCCGGATCTGCAGGAACAGGTGCGGCTCGCGTTTCGCAATCTGAATGCGATCCTGCACGAAGCGGGTTGCTCGTTCGACGATGTGGTCGACGTCACGGTGTTCATGGTCGATCCGCAATCGACGTTCGAGCGCATCTGGCAGGTCGTGCCCGAATTCTGGGGCGACGCGCTGCATCCGACGCTCACCGCGGTTGGCGTGACATGGCTTTACGGCTTCGACTTCGAGATCAAGGTCGTTGCGAAACTTCGGATCGACAGCTGACGCTTCAGTCGGGCGACTATGAGGCGATGGTCGGGACCGTGCTGGCGATCAGCCGGATTGCCAGGTCGTGCAAACGATCATGTTGGGGAAATTCGGTGGATCTGGTCGGAAGCGACGTCGGCCCTCGCATGTGCGAGCACGGCGTTTCGACATGACGCTGCAATCGCGGTCACGTGATCGATTCGGTTCGATGACTGATCGCCTGCAGAAATGGAAAGCCTGCAAAGCAAAGTTGGCTTGCGAGGCCGATCGCGCCGGGCACAGACCAGAAGCCGGCAAAGTACTCGAGCACCGTCCGTCTGAACAGGAGCCCGTTAATGCACAACTCCGCAAGCATCAATATGGCGAGGGCGATTGCGCCCATCAGCAACGCCTCGTTGGTATCTGTCAGCATGTCGTGCTTTTTCGCGCTCCAGTGCGACAGGTACCAACTTGCGGCAAGCATGAATGGCGCTTCGAGCGATACGGCCGCCGTCTCTCCCAGGAGCTGAACAAGCAGCAGGACGCGAATCGCTCCGAAGGCGAAGCCGATCACAAAAACGGTCAATGCATAAACGCAGCCCGCTTCGGCGCAGGTTGCCCATCTGGGGCTACGATGCGAGCAGCGCGTCACGGCGTTTCACGTGTTTGACGGGGAGGGACGCTAGCAAGTGTACAGATCGGTGTGCCCGAAGCCCTGCGAGTAATCGAGTACCGAAATGACCGTCGGAATCACGCGAAATATCCGGACTTCATCAGGAGACGGCATTGGCATTGGCGGCGCTTGCATATCCGGATACTTCAGTGGAAGCATGCGCAAGACCTTCTCTGCTTCGGCACGATCCGTCACGGGTCGTGCGTGCGCCGCCATCGACAAACCTGTAATCGCCATCAGATCTGACGTGTCGTGATCGATCGTGAGCGATACCCGGTCGTCTCGGGCTAGATTGGCCGCCTTCTGGCTTTCCAGTCCGCAAAGGAAGTAAAGCGTCAGTCCCTGGCTCACGTACCCGACGGTGGTCGCCTGGGGCCAGCCGTCCGGCCGCAGCGTGGCGATCGTCATGATTCGATGCTGATCCAGCAGTGACAGGATCTTTCGCTTGATCTGCTCGTCCATGGATCACCTTCCCGTTCGTGAAATCCGATCCTGTACCACCGGGTCATTCGGCGCTTGATGCAAATCAAATTCCGAAGACGACGATGCACACAGTCGTCAGTGAATGCGGAAATTCGCGGCACGCGCGCAGTGGCGGAAGGCCGGATTGGTGTGCGAAAGAAGCCGGGGTTTGAAGTGCGTGAATGGCCGTTTCGGACAGAGGCGAGTGGCCGGAGCGGATCGCGGAAGATCAATGGTCCGCACCATGGCGTCCCGTCGCCGACAATCCGTGCGTCGGCGCTACCTCAGCGGCCACTCCGCCTCGCAAGCCGGTTCGTTACCCGCCACACGGCCCTCAATCGAAATAAGGCTGCAGCACCCCCTCGATCCAGTCCATGAACGCCCGGACGCGCGGCGACAGATTGCGCCGATGCGCCACGACGAGCGACGCCGCGAGGGGTTCGGGACGCAGATCGGGCAGCACCTCGACCAGCGCGCCGCTTTCGATGTGATTCGCGACCCCGGAATACCCGGCCTGGATCAACCCGATGCCCGCAAGCCCGGCTGCGTGATAGGTCTGCACGTTGTTGACCTGCATCGCGCTCGGCAATGCAAGCGTCGCATAGCCGTCGCCGCTCGGATATTCCCACCCGGGATGCCGGTCGCCGAGTGTCAGCGCGTAGTGGACCATGCGGTGTCCCTGATCGAGGAGATCGTCGAGCGTTTGCGGCACACCATACCGCGCCAGATAGCCGGGACTCGCCGCATTGATCATGCGCAGGCGGCCCAACGGTCGGGCAATCAGCGTCTCGTCCACGATCGGCCCCAGCCGGATCACGCAATCGAATCCTTCCTGGACGAGATCGACACGTCGATCGGTGCTCGAAAGTTCCAGTTCCAGCTCCGGATGCATCGCCATCAGTTGCGGCAGCGCGGGAACCACGACACTGCGCGCGAGCTCGGTGGGCATGTCGACGCGCAATCGTCCGCGCAGGCGCGTGCCATTGCCGGAAAACATCGACTGCAGCTCCTGTACTTCGGCCAGCAGGTCCCGTGCGCGCGCGTAAAAGGCGCGTCCGTCCTCGGTCAGTTGCACGCTCCGCGTCGTCCGATGCAGGAGCGCGACGCCCATGTCGCGCTCTAGCGCACGGATCACCATCGACACACGTCCTTTCTGGATGCCCAGGCTTTCGGCTGCGCGCGTGAAGCTGGTCATCTCGGCGACACGAGCGAAGATCAAAAGCGCATCGAGGTTTTGCATTGTTCACCCTGGGAGTAACAGAACGTTCAATCGGTCGTCATTTATAACTCAATTTCGACTCAGTAAAGTGCTGTCCGATGTCGTCCCCCGACGACCACCTGAACGAAAGGGCGCAACCATGACACAGCACATCTCTCCGGTTAAAACGATCGTCGTCTATCACTCCGGCTACGGGCATACCGAACGCATGGCGACGGCTGTCGCCGAGGGTGCCGGCGGCGTTCTCGTCGCAATCGACGCCGATGGCAACATCGCACAGGACGCGTGGGACGCGCTTGCCGGCGCGGACGCCATCCTGTTCGGCTCGCCGACCTACATGGGCGGTCCCAGCTGGCAGTTCAAGAAGTTCGCCGATGCATCGTCGAAGGCCTGGTTCGAAGGCGCATGGCGCAACAAGATCTTCGGTGGCTTTACCAACAGCGCAAGCATCAACGGCGACAAGCTCAATACGCTCGAATACTTCGTTCTGCTTGCCGGGCAGCACGGCGGCATCTGGGTGAGCATGGACATCAAGCCGGCGAACCTGAAGGCGTCGATGCGTGACGACCTGAACCGCATGGGCTCCTATATCGCGCCGATGGCGCAGACGCCAGCCGATGCGTCGCCCGATGAAATGTCGGCAGGGGACCTCGAGACGGCTCGCCGCTATGGCGCGCGGGTCGCAACAATCGCCGGACAATTCCGGGCAGGACACGCTCGCATCAACTGAAATCCGGTGTGCGGGGCGCCCGGAACGGGCGCCGCTGCACTCTTTCCCGCCGATCTCGAAGGAAACGGCCATGAAATACAAGCAACTGGGCCGCACCGGCCTGTACGTCTCCGAGCTGTGTCTCGGCACGATGACGCTGGGCGGCAATGCCGATGCCGGCATGTGGGCTGCCATCGGCGCGGTCGGCCAGAACGATGCGACCCGACTGATCTCCCGCGCACTGGACGAGGGAATCAACTTCATCGATACCGCCGACATTTACTCCTTCGGTGAATCCGAACGACTCGTCGGACAGGCACTTCGGGACCTGGGCGTCGCACGCAGCGACATCGTGCTGGCGACGAAGACCGCGGGCGTGATGGGCACGAAGCCCAACGATCAGGGCGCGTCGCGCGGCCACATCATGGATTCCGTGCAGCGAAGCCTGGAACGGCTGCAGGTGGACCATATCGACCTCTACCAGATCCACGCGAACGATCCCGTGACACCGATCGACGAGACGCTGCGGGCGCTCGACGATCTGACGCGTCAGGGGCTGGTTCGCCATGTCGGCGTCTCGAACTGGCGCGCCGGAAAGATCGGCAAGGCGCTCGGGCTCAGCGCAGCGCTCCATGCGACGCGCTTCGAGACGCTGCAGGCGTACTATTCGATCGCCGGACGCGACGTGGAGCGCGAGCTGGTGCCGCTCGCGATCGATGAACAGATGTCGCTCCTCGTCTGGTCGCCGCTCGCCGGCGGACTCCTTTCGGGGAAGTTCGGCCCTGGGGCGCCGACCGCAGACGGTTCGCGACGCAGCCATTTCGATTTTCCGCCGGTCGATCTCGAGCGCGCCTGGCCATGCGTGGCAGCGATGCGCGCGATCGCGGACGCGCGAGGCGTGTCGGTCGCCCGGATCGCGCTCGCGTGGCTGCTCGGCAAGCCGCATGTCACGAGCGTCATCATCGGCGCGAAACGCGTCGAACAGCTCGAAGACAATCTCGGCGCGGTCGATGTCGTCCTGACGGAGACCGAGCTTGCGCATCTCGATGCCGTGAGCGCGTTGCCTCCCGACTATCCCGGCTGGATGATCGATCGTCAGGCGGCGGGCAGGCTGCCGCGGCCTTTCGCGCGTGCCGTGTCGAAATAGGGCGGCCGACAGGCGGCCCTTGTCATGCTCGAAGGGATCGCCCGACGCTCAATGCTGCCCCGCACCGGGCGTCCGTGCGCCGCGATCATCGCGGCAACCGCTAGAATTGCGGTTTTAGCCCGGAACACGTCCATGTCTTTTGCTTCGCTAGGCCTGATCGATCCCTTGCTGCGTAATCTGCAGGGCCTCAATTACCAGACACCCACGCCGGTGCAGGCCAAGGCGATTCCCGCTGTGCTCGGTGGCAAGGACGTCATGGCTGCGGCACAGACCGGGACCGGCAAGACGGCGGGTTTCGCGCTGCCGCTGCTGCAACGGCTGGTTCAGCACGGGCCGGCGGTGTCCAGCAACCGCGCGCGCGTTCTGGTGCTGGTGCCCACGCGCGAACTGGCTGAACAGGTGCACCAGAGTTTCGTCGAGTACGGCAAGGGCCTCGACTTGCGGTTTCTGGCCGCCTATGGCGGCGTGAGCATCAATCCGCAGATGATGAAGTTGCGCAAGGGCGTGGATGTGCTCGTCGCCACGCCGGGCCGTCTGCTGGACCTCAATCGCCAGAACGCCGTGCAATTCGATCAAGTCCAGACGCTGGTGCTGGATGAAGCCGACCGCATGCTGGATCTGGGCTTCGCACGCGAACTCAACGCCGTGTTTGCCGCGTTGCCCGTGCAGCGCCAGACGCTGCTGTTCTCCGCGACGTTTACCGACGACATCCGCGCGATGGCGGCGAGCATTCTGCGCAGTCCGGTCGATATCAGCGTCAGCCCGCCCAATGTAACCGCCAGCAGGATCAAGCAGTGGGTGGTGCCGGTGGACAAGCGGAACAAGCCTGACCTCTTCATGCACCTGGTGGCCCAGAACAACTGGGACCACGCGCTCGTGTTCGTCAAGACCCGCAACGGCGTGGATTACCTGGCGGCCATGCTGAACGATGCGGGTTATGCGGTCGACACCATTCATGGCGACAAGCCGCAACCTGCGCGCCTGCGTGCGCTCGAGCGCTTCAAGACGGGCGAAGTGCAGATGCTCGTCGCGACCGATGTGGCCGCGCGCGGGCTGGATATCGACGACCTGCCGCTCGTGATCAACGTCGACCTGCCGATCGTCGCGCAAGACTACGTGCACCGTATCGGCCGTACCGGTCGCGCGGGTGCAAGCGGCGTGGCGGTGTCGCTCGTGTGTGCCGATGAAGCACCGCAACTGGCCGCGATCGAAGCGCTGATCCGGCAGACACTACGCCGTGAGGAAGAGCCGGGTTTCGAAGCCGAACACCGCGTGCCGGAAACCAGCGCGACGGGGCAGATCATCAAGAAACCCAAAAAGCCGAAGAAGCCCAAGGTGCCGCAAGCGGGGGCGGGCGCAATGCCGGCGGCTGGCAAGAAGCCGCGACCGAAAGGTGGAGAAGGCAAGCGCAAGCCCGCGGGGCAGCGCGCCGCGGCTGCGGGCAAGGGGGCGAGCCTGTCGAACGGTAGCCCGTTCAGCGTGCAAAAGCCGCGCGGCAAACCCGCCGGCAAGACGGCGGCGGGCTCGCGGAAGCCGGCTGGCAAGCCCGTGGGTGGTCGCGGTACGCGCTGATGCTGACGGTGGGGCGAGCCACGCTGGCCGCATTTCTACCTGTCGCCGTCTCGTGGGTTGCCCCAAAACAAGACGACGATTACACAGAACAACAATGCGCCCACCAAAACAAAATTCATGCTGCACCTTGCCTGAAGTGGACGGAATGGTTCGATCTCGGGCGGCCCGTCTGATGAAAGCCAAGTGGCCCGCTTTTAGTTAACGGGTAATGGCGCGGTTGGTCTACGTCAAGCAGCGTAGTTTTTTGATGCACGTCAAACAAATTCGGGAGCCGGGCGCCCCGTCCGAATGCATTTCCCTTGGAGACTGCGCCGGTGTCGTCTTCGCGCTTCGGCATCTTGCAGTAGTACGGGACGTCATGCGCAATCCGGAACGGCGGTCTCAGAGAATGGCAAGGAGCCGCAGCTGATGCTCGGTCTCGGTTCCTGTTATCAGTGTGTAGAACCGTGCCTCCCGACGTTCGAGCACTGAGAGATTCTGTGCGTCGGAAAACATGTTCCATTCGTCACCGTCGATACGCTCGAGTTTTCCATGAGTCCGTGCAAAAGCAAGCAACAACCGACTTGCTTCGCGTCGGATAACGATGCGTTCCATATTCAACACATAGGGGCGCCAGCCGCCCAGAAGAACGACGTAGTGAGGTATAGCGCTTTGGTTGATTGTCATCGCCGGCGTTGCCTTTTTCTCGAGATGGCGTCAGCTGATCGGAGCCCGTCCGCCATGTGCTTCGCGTTCGCGCGTTGACATGCCCGTCTTCAACCGAACAGTGAAGTCAGCCATCCTTCCGCCCATTTGGTTGCGTACGCAACTGCATCATCGCGACGCTCGAAAGCAGCCATATCCCCGCTAGCGTGCACCTCTCGCTCCGCTCCGTCCACAAGTATCGTGATAATCCGCACGTGTGCGACGTACTGCCGATCGGCCCTGCGTGGTGTCGGATCGATTCGGAACCGAGTCGAATCGAAGAGCATAAGTGCCCCCACATTCATGGTTGTCGCGAGTTGTGCTGTCGAGGGCACAGCGCGAAAGAGAGCCAGCCGCAATGAAAAATCATCCGACCCTCGACAATCGAGCTTGCCATGAACGCTTCGTTTCGCTGGCTTGCTGCTGCCCGATGCTCATCCTCATGCTTTTGCGGTTACTGCCAGACATGCTTCCGAAGGTATCGGATGCACGTTAGTCGCAGGCTCAACCGATTCGCGAGCGCGCGGAGTCGTCCATGGAGCCGACGGACTTCACTATCTGGAGAGTGGCGTGACCTGTCCAGACACGATCGCGCCACGCGCATTTCGCGCGATGGACGTCAAGCCTTCCCTGCAGTGATTCGACGAGCTAGAAAGGCGACAGCCACTCACGAGTTTTCCTTTGGGTGACGAGTTGCAGGGCAATGTATCGTTATGACCGGTCAGGAAGATGCGGCTGGCGCACTCACATCCGAATGCATGGAAGTTCGGCAGTAGCGTCACCCCGTCCTTCTTCCGATCGAAATCTGCGTCGCATTTCGTCATCGTGAAAAACGGAGGGACGTTGGCCGGCAGGCCGAACACGATGTTCCCCTAGTACATTTTCCGAGGCGGTAACATGCGCTTCGCCCGTAGGCGCTGCCGTGCGACGGCGCTGGCCTTCTTTCGCTTGCGTTCTGTCGTGGGCTTTTCGTAGCTGGTTCGACTGCGCAACTCGCGAATCAACCCTATTTTCTCGATGCTGCGACGGAATCGCCGCAGCGCGACGTCGATCGGTTCGTTGACTTTCAATGTTACGGTCGTCACGGATGTCCTGTTTGTGAGTGTTCGAATGAAAAATTGACGGATCGTGCCATGACGATGCTCGGACTCGACATTCCGAATGTCCGGCGCCAATCGAAAGAGCACGTACCGCTATGTACATCTGCACGCTTGCCGACGACACAGCGCCGCACGCGAGATTCTGGCGAGCGAGATCGTGTCGGTCCACGCGATCTCGTGCGGTCTGTTCAATTCGAGCAGTGTGCGTCGGCGATCATTTCGTTATCCTGGTCGATGCAGATCGCATCGACATGGCGAGCTGCCTCAACCTGCGTTTGAAAGGAACGCGTGTGTTTCGCGATTGTCGTCGATGATGGTCTCGGCATAGCGTAGCGATGCGCGACGTGCGTCACCGGCGGTATCGAACGGCGCATTGTCGCGAAGCCTGAAAGTCTGGCTTTGCGTCATCGTGTCGGTGGCATCGCGAAGACAAATCCTGACTGCCGCATCGAAGCCGGCATCATGGCTGTGCGGGGCGCCACTCGTCGCCGGAACATGCTGGTAAATCAGTGGATGAATTTCGAATCCACGGTAGAAATGTGTGCTCATGACATGCTCCTGACGTTCGGCCACAGCGAATGCTGCGGCCGAACTCGTCCGGCCGATCGCCGTCCATCGTAGGGCGGGCCGACGGGTTGAAGAGGATAACGTTGCAGCGCGGAGGCGGGGCGGTGCCGCAAGCGGGAAGCGGTGGAGGGGGAGCGCTCGGAGGGCGGGTGATCGCTCGGATGAGCCCATCATACGCGCATCGTTTGTCGGGCGTTCAACTGATTCCGTATTGCATCCAACAGCGCACGATGGTGATGCCACAGGCGTGTGATGTCGGGCTGCGAAGCCAGCTTCGCTTCACGCCGAAACCGCATTTCACGACCGCGGCGGCTGCTTGTGCGGCGGCGATCTCGATTGCTATCGCGGAGACGTCGTGCGCTTCTTTTGATGCGATTTCGCGACTGAAGACTGTTTGGGCGGCACCCAGTTCAACGCCGTGCCGAGCCTCGGCAACATCGCTGGTTGTTTGGCGCGTGGAGGCGTCTTGCGCGACCTGATGTGCATGGTTTTCCGATCGCGTCTGAACACGCGCATTGTGACGGGCATTGGGTTGCACGCAGATCCAGTGTCCCGATGCGAAACGGACGGCCCGGTCGGGCCTGCATCGAAACGTGTCGTGTCCGCGACGGAGGTGCGTGATGCAAAGGAGCGACGACAGTGACGCGCCGCTCCGTGAGCGAGGCTGTGAGGGCTTAAGAAGGTTACAGCGGGGTGATGTTCGCTGCTTGCAGGCCTTTGGGGCCGGTCTTGGCCTCGTAGCTGACTTTCTGTCCTTCGGCAAGACTCTTGAAACCATCGCCACGAATCTCGGAGAAGTGAGCGAACAGATCGTCACCACCACTGTCGGGCGTGATGAAGCCAAAACCCTTGCTATCGTTGAACCACTTGACGGTACCGGTATCCATGTTAGATCTCCTGAGAATGAACGAGCGTATGCGCCGACGATGGGCGCCGAAAATAATCAAGGAGGGAAAGGACAACGAGTACCGCGGGCCGCGGTCAATGATGGGCAGCAATCGCGCTTCTTGAATACTTCATCGCCGACAGTACGCGCCGTCAGGAAGGGTGTCAAGCGCTTTCGGTCGAGGGGATGAACATGGCCCTTGTCCGTTTCTGGTCGATTTCGAGCCGGATTGAGCGTTGCCGGTCGAGTCGAGGAACAAGCGCGGCACACATTTTTGCGAAGACGGATTTGCCTTGAATGGTGAGCCTATCCAGTCTTTTGTGTGTGAGGCATAAACTGACGGCCAAGGAGCCACTTTTATGCCACGCAAACGCAAGG
>NZ_CABVPN010000049.1 GCF_902499115.1 Burkholderia diffusa
CGCGCCCAGAAGCCCTCGTAATCCTGCTCGGCCTCGGCGGCAAGCGCCTGGTAGGCCGGCATGCCGGAAATGGTCGCCGCCTTCTCGAGCGCCTCGGGCGGCGCAAACTGACGGGTTTCGTGAAGAACCGATTCAATCGCAGACATCGACTACCCCTTGGTGAACATGAATCCTCTGCATGGCGGCGCGATCGTGCGCGCCGCGTCTTGGCCGGCGCTTGCGCGCCGCTGTCTCCCACTCACCCGCGCGCCCCCGAAGGCTGCGCGCGATGCTGCGCCGCACCACGTCACAAGACGATGGACGTACGGCCCGGCCCTATCCACGATAAGCGCTCGAACTTACCCGTCACTTACGCGACATCGCCGTTTCGCACGCCGCGCGGCGGCGCCTTGCAGTCTGCTTTACGCTGTTACGACCGCGACCCTACAATCCTAACTGAACTCGCCTCCCGGATTCCAGCTTGAATCGCTACGCCCTCTTCCTCATCCTGTCGATGCTGTTTGTCGGCAGCAACGTCGGTATCGGCAAATCCATCGTCGTCTTCGTCCCGGTCGCCATCCTCGCCACGCTGCGCTTCGTGATCGCGATCGCCGTGCTGTGGCCACTGTTCAGTCCGGTGAAGATGCGTGCGGTCCGGCGCGCGGAATGGCTGAACCTGTTCCTGCAGGCATTCTTCGGCACCTTCATGTTTACGCTGCTGATGCTCAACGGCGTGCAACGCACGAGCGCGGTCGCGGCCGGCGTGATCACGAGCACCATCCCGGCCATCGTCGCGCTGTTCGCGTGGCTGATCCTGCGTGAAAAACCGAACGGCCGTGCGCTCGTGTCGATCGCGCTCGCGATCGCCGGCGTCGTGACGATCAACCTCGCCAACGGCAGCGCAGGCAGCGCGTCCGCGCACGGCGCCGGGGGCGCCTCGGCCGGCTCGCTGACCGGCAACCTTCTGATCCTTGGCGCCGTGTGCTGCGAATCGATCTACGTGATCCTGTCGCGCCGGCTCACGCAGACGCTCGCGCCGATCGACATCTGCGCGTATACGCACCTGTTCGGCCTGTGCCTGATGCTGCCGCTCGGCGCAACGGCCTTGTGGCATTTCGATTACGCGAGCGTGCCGGCCGGTACGTGGGCGCTCGTGGTCTGGTACGGGCTGTCGGCCAGCATCTTCTCGTTCTGGCTGTGGATGAAAGGGATCCGGCACGTGCCGGGCAGCCTCGCCGGCGTATTCAGCGCGGTGCTGCCGGTCGCGGCCGCCGCATACGGCATCGCGTTCCTCGGCGAACGTCCGACGCTCGCGCACGGCATCGCGCTCGCGTGCGTCGTCAGCGGGATCGTGCTCGCGAGCCTGCGCGTGAAGCGCGTGCCGGCCGCCGCGTCCTGATCCGTCCCCTGCAGCCCCGGCGCGACGCTGCAGTCGCACCGGCCGACGCGTTACAATAGCGCGCCTTTTCAAGATTACCCCCGATACCTGCGTCCAGCGCCCGACCCTTCACCATGTCTGCCCCGCATTCGCCCGGCTCCATCCGTCGTCCCCTGCGCCCGCTGCCCGCGCTGATCTTCATGAGCCGCTGGCTCCAGGTTCCGCTTTATCTGGGCCTGATCGTCGCGCAGGCCGTCTATGTGTTCCTGTTCCTGAAGGAAGTCTGGCACCTGCTGTCGCATGCGACGAGCCTTGACGAGATCAGCGTGATGCTCGCGGTGCTCGGCCTGATCGACGTCGTGATGATCTCGAATCTGCTGATCATGGTGATCGTCGGCGGCTACGAGACGTTCGTGTCGCGCCTCGGCATCGAGGGCCACCCCGACGAGCCCGAGTGGCTCGACCATGTGAACGCGGGCGTGCTGAAGGTCAAGCTGTCGATGGCGCTGATCAGCATTTCGTCGATCCACCTGCTGAAGACCTTCATCAACCCCGACCAGCACACGACGCACGCGATCATGTGGCAGGTGATCATCCACGTGTCGTTCCTCGTGTCGGCGCTCGTGATGGCGTGGGTCGACCGCCTGACGACCCACACGCACCCGGCCCATTTCCACGAGCCGCACGCCCGCGACGCGCACGCGCCTGCAGCGAACGAGCCCCGCAAATCGGTCGAAGCCGCCGCCAGCGCATAAACGTATTCCCCTCAGTCCTCACAGAGTCTCAGCCATGACCGTCATCAAACAGGAAGACCTGATCCAGAGCATCGCGGATTCGCTGCAGTACATCAGCTACTACCATCCGCTCGACTACATCCAGGCCCTCGGCCGCGCGTATGAGCTGGAAGAGAGCCCGGCCGCGAAGGACGCGATCGCGCAGATCCTCACGAACAGCCGCATGTGCGCGGAAGGCCGTCGCCCGATCTGCCAGGACACCGGCATCGTCACGATCTTCGTGAAGGTCGGCATGGACGTGCGCTGGGACGGCGCGACGATGGGTCTCACCGACATGATCAACGAAGGCGTGCGCCGCGGTTACACGCACCCGGACAACGTGCTGCGCGCATCGATCGTCAATCCGCCGGAAGGCGCCCGCAAGAACACGAAGGACAACACGCCGGCCGTGATCCACTACGAGATCGTGCCGGGCGACAAGGTCGACGTGCAGGTCGCGGCAAAGGGCGGCGGCTCGGAGAACAAGTCGAAGTTCGTGATGCTGAACCCGTCCGACTCGATCGTCGACTGGGTACTGAAAACGGTCCCGACGATGGGCGCGGGCTGGTGCCCGCCGGGCATGCTCGGGATCGGCATCGGCGGCACTGCCGAAAAGGCGATGCTGATGGCGAAGGAATCGCTGATGGAGCCGATCGACATCCAGGAAATCATCGCGCGCGGCCCGAAGGACTGGGTCGAGGAACTGCGCGTCGAACTGCACGAGAAGGTCAACGCGCTCGGCATCGGCGCGCAGGGCCTCGGCGGCCTCGCGACCGTGCTCGACGTGAAGATCATGGCCGCGCCGACGCACGCGGCGTCGAAGCCGGTCGCACTGATCCCGAACTGCGCGGCCACGCGCCACGCGCACTTCGTGCTCGACGGCTCGGGCCCCGCGAAGCTCGAGGCGCCGTCGCTCGACGCCTGGCCGAAGGTCCAGTGGGAACCCAACACGGAAACCAGCAAGCGCGTCGACCTGAACACGCTGACCCCGGAAGAAGTCGCGAGCTGGACGCCGGGCCAGACGCTGCTGCTGTCGGGCAAGATGCTCACGGGCCGCGACGCCGCGCACAAGCGCATCGCCGACATGCTCGCGAAGGGCGAGAAGCTGCCGGTCGACTTCACGAACCGCGTGATCTACTACGTCGGCCCGGTCGATCCGGTGCGTGACGAAGTGGTCGGCCCGGCAGGCCCGACGACGGCCACGCGGATGGACAAGTTCACCGAGACGATGCTCGCCCAGACGGGTCTGATCTCGATGATCGGCAAGGCCGAGCGCGGCCCGGTCGCGATCGACGCGATCAAGAAGCACAAGGCGGCGTACCTGATGGCGGTCGGCGGTGCGGCTTACCTCGTGTCGAAGGCGATCCGCGGCGCGAAGGTGCTCGCATTCGAAGACCTCGGCATGGAAGCGATCTACGAGTTCGACGTGCAGGACATGCCGGTGACGGTCGCCGTCGATTCATCGGGCACGTCGGTGCACCAGACCGGCCCGAAGGAGTGGCAGGCGAAGATCGGCAAGATCCCGGTCGCAACCGCTTAAGCGCGCTCGCACGAAAGGCCGGACGGATGTCCGGCCTTTTTACTTCTCATTCTCGTTATTGCGCGCGGCCCGTTATCCCGGGCCGATTCTCATTACCCGCAAAAGGCAGGCCCGACAAGGCTTCGAGGCTTGGCTTTTCTCGTTCGAGCGATTATCGTTCGGTTTCTGAAGCCCCACTGAACAAGGAACAGCCATGCAAGGCGACAAGAAAGTCATTGAATACCTGAACGCCCAACTGAAGAACGAACTCACGGCGATCAACCAGTACTTCCTGCATGCGCGCATGTACAAGCACTGGGGCCTCGAGAAGCTCGGCAAGCACGAATACGACGAATCGATCGGCGAAATGAAGCATGCCGACTGGCTGATCGAGCGTGTGTTCATGCTTGACGGCCTGCCGAACCTGCAGGACCTGCACAAGCTGCTGGTCGGCGAGGAAACCGAAGAGATCCTGAAGTGCGACCTGAAGCTCGAGCAGATCTCGCAGTCCACGTGCAAGGAAGCGATCGCTTACTGTGAATCGGTGCGTGACTACGTGTCGCGCGAGATCTTCGAAAAGATCCTCGACGACACCGAAGAGCACATCGACTGGCTGGAAACGCAGATCGACCTGATCGGCAAGGTCGGCCTGCAGAACTACCAGCAGACGATGATGGGTTCGCCCGAGTAATCGCCACACCCGCCACGATCGCCACCTCGCCTTCCGCATGACGACGACGAACCAACCCGCCGCTTCCGGGGTCCGCCCCGCCGCCCCTGTCGGCATCTTCGATTCGGGGCTCGGCGGCCTGTCGGTGCTGCGTGCCGCGCGCGCGCACCTGCCCGGCGAGTGGTTCGTCTATGTCGCCGATTCGCACCACGCACCGTATGGTCCGCGCGACGAGGCATTCATTACGGAGCGCACGCTTGCCATCGGCGAGTGGCTAGCCCGCGAAGGCGCGAAAGCGCTCGTGATCGCGTGCAACACCGCGACGGCGCGAGCGATCGCAGCCATCCGCGAGCGCCTGTCGATACCGCTCGTGGGTGTCGAGCCAGGCATCAAGCCAGCCGCCGCGCTGTCCGCGACCGGTGTCGCGGGCGTGCTCGCCACGCAATCGACGCTGAACAGCCCGCGCTTCCAGGCGCTGCTCGACCGCTACGGCGCCGGCCGGCGCTTCATCTGCCAGCCCGGCCACGGGCTCGTCGAAGCGATCGAACGCGGCGACACGAACTCGGCCGCGTTGCGCGCGTTGCTCGAGCGTTACCTGCAGCCGATGCTCGACGACGGCGCCGATACGCTGGTGCTCGGCTGCACGCACTACCCGTTCTTCACGGAAACGATCCGTGATCTTGTCGGCGACCGGCTGACGATCGTCGATACGAGCGATGCCATCGCCCGGCAGCTCACGCGGGTGCTCGACGAACGCGGCCTGCGCGCGCCGGCCGGCACGCGTGCCGCGCCGCCACGCTTCTGCTCGACGAGCGACGGCCTGCAACTGCGCGCACTCGCATCGTCGCTGCTCGGCCTCGACGTGCCGGTCGAATCCGTCACCATTTCCTCGCCGAACGCGCGCGCCTGCGCGACCGTCTGACGCGGGCCGGCACGCCGCCGGTTCGCCCTCTCCCGCTCCGCCTCCCGTTTCAAGGGTCCGATGACCTTAAAAAAAGCCGAACCCAGGCTTGTCAACGTCCGCAAATTTAATGATAATAATTCGCATTACCGTTAGCTATCGCAACTCATCATGATCGTCTGCGTGTGCAAGTCTGTTTCCGATCGCAAGATTCGCGCGTCCCTCGCCGAGGGCGTGAACTCTTTCGATGAACTCCAGTTCGAGCTCGGCGTGGCCACGTGCTGCGGCAAGTGCGAGGAGTCCGTACGCGACCTCATGGCCGAGCAAGGCGTCTGCGCGAGCCGGTGCGGTGTCGAGCATCATGCTCATCCGATCCCGGTCACGTTCTACGACCGCAAGGCCGCCTGAGCGGCGCCGAGCGTACCCGTGCGGCTGAAGCCGCATTTGATGTCCTTCCGTCAGCAAGCCATCTTTCGCGCGAGCCAGCGGCTTACCTGCCAAGGAGCCTGTCATGGAATTGCTGATCGGATTTGTGACCACTGTGTGCATCTCGCTGCTGATCTTCCGCAAGTAATACCGATTCACCCGCCGCGCCCCGGGTGCGACGTCGTTCTTTCAAGCTAACATGCAGGCTTCGCAATCCGCTCCTGCCGGCGTCTTGCCGGCTGCCCCACGTATGAATCCCCGGGTCATCACCGTCGCGGTCGGTGTGCTTGCCGCACATGCGATCATGCTGACGGCCGCGTGGCTCCATCGCAACGCGCCGCCGCCGAAGACGGTCGAAGTCCAGTCGATCACGGCGCAGCTCATCCCGTCTGCACCGGCCGCTCAGCCGGTCGCGGTCGAATCGGTTGCGCAACCCGCGCCACCGAAGCCCACGCCGCGCGTCAAGCCGAAGGTCGAACCGAAACCGGTACAGAAAGCCGTCAAGCCGACGCCCCAGCCGGTCGCACAATCACCGTCTCCGACACCCGCCCCGGCAGCCGATCCGACACCCGCGCCCACCGCACCCGCCGCCCCCGCTGCGCCGGCGGTCACGCCCGGTCCGGCCCGTGAGACGATGCAAGTCAGCGCGCCGAAGAACGTATCGGCGCTCAAGTGCAGTTTCGTGAAGCCCACCTATCCGTCGATGTCGCGTCGCCGCGGCGAAACGGGCACGGCCTATGTTCACTTCGTCATCGGCTTGACGGGCAAGATCGAAAGTGTCGAGTTGCAAAAGAGCAGCGGCTACCCGCGCCTCGACGAGGCTGCGCTGGATGCGACACGCGCCAGCACCTGCCCGCCGTACCTCGAGAACGGGCAAGCGATCCGCGCCGCCCATACGCTGCCCTTCAACTTCACGCTCGACGATTAACCCGCCTCATTCGAAAGATTCAAAGGAAACAAAAATGCAAAGCTACGGTATCGCGCACGTCTGGGCGCAAGGTGATTTCGTCACGCGCGCCATCGCGATCACGCTGCTCGTGATGTCGGTCCTGTCGTGGATCGTGATCATCGTCAAGGGCTGGAACGTGGTTCGCCTGAACCGTCTCACGAAGAATGCCGAGCAGGCATTCTGGCATTCGGACGATTTCAACGACGGCATCAAGAAGCTCGGCCTCGCCGCATCGACGCCGAGCGACAACCCGTTCCTCGCGCTCGCGCTGTCGGGCAAGGAAGCCGCCGATCACCACCATCAGACGCAACCGCATCTGCACGACCGCATGGACGTGTCGGACTGGGTCACGCGCTGCCTGAAGGACACGATGGACGAGGGCATTTCGCGCATGCAGGCCGGTCTCGCGATTCTCGCGTCGATCGGCAGCACGGCGCCGTTCGTCGGCCTGTTCGGCACGGTCTGGGGCATCTACCACGCACTGCTCGCAATCGGTGCAACCGGCCAGACGTCGATCGACCAGGTCGCGGGCCCGGTGGGCGAGTCGCTGATCATGACGGCCTTCGGCCTGTTCGTCGCGATTCCCGCAGTGCTCGGCTACAACGCACTGACCCGTGCGAACAAGGGCGTCGTCAGCAAGCTGCGCCGCTTCGCGCACGGCCTGCACGCATACTTCGTGACGGGTGCGCGCCTCGCGTCGTCGTCGCCCCGCGACGGCCTGCGCCTTGCTTCGCGCGCCAGCTGAGACGAGGTGAACCATGGCAATGAACACCGGCTTCAGCGATGACGACGACGATGGCGTGATGAGCGAGATCAACATGACGCCGCTCGTCGACGTCATGCTCGTACTCCTGATCATTTTCCTCGTGACGATTCCGGCGATGCAGCACGCGGTGAAGATCGACCTGCCGCACGCGAGCAGCCAGCCCGTCGACGAAAAGCCGCAGACCGTCGACGTCGCGATCCAGGGCAATGGCACGATCCTGTGGAACGACCAGACGGTCACGCGCGAGCAGTTGCAGGCGCACATCGCGGAAGCGGCACAGCATCAGCCGCAACCGGAGTTGCACCTGCGCGCCGACCGCAAGGTTGCGTATGAGCGTGTGGCCGAAGTGATGTCCGATGCGCAGGCCGGCGGCCTGACGAAGCTCGGCTTCGTGACGGAGCCGACTGCGAAGGCGAAGTAACGCACGCGCATTCGCTACGCGACGGTGGCCTGGGTGGCAGGACCTCGCCGGCCGCCCACAAAGTAAAAGGCCTTCATCGCCAGATGAAGGCCTTTTTTCATGCGCACGCGGGCGCCTTCGGGCGGCGGGCTCTTCGGCGGTATCGGTTGCGCCTCGAGCAACGCAAATGCGGCTACCGTGGTCTGCACGGACTGCGCGTTCTGCCCTATCTGGCTCGCAATATATGCGGCCACCTGATTCCGCTCAGAACTTCCTTCGCGAAATGGGATTTCAATATAGGCCTGCCCGCGTATGCATTCAAGGTCCCGGCGATTGAAACTTGCGATTGCCGGCGGCGCTTCAATGACAAAACAAATTTGCCACGACGCGCATCTTGCATTCAGGTGGCCGAAGCATCGGCCGCCGCCGCATCCTGTTTCGCGCGCTCGGGGCACCCCGGCTGCTTGTATTCGCCATGGTCGAGCTTCTCGACCAGATAGTCGACGAACGCCCGCACGGCGGGCGGCATGCCCTGCCGCGACACGAACACTGCATAGAGTTGCGGCACCGGCAGCGTCCAGCCCGGCATCACCGGCGACAACTGCCCCGCACGCAACGCATTGCCGTACATCATCTCGGGCAGCGCCGCGATGCCGAGACCGTCGAGCACGGCCTCGCGGATCGTCATCAGGTCGGCCGTCACGAGCCGCGGGTCGTGCTCGTGCAAGTGACGCGTGCCGTCCGGCGCGATCAGGCTGAACACGTGCCGCCCGTCGACGCTCGGCGTATCCAGCGTCTCGAAGCGCGCCAGATCGTCCGGCACGAGCGGCGGCGCATTCTGGTTCAGCAGGCTCGGCGCGCCGACCAGCATCTGCTCGGTCCGCCACAGCGGCCGCACGACGATGTTCGCGTTCTGCGGCGGCTCCGAGCGCACGCGCAACGCAACGTCGATCGAATCCTCGAACAGGTCGATCACGCGATTCGTCACACGGATGTGCACCTTCACCTCGGGATAGCGGTGCAGAAATTCGGGGAGGATGCGCGACAGCATCGTCTGCGACAACGTCACGGGGACACTCACGCGCACCGAGCCGCGCGGCGACGCGCGCAACTGCTGCACGGCGTTCATCGCGGCCTGGGCTTCGGCGAGCATCGCCTGGCAATGCTGGTAGAACAGCTCCCCCGCCTCGGTCAGCGCGAGCTTGCGTGTCGAGCGCTGCAGCAGGCGCACGCCGAGCGCCGCCTCGAGTTCGGTCAGGCGCCGCGACAGGCGCGATTTCGAGATACCCAGCACGCGTTCCGCAGCCGAGAAACCGCCGTGTTCGACGACCTGCGAAAAGTACATGAGGTCGTTCAGGTTGTGTGCATCGATGTTCATGTCATCGTTCCAATTTCAGAACAATCCATTGCGAACCGCCGCAAATCGGACCGTAAAACGCCCAATATAATAGCGCTATGTTTCAAAAATGACGCTATTCCGATGATATCGAGGGCTTCTGCATGACGACCGCTCGCTCGCTTGACCGCACGTACCCCGCGCTTCGCACGACCGAAGGCGGCGGCTTCGTGGTTCACCGCCCGTTCCCGACCCGGCTGCTGATGGATTTCGATCCGTTCCTGCTGCTCGACGAAATGGGCCCCGTCGACTATGCCCCTGGCGAAGCCAAGGGCGCGCCCGACCATCCGCATCGCGGCTTCGAGACGGTCACCTACGTGCTCGACGGGCGTTTTCGTCATCGCGACTCGGCCGGCCATGCGGGCACGCTCGGGCCTGGTGACGTGCAGTGGATGACGGCCGGCGCGGGCGTCGTGCACAGCGAAATGCCGGATCCCGAGTTCGCGCAGGCCGGCGGACGCTCGCACGGCTTTCAGCTGTGGGTCAACCTGCCGCGACGCGACAAGCTGATCGCACCGCGCTACCAGGAGATCCCGGCCGGCCGCATCCCGACCGCGACGTCGCCCGACGGCCGCACGCAGGTCCGCGTGATCGCCGGCGAAGCCTTCGGCGTGCGTGCGGCGATCGAGACGCGCACGCCGATCCTCTACCAGCATTTCACGCTGCAACCGGGTGCAACGGTCACGCAGCCGGTGCCGGCAGGTTATCGCGTGTTCGCCTACCCGCTCGAGGGCGCCGGCCGCTACGGGCCCGACAGGCAGCAAATCGACGCACGACAGATGATCGTCTACGGTGACGATGGCGACGCGGTGACGTTCGAGGCCGGCGATATGCCGCTCGACCTGCTGCTGATCGGCGGCGTGCCGCTCAACGAGCCGATCGTCCGCTATGGCCCGTTCGTGATGAATACCGAGGAAGAGATCCGGCAGGCCGTCATCGACTACCAGACCGGCCGCATGGGCTCCATCGAGGCATGACGTCCGATCGGGGCCACAGGTGCCGCGAAGCTGCGCGTTTTGCGTCACAATGTTTTTTTGATCCATGTGGCCGCCCGCCACCAGAAGGAACCCGTCCCCTTGAACTTCGAACACCTGATCCAGATCAACTCCGACGATCCGGCCGTGCCGTCCCTTACCCGCGACCAGCTCTGGGAAGGCCTCGTGCTGCGCGCCGAACAGCCGCAGCTGTTCGTGATCGGCCTCGACAGCTGTGTCGTCCTTGAACGGACGGATACCACGCTCGAACGCGAGCTGCACTACGGCCATGCGACCGTGCGCGACCGCGTGACGTTCACCCCGAACCAGCAAGTGCGCTACGACATCCATGCGGCCGGCGGCGAAATCGGCGGCTCGTTGACGATGACGATCGAGGAACGCGACGACCACGAGTTGTTCCTGCGCTTCGAATACCACACGACGCTGACCGTCACGGACGACAGCGAGGAAGCGCGCCAGACGCACGGCATCGTCAAGGAAGCGTATCGCACGTCGGACATCGACACGGTGCGCCTGATCCGCGAATACGCACAGGGACGCAAGGACCCTGACCCGCTCCACTGACGTCGGCGGCGGCCTGCGAGCCGCCCTTTGATTCAAGCTATCGAATTCGTCATATCGATCGATAAAGAGTTTTGTAAATGGGAATAGTTATCATTTAGAATTCATTCCATCGTATCGACAGTCACCGATCAACCGAATGACCGACACCACGCGCCCGACCACGCTGACGTTGCGCCGCACGACCGGCACCGCAAGCGCCAACCGTCAAAAGACGGCAGCGGTCACGACGCCGGCGAAACCTGCCGGTAGTCACGATACCGGCACCCGGACCCTCAACAGCGATGCGCTGCTGCAAGGCCGCAGCCACATCAGCATCGCGCACAACGGAGAGACGTATCAGTTGCGTGCCACGCGGCTCGGCAAGCTGATCCTGACGAAGTAACGACAGAGTATTGTGGGGACCACCTCCCTGAGAGGTGTTGGGCAGTAGCCAGCGTAACGGCTTGCACGCGAGATCTAGACCCCTTCGTGCAAACACACTCAAGCAGCCGTTGCAGCAAGCCAAGCCACTTTTTTTGGTTCTCGCACAAGGAAGAAAAAAAGCGACACGTCCTTCGACGTGTCGCTTTTTTGTCGGTGCGTCCGGATGCAAAGAGAAAGGCATCGCGGCTGTCGGCACTTCAGCTTCAGCGCGTTCCGGAGTCCGACGGCGAAATACGCTCGCCTGCTGCTCCGGAGCCCGGCCACACGGCCGTCAAGACCGCGTCAGAAGCCCCAGAACATCAACCACCATGCGCTGTCGACCACGGCCAGGCCTGCCGCGAACCACGCGAATGCCGCCAGTCGACGCGACCAGGCCGCATAGCGCCCCGTCACCTTCCATGCGAGCCAGGCGCTCCATGCGTTGGCGCCGACCAGAATCGCGATGCGAACGTCGGTCGCCCAGCCGAGCGGCACGTGCTCGGCCCGCAGCAGCGACAGCGTCGTCGCCGACAGCCCGAGGAACACACCGGCTCCCGCGATCGGGATCAACGCCTGCGCGAGATGATGAAGACGCACGCGGTCGAAACGGCCGAGCATCAGCGTCGCACCGGCCAGCAGCACGAGCAGCGCGGTGCCATACACGAGCCCCGTGCCGACGATGTAGCTGACGACCAGCCCGCCGTCGAGCCACGAGAACACATCGTTTCGATCCGGATAGTGCGTGAGCAGGAACCACGGCGCATTCGTCTCGAGTGGCCACGTGATGTCGCGATCAATGAGCCAGCCCGCGAGCCATTGCTTGATCTGCACGAACCACGGGCTGACGGTCCAGTGAAACGCACCGATCGCGACGCCGAGCAGGCCGTACAGGATCAGCGCCGTGTCCCACGGATTCGCCTGCTGCGCGCCAAGGTTCACGACCTCGTCGGACGGCGAGCGCCACGACAGCGCGATTGCATCGCGGTGCCCACTGCATCGGCCGCACATATGGCACGAGGCCGCGCCCTTCATGTTGCGCAACGGCACGAGCGGCGCGCAATTGATCGGAATCACGCGATGCCCGTGCTCGCCGTTCTTGTACGAGCGACGCCAGGCATCCTCATCGACCTTGTAGCGCATCGGCGCGAGCCGCGCGAGCAGCCCGAACACACCGTTGACCGGGCACAGGTACTTGCACCACACGCGCTTCTCGCGACCGTACAGCACGCCAATCACGATCGCGCCGACGGTCGAGCCGCCGAGCACGAACAGCACCGCGAGCGGATACTGGTACACGCTCACCATCTGCCCGTAGATCGTCGTGAGCCCGAATGCGACGAACGGCCAACCGCCCCACCGCATCCAGCGCGGAATCGCGCCGCCGCGGCCGAACTTGCTCGCATATTCGGTCAGCGCGCCTTCCGGGCACAGCACGCCGCACCAGACGCGGCCGAGCATCACCATCGACAGCAGCACGAACGGCCACCAGATGCCCCAGAACACGAACTGCGCGATCAGCGTGAGATTGCTCCACAGATGCGCGGAATCGTCGGGCAGCGGCAATACTGCGGGCACGATGATCAGGAATGCGTAGACGGCGACGACGACCCACTGGATGCCGCGGATCACCGCGCCGTGGCGCTGCATCCACTGACCGGCCTGCGCGAGCCAGCCCGGCTTGACTGCGGCAACAACACTCATGCCGCGCGACCCGCAGGGACGACCGGACGACGGCTCGCGCGCTTCATCAGCAGCCAGACCACCGCCCAGTACACCGCATAGGCGATCAGGTTGGTCAGCGCCGGGTGCGCCCGGTAGCCCGTCAGCGTCGCGACGAGCGAACCGAACGTGCCGGAGTCGTCGAGAATCGACGACGTATCCCACACCTGCGAAATGCCGAGCGGCAGGATTTCCTTGTCGATCAGCTTGTCGACGCCGGTCTGGAACAGGCCCGCACCGAGGAACAGCAGCATCACTTCGGTGACGCGGAAGAAATGGCGCCACGAGAAGTACTTGCCGCCAAGCTGCAGCAGATAGAACGTGAGGAACGCGAGGCCCAGGCCGATCACGACCGCGAGCATCTGGCTGCCGTCCACGTGCCCCGACTGACCGAAACCGAGGCCGTACAGGAAGATCACCGTCTCGCTGCCTTCGCGAGCGATCGCGAGCGCGACCAGCACGGCGACGCCCCACCAGTTCGAATCGCGCGTGCTCTGCTGCAGCGACTGCTCCATGTCACGCTTCAGCGTGCGGCCGTGCCGGCGCATCCACAGCACCATCTGCACGATCAGCACGCACGCGATGAGCACCATCGCGGTCTGGAAATAGTCCTGCGCGTCGCCGGACAGCACTTCGGTAAAGCCGACGAGCGCGGCGCCGAGACCGACCGCCATCAGCAGGCCGACTGCCACGCCCGTCCACAGAAACGGCAGGCCGCGGCGCGCGTCATCGTCGCCGTTCTTCAGCCATGCATAGAGGATGCCGACGACGAGCAGCGCTTCGACGCTCTCCCGCCAGACGATGAACAAGATCTGACCCATTGAATCCTCCTGACGCGCGGCGCAAGACACTCGTACGCCCGCACTCAGATAAAACGCATTACTTCGCGACGATCACGCCCTGTGCCTGCTGGTGGAAATCGTCGAAAAACTTGTATTCGCCCGGCGACAGCGGGGCGACGACCACGAACGAATCCGCGCCCGGCGCAAGCACCTTCTCCTTGCGCAACTGCACGCTCTCGAATTCGGCGGCGCCCTTGCCGGTATTCCTGATCTCGATCTTGAAGCGCTGGCCGGCCGGCACTTCGATACGGGCGGGATTCAGCTTGCCGTCCGTCATCTCGAGCTTGAACGTCGGCAGATCGGCGGCATGCGCCGCGCCGGCGAGCCACAGCGCGGCGGCTGCGGCAACGATTTTCTGGGGAAATTTCATTCTGGGTTCTCTGCGCCGACGGCGCGCCGAAGCACGCCGTCCGTGATGCCACCGATCAGTACCCGCCCTTCTTGCCGATGCCGGCGAACGGGAAGTCATATTCGAGGGTGATGGGCTTGAACCATGCGCCCACGCCCGTTTCCTTGTCGACGTGACGGCCGAACGCCATGTGACCCGACTGCATCGGCGGCTTGACGGTCATCGTCAGGTGATACTTGCCCGGGCCGGCGAGCTTCACGTTGTCGCCATAGTGCGGTCCGTCGCTCGCGACCATGCCCATCAGGTCGCCTTCGGCCTTCCACTTCGTGTCGCCCTGCTTCGTCAGCTTGTACGTGACCTGCAGGTACGGCATCCAGTCGCCTTCCGCGAAACCCGTCGGGTTGTTCTTGACCGCGTGGATGTCCGCCTCGAGGTGGATGTCGGAATCCGACGCCTTGCGCATCATCCCTTCCGGATCCATCGTGATCGGCTGCAGGTACACCGCGCCGATCTCCATGCCGCCCTGGATCTGCTGCTTGCCGATCGGATATTCGGCCGCCGAGGCCGACATCGCGGCAAGCGCCGCCGCTACCGCAACCGACGTGCGGATGAACGAAGAACCCAACATGGACACTCCTTGTTATTTGTCTGACTATCTTGACGACATGCGCGCCGCCTCCGGGGCGGCACGCTGAAAACACTAACGCAATGAAGAACGTTAATGCGAACTATTCTCAATACTTGCGAAGTTTAGCACCGAACCAGCTTCGGAACAAACGGGACACCGTGTAAACCCCTGATCCGACAAGGCTTACAGACCCGTTACTGACAGATTTTGGTGACGCTTGGAAAGATTTACCGGCCGCCGTTGATGTGGTCGCCGACGTTCGCGCCGAACACGCGCTCGCGCAACAGCGCAAGCTGGTCGCGCGTCGCGGCGGCCTTCTCGAACTCGAGGTTCTTCGCGTAGTCGGCCATCTGCTTCTCGAGACGCTTGATTTCCTTCGCGAGCTGCTTCTCCGACATGTCCTCGAATTTCGCGCGCTGCTGCGCTTCCTTCAGCTCCGCGCGCGCCTCGTCGGCGTTGTACACGCCGTCGATGATGTCCTTGATGCGCTTCACGACACCGCGCGGCGTAATGCCCATTTTCTCGTTGTGCGCGATCTGCTTCGCGCGGCGCCGCTCGGTCTCGCCGATCGCGCGCTTCATCGATTCGGTCATCCTGTCGGCGTAGAGGATCGCCTTGCCGTTCACGTTGCGCGCCGCGCGGCCGATCGTCTGGATCAGCGAGCGCTCGGCACGCAGGAAGCCTTCCTTGTCCGCATCGAGAATCGCGACGAGCGACACTTCCGGAATGTCGAGGCCCTCGCGCAGCAGGTTGATCCCGACCAGCACGTCGAACGTGCCGAGCCGCAGGTCGCGGATGATCTCGACCCGCTCCACCGTGTCGATGTCGCTATGCAGGTAGCGCACCTTGACGCCGTGGTCGGCCAAGAACTCGGTGAGCTGCTCGGCCATTCGCTTCGTCAGCACGGTGATCAACACGCGCTCGCCGGCCTTCACGCGCGCATTGATCTCCGTCAGCACGTCGTCGACCTGCGAACTCGCCGGGCGCACTTCGATTTCCGGGTCGACGAGCCCGGTCGGCCGCACCACCTGCTCGGCGACCTGCCCCGTCACGCGCTGCTCGTAGTCGGCCGGCGTCGCCGACACGAACACCACCTGGCGCATCTTGCGTTCGAACTCCGGGAACTTGAGCGGTCGGTTGTCCAGCGCCGACGGCAGCCGGAAGCCATAGTTGACGAGGTTTTCCTTGCGCGCGCGGTCGCCGTTGTACATGCCGTTCAGCTGGCCGATCAGCACGTGCGATTCGTCGAGCAGCATCAGCGCGTCGGGCGGCAGGTAGTCGACGAGCGTCGGCGGCGGCTCGCCGGGCGCGGCGCCCGAGAAGTGCCGCGAGTAGTTCTCGATGCCCTTGCAGAAGCCGAGCTCCTGCAGCATCTCGAGGTCGAAGCGCGTGCGCTGCTCGAGGCGCTGCGCCTCGACGAGCTTGCCGTTGCTGTGGAAGAACTCGAGGCGCTCGCGCAATTCGTCCTTGATCGTCTCGACCGCCCGCATCACGGTGTCGCGCGGCGTCACGTAGTGCGACGACGGATACACGGTGAAGCGCGGGATCTTCTGCCGCACGCGCCCGGTCAGCGGGTCGAACAGCTGCAGCGTCTCGACCTCGTCGTCGAACAGCTCGACGCGCACGGCCAATTCCGCGTGCTCGGCCGGGAAGATGTCGATCGTGTCGCCGCGCACGCGGAACGTACCGCGCTGGAAGTCCTGTTCGTTGCGCGAGTACTGCATCGCGATCAGCCGCGCGATCACGTCGCGCTGCCCGAGCTTGTCGCCGGTGCGCAGCGTCAGGATCATCTGGTGGTATTCGGACGGGTTGCCGATACCGTAGATCGCCGACACCGTCGCGACGATCACCACGTCGCGGCGCTCCATCAGGCTCTTCGTCGCCGACAGCCGCATCTGCTCGATGTGCTCGTTGATCGACGAATCCTTCTCGATGAACAGGTCGCGCTGCGGCACGTACGCTTCCGGCTGGTAATAGTCGTAGTACGACACGAAGTACTCGACCGCGTTGCGCGGGAAGAACTCGCGAAATTCCGCGTAGAGCTGCGCCGCGAGCGTCTTGTTCGGCGCGAACACGATTGCCGGGCGGCCGAGCCGCGCGATCGTGTTGGCCATCGTGAAGGTCTTGCCCGAACCGGTCACGCCGAGCAGCGTCTGGAATGCGAGGCCGTCGCCGACACCTTCGACGAGCGTTTCGATCGCGGTCGGCTGGTCGCCTGCGGGCGGATACGGTTGGTACAACTGGAACGGCGACCCTTCGAAGGTCACGAATTTCGATTCGTCGAGCGCGTCGCCGACTTCGGCGTGATGTTCGGACATGGAGTGCGGCCGGAGCGAGGGCAAAAAAACTATTCTAGCGCTTCGCGGCGTTGCGAACCGCTGACGGCTCCTGACGCGCGGCAACCGCCCGAAATCGCAATTCGCCGCGCGATCGCCGCCTCCGGCAGCGTGAATTCGCTACAATGTCAGGCTGCTGCGCTTTCCGGCGCCGTGCCTGTTGGCGCGCGGTCCGCTGCGCCTGCCCCGCCGGCTGAAAGCCTGACCCTCTTTTCACTACTGCCGAATCATCATGTCGCTCTTCTCCGCTGTCCAGCTTGCTCCCCGCGACCCGATCCTGGGCCTGAACGAAGCCTTCAACGCCGATACGCGCCCGACCAAGGTCAACCTCGGCGTCGGTGTGTACACGAACGAAGAAGGCAAGATTCCGCTGCTGCGCGCCGTTCGCGAAGCGGAAAAGGTGCGTGTCGACGCCGGCCTGCCGCGCGGCTACCTGCCGATCGACGGGATTGCCGCGTACGACGCAGCGGTGCAGAAGCTGCTGCTCGGCAACGATTCGCCGCTGATCGCTGCGGGCCGTGTGGTCACGGCGCAGGCACTGGGCGGCACGGGCGCACTGAAGATCGGTGCCGATTTCCTTCGCACCGTGAACCCGAACGCGAAGGTCGCAATCAGCGATCCGAGCTGGGAAAACCACCGCGCACTGTTCGAAGCCGCCGGCTTCGAAGTCGTCGCATACCCGTACTACGACGCCGCCACCAACGGCGTGAACTTCGAAGGCATGCTGTCGGCGCTGAACGGCTATGCGGCGGGCACGATCGTCGTGCTGCACGCGTGCTGCCACAACCCGACCGGCGTCGACCTGACCGAAGCGCAATGGCAGCAGGTCGTCGACGTCGTCAAGGCGCGCAACCTCGTGCCGTTCCTCGACATGGCCTACCAGGGCTTCGGCGAGAACATCGAGGCCGATGCCGCCGCGGTGCGTCTCTTTGCCGCTGCCGACCTGAATGCGTTCGTGTCGTCGTCGTTCTCGAAGTCCTTCTCGCTGTACGGCGAGCGCGTCGGCGCGCTGTCGATCATCACGTCGAGCAAGGAAGAAGCGACGCGCGTGCTGTCGCAACTGAAGCGCGTGATCCGCACGAACTACTCGAACCCGCCGACCCATGGCGGCGCCGTCGTCGCCGCCGTGCTCGCGTCGCCTGAACTGCACGCTTCGTGGGTGCAGGAACTCGGCGAAATGCGCGATCGCATCCGCGCGATGCGCAACGGCCTCGTCGAACGCCTGAAGGCGAGCGGTGTCGATCGCGACTTCAGCTTCATCAACGCGCAGCGCGGGATGTTCTCGTATTCGGGCCTGACCTCGGCGCAAGTCGATCGCCTGCGCGAAGAGTTCGGCATCTACGCAGTCGGCACCGGCCGGATCTGCGTTGCGGCGCTGAACACGCGCAACCTCGATGCGGTCGCCAATGCGGTCGCGGCGGTCCTGAAGTAAGCCGGTGTCAGCGGGCAGCAGCCCGCCCTGCCGAAACAACAAACGCGCTCCCCGGAGCGCGTTTTTTTCTTGCCGTTCCACTACCGGCGAATGCTGCCTGCAGCACAAGCGGCGCGCAGCGCGGCCGCCCGTGCCGGAGCTCGTTACTGCATGAACCAGCCGTGGCTGACGACGAACGACTGGCCCGTGAGCGCGGCGCTCGGGAACGCCGACAGGAACAGCACCGTCTGCGCGACGTCCTGCACCGTCGTGAACACGCCGTCGACCGTGTTGCCGAGCATCACCTTCTTCACCACTTCCTCTTCGCTGATCCCGAGCTCCTTCGCCTGCTCCGGAATCTGCTTGTCGACCAGCGGTGTGCGCACGAAGCCCGGACACACGACGTGCGAGCGCACGTTGTGCTTCGCGCCTTCCTTCGCCAGCACGCGCGCGAGACCGAGCAGCCCGTGCTTGGCCGTCACGTACGCCGACTTCAGCGGCGACGCTTCGTGCGAGTGCACCGAGCCCATGTAGATCACCACGCCGCCGCGATCGTCCTTGTACATGTGCTTGAGCGCGGCCTTGGTCGTCAGGAACGCGCCGTCGACGTGGATCGCCTGCATCTTCTTCCAATCGGCGAACGAATAGTTTTCGATCGGGTTGACGATCTGGATGCCCGCGTTCGACACGAGGATGTCGACCGAGCCGAACGTTTCGGCCACCTTGTCGATACCGCTGTTGACCGCTTCCTCGCTGGTCACGTCCATCGCGACGCCGATCGCCTTGCCGCCTGCCTTGTTGATCTCGTCGGCGACCGCATTTGCGCCGTCCTGGTTCAGGTCGGCGATCGCGACGGCTGCGCCCGCCTTCGCGAGCTCCAGTGCGATTTCCTTGCCGATGCCGCTTGCGGCGCCCGTGACGACTGCGGTCTTGCCGGTCAGATCTGCTGCCATGTCCGTCTCCTTCCGTTATCGGATCGAAAAAGCGCGCCCCGCTGCAGCCGCTTTCGTCGCGCGGTCCTGCAGATGGGCCAGCCGCTATTGTGCACGATCGGCCCCGCCGTTCGCGCGCAAAACGTCTAAGCTTAAGGTCGGTTTCGAGTCGCGGGAGACTCCCATGCACTATCGACGGCTAGGCCGCTCCGGCCTTCAGATCAGCGCGCTTTCGCTCGGCTCGTGGGTCACCTACGGCAACCAGGTCGATCAGCGGGTTGCCCGCGAATGCCTCGCGGCGGCCCGCGATGCTGGCGTCAATTTCTTCGACAACGCCGAAGTCTATGCGGGTGGCAAATCCGAGGAAATCATGGGCCAGGCGATCAAGTCGCTCGGCTGGCCGCGCATTAGCTACCTCGTGTCCACCAAGTTCTTCTGGGGACTCGCGGAAGCGCCGAACCAGTATCACACGCTGAACCGGAAATATCTGCTGAACGCGATCGACCACTCGCTGCGCCGGCTGCAGCTCGACTATGTCGACCTCGTGTACTGCCATCGCCCCGATCCGAACACGCCGATCGAGGAGACCGTCTGGGCAATGAGCGACATGATCGTGCGTGGCAAGGCGCTCTACTGGGGCACGTCCGAATGGAGCGCCGACGAGATCCGCGCCGCGTACGAAATTGCCGAGCGGCACCATCTGCACAAGCCCGTCGTCGAGCAGCCGCAGTACAACCTGTTCCACCGTACCCGGGTCGAGCAGGAATACGCGCGGCTTTATGACGACTACGGCCTCGGCCTGACGACCTGGAGCCCGCTGGCATCGGGGCTGCTCACCGGCAAGTACCGGAACGGCGTACCGCCGGGTAGCCGCGCGCAATTGCCGGGCTACGACTGGCTCCGTGCGCGGCTGACGGATCCGGCCAGCAACGACGTGGTCGAACGGCTCGGCGCGATCGCGGCCGAGCTCGACTGCAGCACCGCCCAACTCGCGATCGCATGGATACTTGCGAATCCGCGCGTGAGTTCTGTCATTACGGGCGCCTCGCGAGTCGAGCAGATCGGCGACAACATGCGCGCGCTCGACGTTGTCGAGAAGCTGACGCCGGAGGTCAAGCAACGTATCGAAGAGGCGGCCGGCGACGCATTCGAGTAAGGCGGCTCACGCCCACTCGCGTACAATACGCGGCCGCATTGGTGCGAGGCCCAGCGGCCACACGCGATCGTCCGTTTTCATCGATTCATCCTTCGTTTCAGGCAGCCAGCCATGCTCAGTTATCGTCACGGTTTTCATGCAGGCAACCACGCGGACGTGCTCAAGCACGCCGTCGTCGTCCAGCTGCTGCGCCACCTGAACAAGAAAGACAAATCGTACTGGTACATCGACACGCACGCCGGCGCCGGCGTGTATTCGCTGCGCGACGGTTATGCCGCCAAGACGGGGGAATTCGACACCGGGATTGGGGCGCTATGGAACGAAAAGAACCTGCCCGAGGTGCTCGGTGATTACGTCGACGAGGTGCGCGCGCTGAACGACGACGGCGAGCTGCGCTACTATCCGGGCTCCCCGTATCTCGCATGGCGATCGATGCGCGAGCAGGACCGGATGCGTCTGTTCGAAATGCACACGACGGAAATCGACGTGCTGCGTCACAACTTCCGCGATGCGGGGCGCCGCGCGATGATTTACGCCGGTGACGGCTTCGAGGGCATCAAGGCGCTGCTGCCGCCGCCGCCGCGACGCGCGCTCGTGCTGATCGATCCGTCCTATGAGGACAAGAAGGACTACGCGCGCACGCTGACTTGCGTAACGGAATGCCTGAAGCGTTTCGCGACCGGCTGTTACGCGATCTGGTATCCGCAGGTTGCGCGGGTGGAATCGCAGCGTTTTCCGGAACAACTCAAGCGCCTGCAGCCGAACAACTGGCTGCACCTGACGCTGACGGTATCGAATCCGCCGACAGGCGGCCTGGGCCTTTACGGCAGCGGAATGTTCATCCTGAATCCGCCGTACACACTCGCGCAGAGCATGAACGAAGCGCTGCCCTATCTCGTCGAACGCCTGGGACAGGACAGCGGCGCCCGATGCCAGATCGAGCACCGCGGGAACTGAGCGGACGTCGTGCCGTTATGGCTGCGGTCTTGGCGTGGGTCTCGGCTGATTGGCCGGCGACGCGCCCCAGCCCGGCACATTGATATACGGCGCGACAAACAGCGGGATCGATGAAGTCGATCCTTGCCCGGCCGGCGCTCGCATGCCTGCGGGCTCGACGATTGGCTCTGACGATAGCGGAGCCGTTTGCAACACCAGGCCGCCCTTGCCATCCTGGATCCCATGTTGCGTATCGAGAATCAGCGGCTTGGACGACGTCGCCGCACCGGCCGCCAAGCCGTGAGCGAGCACAACAGCCCCCAGAACGAGACGCGCGCGGGAAACGTGACGCACATCGAGACGCAAGCGCATGGTTGTACTCTTCCGGTTAAAAACAGGCCCATACCATAGCGCCGCGCCGACGATTTCGCCAGATCCAGTGCACAAAAAACAAAGCCCCGTCAACACGGGGCTTGCTTTTCGTTCGGTGCCACACGGCACCTGGCGGTAACTCGATTACAGCGAGTAGCCGTTGGTTTCGAGCGAGCGGATGCGGCTCTCGAGCTGGACGATGTCCGACGACGTGGCGAGGTATGCCTCACGGCGCTCACGTTCTGCGGATTCGAACCAGTTGCTCAGCTTTTCAACGATGTAGGCGATCATGATCTTCTCCAAGGAAGGGGGACCCCTGGCGAATCGAGATTCAGGGATTTCCCGTATAGGGTTATCCCGAATTATAGCGATGCCGCACCAAGATGCCAGTGAAATGCTTGCATGGACGCCATTCCATTTTGGAATGGATTGTGAAGCATCCGCTTTAACTCACTGATTTTTATGAATATTGAATCGAGGTCTCTTTTCGACCTCGAGGGCATGCACTAATCTGGTTCACCAGCCGGTTCGGCCAGGCGCGCCAAGATCGGGCATTCAGGTCGTTCGTCACCATGGCAGTGCGCGGCCAGATCGGCTAGCGTATTGCGCATGTCGCTCAATTCCGCGATGCGTTTGTCGAGTTCGGCCACGTGTTCGAGGGCAATCGACTTCACTTCGACGCTGGCGCGGGCGCGGTCCTGCCAGAGCATCAGCAACTTGCGGATATCCTCGACGAGAAAACCGAGCCGCCGTGCCTGACGGATGAAGCGCAGGATGTGGACTTCGTCCGAACCGTAGATCCGGTATCCGGCGTCGCTCCGCTTGCTCGGTGCAAGAAGACCGACCTGTTCGTAGTACCGGATCATTTTTGCGCTGACGCCGGATTCGCGCGACGCGTCGCCGATATTCATTCCCTGCCCTCTCTCCATCAAGCACTGGTTCGAACATGAACGTCGAGGCAAGCAGCCGTCGACGACACTTCGATCGTATCAAATCGCGAGATTTCGTTCCGGCGCGAGCGTGACAACGGAATCGACTGCAATCCGGATAAGTTTATTGGGGTGGGTTGCCGCAGGATCTGCCGGTCCGAGACAGCATGCAGCTTGCAAGACGGAGACGGCTATCTGCCATCTCGCGTATTTTCGCCGCGCAAATGCAAAAACCCCCGCCTTTTCGGGCGGGGGTTTCTGGCTTAGGGAGCCTGACGATTACCTACTTTCACACGGGA
>NZ_CABVPN010000050.1 GCF_902499115.1 Burkholderia diffusa
CGTTTCCCAGTGCATCATTCCTCACGCCGTGGATGAAGAAGTTTCTATAATGGCATGAATTTATTGACACAGTAAGACTAGTAGATATCGACTCCGGAGCCATCGTCATGGTCAATCTCCTGACGATGGCTCCGAAAGACGAGGCCGCGTTTCTTGCGGCATGGGCCGCCGATTCGCCATCCATAAAGCGCCACCCAAGCTGCATCTCGACGCGGTTGCATCACGCGATCGGCGAGAACCCGACCTACCTCAACTGTGCCGTCTTTGATAGCGTGGCCGCATCGCGCAATGCCTTCAGAACGCCCGAGTTCCAGCAAAGGCTCACGGCACGCCCGGCATCCGTCGTGGCCCGCCCACCCCGCTTCGCCAAGGTCGCGGTTCCGGACCGGTGCACGGCTTGACGCTATGGTGACAACACATATGAAACGCATCCAATATAGTCGCTATGGCGGTCCGGAACTCATGCGCGTGGAGGATTTCCAATTGGCTGCGCCCGGCAAAGGCGAAGTGGCCGTGCAGGTAAAGTTTGCCGCGATCAATCCGATCGACTGGAAGTTGCGCAATGGACAGATGAAGATTGTTACTGGCAAGGCTTTTCCCCGCGCCATGGGCATGGATTTTTCGGGGACGGTCATCAACGTCGGTCCCGGTGTGACGCGCCACAAAGCAGGCGACGCGGTATTTGGACTCGCCCGCTTCAAGGAAAGCGGCGCGCATGGGGAAGCAGTCGTGACGAAGGAAAACTTTCTAGCGACCAAGCCTGAGAACATTTCGTTCGAGGCCGCGGCGTGCCTCGGCACCCCCGGTGTCACGGCATGGAACGGGCTGATCGACAAAGCGAAACTGCGAACCGGCCAGCACGTCTTCATCAATGGCTGTGCGGGAGCGGTCGGTGAAGCGGCCGTGCAGATCGCCCAACTGTTCGGTGCCGTCGTCTCTGGCAGCTGTAGTGCCCGAGACATGGAGCGTGCGACATCACTGGGGGTGCAGCACGTCTACGATTACCGGACGACCGATCTATCGAAAATCACTACACGCTTCGATGTAGTTTACGATACCGCGGCCACCATGACGGTATCGGACGGCCTAGCCATGCTGCGCCGGGGCGGCGTGTTCCTGGATCTTGATCCAGGCTCGGCCAAGCTTATTCGGGCGATTTTCGATCGACGGCTCAAGCTCATCATCGGTTCGCCGCGAGCGGAGATTCTGGAAAAGCTGGCGAGTGCCGCTCGGGAAAACAGATTCAAAATTCCCATTGGAGAAATCGTTTCCCTGAACGGTGCCATCCAGCTGATTAGCGAACTGGAAAAAGGCCGTAGGCTCGGCGGAAAGGGCGTCGTGGCGATGGAGTAAGCATGGCCAGAAGTCATCGACTGTTCGATCTGATGCAAGCGCTTCGACGACACCGAAGAACAGTGTCGGGAAAAGCGCTTGCGCTGGAACTCGGTGTGTCGCTACGCACCATCCGTCGCGACGTCGCGACGCTGCAGAACATGGGCGCCGATATCGATGGAGAGCCGGGTGTCGGCTACATCTTGCGACCAGGATTCCTTCTGCCACCACTCTCGTTCACCGCGGAAGAAATCCAGGCGCTGGTTATCGGAGCACAGTGGGTCAGCCACCAAACGGACGATGCGCTTGCCCTTGCTGTGACGAATGCATTGGCCAAGATCGACGCTGTTTTGCCCGCTGACATGCGAGCCGCACTCCAGGACGATACGGTCTATGTGGGTCACCCGCTGAAGAGCCAGGCGCCACTCGACTTGAGCGACATCCGCCGGGCACTTCGCGAACAGCGCAAGTTGCGCATCACCCTGTCGATCGAACATGCACCCACTGACGAACAAGTGGTCTGGCCGATCATGGTGGGTTTGATAGACGGCAAGCGGTTTATCGCCGCCTGGTGCGAGCTGGACAGCCGATTCCGCGTGATCGGTCTGGATGACATTGCTACCGCGGAAGTTCTAGTTGAACGCTACACTCGCGACCGCCGGCAGTTAGTCAAGGAATGGCGCACCCAGGAGATGCGTCCATGCAATAGTCAAGGAACCGTTTGCTAACGAGTTGGAGTTGTGTCCAGTCGGACTGCCGTTTGTGTAGTGGACCCCAGGTTCATTCAGTCCCATCCGCTTCACCCGGCACCTCGCTGCTATCGCCAAAATCTGTTCGATCCAAAAACAACCTTGCCTCACAGGAAACCGCCCATGCAACGGGCAACATGGCACGCGTGGAGATTCATTGGCCGCGTTAGCTGAACGTATCGAACCGGTTGGACGCGCCTGCAATGTCGTTAGGGATGCAGATACTTGTCGAAGAACACACTCAGATCCGTAAAGTGCGCCTTGGTCTCCGGTGCATCGGGAGAAAGGAGATACTGAAAGTGAGACAAACCTTCGAAAACGATCAGATCTGCCGTCACGCCGGAATCTCGCATCTTGCGATGAACTCTCAAGGTGTTGCTTAGAAACAGATCCCGCGATCCAGTCGTGAGTATCGCAGGAGGGAAACCGTGAAAATCACCATAAACGGGGGAAAGCATCGGATCCTTTGGATCGTGCCCGTTCGCATACAGCGCCGCCGCATCGCCAAGCCATCCGCTGTAACGGACGAGCACATTGTCAATACCTCTATTGGTAAAGTACGTGTCGCCAGTCTCGGTGAGATCGGACCACGGCGTGCCCGGCGCGATGGCCCCGGGAACAGGCAGTCCTTCCGCTTTGGCGCGGAGTACCAAAGCCAGCGTCAAGGCGCCGCCGGCTGAATCGCCAAATACCGCAATTCTTTTGGGATCCGTGCCTTTTATGACCTCCTTATAGACCGCAATCGCATCATCCAAGGCTGCCGGATAGGGATGGTCGGGTGGCATGCGGTAATCAATAGCCAACACTTTGGCGTGTACAAAGCCAGCCATCAGGATGGCCTCGTATAGCCCTGCTCTACCGGGATTCAATACGTATCCGCCTCCGTGGAGGTTGAGCAAAAGTCTGTTCTGATTGCGTTCCGATACAATGTTTGGCGAGACTTTAAAAACGTTGACCCCTGCGATCTTTTCCGGTTGAACCGTTACATCCATCTTCAAGATTAGATCCGCCAAGCGTTCGTCGGTTGCGCCTGCCAACTTGCCAACCCAGCGTTTCCATTCCGCCCGTGTCTTCGGATGGTCGTCCCAAAATGGAGGTGGTCCCGCCGCGATTATCGTTTGAATTTCAGGGCTGACCGTAATGGGAACAGGGATCGCGCGATTAGCTCGATCCAGCCCACTCTCGTAGGCGCTCGCGGGACCCGGCATCAACAAGGTCAGGGCAAACAGGAACAATAAGCGACTACCTAGCGCCACGGGTTTTCTCCTATCAACCTGCTGAATCAGGGAACTGAAGCTCGCCACCGGCGTATTCTCCTGGAATCCGAGAACCGCGCTTCATCAACTCGCGCCCCAGCTTTTGCAACACATTGCACCGCTAAGGCGCCGCGACGGACAATCAGGCGAAACCGATCATGGCCTTCGTTTCGAGATATTCCTCCATCCCGAATATGCCCATTTCACGACCGTTACCCGATTTCCGATACCCCCCCATCGGGGCGACAGTATTCGCGGGCGCGCCGTTGAAGAAAACGCGACCAGCGTTCAATTTGCGACAGACGTTCAGTCCTTTTTCGCGATCTTTGGTGAAGACGTATGCACCAAGTCCATATTCGGTATCGTTTGCGATCTCGACCGCTTGTTCTACCGTTCTGTACGTCAGGACCGAAGTGACCATCCCGAAGATTTCCTCACGAGCAATCGTCATATCGGGAGCGACATCGGCAAAAATCGTAGGACGAACGAAGAATCCGCGGTCCAACCCGTCCGGACGGCCAGGGCCCCCGCAAACCAGACGCGCGCCTTCCTCGAGGCCCACATTGATGTAGTGCTGAATCCGATCGAACTGTGCGCGATTGACCACCGGACCGTGTGTCGTTGCGGGGTTTTTCGGGTCTCCGATACACATGTCAGCGACGGCTTCGCGAAGATAGCCGAGCACTTCTTCGAGCTGATCCTGATGCACGAGAAGGCGCGTCGGAGAATGGCAAGACTGCCCGCTGTTCGAAAAGCCACGTGTCGCGTTATATACCGCGGCCGCCCGCAAATCGGCATCCGGCAGCACAATGTTCGCCGACTTTCCACCGAGTTCCTGCGCGACACGCTTTACCGACGGCGCAGCCGCCTCGGCCACGAGAATCCCGGCACGGGTCGAGCCGGTAAACGACACGATGCCAATATCCTCGTGCGCGCTGATCGCGTTGCCGACGGTTGGGCCGTCGCCGTTCACAAGATTGAATACCCCGTTGGGCACTCCTGCCTCGTGAAGAATTTCGGCCAGGATCAACGCGCTCACGGGCGTGAATTCAGACGGTTTCAGCACGACCGGGCAGCCTGCTGCGAAGGCCGACGCGAGCTTGTTGCAAATGAGCTGGTTTGGCCAGTTCCAGGGGGTAATGAGTCCGGCCACGCCAATCGCTTCACGACGAATGATGCTGACGCCCAGCCAACTCTCGAATTCGTAACCCTTGAGCGTCTCGATTGCCTGCCGAAGCGCGGCAAGACCGGAGGCCGTATGTTGTTTCAACGAACATGGTGTACCCATCTCCTCCGTGAGGGCCGCCATGATGTCGTCTTCGCGACGCAAGTAGACCGCGACGATGTTATCGAGGAGTTCGATCCGCTCCTGCTTCGACGCGGTACTAAAGGCCGGTAGCGCACGCTTGGCAGCCTGCACCGCTCGATCCACGTCCGCGGCACTTCCCAACGCCACGACGCCGAAGGTCTCCTCCGTCGCCGGGTTGACGAGGTCAAACGGACGCGACTCGACGGGATCGACCCACTCACCATCAATGTAGAACTGCTCGAATTTTCGCATTGTCTCGGGTTTAACGGTTGAAGTATGCAAACCACCATGCAAGACATGTGCCATCAGACCGACCCATGGCATTCCGCGGCTCCGCCGCGTCGAAAATTCAATGACCTCGGATCGATTGACCGCAGGGTAAGCACGATTGTCTTCAACAAAAACATGACGATCATTGATCGCAACCGGCGTCCGTATCACGTCGCCTGCTGCGCCACCAAAATCAGACCCCAAGAAAACCGGCATACCGGTGACGTGCTCGCGGATCTTCACAATAGCGACGACATGCTCGTTTCCGACTCCGGCGGCCCCGCCTTCCGATAGCCCCGCAATACGGCATCTGCCGTGGGAATCGGAGTCTTGACCGACGTGGCCAAACGTGGGCAGCAGTACGGTGCCTTATACGTGACATCCATACGGGTACCGTCTAATTCGCGTGCAACGATGCGCCGATTCGAATACCGAAATCCGACGCTATTACTGATGACCTCGGCCATTTGATTGGAATCAAGATTCGACCTTCGCGCCGGGCGCGAGTATCTCGATCGGTGTCACACACCGCCAGTGGATGCCTATTTTTCAGAAGTTTCTAGGCCCCCGGGCGCCGATCGTTTCTAGCCCGACGAGGCCGAGTTTTTCGCCTCTCGACTCGATGTGCATGTCGTCTCCCGATATTTCCGCGATTGCCAAGGTCGTGAAAGCCACTCCGTCGGCAGTCTCGCAATCAATATGCCATCGAGCAAACTAGAGAGGCTTCGCATCATCACCAGTCAAACGGCTACGTTATCCAGCCGGCCTGATATGGCCTGTCAAGACGTGGTCAGCCCCATCTGAGCGAGACGTTTGTAGAGATAGGACCGCGAGATTCCAAGGCTCGAAGCCACTCGCTTCTTGTTTCCGCCGAATTGCGTCATCGCCTTCCGAATTAGCTGCGCCTCGACCTGTTCCACTGCGCTGCTCACGCGCATCGTGTCCGAATGGCCCAGCGAAGGCGGATGCGACGGCTGATCCGGGAACACCGGAGCCGTCACGGTCACTTGAGGACCCGCATCTGACAGATCGATCGCGCCGAAGTCGATTGCGTCAATGATGTCTGTATCGCTAAAAATGGCAGCCCGTTCGACCGTATGCATCAGCTGTCGCACGTTACCCGGCCATGAATGTGCCTGAAGATAGGCCAACGCATGGTCCGACAGCCGCTTCGGCCGCTGCCCGTGCCGTTCCGCAAACTGGTTAAGCGCCAGATCCGCAAGTAGCGGGATATCATCGAGTCGCTCGCGAAGCGCCGGTAGCCGAATGACGACCGCACCGATTCGATAGAATAAATCGAGCCGGAACGTCCCGTCGGCGATCATCGCTTCGAAGTTGCGGTTGCTCGCACTGATCAAACGAAAATTGGAGTTTCGTGCTTCGGTTCCGCCGACGCGCTGGAACGATCCGTCCTGCAACACACGCAACAGCTTCACCTGCACGTCGGCCGGCATGTCTCCGACCTCGTCGAAGAACAGGCTCCCGGCATCTGCCTGCTCTATCTTGCCACGTCGGCCTTTGCGTTCAGCGCCCGTGAATGATCCGCCCTCGTAACCGAACAGCTCACTCTCGACCAGTGTCGACGGTAACGCCGCGGCGTTCACCATGACTAGATTGCCGTCGCGCCTGGCGCTCAGCTTGTGAATCGCGTGCGCCGCCAACTCCTTGCCCGTTCCACTTTCTCCCGTCAGCAGAACCGGAACGTCGAGCGGCGCGACCTTCACGATTTGCTGCTTGAGGCGCTGCATCGCCTGACTTTCCCCAACAATCTGGTCCAGGCCGTAGCTACGATTCTTGAGATCCTTCAGCTCCCGCTTGTAGTACGCCACTTCCGACTTCAATTTCGTCAACTCGGTCGAGAACGTCTGCAATTGCTCTGGTCCCTTGAACATCACTTGACCAATCGCGCCCACCGTCTCCCCGCGGGCATTCCTGATCGGATGCCGCGTGACGACTCGCGTCACACCTCTCATCTCCTGAATTGCACCAATTTCCGCTTTACCAGACGATGCTACCTGATCGAGCCTGGTATTTTCGATTACTTCGGATACGTGGCGGCCAACCGAGCTCCCTGACTTCATTCCAAAGAAGCGCTCATGGACGGGGCTGATATACCGCAGCACCCCGTCGCGATCTACAACGGTCAGCGCTTCGAATGGATTCGTCAGAAAATGACTAAGGATGTCGCTCGCGAAATCGACTGAGCCGACGAATTCGAATAGCGCATCGCGCCCATCTCGGAGCAAAGCAACGAGTATCGTCGCGTCCGTGGCAGGTAGAACGATAACCACAACCGGCGAAGAATCGGGACCTTCAACCGAGAAAAGGCGTTGCTGGCGACGCCTTGCTTCGTGCCATCCTGCGATGATTCTCGTCGCCATTTCGCGCTGCTCGACGATGCCGGTCGCTATCAGCTCTGTTCCGGCTGCCGACAGAATCAATACGCCACGTAGCGAGGCCGCCGCAACGCCAGGCCTGGCCAAATCGAGTGTCTCCATGGTGTTATCCCTATGTCTCCGTGGCGATTATTGAATCGCCTTTTTTTGGATCTGTCCTCACCGCGGACACAGCCTATCACCACGAGAGTCAATGATTAGTGGGTCGAATCGACAGCACTTGTCGATCCGACTCATCAATCGTTCGGCATCACCGTGGCAAGCGCCCACACTACCGCTTCGTCACCCACGGAACCGCGCCCGTGAGGAGAATCACTTAATCCTCATACGTATCGGTCCACTTTCCTCTGCCTGGGCGCTTGTCACTGGACGCGCCGCGCTCGATATGTCATTGCGGCAACTGCAGCAGACGAATCAAATCTGTCGTCGTGCCGGCATGTTCGAGCACCCGCACAGCGGCCTCAAGGCGGTCCACCTGATCCGCCGGGAGCGCTTTCGACGCGAGGCGGCGAAACTTGGCCGCCATCTGTTCATCACTCATCGGACGCTGGTAACTTCCGAGAAAGTTGTCGACGGTCTTGCTCAATTTCTTTCCGCTGGTCAGCAGAATCTCGACATCGGCACCTCGCGCAAACGCTCTGCCCTTTTGCTCGCGCGCTTCGCTTCGCACCACATCGACACGCTTCGCGAATTCGACGAGATCCGGACGGTCAACGTTTTCCTCGATCATCTGATCGACGAATACCTCACCGTCAATCAGCTTCATGCCGACGCAGAAGCCGAGATGCATCTGGGCCGCCGTCAGACCGTTGGGGATGTAGGGGGTCCAGAATGAATGGCGGACCGCATCCTCGGTCATTCGCACGGTAATTCGCTCGACGTCGGTCGCGGTTACGCCCGTTTCCTCCATGAGCTCCTCAATCGCGTCCAATGCGGACAGATTCGTGCCGACTGCAGCGTGCCTCTTGATCGAAATTCGCATCGTTTCCCAGCGCGTGCCGAGCTCGCTGGTCAGCGCCGACAAGTCGAATTGGTCGGCGGTCTGGGTGAAGGTGGTGCAATATCCGCCATAGGTTTCCTCGAACACGTCCTCGATGCCGGTAAACCCGTCCGCAGCGAGTAATGCCGAATACAGGCCACTTTGCGCGGCCTTCGCCGACAGCATCCGCTTCACCATCGAGCCGAACTGGGCGGCCATGATGCCGGACGCCTGGGCACCCGCAATGCCAAACGCATGGTAGATCTGCTCGCCGTCGAGCCCGAGGACGATGCCGGCCGCGACCGCCGCCGGAAATGGTCCGAAGATGCCGGGCGTATGCCAGCCCCGCACCAGCATCTTGTTGCCGTTCATGCACAGGCCCACGCGAGGGCCGACTTCGAAGCCTGCGATGATGGCAGTCAGGAGGGTTTCGCCATCGACGTTTTCGGTGCCGACCAATTCGGCCGCCGCGAGCGCCGCCGGCAGCACGGCGGCGCAGCTGTGAATGGAAGCGGGATTCGCGTCGTCCAGCTCATAACCTTGAATCATCGTGCCGTTGAGCAGCGCCGCATTCACCGCAGATGCCGTTTCTCCCCTCCCCCACACCGAGGCTCGGCCGCCATCGGGTTCGAGCTTGCCGACGACGCCGGCCAGGATTCGGGTCCACTCGAGATTTGCGCCGAACAACCCGCATCCGAAACCATCGAGCATGATCAGCTTCGCGCGATTGCGCACATCCTCGGGAACGTCGGCCAGTTTGAGTCCTGCTGCAAAATCTGCCAATTGACGCGTATATGACGTCATGAATCAACTCCTCCAAATTTCATTATGCAAATCACTGCTTCGGCATGCCCACATAGGCGGCCAGCTTTGTTTTCTCGGCTTCATTTTTCAACAGGAGATCCGTGAACTCTCGTGGCGACATCGTCACCGGCTCGAGCCCGTAGCTCCGAAGGCGGTCCGCCAACGCCTTGTCCGACAGCGCCGCCTGCAACGCCGTCGACAGGCGTTGAACGATGGCCGGCGGCGTTCCGGCCGGCGCCATCAGCCCTTGATACAGAACGTAGCTATAGTTGGGATAACCGGCCTCGGCGACCGTCGGCACGTCCGGAAGGGCAGCGAGGCGCTTCGGGGATGTCACCGCCAGCGCCCTCATCTTTCCTGCCTTCAGATACGGAGAACTGCTGATCAGCGCGTCGAAGATGACGGAAATGCGTCCACTCATTACTTCAGGCAGCGCCTCCCCGTTACCTTTGAATGGAACGTGCATCATCTTCAAGGCGCTCTGCTGGAGGAACGCAGCCGTCGCAAGGTGAGTCGTACTGCCAACACCTGCGGATCCGTAGGACAGCTTGTCCGGGTTCGCCTTCGCGTAAGCGGTCAGTTCGCCGAACGTCTTGAAGGGCTGGCTGGCGCCAACTTCGATCAGAAGCGGTGATGCGACCGACGGCCCCACTCCCGTGAAGTCCTTGCGGAGAACGAAGCCCGGATCACGCTTGACTGCTGACTGGAGGCCGAGCGTATCCGCCGACGTGGCCAGCAGCGTGTATCCATCCGGCGGCGCATCCTTCACATAGCGGATGCCGACCAAGCCGCCTCCGCCGCCACGATTCTCGATAATCACCGGCTGTCCCAGGCTCTGTCCCAGCTTTGGCGCCAGCAAGCGGGTGACGGTGTCTGCCAGGCCGCCCGGCGCCGTCGCGACCACAATATGCACCGGCTTGGTGGGAAACGGGTCGGACGCCGAAGCGGCCGCCGCGCTGAACAGGACGAATGCGCCCGCCGCCAGTCTGCGGCAAAACAATGCTTTTTTCATAAGAGGATCCTTTCTCCAAGTCCTTGATTTCCTGCTACGCCGCGTCGAGGATCCCTCGCACGTCGACGGCGTTCGTCACCTACTTGCCGATCCGCCGGCTACTGCTTCGGCATACCTACATATGCGGCTAGCCTTGCTTTCCCAGCTTCGTTTTTCAAAAGAAGATTCGTGAACGCCGTGGGCGACATGGCCACCGGCTCGAGCCCGTAGCTTCGAAGGCGGTCCGCCAGCACCTTGTCCGACAGCGCCGCCTGCAACGCCGCCGACAGGCGTTGAACGACGGCCGGCGGCGTTCCGGCCGGCGCCATCAGCCCTTGATACACAACGTAGCTGTAGTCGGGATAACCGGCCTCGGCGACCGTCGGCACGTCCGGAAGGGCAGCGAGGCGCTTCGGGGATGTCACCGCCAGCGCTCTCAGCTTCCCTGCCTTCAGATAGGGGGAACTGCTGACTGGCGCGTCGAAGATGACGGAGATGCGTCCACTCATTACTTCAGGCAGCGCTTCCCCGTTACCTTTGAACGGAACGTGCATCATCTTCAGAGCGGTCCGCTGCAGAAATGCGGCCGTCGCAAAGTGAGTCGCACTGCCCACGCCGCCGGATCCGTAGGTCAGCTTGTCCGGGTTCGCCTTCGCGTAAGCGGTCAGTTCACCGAACGTCTTGAAGGGCTGGCCGGTGCCGACGTTGAGCAAAAGCGGCGATTCGACCATCGGCCCCACTCCCGCAAAGTCCCTGCGGAGAACGAAGCCCGGATCACGCTTGACTGCTGACTGGAGGCCGAGCGTATCCGCCGAAGTGGCCAGCAGCGTGTATCCATCCGGTGGCGCGTCCTTCACATAGCGAATGCCGACCAAGCCGCCTGCGCCGCCGCGATTCTCGATAATCACCGGCTGCCCCAGGCTCTGCCCCAGCTTTGGCGCCAGCAAACGCGTGACCGTATCGACCATGCCTCCAGGCGCCATCGCCACCACGATATGCACCGGCTTGACCGGAAACGCGTCGGTTGCCGAAGCGGTGGTTGCACTGACCACCACGAAGGCGCACGCCGCGAATCGACAGTCAAAAGAAGCGTGCTTCACGAGAAGCCTCCGTCTCCGAGATTGTTATTGCCTACCACGCTGCGTCGAGGATCCCCCGCACATCGGCGACGTTCGTCACCTCACGGGGGCTACGCTTGATGAACCAGTCCTGCATCGCCGCTTCCGCGATCGGATCGAGAGCCTCCCGGGCCACGCCGATGTCGCGAAGTCTCCGGGGAATGTCCACTTTCGCAAGCAGGCGCTCAAGGGTCTCGACGGCCGACATCGCGTACATCTGTGCCGAATCGGTAGCCAGCGGAATCCATAGGCTTTCGGCAATACGCCCGACCGTATAGTGCGTTGCCGAGCTATTGAAACCCATCGTGTGCGGCAGCACGATTGCGTTGATGATCCCGTTCGACACGTCGCTTCGATGACCGATTGCATGTGCGAGTACCGACGAAAGCCCGCCGCCCGACTGCTCGGTACCCCGGCCGCAAAGAACGGCGGCGATCGCCAAACGTTCCCGAGCCGCGACATCTTCGGGCGACATGCGGTCGATGTTGCGCGCGACAAGTCGTAGCGCTTGCGTCAACATCGCCTCCGACACGAGGTCGCAGCGCGGCGACTCCAGCGCCTCGACTGCAGTGGAAAGCGTGTTGAGCGTCGCACCCTCGACGAGCGCCGCCGGTGCGGTGCCAAGAAACCCTGGGTGAAGGAAGATTGCCTTGGCCCGCGTCTTCGGATCGAACAAGGCAAGCCGCTGTCCCGTCTCGTCGTCGTGCACGGCGCTTCCCGCCTTGACGAACGCCGTACTGGGTGTGGTCGGCACAACGAATTGCGCGAGCTTGGGAGCGGCAAGCCGAGGACTATCGAACGCTCCGTCCGGGAGCCTACGGGTGCAAAGCTCGTGCGCAGGCCGCTTCTCCGCGAGCAGGATGCTTGCCGCACGCGCCGTGACGGCGGCCGACCCACCGCCCACCGCGATCACGGCGTCTGCGTCCAGTGCGCTCAGCGCACGCGCCGCTTCTTCCACGGCGTGCACGGGACTATTCGGCCGAACCGTCGGAGATTCGCCGACCAGCAAGGGGCCGAGCACATCGCGCAACTGCTGCATCGCATTGGACGAGCCGACTGACCGACCGCTGACGATCACTGCACGCTGACACCCACTGCGCTTCATCTCCCTCGCCAAGGCAGCGAGACTTTCCTCACCGCAGTACAGTCGCAATTCCGGGGCAATGTGTTGAAAGGAGATCGATCGAGAGGTCTGGTTCATTGTCTGTATGCGCAAACGCGTGGAACGAGGTTGCCCATCAACTTGCAATTGACGTGCCATGCTTGCCGCAGCAACGTCGCAGTCTACGGGCGCCGACAAACTGTCCACGCCGGCGACGGCCTGCCCAATTCGTGTCCACCGCGGCGACACGTGCCGCTCGCCGCGCCTTCATCGCTGCCGCACCGGTGCGTGCAGAATGGCCCGCTCATGCAGCGGCAAACGTGATCCCCGCCCGCGCTTCGAACAGCCTGGCCAGTTCGTCGATATTGGCGTCTCCCCCGAGCTCGTTCGCTCCGGCCTCGACCGCATTACGGACCGCATTCGCAATCAACATCGGCGCACCGCAATTCATGGCGGTCTCACATGCAAGCCGAAGGTCCTTCACCATGAGTTCCAGACGCAGGGTTGCCGACCGGCCGCCCGCCGCGAGGACAGGAACGACACGCTCGAACGTAGCGCTCCACCCTGAACCGCTGTTGATCACTTTCTCCATGTCCCGGAGTTTCAGGCCGTTTTTGATACCCATCGCCACGGCTTCATACGCGATCAGCCGATTGCACGCACCCAATGCGTTCTTGACCAGTTTGGCGATATGCCCATATCCGGTGTCACCGCAATACACCACGTTCGGGCTGATGGATTCGAGAAGCGGCCGAACGCGTGCGCACATGTCCTGCGCCCCGCTGCACATGATCGCCACGGTACCTGCGTGCGCGCCGCTCGGACCGCCTGAAACGGGTGCGTCCACTAGCGCCACGCCCAGCGCCTTGAGTTCCTCTGCCATGAGGCGCGTGGCGGACGGATCACCCGTCGTCTGATCGATGACGATCTTGCCTGCGGCGAGGCCTTCCCTCAACCCCCCCTTTCCGAACAGAACCTCTCGGACGACTGTCGAGTCGGGCACGCAAATCATGATGACGTCGCAGTCGCGTGCCAGCGAGGGCAAATCCGACGCCGCGACTGCGCCGTCGGCTTCGAGATCGCGGACGATATCGGGCCGCACATCGAACACCTGCACCTTTCGAAACTTCATCAGGCGCCGCACCAGCGCCGCGCCCATGGCGCCAAGTCCGACATAGCCGACCGTCAGCTCGTCCCGCCCCGCCATCGCTGCCGTCGCTGCCGTCGCTGCCGGCAGCGACATCGCATCATCACGCAGCCGCGTGCCCGCCATCGACTCGATCAGCTTGACGACATCCTCGAGCCGGGCATCCTGCCCCAGCGTATTGACGCCGGTCTGCAGCAAGCCGAGCGCGATGCTCGACACAGGCATCGGCGCGCCGGCATCCATGCCGAGTTCGATCGCTTGACGAACGTCCTTCACCATCAGGGGAAGCGCGAAGTTGGTCGCGGCCCTGCCTTCGACAATGGCCGGCAACATGGTCTCCGTGATGCGGTTCCGTGCAGTGCTCTTGTTGAGCAAGTCAGTCAAGGTCGCGAGCGGCAGTCCCGACTTTCTTCCCATCGCGACGATTTCCAGCGTCGCCAGGCGGCATGCCGCGTTCATCACGTTGTTGACCAGCTTGATTGCCTGCCCGTCGCCGACCCGTTCCCCGCATCGGAAGACGTTCGAACTGATTGCATGCAGGATCGGCGATACTGTCTGATAGGCACTGTCGGGACCGGAGACCATGATGGTCACCTTGCCCGCGCGAGCGGCGGCCAGACCGCCCGCCACCGGCGCGTCGATCATCGCGACACCCTTTGCCTCCAACTGGCGTGCGATGTCCCGGGTTTGCTCCGGCACACCGCTCGTCTGATCGATGATGATCTTTCCCGGCGTCAACCCTTGCGCCAGCCCTTGTGCGCCGAAGATCACCTGCCGCACGTTCTCCGTGCGCGGCAGACACAGCATCAGGACGTCGCAGCGATGCGCCAGCTCGGCTGCGGATGATGCTACGCCCGCACCGAGCTTCTCGAACTCGGCTACAGCGGCAGTATTGATATCCCAGACGCACAGGTCGTACGTGCCGATGAGTCTTTGCGCCAACGGCGCCCCCATCGCGCCCAAACCGATATACCCGACTTTCATATACAGCCCCTTTTCCAAAATATGCCGCGTCGCGGTTTCATTCCGCTCAGCCGCGAATCGATTGCAGGTTCCGTACCAGCTTTGTTGGGCGCCACCCCATACGCCCCCACGGCGATAGCGCGATCGCCGGAACATAGCTATCGCTCGCGCATGTCGTCGGAAAACACAGTTGTCCGCATCAGCGACGGTCGAATGACTCCGGGCGTGCCTTCATGCGACGCTTCTCCTCAGATCGGCAGCACATCCGGCGCCCGTTGGCATCGCAATTGCTTCATCACTGCCAGATCGGTTATCGCCGGGCCGAAAAACGGCTATCCGTTTTCGGTCGAATCACGAAGCCAATCTTTTTCGCGCCCAGCGCTAGGTATTTCGGGGCGATTCGGGTGTTCGGATGAGGTAGCGCCCTTTACGGACTTGCACCCATTGATAACTACCAGAAGGAGACTTTGATGGCGAAACATTGGAACACTGCCAAAGCGGCGGCCTGCGTAGCGACGCTCGCCGCATCCTGGGCGGTTTGCACGCCGGCGGCAGCACAATCGTGCGAAGTCAAGATCGGCGTGCTCGGCCCGATGAGCGGCGGTGGATCGTCGCAGGGCCTCGCCGAGAAAGCGGCCGTCGAGTTCGAGGCCGCTTATACCAATGCCAATGGTGGCCTGCAAGTCGGCAACCGCAAGTGCAAGGTGGTGCCGACGAGTTACGACTCGCAAGCGACCGCTGCCGGTGGAGCGGCCGCAGCCAACTATTTCGCGAGCCAGGGCGTTCATGCGGCTGTGGGCCCGGTTCCGTCGGTCGAGCTGGCGGGATTCAAGCCCATCGCGAAGCGGTACGGCATCGTGAATTTCGCGCACTCGTACGCGAAGGATGTCATCAACACGCAATATCCGCTCGCCTTCGCGGTATCACTCACGCCGCAAGTCTGGGGTGCCTATGTCGTGAAAGCCGCAAGGGACGAGTTCAAATTCAACAAGGTGATCGTTGTTGCACCGAACGATCAGGGCGGCACCGATGCAGGCAAAGCACTGGTCCAGGAGTACGAAAAGGCCGGTGCCAAGGCGACGCTCGAATTCTATCAACGCGGCACCACGAACTTCGCGCCTATCGTGGCCCGCCTGATGAGCATGAGCCCCGAGTCGGTGGAATTCGGACCGATGCCGCCGGGTGAAGCCGGCATCCTCGTCAAGCAAATGCTTGGCGCTGGATACACGGGTGCGTTCGGTGACCTCGGTAGCGGCGCGGAGGTGGTGCTGAACACCGTGGGAGACATTTCAGCCCAAAAGGCGTTCTACTGGCTCGAACTCGCTCCGCTGGACGACCCCGGCATACAGCGTCTGAATGCCGACTACGAACGCGTGACGAAGTCGAAGGTGCCGGACAACACGCTGTTCTATCCGTCCGCACTCGCCGCGGAGCATCTTCTGCGCGCGATCTCGCGAGCCGGAACCGATCAAGATGGCGAAAAGATCGCGGCCGCGTTGCGAGAGACGACGCCGGAATCCCGCTACCTCGGCAAAGGCGGCTGGCGCGGCAAGGCGCAATACGGTGTCAATCAGCAGCTCGCCTTCCCGATTGGGATGGGCGTGATCGCGAACGGTAAAAGGCAAAAGGATCGACGCATCGCCATTGCGTCGGAACCTGCGACGCCGTGAACCTCGGATAGCGCGGTTCATCGCCGAAGGTCGTATGGGGAGTCCACGCTTCCGCGCGACTTTCGGCGAATCTCTCGGTCGCCACGGCATCGCGGAGCAACGAGACCACATCCGGAATCCGTGCGCCTCGACCGCGTTGCCCGACCGCACATGGTGGCTTCGATATGAAAAGGAAAAGGTGACATGAAGCGTTTTGAAGGAAAGACGATCCTTGTAACAGGAGCCGGCAGCGGGATTGGCGCGGCGTGTGTCCGACGTCTGTTCGACGAGGGCGCATTGGTTGTCGCAGCAGACGTACGCAAGGGCGATGTCGACAAGGTCGCCTCGGAATTCGGCCCGACTAGCCGTATCCACGCCGTCGCGATGGACGTATCGAATCGCGACGACGTCAACGCCATCGTGGCCGACGCCGCTCGACGATTCGGCCCGCTTCACGGGCTCGTGAACTCCGCCGGCATCCGCGGCGTGGGCAATGTGCTGGATTTTGATCCGGACGCGTGGCGTCGAGTCCTGTCAGTGAATCTCGATGGAACATTCAACGTCTGCCAGGCATTTGCACGCGTCGCAACGGAAGCGAAAACACCCGCCGCAATCGTCAACGTTTCGTCGGGGGCGGGAATACGCGGCGTACCGAACCGCCTCGCATACTCCGCGTCGAAGTTCGGCGTCTCGGGCATCACGCATACCATGGCACTCGAACTTGCCTCTTACGGTATCCGCGTGAACGCCGTAGCGCCGGGGATGATTCGCACCCCGATGACAGCCGTGATGTTCGAGGATCCGGAAAACGAAAAGCGCATTCGCGCGGCGCATCCGATCGGCCGCGAGGGAGAGCCTGAAGAGGTTGCCGCCGCCATCGCGTTTCTGCTGTCGGATGACGCCAGCTTCGTCACGGGTATCGTCATGCCCGTGGACGGCGGCTCCACGGCGGGCATTCCATCTCACTGAGATATCGCGCCTGCCGTCCACGATGCGCGGACGGCAGGCTGAACTGTGGATCTTCTCGCCGATCTTCTCGCCGGGGACATGCGGCGCGTCGAGCAAATTGCTCGCGCCCCCCCGGCGCACGACGCCCGGTTCAGGAAAGGTCGACGCGGTAAACGCGGGCCGCGGTATCGTGAAAAAGCGCCGCCTTTTCTCGAGGCGATGCGCCCCGGACGATATGCTTCAGCGCGTTCCACATCGGCACGAATCCGCAGGATCGACCATCGGGCGGATAATTGCTTTCCATCATGCAGCGCTCGACGCCGAAAGCATCGATGACGGTCTCGACATAGGGCCTCCACGCATCGGCGAGTTCCAGATAGCCGACCGGCTCCGCGCGTTTCTCGAAACCGAACCCCCAAAACGGCAATCCCAGGCCGCCGATCTTGCACAGCACGTTTTGGCGGCGTGCCACCTCGCGTACGGCCGATCGCCACTGCGCGAACACGCCGGCACGGCCGTCGGCGTCCATGTCCATGCTCATCGCCTGGCCCAAGTGATTGAGGACGATGATCGTATCGGGAAACATATCGGCAAGCTCGCAAACGTCGGCCATCTGATGATGGAACACTGCCGCATCGAACGTCAGGCCGCGTGCTGCCACCTCCTGGAAGCCGGCGCGAAATCCCGGGGATTTCATGATTCCAGGCGCCGGCCGGTTCGTGACATAGCGAAAAGGCGCATCGCTCGGATCCTCGATCGTGATCTGCCGAACGCCCCGGAATCGCTCCGGCGCGGCTTCAAGCGACCGTTCGAGCAATTCGGCCACTGCCGACCCGAATCGCAGGTCCGCGTTCCCCACGATCGCCGCGCAGACGCGGCAATCGCCATAGGCGCCGCTGGCGCTCATCGCCGCAACCCCGTTCGCGAACTCGACCTCGCCGAGCGGCCGCAGCACTTCCGGGCCATCCTTGCGTGCGAAGGCAAGCGTTTCCACATAGATGGACGCGACGATCCGATGTCCCGCGTTCACGTCCGCCAGGTAATCCTCGAACATGTAGCGCAATGCCGGTCTGTCAAAGAGATGGTGAGCTGAATCGATGATCGGCAGGTCGGGATCGATGATAGGCTCATCGCGACCGGCCTTCAGTTGCGGGTACGGAAACATGTTCGTCATTGCATCACCTTGTCTTGATGTGAATTCGAATTCAAAGATATTCCTCCGCGAGCGCGACATCCCGAATCTCGTCGACCGTGCCGCTGCGCCGCACCTCGCCGCCACGCATTACGTACGCGCGGTCGACAAGCTTGAGCGCGGGACGTGCCATTTGTTCGGTCATCAGAATCGTGGTGCCGCGACGCTGCAGCTCCCGAATCGACTCGCTGATGCGCTCGATCCATACGGGTGCCAGTCCGAGGAACGGTTCGTCCAGAAGCAGCAGTTTGGGCAGCGTGCTTGCCGCTCGGGCCAGCGCGACGACCTGCTGCTGCCCGCCGCTCAGTTGGTTGGCCGGTTGGTCTGCGCGCTCGGCGAGCAACGGAAAAGTCCGCTCCATCCACTCGAGGTTCGCTTGCGCCTGCATCTTCGAAATACCGAGCGTGCCCGCCAGGACGTTTTCCCTCACGCTCAGCGAGCGGAATATCCGGCGCCCCTCCGGCGAATAGCCGATGCCGAGACGGGCGCGACCGGGGCACGAGACACCAACCAGGTCCTTCCCTGCAAAGCGGATCTGACCGGATACCGCGGGAACCAGACCGACTACGGCATTGATCAGGCTCGACTTGCCCGCGCCATTCGCGCCGACCAACAGGACCGTTTCGCCCTCGTTCACGTCGATCGACACTTCCCGGAGGGCCACGATGCCGCCATAACGAACGACCAGCTTCTCGATGCTCAGCATTTTCAATCCTCACTCACGCCCAGATAGGCCTCGATTACATCACGGCGGGAAAGCACATCGCCCGGTGCTCCCTCGGCGAGAAGCCGCCCCGCCTCGAGCACGACAATGCGCGGGCACAGTCGCTTGACCATATCCATGTCGTGCTCCACGATCAGGACGCCGCAGCCCAGCACGCTGCGCGCATGCTCGATGAAGCGGTCCACCTGCGGCCGCTCCCGGGCCTCCAGCCCTGCGGCCGGCTCGTCCAGAAGCAAAAATCGGGGTCTCGAAGCGAGCACCATCACCAGGCCCAGCATTTTCTGGAGTCCGTACGGCAACTTGTCGCTCGGGTCGTAAAGGTGCTGTGCAAGACCGAACTCGTCCAGCAAACCTTCGATGCCGAGATCCGCATTCGAATGGGAGGTGCTGAAGCGCTGGGCACGAAACAGATTCTCTTCGACCGTCGCGCTCTTGAACGTGTTGGTCTGCTGGAAGCTGCGCGCGACGCCAAGACGTGCCACGTTGTAGAACCGCATCCCGGAGATGACCTGCCCACCCAGCAAAATGCGCCCCGACGTCGGCGGCAGCATTCCGCTCATGACATTGATCAGCGTAGTCTTGCCTGCGCCGTTCGGGCCGATCACGCCAAGCACGTCGCCCGCCGACACTTCGAATGAAATGCCTTCGAATACGCGCAGGCCGCCGAATCGCTTGGTGATCGCTTCGACTTGCAATGTCGCCGGTACTGGCGCTCGGTTGCTTTGTTTTGAAATATCAATAGGCGAACTCATGCTCGACGATCCTCGATACGCGGTTGCAGCACGCCGCGATGGCGCACCCTCATCTTGTCAAACACGGTCGTCAGCGTTCCCACGATGCCGCCGGGCGCAATCATCATCACGATGACGAGCAGCAGCCCGAACAATCCGGACGACAATTGAGCGTAGCTGCTGAAAACATCGTTCATCGTGATGAGCAGCAGGCTACCCACCACGACACCCAGCAACGATCCGCGGCCCCCGACGAAGACATACGCGATGTAGCTGTTCACGGACCAAGTGGTGAACGAGCTCGGATGGGCGGTCGAGAGCATGTTGACGAGTGCGAAACCCGCCAGTCCGGACACGGCGGCCGAGGTAATGAAGCCGATGGTGCGATATTTCCACGGCGCAACGCCAAGGCTCTCCGCGAGCGTCTCGTTCTCCTCGATCGACGAGAACTCGGGCCGGAGAACGTGCGTCATGCCAAGCGTAAACAACGCGGAGACGATGCAAATGGCAACTGTGACGACGACGACCGTCGCCGGCGACGTGGCCCCCATCCCGAACAGCAATGCGGGCGGGACACCCGTGATCCCGTTCGCGCCGCCCGTCAATGTCGGCGTTTGGAAGATGACGATCTGAAGTATTTCGTTGAAGACGAACGTAATGAAAATGAAGTACACGCCTTTGAGTCGGAGCACCAACGCCCCGAGCGGCAGCGCCACGAGCGCCGGCACGATCGCGCTGATCAGCATGAGCAGAACGAGGTTCGTCGTACCGGCATTCGCCGCGATGGCGGCGGCATAGCCACCGAGCGCCATGAAAGACGGCGCGGAGAACGACAGGAGTCCAAGCCGCAGCATGATGTAGATGCCCAGCGCGGCACACACGCCGATGGCGGACTGACCGGCCAGCGAATACATGAACGGGTCCGTTGACGCAAAGGGTACGATGAGAAGCAGTAGCAGTACGATCACGCCCGATATGTCGAGCATGAAGTCACGGCGACGATGGGTCATTTTCATAATTCAGGCCTTGCGTGTAACGGTACCGAACAGCCCCTGCGGGCGAACCAAGAGGATCAGCATTACGATCACGAACAGCACGAGCGCGCCTTGGGAACCACCAAGATAGACACTCGCGTAAGCCTCCACGAGGCCGACGACGAATGCGGAGATCGTGGCACCGCCGACACTGCCCAGTCCGCCCATGACGACGACGATGAACGCCCTGCCGAGCACGGCATCTCCGCTGGAAGGCTCCAACGCAAGAATCGGCGTGACGAGTGCGCCGGTGAGCCCGGCCAGTGCCGTTGCAATGGCAAACGCCAGCGGGAACATGCGTGCGGGCCGGATCCCCTGCGCGCGCGCAACCGGACTGTCGTCCGCCATCGCACGCAGCGCGATACCATATCGGGTCCTGAAGACGAGGTAATAGACGCTGCCGATCGCGAGCGCGCACACGCCGAAGACGATCAGGTTTGCGTAAGGGATATAGAAACCCGGACCGCGCAGCGAGCCGGTCACCGGGAACGGGAAATTCATCGGCTCGGCCCCATAGGCGGCCGTCATGCCGGTCGTGATGATCTGATAGATGCCCAATGTCATCAGCATCGTCGCCAAATGGTCGGAGACATTCCTCTCCACAACCACGACCTCCACCAGATAGCCGATCACGCCCGTGGCCAACGCAGCGATCAGCACCGCTGCCGCAAACGGAACGCCCAGGGACTGGGACAGCGAATAGGCGATGTAACCACCGAGGATGTAGAAACCGCCATGAGCGAAGTTCACCACGCCCATGATGCCGAATATGAGCGTGAACCCGATGCTGATCAACGCATACTGGGTGCCCAGGCTCAGGCCGATGACGCCAGCCGAAATCAAGCCTTCCATGACTTTGATACCTCTCTTTCGATCGTTGGGATAGAGGACGCGCCGAACGAACGGCCGTCAACGTTCGGGACGGCGTTCAGTCAATCGAAAGGCGGATCACCGATTGCCGCGCATGGGGAACGTCATCTGTCCCGCGCCGCGCGTCGCGGTGTGCGGTTTCGAAAAATGGAAGGTGGTGCATCGATTGTCTCCTGTTTTTTTACTGCTATCGCTCGACCTCGAATGCCGCCGGCTGTCTGCGCGAACGACTAACCGTCCGCGACCTCGGTGGCATCGGCCCTGTGCTTGAATCCGCAGCCCTCCGGCGGCACGTCAAGTAGCACGGATAATGCAATGCCCATGCCAGCATCGGGCCGGTGTTCCAGGCGACCCGCACGGCTCCAACGCCGGGCGAACGTGATCTTGAAGCGAAAGAACCGGAGCCCCTTGTCCATGCGGCTCCGATCGGAAGGCACCTGGCAAGACGCGACTTCATTGATCATCGAAGTCGACGGAGATGCGAAAGGGACGAGTGCACACAACGCGGCAGCTGTGTCCTTGAAAAAGACAGGTGTCCATTCCGGCGACTCCCGCCAGACAAGGCTCCGGCCATCGGGAATACCCTCGGAAGCAGCCTGTGTCTTCCACATCGGAAGCCGTATCGAACTGGCATGGATCGCCGATTTCGCGTCACGGCCGCTCTCGTTTCGTTGGTGCGCTACATGTTCGGGTAATTCGGCCCGCCACCGCCTTCCGGCGTGACCCACACGATGTTCTGCGTCGGGTCCTTGATGTC
>NZ_CABVPN010000051.1 GCF_902499115.1 Burkholderia diffusa
GCGACCATGCCCGGCACGTCCGCGACGCCGACGACGCGAAAACCCGCCTGCTGGAACAGGCCGACCGCGTCCGCATACGCGGCGTCGCTGCACTGGAGCGCGCGAGATCGACGAGCACAAGATCCACCACGCCTGTGTGCGCGGCGAGCGCGGTCCCGGTGCGGCCATCGGTCAGCGCGGCCGGCCACGGCGAGCAAATCGTCGGCATGCACGTCGTTGCGCCGCCCGTTCGCGATGCGTTCGACGAAGCGTGCATGCAACGCGGCGGCCGGGCCATCCTGCGCGTCGTCCGGCGAAAGGAGCGGCTTTTGCAGAATTTCAAAACGGCTATGAATACGGAGCGGGCTCAACAGTCGGCCGCGTCACTTTTTGATACTGATAACGTGTGGTTGGGTCATGGACTTCAAGCCGTCGATTCCAAACTCTACTCCCCAGCCCGAGCCTTTGATGCCGCCGAAAGGGACCATGGGGTGAATGGCGCCATGCTGATTGACCCAAACGGTCCCCGCCTGAATCTTTAACGCAATTCCCGCTGCGCGGTCAGGGTTTGACGACCACACCGAGGCGCCGAGTCCAACCTCGAGACGATTCGCGTTATCGATGGCCTCCGCCAATTCGTAGTATTTAATGATTGGGAGAACCGGACCAAATTGCTCTTCATCCACCAGACGGGCGCCGTCCTTCAGACCGGTCACAAGCGTAATTGGATAGAAGTTACCGGCGCCTGACGGGGCTACACCGCCGCACACCACGGTTCCACCTTCGGCGCGCGCAGCTTCCACAAGCGCCAACACTTTGTCGTATTGCGCGCGGTTTTGAATGGGACCAATCGCGACGCCCGTAGTGAGCCCGTCGCCCATCGGAAGCATTTCAGCGATTGCCTTGAGCTCCGAAACGATTTCATCGTGAAGGTGCTCAGGGACGTAGAGTCGTTTGATACATGCGCACGTTTGACCCATGTTGAGGAAAGCCCCCCAGAACAACCCTTGCGCAATATCTTTAGGGTTCGCATCGGGTAAAACAATAGCGGCATCGTTGCCGCCCAACTCCATCGTCGTAGGTGTAACAGTTTCGGCTGCGACCGCCGAAATGCGAGAGCCGGTGGCGGTTGACCCCGTGAATAGAATTTTGTCTACGCCAGGATGCGAAGTCAGCAAGCCGCCGACCCTGCCATCTCCGCTCACCGTGTTCAGCACGCCCGGCGGAAGCACCTCCGAGATCAAGCGAACCATCTCTAGCGTGCAGATACTGGTCAGCTCGGATGGCTTGAGCACGACCGTGTTACCCATCCGCAACGCCGGAATAATTTGCCAGATCGCAATAAGCAGAGGCCAGTTCCATGGCGCAATGGCGGCCACCACGCCATATGGCTGGCGGTGCATGACGTCGCGTCGAGTTTCGTCCTCGAACAAGACCTCAGGAGCCAGATCCAAGCTCGCAGGTACCCGGGTCCAGACCTCGCAGCCCCACATCTCGAATCGCGAACCGGGGATCTGATCCGGGCCGACGCCGCCCAAAGGCTTTCCTTGCTCGCGGGTGATCCACGTGGCGAGATACTCGGCGTTCTCTTTGAGAACGTCGGCCACTCGCTGTAGCGCGGCGCTTCGAGCGCCCTCTGAAAGCGACATCCACGCAGGTTGCGCCGCCCGGGCAGCGGCAATTGCTGCATCGACATCCGCTTTCGTCGAAACGGGAACACGACCAATGGGCTCGGAGGTCGCCGGGTTGAGCGATTCAATGGTCTCCACGGCCTCGACCAACATGCCGTTGACGACATTCAGATGGATTTTCATGCGTTGGCTCCTCCCTTGGTGCTCCAGGCTCTCAATGTTCGTATCTGAGCGTAGGCGATAGGTGACGCAGGTCCACCGACCGCCCCCGCGCACTGGTTGAAATTCAGACTAGCGAAGCGCGGCTTTCACCACGCCGATGAGTCGGTCCGCCTCTTCCGCCGTCATGATCATGACGGGCTTGCATTGCAACGCGCTCTTGTTGAACGACGAGAACACTGCCCATACTCCGGCTTCGTACAGCTTGGGCATTGCGGCCAGCGCCCAGTCAGGCGTGTTTCGACCTATGCCGCCGCTCAATCCGATCGTCCAGTAGTCGAACGCGGCATCGGCAAAGCCTTCGTGGAATTGCTGACTCAACGAGCGCACCTGTCCGAGGAACGTCGGGTTATCTACCATGTCGAGAAGTTCGCACAGCACGGCGCTGCCGATTTCGTTACCGCCGTACGTGCAGACCTGTCCGTAGGGAAACCGATGAAGATGATCGAAGATCGGCTGCTTCATCATCGTTGCCGCCATGGGGTAGACGCCGCCAGACAGGCCCTTTCCGCTCACGAAAATGTCCGGTTCAATGGCATGGTGCTGCCACGACCAGACATGTCCGGTCCGGCCCATACCGGTCTGTACCTCGTCAATGAGCAACATCGCTCCTCTATCGCGACATAGCTTCTCCACAGCCTGCAGATATCCGTCTGTCGGGAGAAGGAAGCCACATGACGAGGGCTGGGTTTCCATGACGACCGCGGCCGTGTCGTCGTCGATCGCCGCTTCCATCGCGGACAGGTTATTCCACGGAACCTGAACGAAGCCTGGGAGCGGTCCACCGAAAGGAGCGGAAAATTCCGGGTCCGTGGTCGAGATGGCGATACCTGTGTGGCCGTGGTAGCCGCCCACAATGCTGATCACTTTCTGCCGCCCCGTAACGCCGCGTGCGAGCCGAATAGCGAGGTCATTCGCTTCCCCGCCGGACGCGTTGAAAACCACGCCAGCGTGCACGCCGCCAGTCGACCTGGTCAGTTTCTGTGCGGCTTGCGCCCGGATGCCGGAAGTGAATCGATGGTTGCCAATGTCCAACGTGTCGAGCGCACCGCGGAGTGCCTGGAGTAACCGCTCGTTACGGTGGCCCATGTTGAACACTCCACCGTTGCAGTGCATGTTCCAGTACCATTTTCCGCTGAAAGCGTCCTGGAACTGCGCTCGCGCGCGCGCGCCAATGATCAAGTCAGCGCCGAGACCGCGCAGCAATCTACCACTCTCGGACGCGAGGTAGCGCGTCGACGCCGCGATCGTTTCCTCACGATCCTCAAAAGGCTGCTCTGGCGCTGCAGTCGAGAGGTCCATCACCGAATCGTCCTGAGTGTTCAATTTCCGCTCCTGAAAAATTTCACGGAGAGTTATGGCCATGAACCGGTCTCGGCGCCAAATGCGCCACGATGCGCCACCCTCCGTCAATTGGCTAGATTCTTCACGAACGGCTCCGAGTTCGAATCAATCGAAGGTTTGATTTGCTGGCAGCTTGCAAACCAAATATTGGATCCGAGGGGTTACCGAAGGCTCCAAACAGCACGATAGAGCGCGCAAGGCACACGAACACCTGGGTTGTCGATTCCGATCTTTATCCGGTAGCACGTAGAAACCCTAGTCGAGTCTCCAACCTTTGGAGGACGACAATTTATTTTCTGCTGAGAAAAATGAATGAAAGTCCGGTCAAGGTCGGGCTGCAGACGTCGATGCCGGCTGAGCCGACAACGACCATTCATTAACGGCGAGGATCGTCGGACGAAGGACGTCCACGAGCTCCATGTTCTTCGGGATTTATGATGAGCAGTTTCGATGTGATCGTTCTCGGTGCCGGCACCTGGGGAAGCGCAGCAAGCTGGCAATTGGCCGCCCGTGGCTATCGGGTGCTGGCGATCGATGCATTTCGTCCGCCTCACAAGGTTGGCTCGCACGGCGGCGCGACTCGCCTCGCGCGGCAATCGAACAGTTCCGGCCCTGCCTACATCAAGCTTACCGAAGCCGCCTGGGAGATGTGGGGCGAAGTTTCGAAGAAGGTCGGTCAGGACATTCTGGTCAAAACCGGTTCGGCGTTCATCGGCGAACCCGGTTCGGAGTGGTTCGACAAGACGCTTTCCAACCTGCAAAAAAGCGAGTTCGAATACGAAGTTCTTTCCGATTCCGAGTCGTCTGCACGTTTCCCGTGGCTGAAAACCCGAGAGAGCGAGCTGACGGTGTGGGAACCGAATGGCTCGATTATCCTGGTCGAACCTGCCATTCGCTCCTTGCAGAAATTGGCCTCCGAACACGGTGTCGAGTTCCGCTTCGACGAACCCGTTCTGACGTGGAGCGCCGACGCCCGCGGCGTGGAAGTCCACACTGCCCAGGGCACGTATCGAGCTGACAAGCTCGTCGTCACCGCGGGCGCGAGGTCGAACAGGATACTGAACCTTGACCTTCCAGTGGACGTAGAGCGTCAAGTACTCGTCAATTTCAAGGTCCCGGCGGGTCATGTCGCAATGCCCGCCCTCTTCTTTGCCGCTCCCCCGGGCGACCCCGGGATGCCGGCTTACGGATGTCCCGAACCTGACGGCACCTACAAGTTCAGCGTCGCAACTCGCATAGATATCATCGATCCCGATACGATCAGTCAAGATATCAAGGCAAACGATGTCGAGCGCGTGCGCGAGGTGCTCCGTCAGCGCTTGCCGCAGCTCGATGCAGAACCTGTGGGCGGCGCGGTGTGCATGTGGAGCGAAAGCAAGGACGGTCACTGGCTGCTCGGGGCACATCCGGACCATAGGAACGTCGTTATCGGCGCAGGGTGTACCGGCCGCGGATTTCGTTACGCGCCTGTGGTCGGCAAAGCACTGGCCGATTTCGTCGATGGCACGGAACGTCCGGACCTCGATACCTTCACGACGGCACGGTTCAAACTCAAAAGCAGCGAGGTGACGAAATGAGTGTCATCGAAACCGTCCTCGACGTTGATCTGCTTAAGCGCGCTGAAGATGTCATCCGTCAAACACCGGGTTGGGCAGACTCCCGGCCCGTGTTCGAATGGATGTCTGGCGGCGGTGCGCACAAAAACTTGGTGGCCATCGACGGCGACCGCAAGTGCATGCTCAAGTTGTGGAATACGACCTGGGAGGGACTTGGCGTGATTCCGCCGTCCGGCGTCGCGATGGAAAACACGCGTCTGGCGGGCGAGTTGGGTATTGGTGCGCGGGTATTGAAGATCACCACGGAGCCACTCGCACTTGTGGTCGAATTTCTTCCCGGCAAACTTCTCGACACCTCGGATCGCGCGGGCCGCAGGCGCCTTCTAAGCGCCGCGCGTCGACTCCACGATAGCGGCGCTCGCTTCGCACGGGATTTCAGCCCGTTTTCGGACGCCAGATCACAGTTTGCATGCGCGCGCCAACGCGGCGTGGACCTTCCCGACGGTTATGAAGAACTGTGCAAAGTGATGGCGCGAGTCGAAAAGGTTCTCGACCTTCGAATCACCGACTTCGTTCCATGTCACAACGACCTCTACGGTGCGAACATTCTCGAGACGACGACTTGTGACGTACGACTCGTCGACTACGATTTGTCCGGGAATGGCGATCGCTGCTACGAACTCGGTTTCATCGCGACGTACGGTGAGCTCGACACCGATTCGATCGGCCAGATGTGTGAAGACTACTTCGGCACCAACGATGCATGCAGGCAGGCCCGCGTGCGCCTCTTCGCACTCGCCGCCGATTACTGCAGTCTCGGCCTATGGACGGTCGCGCAAGGAGCAAGTGACAAGAACGCTGACTACGATTACGTGGGTGAATTGAATCGTAGCCTTGACAAGGTGAAAAAGCGGATCGATTCACCCGAATTCGGGACACTGCTCCAGACTGCGGCCCGCTGACGCCACAGCTGCCGCGCGCCCGGCGCGTAGGCAGCAATTTCCGTCTTTCCGAGTATGTCCGGATACTCCGAATTTTCCACCTCCACGGGTGCAGGAAATGCAGCGTGAACCCAGCTTGTCCGGTCGGCGAAGGATCTATCTCATCCGCCACGGGGAGGTGAACTACTTCCCCCAACAGAGCCAAATGGACCAGAACCCGCCTCTTTCGAGTCTCGGAAGAGCACAGGTAGCGCAGACGGCCGCATTTCTGGAACAGAACAACGTGGTCGTAGACCGAATTCTCTCAAGCACGCTGCTCCGGTCCCGCGAAACCGCCCAGATCATCGGAAGTAGTCTCGGAGTGACCTCCGTGGAAAACTTTGATTCGCTATGCGAAATTCATGGTGGCGACGTCAGTGCGTTGTCTCGCACCAGCCTGGATCGAGCGTTCTTTGCGGGAGTTCGACTTGTGCCGGGTTCCTGGGCATTTATGAATGGCGAGACGATTCGCGACTTCACGACACGGGTCGACTCCGAGATCGAGGCATTGCGGTTGGACGACACCTGGAAAGTGGCGCTCCTTGCGGTACACGGCGGGGTCAACACCGCGATCATCTCCCGAGCGCTATCGGGAAATCGCGGTGCGTATTTCGCCAGCATCGAGCAAGATTACGCTTGTTTGAACGTGCTGGACATCGGCGCTGAACCCGAGGATTGGGTGGTCCGACTGATAAACTTTGCCGCGCACCATCCACTCCATCCAACGCCGCGTGAAACGACGCTGGAGCATTTGCTTTCCCGACACGGACAAGCGGGTACTTAGTAGAGGCTAGGCCGCCCCGTTACGACGAGAAAGCATTGATCTTTGCGATCAGCGCAGCACGGCTATCGACGCCGACCTTGTCGAAGATGTGAACCAGGTGAGTTTTCACGGTTGTGACCGCGATCGACAGCTCTCCTCCGATCCTCTTGTTGCATCGACCAGCCGCCACTAATTCGGCAACCGCTACCTCCCTCTTCGAAAGGCCATGGGCGGTCGCCAGCCACTCGCGGACGCGAATGACGGAAGCGTGAGGACCGCTTGCAATATTGTGCTCGATGTAAGGCTGTGCGATCCGACAACGTTGCAGCAGTTCAGTCCTGCGATCAGGAGCGGCTGAACCGTCGTTCAGAAGCACGCTCAATCCTCCGACCATTTGTCCATTGCACCGGAAGAACAGTTCGATAGTGTCCCGGAATCCATGCAGTCGCATGAAGCGGTGATACTCCCGGTCGCCGTCACTTTCGCCAAGCTCGTTGCTTAGCAATGCTGTAGCGCCCCCTAAGGATTGAGCCCGGACGGGAGAAAGTGGGTCGAGATCCCCCGCATACGTCAAGTAGTCGCTGAGGAAGCCTGCCGGCACGTTCAGCAACTTGAACTGAGACTCTCGCGTTTCGTCGTCGATGTGATAGAACGCAATCGAGTCGACGCCCAGCAGATTCGACATGAAATTCAATGTCTGCCTTGCAAATTGTTCGGCACCCGTCTTCTCGCTACGCATGATCGCATCCCTGTTCGGCAAAGACCGTCTTCCCTCTTGAACACTTGCCAGGAGCGAAAAAACGACCTGAAGTAAACATGCACCGTGACGAATCCATGTTAGAAAGCGAAAAAAACCGCGTCAATACTCCAAAACCATAAATTGGACTCGATGTCCACGTTTTCTTGCCAAGTGAACGACCTCGTCCCACAATAGAACGGTCGGCGCTGCCACCCGACGAATGCCCTCAACCCCGAAAACCGCCGTGTGAGACAGTCGCATGTCCGAACCCGCATCCACGCTCCTCGCAGTGACCTCGAAAACGCCATTGACCTTGCGTGAGCGCAATAAGCTCCGAGTCAGGGACGATCTTGTCGATGCAGTAACGACGGAGCTTGCAGACAGCGGCGCGGGATTGTGTGCGCTGGATGACGTTCTCAGACGGGCGGGCTTGTCCAAAGGAACGTTTTACAACCACTTTCCGGGTGGCCGCGATCAACTGCTTCTTCTAGCTTACGAGCAGATCGGTGCCGAGTTTCAACGAGATAGCACCAGGCTTCGGGATGGCGGAAATTCACCGTCGGAGAAGATCATGGCGTTCGCAGATGCTTACTTCGCCATCTGCGCGGACCCGCGCAAGGGAAAGCTGTACAGTGTTGCCGAACCAGCTCTGGCACCGATTTTGGCGCCAGCGATCGGCAGGACATCCGGTTGGGTTCGCGCCGAGATCACGGATGATCTGAGAGCCACGCCGCGATTCCGGGGGAAGAAGGGGCATTCGCGCGCCGATGCGTGCGCTATTCTGCTCGTCGGTGCGATCCGGGAGGCGGGTAGACGAACGTACGTCGACGCCACGAGCGCACCGCCATTGCGTGCCGAATTGCTTTCCATCGTCACTTTCATTATCGGAGGTGAATAGACTCACTGCGGTCAACACAGCGTATGAAAAAGCGGCTCACCCATCCGACCATCACCATCGACCTGATCATTTATGAAGGTTTCAAGCTCCTGGACGCGGTCGGGCCGATGTCCGTGTTCTCTTATGCGAACATCCATCTTGCAGAGCTAGGCCGCCCGCCAGGTTACGACGTGCGGATTGTTGCGAGCAAGGTGACCCCCATCGCATCCGACTCGGTCGCCTCCCTCACACCGACCAAATCGCTTTCTCCATTGTCGGTGCCGCATACCGCGTTTGTCGTAGGCACGCGGAGCATCGACGATGCCGTCGCGCAAAATCCTGAAATCGTTGATTGGTTCGGCTCGGTGGCGAGTCGACTCCAAAGAACCGCGGGACTCTGTTCCGGCGTCTTCTTCCTTGCCGCCGCCGGTCTGCTCGACGGACATCGCGCCACGACGCACTGGAGCGTTCGAGATGAACTGAAGGACCGCTATCCTAAGGTTTCAATCGATGAAGAATGCATCTTCCTGAACGACGATTGGCTGTGGACATCAGCTGGCGTCACTGCCGGGATCGATCTGGCACTCGCAATGGTCGAGCAAGATCACGGACCGGAACTTGCCCATTTGGTCGCCCGCGATCTTGTGGTCTACCTCAAGCGCTCGGGCACACAATCTCAGTTGAGCGTACACCTCCGAGTTCAGCAGACCAACCGAATTGAAATTCGGCAACTGCAAGAGTGGCTCCTGGAAAACATCACACGGAAGCTTTCCGTTGCCGAGATGGCCGGATACATCTCCATGAGCGAACGTAACTTCTTAAGGGTATTCCATGAGGAAATGGGCATGACGCCTGGACGTTACCTGGAGAAGACACGTATCGATATGGCGAGCCAGCTACTTCGCGAGACATCCCTGCCTGCCAAGGCGATCGCGAGTCACGTCGGGTTCGGGAGCTACGAATTGATGCGACGCTCTTTTCAAAAGGTGCTCGGTATAAGCCCGAGCACTTACAGAAGCACAGGGGAAGAAACGAAGCCGAAATAAACCGTCTGCGCTTCGGCTCAGGTACCTCCAGCCGATCACCGAGAAGCCTGACAGGCGCGGTTCCTTTACCCGGATGGGCAGGATTCCGCCTGCCTTCGTTGCGAATGCGAGATGAACGCAGGCGGATCGGCCTCATAGACGTAGTACTGGTGCGGCTGGAAAACTCAAGGCCGAAAGCTCATTTTCTGGCAATGGTGTCGGGTTACTCAGCCTTGAAGCAATAGACGGCAAGTTTGTTGCCATCCAGATCGCGCACGTAAGCAGCATATGCGTTTGGCGCCCAGCCACGCGGTCCGGCAGGACCTTCGCATTTTCCACCTGCGGCAAGCGCGCTTTTGTAAAACGCGTCGATCGACTTGCGATCCGGTGCTTCAAACGAGACGGTCACGCCATTCCCAACGGTGGCTGCTTGGCCATTCGCCGGCTTCAGAACGAAGAAGGACGGAGACTCCTGACCCCAGATGGAGCCGTTGTCGTTGAGGTCGGCGACACGCTTCAAGCCGATTTCTCCAAGCACGCGATCGTAGAACGAGCGCGCATTCTCGAGATGGTTCGTGCCGACAGTGATGTGCGTAAAGACTGCCATGATTCTCCTCTTTGAGTGACGTGATGGTACGGCGCTGCGCGCCAGAATGAATCTTCGGATGATTGTGTATTCACCCTCGGTACGCACCGAGGGCAGTCGCGTGATGCCCGATGTGGTCCGCGATGAAAGTTGAAATGAAGAAATAGCCGTGGTCGAAGCCCGGATGACGGCGCAGCGTCAGCGGCTGGCCGGCCTTCGCGCAGGCGCCTTCGAACACGTCGGGGTTGAGCTGGTTCGCGAGGAACTGATCGGCGAGGCCCTGATCGACGAGGATGCCGTCCGCGAACTTCGGCGCATCGGCACGCGCGACGAGTTCGCTTGCGTCGTGCGCCTTCCACGCATCGCGATCGGCGCCGAGGTAACCCGAGAACGCCTTCTCGCCCCACGGGCAGCGCGTCGGCGCGGCGATCGGCGCGAACGCCGACACCGACCGGTACAGGCCCGGATGGCGCAACGCGAGCGTCAGCGCGCCGTGGCCGCCCATCGAGTGCCCGAAGATGCCGAGCCGCGCACCGTCGATCGGCAGTTCGGCCGCGACGAGCACGCGCAGCTCGCCCGTCACGTACGACTCCATCCGGTAATGCGCGGACCACGGCGCCTCGGTCGCATCGACGTAGAAACCCGCGCCGACGCCGAAGTCCCACGCGTCGGTCTCTCCCGGCACGCCCGCGCCGCGCGGGCTCGTGTCGGGCATCACGAGCGCGATGCCGTGCTGCGCCGCGTATAGCTGCGCGCCGGCCTTGATCGCGAACGTCTCGTCGGTGCACGTGAGCCCCGCGAGATAGAACAGCGCCGGCACGCGGCCGTGCGCGGCCTGCGGCGGCAGGTACACCGAGAACTTCATCGGCAGGCCGATGGCCGCCGAATCGTGACGGTAGAAACGCTGCTCGCCGCCGTGGCACGCATGCGAGGAAACGAGTTCGAGCATCGCGGTGCGCTCCCGGTCAGTACAGCACGACCGAGCGGATCGACTCGCCGGCCTTCATCAGGTCGAAGCCTTCGTTGATCCGCTCGAGCGGCAGCGTGTGCGTGATCAGGTCGTCGATGTTGATCTTGCCTTCCATGTACCAGTCGACGATCTTCGGCACGTCGGTGCGGCCGCGCGCGCCGCCGAACGCCGAACCCTTCCACTCGCGGCCCGTGACCAGCTGGAACGGGCGCGTGCTGATTTCCTCACCGGCTGCCGCCACGCCGATGATGAACGACTGGCCCCAGCCCTTGTGCGTGCACTCGAGCGCCTGGCGCATCAGCTTCACGTTGCCCACGCACTCGAACGAGTAGTCCGCGCCGCCGTCGGTCAGTTGCACGATGTGGTCGACCACGTTCTCGACTTCGTTCGGGTTGATGAAGTGCGTCATCCCGAACTTCTTCGCGAGCTCGACGCGCTTCGGGTTGATGTCGACGCCGATGATCTTGTCCGCGCCGACCATCTTCGCGCCCTGGATCACGTTCAGGCCGATGCCGCCGAGCCCGAACACGACGACGTTCGCGCCGGCCTCGACCTTCGCCGAGTACACGACCGCGCCGACGCCCGTCGTCACGCCGCAGCCGATGTAGCAGATCTTGTCGAACGGCGCGTCCTCGCGCACCTTCGCGACCGCGATCTCCGGCACGACGATGTAGTTCGAGAACGTCGACGTGCCCATGTAGTGGAACAGCGGCTTGCCGTCGAGCGAGAAGCGCGACGTCGCGTCGGGCATCAGCCCCTTGCCCTGTGTCGCGCGGATCTTCTGGCACAGGTTGGTCTTGCGCGACAGGCAGAACTTGCACTCGCGGCATTCGGGCGTGTAGAGCGGAATCACGTGGTCGCCCTTGCGCAGGGTGCCGACGCCGGGGCCGACGTCGACCACGACGCCCGCGCCCTCATGGCCGAGGATCGCCGGGAAGATCCCTTCCGGATCGGCGCCCGACAGCGTGTAGTAGTCGGTGTGGCAGATGCCCGTCGCCTTCACTTCGATCAGCACTTCGCCAGCGCGCGGCCCTTCGAGATCGACTTCCTCGATCGTCAGCGGCTGCCCCGCCTTCCAGGCGATTGCGGCTTTGGTTTTCATCTCAATCCTCGATCTATTTGCTGGAACGAAGATTAAGTGTCGGAGAATGCTCAGCCAACGCTTCTCCCGAGTTTTGGCGGGATCGTTGCGCACGATGGCGCGAATCAGTGCCTCCGCTTCCAACCTGAAATCTACGCTTGGACGACCCCTTTTTCGTCATTCACGCCTTCGACCTGGGAGACCCGGGCGTATCTCGCACTAGGGGAAACACTGGCTTTGCAACTTTGGGATGATTGACGATTGATTTCGGCCGCTGAAAATCAGTTCGACAGATGCCGGTACCGCACGGGAATCCGTCTCCTGTGAGAGGTCGACGCGACAGATCAAAAGTACTTGCGTTGACCAATGTACGCGCCAATAACACCAGCCTTTCGTCCTAATTTTGGAAGGAACCCCACCATGGATGCCGCAAGAGAAGCAAATCAACCGCAACTGCGGAAGGGCGCTTTAGGGCTCTTCGCAATAGTCTCGGCCGTAATCGCAACCAACGGCCCCTTGACCGCTCTGGTAGGCGCGGTTCCCGTTTCCCTCACCATGGGCAACGGTATCGGGCTGCCTTCGGTATTTGTCATCGTCGGCCTGGTCTATGTGCTCTTCAGCGTTGGCTTCACCGCAATGAGCAAATACACCACGAACGCGGGTGCGTTCTATGCGTACATCGCTCAGGGACTCGGGCGGCCGTGGGGCATCAGCGCCGCGTTTGTCGCCATCTTGTCGTACAACGCAATGCAGCTCGCCTGTTACGGCATGCTTGGATTCTTCCTGTCGACAAGCCTACACGACTGGATCGGCGTTGACGTGCCATGGTGGATATGCTGTCTCGGTGCGCTGCTCGTCATTCTTGTAGCGAGTATCACCAACATTGAGATCAGCGGTCGGTTATTGTTTTTCCTCCTCGCTGCCGAAATGCTCGTTATCGCCGTATTCGACGTCGCGGCAGTTTTGCACGGCGGTCCCGCTGGCTATACGCTCGCATCTTTCACCCCGCAGCATACCTTCACTGCTGGTTTTGGAACGGCAATCGTGTTTGTAGTCGGTTCGTACATGGGCTTTGAAACCACTGCGATTTATGCGGAAGAAGCAAAGGAGCCACATCGTAATATTCCATTGGCGACCTATATCTCCATCACGACGATCATGGTGCTGTATACCTTCTCCGTTTGGGCGCTGATCGTCGTCTGGGGTCCCAGCGAGGTCGTCTCCGTGGCTGGGAAAGATCCCGCCAGCTTGTGGTACGGAATGGCAGAGCGTATCGCCGGCAAATTCATTTCCGAGGCGATGCAAGTGCTGATGCTTACCAGCCTGTTCGCCGCACTTCTCAGCTTCCACAACACCACGTCCCGGTACATTTTCTCGCTCGGGCGAGAAGAGGTGCTGCCAAGGGTGCTTTCAACGGTATCACGAGGACAGCAAGCGCCCGTAGTTGCATGTGCGGTGCAAGCTGCCGCCGTGGCCGCGGCTCTGCTCCTGTTCGCATGGTCGAAGTCCGATCCGATGAATGTCGTCCTGCCCTATACGGCCGCACTCTCGACCATCGGTCTCCTGTCGGTCCAATGCTTGACTTCGCTTTCGGTGATCGCCTTTTTCATGCGGGGCACCCGTGGCGAGAACGCGTGGGTGAGGCAAATAGCGCCGGCGGCAAGCGCGATCGCGCTTGCGTGGTTCGTATTCATGGAAGTCAGCCACCTCGATCTGATGACCGGATCGACGTCGCGGTGGATCTATTGCTTCCCTTACGGCATCGCCGCGCTTGCGCTCGGCGGCGTGATGTACGCACTTTGGTTGCGCAAGGCTCGTCCGGATCGCTACAGCAGTCTGGGACGCTTCCTCTCCGAGCTGTGAGTTTCCCCGGCGCTCCAGAACACGGCTCGTAGAAGAGCCGACTGAAACCCATCAATCGGTCCAACGCAGGCGGCGATTGCCGCAGGACGGCGTTCGGCCGAAACACATCGATTCCAGGAGTCGTTCGAATGTGCAATCCAGAAATCAACCGGTACGCGGGAATGAATCGCCGCGCGAGTTCATCCTCTTTCAAGGCCACATCTGCAAAGTTTCGGACCCGCGCAATCCGTGCATCCGTTGCTGCTATCGTCGCATGTGGGCCGATGATGGCCGCCGCTCAAAGCAGCGTCACACTTTACGGTGTGGTCGACACAGGCATCACGTTCCTGTCCAACCAGCAGGTCGCGGACGGCGCCGGTGTTTCGGGAAAACGCGCTTGGCAAATGACCGCCGGTAACAGCGCGCCGTCGTCATTCGGTATAAAAGGCGTAGAGGATCTCGGCGGCGGAATGGCCGCGACTTTCAATTTGCAGAATTATTTTCAATCGAACAACGGCGCCTTCTTTGAGCCGAACGGGCTGTTTGACGCCAATGCTACCGTCGGCCTGAAGTCCGACAAGCTCGGTGTGCTCACGTTTGGCCGCCAGTTCGACTCGTACACGACATATCTCGCGCCATACGCGTCGAGCAATGTCTGGTCCGGTTTTGCGGGCGCGCACTTCGGTGACGTTGACAATCTGAATGCCGCTTTCAACGTGAACAATTCCGTCGTGTATACGAGCCCGACATTTGGCGGCTTCTCCTTCAGCGGCACATTCAGTCTGGGCAATCAACCTGGAGCGTTCGCAACCAATCGTGCATGGGCTGTCGCGGCCGGCTACCAGTCCGGCGCCCTCTCCGTTGCGGCCGGTTATCTTTCGCTGCGGGATCCGTTCACCGCAGCCTTGGGCGGCAACAACGCATATATCGGCGAGTTCAGCTGCGGGCAAAGCCCGTCGAACTATTGTCAGCTGCAAAACGCGAGCGAGCTTCGAACATACGGGGTTGGCGGCAGCTACAGTTTCGGCCGGTTCAACGTGAATGCCACGCTTACGCGCGCGAAGTTGCTGGCCAGTCGGTATCTGGTCCAGGCCGGCGGCCCGGTCAGTGACGTTCGATTCGATACAGCCGAAGTCAATAGTCTGTACAGTTTTTCCGAGGCGCTGCAGTTCGGTCTGGCCTACGCATACACGATTGGAAAAATATCCGAAACGGGGGATCGGCCTCAGATTCACAAGGTCAGCCTCGCGACGATCTACAATCTTTCGAAGCGAACGCAGCTCTACCTCATCGGCAATTTCGAAAAAATGGCTGGAGATGGCATCGGTATCAACCCCGTGACCGGCTCGCTCGAGCGCTACGCGCAACTCTCGTATTTCGGCAATTCGAATTCGTCGAGCCAGCTCGCAGTGTCGATGGGTATCAAGCACACGTTCTAGCCGCGTCTTGTGGTCTCGACCCGGTTCTGGCCGATCGTAACGTCGAAGTAATCGACGCGAGCGCTTGGACCCGCCAGCGTCTCATAGACACTCACGAGCCGTTTAGCGATAAAAGATCGCCGGCGGAACCATGCCGACGAACCGGGTCATAAAACCTTTCGATGTAGTCGAACAGGTCCGGGGCCGCGTCGCCCGGCTCGAATAGGGGCGCCGCTTGATTCGCTCCTGTTTCAGGAGCACGGAAGAACAGCAGCAAGCCACTGCGGGGAGCGGTCAGCGTTGCTCTGCCGTCAGTTGCCTCAACTGTTCGAGCAGTTTGACGGCGGGGCTCGGCAATAAACCGCGCCCGCGCCGAAATCCGGTCAACGTGCGCTGCCCGACCACCTTCGGCAATTCGAGCGTATCGAAGACACCAGCCTTGCTCTCCGTCACGTACATAGGTTCAAGCATCCAGCTCAGAAAGCCGGACCGGGCGACGAGACTCTTCAACACGGTAATCGATCGGGTTTCGACCACGATGTTCGGGAGTCCCAGGCCGTGTCCGGCGAACACCTGCTGCATGTGTTCGGATGGCACGGTGCCGCGCGGCGGCACCCATGGCCTCATCGTCGAGGCGATGCAGGAGACCGGATTGCCGCCCGGCACGGTGAATTTCGTCACGAACGCCCCGGCGGACGCTGCCCGCATCGTCGACGCACTGGTCGCCCATCCCAAGGTCCGACGGGTCAACTTCACGGGTTCCACGCGCGTGGGGCGCTTGATCGCGGAACAATGTGCGCGTCATCTGAAACCGGCCGTGCTCGAACTCGGCGGCAAGGCGCCGTTCATCGTCCTCGATGATGCGGACGTCGAGGCAGCGGTTGGCAGCCTGCCATGCTCACCGGCGAGGGATTGTCGGTGACGATCGCCGGCTACGGCCTGACGGCCTACAATCTCGGCGGCGTGCTCGGCGCACTCGCATGTGCGATGGCGGTCACCCGCTACGGTTCGCGCGTCCCGTTGCTGCTGTGCGGCATCGGCGGCGCCGCCAGTGCATGGCTGATCCTCGGCGTGGACTTGAAGCATCAGACCACGCTTCTGATCTTGGGACTCGGGCTGCACGGCCTGTTCGTCAACGCAGTCCAGTCGACGATGTATGCACTCTGCGCGTACGTCTATTCGACCGGCGTGCGGCAACCGCCACGGCGTCCACCCTGGCTTTCGGCCGGCTCGGTGCAATCCTCAGCGCCTTTGCCGGTGCGGCCGTGATTACCGCGACCGGAGGAGCCGGCTACCTGCTCATGCTTGGATCCGCGATGATGGTCGTATTCGTCGCCCTTGCCGTCGTTCGTCAGCACATTCCCGCGGATTCAACGCGACGTTAGGCGATACGCGCTTCCGGTGACAGGCGCGGCGGAGACGATTGCCGGAAGCGCGAACCGCCGCACAATACACTTGCACTGGGTGTCGGTAAAAAACCGAACCCGGTCATGGCGATTTCTTTACCGAATGCACTGACTGTCAGGCTGCAACATTCACAGTTCGCCGGCAGAGAACGAGTCGCTGGAGATGACGAGCCGGCCATCCACTGGCTCCCAGAGCGTCAGTGACCGCATGGTGGCCTGGACCGTTCCACCAGCATCGGTAATCCGCCAATGCAGCCAGCTCGAGATCGCGGAGTCGAATGCGCTTGCCGATACGACTTCCACTTTGACGTACGGAGCCTGCTCGAACATGTGCTGAAGCGTTGCTACGACTCCTGCGGCGTCATGCGCGGCTGCCGGCATACCTTGGCCAGCGATCCATGCCTGCGGCGAGAAGAATTCACGATGGATGGTGTTTGCGTCGTGTTTGGGCCATGCCTTATTGAGTTCCGAGACGCGAGCTTCAAGCGCGCTGCGAAGGGTTTGTGACATAGGGTCTCCACCTGTTTTCCGGTTCGATGTGTCGGTCCGATCGGACCCGTCGCGCCACGTTGGTTGCGACGTAGCGTATTGTCGTCAATCGGTCTCGCCGCCGGAATCCATCGCAAGATTGAATTTTTCTTTCACATGTCTTTCACGCGGCAGGACCTGCACGGATATGCAGGTAAACACGATGTTGACGGGCCGATGACGGGTGACGATATTGAAGTGCAGCCTAAATTTTCATCGTGGACGTGGAATGAAACCCCAAGAGCTCAACCAGTTCGCAGTCGAAACCATGAAGTTTTTGTCGACTATCCTGCGAACCGACAAGATGCTCTTTTACACCGTCGATCGGTCTGCGGACGGGCCGATCTTCGTGCCAAGGGACATCGACGAGGATCTGCTGACGAGCTATATGTCGTCAATGCGGGACGTCGATCCATTTAACACCGAGCGAGCCTGGTTGTCGGGGAGTTCAGTCGAGGTCGCCAGTAAAGGTGCCGCGCGTGTGCCATACGGCGAACGTTTCATGGATTTTTTCGGCAGCTATGGCTTTGGCGAGATCGTGGAACTCTTCTTCCGCGATGCCAAGCGTCAGTTACGTGGCGGGCTGAGTATTCCGCTCACGCACTCTCAAAGCAAAGAGGAAGACGTGCGACGTGTCGTATTGGACGTTGCCAATTGTCATCGCTTCATTGAGTTCAATTTTGTTAGCCAACGCTTGAATGCGTCGGACGCGGACGCCGAATGGTATCTGAACGATTTTCCGCTTTCAAAACGCGAAACGCAGATCGCCCGATTGATTGCAGATGGGCGCAGCAATCAGGAAATCAGCGAGGCATTGTGCATTAGCCTGGCGACCGTCAAAAGCCACTTGAACAATATCTTCGGAAAGGTTCAAGTCACCAGCCGCACGGCGCTTGCAGCCAAGATCCTGCGGCAGGCTGTAATCCGTTAAAGTCGCCGCGCAAATCCGGACAATCGGACAAGTGGGTTTGGCCGAGGCCTGAGCCAGCGATCATGCTGGTAAAGGAACCGGGGAAACGACGAAGAAAACCCGACGCACGCACTCAGCGGCGTTCCAAGCGAAGGTGGCGCTGGCGGTAGATTTGCTGCCGCGCCCCTTCCGGCCTGTTCCCGGAACAACGGAACCCCCGGCGCCGAAAAACGTGGGGTTCGTCGGCAATCTGAGGACTGCGCACGCAGTCCTCATCTTCAAGTGTCGATCGTCAACCTCGAACGGGTTGCTCCGTCTTCACCTCGTCCCGCAGCGCTGCGCGCACATTGACTGCAGCGATTGTCCCGCTCTCGATCGCGCCATCAATAAAGCCGCGCCAGCCATTCGCCCAGTCCGAACCGGCAAAGAACAGTCGGTTATCGGAGGACTGCAACGTCGCGAGTGCCGAGGTGAGCTGATTCGGCCGGTAGAAACACCACGTGCCCAACGCCGCTTCATCTTTCGCCCAATCATGGGCAATCACTGCTCTCACCGCGGCATCGGGCAACAACGTACGCAGAGCCGTCTGAACCGCCTCGAGACTCGACACGTCGACTTGATCGGGCGAGCCGAAGCAAACTACGTAAGTGCCATCCTCTGCCTCGGTATCGGTCCATGCGGCCAGAACGGGATTCGGATAGGGAGCCATACCAAACCAGCTGCCGATCTTTCGATCAAGTTTCACCCAGAACTTCGTACCCTTCCCTACATGCTCCTCGCGCGAAGCCGCAAGTTTTCCCGGACTCAGTTCTGGGATGAATTCCACGTTCTTGAGCACGTTCATCGGCAACGCGCATACCACTTGCCGTGCAGTGAGCGTTTCACCATTCGCCGTATGGACCTCGGCTGCATCGCCCCGCTGCTCGATTTTCACGACTTTGGTCGAAAGCAGGAGATCTGCCTTGCTGTCCTCCAGCATCGCCAGCGCAAGGCTGGTCGTGCCCTCCTTGATCTTGAACTTACCACACTTGTCGAACATGCGGCCCATTTCGTGGTCTCCCAGGGCCCACCAGCGCAGTTGATCCGCAAGACCGGCCGTTGCGGGATCTCCGTGGCAATCGAGCGCGAGCATCGCGCCGATCATGTCGCGAATTTCCGGGCGCAGATTCAGTTCCGCGAGGCGATCGGCGAGGGTGATATGGTCGTACTTTGCAATTTCCTCCGAGTAAAGCGGATCGTGTGCTCGCGGGAACACCGTGCGCGCCTCGGCACCGTCGACATTGCAGTATGCCGCCATGGCCTCGGCAAACTCTGCCCATACCTCCTCTGCTGCCGCCCGTTTGAGGACGCCGTCGCAAAGATAGGAAATCGTCGTTGGCGCGGCACCTATGGACTCCTTGATGCTCAGGCCGTAGCGCGTGACCTCCGACCATACGTGAGGCTGACTCCAGTGAATCCACGTGCCGCCAATTTCGTAGTCGTAGCCGTCGACGCGTGCGGCGAACGTGCGGCCGCCGATTCGATCGCGACTCTCGACGAGCAACACCCGATAGCCATCTCTTCCCAAATCCCGTGCCGCCGTCAGCCCGGCGAAGCCCGCACCGACGACGATCACGTCGTAATCGCACGCTGCTGCGTCACGAGCGCGTACGCCCGTGACAGCCGCCCGGGTCGGCAGCTCGTTCCGTGGCGGCCGTGCATCGGCATAACGCACGTACCCCTCTTTCGTCACCGAAAGCTCCGAATCTTTAAGCTGCGACATGCTCAGTCTCCATGAAGGTCGCGTTGTATCCTTGCGTCGACACGCTCGTCATTTGATGCGACTCGCGATGATTCGAGTCATTCAGCGGTGAACGACGGTCCGTCTATTTTTGACCTTCACGATGCGGGTTGCCTATCCGCCAAAGGATGGTTTTTCTTCGGTTTATCGAAGATTACCGATGGCCGGCGCCGAGCACGCCAATCACCCTCCTATGAACGGTGCGCTGCGAGCGCGAGAATTGCGCGAGCGGCATGTGTTGAAGTTCGTACCGGTCAGCCTTGGCTATCAATACCTTGATGTTGTCGGGCACCAGCAGCTCGGGAACGCCGCCGTAGAATTCCAACGCGTCGATCAGGCTGCCGATCCAGTCAGGCATGGCCTCAGAGCGTGTTGCACACGCATACCGGATTCGATTCGCATGAAATTCGCTCAACCACCGTCCAACATCTGGGGTTCAGCTCATCACTGGCTGCGCCCAGTAATACGCACTCGATCTCGCGATGCCAACCAGTTCCGGCTCGGCGGTGGTGTTGCGCATGTGATCCACGACGGGCGTTAGCCTTGTCTCTTTTTAGGGGACTGACCTGCCCCCGGTTTTAGTCCGGACTGCAGTTAGAGTCCGAGGTTAATGAGGCTAGCCCAATTTCCGTCCCGGTCTTAGCTGGAAAATTCCGGCTCTTCGGGGCGGGCCGAACCGGCCCGATCGATGCACTGGCGGGAGAATTCCGCCGGTGTCATCCACTGCAGCGCAGAGTGAGGACGCGCCTTGTTATAGTACTCGCGCCAGACTTCGATTTTGCGTCTGGCGTCCTCGAGCGACAAGAACCAGTGTGCGTTGAGGCATTCCTCCCGAAAACGTCCGTTGAAGGATTCATTCTTCGCATTGTCGGTCGGCTTGCCCGGGCGCGAGAAGTCAATCTCCACGCCGTTCTCGTACGCCCATTTGTCGAGCGTCTTCGAAATGAACTCGCTGCCGTAGTACATGCAGAATGTCAGCCATCAGGGGTAACGGGCATCCTTTGGATTGCCCGCTCATCGCCCGCCGGAGG
>NZ_CABVPN010000052.1 GCF_902499115.1 Burkholderia diffusa
GCGTACATTGCGCGCCGGCTCCAGCGATGTCCGTTTTGTTCAGCGCCAAAGATCGATTTACTGACACAGTAAGACTAGGCGGGCTACCGGATAAACGGGGTCGGGCGGTTCGAATCGAGGCATGGCGCAGATCCTTCTCGGTGATAGGGCAGCGCGGTTCGCTGCCCTGTGTTCGCGGAGCCATTCTATGCAGGGGAGGTGCCAGTTTCTGGCACCATTCGAACGCGCTTGTTGCATAGCATCGTTTCAAGGCATGATGAGCGAGCGAATGCTCGGCACGATCATCAGCTACTGCGGCAGTCCGTCAACAATGTACGCATTCGTGTGGCCGGAGTGCTGGCGGAACGGGCGGATTCGGGCGTACTCGGGCGAGTTGTACCACGCGCGGGCCAGGTCGATGCTGTCAAACTCGATGATGATCAGACGATGGTTCGGCGGATTGCCCTCCAGCCCATCCACATGGCCTGCACGCACGATGTAACGTCCGCTGTAGCGTTTGAACGTTGCATCCACCTGATCGCGGTACGGCTTGATGCCTTCCGGATCGGTGAGTTCGAAGTCGGCGATGTAGTACGCCGGCGTTTTGCCATGCGTGAGTGGGGATTGGGAAGTTGGCGTTTGAGCATGCGCGGCCAACGCACTCATGGTCAATGTAGCGGTCGCGCCGATTGCGGCAAGCAAGGCGTGTTTTCGTTTCATGCAGGGAACTCCATCGTGGGCAGGGTCAATCAACCGACTTCGGTTGCTGCGCTTTGGCGCTGAGCTGTACGGGCGTCGTTTCGATCAGCGTGCGCGACTGGATCATCCGCTGTGTGAGTGCGACATATTTCTTGAAGTGCGGAGATTCGATATGCGCCCGATAGGCTTCGTCGCTGGCATAGATCTCGAAGAAGCGCAGATGGTTCGGTTTGTCCTTGACGGCGACCGAGTAGATGGCGAGCACGCCGGGTTCGAGCCGGACGGAGTCGTCGATCTCTTCCTTGACGATCGCCTTGTAGTTCTCCAGTTGTGTGGGATCGATCACTAGTTCGGCGATGCGCACCACGGTCCTGTCCGGTTCCTGGGCATGCAGCACGTTCGTTTCGGGGCTGCAGAGCGTGGCTGCGGCAAGCAGCCATGTTCCCAGCCGAATGCGGCGTTCAGGCATGTGAGGTCTCGCTGGTTTGGTTGATGTAGGGCGATGTTTTCGGATGGCGTGTTCGAACGGGACTGTGCGATCACGCCTCGACGCATTTCGGCAGTTCCGAGGCGAGGACATCGATAGCCAGACGGCAGCGCAGAGGAAGATACTGCGCTGCCGGCCAAACGGCGTAGCCCTCGATGACGGCCGTCGGCCGATGTCCCCAGATCTCGATCAGTGCGCCATGTCGCATCCGGTCGCGAATCAGCCAGTAGGGCACCCACGCCAGGCCCATGCCGTCGACAGCGGCATCGGCGATTGCCTCGAGATCGTCGAAACGCAAGCGCGAAGTGGGTTGAAAATCGACAAGCGTATCGGTCGCGTCAGGAAGCCGCCAGAGCAAACCGTGCTCGTTGCGCCAGTAGGGGAGCAGGTCGTGTTTCACCAGATCGGCCAGCGTATGCGGTTCACCTCTCGTTGCGAGATAGGCGGGCGATGCACACAATACCTTGCGCTGGTTGACCAGCAGGCGCGCGCGCAGCGTGGTGCCGGTACCCGCCACGCCGTTGCGCACCGCGAGATCGAAACCCTCGGCGATCACGTCGACCTGACGATCGCTGAAGTTCAATTCCAGTTCTAGCTTCGGGTGCGCTCGCGCGTACGATCGCAGGATCGGGGCGACGCAGTAGCGGCCGAACAGCGTGGGGAGCGTGACGCGCAACTTCCCGACCACTTCCCGGCGGCCGTTTTCCAGCATGGTTTCCGCAGCGCGCATCTCTTCGATCGCTCGAAGGCAGTGCTCGTAATATTGCTGTCCGTCCTCGGTCAGACACTGATTCCTGGTTGTGCGCTGAAACAACTGCACCCCGAGCCGCTCCTCAAGACGCGCGATAGCCTTTCCGACCGCCGAGCGCGTCAGCGAAAGCCGTTCACCGGCTTTCGCAAAGCCGCCTGCGTCGACGACCTCCACAAACAATTGCACGCCATCGAATCGGTCACGCACAGATTTGCTCCGCGATTGTAGAAATTGAGGAAGCACAGATGAGAATTATTTCCACCCATGCTTCTTAAAATTCTACTTTAAAGTGTTTAACCAGCAGCGTGATTTTCGGGTGCGCCTGTGAAGCGCTACCCGTTCAACCGACTCTCGGGAAGGGCAAACCTTCAAGGAAAGGACAAACACAGGTGTTGATTTCAATCGTGCATGACAGTGGCTACGGCCACACCACGCGCGTGGCAGAGGCCGTCGCGGAAGGAGTTCGGCAGATCCATGGGGCCGAGGTGAAGCTGTTTGCAGTCGCTGATGGCGTCGATTGGGCAACGCTCGAAGCGAGCCACGCGATCATCTTCGGTTCGCCGACCTACAACGGCATGATCAGCGCCCGGCTCAAGCAGTTCTTCGAGGATTCCACGAAGGCTGCGTGGACCGCACTGAAATGGCGCAACAAGATCGCCGCAGGGTTCACGAACTCCGGTGCGCAGCACGGCGACAAGCTGAACTCGCTGGTATCGATGGCGCTGTTCGCTGCACAGCACGGGATGATCTGGGTTGGCCTCGATCTCATGCCCGGCAACAACAGCAGCACCGCCAGCGCTGACGATTTGAACCGGCTGGGCAGCTGGCTGGGTGTCATGACCCATGCGAACGTGGATCAGGCGCCCGATGTAGCGCCGCCGGCAAGCGACCTCATGACAGCCCAGTACCTCGGTCGCCGCGTGGCGACGATAGCCGGCCGCCTCCAACCCGTCTGAACCGCTCTGCACCGCTTAAGGAAAACCAACGATGAAACTGCTTTGCCTCGATGTCCCCCAGCCGGGCGCCAGCCTCGAGAAATACCGGCCACACATGCAGGACGAAGCCCGCCATGCGTGGCAGATGTACAAAGGGGGCATCATCCGCGACATCTATTTTCGACAGGACCGGCCCGGTGTCGCCATCATCGCGGAAGCCGAGTCTGTCGAGGCCGCAAGGAGTGCGCTTGCGGAGTTTCCGCTGGCCAAGGCCGGACTGATCGGCTGGGAAGTCATCCCCCTTGGCCCTTTCACCAACTGGGAGGCCCTATTCGCTCCCGGCAGTGCCTGAGTCTCGGGCGTCGGGTGTATCACGATTGGTTTGTCATCGCATATGGCCTGATCGAGCCATCTTTCTACCGTGGTCGCGCGACGCGCGACGAGGACTACACTCCATGAATGCAACGGGCTTCGCAGCTTATTCGGCCAACGATCCGCTCCAACATCTCGACTTCAAGCGGCGAGCTCCTCGGCCAGACGATGTGGTGATCGATATACTCTATTGCGGCGTCTGTCATACCGATCTGCACATGGCACGCAACCACGGCGGCTTCACCACCTATCCCATCGTGCCTGGCCACGAGATTACAGGACGCGTGCGCCAGGTCGGCGAGAATGTGAGTCGGTTCAAGGCCGGCGACATGGTCGGCGTCGGTTGCATGGTCGATTCCTGTCAGCACTGCAAACCTTGTCTGAAGGGATGGGAGCAAGACTGCGTCGAGGGTTCCACCTTCAGTTACAACAGCGTCGATCGGCAGGACGGCAGCATCACGTATGGCGGCTACTCGGACGTGATTGTCGTGCGCGACAAGTTCGTGCTGTCTCTCCCCGACGGCCTCGATCCAGCAGGCGCGGCACCGCTCCTTTGCGCCGGCATCACAACATGGTCGCCGCTGCTCCATTGGAATGTTGGGGCAGAGAGCAAGGTCGCGGTCATCGGGCTCGGCGGGCTAGGTCACATGGCCTTGAAACTGGCCAAGGCGCTCGGTGCCGATGTCACGCTGTTTACCCGTTCGGCGGGCAAGGAAGACGATGCGGTCCGCCTCGGTGCCGATCATGTGGTGCTGTCGAGTGACCCCGAACAAATGAAGGCCGTTACCGGCCGATTCGACGTGATCATTGACACGGTCCCTTATGATCACGACGTCAATCCCTACATGCCGACCATTGCATTGGAAGGCGTGCTGGTACTAGTCGGCTACATGGGGCCACTCAGCACCCCTGTGAATGCCGGATCGGTTGTGCGTGGCCGCAAGGCGATCTCGGGGTCGTTCATCGGCGGCCTGCGCGATACCCAGCAAATGCTCGACTTCTGCGGCGAGCATGGCATCGTCTCGGACGTCGAGATGATCCCTATCCAGAAAATCAACGAAGCCTATGAACGCATGCTGAGAAGCGACGTGAAATATCGTTTCGTCATTGACATGGCTTCACTCAAAACCCCAGGACCGCAAGCATGAACAGTACTCGCATCAAACCCATCCTGTGCGTGGTCACCAGCCACCCGATCCGCGGCGATTCGGGCGAGCCGACCGGTTTTGCGATGGTCGAGTTGACGCATCCGCTTGCCGTGTTCCAGGAAGCCGGCATCCCGGTGGAAATCGCCTCGATTCGTGGCGGTCATCCGCCTATCGACTTCTTCGATCTGACGGATCCCGTCAATGAGCGCTACTGGCAGGACAAGCACTTTCGCGACGAGCTCGCCCATTCACGCGTGCTCGGCGATCTCGAACCGTCACGCTATTCGGCCGTTTTCTTTGCCGGTGGTCACGGCACAATGTGGGACTTCGCCGACAGCCCTGCTGTGCAGAAAGTCGTTCGCGAGATCTGGGAAGCCGGCGGCATCGTGTCGGCGGTCTGTCACGGACCAGCTGCGCTGGTTAACGCGACGCTCTCCGACGGCAGCTACCTTGTAGCCGGCAAGAATCTTGCGTGTTTCACCGACGAGGAGGAAGCCGAGGTCAACTACACGAAGGTCGTGCCCTATCTGCTGGCGAGCACGCTAAAGCAGCGCGGTGCGATGCACCGTCCTGCGCTGAACTGGAGCGAGAATATCGTCATCGACGGCCGCCTCGTGACCGGCCAGAATCCGGCGTCCGCGCATGGCGTGGGGCAAGCAGTCGTCAACCAGCTCAACTTCGGCCAGATAGCCTGAAGTCGGAGCCAATCGTCGGGCTGGCGATTGCGGCGTCCTGGCCCAGGCTGTGGATCGCCGCATCGGTAGCGAAATCGGACGTGCCTGAGTGCCGGCATTGTCGGCGAGCATATTGCGGACCGGGCGCTTGGTCGTCCAGCCGCCTTGAGCCAATGCTCGACGAGCAGACATGTGCTGCAACGGTTTGCGTCACACCGCGCGACGAATCAGGAGGTGCAGCATGATCAAGCGCAAACTCGGCCAAGAGCTTGAAGTATCGGCCTTATCTCTCGGGGCGATGGGCTACGGCAAGGCGCGTGAATTGCCCGACCGTGCAGAGATGATCGCCCTCATTCGCACGGCCGTCGAGCGTGGCATGGACTTCTTCGACACCGCAGAAGTCTATGGCCCGTGGACCAATGAAGAGATGGTGGGCGAAGCCCTCGCACCTGTGCGTAACAAAGTCAGGATCGCGACCAAGTTCGGCTGGGACATCGATCAGGACACGGGCCAACACCGGGGCGGAGTCAACAGCAAGCCGGCTCAGATCCGCCGGTCCATCGAGGGCAGCTTGCGGCGCCTGCGTACTGACCATATCGACTTGTACTATCAGCACCGGGTTGACCCCGAAGTGCCTATGGAAGACGTCGCCGGCACGGTGAAAGATTTGATAGCCGAGGGCAAGGTGCTGTGGTTCGGCATGTCCGAGGCGAGTGCGCAATCGATTCGCCGCGCGCATGCGGTGCAGCCGCTCGCGGCGCTGCAGAGCGAGTATTCCCTGTGGACCCGCGAGCCCGAGGCGGAGATCATCCCGACGCTCGAAGAGCTGGGTATCGGGCTGGTGCCATATAGCCCGCTTGGCAAGGGTTTTCTGACAGGCCGGATCGACGTCGACACCACTTTCGACAACTCCGACATCCGTGCGAAAACGCCGCGGTTTGCCGAAGAGGCCCGCGCCGCTAACCAGAAGCTGGTGGATCTCATCCGCGGAATCGGACAGAAACACGGCGCGACACCCGCCCAGATAGCGCTCGCATGGTTGCTGTCACAGAAGCCGTGGATCGTGCCTCTGTTCGGCACGCGCAAGCTCGAACGCTTCGAGGAGAACATCGGTGCGCTGAACGTGAGGCTGGATCAGGACGACCTCGACGTGATCCGGCAGGCGAACATTGTCGTCAAGGGGGCTCGGTATCCGGAGGCCATGCTGCGCTTTTCCGGGCAATAGACCGGACGTGATCGCCAACACGACGTGTATTGGCGGACGATGTGCGATGCCGGCATGCGCTCTGGGATTGCAGCAGATCGGCCGTCTTGCATCGGTCGTGTGGGTCCAGCCCATGGCAAACATTTCAACTGCGGTAGAGGGGGGCGGCAATGAAGATCGTGGGAATCGAAGAACATGTCCTCCCGGCCGATATCAAGGACGCGTGGCTGACCATTCCCGGCGCAGATGACGGTAGCCTGGACCTCAACACGGCTGTCCTCGACGAGCGCCTCGCCGACCTAGGCGAGAAACGGCTGGCTCTGATGGACGAAACCGGCGTTGAGCAGCAGGTTCTGTCGTTGACCACACCCGGCTTGAACAATCTCGGGGACCACGGTACTGGCTTGGCTCGACGCGTGAATGATCTGCTGGCTGAAACCGTGCACCGCAATCCGGCGCGCTTCCAGGCACTCGCCGCGCTGCCGTTTGCCAGTCCGCATGCCGCGGCCGACGAACTGCGTCGAGCCGTGAAGGACCTGGGCGCCAAGGGCGCCATTCTCTATGGCCGGGTCGGCAACGAGCATCTCGATGATGCGCTGTTTGAACCCACTTATGCGTGTGCGGCCGAGCTCGGCGTCCCGTTGCTGATTCATCCGCAAATTCCGCAGGCCGTCGTGCGAGATGTTTACTACGGCGGCTTTTCGGCATCGATCGATCTGGCCTTTTCGACATTCGGCCTTGGGTGGCACTACGAGGCCGGCATTGAATTCTTGCGCATGGTTCTGGGGGGCGTTTTCGACCGCTATCCCGATTTGCAGGTGATACTCGGACACTGGGGTGAGGTCGTGATCTTCTATCTCGAGCGGCTTGCCATGCTGGATCGGGTGTCGAATTTGCAAAAGCCGCTTGTGGAATACGTGCGAGGCAACCTCTATCTGACGTCGAGCGGCATGTTCAGCGAAAACTATCTGCGGCGCGCGATTGAAGCAGTCGGTCCGGATCGCATTCTTTTCTCCACTGATTATCCATACCAGTACCGTGCGGGCGGCGACGCCAGGAATTTTGTAAACGGACTCGCTCTTGATGGCGGCGACAAGGTCAAATTTGCCCACGGGAACTGGGAACGGCTGTGCCGGAGAGCGACACCGCATAGCCCCGAATGATGATGCGAAGTCGGTGGATGTGCTTAGTGGGCTGTGAAGCCCCCATCGACCGGCAAGCCGACGCCGACGACGAAACTCGCGCCGGGACTGCACAGCCACAGTACGGCGGCGGCCACTTCATCTGCTCGTCCAAGGCGACCGATGGACTGGTCCTTCAGTATCACCTTCATGACATCGGCTTGTTCCTTCAGCATGTCCTGCACCATCGGCGTATCGATGGTGCCGGGACAAACGGCGTTGATGCGTATGCCGCGGGACGCGTATTCGACGCCGGCGCTCTTCGTCATCCCCAGCACGGCATGCTTCGTTCCGTGATAGGCGGCACGCTCGGGAAGGCCGATCAGGCCGCCGAGCGACGAGTTGTTGACGATCGCGCCGGATCCCTGGGCGCGCATCACGCGCAGTTCGTGTTTCATGCTTGCCCAGACGCCGAACTGGTTGACCGCAACCACTCGCTCGAAATGCTCGGCCGGCTCGTCTGCCGCATCGCTGGGCGGTACCTGGATGCCGGCATTGTTGAATGCCATGTCGAGCCGGCCATACTCCGCGACGGCGCGGTCGACGGCGGTAGCGACCTGGACTTCGTCGGTGACGTCGCACGCGACACCTGTTGCGATGCCGCCTTCGTCGACGATATTTTGCGCTTCCCGCAAGGCGAGGTCCCCGTCACGATCGGCCAGGACCACGGAGGCCCCGTTTTGCGCAAATGCACGGGCTGCAGCGAGACCCATGCCCATCGCTGCCCCGGTTACGAAGGCCACTTGGCCTTTGAAGTCATAGATCGGATTCATGTTTCATTTCCCTGGTGGAAGACCGTCAAAGTCGATGTATTTCCCTTTCAGTTACGTGGCGGAGTAAGGGTCGAAGGGCCATCAGGAAGCGGCGGAACGATTCCATCGACTGGATGGGGGATATAGGGCGCTTCCAGCGCGTTGATTTCATCGTCGGTCAACGAGAAGTCGAGCGCCCGGATCGCCGTTGCAAGATGCTCGGGCTTCGTCGCGCCGATGATCGGAGCGGTCACGCCGGGTTTCGCGAGCAGCCACGCGAGCGCGACGTGCGCCCGTGGAACGCCGTGATTGTCGGCGAGCCGGGCGACTACGTCGATTACCTTCCGGTCCTGTGCCTCCGTATTCAGATACATCTGGATGGCGAACGCATCGTTCTTCGTTCGATGAGTGCTTTCGCTCCAGTCGCGCGTCAGCCTGCCTCGCGCCATCGGGCTCCATGGAATGACGCCGACGCCCTGGTCCATGCAAAGCGGCAACATCTCGCGCTCCTCCTCGCGATAGAGCAGGTTGTACTGCGGTTGCATGGAGATGAAACGTGTCCAGCCATTGCGCTCCGCAACGTGCTGCATCTTGGCGAAACGCCATGCTTCCATTGACGAGGCGCCGAGGTAGCGCGCTTTTCCGGCTTTGACGATGTCGTGCAGCGCCTCCATCGTCTCTTCGACCGGCGTGCCAGGATCGAAGCGATGGATCTGATAGAGATCGACGTAGTCCATGCCAAGTCGCTTCAGGCTGTCGTCGATCGACTGGAACAGCGCCTTGCGCGACAGGAAACCGGTATTGGGCGAATTTCTCCACGGAAAGAATACCTTCGTCGCGACGACAATTTCTTCGCGTCGCGCCATGTCGCGAAGTGCGCGCCCGGTAATTTCCTCGGAACTGCCACCCGAATAGATGTTCGCCGTATCGAAGAAGTTGATTCCAGCCTCGAGTGCCTGACGAAAAAACGGGCGAGACGCCTCTTCATCCAACGACCAGGGCTGGGGCAGTCGGGCTGGTTCCCCGTAACTCATGCAGCCCAGACAAAGGCGTGAGACCTTGAGGCCGGCCCGGCCAAGATTGACGTATTGCATGTGCTTCTCCGAATGAGCGAGATTTTGAACTGCGACGATGCGTGATTACGAAACCGTGATCGCGACCCGGATAGGAAACAGGCCAGACCCACTTGTCGAGGAGGTAACGCGGCGCTCACCTGTCATGTGAGATGCGCGTCTCGAGCGCCTTCAGCAGACGAACGAAGTCTCATCGCGATGGGCAAGGCGAACAGGGCGAGAATCGCGCTGATCAGAAAGATGGCGCCGAGCCCCGTTACATTGGCAACAAGGCCGAGCAGAGGCGCAAAGACGCCGAGGGCGAGATCGATGAACGCAGTGTAGATGCCCATGGCCAGCCCTCTGGCGTCCGTTGGCGCTCGGGCTACAGCCTCCATGCCGAAGCCCGGATAGATGAGCGCGTAGCCGAATCCTGCGAGCGCCGTCCCAGTAAACGCGAGCCATGCAGCCGGGGCGGCCCAGATGAGCGTCATGCCGACGCTGTAGACGGTGACGAAGATGACCGCTGTACGTGCTCCACCGAGGCGATCGGGCAATGCACCAAAAAAAAACCGCGCGACCATCAGCGCCGCGGCGAATCCGGTGAAGGAGAGCCACGCGGGTTGCCAGCCGCGCTGAACGAACAGCAGCACGGAGAAGGCGGTCATGATGCCGTAGCCGAGGCCGGGAAATGCCATGCCCAGTCCTGGCAGCCAGACGGCTTTCAGTACTTTCCCGACGGCTTCTGCATTTCTGGACTGGGTTCTGGTATCTGAGACAGGGCCGATCAGCAGCATCGTCACGACCGCGCCGGCGGAAGTGGCGAGCCCGATCGAAGAAAAGCCGAATACGTCGAACAGAAAGCTGCCGAGCGGTGCGCCGGCCGCCAGTGCAACGAACATCGACGTTCCGATCCACGCGATCGTTTTGCCGACATTGCCCGGACCGGCGAGAGCGAGGCACCAACTTTGCGAGCCGGTCATGATGAAACTCTCAGCAGCACCGAGCAGCGCGCGGCCCATGAGCAGGATCGCGATGGACAGTGATGGGTTGCCGGAGAACGTCAGCGACAACAAGTACAGGAGTCCCGCCACCGTAGTCAATCCAAGACCGGTGGAAACCGCGAACTTCGGTCCACGCCGGTCTGCAATCGCACCGGACCACAGGCGGGAGACCAGCGATGATGCGAACTGGGCGCCGGAGACCAAACCGACGGTGAATGTTCCGAAGCCGAGATCGTGGTGGATGTGCAGCGGCAAAGCGGGCAGCGCCGCGCCCGTGACCAGGAACACGGTGAATACGCAGCTTATCAGCGGAAGCAAAGAGCGGTCTGCCGCTGCCGAATGGTATTGCGGTGGTGTCACGGGTATTTCCATCGAATAGTGAGCGGGTCAACGCAGATCTGGTCAGCGCCGCCTCGGCGTATCGTGCGTGCGACTGGCGTCGAATTTAGCGTAATGGTCCCGGTTTGTTTAGCCAGCGTTCGATTGACGGACCAATGAACTGCATTCACAAATCGGCAGCAATGGACGTGTCGTCGATGCGGGGGAGTCGCCGCCTGTTGTTGAGCGCCATTCACAGCGCCATCAAATGAAGGACGGCTTTCTAAAACCATCGTTCCCGCTAAAGTCCTGTTGAGGCGCATCGTCGTGCAGACCTGCAGGACCGAGAACGGCCGCAGATGCCGATGTGTCACCAACAAACCGGAATCCGACTACCAACATCGGCGACATCAGAATGCAATACGTACACCTCGGACGCTCGGGCCTAAAAGTCAGTCGTCTCTGTCTCGGAACCATGAATTTCGGTGATGTGTTGGACGAATCCACGAGCTTCGACATTCTCGACGCCGCGCTGGATTTGGGCATCAATTTCATCGACACGGCCGACGTGTATGGCGGTCCACAGTCGCCCGACCTTGAGAAGGGCTTCGGCATCTCCGAGGAGATCATCGGACGCTGGATCGCTCAAGGCGGCCGCCGCGATCGCATCGTCCTTGCGACGAAGGTCTATCAGCCGATGGGCACCGGTCCGAACGACAGGCGTCTGTCGGCCTACCATATCCGCCGTGCCTGCGAGGACAGCCTGAAGCGGCTGAAGGTCGATCATATCGACCTCTACCAGATGCACCACGTCGACCGGTCGACGCCCTGGGAGGAAATCTGGCAGGCGATGGAACTGCTGGTGCAGCAGGGCAAGGTGCTGTATGTCGGCAGCTGCAATTTCGCCGGCTGGGACGTCGCGACCGCGCAGGCCGCGGCGCGTTCGCGTCAGTTCATGGGACTGATAGCCGAACAGAGTCTGTTCAATCTGTCCGCGCGAACCGTCGAACTCGAACTGATTCCGGCGTGTCGTCACCATGGGTTGGGCTTGATTCCGTGGAGTCCGTTGGGCGGAGGGTTGCTGGGAGGCGTATTGGGCGGGACGCTCGAGGGGCGGCGGGCAAGGCCCGAGATGGCGGGCAAGATCGTGCGCTGCCGGCAGCAGCTCGAGGCTTGGGAAGCGCTGTGTGATGACCTCGGCGAACGCCCCGCGGACGTCGCACTGGCGTGGCTGCTCCATCACCCGGCGGTGACCGCGCCGATCGTGGGGCCGCGAACCGTGGAACAGCTGAGATCGGCATCGCGGGCTCTGGATATTGCACTCTCCGACGACACACTTCGCTGCCTCGACGAAATCTGGCCAGGGCCCGGGGGCGCCGCGCCAGAGGCTTATGCCTGGTGAGCGGCGAAATGGAAAGAAGGTTCGTGGCCGCTCGACCGGCACGCGATCATCGCAACGAGAGGAATGAAGACATATGGACGATTCTGAACGACTGAACGCGACGAGACGTCATCTGCTGATCGTCGGTGCCGTGTCTGCCGTGACGCCTTTCTTGCCCGATGCCGCAAATGGGCAGCCGCTGGTTACGAATGCGGAGCCGAGCGAGTCGCCGTCAACGGTGACGGACACGATGCGCGTTGTCTTCAACGTCAATGGAAGCGATCGACGGCTCGACATCGATCCCCGGACCACGTTACTCGATGCGTTGAGGGAACACCTGTGTCTGACCGGCACGAAGAAAGGCTGCGATCACGGGCAGTGTGGCGCATGCACGGTGCACGTGAACGGTGTTCGGATCAACGCGTGCCTCAGCCTCGCGGTGATGCACGACGGTGACACGATCACGACGATCGAGGGATTGGGCACGCCGTCCGAACTTCATCCGATGCAGGCCGCATTCATCAAGCACGACGGATATCAGTGCGGCTACTGCACGCCCGGTCAAATATGTTCGGCCGTTGCCGTGCTGGACGAAATCAGGGCCGAAGTGCCGAGTCATGTCACGGACGACCTAATGGCACCCGTCGGCGCGACGCGTGCCGAGTTGCGCGAACGGATGAGCGGCAACCTCTGCCGTTGCGGCGCATATTCGAACATCGCCGATGCCATGGCGGAGGTTGCAGGGAGCCGCTCATGAAGGCGTTTACCTACGAGAGGGCGAAAAGCGCTGCGGACGCGGCAAGCATCGTCGCACAGCGCCAGGGAGCAAAATTCATCGCCGGCGGCACGAACCTGCTGGACCTGATGAAACTGGAGATCGAGACGCCGACTCACCTCGTCGATATTCAGGACATCGGGCTCGACCATATCGACGACACACCGGAAGGCGGACTGCGGATCGGCACGCTTGTGACCAATACGGCGCTTACGTCGCATCCTCGAGTGCGACGCGATTACGGGGTACTGGTACGTGCGATCGTTGCGGGCGCATCCGGTCAGCTGCGAAACAAGGCCACGACGGGTGGAAACCTGCTCCAGCGCACGCGTTGCCCGTATTTCTACGATCCGAACCTGCCGTGCAACAAGCGTATGCCCGGCTCCGGCTGTGCGGCGATCGGCGGATACACGCGGCAACTTGCGGTAATCGGAGGCAGCGCCAGCTGCATTGCAACGTATCCGGGCGACATGGCCGTTGCATTGCGCGCGCTCGACGCATCGGTGGAAACCGTTCGCAGTGACGGACGGACGAGGACGATTCCGATCGCCGATTTCCATCGATTGCCGGACACGACGCCGCATGTCGAGACTGCGCTTGCGCCCGGCGAGCTCATCACCGCAGTGACGCTTCCGCGCCCGATCGGCGGCCGTCAGCTTTATCACAAAGTCCGCGATCGGGCCTCGTACGCGTTCGCGCTCGTGTCGGTCGCCGCGATCGTTCATCCGGATGGCAGCGGCCGCGTCGCGCTGGGTGGTGTCGCACCGAAACCGTGGCGCATTGCATCCGCAGACGCCGCGATGACGCGGGGGGCTGCCGCCGTCGCGAGCGAGTTGATGAAAGGCGCGCAGCCGACGCAGCACAACGCATTCAAGATACCGCTGGTCGAGCGCACGCTCGCCTATGTGATGGAACGAGCGAGGGGCTGATCCATGAAGTTCGACACGCGTGCAGGACAGAATCCCATCGACCGGTTGACGGTCGTCGGTCAGCCGCACGACCGCTACGAAGCCCGGTTGAAGACGACCGGGACGGCGACCTATGCGTACGAGTACCACGACATCGGGCCAAACGTCGCTTACGGCTACATCCTCGGCGCGAGCGTCGCGAAGGGGCGGATCTCGTCGATCGATACACGTCGGGCGCAGGCCGCGCCCGGCGTGCTTACCGTCGTCACGTATCGAAATGCCGGCGAACTCGGTGTCGGCCAGTTCTATGTGCAGCGCATGCTCGCGGCGCCGGACGTCGACCACTACCATCAACCGGTGGCCGTCGTCGTCGCGGAGACATTCGAGCAGGCGCGCGCGGCATCTGTGCTGATTCGCGTCCAGTACGAGCGACGCCACGGGCAGTTCGACCTCCAGGACCAGATCCACATAGCGCCAGTTGCGCGCCAGATGGCGTTCGGTGGTCCGACGGACACGCATGTAGGAGACTTCGAGCAGGCGTTCACCGATGCCGACGTCCGGGTCGACGAGACCTATACGGTTCCGGACCATGCACACGCAATGATGGAACCGCACGCGTCGATCGCGAAATGGGACGGCGATCGCGTCACGTGCTGGACGTCGATCCAGCAGATGAACTGGGGTACGCGCGATCTTGGCGCCATTCTCGGCATACCGCGAGAAAACGTGCGTCTGATCTCGTCGTTCGTCGGAGGCGGCTTCGGCGGCAAGGGGACCGTGCAGTCGGATCTCGTGCTCGCCGCAGTCGCGGCGCGAATCGTGCAGCGCCCGGTCAAGATCGCGCTCCAGCGTCCGATCATGTTCAACAACACGATTCATCGTCCGAAGACCATTCAGCGGATCCGGCTCGGCGCCACGCGCGACGGGATGCTGATCGCGATCGGTCACGAAAGCTGGTCCGGCAATCTCGCCGGCGGACGTACCGAACCCACGACGCTGTCGACACGGATGCTCTATGCGGGCACGAACCGGATGACGCGCGTCCGGCTCGCGACACTCGACCTGGCCGAGGGCAACGCGATGCGCGCGCCTGGCGAAGCGCCGGGGCTGATGGCGCTCGAAATCGCAATGGACGAGATGGCCGAGAAGCTCGGTATGGACCCTGTCGAGTTTCGTGTCCGGAACGACACACAATTCGATCCCGAACTTCCGCAACGTCCTTTCTCGTCGCGTCCTTTCGTCGAGTGTCTGCGCACCGGCGCAGAACGCTTCGGCTGGAGCGCACGACAAGCGCTGCCTGGACAGGTCCGCGACGGCCATTGGCTCGTAGGCCTCGGCATGGCAGCAGCGATCCGCGGTGCGCCCATTGCCAAAGCCGGTGCGCGAGTACTTCTCGACAGCCGCGGGATCGTCACGGTCGAAACCGACATGACCGACATCGGGACCGGAAGCTATACGATCGTTCAACAGACCGCGGCCGAAATGATGGGCGTACCGATCGATCGGGTCGTCGTCCGATTGGGCGATTCGAGCTTTCCGGAGACGCCCGGTTCAGGAGGGCAGCAGGGCGCGGCATCAGTTACCGCAGGCGTCTACGCTGCATGCACGAAACTGCGTGAGAGGGTTGCCCGCCGCCTCGGTTTCGATATTGCCGAGGCCGAGTTCGCTGCGGGCGAAATCCGCTCCGGCAGCAGAAGCGTTCCGCTCGAGCGTGCGGCAGACAACGGACCGATCGTCGTCGAGGAAAGCATGGAGTTCGGCGACTTGTCGAAGCGGTTCGCAATCCAGACATTCGGCGGCCACTTTGCCGAAGTCGGCGTGAACGCGTTCACCGGCGAAATCCGCGTGCGCCGCATGCTTGCCGTCTGTGCGGCCGGCCGCATACTGAACCCCAAGACAGCGCGCAGCCAGGTGATCGGCGGAATGACGATGGGAATCGGCGCCGCACTGATGGAGGAGATGACGGTCGACAAGCGATTCGGTCTGTTCATCAACCATGATCTGGCCGGCTACGAGGTGCCGGTTCATGCCGACATACCGCATCTCGACGTCGCGTTCATCGACGAAGTCGATCCGGTCATCTCACCGGTAAAGGCAAAGGGCGTCGGCGAACTTGGCCTCACGGGCGTTGCGCCCGCGGTTGCGAATGCTGTCTACAACGCGACTGGCGTGCGTGTGCGTCAATATCCCATCACGCTCGAGAAGTTTCTCGATCGATTGCCGGCACTGGCCTGATATCCCGGACACGGAGCCAATGCGATCTCTATCGACCGACATGGATACGACGGCTGTCTCGCGGGGCAGACTTGCCGTCCGGCGCGGCGTGCCCGTTCCGAGACTTCTGCGGACCACAGTTCTCGTTTTAGCCCTTAGCTTGGCGGCAACGCCGACGCAGGCAACTTCACATGAGGAACCCGAAGGCATGAATACGAAAACGTCTCTTCCAGACGCTGCTGAAGCGCTAACCCCCCGTCAAAAGGCGATCGTGCCCATCGCGGCATTCGCTGCGGCGGGGGACATCGACAAACTCACTGCTGCATTGAACGAGGGACTGGACATCGGTCTGACGATCAGCGAGGTCCGGGAAATCCTGGTGCAGCTCTATGCTTACGCGGGCTTTCCGCGCAGCCTCAATGCGCTCGGCGCGCTGATGAAGGTGGTGGACACGCGCAAGCAGGCGAGGCTGCGAGATGCGGACGGTTCGGCGCCCGGTCGACAGGTTCCGACTGGCGACGCATTGCTTGTGGCCGGCACGGCGAACCAGACGAAGCTGTCCGGGGGGCCGGTGAAAGGCGCATTGTTCGATTTCGCACCGGCGATCGACCGATTTCTGAAGACTCATCTGTTCGGCGACATCTTCGAGCGCGACAATCTCGATTGGCAGAGCCGTGAGCTGGCGACGGTAAGCATGCTCGCCGCGCTGACCGGGGTCGATTCACAGCTGCAAGCGCATATGCGAATCAGCATGAACGTCGGACTTTCCGCTGGTCAATTGAAACAGCTCTGCGAGGTATTGGTCGATCGCGTAGACCGACAGGCCGCACGACGCGCGGACGAAGCGTTGGAGCGACAACTTGTGGCAGCGACGGGTCACTAAGGTCGCTGTGCTACACCACGCACCGCTTCGATCGGCTCGGATCGGGTCAATCTTCGCGGTCCATTTGTAGACATCTTCGCATCGCAAGTTGGCACCGGGTATCGTGACTCATGCGAATCAAGGTAGCCGGTTCGCCAGCGATGACTGGCAATCGTTTTTGAAGGCTCAGCAGATGGTGCCACGCATGAGCCGTCGTGGAAACTGCCCCGATAATGCCTTGGCGGAAGGCTTCTTCAGCGCGCTGAAAAAGGACCGGACCGAACTGAGAAACTATCCGATGCGGGCGATGACGTCCACTGACATGTTCAATTATGTGGAGATGTTCTATGAACTTCGTTCGTCAGCACGGTTTCGCTGTCGACCTGCCACGCGTTGAGCTTGAACGGCGCTACGTGCTAAACGACTCGTGAGTGTCTATGGAGCACTGTTCGGTCCATTTCGTAATTAATTGTGATGAATCTATTACTGGCTGTATCCTCTTAAGTCGGTTCTATATAATAGTCACAAGGTTGTTATAAGAGACGATCCTTATATGAAGCTACTTTCATTGGCTTGAAGTCTTTTGGAGCGCTGCTTCGTGAGAACCATGGATAATGCAATTACTCCCAGGATCACCGTCGCAAACCAAATTTGGGGATGAAGCCCGGCCACATAAGCCGCAAGCTTATCGAATTCCGAATCAAACATTGCTGTCCCGGGAAATAGAAGAGCCGCATACATGCCCAAGTACGGCGAAGCAAGTATGAGTCCGGCAATAATATGATCTTCCAACTGTGGAAGGTTTCTACGCCATATGAAGCCAAGGGCGACCAAAGAAAGAAGCATCGACATGCATATGTATTGAGAATCGTGAAATTTTGCGTGTGGCGGCCATTTGGGGTTGAAGATGTGCTCCTGAGAAAAAGGGCCGAGCACATCAGCCCAGAATGCCGCAAAAAATGTTATTAGGGCGCACAGCGAGAGTAGTATTTTTTCAATGTTCAAAGTCGCTTCTTGTCTTTCCATCGTACCCTCGTGGGCTTGTGAAATACTGCATTCTAGATGCGCAATCAGCCAGACCGGATAGCGCCTGGGGAACATTATATTGCGATGATTTAATTAGACGCGGTGAGTTTTTTAGGCTCCCGTCAGAAAATCCAATCAACTTATTACGAACTATTTCCGCTTGATAGCAGGGTAGTCCGTGTAACCCACTGCATCATCCTCGCCGGGAACATAGAAGCTCTCATAGTCCGGCATGTTAAGAGGATCACCGTTGCGGAAGCGTTCTGGCAAGTCGGGATTTGCAAGAAATGGGACCCCATATGAGATCAAATCCGCCTCTCCCTGAGAGATAGCAACTTCCCCGCTCTTTGCGTCGTACCCCCCATTGAGAATGAAGGTGCGTGAGAAAACCCGGCGCAGGTAAGGGGCAATCCGGATGGCACCTTGTGGAGGTGCGTCTGGCCCGGAGATACCTTCGGTCACGTGCAGATAAGCAAGGCCTATCTGATCAAGGTGGGCAGCGAGATAGCTAAACGTATCCACCGGCGCTGAATCATGCATCCCGTGAAGCGCCATATTTGGGCCGACGCGATAGCCAACACGATCTGCTCCCAGCACATCAGATACTGCTGCCGCGACTTCAAGAGGAAAGCGGGCACGGTTTGCGATGGAACCGCCGTAGCGATCGTTTCGGCAATTTGATGCGTCCCGCAAAAACTGATCCAGTAGGTAACCGGAGCTACCATGTAGCTCAACCCCATCAAATCCGGCCGCAGCAGCATTTTCTGCTGCCTTACGAAATTGCCCGATAACATCAGCAATCTCGATCGTACTCAGTGCGCGGGGAGTCGGAGTCCTGACTACGCCAGTTGAAATGAACACTTCGGCTTCAGCGTTCAATGCCGAGGGCCCGATCGGGAGAGCGCCATTTTGAAACTCGAAGTGAGAGACGCGGCCGACATGCCATAATTGAGCAAAAATAACCCCACCAGCGTCATGAACGGCATCAGTAACGCGACGCCAAGCTTGGACTTGCTCGGACGAATAGATACCGGGAGTTCGAATATAGCCGGTCCCCTGCCTGCTGACTTGCGTCGCCTCGGAAACAATAAGTCCAGCGCCGGCGCGCTGCGCATAATAGGTCGGTGCTAGGGGATGAGCCACGGCATCTTTGACCGCTCGGCTACGGGTCATTGGCGCCATCACCATACGATTCCTGATTGTTAAAGGCCCTAAACGGTAGGGTTCAAGAAGAACAGCGGGTGCATGGTCCATGGAGCTAAGCCTCTTGTAGGAGCAAAATAAGTGCTTCGACTTGGTTGCCAAGGCTATGATACACACTGCCAAATTCGCCACAAGAAGGCACATTCATGATACCGACCCCTGACCGCGCAATTCCTGAGTGCTCGAATTTCACACGTGAACTACTTAGTCGCGTTGGTGATAAATGGAGCATTCTGATCGTCGCGCATCTCGCAGAGGGGCCGTTGCGATTCAATGCACTTAGGCGAACAATTGGCCAAGTGTCTCAGCGAATGCTAACCCTGACGTTGAAAAGCTTGGAGAAAGACGGGCTCGTATCGCGTACGGTTTTTCCTACGGTTCCGCCTCGTGTAGAATACGAACTGACACCACTTGGTCGCACTTTAATGGAACCAATTATGGCGCTGATTAATTGGTCGCTAGCTCACCAGGGTGATGTTGAGAAGGCGAGAGACCTGTTCGAAATACGATCCGCCGGCCATATTGGATAGATAAAATAAAAGGCGGATTTTCTTATTGACAGCATTTCTGCGGTGAAAATCGTATCATTAAGGTGACCTGACCCTAGCCCACAAAACTGTCCCATTTGGAAGTGGAAAATTCCGGCATGACGATGTCATCGAGACTTGGAGGTCA
>NZ_CABVPN010000053.1 GCF_902499115.1 Burkholderia diffusa
ATTGCCGAGCCGTTGAGCGAATTCATGTCATTTGCGAGAGTGGTCTGAATCCGGTCGATGGGTATTTCAACGGCCTGTTAGCGAGCCATCCGCACCGGTCCGACTAAATTGGTGCACGTAGCCATGAATCGGCATGTACGTACCGTCGGATTGCTGAATCCAGAGGGTGATCGCCTTGCCGATGAGCGCATCCAGTTTGATCTGGGCCCCGCGCGCCGAAACGGTATCCACAATGAACTCGTAGTCACGTCCGAGTCTAGACGATCCCTTGACGTACAGTGGCAGTAGCCAGTCGACGCCGAGCGGCGTGTCTAGCTTCACGAGGCGGTTGTACTGTGCGTCTCCAAGACGCAACGCTTGGTATAACGTGCTGTGGCCCATACTGCATGCCCTTTTGGTTTTCGGATGGGGCGGTGGTTACCTCACGCAAGGATGATCGCGACGTAGCGCGCTTGCGCTCCTTCGAATTTCGCAACAATCGCGATAATTTAATGCCCCGTTTCCTGCCTATATATCAATTTGCCCCGCGACCGCTCGCAGTTATGTCAAACATGACAGAAACCTGACAGTCGCGAGAATATCTCGAATTTCTACTCTAATCCGCCCTCGGATATCGCCCCATTTCTTCGAAATTGGATAATGGGGCGCGGTAGATAATCAAATCGTGATGATCATAGCGGGTTTACTGCCGACGGCACTTAAAAAGTGTTAAATCCTTGTGCGCGGCCGCTCATAGGCGGGTGTTGGCTGCGTCAGCGGTGAACGGCCGCAGAACCACTTCGTGCGAGCAAGCGCATTGAGGTGCTAGATACGACAGCCGAAGATGGGAGCAGCAAGTTGGCGTCGCTAAGAGGGGCGCTTTTGATTTCCGTACTTTTTTCCGGTTAGCCCCCTTCAAGCTTGGCAAGCCGTTTCCTGAGGGGTGATCGTCCTTATCGTGCGGGAAATGGCGGTTAGGTCTGAAAATACCCAAAAAATCAAGGGCTTGCGATTGAGCAGGCCGCGTGAAATCTCAATGGCGGCCAAGCTTTGCTGCAGGCGGGGCGTCACCCTGAACCCGCCACATTTCGCATGAAAAGTACGCATACCGGGCGGCCTGTCGCTCAAGAGTCAGCGGTACGCGGTGTGTGCGCTGCGCGGGCGTTCGAGTGGCTGGTGCACCGGCTGCTATTCGGTGCGCGGCTCGCGCGGGCTGGTGCGATGGGCCGTCGCACAGCCGCAGGAGAAGCTTGCGGAGCTGACCGAGGCCAAACGCCGGCCGCTGGCGCGGCTCTCGCCGCATGCGGTCCGGCACACGTTCGGCACTCTGTCGGTCGCTAGATCGACGTCTTACAGCAGCTGCTCGGCCACGCGTCACTGCAGACCACGTCAGTGTACGTGACGGCCGAACAGAAGCGGCGCCGGCGCGAGCGCGCGAAGTACCATACGCGGCTCGCGGAAGAAAACTGAGGCCTCGGCGTCGGCGCAGAACCCACAAGTGGAATTTGCGTAGTTGGGTTGCTACAGTGCCACGCATCGCCGCCCCACCGGCCCGTCGAATCAAGTATCAGTGTCCTCAGGAGGATCAGTGAGCCTGCAATTTTCAAACGATGGTCCAGCGTTCCCATACACGCTCGTTGATGCCATGCTCGCGGGCGATGTTGTGTTCTTGTGCGGTGCCGGCGTTAGCGCACCGCAACTGCCGATGTTCGGTGCGCTTGTAGAAAAGGTCTATCCGCGCGTGGGGCTGGAACCCACCCCAGCCGAGCTCGCCACGATTGAGGCCAGACGGTACGAAGAGGTGCTTGGGGCAATTTCGCGACGACTGGCAAACCCGTCGCGTCTTTATGAGGCCGTGACGGATCTACTCACGTTGCCAGTCGCCGATACGGCACATCACAAAACGCTCCTGCGGCTCTCGCGCGACCGTGATAATCGGGTGGTGCTCGTCACGACGAACTTCGAAGGCTTATTCGAGCGCGCGCTCGACGAGCTTGAAGGGCAGGGTAGCGGCCAGCGAGCAAGCCTTGCCGGCCAGGCCTTGCCACCTCCTGGCACGCAAGCCTGTCACGGCGTTATCCATTTGCACGGCCGAATTGCTGATACTTCTTGCGGACTCGAGGTGACCCCGATCGTGCTCACCAGTGCCGAGTACGGCGACGCATACATGCGCTCGGGTTGGGCCTCGCGCTTTCTCTTCGATCTGGTTCGTTGCAAAACGCTTGTTCTTGTGGGGTATAGCGCGAGCGATGCGCCCGTACGCTACTTCTTGAATCTGCTTGAAGGCGATCGCGATCGGTTTACAGATCTTCAGACGGTGTATGCGTTGGACGCCTACAAGACTGACCCATCCGAAACTACGGCGAAATGGGAGACGATTGCGGTCACGCCGTTGGGGTTTCGGGCGGGAAACGGCGACGATCCTTATGCAGCACTTTGGCGCGACCTAGGTCGATTGGCCGACCTCGTTGAACAGCCAGCGACGGCGCGTCGAGCGCGTTGCATGGCTCTTTTGCAAAAGGCATTTGCGGACACCAGCGAGAGCGAGCGTGACGAAGTTGAATGGTTGATGCGGGGCAAGGGCGATCTATGGCCGCCGGCCACGGGATGGATTTCGGACCCTGCATGGTTCGCTCATTTCGACGCAGCCCGACTCTGGCCAGACGCGAATGGCATGCACATTGTGGCGAATTGGTGCTGTCAGAAGCCGGTCGACCGCAGTCGGCTCGAGACGGCAATTGGCTGGCATAGCCGCTATGGCCAACCTTTTGCCCACGAACTGGAGCAACGGCTCGTGCTGAGCATCGAAAAGATGCCGCGGCCGTGGGCGCAGGCCTGGAGGGCGCTCATTCGGACCGTGCCCACTTGTGTCGACGTCGTGATGTATCACTATCGACTCGCACAAGCACTACAGAGTCCACTCGTCGACGACTATGATTTACGGCGAGCCATCGAGGCGATTACGCCGCGCATTCAACTGCGCGCCCGCAATTGGTTCGACGGCGTTGAGGGCGCGTTGGCGGACGCGAAGTCCGTGCGCGATATCGTCGCCGTATCGCTGACCCTTGACGATCACGGTGACAGCAGCCAACTTTGTACCGCACTCGGTGAAGTGCTGAATCGCGATCGCAGGCTCGCACGACTATGCACCGAGGCGTTGATAACCGTGGGCACCGCTTCCCAAGAGATCGGACTCGTCACCGAGGACTGGGATTCACTAGACTATGGAGTGCCCAGTGTTGAAGACCACGACCAGAACGAGTACCACGACGGCGCAGTTCATCTGTGCGTCGTGCTAACTGGGCTCTTTTCGAGATTGGCGCTGGTAGATCGGGAGTACGCGCGAGCGCTCGCTCGAGCATGGACTGAAATCCCAGGAGTATTGGGCCAGCGATTGTGGGTTCATGCGCTGCGCGACGCTCGACTGTTCTCGGACGATGAGGCAGCTGAGGGTGTGCTTGAAGTCCCGCGCATTGCATTCTGGTCGATGCGGCGTGAGCTCGTGCTTACCATGCAGGCGCGGCTAAGGGGGGTGTCGCGTTCGCTCGTCGAGAAGATTGTGAAGCGCATCTTGGATGAGTCGCCGCTGCTCTATTCAGAATACGCGCCAGAAGAGGGAGTTGATTGGCGCGAGCAGGCGCGAGATCACCGCGTCTGGCTCTTACTGACGGCGATCCGCCAAGCTGGTGCTCTGACAAAGGGTGGCCAAGACGTGCTGTCTGCTATCCACATGAGACACGCTTTTCTCGATCGTGACTATGAGGACGCCGACTTATTCGAAAGCTATTCGTCCGGGGTCCTTTCGGTACAGGGGGATGCGACGCCCCTACTCGAAGCTGACGCGGAGCAACGACTCGATATTGCGCGCACGCAGCGCAGCGCTCCCGACTTTACGAGCCGGCTGAGTTGGTCCGCGTACTGTTCGGCGCAGCCAACGGCGGCTTTTCAGGCCCTGGTCGATGCCGAGCTCGACCAAAAGAACGCCGGCCTCTGGCTAGACCTACTGCAAGCGCTGGCGAGCGCGACTGTCGTTGTGAGCGACAGGAACGAGACCGCCGACGCTCTGGTTCCTCGCGTTTTTGCGCGCCTCGCGGATGCCACCGAAGATTGGCTCGCCGAGCAATTGTCACCGCTTAGCTATCTGCTGCGCCGATACGCGGACCACCAGGGCGACTACGATGCGGTTGGCGTGTGGTGGGATCGACTGTGGAAGCTGGCTGAGCTGCACGAACCCCCGGTTTCTGAAGACGTCTCGGAGCGGTTTTACGACCGGGTCATTAACCGACCATCAGGACGGCTGGTCGAATGGCTGTTGACTTCGATGGATCAGCGGATGGGGAAAGCGGGTGTCATCGAACGCGACCGTCAGCGTGTCCGAGACGTTATCGCATCCGACACGGCCGCAGGTTGGCTCGGCCGCGGCGTGTGCGCGCGCAACGCAGGCTTCGTCCTACGCGTCGATTTTGCGTTGGCGTGCGGACCGTTTCGAACGCGATTATGTAACGACGAACTCGAGGGCGCGAGCTTGCGAGCAACCCTGCTTGGTGGCGTACAACTCGATGAGATTGGGACGCGAGTGTATAAGCGAGCGCTCTTTCGCGCTATCTGCGAGACGTCGAAAGCTGACTCCGGCGGACCGTTGTTTGCGTCGAAGATCCTTTATCCCCTTGTCAATTGGCGAACACGACCAAGAGCAGGCCGCCCGCCGCTGAGCGCCTTTGAGGTCAGGCGCCTCCTCACGCGTGCGCCGCATGCCGTGCTCGCCGGCGTCGCAAATGTTCTCAAGCTCTGGGTAGGCCAACTTCCTGGAGGGCGAGCGTATGCCTGGACCACCTTTATCGGCCCCGTATTAGAATCGATATGGCCCAATGACGTACGCTTCAAACGCGCTTCCGTGGCCAAAGAGCTTGCAGAGCTATGCGTCAGCGCCGGGACGTCATTTGAACAGGCGTTTGATGCCGTTCGTCATTTTCTGACGCCTCTTGAAGGCGACGTAAATAGCGTCTCCTTTCTGCATCAATCGGAAGCCGTGACATCGTTCCCGGCTTCCTGTCTCGAACTCATGTGGCTCCTATGTGGCCCGGGTGCGTCGGGGCGACCTCGCGGTTTGTCCGAAGTCCTTATCCAGATCGGGCATGCGGAACCGGGGCTGACGGTGGATCGGCGATTCCAGTGGCTCGAACAAAACCGCGTGGTCAGGTACGAGTGACTGGAGTCCGAGCGGTAACGTCGGTTCGCTGACTGCGGATGTATCGGATGGAAGTCGGGCACAACGTTGAGCATCGAGTCCAGCGGCTTGCGACGCACTGGGTGCGACCGCGCGCCGGAGTTCGATGCGCCCGCCGCGCAGCTGCTACGCCTGAAACCCGGCAGCCTGCGGCGCAATGCGCACGCCGGGGCAGGGCAGGCCGTGCGGACGCTCGAGGCGTTTCGTGACGCTGTGGATCGGACGCGGTCTACAACGAGCGCGAGCTCGTCGCGCTGTACGTCGAGACCTATCCGCCGGCATCGTCGCCCGCGCTCGATCGCAAAGTCGCGCGCAATCGGCGCCTGCGCGAGCGGCAGGACGCCGCACTGGCGCGCATGGTGGCCAGGCTCGTCGAGGCGCCGCAGCCGGAGCACATGCTCGACGATTGGTTCGACGCCAAGCTCGTCGCGCGGCTTGCGGCCGCCAGCGCGACCACGTTCGCCGAGCTGCTTGCGCTGATCCGCGCGCGGCGCCTTCGCTGGTTCCGTGCGGCGCAGCGCCTCGCCGGCTATACGCCACGCGCGGCACGCCGGGTCGTCACGCGCACGCTCGAGCGCCTGATCGACCAACTGCCGGACCTCTGGCACGTGTCGCTGCAGTCCACCGCGATCTATGTGACCGCGGAACAGAAACGGGCGCGACCGGAATGCGCGAGGTATCACACTCGCACCGCTGGTGCGGCAGGCGGATCGATAGCGACTGGACCCATGGTCGAGCGTAGTCGGGGTACACGATCGCATGCACGGTCGTAGGTTGCATGACGATCGTCGCATTGCTACGGTTGAGGATCGCAAGCTTCGAACTGGGTTTGCCCGAAAAGAGGAAATGATATGAATCAACTAGCACGGTCGTCGTGGCGCTCCAAGACATTGAGAATTGGCGGCCGTCTGATCGAATACGACGAAGCGCGGGTAGGCCCCGATTTCGCCGAGCGGATCGAAAGACTGGATTACGCCGTGAGAAGGTTCACAGGTGCGATCAGCGACGAGGTGTCACGCGATAACGTGATCGGGGCTGCGCGAGCGGTGATGGTCGAGTTTGACTTGACGACTGATTATGTGAAGGAATCGACGCGTTACTCAGCACCGGCAAAGGCAGCGCCGCTCCGTGTGGCGATGGAAATCGCACGGGCGCTCATGGACTGCTTTGCTGGGACACTGGAGCCTAAAGACGGGAATCGGCTTGGCGACGAGCTAAACCAGAAGACTCTCCACTTTTACGATGCGGTGGCCGATCACCGCCGCACGGACAGTGCGCTCTGGGACCTCAGGTTCTATGACTGGGCACGCCTGAGGGATCTGACCTGGGTAGATCCGCACGCGTATCGTGGAGATGAACGCGAGTCGATTTTTTCAGCGAGTGAACTTGCAGATTTCTTCTCGGAGTATGAGGCTCGGATCTTGCGACGCATGCTCGAATCCGAGCGGCGCCCGCGTTATGACGGGCAGATGCTGATGAGCCTGTCCGATCCGCTTGCCAACGCCGAGCTCTATGACTTGATCCAGGCATGGAGACTGAGGCCGAGCGAGATCAGGTCGATCGACGAGAATGTTGCCGGTGGCGCGCCGAGCTGAGCATCTACGTCAACGGCATCAAACCGACGCGCCGTCGTGTTGGTTACATGCTGTTCGGCGAGTGCGATTTCCTGAGATGTATGCTGCGGCCGATAATTGTCGAACCTACTTTCGCCTTGGAGCTTCATGCGGACGAAATCGCCGCTTGCCCGTGGGATTGCCTTGACTATCAACGAACTGATAATTTTCGTTGACAAATTCAAGATCAGAGGGGTATGGGGGCGCTAGAAGGCGCCCTTTGAGATAGGTACCTGTTTCGTTGACGAAGCCGATAGGCTGCCCATTTTTTGTCCGGCGAACCACGGCGACTTGAGGGACGCCACCGGAGAACGTATCCCTACCGCTCCAGATCGAGTCGCAGAAAGCGGAAAAGAAATGGCGGGTGTAGTGAAGGTCTGGCGTCGCTTTTGACCACTTTTCCTGCCAATATTTAACGGATGCACGTCCCGTTCCACTGAGTTCGACGACCATGCTCGGCTTCGTATGTTCAACCGGGAAATATGTGGCTTGCACTTTTCCGTCCGACTCGGTCCACGATAGCGAAAAGAGATGGAACGTGCTCTTCTTCATCCCGACGCCAGTCCTAGCTGCATAGAGAAGCGTGGTGTCGAGACAAGTCCAATTCAGCTCCGCGCGGCGAGCTTCGAGTAACGTCGTGAGCCTAACCAAGCGAGCATGGGGATCGAATTCGCTCCCCGGAATAAGCGACTCTGTAATGAAGCTCGATGCAACGGGCTGTGCAAGGTCAACCTCACCAACGTATCCAAGGATTTCGGGCCGATGCGCCGAGGCGTACAACTTGGTGCAGTCGTCTTCGGGCGGGCGGTCTGGAAACGAGATGCGACTGTCGGACGCCATTGTAATGCCCGAAATCTGTGGGCCTTCCTTTTTCATATCGGCCGCAAGCCATGCAATTAGGGAGGTCATGACGATGTATTCATGATTTTATCGGTTCAATGTATCATCATAATCTGAACCCCCGGCGGCCCCGCCAACCGTTTTTTTTCGAAGAGAGCTGTTCACGGGGCCGTGGCGCGATACGACCAACTCCACTTCCAAAGCGGAGTCGCCGGGTACCCAAAGACTTGACATAATTAACATTATCGATAATTTCAGTTGTGGCGGCTAAGTTGTAATGTCCGCTTCTGGCTAAGTTCAAATGTCCGTTTTTCGACCCATCGTAAGCTGATCGGCCGCTGGGAATCCAGCGCTGGAGGCTTCGATGGCAGCGACGGAACGGATCACGATGACGATGCGCGAGCTGGACAGGTTCAAGGTCATTCAGGACGTCGCGGACGGCAAGCTTCAGCCGTGGCGCGCGGCCGAGCGACTCGGGCTGACGACGCGGCAGATCCGGCGACTGGTCGGCCGATTGCGTGATCACGGGCCGCAAGGTCTCGTGTCGCAACGGCGCGCGAAGCCCAGCAACAACCGATTGGATAGCATGACGGCTGATCGGGTGCTGTCAATCATCCGGGATCGCTACGCGGACTTCGGTCCGACGCTGGCCTGCGAGAAGCTGTACGAATGCCACAACATTCGGCTGGCCAAGGAAACGGTCCGCAAGCTGATGACCGACGCTGGCCTCTGGGTGCCGCGCCGGCAACGCCCGCCCAAGGTCTACCAGCCGCGAGCGCGTCGGGCATGCCTGGGTGAACTGATCCAGATCGACGGCAGTGACCATCGATGGTTCGAGGATCGGGCGCCGGCCTGCACGTTGCTGGTGTACGTCGACGATGCGACGAGTCGGCTGATGATGCTGCACTTCACGCAGACCGAATCGACGTTCAGCTACTTCGAGGCGACGCGAATGTATATCGAGTGCCACGGCAAGCCGGGGGCGTTCTATAGCGACAAGTACAGCGTGTTCCGCAACGTAACGCCAGGCAAGACTGGTAATCGGGTAACGCACTTCGGCCGCGCGATGTACGAGCTGAACATCGACACGTTCTGCGCGAACAGCAGTCCGGCCAAGGGGCGAGTCGAGCGAGCACATCTGACGTTGCAGGATCGCTTGGTCAAGGAGCTACGACTGCGCGGGATCAACACAGTGCCGATGCCAACGCTTACGCGCCCTCCTTCATCGCCGCTTACAACACACGTTTTGCGAAGCCGCCGAAGAGCGATTTCAATGCGCACCGGCCGCTGCGGGCCGATGAGAGTCTTGACTTGGTGCTGACGTGGCGCGAGCCGCGGAAAGTGACGAAGTCGCTCACGGTGCAGTACGACCGCGTGATGTATTTGCTGGACGATACGCCGGAGAATCGGCAACTGATTGATCGAACGATCGAGGTTTGGGAGTACCCGGATGGGCGCATCGAACTCCGAACGGAGGGTCGTGTGTTGCCCTGCAGGCAGTACGACCGGCTGGCCGAAATCGATCAAGGTGCCATCGTCGAACACAAGCGTCTGAGTCACGTACTACAGATCGCGCAAGCGCTTCAGGCGCAACGCGATAACAGCCGAATCGGTAAGGCACCGTCTCGAACGCATCGAGGCGATTCGACTAAGACGAATCGCAACACCACTCAGCCGAACCAAAAGAAGCAGCGTGAGTTCACGCAGACCGATGTCGAGAAAGTGATCGTGGATCTCGCCGAACGCAGACAGGTCCAACAGCCCGCGCGCAAACCTGGCCGTCGGTCTGCGAGGGGCAGTGACGCAAGCGTAAGCACCCTGCCCGTTCAGGATCAGCTCTTCGACACTGCGTGATCTATAACCCAAGACAAACAAGCATCAAGCCCGTAAACCCGGACATTTCAACTTAGCCGAGAGGCGGACATTTGAGAATGGCTTTGACATTGATTGTAGTAGCTTTTTAGAAATGTCGTGTTCTAGCCATTTAGAGACGGTTTCATAAAGGCTGTTCGGCGCGCCGGAGGGTATTCCAGCAAATCAGGCAGCAACCGAGTTTGAGGAACGCCCCGTGAATGTCGGCGCGACGCTCGAAACGAATCCGGAGGCGACGGAAGTGATGCAACCAGGCATGTGTGCGTTCGACGACCCAGCGATATTTGCCCAGGCCGCTGCCATGTTCGGTACGGCGCTTGGCGATCACCGGCTCGATACCGCGATTGCGCAATGCTCGTCGATGTCGCTCGGAGTCGTAACCGCGATCGGCGTAGACAACGCGCGGTCTCTGCAGCGGGTGGCCGCGCAATCCGCGAATCGGCGGAATCGCGTCGATCAGCGGCAGCAGTTGCGTGACGTCGTGGACGTTCGCGCCGGTCAGGATCGCGGCAAGCGGGGTGCCGTTAGCGTCGGTGACGATGTGGTGCATGGAACCGGGTCGCGCACGATCGGTAGGGTTTGGCCCAGTTTTTGGCCCGCCCCAACGGCGCGAATCGATGATGAATCGACAGCGGCTCGCGAGAAGTCGATCTGGTCTGCTGCTCGCAGCTTCGCCAGCAGCAGTTCGTGCAAGCGGTCCCACACGCCTGCAGCCTGCCAATCGCGTAGCCGTCGCCAACACGTCACGCCCGAGCCGCATCCCATCTCGGCGGGCAGGTCGCGCCAGCGAAGTCCGGTCTTGAGAGCGAACAAGATACCGGTCAGCGCGGCGCGATTCGAAACAGGCAGGCGGCCCGGATTCTTCTCGCGCCGCGGCTTGGCTGGCGGCAGTAACGGCTCGATCAGTGTCCACAATTCATCGTCGATGATCGGCTTGCCCATCTCCTCGGCCTCGGTTGTTCCGATGCCTGAGGTTAACAGCTCGCCGCACAAGTTAACAGCCCCAAACAGCCTTTTTGAAACCGTCTCTTAGAAATGTCGCGTTTGGACCTCGGTAAGCTTGCCGGCTCGTCGAGCATGCCGTGAACGCTGCAATTACGTTCACCGTCACATCGCGGACAATGTGCCTTGAGCATCTCCATCCTGCTTTCCCCGTTCTCCTAGATGGGATCGTTGGGCAGCCACATGAGCGCCCCATCGCGTTCGTTGCCGGCGATGGTCGAGCTGTGGCCTTGCTCGTCCACCGCAACGCAGCCAGGTTGCCAGTGTTCGTGGTTGCGCAACTCATTCACCCAACCCTGCACCTCCCCTTGAAACAGCACCACCACGCCTCCCTTGCCGACGTAGTTGCATTGTTCACGCCAACGGCGCGCTTCATCGAGATAGATCACCGAAGTTTTCGATTTCAAAGCTTGCCAGCACGCTTTAGCGCTTCGACAGCTTCAACGCAGTCAGGGTCGCCGCATTCGGCCATGCAGGCTAGGCAGTCGCCACCGCAGTTCACGCTCAGCGGATCTGCAGGTTGGTCAAGCGAGCGCCCACATGTCCGGCAAGGGTGACCCGGCAAGCACTCGCGCTGCTGCCAATCTGTCCGCTCTACCCCGTACACCCGCTCGCCCTCATCGAACACTTCGCCGAGTGTGGCATACCAGTGCTCCGAAGTCGGAAGGGCATGTTCGATGGATTCGTATCGCATCAGAAAAAAGCTTCCATCGTTCAGCGGTTCAACTCCTACCGCCCACGTCGTTCCGGGCTCTCCTCCACGACCATCGAGAGACTTTCGCGTCACCGCCCACAACGGCATGCCTATGCTCCCAGTTTTCGGCGGTCAATCACCACAGCCAGTTGTCTAATAGTCGGCAATCATGCCGTGCCCGCGCGACGACCAGAACACCGCCCATCGGGCTGCGGACGCAATGATATGCGCCTTGCATGCCGGGCTGCCCTCGACGGTGCTGTAATCCTGATTGTCTGCAGGATAAGCGCGCATGTTTAGGACATGTCTCACGCCATGAGTTGCCGCAAAGGCACCGGCGCAGTTCATCAGCCGACGGCCATAATCTGCGAGTTGGTCCGGGAGATGGTTGAGCCAAGCTTCGTGGAGCAATTGCTCGCCCAGCACATCCTCACAATCACGAAAGAACTGTGCACGGAAACTCCATCGCTCCCATTGGCCGCCGAGCGGAGCGTTGCTATAGAAAGGCAGGCCGTCGCTATCAGGCAGCAGCGCCATCACCCAGTAGCCATTGAACGACCGGACCCATTCCTCGACCGTCGGAGGCTTGTTTGGTGCATCTTCGTACTTCGAGCGTATCCAGTTATCGGCCTCGTGGTCGTAGCCACAGCGCGGCGGATTCAAGGTCTCATAGGGAGAGATCTGGAGCTCGAAAAAGCGACGTCGAACATCTTCCCCTTCGGTCTTGTCGACCGGTGAGAAGGCAAACGGCACGGGCTGCATCCAGTCCTTGGCCGTTCCGAGTTGGCCAAGACGACTGTAATACTCTACTTCCGCCCCAGGCTTGGATTTTCCGAGCGGGTTCCAGTCAAGTCCCATTCAATTTTCCTAACGTATCGTTCCGTTCTAGCAGTAACTGCACCAATACCATTTGCTAGTGCTGCACGGCACCGGACGGCCGTAATGCGGGCAGCGCTTCGTCATCGCTGGGTTGCTACGCAACGACGTTTCCATCCGCACCATACAATTCGCAGTCGTCGCCCTGCACCCGCGCACCGAGCTTCTGGGCGATCTCCCACATTTTGGCGAGTATTTCGGCATCGGGATTCTTGACGACAACGTCACCTCTGCCGAAATCAAACCACGCCATGTTCCCGTTGGCTGCATGGCCCGAATACGCCACCCATACGGCCAGCCCTTCGCTTTCCACGCGAAGGACTGCTCCGCTGCCGACCTTGGCTTCGGCGTATCCGTCGAGGCGCATTTCTTCGTCCGATGCTACAAGATCCCGCCACTCGTCAATGTCGATCTGCGGTTCGTCGTCGAACCAATTCGCTTTACGCGTGATGTGAACGTCGTATCCCATGAGCTCGTTTTCCTATGGCCTTCCGATTAGATACAGCGAACCTGTCAGCGCGAGGACGATCGCGACAGCTAGGCCCCCACAACTTCCGACCAGAATCTCGTTGGCGTTTCTTCCCGCGAAAGAACCTGCCCGGCTTTCGTACGAATGCGGCCGCCGCGATACGTTGCGACACCGTACCAGGCAGCGAGTAGCACAAGCGGCAGAGCCGCGTCGTGAAATAAAAACCCGATAAGCGCCTGCCTTTTCATCGCGTGCAATCTCATCCCCGAATGCATCTGGCGATCGCCATCAACATCGACAGTACCGCGAAAAAGAGACAAGCCTTCCAGTTCCCAATGATTCGCGGCAACTTCGCGCGTTCATCCGCCGTCATGCCTCGTGCTCGGACGCCAAAGTAGATGAACGCGGCAGCCATTATCACCGGCACGACAACGTCATACACCGGACCGAAGACTTGGCTTCCGTATGTCTGTGACATCTGCTTTTTTCCTGTCGCCGACCCTCGCCGACGTTTTCCGCTGCGTTTATTCCTGACCGCCGTTTATGCGATATATCGTGTTGTCGACGTCTGCTTGCGCTCGCTTCAGGTGCGTACACAGTCCTTGCGGCTCTCCAGAGTCGCCACATTTGCTCGCGGCGATCGCCATCTGAATCTCTTCGTTCGCGGCACGAGCGGCCGCCAACTGCGACTCTTTTGCGTCGTCGGACGCTTGATGCTGGTTGCAACCATATGCAAGCACTGAAATAAGCGCAACGATGTATGCGGCGGTTCTCATTGGTCTTGGTTTCCGATGGCGGCGGCGTTGAAGCTGGCTGGAAGCAGATGATGATCGCGTTCGTCCTGCTGGAACAGGTATTTGCAGTTCATGTGCCTGGCCAGGCCATCGAGATCTGGGAAGAGCGTGGCAGGCGTCACACCCGCTTTAGCAAGATCCAAGCGCATGCGGGCGAAGGCTTCGGCCGGAATCGTCACGTACTGCAAACGCTGCCAGTAGTCGTCCTCACACTCCAGCGGCTGAAATCTCAGCGTGTCGTTGTCGCCTGGATAGCTTCTATGCAGGGTGAAGTAGCCTTCCTGCGCAGTGATTCTCGGCGAAACATGGCTCGGGTAGACCACCCCCGTGCGGCTAACACGGAACGGTTGCGCGCTATTAGGGGACAGTACTGTGACCGGTGGGTCATAGGTCAACATCCAGACCGCGCCGTGGCCACCCGGCTCGGCGGGCGCTTGTACCGCGAACCATAGCGCAGCCAAGGCGCTGCCAGACCAGTCAAGCAGACGTGTCGCCATGCCATGGTGTTGCGCAATCGCCAGCCACTCCAGATCGCTCAGCTCTGCGTGGGGAAAATTCAGATACGGCAGTGCACGTCGTTTGAAGTCACTGAGCATCGATTGCTCGATGCCTGGCGTAAGGTCAAAAACCTGTGGCCGTGCGATGCCCGGTATCAACGTATGCTCCGCGGTGCGATGCCCGCGAAACAGTACCTGCGGATCCTCTGGCCAGAGCGGGTCATCAACTCGATTTGTGACTTCATGCAGGAACTCCGCGAGGGTGCATACGTCGCGCAGATGCTGCGTGTGGCGATAAGACCTCTTCTTCGGCTCCCCGGAGACGGTTTCGGCCAAAGATGACTCGGTCAGGCCATGATCGGCCGTATTCTCTTCCTTCTTCATCGCTTCCAGTTTTCCTTGGTGTGTGACTAAATCCGATCGAGGTCGTCGCGAGCCAGTTTGATCGCCTCCAGCCCATCGTCGGCGGCCGCAGTAGCCCGGGCATCACTGGCCAACGACGGTTTCAGCCCGATCAGCAAGCCATTCAACCGCCCCACGAGACGGTTCACAACGACTACCGCTTTGTCACGCTTGCTTCGTTCTCGGCGTGCATCGACAACACCGTAGACCCCTACGAGAATGCCTGCGATACCAATTCCCCACCCAATAAGGTCCATGTTGTTTTTCTCTCTTAATCGCTCTCATAATGGTCAGCCATACGTGCGGCATCCAGATGCCACTTCTTTACCAGCGCGGCCGCTGCTGGCTGCGCAGTGAGGACTTGCTCAGCCTCGGGGAAGAGTGCGACGTAGTGATGCACGAAGAAACTCATCAGCACGCATGCAGTACTCACGGACGTCGCGGCCATGGTGGCTTGCTGGGCGAGCTCGAACGCGTCCCGGACCTGCAGGATGCTCAGCCAGCTCGCATGCGAGTAGCCACACAGATAGCTATAGAGTTCGCGGATGTGAACGGGATGAAAACCCGCCTCGACACCGATCGCAGTCCATCCGCGCCCCGCGCGCCAGTCCCCCTTCAGCAAGGCTTTGCGCTCCTTCTCGGGTTGCTGTGCCCACCCGCCATGAGCCTGCATAGCGGCGCGCAGCCTGTCGACGACCGCCCTTTCATCCACTAACTTCTGCTTATTCTCTGCTTTCCGCGCACTCGCCCGCCACTCCTGTCGGTCCAGTAGGCCCGCGCAATGCCACGTCATATGGCGAAATTCTCGGAGGTCGGCATCGCTACAGCCAAACACGTGAGCAAACGTAAGATAGGTCTCCAAGGCGGCCCGCGCCAGAATCAGCACCGAACCGTGGTCAATGTGTACGGCCGAACCCTGCGGCATCACGACCTCGACTGGCTGCACCAGTACGTGTAGCGACGCGAGGTGGTAGTAGAACTTGCGCGCCAACACCTGCGCATCGTTCATCCACAACAGCCCGACCGGGATCATCTTGTCCGCCTGAGATTCGATCAGCTGCACAGTCAAGTGCAGCAATTTCATGGAGTCGCTGGTTCCCGCCTCGGTGACCGACCCGTTACCTGCTGTCACTATGCGAGGGGCAGTGAATGGATTCATGTCGCTCGTGCTCTCGATTTTCCCGTGCCGGCTGAGCCGGCGTTTTCCTATTCTTTCGGCTGATCGTTGAGCGCTCGCGCGAGCGATTCAAGCTGTGTCGCGAGCACATCATCACTGTGCAGCTCGTCACTCGCTTTGGCATTCTCCTACGCCACCAGGAAGGAACGGTATCCAACCAGATGCGCCACCGCCTGGTGAAGCCTGACCGCCAATGGCTCGACAATTGACCAAACGGGAAATTGCTTCATCCCGGTTTGGATATATCGGAGGCCATGTCCGACATTCAAGCCAACAAGCATTTGCATTGCGCTTCTATCGTCCGGTGTCTCGTTGAAGATATCGAGCAGGCCCTCTTCCTTCGCTTTGCGATAGCAGGCATGCAAGTCATGCCCGTACTTTGCAGATCTCAACACACGGACCGTCACTCCTGTGTGTCGAAGGTAAGCCTTCAGCGTGAGTTCGATGCCGTGGTACACGAGGAAGTAGGCTGTCACTGGCGAAATTTGCTCCCCTGCGTGCTTCTCCGCATGATCGCTATCGACGAGCCGCGCCGCGGCGATGTATTCATAAGCGTACCGCGCCAACCCGACTGCTGTCGTGCGCTCGTCTTCGTCTTTCGTCATGTCAGAGGTCCCATCTCGTTTTCCTATAGAAGCATCGAAGAACCGTTACCCTCCCGCCTTCACCCATAGTAGTAGTTGCTCAAAAGTGAACGAGCAACTACGCCCTGCCAAGAACGTTTTCGCGTAGCGCGTGAATGCCGGCCCGTTCGCATCTGCCTTTGTTCGCTGCTTAAGCACCTTACGGGCAGCTCTCATCTGCGAGCGATTTTGTATTCCTCCCCCCCAAATGAGTTGGGTGAGAACAGTCTCTACGCGCTTGAGCCGCGCGTCACCGATACAGCCACGCTTGAGATATTTCCCAAAACTCACTGCTAGGAAACGCTCGGCGTGATACGGGTGGCAGGATGGAACACAGGCGAGCGCGGCATCCAGATTCCCAGTTCGAAATAAGGTTTGGTAGAAGGCGGACATCTCCTGCCGCAAGGTCCCCGCTGTCACTTGGTCTTGCGGGCCAATCAAGAAGTAAAAGGGCGTAGGCCGGTGAATCTTGAGCGGCGTAATCGCGTACAAACCGTAGCATGCAGCCATCACAACGCCCAGATTGCATTTGCTTGCTAGGTTGATCCGCCTGAGTAGCGGTTCGATCGCCTCCCAACTGACCGTGTCTCGCGAGTCGCCGATCTGCAGACCTTCATCGGCATCACCATGGCATTCGAAATGGATGATGGGCTTGCAACCAAGCCGGGCGTATTCCGCTATCTCCCCAAGAGCCTGTAGCAACTCTCCGCTACTTGCAACTCTCCGATACTCGACGGCCGCGGAGGTGGCCTCGTTGTATCCGAGGTCAAGCAGATCCTCGTAGAGTTGGCGGCCCGTTTGCAATTCGCCAAATGTCAGCCCATCGATGATGAAGACGTGACTGTTGAGAAAATTCGATGTGAATCGAAAGTCGGTGATCATCAGAGATGGGCCTCGTAGCCTATGGTTTTCGGATTAAATCACGGCATTTCAGTTGAGGAGAGCCTATCCAGTCTTTTGTGTGTGAGGCATAAACTGACGGCCAAGGAGCCACTTTTATGCCACGCAAACGCAAGGA
>NZ_CABVPN010000054.1 GCF_902499115.1 Burkholderia diffusa
GGGGGGGCCGAGAGGATGTAGGGCCGGCGATGCACGTGACCGGCCGCGTAAACGTGCGCGGGGCGTGCCGTTCGAACAGACACGCCCCACGCAACGGACGCAACGCCGCTCAGCCCGCGCGTTCGACCGGATGTGGCTCGCGCAGTCGGTTCGCGATGCGCGCGGCCTCGTAGTAGCCGGCCGCGGGTGGCCGCTTCAGATAGCGGCCCGCGCCGCGCACCGCACGCAGCTCGCCGTCGGCCCATGCGAGCGCACCGCGCGTGAGGGTGTGGGTCGCGACGCCCTGCACCGTCATCCCTTCGAACACGTTGAAATCGACCTGCTGGTGATGGGTCTTCACCGAGATCGTCTTCGTCGCGGATGGGTCCCACACGACCAGATCGGCATCGGCGCCGACCTGCACCGCCCCCTTGCGCGGATACAGGTTGAAGATCTGCGCGGCGTTCGTCGACGTGATCCGCACGAATTCATTCGGCGTGATGCGGCCATGATTCACGCCGTGATGCCACAGCACCGACATGCGATCCTCGACGCCGCCGCAGCCGTTCGGGATCTTCGTGAAGTCCTCGCGGCCCATCGCCTTCTGCGACGCGCAGAACACGCAGTGATCGGTCGCCGTCGTATGCAGCTGCCCCGCCTGCAGCCCACGCCACAGCGCTTCGCGATGCTCCGCCGAGCGGAACGGCGGGCTCATCACGTGCGCGGCCGCACGCGTCCAGTCCGGGTCGCGGTACACCGACTCGTCGATCACCAGGTGTCCCGGCAGCACCTCGCCGAACACGCGCAGCCCTTCGCTGCGCGCGCGCGTGATCGCGTCAACCGCGTCCTTCGCCGACACGTGCACGATATACACGGGCACGCCGAGCACCTGCGCGATGCGGATCGCGCGGTTCGCTGCCTCGCCCTCCACCTCCGGCGGTCGCGACAGCGGATGCGCCTCCGGCCCCGTCATCCCGCGCGCGAGCAGCGCCTGCTGCAGCCGGAACACGAGTTCGCCGTTCTCCGCGTGCACCGTCGGCAGCGCGCCGAGTTCGAGCGAACGCGAGAAACTGTTCACGAGGACCTCGTCATCGGCCATGATCGCATTCTTGTACGCCATGAAGTGCTTGAAGCTCGACACGCCGTGCTCGCGCACGAGCGTGCCCATGTCGCGGTGCACCGATTCGTCCCACCACGTGACGGCCACGTGGAAGCCGTAGTCGGCCGCGGCCTTCTCGGCCCAGCCGCGCCACTCGTGGAACGCGTCCATCAGCGGCTGCTTCGGGCTCGGGATCACGAAGTCGATGATGCTGGTCGTGCCGCCCGACAACCCGGCGGCCGTGCCCGAATAAAAGTCGTCGCTCGCCGTCGTGCCCATGAACGGCAGTTCCATGTGCGTATGCGGATCGATGCCGCCCGGCATCACGTACTGGTCGTGCGCGTCGACCACCGTCGCGCCGGCCGGCGCGTCGATCGTCTGAGCGATCTGCAAGATCGTGCCGCCGTCCTGCGGGTCGGCACACAGTACGTCCGCGCGATAGGTGCGGTCCGCATCGACCACGGTGCCGCCGCGAATCAGGATTGCCATTTGGTTGCCTCCTCGTTGACTGTCGGGTGCCGCATGCGTTCGCGCATCACGCGCTCGCGATCTGCGCGCGCTGTCCGGCGCGCCACTTCATCCAGGTACCGTACACGCCGGACGCCAGCACGAGGCCGACGAACCACGCATACGTGTAGAGCGTGTTGAAAAACGCCGGCACGTTCGGGAACGACGCCGGGAACGCGGTGTGCAGGAAGCCGGGCAGGTTCGGCAGCACGCCGATCGCGAGCGCCGCCAGCGCGGCCGGGTTCCAGCCGCGCGCGTAGCTGAAGTCGCCGCGCTCGTCGAACAGCGCACGCGTATCGAGCCGCGTGCCGCGAATCAGGAAGTAGTCGACCATCAGGATGCCCGCGACCGGCCCGAGCAGCGCCGAATAACCGACGAGCCAGGTGAAGATGTAACCGTCCGTCGTCGCGAGGATCTTCCACGGCATCATCACGATCGCGAGCGTCGCGGTGATCAGCCCGCCCGTGCGGTACGAGATCGCCTTCGGCCACAGGCTCGAGAAATCGTAAGCAGGACCGACCAGGTTCGCCGCGAGGTTGCAGCACATCGTATCGAGCGTGAGGATCACGAGCGCGATGCCGACCCCGATGCCCGTCATCCGGCTCGTCAGGTCGATCGGATCCCAGATCGCGTTGCCATAGATCACGACGGTGGCCGACGTCACCACGACCGACACCACCGACAGCAGCGCCATCGGCAGCGGCAGCCCGATCGACTGCCCGATCACCTGGTCGCGCTGCGAATGCGCGAAGCGCGTGAAGTCGGGAATATTCAGCGCGAGCGTCGCCCAGAAGCCGACCATCGCGGTCAGGCCCGGCCAGAACGTCGCCCAGAAGAGTCCCGCCTTCTTGCCGCCCGCGACGAACTGCGACGGCGCAGACAACATCGTGCCGAAGCCGCCCGCCTGCGACGTCGCCCACCACACGAGCGCGATGCACATCACGACCTTGATCGGCGCGGACCAGCTCTCGAGCCAGCGGATCGAATCGGTGCCGTGCCAGATGAAGTACAGCTGCAGCGCCCAGAACACGAGGAAGCACGCAAGTTGCCCGAACGAGATGCCGATGAGCAGCAGCGCGGCGCCGTGCAATGCGTTGCCGGTCAGGATGTTCAGCAGCGTATAGATCGCGCTGCCGCCAAGCCAGGTCTGGATGCCGTACCAGCCGCACGCGACGATCGCGCGCAGCAGCGCGGGCAGCTTCGCGCCCTGCGTGCCGAACGACGCGCGCACGAGCACCGCATACGGAATCCCGTGCTTCGCGCCCGCATGGCCGATCAGCAGCATCGGCACGAGCACGATCAGGTTGCCGAACAAAACGGTCAGCACGGCCTGCCACGGCGACATGCCTTCCTGGATCAGTCCGGCCGCAAGCATGTACGACGCGATGTTCATCACCATCCCGACCCACAGCGCCGCGAAGTGATACCAGCGCCACGTGCGCTGTGACGCCGTCGTCGGCGCGAGGTCGTCGTTGTACAGGCTGCCGGCCGGCGCCGCGGCGCTGTCGGGATCGGCGGGAATCGCTGCTGGTTTCATCGGACGCGCTCCACGTAAACGTCAGCGCCGGCATCGTGCGATGCCGGCAGAACAGGACACAAGCAGCGGTGCGGGAGATGCCGCGCCGCCGGCCGCCGGTCAGGCCGCCTTCGCATGCTTCGCGGGTTCCGCCGGGCTCGCACCCGCGTCGGCACGCGCCGGGTTGTTCGGATGCGTGGTCCAGTTCGCGTAGTCGCCCGCGTCGACCCGCTCCATCGTGATGCATTGCTCGACCGGACACACATGCATGCAAAGATTGCACCCGACGCACTCCGCGTCCACCACCTCGAAGTGCCGCACGCCGTCCTTCTCGGCCGTGATCGCCTGGTGCGACGTGTCCTCGCACGCGATATGGCACAGCCCGCACTGGATGCAGCGGTCCTGGTCGATACGCGCCTTGATGTCGTACTTCAGGTTCAGATATTTCCAGTCGGTCACGTTCGGCACCGCGCGGCCGCGCACGTCGTCGAGGGTCGCGTAGCCCTTTTCGTCCATCCAGTTCGACAGCCCGTCGGCGAGGTCCGACACGATCCGGAATCCGTAATGCATCGCGGCGGTGCACACCTGCACGCTGCCGGCGCCCAGCACCATGAACTCGGCCGCGTCGCGCCACGACGAAATCCCGCCGATGCCGGAGATCGGCAGGTTCGGCGTTTCCGGGTCGCGCGCGATCTCCGCGACCATGTTCAGCGCGATCGGCTTGACCGCCGGGCCGCAGTAGCCGCCGTGCGTGCCCTTGCCGTCGACGGTGGGCATCGGCGCCATCTGGTCGAGGTCCACCGCGACGATCGAGTTGATCGTGTTGATCAGCGACACGCCGTCCGCGCCGCCCTTGTAGGCGGCACGCGAGCCCATCCGGATGTCGCTGATGTTCGGCGTGAGCTTCACGAGGCAGGGCAACTTCGTGCCTTCCTTGACCCAGCGCGTGACCATCTCGACGTATTCCGGCACCTGCCCGACCGCCGCGCCCATCCCGCGCTCGCTCATCCCGTGCGGGCAGCCGAAGTTCAGCTCGACCGCATCGGCGCCCGTATCCTCGACGAGCGGCAGGATCCATTTCCAGTCGCGCTCGTTGCACGGCACCATCAGCGATACGATCAGCGCGCGATCGGGCCAGTCGCGCTTCACCTGCGCGATCTCTTTCAGGTTCACGTCGAGCGGCCGGTCGGTGATCAGCTCGATGTTGTTCAGCCCGGCGATCCGCTGGCCGTTCCACTGCACCGCACCGTAGCGCGAGCTGACGTTGACGACGTGCGGATCGAGCCCGAGCGTCTTCCAGACGACGCCGCCCCAGCCGGCCTCGAACGCGCGATTGACGTTGTACGCCTTGTCGGTCGGCGGCGCGGAGGCCAGCCAGAATGGATTCGGCGAAGTGATGCCTGCGATGGTGCAGCGAAGGTCGGCCATGTTCGGCTCCGTAAAAATGGGGCGTCTATCGTGATTCGCGTGGCGCGCGCAATGCACGCGATGCGCGGGATGCCGTTGCGTATGCCGCGCTCACGCGGCCTTGGCGGCGCGCCGCGCGAGCGCCGCGTCGATCGCCGCCGCCGCGCGCTTGCCGTCCTGCACGGCCTGCACCGTGAGGTCGATGCCGTCCGTCGCCGCGCAATCGCCGCCGGCCCACACGTCGGGCAACGCCGTGCGTCCGTCCGCGTCGACCGCGATGCGCGTGCCGTCCGCCGTCAGCAGCGCGGCCGCGACACCGTCCGGCACCAGCGTCTGGCCGATCGCCTTCAGCACCATGTCCGCGTCGACGGTGAAACGCTCGCCCGACGCGGCCTCGAATTCGACACCCGTCACATGCCCGTCCGCGCCCGTGATACGCACCGGCTTCGCGTGCGTGACGAGCGTGACGCCGCTCTTTTGCGCGAACTCGCGTTCGGCCCAGGTCGCGCTCATCGCGTCCACGCCGCGCCGGTACACCATCGTCACGCGCTCCGAGCCGAGCTTGCGGCTCTGCACGGACGCATCGATCGCCGTATTGCCGCCACCGATCACGACCACGCGCCGCCCGACCGGCACGTTCTCCAGCGCGTCGGCCTGCCGCACCTGCTCGATGAAGTCGACCGCGTCCATCACGCCGCTCAATTCCTCACCGTCGATCGCGAGCGTGCGCACGCCGCCCAGGCCCATCGCGAGAAACACCGCGTCATGCTGCTCACGCAGGGCGTCGAGCGTGACGTCGCGGCCGAGCGCAACGCCCGTCTGCAGCGCGATGCCACCGACCGACAGCAACCACTCGACTTCGCGTTGCGCGAAATCGTCGACCGTCTTGTACGCGGCGATCCCGTATTCGTTCAAGCCGCCCGCCTTCGGCCGCGCGTCGAACAGCGTGACGCGATGCCCGGCGAGCGCGAGCCGGTGCGCGCAAGCGAGCCCGGCCGGCCCCGCGCCGACCACCGAGACATGCCGCCCCGTATCGGGCGCACGCGTAAAGCGCACCGCGCCGCTCGCCATCGCCCAGTCGGTCGCGTGCCGCTGCAGCGCGCCGATCGCGACCGGCTGCGCATCCTGGTGATTGCGCACGCACGCGCCTTCGCACAGGATCTCGGTCGGGCAAACGCGTGCGCACATCCCGCCGAGCGGATTCGCGGACAGGATGTCGCTCGCGGCACCCTTCAGGTTGCCGTTACCGATCTTGCGAATGAAGCTCGGGATGTCGATCTGCGTCGGGCAGGCCTGCACGCACGGCGCGTCGTAGCAATAGTGGCAGCGGCTGGCGGCGGCCGCGGCGGCAGTCGGATCGAGCAGCGGCGCGATATCTGCGAATTCGCACGAGAGTTGCGTGGACGACAGGCGATGCGCGGCGATATCGCCGGTTGGCTTGGTGGTCATACGCGTTCCTTCGACTGGGTGGAGACAAAGCCGTCCCCGCCGGCTGCGAATGCACAGTCGGGGCGGTCATGCTTGGGAATGCCACGGTCAGGCGATGAGCGGCCTGCCGGCTGCGCTAGATCCGGTCCGTCATGAAGCCGGCTCGCATGCGCGCGACAGCATCGCGTGCAGCAGCACGTTCGCGCCGGCCTCGATCCATGCGGGCGTCGCGTCCTCGATCTCGTTGTGACTGATGCCGTCGACGCAGGGTACGAACACCATCGACGTCGGCGCAACCTGCGCCAGATAGCACGCGTCATGCCCCGCACCCGACACGATGTCGCGATGTGAGTAGCCGAAGCGATCGGCCGCGCCGCGCACGGCCGCCACGCAGGCCGGATCGAACGCGACGGGCTTGTAGTAGAAAATCTGCTCGAACGCGGTTTCGAGTCCGATCTCGCCCGCGATGCGCGCCACACCTTCGCGCAATGCAGCATCCATCTTCGCGAGCACCGCGTCGTCCGGATGTCGGAAGTCGACGGTGAAGAACACACGGCCGGGAATCACGTTGCGCGAGTTCGGGTGAACCTGCATCATGCCGACCGTCGCGCAGCCGAACGGCGCGTGATCGAGGCCGATCCGGTTCACGAGATCGACCACGCGCGATGCGCCGAGCAGCGCATCGCGGCGTCGCGGCATCGGCGTCGGCCCCGCGTGCGCTTCCTGGCCGGTGAACGTGATCTCGTACCAGCGCTGCCCCTGCGCGTCCGTCACGACGCCGATCGTCTTGCACTCCGCCTCGAGAATCGGCCCCTGCTCGATATGCAGCTCGAACGCCGCATGCAGCTTGCGGCCGCCGCAGGGTACGTCGCCCGCGTAGCCGATGCGCGCGAGTTCCTCGCCGATCGTCTTGCCGTCGACATCCTTGCGCGACAGCCCGTACTCGAGCGGGAACACACCCGCGAACACGCCCGACGCGACCATCGCCGGCGCAAAACGCGAACCTTCCTCGTTGGTCCAGATCACGACCTCGACCGGATGCTCGGTCTCGATGCCGTGATCGTTCAGACTGCGAATCACCTCGAGGCCGCCGAGCACGCCGTAGATGCCGTCGAAGCGGCCGCCCGTCGGCTGCGAATCCGCATGCGAGCCGGTAACGACCGGCGCCGCGTCGGCCACGCGGCCCGCGCGACGCATGAACACATTGCCCATCGTATCGACCGTCACCGTGCAGCCGGCGGCTTTCGCCCAGCCGACGATCAGGTCGCGTCCGGCCTTGTCGAGATCGGTCAGCGCGAGGCGGCACACGCCGCCCTTCGGCGTCGCGCCGATCTTCGCGACTTCCATCAGGCTGTCCCACAACCGCTTGCCGTCGACCTTGATCGACGTGTCGAATGCTGCCCGCTTCACTGTTTCCGATACCGCGTTCATTCGTATCGCTCCTGTGGGGTCGGTCATGTTGTCATTCCGGTTGCCGCCGGTGCACGCATTGCCGCTGTCGGGGCAAGCCCGCACCGGCAAGGTGCAGATGCGCATCGTTCGTGTGATTCGTCCGACCGATCGGCGGATTGCCGGCACTGCATTCCGTCGATCATCAAATCCTGTCCGATTGGACAGGTTTTAGACGATCAAAATGCCCAGCGCAATGTCTTTCTTGCGTGAATCGAACGAGCGAGAAACGTGCCACCGCATTGCAGCATCACGCGCGCCGATGTGGGCGGGCACGTGCGTTCGATGCGAACCAGCGGCTAGAATGAAGCGCAACGCGGCATGCAAGCCGCGCGAGGGTAACGATGAAACATGACGAAGCGGCCGCCGAAGCCACCGGCGACGACGAAACGAACACGCCCTTGCGGCGACGCAAGGCGCACATCCGCGAGTCCAACGAAGCGCATCTGCTGGCCTGTGCGGAAGCCGTGTTCGCGGAGCGCGGGCTCGACGGCGCGAGCACGGCGATGATCGCCGAACGTGCGGGCCTGCCGAAGGCGAACCTGCATTACTACTTCCCGACGAAGCTTGCGCTGTACCGTCGCGTGCTCGACGACCTGTTCGAGGACTGGCATCGCGCGGCAGGTTCGTTCGAGGCCGGCGACGATCCGGTGGAAGCGATCGGCGGCTACGTGCGCGCGAAGATGGATCTGTCGCGACGGCGCCCGCTCGGCTCGAAAGTGTGGGCCAACGAGATCATCCACGGTGCCGCGCACATGCAGGACATCCTGTCGGAACGCGTGAAGCCCTGGTTCGACACGCGCGTGAAGGTGATCGAGGGCTGGATCGCGCGCGGGCTGCTCGCGCCGATCGATGCACACGCGTTGATGTACCTTATCTGGGCGACGACGCAGCACTATGCGGATTTCGATGCGCAGATCCGCGCGCTGAGCGGCAAGCGTGCGTTCACGCAGAAGGCGTTCGCCGAGAAGACCGAGCAGGTCGTGCAGCTCGTGATTCGTGCGTGCGGTGCGGTGTCGCCGGAGGCGAACGCGTAACGCGATCGCGCACGCGCCGGAAAGCGAAACGGGCGACGGGCACGATGCCCGCCGCCCGCGTCGCGAGACGGCATGGGTGCCGTCTCGCGCGTGATACATCAATGCGTTCGCGTTACACGACCCGCTCGATCGCGATCGCCGTCGCCTCGCCGCCGCCGATGCACAGCGACGCGACGCCGCGCTTCAGGCCGTACGTTTCGAGCGCGGCCAGCAGCGTCACCATCACGCGTGCGCCCGATGCGCCGATCGGATGGCCGAGCGCACACGCGCCGCCATGCACGTTGACCTTGTCGTGCGGCAGGTCGAGATCGCGCATCGCGGCCATCGCGACCACCGCGAAGGCTTCGTTGATCTCGAACAGGTCGACATCGCGCAGGTTCCAGCCGGTCTTCTCCGACAGCTTGCGGATCGCGCCGATCGGTGCCGTCGCGAACAGGCCCGGCTTGTTCGCGTAGGTCGAATGCCCGACGATCACTGCCTTCGGCGCGAGGCCGAGCCGATCCGCTTCCGAGCGACGCATCATCACGAGCGCGGCCGCGCCGTCGGAAATCGACGACGAATTGGCCGCCGTCACCGTGCCGCCTTCGCGGAATGCCGGCTTGAGCGTCGGAATCTTGTCGAGCTTCGCTTTGCCCGGTTGCTCGTCGATCGACACGACGGCTTCCGTCTTGCCGGCCTTCACGGTCACCGGCGCGATCTCCGACACGAAGCGTCCTTCTGCAATCGCACGCTGCGCGCGCGTCAGCGATGCGATCGCGAACGCATCCTGCTCCTCGCGCGTGAACTGATATGCCTGCGCGCAATCCTCCGCGAACGTGCCCATCAGCCGGCCCTTGTCGTACGCGTCCTCGAGCCCGTCGAGGAACATGTGATCGAGCACCTGGCCATGCCCCATGCGCATCCCCGCGCGCGCCTTCGGCAGCAGATACGGCGCATTCGTCATGCTCTCCATCCCGCCCGCGACGGCCACGTCCGCCGATCCGGCCAGCAGCAGGTCGTGCACGAACATTGCGGCCTTCATCCCGGAGCCGCACATCTTGTTGACCGTGGTCGCGCCCGCCGCCAGCGGCAAGCCCGCCTTCAGCGCGGCCTGCCGCGCCGGTGCCTGACCCTGGCCGGCCGGCAGCACGCAGCCGAACACGATTTCATCGATGCGCTCGGCGGGCACGTTCGCGCGTTCGAGCGCCGCACGAATCGCCGCCGCGCCAAGCTCGCTCGCGCTGGCCGCGGCCAGGTCGCCCTGAAAACCACCCATCGGCGTGCGCGCCGCGCCAACGATTACGATCGGATCCTGTGTCGTCATGATTGCATTCCTCCAGTGTCAGCGCGGTGCCATGCGCAGCGCGCCATCGAGACGGATGACTTCGCCGTTCAGCATCGTATTCTCGGCGACGTGGCGCACCAGCGCCGCAAATTCTTCCGGGCGGCCGAGCCGCGGAGGGAACGGCACGCTCTTGCCGAGCGCGTCCTGCACGTCCTGCGGCATGCCGGCCATCATCGGCGTCGCGAAGATGCCCGGCGCGATCGTCACCACGCGAATGCCGAACCGCGCGAGTTCGCGCGCGATCGGCAGCGTCATGCCCACCACGCCGCTCTTCGATGCCGCATACGCGGCCTGCCCGATCTGTCCGTCGAACGCCGCGACCGACGCGGTGTTGACGATCACGCCGCGTTCGCCTTCCGCGTCGGCGTCCTGCTTCGACATCGCTTCCGCAGCCAGCCGGATCATGTTGAACGTACCGACCAGGTTGATCGACACCGCACGCGCGAAACGGTCGAGCGAATGCGGGCCTTCGCGGCCGACGACCTTCTCGCCCGGCGCGACGCCCGCGCAGTTCACGAGCGCATCGATGCGGCCGAACGCGTCACGCGCAGCGGCAACGGCGGCCTGCCCGTCGGCTTCGCTCGTCACGTCGGTCTGCACGAAGCGTGCGGACGCACCTAGTTCGTGCGCGAGGCTCGCACCGCCGTCTTCATTGACGTCCAGCAGTACGGTCTTGCCGCCTTCGGCGACCACCATGCGCGCCACCGCTGCGCCGAGGCCCGAACCGGCACCCGTAATCAGAAAAACGCGATCCTTGATGTTCATTCGCGGTCCAAAGTCAGTATTCAGGATTGAGCGGCCTTCTCGGCTTCCAGCTTGCGCAGCATGAAGCGCTGGATCTTGCCGCTCGGGGTTTTCGGCAGCGCGTCGACGAAGTCGATCGCGCGAGGATAGGCGTGTGCCGACAGCCGCCGCTTCACGTGCTGGCTCAGTTCTTCGGCCAGCGCCGGTGTGCCGTCGAAATCTTTCGACAGCACGACGAACGCCTTGACGATCTCGGTGCGCTCCGGGTCCGGCACGCCGATCACCGCGGCCTCGCTGACGGCCGGATGCTCGATCAGCGCGCTTTCCACGTCGAACGGACCGATCCGGTAACCGGACGATGTGATCACGTCGTCCGCGCGGCCGATGAAGCTCACGGTGCCGTCCGGCTCGAGTTCGACGTTGTCGCCGGTGCGGTAATAGCCGCCCGCGATCGCCGGCGTGTCTTGCTTCCAGTAACCATCGAACCACAGCAGCGGCGAGCGCGCGATGTCGATCGCGAGGATGCCGGGCTCGCCGGGGCCGAGTTCGCGCCCGGCTTCGTCGAGCACCGCGACGCGATAGCCGGGCATCGCGAAACCCGCCGAGCCGGCATGGACGACGTGCGCGAGCCCGTGATGATTGTTCACGACCATCCCGAGTTCGGTCTGGCCGTAGTGGTCGTAGATCGGCGCGCCGAGCGCCGCGTGGAACCAGCGCACGACTTCCGGATTCAGCGGTTCTCCCGCGCTGCTGACAACCCGCAGTTGCCCCTTCAGGCGCGCGGCCGCTTCGGTGCCGGCCGCCATCAGCATCCGGAACGCGGTCGGCGAACCAGCGAGGCTCGTGATACCGAGCCGTTCGATCACGTCGTAGGTACTGTCGACCGTGAAAGCGCCCTCGTACAGCGTCGTTGCATGGCCGAGCAGCAGCGGGCCCGTGATCGCGTAATAGAGGCCGTATGCCCAGCCCGGATCGGCGATGTTCCAGAAGCGGTCACTGGCGCGCAGGTCCACCGCGTCGCGCATGTACGCGCCGAACGCGAGCAGCGCGCGCAACGGCACCGGCACGCCCTTCGGCAAACCCGTCGTGCCCGACGTCGACATCATCATGAACAGGTCGGTGCCGTTGCGCGGGACCGGTTCAAATACGTCGCACTGCGCGTCGAGTGCCGCGCGGAAATCGATGTCGCGCGCCGGCAGCACGTCGCCCGAATCGCGCACCGTCGCGACCTGCGGGCAATCGACGATCTCGTCGAGCTTCGCGCGATTCGCGATGTTGGTGACGACCAGCCGCGCATCGCTCATGCGCAACCGGTGCTCGATCGCCTTCGGCCCAAACGCGGTGAAGAGCGGCTGATAGACGGCGCCCGCGCGCCACGTGCCGAGGATCGTCGCGACGAGTTCGGGCGTGCGCGGCAACAGGCCGGCAACCACGTCGCCCGGCTTCACGCCCTGCTCGACCAGCAGGTTTGCGACCCGCGCCGACAGCGCCTGCATCTGCGCGAACGTGAAGCTGCAGTGCCGGCCGGCGACGTCGATCCAGTCGAGTGCGATCGCATTCGCGTCCGCCGCCGCATGCCGGTCGCAGCATTCGACGCAGGCGTTCAGGCCCTGCTCCAGGTCGCCGTGCAGATATGCGGCGGCGGTCTCGATACGGAAGCCGGCCACGGCGTCGGCGTAAGCCGGCACCACCCGGGCGGTTGCTCCATCACGCATGCGTGTCTCCTGTTCGTTATGTCCGCCGGCGAACCGGGGGTATATCGATGATGGTAGACAGCCGTCACATTGCAATCAATGACAAACAGAATCTAGAATCGTGATCGCTTTTGCCATGTCTGGAGGACATGAAAAAATGGGGCCGCAGATGATCTCGCCGGATTTCGTCGAGGACGCGCTCGAGAGCCTGCGCCGGCAGCGGATTCCGACCGAGCCCGTGCTGCGCGTTGCCGGCCTGCCGGCCACCGTGCGCGAGCCCGTCACGCCACAACAGTACGGTCGCCTGTGGCTGGCGATCGCCAACGCGATCGACGACGAATTCTTCGGGCTCGCGGCCCGCCCGATGCGACGCGGCAGCTTCACGCTGCTGTGCCACGCCGTGCTGCACGCGGGCACGCTCGAGAAGGCGCTGCGGCGTGCGCTGCAGTTCCTGCGCGTGGTGCTCGACGAACCGCGTGGCGAGCTCGTGGTCGCCGACGGCCAGGCGCAGATCGTCCTCACGCAGGCGGGCGCACCGTATTCGGCGTTCGCGTACCGGACGTTCTGGCTGATCCTGCTCGGCGTCGCCTGCTGGCTGATCGGCCGACGCATTCCGCTACAACGCATCGATTTCGCGTGCCCGAGCCCCGACCAGCGCAGCGACTACCACCAGTTCTTCGGCGTGCCCGTGCATTTTGACCGCCCGGACAGCCGGCTCGCGTTCAACGCCGCGTACCTCGCGCTGCCGACGATCCGCTCCGCGCAGGCGCTGAAACCCTTCCTGCGCGGCGCGCCCGGCAACCTGCTCGTGCGCTATCGGCACGACACAGGCTGGGTGGCGAAAACGCGTGCGCATCTCAAGGCGCAACCGGCCGCCGAGTGGCCGGACTTCGACACACTGGCCGTGCGCCTCGGTACGACGCCCGCGACGCTGCGGCGACGATTGCGCAGCGAGGGGCAGAGCTTCGCGTCGATCAAGGACGAGTTGCGCGGTGCGCTGGCCCAGTCGCTGCTGCGCGGGCACACGCTCAGCGTCGCGGAAATCGCGGCGGAACTCGGTTTTACGGAGCCCAGCGCGTTTCATCGCGCGTTCCGGAAATGGACCGGGACGAGCCCGGGCGCATTTCGGCGGGATGTCAATGCGGCGCAGGCGGAGCATTGAATTGCGGCGCGGGCGCGCGTCACACTCGGTGCGAGCGCGCAAAAGGGTAACGCTGACGTGCATGACCACTGTGAATTTCAGCAGCCGTGCGGTTGCTCAAGCTGTTGGCCTTCAAAGGAAGTTCTGGCAGAACCGTTCTCTTTTGCTTCAAGAGGCGATTCCTGCGCATTCGACGGCCACGCAATCGATTCGGCTGCGAGCACGTGATCACTCTGCAGTTTGTTGTCGCTCAATCGCCTCCGGCTGCGCCAACGACACGACGCAGCATCGACCACGCCGCATGCCGGCCCCAAGTTGCGCGTTGCGCTGCCCGACCACATACTGACCGGCCATGCGAACGAGGCGGCGTTGATGGTGACTGTCGATCAGGGTGCCGCTTCAGTGCTGGGTGTCGTGGGATCTGCCGCGTCCTTGCTGGCAGCCATTCCGTACGCGCGCGCAATCTACCGGCGCAGCGTTCGGCCGCACCTGTTCACGTGGCTCATCTGGTCGGTCGTCACGGCGATCGCGGCCGCCGGCCAGTTGGTTGCGGGTGCCGGACCGTCCGCATGGTGCATGGCGGCGATCGCACTCATCTGCTTTCTGACTTTCGTCGCATGCCTGTTTCTCGAGATCTCAGCGGAGGCAATAGGAAGATCGATCGACTACGTCGCCGAAGCCGAAGCGATGGTGATCGGGTTCTGAATCCGGCCGTCGACGGATTCGGATCTCCCGACGCCCGGTGAGCTATTCGTCCACCCGGAGCATATGGGGCAGGGCGTTGCCCGCGCGCTACGGAAGGAGATCCGGACGGAAGCGGCCAGGAGAGGGGCCGAAGCTTTGTGATCGAGGCGGATCACAATGCCGTGCCGTTCTATCTGACGCCCGGGGTCGAAAAAGTCGGTGAATAAAGAGTCGTGCGTGCTGCCGGGCAGAACCTTTCCGATCCTGCGGATCGTGATCTGATCGATCGGCAATCCGGACACCTCCCTGCACTCGTGCTTTTCGCTGCTCAAATGCAAAAACCCCCGCCTTTTGGGCGGGGGTTCTTGGCTTAGGGAGCCTGACGATTACCTACTTTCACACGGGA
>NZ_CABVPN010000055.1 GCF_902499115.1 Burkholderia diffusa
ATGCTGACGTCTCCCGTTCCGTTGACGTCAACATGCTACGTGAACATAGACCAGTTAACAACGGAACAGGACACTAGTCTACCCTCTAGCGATTACTGCCCACTCCATGTGGGCAGTAAGCCTTGCAGCCCTTGCTTCTGGAATCCACTGCGCCTCCTCGGGTGGATAACATACGGACTGAATGGCATCCTGTTTGCATTCGGAACGGAGAACCTTTGTGGGAAGGCGCTTCCGCAAACACTAGGCTTCGGCTGCGGGATGGCTCGTGGTGCAGGCCGTGCGAGTGGCAATGCACCGGATGCGGGATACAGGCGGATGCACGCCCATAGACCCCACTCGCTCTCTCACTCGAATCCAAGGGTTGACCAAAAAGGGCACAACGGGGCTTTTCGCACGTCTCCACAACAGCCGCTCAATGTCTCGCGTAGCTTTTGCAGACGTCGCAAAACAGAAGGATAACGAAATAATGAGACACAGCGACACTATGATTCGTGCGTCCAAACTCGTGCCATACGGGTCGCGCCTTGCTTGCGCGGCGCGCTCCACTTCCGAGTCGATAGAGTTGGTGCCGATCGACTCAATCATGTCAAACGAAAATATTGAATCACCGCTCGACCACTTCCTTGTCTGGTACTCCTCACTGCCGACGGAACAGCAAGAAATCATCGCCTTGAGTGCGCATTTCATTCCAGGTTTCAACATTGACGTCGCAGAAGCGATCGAGAAGAGCAACGCAGCAGTTCTCTTTGCTGATCGTGTTGTGTCATATAGAGACCGCTCATCGAGCGAACGCTGTGCAGCAACGGTCCTTCACTTGTGCCTCGAACATATCGCGTTTGCTAACCAAGGTACCGGCAATTGGCGTGAGCGACAGGCAGCCCTTCGCGAGTATGCCGACGACTTTGGATATCCGGTGCTTCACGATGCAGCAAACGCTGCACAATTTAAGCACGCGCAGTGGGTGCAAACTCGCAAGAAGTGGAATCAGCTGAAAGCTGGCCCGTTCTCCATTGATGCCATCTCAAACTTTCGGGTCTTCGGTCCAAGCGGAGCCGCCCCCTGAAACGCCGGACACGGTCACCAACCTACGATAACGGGAAGGCATACGACTGTGGTTTTGACCAACACTGTTGTAAGACTCGGGCAACACATCGCCCGGCGTTTCGCCGCTGAGCAAACGAACGGTCGAAGGTCCGCGCGACCGCACGACACAGAGCGGGAGGTCGATGGCAAGCAGAAAAGGCGGACACGATGGTCGCTCGAACGAAGATCATTAGGAAAGTCTACGAACCAAAATAATTTTCCTCAGCTCGAGCGTACTAGCGGCCCGGTTCAGCGTATCCGCAACCCATCGACGACCTCCCTCATGATCGGCTTGGATGCGTGCCTTGATTCGATGGATGAAGGATGGACGCGAATTTCAATAGCGTCCAAGCCTGGTTTGCGATAGATTCGATAGGGATAGCCAATAGGTGAGGGAATTCCCGTGCTGCTACGTCATATCCGTTACTTCCTTGCAGTAGCAGAACAGAAGAACTTCACGCGCGCTGCCGAGGCGCTTCATGTATCGCAGCCCACCTTGTCGCAGCAGATCCGGCAGCTCGAGGACACCCTGGGAACACCGCTGTTCGACCGTTCCGGCAGAACTGTGCACCTGACCGACGCGGGCGAAGCGTGGATGCGTTATGCCAAGCTCGCGCTACAGGACCTTGACGCAGGGGTGAGGGCGATACACGACGTGGCGGAATTGAGTCGGGGCAGCCTGCGTTTCGCAGTAACGCCGACCTTTACGGCTTCCTTGGTCGGGCCGGTCGTCGATGGCTTCCACCAGCTGCATCCTGGCATCAGGATCGATATCCGCGAACTCACACAGGATCAGATGGAGGCGCAGCTTGCAGACGACAGGCTTGATATCGGTGTCGCATTCCATCCGGCCTCTTCGGTCGACATCGAAAGCCAACCCCTCTGCGCGGAAACGCTGAGCCTGGTGGTAGGCCGCAACCACCCGCGTGCCGCACGCCGCAAGGCACTCGCGGGGCCTGACTTTGGCAAGGAGCCGTTGGTCTTGCTGAACGACACATTCGCGACGCGCCGGTTCATCGATGAGCATTTTGCGCGTCACGCTATTCGACCGCTTGTCGCAATCGAAGTGGATACGATCGGTGCAATCGTTGAGATCGTGCGTCGCGGCCAGCTGGCGACGGTTCTCCCTGATCACATCGCACGCGTGCAAGAGGGCCTACATCCCGTGCCGCTCTATCCCCCTCTGCCAACGCGTACGGCTGCCGTCTTAGAGCGCAAGGGTGCGTATCGCACTGCGGCAAGCAGGGCGTTCTTACAACTACTGACTGAGCGGTTCGGAAAGCCGACGTGACCTTCATCGACGCAGACAAAGATATCGACGGCGTCACGTAGCTGAATGACTCGCATCGAAGCTGATGCAGCGTCAGCGGATTGGCCTGCAACAGCGCGTTTTGCCGATATCATCGACCGGAAACCCGCTTTTGCTGACTCGTCCCGCCTCGGTAACGATTCATATTTCGGTGGCGACCCGCCTTGGCGCCGCTGCGGTAGCATGCGCGCCGACCGCGACACCTTCCACTGCTGGGCGCTTAGTCAAACCGTCAGCCGAGTGTTTGCTGGCCGTAGATTCGGCGGTATCGGCAATGCCGATGTGGGCTGCGATCGAGGAAGCGTTCACGATCGAATTCGGTGTGATCCTTGCCGCATTGGATGCTGCAACTGACGATCCGCCGGACATAAACTCATCGAGGCGACTCCCCCTTTGTGAGGCGGCATACGACTCGCTTCGTCGCAGCCGCTTGGTCTGGCATCACGAGCCGTGGAAAACCGTATCGTTCAGGCGTTGCCGCGTACCGTCCTGATCGGCCTGGATCAGCTCGTTGATCACGTCGCGGCGGGTCAGTGCGCGCGGGGCTTCCGGCGCTGCATTCCGCTGGATCAGCGGTACAGCGGAGTGGTAACCCGGTGAAGCCGCTTCTGCGGAAGAGGCAGCAAACGCGGTCGTGGTGGAAGTAGCCAGCGTGAGTGCCGACAGGACGTAAGAAATGTGACGGATGCTCTTGTTCATGATGTTTCCCTTTCCTTGTTTCGATATAAAATACGTAGTGCTAACAGTAAGGATGTTGCGGTTCATAGTTTCTGCTAGCCGAATCACCGGACGAGATTCGCGCACCTCCCGACAAAACTAGCAGTACCAGTGAACTTCAATACACGCCCAACAATCCGTCGTTCTTCGCTACCGAATCGTTGGGCGCTAATCGCTCACCGCGGCTGTAGCGATCCGGGCTTCAAAGTCCCAACTCGCTCAGCCCCGGATGATCGTCCGGCCGACGGCCTAGGGGCCAGTGATACTTGCGCTCGGATTCCTTGATCGGCATATCGTTGATGCACGCATAGCGGCGCTGCATGAGGCCATCCTCGCCGAACTCCCAGTTCTCGTTGCCGTAGGAGCGGAACCAGTTGCCCGAGTCGTCGTGCCATTCGTACGCGTAGCGCACGGCAATGCGATTGCCGCCGAACGCCCACAGTTCCTTGATCAGACGATACTCGTGTTCCTTCTTCCACTTGCGCTCGAGGAACGCCTGCGCTTCCGCTCGATTGTTCGCGAACTCGGCGCGGTTGCGCCATTTCGTGTCGAGCGAATAGGCGAGCGCGACCTTAGCGGCGTCGCGCGAATTCCAGCCGTCTTCCGCGAGACGGACTTTCTCGATGGCCGTCTCCAGCGTGAACGGCGGAAGCGGCGGACGAACTGCTGCGGGTGAAGTCATTTCGGAACTCCTTGTGGGGGACAGTGCGTTGTTGGTGCTCGACGTGGAGCGCGGCCCCGTCATCGTGCAACCCGAGAGGGCAAGGCCGCCCGAAGCAAGCGCGGCACCGGTGCTCAGTAAGAATTTTCGTCTTTGCATCATGGGTTCAGAACGGTTTGGTCGGCAGATACTTGCCGTTGAGCGTGATGACGGCACGCTCGCCACCTTCCGGGTCCGGAACCTTCTGGATATCGAGTTTGAAGTTGATCGCGCTGATGATGCCGTCGCCGAATTTCTCGTGAACCAGCGCCTTCAACGTCGAGCCGTACACCTGCACCATTTCGTAGAAGCGGTAGACGGTCGGATCGGTCGGCACGCCACCCGGAATGCTGCCGCGCACGGGAATGGTTTGCAGTAGGCGCACGGCGGCGGCGTCAAGCCCGAGGCGTTCGGCGACGAGCTTCGCCGCATTCTCCGGCAGCGCATGCTGACCGAGCAGCGCTGCTGTCGTGTATGCGAGGCTCAGGCCCGTGCCTTCGTTGATGGCTTCGAACGTAAGGTTCTTGCGCACCTTCGCGTCGACGATCGTTTCCGTCAGAGCTTCGCGTGCGTTCGGTGTGACTTGCGATTGGGTCATGATGTTGCTCCTTGAGTAAATCAACCTAGTGAGATCGGCAGTCGGTATGACGAGCCGGGAATCAGAGCGCAGCCACGCATTCGGCGGGCGTCGCGGTGACATCGGGATGCGCGGCGAGCGGCACGAACTGGCGAGTCGCGGCGTCGAGCGCGTCGATCGAGCCGGATTCGATGTCGTAGACCCATCCGTGCAAATTGAGGCGGCCTTGCGCGAGTCCCAGTGCAACGGAGGGATGGGTCTTGAGGTTGTCGAGCTGTGCGATGACGTTCTCGCGCACCATCGAGTCGACGCGCTCGCGCTCGCCTGCATGTTCACGCGCCTCGTTGACGAGCTTCGCCGAGTCGGCGTAGCGCAGCCAGTTCGCGACGGCGGGCATATGGTCGAGGCACTTGCACGTTGCGACGGCCGTCATCGCGCCGCAGTCCGAGTGGCCGCAGATCACCACATCCGTCACGCCGAGCGCGGCCACTGCATATTCGACGGTAGCCGAAACGCCACCCGGCTCGGGACCGAACGAAGGCACGATGTTGCCGGCGTTGCGGATTACGAACAAATCGCCCGGTTCGCGCTGCGTGACCAGTTCGGGAACCATGCGGCTATCGGAACAGGAAATGAACAGGGTGCGCGGCGTCTGGCTGGTGGCCAGCTTGCGGAACAACTCCCTGCGTGCCGGCATGATGTCCCGTTGAAACTTCAGAAAACCGTCGATGATCTCTTGCATGGTCAGCTCCATTCAGTCTGGCGTTCGTCGCCGCGTCGGTCAGTGCGATGCGTTGAACAGAGAATGGACCTGTTCCGTCATAGTGTCCAAGACGGGTTTGTGATGCTAACCATAGGAAAGACCAATTGTTGTCGGGCACAAGGAAATTCGCCGTGCTGTTGTGTGATGTCCGTTACTTCCTGGCCGTCCCGGAACACCGCAATTTCACGTGCGCCGCCGAGGCACTGCTCGATCATCGCGAGCAGCACCTTGGCTACGATGTGGTCGGGCTCGATCGTCCAGAAGCCACGCATCCGGTTTGCTTTTGAGCCAGAGCTACGGTTGGCTCTGTATTTGGCGTCGTTAATGTCTATGCTGGTGTGCTCTTCGAAGAACAGCGAAAACGTGCGGTCTGAGAAGTCAAGCACGTAGCCGAGGCCCATGCCGAGCAAGCGCTCAAGTTTTCGCTGTTCGATCGAGGACAGGGTTGCCATGTTGTGTCTCGCTATCTTGGCCGGTCTGTCGACGATTGTACTGAGGAACAGCGATCGCAAAGGGACGCAGGCGAGCGTAAGCCAGCGGTAGGCGCCCCCGTCGCGTGTTCCGGGCGCGCCCCCTTGTCGGGAGCTGCCTCTTCCTGCGGAGGGCGATCAAGCTGTGGACGAAATTCTTGCCCCTGGTTCGATATTTCGACCATTATCGAGTCATGGAAACGAACCAAACCATTGCCGCCCTTGCGGCACTCGCCCACGAATCCCGGCTCGCCGTGTTTCGTGCACTTGGTCGATCGGTACAGCGAGCGCAAGGAAAGCTCCGAGGAACTGTCGGAGCGCGTGAATCAGCGAGTTATCTAGAATCCAGCCAAGGAGTGAGGATGGAGATCCGCCCCGCCACTGTCGACGACCTAGCGTCGATTGAAACGCTAAGGGCGAGGTTGATGTGAGCGACAAGAGCGTTGATGACTTAACTGCGGCAAAAATGATCGCTACCCAAGCATGGAGCAACCCAGCTTCGCCTCCCGTTCCTTCACATCACGCCTGTACGGGACAATCCTGTCGCGCAACTCTTCCAATGGGACGATCTTTTTGCGTGACCGTCGACGTGCACGGGCCGTTGTCTGTTTGGCTCTGGAAATTACATGCCGTTGCTCTTCTATTGTCCTGAAGATCAGTGACTCAGAAACAGTTTGTTGTCCTTCCAACCTAATAGAATGCAACGCTGCCCGGTGTTCAAAAAGAGAAATTGCCGGCCGCCGCATGTCCGCGTAACGGACTTCGAGGTAGTTGCCGCTCCCTGCTGTCACAAAAACACGCGAGAGGTCCTCCGGATGATACCGAACGGTGACCGCCCGCCGCGTCTGGCGCCAGGCGACGAAAATTGGATGCCAATAACGAACATGGAAGAGCGTCAGTCCATCAGCCTGGATTTTCCTCTGCACTACGGGCAAAAACCGAATCAGGAACCTGAGCTCAGCGTCGCTGGACGCGGGAAGCTGCCGCGAATCAAGGCTAAGGGCAAGCATCCGCCACGTGTCAGCTGGCGTCGCTCCAAGCAGCCCGCGATGCGGAACGTGGTGGTAGCGTCTGGCGATCTCGATCGCGAGCCATTGCTCGAATTCTCGAAGCGTCAACGAGGCCGTCTTTTCAGACTCTCGCGCCTTGCGTCCTTTGGGAGACGATCCAGTCGCCCCCGGTAAGCCCCGGACACGCTCCATCAGGGTGCGGTTCAAGCGTTCAATATGACCACCAAAATGAGGCCGCCCGACTGGACGATACATCAGGTGGATACCATATTCCCGACATCCACTGCGAAGCGCCCTGCTCTTGAACTCGGCAGCGTTGTCCAGATGTAGAACGTTCGGAATCCCACGCATCGGCCACTCTGCGTCGGCCTCGATCTTCGCGAGCCAGGGGCTTTTTGGCAGTGCCGCCCTGGTCAGCAGCAAACCAACGGTAGCCGCTCCCGGACGCTCCATGCCAACGTAAAAACTCAACACGCACCTGGTTGCAACGTCCAGAGCGATAGTCAGCCACGGGCGGCCAATCACCTGTCTGTCGTATTCGCTAACCAAAACCACGTCCGCCTGGGGATGGTCGACCTGAACGATTTCCAGAGGATACTTTGCGACAAGTGAACCTGGCGCTGCCAGCGCGCTGGGAAGGGCCGCGCGCTGCAGGGCCGTCCGCCTCGCGATGCTGAGCCCACCGCCGGCCTATGGTGGTTCGGCCTGGTGGTTGCAGTCCGGCAAGCTCACATCTGCGTCGAACCACCAGCACGAGATCGGTTGCAGGATGCGCCAAATGTCGTTGAGTGGGCAGCCAGACGTGCACTACTTCGTCAATCACTGCATCAACGGCCCCTCCCAATCGATGGCTGCTCTCAGATGGGCCTCGTCGTCTCGGGATGACCGCGCTCGCTACTGGGTTTGCCAGAAATTTCCGCCGCAGACGATAAACAGTAGTCCAGTGGACGCCCTGCAGATTGGCAGCCGAAACCGCGCGCTTCTTCGAAAGCGGTCCTCGCCCCAATGGCCGGAGGACATCTGCTACTTTTTCCGCTCTGCTAACTGCTTCCCCGGAAACCGTCATTGCCGCTCCTAATCGAGCCTCGTCAGACGCGTTAGCGGAATTAAAGGACAGGTAGAACGCGTTAGAAAAATAAACGGACATCCGAGCGTGCGCGTGTTGCCAAAATGCAACGCATGAAAAGACGCGCGAAACGACAGCAATGCCTTATCTCGCGGGGCCGTGGCCGTGTCTTACATTAGCGTAATCTATGGACACGATTAGCGGTTTTTAAGGGATTCAACAGCAGCCAAAGCAACTTTTCCCGGTCACATGAGCACGCACCCCACCGCAGCACCTGCACCCGTCACTCCAATGATGCAGCAGTACCTGCGTCTTGTCTGAGAAGGCTTCGGATCGAAAGCTACGCCAAGACCTACGCCGGCGCTTTTGTCGATCGACCGTTAGACATCGAAACTAATCGATGATGTCCGTTCACCATCGCTTCTGCTCCGGCGACAACTGGCCGAATTCCTCCTTATGGAGCAGCTTCGAGGCAATCACTTCGACGGATCAAAACCCTTACCGCGCGCAAGAGGTGATGGTTTATCGTCGGAATCAGTGTTGCCGGAATCTCATAAGGTCCGGCGGTCCGGAAATCGGCTGCATGCATGATGTGAACCAACCCGACGTTGAACTGAACGAACGCTTCAATGGTCTGGTCGTTCCGCATGGCCGCTTTCATTGCATCCTCGTCGAACCAACGCGACGAGTATAGTGTGAACGTCGGTGCGTCGACCGGCGGAAGCGCCCGGAAACCCGCATGGACAAGCCAGTCGAATTGCGCCCGGCTCACCTTGACGATACTGGACGCGCCGTAAAGGCCGGTACCGCTACGCTCGAGATGGTCGATCCACCAGTCGTTTTGCCATCGCTCGTAACCGAGCAATGCACCCTCTAGGCGCACCATGTTCTCGCAGCCGTCGCCTTGCCGGTTGAGATTCTGACGGAAAAATTCCAGAGCCGGGATGCGCCACTCCTCGCCTTTGAGCGTATACAGAATTTGCCCAATTCGACGCGCGGGAAGGCCTGGACGGGCCGGTGCGTCATGGATGATTTCGTGCGAGTGCAAGACGCCTTGAGCCACATACTCGTCGAATCGAGCCTTCAGTAGAACCGACGGCCACCATTCGCTGTTGAATTCGATAAACCCGAATGGTTTGCGCCCTTGCACCATCAAAGCCAGCTCGTAACCTGTATGGACAAGGTAAGGGATACGAACACCAGTATCGACATACTTCGAGATGACGGCATCGCGCGAACCATGGTCAAACTCGATCGCAAAGGCGTCGCATACGGCGGCGACCTGTGTCGACGATAGAAGATACCAGTCGTCGAGGTCCGCATCCTCCGGTGCGTCCGGGTCGACCAGTCGCCGCAGCGCATCAAGCTGGTCGGTTTCGAATCGAACCTCGAGGCACGGGTACAGAAGATCCGGATCGATCGCCGACAGAATGAACGCGGTTCTCGGATATCTCATGGCAATTTCCGGTGCGTCAGTTCGAAGACTTCGACATACGCCAAATCCTTTGAGCAATGCGAGACTGCCGTGCCGTTGCACGACGCGCGTGCAGATTGTCGACGATCTGCTGGACGATGTCGAATGGCTGGTCTTTGTTTCCCTTATGCGCGGGTCGGGGCGCTAAAGCCGGGTGATAACGATCGCTACCGTTCTCTAATCTTACTGTGTCAATAAATTCATGCCATTATAGAAACTTCTTCATCCACGGCGTGAGGAATGATGCACTGGGAAACG
>NZ_CABVPN010000056.1 GCF_902499115.1 Burkholderia diffusa
CGCTGCTTTACCCGGAACGATTCAACATCGGAATCTGAGTCTTAACCCGCCTCACACACAAGATTCCGGATACCTCCGTTGAGGAACCGACAATCCATCCGGTCGGGGCGCAGCATATCGTGCCTTGAGCTTCACAGCGTCCGACGATGTCAGATCGTAGGCCCATCCGCTAATACATACTGCGTCGCGACCGTCCGCGTCTACACTCGACCTCACAGCAGCACTCGCTGGCACAACGCCAGCGCCGACCACGTAAAGCGCCTGGCGCGCGTGTGTCGGCTGCTCGGCCTGTCTAACTGCGCTCACAGAAGGACCCAGCATGTCCGTGAGCCTCCATACGACGAAGCAAACGCCGCCTAAAACGAACAGCTTGAACTGCCATCGACTCGCCCGCGTGCTGCGTCGCGTCGCATCATGAAGCAGGCTTTCAAGAGCCGCATAGTCATATTGCTGATGCAGTTCATTTGCGGGGTTGCTCATTTCTTCCCTTTGTTTTCCGTGCTCAAGGTCGCTTCAGCGAGTTCACGCCCGTCTGCAAAAGGTGCCCAGCACGAATGGCATCGTTCAAGCTGTCCACCACATCTTCGGGGCTGAAACCCATGGCCTCCAGGCGACTCTGAAGCGCCTGCTCCGGTACAACGTCGTCGCCAAATTCAGAAAATGCCCGCAGAATTGTCCCAATGTGGATTGCCATGTCATTTCCTACCCATCAGATTGTCGAATTTTTATCACGAGCGCCGGCAGCAGTCACGACGTCAACGACGAGTAACCAATACACGCAACCGACGACGAAGAGAACAGCGCCGACAATGGAAACGTGGCCTATGAGAATCGCAAAAGCCATTAGGCTCGGAAAGATTCCTAAACCCAGCGCGGCGCCGCGGTATGCGCTGGTCTTGCGCTGTTGAATCACGGTAACGGTTCGGTCAAGAAGAAGATGCCCGACGAGTGCGGGGAGTGAAAGCGAGAACAGACAGATCACCAGCTTCCCACCGCCAATTGCAACGGAGTTTGTGATCGACGCGATAAAGGTGGCAGCAACAAAGGCAGTGTAGGCACCGATCATTTTCGATCTAACCGAATGCACTTCAGCTGGAATTTGCCCCTGAACGCGCTTCAGCACTTCGTCAAGATCGCTAGGTCCAGATTCGACCTTGGGGCCGGTTTCGTCTGTCATTGTTTTCCGTTTTCCGATAGGTTAGCGAGAGTGTTTTTTGGAAGCGACGGAATTGAATGCGGCGTCAAAAATCTGCTGGCGGTTCGCCTGCTTCAGCAGGTAGTTCCCTGGATCGACCCTCTGCAACTCCTTCATCGCGGCATCTTTCAACGCCTCTAGTCCCGCCGAATTTGCTTGGCTAACGCGAAGAGCCTCCTCGAGTTGAGCCGCATAGGCTCTCCATTGATCCGCGTTTCGTCGCTCTGCTACTGCCCTGCCGAATATCACCCCTGCGTCCATTTAAATCCCCAAACCCTAAGCCGTGGTCCGCATGGCGGCGCCTTCAACAGGCCAGCGGACGAAGGCAAAGACCCAGTACATGATCAGGTTGATAGGCGGTACCAGCAACAGCAAACAAAGCCAGCCCGAAAAGCCTGCCTTTCGCAGAATGCGTGCAGCAGGAATGAGGTAGACGATCGGAAGGAGGATCAAGATCGTCCAGTGCCAGACGCTGAAATTTTCCATGTTGTTGTCCGTCCAATTGACATACAGGTCAAGCCGCGACGAAATACGGGTGGCCGCCGCCTGGGAACTCGCGCCACTCCACTTCGTTCCCGTACTCCGCGCACTTCACGAAGAGATGGTTTGCGCCGTGTGCGTTGGGGATCTCCAACGCCGGTTCCGGCACAACGCCTTGCGGAAACAGGTGCTCCACCAGGTACGCGTCGTAGTCCCCACGCACCACGACGATCCGCATCCCCGCGTGAGCGTACCCAGCTAACGACCTGCCGCCTCGAGCGTGAATTCTTGCCATGCCGGCGCCCTTCCAAGTGTTTTCCGAGGCAAGTTAAACGAGTGCCCGAATTTCGACATCCAAAGCCCGTCCCGAGTCGCGCAGCGCTCCCAGGAACTGCCATAGAAGCGCTTCCGAGACATCGAGGACTGTCCCAATAGAAATCCCCGGAATATGGCTGGCCAACGCTCGCTCCGCTCGAGCGTCGACCACGCCCGCCGCATGTACGATACAGTTTCTCGCTTCGCATGCAGCAGAAGCCAAGTCCTGAGTTGCTTGCGATGGCGTGGGACAGCTTGCCCCATGCTCTTTAAGCAGGGTACAGATCGCTGGGAATCGCTTGCGGTACGTCCGGGAAAGGTACTCGCTTACAACGCCCTCTACTGCCCGTTGACGCAACCATCCCTGCACATCAGCCCCCGGATCAATCTCCTCAGGACGGAAAGAAACTTTATACGTTTTATCCGACTTCCAATTCAGCACAAGAAAGTTGCTGAGGACTTCCTTCAGGTAATCCTCAAACGTCGTGACCGCGTGAACCAGGAGCGAATACCGAGCAAAGCGCTCGGTAGTTGGTGCATCTGCAATGAATTTGGCGGTTGGGATATTGAGGTGGGAGGCTGATTGTCCGGAAAGCACTTGAGGGACCATCGCGCTACCGGCCATGTGAGATAGCGTGAATTCCAGCGAACACTTGAACGTCCAGTAGAAGTGGTTAAGCTCCTCGATGGTTCGTTCAAACCGCTTAAGGGCAGCGGTCTGCGGAGGAAGGTCCGGCGTGAGTGTAAGTCGCGTCATATTCTAGCGTTGCCCCCTGCTTTCCGATCACTTTTTGAGGGCACTTACCGCGGCGAGGTACTGCTCCCATATCCCCGACTCCACATCAGAACGCGCGGTCTTCACGAGTTCTTTCAGTGGATGACGGTCCGCAGCCATAGTCGCCGAGATTTCGTCTAGCTTGGTGACGGAGTAGACGTAGCCGTTGAAAGGCTTGCCCACGCTATCGGTCGCTCGCACGACAAAGCGCTCGCCATCGTCGTAAAGTCGGACATGAACGGTGGCACCTTTGTGCTGGAAGGTATCAAGAATCATCATCCATTTGCTCCTGTTTTCCGATGCTTATTTGTACGAGGGCTCGCCATCGATGGCGAGCTTCGCTAATACCGCCATCCATCTGCACGACGCCGCCTATCCGTTCGGCCACAACGTCGGCGCCGGGCCCTCCTAGTTCCTCGGCATTCGCCTGAAACGCTTCACGGCACGACACCGCAGCAAGGCATCTCGCCCGACTCGGCGACGGCCCGCAGGGCATTGATCGCGGGTCGCAGTGCATCCGCGATCGTCAATTCGGGTGTGGCTGTTCTTACCACTCGCTCAGATTATCGCTTCGTCGCCTGTTCGAGTTCGACGGGTGTCAACTGGCTGCGATGCAGATATGCACCGGCCACCGGAGGAACCGAAACGAGATGCGGAGTCTTTCCTTCGGCAGCATGTTGGGGGCCGAACGCTCCAACGAGGCCGATAACTTCCCCGTCCTCTTTCAGCCCCCACGCCGCAAGATTCCATACAACGGGCCGCTCTTGTTCGTTCACGCGTGGGTGCGCGAAATACCAGTCGGTAGCCGGGATGATCGCTTTATACATCTGTTACGTTCCTCAGTTTTCGGCAGCCGGCCGGTGCGGGGCGCCTACGCGCCGGTTGTTTTCCTATTATCGGCTTGCGCCGCGATTACTTTATCAACTGCTTGCCCGCGGCCTTTGAGGCAGCCACGTCGAAAGTTGCCGTGTGCTCGCACCCGACGACGTGTGCCGACCGCTCGATTCGGCAGTTCGCGAAATCCGCCTTTGCGGATGCCGTAAAGACACGAAGCGTGTTTGGCTTCCATGCTTTCAATATCGTAATACGCTCGTTTTGGTGTTTTGTGACGAGAGAGAAAGCGCTGGGCGTTCTTTTCCAGTGTAACCCGCGTAAAGCCGCGTTTCCTCGGAAAAATCCAACCGGGGCCGCCATTCCGCTACCATCTCGCTTTTCTTTCAACCCGCTCGACGATCGACCGTGACCACCGAACTCCAGCAACTCCAGGCGCAATTGCGCGAATTGAATATTCGACTCGCGGACGTGAAGAAGGACGAGAAGCAGGCGTATTTGGCCGGCGTCCAGGAGCGCGTTGCGCTCTACGGCATCACCGAAGAAGAACTGCTGCGCGCGGCAGGCTTCCGGAAATCGCGCAAATCGCGGGCGCAGGCGAAGTACTACGACCCCTCTTCGGGTAAGCAATGGTCTGGATTCGGGCCGCGACCGAAATGGCTGGATGGCAAGAATCTCGACGACTACCTAATCGAGCGTGCGGCGAAACCGTGGTGGCCCGGAGAGGACGCCTGATGGCTCGTCTCCGAGACGATCAGGCGGCGAAAATGGTCGACGGTCGGCCGAACGTCGCGACGGTGTTGGGCCTCTACTCAAAACTTGCGGTACCCTCTCGCTGAACGGGTGCTTAAGGGGCGCGGCAATGTGCTATTCCGCAAAGATCCAAGCCAACTACCGGGAGTACGTGCGGCGCTACGGCGCCGATATGGACATCGACACGTTCCGGTGCCTCTACTTGGCGCGCGCAGCGTCTGGCGACATCAAGATCCCGAAAGCGGTCGACGCCGCGTTCGCTGGTGTTGACGACGAGATCACTGCGGCGATCGCGGCGTATCGAAACCAGCGAACACAGAAGCTGGAGACCGAACTGTTCGAGCAGCGGACGCGGCTGGCGGCCGCTGAGAAGAAGCTGACCGAGAAGATCACGAAGAAGGCGAGCGAGGACGTCCGGATCGCGACCGACAAGATCACTGGCGCGACGCGCGGGCTCGACGATCTCCGCCGGCAGGACCTGCAGGAGCCCGATTCGCGGATCTTCCCCGGCTGGTATGCACCCGTGCTGATCGAGCTTGAAGGCAAACGCCTGGTCGTGCCGATGCGGTATCGATGCCGCATCCCAGGTTGGACCGAAGCGGATGAGCGCACGAAAATTGGTTCATATAATGCGGCACAGATTCACTCAGCACCGCCTGGCGCAAAGTTTTCGGCTTCACGCATGGCCTCGTGCTCGTCGACGCTTTCTTCGAAAACGTGAAGCGCGACGGGCAGAACGTCGTGCTTCGCTTCGATCCAACGCCGCCGCAACACATGCAGGTGGCCTGCCTGTGGACACGCACCGAGATCCCGGGCCGCGACGACTTATGGTCGTTCGCGGCGATCACCGACGACCCACCGCCGGAAGTAGCGGCGGCCGGACACGATCGATGCATCGTGCCCATTAAATCCTCGAACGTTGGCGCCTGGCTGGCGCCGGATCCGAGCCGACGCCAGCAGTTGCGCGAGATCCTAGCCGACCGCGAGCGGCCGCACTACGAGCACCAGCTGGCGGCATAGTCGGTGCAGTTGAGCCGAGACTATGGCCGTTACCCGCTGGCTTCCAGTGAGAGCCAGTCGACAGGGTCTTGACGTTGAGCTTCCGGTCTACTACCCCGCACGCTGCGATCTCCATGTCATGGAAAATCATCCTGTCGCCCCGAACAGAATCCCGATTGCCGCCAGACCTAAAGTTTGTTAATTACGCCGGTTGGGTCTTGAAAACTCGACAAATTCGGAGCCGATAAGAGTGTTTGACGCGGGCAACCAAGATTCCGTACTCCGGAAAATCCAGAATATTCTTGATCTCCATGTCGCCTTCATCAAATGAAACCTTTCCCTTTAAATTTTGCACGGTTTGCATTAGCGGGGCCCGCAGTTTCGTCTCATAAACCACATTCGCCTTCGGAAATCCCTCGGTGTACTGGCTGCTGTCAGGGAAGTAGTAATCGACAGGAGGCAGTGGCAAGAAGTTCATATTTGCGTCGTAATCTATTGCCGCATACTTTGATGGTCCAATCTGATTGCCACTCATATCAAATGTTGCACTTTCGAAGTTCAATACGCGGGGCCATTGAGCTGTAATGATTCTGGCGATTGCAGAATCCGCGTTTGACACCTCAGGTGCGTATGGTTGGATTTTTGCCATCGCAGCGGCTGCAGCGGCCCCGAATTCAACGGGCTGCAAGCGCGGGTCATATTCCACGCCATTTTGGTCGCGAATATAGCCGATAAAATTACTATCCTCACACCAATTTCCAATTTTGAGTTGCCCCCCCACACCACATTTGCGGCACGAACATCGTGGAGGGGGTATCTCTCACATATGCCCTGTACTCGATTAGATTAATTGCATAGGCATACGATGAATCTGGTTCTCGTAAATTTGGCAGGGTCCGCTGAATCATTGCGAGCACGGCAGGCCTCGCTGCAAAGCCAGGATTCAGATAGGTCTCTACCAAAAGATGTCCGGAAAGGTCATCGGGGTTGAACGCAACATCAACATTCGCTGGTAAAGTTTGAGGTATAGCGTAGCGCAATGCCTTGGTAACCAAGTCTGAGTTCGATGTGACATATTCGCCGCCATCAGCCACATAATTTGCAACATTAGCGATTCCAACCACCCTCAAATTTCCCGGCTTAATTTTAGGGTTCTTGTATACGAGTCGGTGGGTGGCGTTTGCGTATAAATTCCCTTGAGAATGGCCGACGAGTAAAACGCGCCTACCATTATTGACTATGGCATCCGTCGTCTGCATGACTGCGTCTGAAACACGATCGTCTAAATAAGAGTAGTTTGATTGAAATTTGGCATTTAACGAGGACGATGTTTGATCCCGGACGGTGCTGATCATGGATTGGATCGCATCAACGACGTCAGGGGCAATATTTTGAGCGAAACCTCCCGCGACACGCGATAGCATTTCCCAAGTCCAGCCGGGGTTCTCCGATAACTTCTGAGAATAAACAGTTATCAAATCATCCAAAAACCCATTTGATTCATTTGGATTTACGCCATAATAGATCGCAACCCCATTGAATTTCGCGCCGACCATTGACGACAAGGCATTTCTGCCGTCAATAATATTTCCGGAATTATTCAATATCCCATTGCTATACACTATTTCATAGGGGGCATCACACGAATCGTCTGCTTGCTGAGAAAATGCAACTGAAGAGAAGGCAAGCAACGTAACCAAAATCAGTTTTTGCATGGATCCCCCGGTGTTTCCATATAAATGTGCCCCGACATGTTCTTCATCGCTACCGAATATGCCTGCCATCGCTCCTTAGAGTTCAACATCATCGAGAGAATGACCTGGGAATCGTCCATCCCACTTCGCCCTATCGACTTGCTTATACAATCCAGCGATTTGAACACATTTGTCATATCGGCAACTGCTTGCTCTCGAGCCCCCCCGTTCATTATGAAATTTCTTTGAGATGCGGCGTAGCGCATCATCGCGGTGCGTTGCGCCGGATCTCGATAATGATTTTCAATATATTTTGAGACGTCATCGCGGACGCCAGTACCCGACGAATCAATACCGCCGATGGAGGCTGAATGGTCAGTTGAGAGGTCAACCGGAAGCGAATTTCTCGCGTTTGGATTCGGGGTACCCGATGGGGCTACTTTTCTGAGCGATTGAGGGCGAGACGCATCTCGCGAGGCAGGTTCAGCAGTTGACGCCTGCCGAGTAGGCGATTGATCAGTTTCACGCAGATATGCGTAGGTTCCACCGATAACCAATCCTCCGACGGCTATCGAAATTGCAAGATCCCTCGATTTCATTTTTATGGTCTCATGCCTATGGTTATTTTTTCAAGACTATAGGTGGTATCAATAAAAATGCAAGGAAGTTGTCGGTCTATTCGAAGTTTTATATTCCTTGCCCCTTAGCGCGTTGGGTGCCAGATCTTCGCCGCTCACGAGCGGCTCCGCTACGAGCACCAACTCGCAGCATAAACACGGGGGTTGGATGGTCGGTTGTCTCCGGCATATACTGTACAAACATACAGTATTTTGCGTAACCGACCCCATGCACCCCGCCCTCGCCCATCCTGAAGTCATCCACCCGGCCCTTTGGCGCGCCAGTCAGCTGGCGCGCTCGAGCGTGCGCGGCGTCGATACGGGCCATCCGGAACTGACGGCCGAACTGCCCGGCGGCGGTTGGCCGGCCGGCGCGCTGATCGAACTGCTCGCGCCGCAGCCTGGAATCGGTGAGCTCCGGCTGCTGGCGCCGGTGCTCGCGCGTGCGGCCGGTAAGCCGGTGATGCTGATCCAGCCGCCGCATGCGCTGCAACCGCTGGCGCTAGTGTCCTGTTCCGCTGATTCGCGAGCAAAGTCGATGCAGCTTTTCGAGGATGGAATCGGCTGAGGCGGTCC
>NZ_CABVPN010000057.1 GCF_902499115.1 Burkholderia diffusa
GAAATACAAAACGCCCGATGCGGTGCATCGGGCGTTCTAGCGCCTGGATACTGTCAACCTATTCCAGGACTTGACACCGCATTTCCCTCACTCGAAATTTCAGACTTCTCCTAAGCCTTTCAGCCAAGCAGACTTCGTGTAAGGTTTTTGTCATTATCGGATCCAACGCATGCCAACGGCAGCTCAATGACTCACCTTACGGAGGTTGAATATGCGGTTCCTGGTGCTGAACTCAGACGCCGAACGGCGTGACGGACTGAAGGCCCTGCTGCGGCAGATCGACCGTCACGCCAGTATCAACGATGCGCCCGATGGCTTCCAGGCGCGCCGGCTGCTGCGCACCCAGCGCTTCGACCTCGTTGCCATCGACTGGCTGGACGTCGGCCGCCTCTGCGAACTCCAGGCGCTCTGCAGCGCCTGTTCGCCGACACCCGCCGCAGTACTGATCGACGAATCCACGCCGGAAGCCATCCAGCGCTTCTACAACTATGGCGTCGCAGGTGTGATCCCGCACTCCACGCGGCCGCACCTGATCGTGCGGGCACTCGAAATGGTTCTGCTGGGCGGCCATTACATCCCGCCCATCGCACTCAGCCTGCTGCCCTCCACTGCCGCAGTACGCCACGACGCCCATTTCCAGACGCTCGCAGGATCGCTGCCGCGTCGCCCGCCAAGCGGCCTCCTCTCGCCGAGACAGGCGCAGATCATGCGCTTCGTCCATATGGGCAGCACCAACAAGATGATCGCTCGCACGCTCGGCATCAGCGAAGGTACCGTGAAGATCCACCTCGCAAGCATCTTCCAGCAGCTGGGCGCGGCAAACCGCGCCGCCGCAGTCGCGATCTACAACGGGTGGCTGTCGCCGCATCTCGAGGTATTGCTGGCGAACCGTGATCGTGCAAGCAAGCCCGTCATCGGCGAACGCGGCCCGGTTCCGCTGCGCAAGCAACGGAACGACCGTCCATACCCGCTGCCCGCCGCGAACACCGACACCCGGGACCTGCCGCTCGCGGCCGAACCGCCAGCGCGGTTTCGGCGCGAGCGCTGATCGGACAGTATCGATATTGCGACGGTCGACATGTGCGGATTCCCACCTTTGATGCTCAACGAGTAATATGGACGCATGGGTTTTCTTTTCACACCGCTTCCGCTCTGGGTTGGCATCGGTGGCTGGATCGCCGCCGTGGCGCTGCTCGCGCTCGCGCTCTGGAATCGTCCCTTCGTCCGTCTCCAGGACGCAACGCTCCAGCACGTGTGGCTCGCGCTCGTCACCGCGATCACGGTGCTCTGGGCCTCGAATGCGTGGCTCGAAGACGGCATCGTCATGCACCTGCTCGGCGCGACGCTGCTCGTCACGCTGTTCGACTGGACGCTTGCGCTGATCGCGATGGGCGCCGTCACTGCCGTCGCCGCTATCGTCTTCGATGCGCCGTGGCAAGGCGTCGGCGTCACCTATCTGATCTACGGCGCGCTACCGGTCGCCGTGTCCGCATTGCTGCAACGCGCCGCGATCGCGCGGCTCCCGCACAATCTCGCGTCGTTCATCACCTGCCAGGGATTCCTGTCACCGGCCATCGCGATCGTCACCGTCGCCGCGGCTGCGGCCGGTGTCCGGCTCGTTCTCGCGGACGGCGTGCCCGTTGTCATTCCCGCAGGCTATCTGCTGAACACCGCGCTGCTCGCGCTCGGCGAAGCGTGGTTCACCGGCATGGCCACCGCACTCATCGCCGTCTATCGTCCGGCGTGGGTCACGACGTTCGACGTTCGGCGCTATCGCCTTGGCGGCCCGCGCGCCTGAACACGCAGGTCCCGGTGCGATCGGTGCGCGTGACGATCCGCTTCCGCAGCGCGGGAGAGCGCGACATCTACTGCCGCACGACTTTTTTACGCTAAGATTGAACTCCTGTTCTTCATCGGGCATCTATACGTGCCCGATGTCTCATTCGCTCCTCACCAATAACCAGATGGACAGCTCACCTGCCTCGCTCCGGATCTTCCGGGCGTTCGGCAAGCTGGCAGCCTGTGTCGCGGGCCTGTCGCTTGCGCTTCCGGCACCGGTATTCGCCGACCTCCTCGATCAGCGCTCCGAACTGATCGACAAATTCGTCAATGAGATGCATGCCGATCCGATCGTCGCCGATTGTGCGGCGCACGGCAGCTTCATCGCCAGCACATCGACGGCCTTCGACCGCGTCGACTTCGCGCCGAACGCGTTCGAAAATGGCAACGCGACGATCACGCCGTGGAATGATTCGTTCGATCAGGGCAAGCAGCGCGTGAAGGTCGACAACATCGTCACCGTGGACGGCCTCGGCGTCCACAGCGACGGCAGCGACCCGACACCGCTGAAATTCCGCTGCGGCTATGTCGGACAACAAATGCTGGCGTTCAGCTGGAACGATCCGGTGCCACCACTGAAGCCGCGTGTCGAGCGCCCGTCGTCGTCGACGAAAAAGTTCAAGGGCAAGTCGCACCGCGGCAAGGCCAAGACATCCGGCCGCACCTCCAAGAAGGCCGTCGCAACGCAAAAATCAAGCGGCCAGAAGAAAGCCGTGAAGAAGAAAACCGCGAAGAAGAAGTCCTGATCCGACGGAGCGGCAACGACAGAAGCAAAAAAGCCGGCGCATCGCACGATGCGCCGGCTTTTTCATATCGACGACGGTACGCTTACGCGAACGTCTCGACGTGCACCAGAATTGCCGCCAGCATCGCCGCGCCGAGCGCGGCGCTCCGCTCGCCGTTCCAGCCGACCCGCTCGTCCGGAAGGTTCGCATTGTCCTTGAACGGCATCTCGAGCGTCAAAGACAGGCAGCCGAACTGATGGCCGATGTACTTCGACGCGAGCTTGAGCGCGTCTTCCTTGTACTTGCTCGCCGCATAACCGTGCTCGGTCTGGAAATCCGGGCTCGCGACCTTGAACGCATCGATGAATGCGGTCTGCTCCTTGCCCTGCTGCTCCGTGAAGCTCGGCAGCATTTCCGAACCCGCCACGAACACGTACGGCAGATCCTCGTCACCGTGAATGTCGAAGAACATGTCGCAGCCGATCGAATGGATCGCATCGCGCACAGCCAGCACTTCGGGGCTGCGCTCGGTATCGGGCGCCATCCACTCGCGGTTCAGGTTCGCACCCGCCGCGTTGGTGCGCAGGTTGCCGTGCACGCTGCCGTCCGGATTCATGTTCGGGACGATATAAAACGTCGCGCGGTCGTATAGCTTGCGCGCCACCGGATCGCCCGCCCAGTCGCCCCACCCGGCCAGTCGCTTGACGAGCCCTTCGACGAACCACTCGGCCATCGTCTCGCCCGGGTGCTGGCGCGCGATGATCCATACCTTCTTCTTCGGTGCGCCGTCGACCTCCGGCGTACCGAGCGTCAGCAGCGACATCGGACGGCCTTCGACCGTTCGGCCGAGCTCGACGACGCTCGCCTGCGGCAATTGCTGGACCGCGCCAAGGAACGCTGCATGACGCTCCTCCGAGTACGGCTCGAAATACGTGTAGTAGATGCTGTCGAACTCGGGCGTATGGTCGATGGTCATCGTCTTGCCGTCGAACGTCGTCGGCACGCGGAACCAGTCGACCCGGTCGTAGCTCGCGACCGCACTGTAGTTACGCCATCCCGACGGATACGCGCATTCGGCCGCATTCTCGAACGACATCACGCACCGCGTACCGCGTGCGCCCGTCAAGCGGAAGTAGAACCATTGCGCGAATTCCGAGCGGTTGTCGCCGCGTACGCGCAGCCGGATCGCGTCGGGGCTGTCGCACGACACGACGTCGATGGCGCCCGCGTCGAAATTGCTGGTGATCGAAAGGGTCATCTATCTCTCCAGTGTCGACCGGAACCGGCAGTTTGCCGCGGGTCCGGCCTCATGCGTGCGCCGGCCGTCTCGTGAACGGCCGGCTTGGTCATTCGCCGATTCGCCGGCGATATACGTAAGTCGAATCATTCGACGCAGCGGCATCGAACGCGTAGTCTTCCACCGCGAAATCCTTCAGCGCCGCCGGTTCGGCGATGCGGTTCTCGACGATGTAGCGCGCCATCAAGCCACGGGCGCGCTTCGCATGGAAGCTGATGATCTTGTAGCGGCCGCCCTTCCAGTCCTCGAACACCGGCGTGACGATCGGCGCGGCCAGCAGTTTCGGCTTGACCGACTTGAAGTACTCGGTCGACGCGCAGTTGATCAGCACGCGCGCCGCGCCGCTGCGCGTCTCGAGCTGCTCGTTCAGCGCCCGCGTGATCCGGTCGCCCCAGAACGCATACAGATCCTTGCCGCGCGCGTTCGCGAATCGGGTACCCATCTCGAGCCGGTAAGGCTGCAGCAGGTCGAGCGGACGCAGCAGCCCGTACAGGCCCGACAGCACGCGCACGTGCTGCTGCGCGTAGTCGAGATCGGCGGCCGACAACGATTTGGCATCGAACCCTTCGTATACGTCGCCGTTGAACGCGAGCACAGCCTGCTTCGCGTTGGCCGTCGTGAAGGTCGGCGACCAGTCCGCATAGCGCTGGAAGTTCAGCCGCGCGAGCGGGTCGGAGATGTCCATCAGCGTCGAGATGTCCTGCGGCGACAACTTGCGCAGGCCGTCGATCAGTTCCGACGCATCGTCGACGAATGCAGGCTTCGTGTAAGACGGGACGTGGGCGGGCGTATCGTAGTCGAGGGATTTAGCTGGGGAGAGAACGATTATCATAGAGGCTCGCTGGCACGCCGTGCCTTGCGGTCAGACGAAAACCACCGATTGTAACGAATGACCCGCTCCATCGCCCCGCATGCCGCACATCGCGTCGTGCTCGACTCGAACGTCTGGATCGACATACTCGTATTCGACGACCCTGCCACACGCCCGATCCGGGCTGCGCTCGAACGCGGCACGCTGGCCGCCGTAATCGACGGCCGCTGCCTGAACGAACTCGTGCTCGTGCTCGATTATCCGCAGTTTCAGGCGCGCGCGATCGACAAGGCCGAAGCGCTCGCGACCGTCGCGCGCCTGACGAGCCTCGTCGAGCCACCGCCCGTCGACGCCGGTGCGCCCCCCCTGCCAAAGTGCAAGGACCGCGACGACCAGAAATTCCTCGAGCTTGCGCGCGCCGCGCAGGCGGACTGGCTCGTATCGAAGGACCGTGCGCTGCTCAAGCTCGCGAAGCGCACCGCGCGCGATTTCGGCTTCCGGATCGCGCAGCCCGCGCCGTTTACCGAAGCCTGCGCGCTCGATGCCGCGTTGGCCACCACTACCACGCCGGCCTGAAGGGCCCGGCACCACCCGCTTGCGACCGTATCGATGAACGCTCCTTCCGACATGCCCACGACTCCCGTTTTCCCCTCGCGCCTGCCGAACGTCGGCACGACGATCTTCACGGTCATGAGCGCGCTCGCCGCCGAGAAAGGCGCCGTGAACCTCGGCCAGGGCTTCCCGGATTTCGACTGCGACCCGCGCATCGTCGACGCGGTCGCGACCGCGATGCGCAACGGTCACAACCAGTATCCGCCGATGGCCGGCGTCGCGCCGTTGCGCGACGCGATCGCCGGCAAGATCGCGCAGGTCTACGGCCGGCTCTACGATCCCGCCACCGAGATCACGGTCACGGCCGGCGCGACGCAGGCCCTGCTGACGGCGATCCTCTGCGCGGTCCATCCGGGTGACGAGGTGATCGTCGTCGAGCCGACCTACGACAGCTATCTGCCGTCGATCGAGCTCGCCGGCGGCAAGCCCGTGTTCGTCACGCTGGAAGCGCCCGACTATGCGATTCCGTTCGATCGCCTGGCCGCCGCGATCACGCCGAAAACGCGAATGATCATGATCAACACGCCGCACAATCCGACCGGCACCGTGTGGCGCGAGGCCGACATGCGCAAGCTCGAGGAGATCGTGCGCGGCACCAACGTGCTGATCCTGTCGGATGAAGTGTACGAACACATGGTCTACGACGGCGCGCGCCATGAAAGCGTCGCGCGCTACCCGGGACTGGCCGCGCGCAGCTTCATCGTGTCGAGCTTCGGGAAGACCTACCATGTGACGGGCTGGAAGGTTGGCTACGTCGCGGCGCCTGCCGCGCTGACCGCGGAGTTCCGCAAGGTCCATCAGTTCAACGTGTTCACGGTGAACACACCGATGCAGGTCGGGCTCGCCGACTACCTGCGCGATCCGGCACCGTACCTGACACTGCCCGACTTCTACCAGAAGAAGCGCGACTTCTTCCGCGCCGGCCTCGAGCGCACGCGCTTCAAGCTGCTGCCATGCCCCGGCACGTACTTCCAGTGCGTCGACTATTCGGCGATCAGCGACCTGCCCGAAGCGGAATTCTCGAAGTGGCTCACGTCGGAGATCGGCGTGGCGGCGATTCCTGTGTCGGCGTTCTATCACGAACCGCGCGAATCGGGCGTCGTGCGCTTCTGCTTCGCGAAACAGGAAAGCACGCTGGCATCCGCACTCGAACGGCTCGCACGCCTGTAAGTCCTGCATGGGCGGCCGGGCGCGGTACGACACCGCACCCACGCCGCGCTTACGAACGCGCAGCGCTCGTCGCCTCGACGTAGGCCTTGCGATCAGCCGCCACGCGCTGCGCGGCCGGCCGCTCACCGACCAGCTTCGCGTGCGCCTTCCAGTCAATGCCGGCATCAAGCAGGAAATCGCGACCGAAGATGGCCTTCGTCGCCATTCCGATCACCGGCAGATGAATCGTCGCGGCAATGTCCGCAAGACTGAACGTGTCGCCGAGCACGTAGGGCGAGAACTGCGTCATCCGCTTGAACGCATCGATCGAGCGCGGCAGGCGCTTCCCGACGTGCGCCTTCGTCCCGTCGCTGACCTTGCCGCCGAAAAACGCTTCCGTATAGACCTCGCGCGTGGTCCATTCGAGATACAGCTCGAGCGTCTCGACGAGTTCACGCACCTTCGCGGCCGCGAACGGTCCGGCCGGGAAAATGGCCTTGTCGGGATAACGCGCCGCCAGATATTCGATGATCACCTGCGATTCGAACAGCGCGCCCTCTTCCGTCTTCAAGAACGGAATCTTGCCGAGCGGCGAATCGGCGAGCAGTGCCGGATCGCTGATCGGCAGGCTGCATGCCATTTCCTCAAACGGGATGTCATGTTCGAGCAGGACGAACTTCACCTTGTTGTAATAGTTGGACAACGGAATACCGCACAGCTGTAGCATCGGAGTCTCCTTCGTTGCTGAAGCGCGACCGCGGCAATGCCGGCGGCATCGGGATGCGTCGCACTGAAAAGCACGTTCGTGCTAGGGAAACACTGATTAATCCGGCTCGGTGGTCATCGCTGATGCAGCCGAGGACGTTGTAGAAGATAGTTCACGGAAC
>NZ_CABVPN010000058.1 GCF_902499115.1 Burkholderia diffusa
ATGCTGCCTTCGTGCCTTGGGATCGGGTTCGCTACATCGTGACGGATCGGCGGGGGTATTTCAACGGCCTGCTAACGCCCGATTCCGATTGGCGAAACAAGATCGTTCACTGCGATCCACGGCCCGCGATTCCGGTCATTTTCATTCCGGGAGTCATGGGGTCTATCCTGGTTAGCAAGAAGTCTGGAGAAGAGGTATGGTCTCCGCCGAACAACCTAGCCTCCAAGGGCGTCTTTGCTGCCCATACATATTTTTTTCAGGACAACAACGACAAGCAGAAGAACTACGACCCCACCGACGCGGTTGTCTCCCCAAGGGGTCGTGTGAATGCCAATGGATGTGACATTGGGAACGATGAGGCACGTCGACGCGGTTGGGGCAGCGTCCATATGGACAGCTACCACTCGTCACTTGCGTGGCTGGAAAAGCAGCTAAATCACCCGTACTACAACGGGCAAATCTCTGGCTATTGGGTTGCCTCAGATAAGAACGGTCAAGACTTCACTGTTCAACCGCTACTTGGCACCGACCCAAAAGCATATGGTGCATTTGGAGCAGCGGCGGACATCATCACGGCCGACTCGGAAGAATTCAAGAAATTTGCTAAGTACCGCTATCCGGTCTATGCCATCGGATACAACTGGCTCCAGTCAAACGAAAAGTCAGCGTTCGACGTCGTCAATGGCGTTGACTGCCCCAACCCTAAGAACGGGAAAAAGCAGCGACTGATGGGGATCAAGGAGATCTGCGCGGAGAACAAGGTAACGAAAGCAATCATCATCACCCACTCCATGGGTGGTCTCGTTGCACGGATGGCGTGCGTTCTTGCGAATAACGAAGGCTTGATGCACGGCGTGATCCACGGTGCGCAGCCGGCGACCGGTGCACCACTCGCCGCGCGTCGGTTTCGCGCCGGCGGACAGGGCGAGGATGCCTTCGCGAACAAGCTCCTAGCCGGATTTAGCGCTCACGAATTCCTGGCAATTACCGCGAACGCTCAGGGGCCACTGGAACTGCTGCCGATGCCTGATTATCATGGTTCGGAACCGTGGTGGATCTTCCAGAATATGAGGCGCGAAACGGTGATGTCCCTACCTCGGCCGGGCGACTCAATCTCGCTCTACAGCACCACGAACTGGTATTCATTGGTCCACGATCAGTCTCCCTCCGTCCTCGATCCGGCCGGCATCACGCAGGAGCGATTGAAGACCAACGCACCCGGGGTCTCTGTCGCCCAGGAATTCAGATCTACGATGGTCGAAGTCGTTAAGCGACAAACGAAGCTGGTCAACAGGTACCATAAGAACACGTACGCTTTCTATGGAAACGGGATACTGGACCAAAACCAGAAGGAAGCATTCAAGGACGCGCGGACCGGAATGACGGTTCACCTTCCGAAGAGAGTCGAACGCAGCGAAGACGCCTATACGCTTCGGACGTTTGGCAACGTGATCTGGCAAGGCGACTTTCCCCAGGGTGTCACCGAGGCAGATGTGATCAACGCAAAGCTCTTGAGTGACGACGGCGTTGGTACGATTCGTATCTCAGTAAAGGATACGGCGGTGACCCTGACTGCGATGAAGAAGTCCAAAGACGACCGGGATGCTGCAGCGCACGGCTTCATTCCAGGCGACGGGACAGTCCCGTCATGGTCGGGCGAAGCGGTCGCCCGTGGGCTCAAGCCTGGCGTGCCAGGTGGTGTCGCAGAGGGTGTTCAAGTCGCCTTCGAGCAGCGTGGCTTCGACCATCAAGGCTGTTTCGGCCATCCATGGGCTCGGTGGGCAACCTTATATAGCGTAGTGAAGATCGTGAAATCGATACAAACGTGAGCATGGGAAATTTTATCCGTCGAATTCATCGCAGCATTCTTCCGCTGGCGATCGCAACGCTTGGCGCGGTCGCCTGTACACCGCAGAAACCATCGGAGTCCTCTATGTCGCAACCGGTTATGACCGACACTCGTCCTTGGTGTATTGGTCGATTTGCGGTTGATCTTCCCCGCACGGCCGACGTGTATGTCCAGGACTACAAGTACATGGGCTATACCATTGAGCCCGTCCCCAACGTTAGCAAGTCAGAGTTCGACAGCCGCGTCAGCAAACGTGAACAGGAGCTGCGCACGCTAATGCGTGAAGATCCGCACAAGGCATTCGCGCAGACGAAGACACCGTGGCTACATCAGACCGTCGAGCCAAGCGCAGCTTCCCGGCTCTTTGTCTACGGTCGCTACGACGACAAGCCAGAGGATCTCGTCTATGACGTTGAGGGTTATGCTGAATCGAATGACACGTTGTTCGTCTTGAAGAATCGATTCGGCGCGACCTACGATCGATCGGCTATCTCGAACGCCTCCGAAATTCTGAAGAACATCAAGCCGAGGTCGGATTGGGACGTTCCGTCCGATGGCGCATTCTGTTTCCGAGGCGGAGCGATCGGTGGTAGACCGTTGCCCGGTTTCGACGCCTCGGTTGCCGCGCGCCTGGTCCACGGGCGGCCGTCGAACCTTATTGTGACAATGCGAGAGTCTGTCGAGGGCGATCGGAAAAACTCGACCCTCGATCGGCTATCGAAGGACGACGCCACTCTCAAACAATACGCAGGGAATGTGGATGTACTTCGCAAAGGGACTCGCGACGTTGCCGGCATGAAAGCCGCTGAATTTGGCGTGCATATCCAGGGGGATGGCATCCATGCCTACCACTTCTACCTGTTTTCTCCGGGCGTTCCAGGTGATCTCTCGAAGCCAAACCTGACTATCCAACTGCTCTTCGGCGCGGCGCCCGACGATGGCACGCCCCCCACCGAGGCGACGTCTCCGGTCAACCAGGCCGAGGCCATGCAGGCCTGGGATTCGGTCCTTGCCAGCTTTCACTATCGCGGACAGAAGTGATCAGGGCTCAACCATGAAACGCTTCGATATCGTCAAGGGAGATACCACGACTGCGGGCGGTGTCGTGCAGAGGGGAGACTCAGGCGACCTCCTGAATGGTCGAGAGCAAGCCTACGAAAACGATCCGGTCATGTGCCCTGCTTGTGGCTCGGTTGGGGTGATCAAATGCGATGGCCCACGCCACTCGATGACCGGACCTGATGGGCGCCAAGCGGCTCTAAGCGATGACCTGTGCATCTGCAAGTGCGAGCCGCATCCAAAGCTCATTGCGTCACAGTCGACCTCATACACGGAGGTCTAGCGGGAGTTCGCACGCAACGTAGCCTGTCCGCAGGCACCGATCTCGCGGCTGGTTTCCACGGCGACGCATCCTCGCTCCACTGAGAGTCTCGTCAAGCATCGCTTCATCGCGCACGTGTCAGTTCTCACCATCGGCCGGCGCGCTCGGGCCCACCTCTATCGCACTCAAGAGATGCGCCACCCTTTTCCGGAAATGGTGCGCGCTTGCAGAACGAAGCTCGCTCGCCTATACCGTACTCGATGCGGCATCCGCGCGAGCGCGGTGTCCTTGCGATCGCACAGGCGACGATTGCGCGCGACTTTCCGATCGAACGCCGGCGACGACGTGGGCGGATAGGTTCGACGTACAGCGCGACGACCTCGCGCTCGCTGTAGAACGCATTCAGATCCACCTCGGTCCGGAACGCCTCGAGCGTTGGCACGTCCTGGCCAGCCGCAGCGCCGGTGTGCGCGTCGCGCGGCAAGCTACCGGGTTTAGGCACGGAAGGTGCACCGCGTCGGTGTCGCGCACGCCGCGCGGCGATCGTCAGGGTGTCGCACAGCGTCGCGAGCGTGCGGCGCGTCGCACGCACGTCGATGCCCGCCACGCCGTAGTGCGCATGCAGCGTCGCTTCGTCGAGCCCTTCGAGGTACGCGCGGTACAGCGCGAAGTGGGCGTGCGTCAGGCGGCGAAGCCTGCCGCCCAACGACGTGTCGGGCCGGTCGCGAATGCCACAAATACAAAGAGGGACGCTTAGCGTCCCTCTTTCCCATTTTACTCGACGTCGATGTCAGCGGCTGTGTACCGGCTTCTTGGTAGCCTCTTTCCGCTGGTCCGCGTGCAGGTCAACTTGATCCAGCCGATCCAGCGCCTGCTTTAGAATTCGGGCACCGGTGCTCGGCGAAGATTTCCGGCGCTCACGCACCGACGCAGCAGCCTTCTTTGCGGGCCCGGCTTTACGGGACTCGTTCCCAAGTACCTTAACCGTACCGTCGGGCATGTGGACTGTCACAGCCATGCGATACTCCTTCGAAAAAGGCGACCAACTTCGTTCTCGTCAAAAAAATCGAACGCCGCGTCGGACAACGTAAGCCAAAAGTCCTCCAACCGCGTCTCGTCTTTCACTATCGTATCTGAACCGCACCGGGAATCGTGGAGGCTGGTTGGTTTAAGTTAATGCTGACACGTCAGCGGCATTTCTGAGTTGCCTGTAGTAGTTTGCCTCAGCTTCAGCAAGCGGGATATAGCCGAGCGGTTCCATCAGCCGATGGTGGTTGTACCAGGCGACCCATTCCAGCGTAGCCAGTTCGACGGATTCCCTCGTTTTCCAAGGGGCGCGCCGATGAATCAGTTCCGTCTTGTACAGGCCGTTGATCGTTTCGGCTAGCGCATTGTCGTAGCTGTCGCCCCGGCTGCCGACCGACGGCTCGATGCCGGCCTCAGCCAGCCGTTCGCTGTAGCGAATGCACGTATTGGGCCCCTCTATCGGAGTGGTGTATCAAAGTCCCGTCCTCGCCCGGTTGGCGGGCGTACAGCGCTTGTTCAAGTGCATCCAGAACAAAGTCCGTGGTCATCGACGAGCTGACGCGCCAGCCAACAATACGGCGGGCGAACACGTCGATCACGAATGCCACGTACAGCCAGCCTTGCCATGTCGAGACATACGTAAAATCCGACACCCAGAGCTGATTCGGTCGGTCAGCCTCGAACTGCCGGTTGACTCGGTCCAGCGGGCGCGGCGCGCTCACATCGGGAATCGTCGTGCGAACACGCTTACCGCGAACTGCGCCACGCAAGCCCTGCAGCTTCATCAACCGTCCGACCGTGCAGCGTGCCACCGCAATGCCTTCCCGGTTCATCTGCTTCCAGACCTTCGGCACGCCGTAGACCTGCATGTTGGCCTGCCAGACACGCTTAATCTCCGGTTGCAAAAGCTCATCGCGTTTCGCGCGGGCGCAGCGTTTCGACGGATCGCGAAGTTGTGCTGCATGGCGTCGGTAGCCCGACGGGGCAATCCGCAAGACCTTGCAGATCGGCTCGACCCCGAAGGTGTCGCGATGCTGATCAATGAATGCCTTCAGGACTTGAAACGGCGGTCGAGCTCCGCCTGGGCGAAAAATGCGCTCGCCAGTTTGAGAATCTCGTTGGTCCGGCGCAGTTCCTTGACCTCGCGCTCCAAGGCTTTGATGCGTTCACGCTCGGCCGTACTCACGCCATGGCGCTCTCCACGGTCGACCCCGTCGCGCTTAACCCAATCCAATAGCGTCTGCGGCGTGCAGCCGATCATCGGCGCAATCGATTCGACTGCCGCCCACATCGACGGGTGCTCGCTACGCTGCTCGCGTACCAGGCGCACTGCGCGCTCTCGGACTTCCGGGGAAAACTTGCTTGGCTTCTTGTTCATGGCTCCATTCTCTCAAGAGTTGGAGCCTCCACAAAACTCGGTGCGGTTCATATTGCTTCTTCCACCGATAGAATGTCTGTTCCGAAATACCGACCTGCCGGATCACATCGGCCACCGGCATGCCCAACTCTGCCTGCTTGAGCACAGCCACAATCTGTTCGATCGAAAAGCGCTCGCGTTTCATGGCAAACCTCCTTCTGGTTCAGGGTCAAGTTTGCCGCAAAACTCACTCTCGAATCGGTCCAGGATTCCTAATGCGGATCACGACGAACCAGCAATCCAGACTGAACTCCTAAAGAGGAAGCGATCGGGACTGAAGCGGCGGCGGCGGGCTGGGGTCACGCCGCGTGACGGCAATCGATCACGCGGCGCGCCTTGCCGGTCGCGCTCGCGGGAATGCCGCCGGCCGCCAGCACCGTCACGCCGGACGATACACCGACCATCGTCTTGATCCGGTGCTGCAGCTCGCGCGCGAGCGCCGCGCGATCGCTTTCGGTGACCGACGCGGC
>NZ_CABVPN010000059.1 GCF_902499115.1 Burkholderia diffusa
GTGACGTAGGTAAGGCGGATGTTCTCGTCCCACTCCAGGCGGGTGTCGAAGCTGCCGTCGTCGGCCCACTCGCGCACCGCTTTGGCATCCGCGCCCTCGCCCTGCCACACCAGGTTCATGCCGCGGCCGGTGCGGTCCGTGTAACGGGTGATCAGGTGATGCTGGTACTGGTAGGTCCATGCGCCAGCATTCTCGTCTTGTGCCAGCGTGAGGTCGCCCGCTTCGTCATAGCGGTACAGGCTCAGGCGGCGCAGGGGTTCGTGCTCGCCCATCAGCCACAGGCCGGTGATGCGGCCCGCCTCGTCCACCAGAGTGCCCAGGTGGGTATGCGGCTGACTGGGATCGTCCTGGTAGGTGATCAGGTCCGACAGCTCCGCGCGATTGCCAACGCGGTGGTCGTAGCCGAGCAGCATGCCGGCGCCGCCGCGCAGTTCGATCCGCACCAGCAGGAAGCGGTCGCCGTGGCGCTGGTAGGTCTCGCGGCGTTCGTAGCCGCGACACAGCACCAACTCGTGATCGCGTACACGAACCAGCGTGAGGTCTTCGATGCGATCTTCATGGAACTGTCCGAGCTTGGGCAGCGGGTAGTCGTGGCTGCGCCCGTCGGCGCCGTGGTAGCGCAGGCCTTCGCCCAGCACGTCGAAGCGCGTGGTGTATGGCGTGATCCAGCGCGCGCCCAGCACGCCATCGTCGAAGGCACCCAGGCTGGAGCGGTAGGTGCGGGTCCATTCAATGGGGAACGGGCCCGGCAAGGCGAAGTCGGTATGCGCGATGGTCTCGCTGCCCATGGCGAAGCTGATGCTGCCGCAACTGCCGACACACGTGCCGTTTTTCTGGGGCTTGGCATCGCCCTGGGCCCTACGTTCGACGGGGCGCGGCTCCAGCGGCTGCCCCGGGTGGCTGGCCTTGCTGATGCTGGTGGTGCCCGACTTGACGTTGGCGCCATGTCCCCGGCCTGGTCTGCGGGCGAGGACGGCGCGGGCCAGGCCCGCGATGATCCAGCCGATGCTCTGCTCAACGTTTTCGTCGGCCAGACGGCGAATCTGCCGACCGAGTTCGGGCGACAGCCGACGAAGTGCTGCGGTCTCCCGCAGCACTGCATCGCAGGCGCGCTTCGGTATCGCCATTGTCGCCAGGTTGAGGCTGGCCTTGGCCACGCCCGCCTGGAATTGCGTGGCGGCGCCATACACATTGGTGAATACGCCGAGCGGGTCACGCCAGAGTTTGCCCGTGGCCTCGAACAGTTCCGCCTTCGCAGCCTTGAGATTGCCCTCGGCGTCCAGCTCGCTCAGCACGATCGCGTCCAGGCCGTTGGCCAGGTCAACGATCAGCGCCTCTCCATACTGGGCGGCCGCTTCGATGAAACCGGACAACTCGGCCCGTGCCTTCGTCACGAAGTCTTCCAGGCTGCCCTTGATGCTGGCGTTCAAACTGGTAGCGAGCACCGTGAGCATTGCCTCGCCGACCAGTTGCTTGCCGCTCTTGCGCAACTCCTGACGCACCAGGAACAAGCCGGGGCGCAAACTCATGCGGGCAGCCGCTGTGCCGGGCAAGGGCACCACGCCCATCAGGTTGATGCCCAGGCTCACCCAATCGAGCGTATGGCGCTCTTTACTCTTCGCGAGGGTGACGATATCGCCGAACACGTCCGCCAGTGCGAGGATGTTGCCCAACACCGGCAGCGCACCGGCCATGGTGGAGATACGTTCCAGCGAGATCGTGCCGTCGCTGATGCTGATCAGCCAGTCGTCGAAGGCACTGATGCTCTGCCCCACGTCGGCGGGTTGGATCAGGTTCACCGGGACGACGGCTACTTGCTTTGCTCGAGGTAATGCGGCGTTGCTGTTCGTGCTATCCATCGCGGGTTAATCGGAATGTGAAATTGGAATCGATGAGCCGCAATCCGATGCGGCTTCTTGTGATGGGAGCGCTGCGTCCGGGACCGAGCCTTGTTTAGGGGGCAAAGGCGCCCCTCTGTCGCGCCCGGTGCCTCTTGACGCTCGCCAAGGCGTCAGTTGTACGGGGGCCAGCACGCTGAGATCGAGTCCACTCGCCTCGAATCGCTGCATGACTTCTCTTAAAAGGCCGTCATTGCTGGTCAGGATAGAAGTGCACGGCAAGCACGTCCTCCACTGCTCCGCCCTTGGCCTTTGCCGCGGGAAATTTGACCTCGGTTTTCGTATGGATCTTCTTGATCGGCGCATACGGATTTTCTACGAACTCGTCTTGGTCATATATCTCCCAGTCGACCGTGAAATCCGTTCCCTTCAACTTGTAGCAACAGCTCAACCTTCCAGCCAGCGCCCGGCGGTGAGTCGCCCCTCCGCTCGCTCGGTTGCCGTATTTGTCACGAATCGTGAAATCGCTCAGATTGAACGGTGTGTAGTTGAGCCCCATGATGTTGACTCCACGGTAGGTCGGCTCGGAAGAAAACGCGTCGCAACCGGCTAACGTCAGTACGACGGCAAGCAAGGTGACAAACCGCTTTATGATTGATGAATCACATCAAACTCAACAACCCAAGGCTTCAGCGCTAATAGGATGGTCCGCCCCTCCCTGAAGGGGGATACTGAAGCCCCGAAACCGTCGGAGAATGATGCGTATCGTTCCTCACAGCTGCGCCGTCTACGGTGTTGACCTGGGCAAGACGACGATTCACATCGCCGGTGCCGACCAGCACGGACAGCCCACACTGAGAATCAGGCTTCGTCGCGACGCCTTGCTACAGTTCTTTGCGACGGCGTCTCCCGCGCGCATGGGCATGGAAGCTTGTCCAGGAGCGCATTGGCTGGCAAGGAAACTGATCGCATTCGGCCACGACGTAAAGTTGATACCAGCCCAATTCGTCAAGCCCTACCTGAAGTCGAACAAGAATGACACGCTCGACGCCTAGGCAATCGCCGAAGCTGTAACGCGACCAATGATGCGTTTCATCCCTGTCAAACGCCACGAGCAACTTGACATGCAAGCGCTACATCGCGTGCGAGCCCGATTCATTCACCAGCGCACGGCTCTCGTGAGCAGTTTCGCTGCTTTCTGCTCGAATACGGCATCGCAATCCACGCCGGCGTCGGCATGTTCCGACGCGATGCCACTCGCATTCTCGCGGATGATTCCAATGATTTGACGCCGACCATGCGACAGCTGCTGACGGATCTGCGGTCGGACTTCCTGCGCATAGACGAGCGCGTCACTGCACTTTCCGGTCAGATCGACGCGTCCGCCAAGCATGATGACGTTGTACAGCGCCTCACGACGATTCCGGGAATCGGCCCGCTCGGGGCAAGCGCTTTGTGCGCAGCCATTTGAACTGGCAAGCAGTTCCGCAGCGGACGAAACTTGGCCGCATGGATCGGCCTCGTTCCGCGTCAGCATACGACCGGTGGCAAGTCTACGCTCTTGGCCATCAGCAAACGCGGCAATACGTACCTGCGCCGCTTACTTGTACTGGGCGCTCAGTCCTGTCTGATGCATCTGGATCGCTCAAGAGATCGACTCGGGCGATGGCTGGATACGCTCAAGAGCAGGATGCATCACAACAAGGTCGTGATAGCGCTGGCGAACAAACTTGCTCGCGTCGCTTGGGTTGTGCTCACGCGCACGGCAGCTCTGTACGAAAAATTGGATCCTCACTTTTAGAACCGAATCGACCTCAAGTTTGCAGGGACTTGGAATCGAGATGACGCAACAGTTGACTGGCGTGCCGTAAGCCTTGGTCAAAAAAGCGGGCTAGCGAGCCCGAGCCAGCTTATTAGGAACGGTGCGCGCAGATCTCATCACGGCCTGAACGCCAAAAGCGTTCGACTCGCGAGAAGCCGGATACATTTACGCAAACTGACATGCGTCGGATCGACAACGCTCGCCTTACAAAGCCGGGGTGGACCATACATTTTTTGCGAGTATGTCCTGGAGCATGGCCTTGTCTAGGCTCAGGTCCGCCACGAGCCGCTTCAACTTCGCGTTTTTCTCCTCGAGCTGGCGCAAGCGGCGCAACTCAGAAAGCCCCAGCCCTCCGAATTTCTTCTTCCAGTTAATGGTATGGACTGCTCCAGCAGGCGTATCGTAACTGCTGACGTTACCGTTCATAGGAGTATCGTCATGGAAATCATTCGGTTCCTTGCCATCGAT
>NZ_CABVPN010000060.1 GCF_902499115.1 Burkholderia diffusa
TGATGCCGGTCGAGGTCGACGTGGACAGCGAGCTGATCGAGCTGGTTGCCGACGAGAGACCGGTCGACGTGGAGGTCGACAGCGAAGCCACCGAGCTATCGGTCGAGCTGAGGCCCGTGGACAACGAGCTGATGCCGGTCGAGGTCGAGGTGGACAGCGACGAGATTGAGCTGGTTGCCGACGAGAGACCCGTCGACGTGGAGGTCGACAGCGATGCCACCGAGCTGTCGGTCGAGCTCAGGCCGGTCGACAACGAACTGATGCCCGTCGAAGTCGAGGTGGAGAGCGAGCTGATCGAGCTGGTTGCCGACGAGAGGCCGGTCGACGTGGAGGTCGAGAGCGAAGCCACCGAGCTGTCGGTCGAGCTCAGACCCGTGGACAACGAGCTGATGCCCGTCGAGGTCGACGTGGACAGCGACGAAATCGAGCTGGTTGCCGACGACAGGCCGGTCGACGTGGAGGTCGACAGCGATGCCACCGAGCTGTCGGTCGAGCTGAGGCCCGTGGACAGCGAGCTGATGCCCGTCGAGGTCGACGTGGACAGCGAGCTGATCGAGCTGGTTGCCGACGAGAGGCCGGTCGACGTGGAGGTCGACAGCGAAGCCACCGAGCTGTCGGTCGAGCTCAGACCCGTGGACAACGAGTTAATGCCGGTCGAAGTCGACGTGGACAGCGACGAGATCGAGCTGGTTGCCGACGACAGGCCGGTCGAGGTCGACGTCGAGAGCGACGAGATCGAGCTAGTTGCCGACGAGAGGCCAGTCGACGTGGAGGTCGAGAGCGAAGCCACCGAGCTGTCGGTCGAGCTGAGGCCCGTGGACAGCGAGTTGATACCCGTCGAGGTCGACGTGGACAGCGACGAAATCGAGCTGGTTGCCGACGACAGGCCGGTCGACGTGGAGGTCGACAGCGAAGCCACCGAGCTGTCGGTCGAGCTCAGACCCGTGGACAACGAGCTGATGCCGGTCGAAGTCGACGTGGACAGCGACGAGATCGAGCTGGTTGCCGACGACAGGCCGGTCGAGGTCGACGTCGAGAGCGACGAGATCGAGCTAGTTGCCGACGAGAGGCCGGTCGACGTGGAGGTCGACAGCGAAGCCACCGAGCTATCGGTCGAGCTGAGGCCCGTGGACAACGAGCTGATACCGGTCGAGGTCGACGTGGACAGCGAGCTGATCGAGCTGGTTGCTGACGAGAGGCCGGTCGACGTGGAGGTCGAGAGCGAAGCCACCGAACTATCGGTCGAGCTGAGGCCCGTGGACAACGAGCTGATGCCGGTCGAAGTCGAGGTGGACAGCGAGCTGATGGAGCTGGTTGCCGACGAGAGGCCCGTCGACGTGGAAGTCGAGAGCGAAGCCACCGAGCTGTCGGTCGAGCTGAGGCCCGTGGACAACGAGCTGATGCCGGTCGAAGTCGACGTGGAGAGCGAGCTGATCGAGCTGGTTGCCGACGACAGGCCGGTCGACGTGGAGGTCGAGAGCGAAGCCACCGAGCTGTCGGTCGAGCTCAGCCCCGTGGACAACGAGCTGATGCCGGTCGAGGTCGACGTCGAGAGCGACGAAATCGAGCTGGTTGCCGACGAGAGACCGGTCGATGTGGAGGTCGAGAGCGATGCCACCGAGCTATCGGTCGAGCTGAGCCCCGTCGACAACGAAGTGATGCCGGTCGACAGCGACGAGATCGCGCTGCTGGATGACGACACCGTCGTCGACAGCGAATCCACGATGGAATTGGTCGCGAAGAGTTGGGAGCCGTTGATCGCGTCCGTGCTGGTCGCCGTGATTTGGCCTGCCGCGACATTGGTGATTTGGCGCGTGGTGCCCGTGCTCGCATTGCCGACGCTCACCACGCTGCTCGGATTGCCGCCCGCGAACGTGGTGGTCACGCCGCCGACGGTACCCGTCGGCGTCGCGTTGGGCGCTCCAGTGACGGAGCCGCTGCCGAGTGCGACGTCGCCGGCGTTGTTGGCGATGGCATTCGGGCCGATCGCGACCGAATCGGTGCCGAGCGCCTGGCTGTCGGCTGCTGTCGAATTTGCGTGGAAGTACTTGATGCCCTGGTTGTTGATGCTGTCGATCGCCGAGCCGACGCTGTTGGCGGTCGACGTTGTGCCGTTCGAGTTGTACGTCGTGTACGACGGAGCGGAAACCGTGCCGGTTGCCGGGTTGTAGCTCGCGCCGCCGCCGAGGGCTGCGGCGGTGCTGCTGCCCAGATTGTCGGTCTTGGTCGTGACAGTGCTGAGGCCCGTGGACAGCGAGTTGATGCCCGTCGAGGTCGACGTGGAGAGCGAGCTGATCGAGCTATTAGCGGACGAGAGACCCGTCGACGTGGACGACGACAGCGACGTGACCGAGCTGTTGGTCGAGCTCAGGCCCGTGGACAACGAGTTGATGCCGGTCGAAGTCGACGTGGAGAGCGAGCTGATCGAGCTATTAGCCGACGAGAGACCGGTCGACGTGGACGACGACAGCGACGTAACCGAGCTGTTGGTCGAGCTCAGGCCCGTGGACAACGAGTTGATACCCGTCGAGGTCGAGGTGGACAGCGAGCTGATCGAGCTATTGGCGGACGAGAGGCCAGTCGACGTGGAGGTCGACAGCGACGTGACCGAGCTGTTGGTCGAGCTCAGGCCCGTGGACAACGAGTTGATGCCGGTCGAAGTCGAGGTGGAGAGCGAGCTGATCGAGCTATTAGCCGACGAGAGACCCGTCGACGTGGAGGTCGACAGCGACGTAACCGAACTGTTGGTCGAGCTGAGGCCCGTGGACAA
>NZ_CABVPN010000061.1 GCF_902499115.1 Burkholderia diffusa
GAAGCGAACGCGGTGAACTGAAACATCTAAGTAACCGCAGGAAAAGAAATCAACCGAGATTCCCAAAGTAGTGGCGAGCGAAATGGGATGAGCCTTGCACTCTTTATTTGTATTGTTAGCCGAACGCTCTGGAAAGTGCGGCCATAGCAGGTGATAGCCCTGTAGGCGAAAACAGTATGAAAGAACTAGGTGTGCGACAAGTAGGGCGGGACACGTGAAATCCTGTCTGAAGATGGGGGGACCATCCTCCAAGGCTAAATACTCGTGATCGACCGATAGTGAACCAGTACCGTGAGGGAAAGGCGAAAAGAACCCCGGGAGGGGAGTGAAATAGATCCTGAAACCGCATGCATACAAACAGTCGGAGCCTCGAAAGGGGTGACGGCGTACCTTTTGTATAATGGGTCAGCGACTTACGTTCAGTAGCAAGCTTAACCGTATAGGGCAGGCGTAGCGAAAGCGAGTCCGAATAGGGCGTTCAGTTGCTGGGCGTAGACCCGAAACCAAGTGATCTATCCATGGCCAGGATGAAGGTGCGGTAACACGTACTGGAGGTCCGAACCCACTAACGTTGAAAAGTTAGGGGATGAGCTGTGGATAGGGGTGAAAGGCTAAACAAACTTGGAAATAGCTGGTTCTCTCCGAAAACTATTTAGGTAGTGCCTCGTGTCTCACCTTCGGGGGTAGAGCACTGTCATGGTTGGGGGGTCTATTGCAGATTACCCCGCCATAGCAAACTCCGAATACCGAAGAGTGCAATCACGGGAGACAGACATCGGGTGCTAACGTCCGGTGTCAAGAGGGAAACAACCCAGACCGCCAGCTAAGGTCCCCAAATATAGCTAAGTGGGAAACGAAGTGGGAAGGCTAAAACAGTCAGGAGGTTGGCTTAGAAGCAGCCACCCTTTAAAGAAAGCGTAATAGCTCACTGATCGAGTCGTCCTGCGCGGAAGATGTAACGGGGCTAAGCTATATACCGAAGCTGCGGATGCGTGCTTTGCACGCATGGTAGGAGAGCGTTCCGTAAGCCTGCGAAGGTGCCTTGTAAAGGGTGCTGGAGGTATCGGAAGTGCGAATGCTGACATGAGTAGCGATAAAGGGGGTGAAAGGCCCCCTCGCCGTAAGCCCAAGGTTTCCTACGCAACGTTCATCGGCGTAGGGTGAGTCGGCCCCTAAGGCGAGGCAGAAATGCGTAGCTGATGGGAAGCAGGTCAATATTCCTGCACCATTGTTAGATGCGATGGGGGGACGGATCGCGGAAGGTTGTCCGGGTGTTGGAAGTCCCGGTCGCTGCATTGGAGAAGGCGCTTAGGCAAATCCGGGCGCAGGATTCAAGGGTGTGGCGCGAGCTTCTTCGGGAGCGAAGCAATTGGAAGTGGTTCCAAGAAAAGCCTCTAAGCTTCAGTCTAACGATGACCGTACCGCAAACCGACACAGGTGGGCGAGATGAGTATTCTAAGGCGCTTGAGAGAACTCGGGAGAAGGAACTCGGCAAATTGGTACCGTAACTTCGGGATAAGGTACGCCCTTGTAGCTTGACTGGCCTGCGCCAGGAGGGTGAAGGGGTTGCAATAAACTGGTGGCTGCGACTGTTTAATAAAAACACAGCACTCTGCAAACACGAAAGTGGACGTATAGGGTGTGACGCCTGCCCGGTGCCGGAAGATTAAATGATGGGGTGCAAGCTCTTGATTGAAGTCCCGGTAAACGGCGGCCGTAACTATAACGGTCCTAAGGTAGCGAAATTCCTTGTCGGGTAAGTTCCGACCTGCACGAATGGCGTAACGATGGCCACACTGTCTCCTCCCGAGACTCAGCGAAGTTGAAGTGTTTGTGATGATGCAATCTACCCGCGGCTAGACGGAAAGACCCCATGAACCTTTACTGTAGCTTTGCATTGGACTTTGAACCGATCTGTGTAGGATAGGTGGGAGGCTATGAAACCGGAACGCTAGTTTCGGTGGAGCCGTCCTTGAAATACCACCCTGGTTTGTTTGAGGTTCTAACCTTGGCCCGTGATCCGGGTCGGGGACAGTGCATGGTAGGCAGTTTGACTGGGGCGGTCTCCTCCCAAAGCGTAACGGAGGAGTACGAAGGTACGCTAGGTACGGTCGGAAATCGTGCTGATAGTGCAATGGCATAAGCGTGCTTAACTGCGAGACCGACAAGTCGAGCAGGTGCGAAAGCAGGTCATAGTGATCCGGTGGTTCTGTATGGAAGGGCCATCGCTCAACGGATAAAAGGTACTCTGGGGATAACAGGCTGATACCGCCCAAGAGTTCATATCGACGGCGGTGTTTGGCACCTCGATGTCGGCTCATCTCATCCTGGGGCTGTAGCCGGTCCCAAGGGTATGGCTGTTCGCCATTTAAAGAGGTACGTGAGCTGGGTTTAAAACGTCGTGAGACAGTTTGGTCCCTATCTGCCGTGGGCGTTGGATATTTGAAGGGGGCTGCTCCTAGTACGAGAGGACCGGAGTGGACGAACCTCTGGTGTACCGGTTGTCACGCCAGTGGCATCGCCGGGTAGCTATGTTCGGAAGAGATAACCGCTGAAAGCATCTAAGCGGGAAACTCGCCTTAAGATGAGATATCCCTGGGGACTAGATCCCCTTGAAGGGTCGTTCGAGACCAGGACGTTGATAGGTCAGGTGTGTAAGCGCAGTAATGCGTTCAGCTAACTGATACTAATTGCCCGTAAGGCTTGATCCTATAACAAGTCTGT
>NZ_CABVPN010000063.1 GCF_902499115.1 Burkholderia diffusa
CTGCACTACAACCGCTATCGGTATTACGATCCGGAGGTGGGGCGGTTCGTTAGCAAGGATCCGATTGGGTATGCGGGGGGGGGCATAACCTATGGCAGTATGCACCAAACCCGATTGAGTGGAGCGACCCGTTAGGTTTGTCGAAGCGTTGCCCCTGTGATTGCCCGGCGGGAACAATAGATCCCTCTCAGGTGCATTTTATGCAAAGCAGCGCAAAGAATGTTACAGGTGACTATACGGTTCTCGCGAACGCACAAGCTTTGCAGGATGGAACACTCGATCCTAATATATTGAAGACCAAGATTTGGAAGGATGGTGCTGGGAAGCTGTGGACGCTCGATCACAGGCGGCTCGCGGCATTCAAATTGGCACGCAAGTGCATGCCATACCAAATGGCATCAAAAGACGAGATTGATAACCAGATGTGGAAGATGAGTACCAAGAATGGTGGGACATCTATCCGCTTGAAGATGGAGAATGGTCAGTCAATGACCGTTGAGTGAGATGACGATTGACAGAAAGAGAGTGTCGGAAATAAAGACAAGGGAAGATTTTGTTGATTTTATTTCTGATTTTGTGAAATCAATAAGAAATGGGCAGTCGATCGAGAACAATACTGTTGATTCGTATCTTGAGGCAATGGCTTCCTGGGTTGAAGATATGGACGGCTATTACGAAAATATGGGTATAGCTAGCGAGATGAAGCTTGATACGATGAATTGGAGGGTTCTCGCGGATATTGTAGTTGCTGCAACAATGTATGAATAAATGGCACACTCAAGAGCACAACCGAAAAAATCTGTCCAAAGGACCTGGGCACGGGTACCGCGACCAATGCAAGTTCACGCGCTGCGGCGCGAGCCTCTGGGTGTGCGAGCGATGATGTCGGGCACCCGATTGCACGCAACCTTGGCGGTCTTGGTGGCGTTAAGGAAGTCATTCCCCAAGATCCGAGTATGGGCCTGCCGATCGGCATCACCGATGCCAGCGGCAAGACCAGGCAGCTCGAGTACAACAGCAGCGGCCAGCTCACCCGCTACGTGGACTGCTCGGCCAAGGCCAGCGAATGGGCCTACGACGAGCGCGGCCAGCTTGTGCAGTTCACCGACGCAGCGGGCCAGGTCACCCGCTACCGCTACGAGCGCGGCCAGCTCGCCGCCATCCGCTACCCGGACGATACCGAAGAACACTTCGAGCGCGACGCCGAAGGCCGGCTGCTAACCCACATCGATGCGCTGGGCCGGCGCACCGAATGGGACTACACCGAGGCCGGGCTGCTGGCCAAGCGGGTGGACGCCGCCGGCCAGTCGCTGCGCTACCAGTGGGACAAGCTCGGCCAGCTCACCGCGCTGCGCAACGAGAACGGCCGCGATGCCGAGTTCCACTACGACCCAGTGGGCCGTCTGCTGGCGGAAACCGGCTTCGACGGTGCCATCACGCGCTACGAGTACGAGGAGGAGACCGGCAAACTGGCGCGCGCCATCGACGGGCAGCGCATCACCGCCTACACCTTCGATCCGATGGGCCGCCTCACCGAGCGGCGCGCTGCGCTGCAAACCGGCGACGCGAGTCCGCGCGAGCAGGACTGGCAGATCGAGACCTTTGCCTACGACCTCAACGGCAACCTGGCGCTGGCGACCAACGCCGACAGCCGCCTGCAATGGTTCCACGACCCGGCCGGCAACCTGGTGCGTGAGCACCAGCACTACACCCGCCTGGGCCA
>NZ_CABVPN010000064.1 GCF_902499115.1 Burkholderia diffusa
CTGCTTTACCCGGAACGATTCAACATCGGAATCTGAGTCTTAACCCGCCTCACACACAAGATTCCGGATACCTCCTTCGCGGGGCCACTAAACGAGTGCTGACTGCCCTTAATATCGACTTTACCCGGTGCGTGAATTTCGATATTGCCATCCTTGATTCGGATATATGCTCCACCGGATGTCAGCAGAATTTCCTCTTTCGCTGCTCCCTCAATCGTTGCCGTCGCCGACAGCACCTTCACCGTCTTCTGCGCGATCAACTCGATGTTGTCATCCTGCGCGTTCACCTCCACCTTTCCCTTCGCCGCAAACAGCTTCATCCCGGCGTTCTGCACAAACAGGCTGATTTTCTCCGCGACGCTCGCAACTAGCGACTTCCCGCTGACAATGAACATGCTCTGCCCATTGACGATATTGGTATGCTGATCGCTCGACACATGCACCGATTGCTGAGTCGACAATGCAATACCGGACGGGCTCGCAATCAGCATGAGGGGCTCTCGGAACCCGTTCGCACTGCCGGTGCCGCCACCGGCTGTCCTGCCTCCCGCATGCGAGCCTTGTATACGGTCTTGCGTCGCATCAGTAAATTTCTTCAGCGCATCGTGCCCCTCTGCCAGACTTTCTGCCTGATGCGTCTGGCTTGCCTGCGACATCGCTTCGATCGTGCTTTTTGCGTCCACGAGTTGCTGTTGCGCCTCGCGGACGTCAAGCTGCAGGCTGTTTGCATGCTTCTGATGCGTCGTAATGTACAGCCCCTGTGCGGCACGCACGGCACCATAGGCATCCGTCTTCAGATCAAATCCTGGGCCGAGATACGAGCCGCGCGTGTTGCCGCTCTGGTCAATCAGATACCCGAGGTGGAGTTGACTATTGGCTGTGCTGCTGAACAGTCTCGCGCGGCTCTGGCCCGTTGCGTCGTCCAGAACCATTTCGTTGTAGCCCGCCCCCGAATACTCCTTCGACCGGTAGCCTGACAAAATGCCGTTGCTATGCCACTGAGGCTGGACATTTCCGTTGTAGACGCGATGTAGGGCTATAGGCCGGTCGCAATCTCCGCCTATGTAGCCGATCAGGACTTCTTCCCCGACTCTCGGAACGTGAACGCTGCCGTAGCCGCCCCCCGTATCCGACTGCACAACCCTCACCCAGCACGAGGCATTCGCATTTCCCGAATTCTGTCGGTCCCAAACGAACATGACCTTTACGCGGTTCAGTGTGTCCGTGTACACCTCTTCGCCCGGCGGCCCGACGACGATGGCCGTCTCCAACTCCATCGCTGGCTTCTTGTGCTCGAACGGACTCCTATACGGAACCGTCACGCGCTGTGCCTCCACTTCGACCAGATAAAAACCGGCCGAGCCGTCTTCGTGAGTGACGACTTCTCCAGCTTGTTCGAACTTCGCCTGCGCTAGTTCGCTCTGCAAGCTATAAGGAAAGCTCGCTTCGTGATTCGATAGCGGCAGGTTGTTCTCAATGTACCGACGTACTTTGATCGCAGCGAATTCTCGCTGCCCGGCTTGATCACGATCGTGCTCAGGATTGCCAGTCAGCACGAACCGACGACCGGTATCGATAGCCCGAACGCCTCCCATACCAAGGAATCGCTTCGCTCTCGACTCCCATTCCTCTAGGGAAACACTGATTAATCCGGCTCGGTGGTCATCGCTGATGCAGCCGAGGACGTTGTAGAAGATAGTTCACGGA
>NZ_CABVPN010000065.1 GCF_902499115.1 Burkholderia diffusa
CTGCCGCGCCGCAAGTTCGACGTGGTGATCGTCGGCGCGGGCGGCTCGGGCTTGCGCGCAGCGCTGCAACTGTCGCGTGCGGGCCTGTCGGTCGGCGTGCTGTCGAAGGTGTTCCCGACCCGTTCGCACACGGTGGCCGCACAGGGCGGCATCGGCGCGTCGCTCGGCAACATGAGCGAAGACAACTGGCACTTCCACTTCTACGACACGATCAAGGGTTCCGACTGGCTCGGCGACCAGGACGCGATCGAGTTCATGTGCCGCGAAGCACCGAACGTCGTGTACGAACTGGAACACTTCGGCATGCCGTTCGACCGTAACGCGGACGGCACGATCTACCAGCGTCCGTTCGGCGGCCACACCGCGAACTACGGCGAGAAGCCGGTCCAGCGCGCGTGCGCGGCCGCCGACCGTACCGGTCACGCGCTGCTGCACACGCTGTACCAGCAGAACGTCGAGGCGAAGACGCAGTTCTTCGTCGAATGGATGGCGCTCGACCTGATCCGCGACGCGGAAGGCGACGTGCTCGGCGTGACGGCCCTCGAGATGGAGACGGGCGACGTCTACATCATGGAAGGCAAGACGACGCTGTTCGCGACGGGCGGCGCAGGCCGGATCTTCGCGGCATCGACCAACGCGTTCATCAACACCGGCGACGGCCTCGGCATGGCCGCACGCTCGGGCATCGCGCTGCAGGACATGGAGTTCTGGCAGTTCCACCCGACCGGCGTGGCCGGCGCGGGCGTGCTGATCACCGAAGGCGTGCGCGGCGAAGGCGGCATCCTGCGCAACGCGAACGGCGAGCGCTTCATGGAACGCTACGCCCCGACGCTGAAGGATCTGGCGCCGCGTGACTTCGTGTCGCGTTCGATGGACCAGGAAATCAAGGAAGGCCGCGGCGTCGGTCCCAACAAGGACCACGTGCTGCTCGACCTGTCGCACATCGGCGCCGAGACGATCATGAAGCGTCTGCCGTCGATCCGCGAAATCGCGCTGAAGTTCGCGAACGTCGATGCGATCAAGGAACCGATCCCCGTCGTCCCGACGATCCACTACCAGATGGGCGGCATCCCGACCAACATCCATGGTCAGGTTGTCGGCACGTCGCGCGGCCACAAGGATCCGGTCAACGGCTTCTACGCAGTGGGCGAGTGCTCGTGCGTGTCCGTGCACGGCGCGAACCGCCTCGGCACGAACTCGCTGCTGGACCTCGTGGTGTTCGGCCGTGCGGCCGGCAACCACATCGTCGAGCACGTGAAGAACCAGAAGGAACACAAGCCGCTGCCGGCCGATGCAGGCGAATTCTCGCTGGCGCGTCTGAACAAGCTCGACAAGTCGGCCTCGGGCGAGTACACGCAGGACGTCGCCAACGACATCCGCGCGACGATGCAGAAGCACGCAGGCGTGTTCCGCACGTCGGCACTGCTGAAGGAAGGCGTTGATCAGATGGCCGGCCTGAAGGCGCGCGTGGAAAACATCCACCTGAAGGACAAGTCGAAGGTGTTCAACACCGCGCGCGTCGAAGCGCTCGAGCTGGAGAACCTGATCGAAGTCGCGCGCGCGACGATGGTGTCGGCGGAAGCGCGCAAGGAAAGCCGTGGCGCGCACGCACACAGCGATTACGAACACCGCGACGACGACAACTGGCTGCGCCACACGCTGTGGTACAGCGAAGGCGATCGCCTCGA
>NZ_CABVPN010000066.1 GCF_902499115.1 Burkholderia diffusa
GCCGTAGTACATGCAGAATGTCAGCCATCAGGGGTAACGGGCATCCTTTGGATTGCCCGCTCATCGCCCGCCGGAGGAAACCGAAATGGCCGACTTGCTCGAAGGTGCGCTGCCCTTGAACCTAGTGGCGATCGACATCGCCCGTTATTCGAATGCTGTGTTGATTGAGTCGTCGGACGGGAAGCGTCAGCGCTTCCGGATGACCAACAACGCTTCTGATTTTGACCAGCTGTTGAGTTACCTTCAAGCGCTACCCGGCAATTGCCGGGTAGCGCTTGAACCGACCGGCGACTACCATCGCCCGCTGGCTCACCGTCTGCTCACGGCCGGGCACGAGGTGGTCAGCATCAATTCCGTGGCACAGGCGCGGTATCGCGAAGCCATGTTCAACTCTTGGGACAAGAACGATCCGAAGGACGCGCAGGTCATCCTGGAAATGCTCAGGCGTGGCACATATCAGCGTTACGTGGACCCGCAGATCGCCGGCCATCATGACCTGCAGGAACTTGCAAAGACCTACTACCAGGTTTCTCGCGCACGCACCAAGGTGCAGCACTCACTGATCAACCACTGCCTGCCCCTGTATTTCCCGGAAATGCATCGCTATTGGTGCACCACCCGCAACGAATGGTTCGTGCGCTTTCTGCTCGAGTTTCCGACACCGACCCACGTACGCGCCCTGGATCGCGAAAGCTTTGTGGCTGCTGCATGGGATTTGGTCGGCCGCAAGGTGAACAAACGCGCCAAACTCGAAGAGATATGGGAAACAGCGGCACACACCGCTGCCTTGCCTCACGCGCCGGATTGCCTGGCTGTCGAGACATTCCGTATTACCCTGCGCCGGTACCAGGAGCTCAACGTGCTGCGAGCGGCAATCGAGGCGCGCGCCGAGGCTGAGCTTCACGATAATGCCGACTTCGCCCATCTGAAGACGCTGCCGGGCATTGGCTCGGTGATAGCCATGACTATCCTCGCCGAGGCCGGCGACCTGCGCCGTTTCGGTCACCACCGTCAGTTCCTGAAGTTCTGCGGGTTCGACCTGGCGAAGATACAGTCGGGCACCCAGCGGGGACGTGAGCAACTCTCCAAGCGCGGCAATGCACGGTTGCGGCTGGCCTTCTGGATGGCAGGCATGGCTGCCGTGCGCATGAAGGAGAACTCCTTCCGCTCGAAATATGAACGTTACGTCCACGCTGATCCGGACGACGCTGACCTCAAGCGCAAGGCGCTGACCGCCGTGGCAGCGAAGATGGCTCGCGTGGCTTACAGCATGATCAAGAAGAACCAGCCTTACAGGCAGTTCTTCGAACTCGGTTTACCCAGTGGATCGATCCCTCTCTCGGCTGCCGTTGGGGCGCAGGCGACCCCGTAGATAATGCTCGGACCTTCCGCTGGGGCTTCTATGCTGTTTTAGGTACGGTGAAGATCACGCCGTGTGCGATGAATCTTGTGTCCACTATGGTCAGCAAGCCTCCCCGATGCCGCGGAAGACCACTGGTTGGTTGTCGTTCGCTCTTTGACAACTCGCGCACTGCATCGCGCCGTGTGCGCGGCCCCGTTTTACCTTGCGTTGCACATTCTGCTTGCATTTAGAACGTT
>NZ_CABVPN010000067.1 GCF_902499115.1 Burkholderia diffusa
GTCCGCTTGATCCCTTGCTCCATTTGGCACCTCTTCGTTTCGGCGAAAAAGTGTCAACCTATTTCAGGACGGGTCACGGACGAGAAAAAAGCCGCTCCGGCTGGAACCGGGAGCGGCTTCGTCGGGCAGGCGCTGCGGGCCTGCAATGCACGATCAGTGAAAGTGCGGTTGGGCGGGCGACGCGTCTTCTGGCATTTCCGCGTGGACGATCTCGCCGAGCGGATCCGCATAGAGCGGCACGCCGCAGTCGTCGCAGTATTCAGGCTCGAAGCGGCCCGCGTGCCGGCGGACGTCGGTCACGCCGCATTCCTTCAGCAGACTTACGATCTCCTCAAGCGGCCCTTCGATCGGTGCTTCACCTTCGAGCGTCGCGCTGTCGATCGACACGTCGCCGTTTTCGCGGCCGTAGAGCGGCCACACGACGCCATAGATCACGTCGTTGCTGGCGCGTCGCGTGAAGCCGACGCGATACTCGTCGATCCGGCGCTCGCCGAAGCCCGCGACCACGGCGCGCAGCTCTTGCGGTGCCGTACCAAGTGTGTCGAAAAGATAACGTATAGCCGTTCGGACCGTGTGCGGACGGATGCGCTCGTCCGCATCACGGCAGGCCGAATAGTATGCGTCCGGGAGCAGGCATTCGAACTCGCAGCCGGGGAGGGCAATCGACAGGTTCGGACCACCCTGCGCGGTCCATTGCTCGAGACACTGACCGCGTTCGATCCGATTGCCGTGCTCTTCTTCCTGCCAGCGGAACAGCGGTGCGCCGGCTGGAGCGGCGACGACGGCGAGGAGGAAGCGCGGGTCAGCCAGGATCGGCGAGGTTTCGGGCAGGTCGCCGAAGCTGAGCTTGGCTGCATGCTGGCCGAGCGCCGCGTGCGCGAGTTGCTGGGCAAGCCGGTAGGTCTCGACGTGGTGGCGCGGCAATTGGTCGATGCTGTAGAGGAACGGGGCCAGCCCGACCAGCGTGCCGGTAGCGAGCACGTGCGCCTGAAGGTGCGTGCGCAATGCATCGGCGACGTCGCCTTTCAGCGGGCCCGATGGAATCATATAGCGCGTCCAGGCAAGAACGGGAACGGCGACCAGCAGCGCATCGTACGGCTGGCCGTCGTGCTCGATCACCATCGATTCACTATGCGTCTCGGCCATGTCGGCGAGCGCGCCATAGGCATCAGGGTGGTTCTGCTGCAGATGGTCGAGTGCCGCGTCGAGCGTGGTCTGGTTGCCGTTGCGAACGATCTTGGCGAGTAGCGCATCGAGCTTCGCTTCCCAGAAGCGATCCTCGATGCGGCTGCCCGAGGCGAAGAGCGCAAGCGACAGGCCGACCAGTTTGTCGGCGTCGGGGGGGAGGCGTTTGGCGATTCGCTGGCGCATATTAAATACGTATAGAAAGGGGCGAAGAACCTCACATTCTAGTCCGTTCTTTGCACCATAAGCGGTCTCGTGCTCCGGCATGGCCGGAAGGCCGAATCGGCGGGGATGAAGAAAAATCCATCAAACCCTTGCGCGATTGCCGGGAGCTGCTTAGAATCACGCCTCTTTCGCGCTAACGGAAACGCGGCGCGGAGGAAGAAGGGAAGCGGTGCGATGGAGGGTGG
>NZ_CABVPN010000068.1 GCF_902499115.1 Burkholderia diffusa
ATCGAATTGCTGGACCAGCCCGAGTACGGCGATTACTACCGGCAGGATGAAGACCCGCTGTGGTTGCCGCCGCCGCCAGCGCCGACGATCAACAGCCTGGCGTGGTACCAGTGCGACCACCTCGGCACGCCGCAGGAGCTGACTGATGAGCACAGCGAGATTGCGTGGAGCGCGGAGTACCGCGCCTGGGGTGTCGCGCAGGAGGCGATCAGGAAGGCGTCGGGGAAGGCACCGATCGCCAATCCCATCCGCTTCCAGGGGCAGTACCATGACCATGAGACGGGGCTGCATTACAACCGGCATCGGTACTATGATCCCAATACGGGGCGCTTTGTATCAAAGGACCCGATCGGGCTGGCCGGGGGGCTGAATTCATATCAGTACGCGCCCAATCCGGTGCAGTGGACAGATCCGCTTGGATTGAGCAACACGTTCCCGTCGAATCCAGACGACATGACAAAGGTCTTGGGTGTTGATCCTAAGATTGGAACGACTCCGGATGGAACGCCTCGCTATATTTGGTTGCCGAATAGCAACACACGCATCCGCTACGAGAGCCATCCCGAGGGTTTATGCCCTTGCGACAAAGGATTCAACCCACGCCATCATGGGGCGCATTACCACGTAGAAACGAAACCCGACGGCTTGAGCTGGGGCCAAGCAGGGCGGCACGGTCAGACAACCAAATCATTACCGGACGGCTACACACGGGGTAGCGGCACGGGATTCAATCCAGGCGAAAATTTTCCGGGAAGTTGAGAAATGAAAAGCAGTGAGATTTTTGTCGCTGATGCACAGATCGAGTCCTTCTCCTATCGAGAAGGACGTCTAGCAGTACTTATACAGGCCGATAGCGGAATGTTTGAGGTCATCTTCGATACCGTCCTTGGCATGATGGCCATTTCTCCAGAGGGACAAGATTTGTCGCATTTGGAAGAAAGCAGGGGGGGGGCTTATCTTATTGCCACATGTGAAACAGCGGAGGAACCGGCCGATGGGTTTAGGGAGTTCAGCTTTATCTCAGCTTGGACCGATGAGCCGTTGTTGACCGTAATTGCTATTGACGTTCAGGTTTCCAGAGCGTCGAATTAGACAAGGACCCATGCTTGAGCTCGAGGCGCACCACATCAAAATCGCATTTAGGGAAGAATTACTGACACAGCTTTGTGCCGGTGGCGCAGGCGGTGCGCGACGACGCCATCGAATTGCTCGACCAGCCCGAGTACGGCGATTACTACCGGCAGGATGAAGACCCGCTATGGCTGCCGCCGCCGCCCGCACCAGTCATCGACAGAGTCGCGTGGTACCAATGCGATCACCTCGGCACGCCGCAGGAACTGACGGACGAGCACAGCGAGATCGCCTGGAGCGCGGAGTACCGCGCGTGGGGTGTTGCGCAGGAGGCGATTCGCAAGGCCTCGGGCAAAGCACCGATCGCCAATCCCATCCGCTTCCAGGGGCAGTACCATGACCATGAGTCGGGGCTGCATTACAACCGGCATCGGTA
>NZ_CABVPN010000069.1 GCF_902499115.1 Burkholderia diffusa
CCTATGAACGGTAACGTCAGCAGTTACGATACGCCTGCCGGAGCAGTCCATACCATTAACTGGCGGACGAAATATGGCGGGCTGTCGCCCTCGGAGCTGCGCCGGCTGAAGCAACTTGAGGAAGAGAACGCAAAGCTCAAGCGGCTCGTGGCCGATCTGTCGCTGGACAAGGCCATGCTGCAGGACGTGCTATCAAAAAAACTCTGAAGCCTTCTCGGCGCCGTGAGCTTGTCACGGACTTGATGCAGCGTTTCGGCGCAAGCCAGCGGCAGACGTGCGCGTTGTTGCAATTGTCCCGCACGGTCTACCGTTACGAGTCGGTCGCGCGGGATCAAAGCGCACTGGAAATGCGCATCAAGGAGATCACGGAAGTGCGGGTGCATTACGGTGCGCCCCGCGTGTATGTGATGCTTCGCCGGGAAGGCTGGAGAGACAACCACAAGAGAGTAGAACGCGTGTATCGCGAACTGGGTCTTTCGTTGCGCCACAAGCGACCTCGACGGAACAAGTCGGCTCGGCGCAGGCAGCCAAAGCAGTCAGTGAGCGCAATCAACGAAATCTGGAGTATGGACTTCTCTATGGTCCACCCGCAAACCGCAAGCGCAGACTGGTGGCGATAGACGATTCGCGTTTATCTATCCGGCCTATAGCGATCCAATCGAAGCCGGATCTGGCCTGCATGATGTAGTCGCACGCTTCCGTCCCAATTAGTGGCGCGGCATGATGTCTGCCGGAAGTCCAGACGGGTTTGGGGAAGCGACGGATGGTCGTTTGCGCCATGCTGATTGGCTGCGCGAGCTGCGGAAGGACGTTGCATCAAGGGTAGCGATCAGTCTGGTATGCCTCAGGTGTGATGGTGCAGGTTAAACTCCGCGCCGCTTCGCATGACAGCCCATGTAATGCGTACGAGTTTGTTTGCCAGAGCGCAGACCGCAATGTGCGCATGCCGGCGTTCGGCAAGTTGGATTAGCCAGTGCTGGATCGGATCGTTGGGATGCTTGTCTTTCCATACCCATAGCGCGCGGGCGCCCTGCACGAACAGGCGACGCAGATAACTGTTTCCCCTCTTTGTAATACCTAGCAAACGTGGCTTGCCGCCGGTTGTACGCTGTTGTGGCACCAGCCCTACCCAGGCGGCGAGATCGCGTGCCCGCCGGAACGTTGATGCATTGCCGACTGCGGAGACGATGGCGGTCGACAGCAAGACACCGACACCTGGAATCGTTTGAAGGCGTCGACAAAGGTCACTCTCCCGTGCGAGACATTTGAGCCGGTCGTTCATCTGTTCAATGGTTGATTCCGTGCGGTTCCACATGTCGAGTAGCATGCGTCCAAGATCGCGCATCATCGGAGTTAATCCGGAGTCTTCCTTCTCGAGCAGAGCGGGCAACACGGTGCGTAGCGCATAGAACCCCCGTGCTATCTCGATGCCGCGATCCAGCAGCAGTCCGCGAATCTGGTTGGTCAATGCCAGGCGTTGCTGGAGCATGCGTTCGCG
>NZ_CABVPN010000070.1 GCF_902499115.1 Burkholderia diffusa
TAGTCTTACTGTGTCAGTAAATCGATCTTTGGCGCTGAACAAAACGGACATCGCTGGAGCCGGCGCGCAATGTACGCAGCGATACGCCAGCGCAGCGTTGTAATGGAATCAGCCACGTGGCGCTGCGCGCGCTGGGGACCCGCGTGGCACGTAATCCGAGGGTAAGGCAAATGGGTCGCGGATTGCGGAGTTTTTTTTACTGCCACCTTGAATGAGGCGTCGAGCAACAAGAAACCCATAGGCAGCAATGCACAACGATGCATGGTGATGGAATCCACGCCAGCCGCGCCCTTCGAAGTGCCCCAAGCCGAATTCCTGCTTGAGATCCTGATAATCCCGCTCGATACGCCAGCGCATCTTGGCGACACGAACCATACGTTCGAGCGTCGTGTCTGGGGGCAAAGTCGAAAGCCAATATTTGAGTGGCTCCGCATCACCTTCAGGCCATTCGATTAGCAGCCATTGTTCATCGCGCAGTGTGGACCGCCAGTAATCGCGGTGTGAAGCACGTACACGCACGGCGGCAAAGCGCGAACTGAGCGCGGCGCACGTGCCTTCGCGCCATATCACGTTGCGATAGTGCGAGGCACCGAGCGTCAAGGCCAGATCCTTGACTTCGATCGGTTCATGTCCCGGCGCGCGCCGTAACAAGCTACGCGGCCGCCCCAACTTCCCCCTGGAGGGCTCGGGAGGGAGAGGGGCCGTGCCCGGCGCCCATACGCGCGTGTTCGAGCGAATGCCCACCGCATATTGCAGCCCGAGCTCACTGACGGCCTCGCGAAACGAGGTGTCGTCTCCATAGCCCGCATCAGCCAACACGATACCGTCGGGCGCGCCGCTTTGCCGTGCTTCGCGCAACTGCCCGGTCGCAATCTCCGGCTTGGTTGCAAACTCAATTTCCTCGGGCACGCCGGCTTTCTGTCGCCGCGCGGGATCGTCGCTCCATTCGCGCGGCAGATACAGTCGATACGATACCGGCAAGCTCGCGTCTTCTGTCGCCACCGACAAGCTCACCGCAACCTGGCAGTTGTCCTGCTTGCCCAGCTGACCGCAGTATTGCCGCGCCACGCCGACCGAATGCTTGCCCTTCTTGGGAAATCCCGTGTCGTCAATGATCCAATACAACCCGCCAGCCGGGTCCATATGCGGCAGCACCCAGCGCCGCACCTGATCGAGCAGCGCCGTATCCGACCATTCCGACTTCGCCACGAAATGATGCAACGACTGGTGCCGCGCGCTCACGCGCTCCGGTTCCAGATGTGCCGCCAGCGGCTCGACGCTCTTGCGCCGAATTGGCAGCATCAGCCCTTGGCAATAGCCCCTCAATCCTGATTCGCGATCGTTATGCCCAAGCGCTTCACACAAATGTTCCAGATACGACTCGAATGACGTTTCCCAGTGCATCATTCCTCACGCCGTGGATGAAGAAGTTTCTATAATGGCATGAATTTATTGACACAGTAAGA
>NZ_CABVPN010000071.1 GCF_902499115.1 Burkholderia diffusa
AGGACGGGACTTGACGGCCCGATCGCATTTGCGATCGGGGCGTTTTACGTTGATGAGCAACTTGAGGTGCTCGCGAAGTCGCTTGAGGACGGCGGGCAACTTGGCGAAGGCAGGCGTTCGCGCAGCCCACATCATCTCGTGCTGGATCAGATGGAACGAGCGAACGAAGCTCAGTTCGGTCGGCTCGCACTTGGCTTCGAAGGCGGCGCAGGCCATTTCTCGACGAATCAGGTTGTAGGCGATCAATGCGCCCCAGATCTCTTGATAGATGCCCTCGACGGTTCGGCTGCGTAGCGTCAGTTCGCTACCCAGCATGGACTGCTTCAGTTCACGGTAGCTGGTTTCGATCTGCCAGCGCCGCTCGTAGCAAGCCACCAGATCGGCCAACTTGAAGCGGCGCCGATCGGTCAAGGACGTCAGCAGTACTCGCTGCCGCCCCTGTGCATCCTGAATGCGCACCGCACGTGCCGTCCACCACTCCGGCAGATCGGGGCATTTCTGCCGAGCCTGAGGCGAGACGCGCATGCGCACTAGTGCATCGTCCGGTTTGCCGGACAGCACCTCCCAACGCGTATTGGACTTTGCCGGAATGAGGAAGTGGCGATTGCGTTCGCCCGAGCTCAGGCCGCACAGGATCTCGGCTGCCAGGAAGCCTTTGTCGAAGACCGTGAGCGAATGGTCGGGAATCTGCGCCAGCAGATCCTTGGCGTAGATCATCTCGTTGGTGTCGTAGCGGCCAAACGCGATGTTCGCCACGAGATGCGTCGGGATCGAGGTCAGCGTGACAGCCCGCACTTGTGGGTAGCTCGCCACCTTGCCGCTCGCGTAGCGTTGGGCCCCAAAATGTTCCCGATTCGCGGCACTATCCGGCGTGCGTAGCGTGGTGCCATCCATGGCCCATAGGCTGAGGCCTTTGAAGCCATGACGAACAGCGTCCTGCTTGCACCATGCCTGCGCGGTTTGCTCGAACAGCCAAGCTATCGGGGCTTGGCCCAAGCGTTGCCGGGCTTGGGTAACGGCGCTCTTGCTGACGAAGGTGGCCTCGTTGGGCAACACTAGCTCAAGGCTGTCCACCACTTCACTGATCGACCAATGACGATAGATCGCCAGCGCAATCACCAGCCAGACCACCTGTTCGGCGGGCAACCGACGGCGACGGATGCTCGCCGTGCCGGTCGCTTCGACGGCTTGCTCGATCCATGCATGCGGTAGATGCTCCGCCAACCGGCTCAGGTCGGTTGGTCCGGCATCCAGCATGAAGGTCAGGTGGTCGGTCAGCATCGCGCCAAAAGTTAACATCTCAGCGCAGCGTTTACAACCATTCCTTCCCCAAAACAAAAATGCCGTTCAGTCGCTTAACTGAACGGCATTA
>NZ_CABVPN010000072.1 GCF_902499115.1 Burkholderia diffusa
GAGCCTATCCAGTCTTTTGTGTGTGAGGCATAAACTGACGGCCAAGGAGCCACTTTTATGCCACGCAAACGCAAGGAAGAAGTAACGATTGAGCCGGGCAAGGGCTTGAACCTGGACCCGGAACTGATCAAGCAACTGGTGCCCGGGACGCTGGACCGGGCGACGATCAACGAGCAGCTTGCCGCGCTCAAGAAGGCGATCTTCGAGCGCGCACTGGGCGGCGAGTTGGCCCACCACCTCGGCTACGAGAAGGGCGAAGCCAAGCCCTCCGGCAGCACGAACCATCGCAACGGCACCAGCCGCAAGCGCATCGCGACCGACGACGACCTGCTCGACGTCGAGATTCCGCGCGACCGCGCAGGCACCTTCGATCCGGTGCTGATCGCCAAGGGCGAGCGACGCTTCACCGGCTTCGACGACAAGATCATCGCGATGTACGCACGCGGCATGAGCGTGCGGGAGATTCAGGGCTTCCTGCAGGAGATGTACGGCATCGAAGTGTCGCCGGACTTCATCAGCACGGTCACTGACGCGGTGATCGACGAAGTGCGTGAGTGGCAGCAGCGGCCGCTCGAGCCGATGTACCCGGTCGTGTTCTTCGACGCCTTGCGCGTCAAGATCCGCGACGAAGGCGTGGTGCGCAACAAGGCGATCTACCTGGCGCTGGGCGTGCGCCGCGACGGCACGCGGGACGTTCTGGGCCTCTGGATCGAGCAGACCGAGGGGGCCAAGTTCTGGCTGCGGGTGGTGAACGACCTGAAGCTGCGTGGCGTGCAGGACATCCTGATTGCCGTGGTCGATGGCCTGAAGGGCTTCCCGGAAGCGATCAATACGGTGTTCCCGGAAACGACGGTCCAGACCTGCATCGTGCATCTGATCCGGAACTCGCTGGACTTCGCCAGCTGGAAAGACCGGAAATCGGTCGCAGCGGCGCTCAAGGAGGTCTATCGGGCACCGTCGGCCGAAGCGGCCGCCGTGGCGCTGGATGCATTCGACGCGAGCCCGTGGGGTACGAAATACCCACCGATTGCCGCCCTCTGGCGCCGGGCCTGGGATCAGGTGATTCCGTTCTACGCCTTCGCGCCTGACATCCGAAAAATTGTATATACGACCAACGCGATCGAGTCGCTGCACATGCAGCTTCGGAAGATCATCAAGGCGCGCGGCCACTTCCCGTCGGATGAGGCCGCGCTCAAGCTGATCTGGCTGGCGCTGCGCAACGTCGTTGCCAAGTGGACCGGTTCCCGGCACGATTGGAAGAGCGCCATGACCCAGTTTGCGCTGCTTTACCCGGAACGATTCAACATCGGAATCTGAGTCTTAACCCGCCTCACACACAAGATTCCGGATACCTCC
>NZ_CABVPN010000073.1 GCF_902499115.1 Burkholderia diffusa
GTGTCAAGTCCTGGAATAGGTTGACAGTATCCAGGCGCTAGAACGCCCGATGCACCGCATCGGGCGTTTTGTATTTCAGCGCGGCATGTGGCCGTTCATAGTTGTAGATGTGTACCGACTGTTCGACCATCTTGGCGGCCTGTTCAAGGTCCGCAGGACGTTGCAACAGGAACTCCCCCTTGAGAATGCCGTTGACCCGCTCAGCCAGCGCATTCTGATAGCAGTCGTAGCCGTCCGTCATTGAACAGCGCAGGCCGTGATGCCGATGGATGTCCTGATAGTAGGTCGAACAGTACTGGACCCCGCGATCGGAGTGATGGATCAACGGCTGCCGGCTCCGGCGCTTGCGCAACGCCTTCTTGAGCGCCTGACTGACCTGCTCGGTTTGCAGGCTGTCGTGAACGTGATGACCGACGATCTTGCGCGAGAACGCATCCGTGACGAGACTCAAATACACAAACGGGCCAGCCGTCGGCAGATACGTGATGTCGGCCACCCACACTTGTTCGGGGCCGGTCGGCACGATTTGATCCGGCCCGGGTTTCAGTAGATTCGGATGACGCCGGAAGCGGTGATGGCTATGGGTGGTCTTGTGATACGCCCGGTGCGGTACGACCAGTAGGCGCGCGGCACGCAGCACGTCGAACAGCCGATCTCGCCCCAGCTTGATGCCGCGCTCGACCAATGCTGGCCCGAGCAGATGATGTAGCTTGCGTGTGCCCAGCCTCGGCTGGCGAAGCCGCACGTCTCGCACCAGCGCAGTGACGGTCTCGCTCTGCGAGCAACGGTGTTCCTCGCTGCGGCATCGCTTGTAATACGCTTGGCGGCTGATACCCATGTATCGGCAGGCCCGCTCGACGCTCAGCTTTTCGATCCGCTTTTGCGCGACGACCTGCCTGAAGGCTTTTTTACGGTGATCCCGTAATCCTTGCGCATCACGTCGATCACGGCTTCGAATAGCGCGGCTTTCTCCTGCGCCTGTCGCAACTGCGTCTCCAACTCCTTGATGCGCTGCTCCGGTGTGAGCGGCTTTGAGTCTTGCTTTGACATGGTGGAACCCGATCGCGCACGGCCGGATGGATCGGCCCAATCCTGCAAGCCGTGCTTACGTAACCATACCAGCACGGTCGAGCGCCCCTGGATGCCGTAGCGTCGCTGTGCCTCTTTGTACGTCAGTTCGCCTTTTTCGACCTGCACCACCACCGACAGTTTAAAAGCCAGGCTGTAGTCCCGCTGCGTCCGCTTGATCCCTTGCTCCATTTGGCACCTCTTCGTTTCGGCGAAAAAGTGTCAACCTATTTCAGGACGGGTCA
>NZ_CABVPN010000074.1 GCF_902499115.1 Burkholderia diffusa
TAGCAGGCCGTTGAAATACCCCCGCCGATCCGTCACGATGTAGCGAACCCGATCCCAAGGCACGAAGGCAGCATGCGAGGCACCGACAGCTACAACGAATCCCTGTTCAGTACAGTCAGACTGGAGGAGTTCGTACCGCAAACGCATCCGCTGCGCCCGATCCGGACTTGGATGAACGAGGCGCTGTCGAATATGGATGCCAAGTTCTCGGCGATGTACGAAGCGGACATCAAAGGCGGTCGGCCGAGCATTGCGCCGGAGAAGCTGATGCGGGCCATGCTACTTCAGGTGCTATACAGCATTCGCAGCGAGCGGCAACTGGTCGAGCAGATCTCGTACAACCTTTTGTTCCGTTGGTTCGTCGGCCTGTCGATCGAAGACGCGGTGTGGAATCACTCGGTGTTCAGCAAGAACCGGGATCGACTGATCGAGTTCGACGCAGTGACTGACCTGTTCAACGCGACGGTGGAAACGGCGCATAAACGCGGCTTGCTGTCGGGCGAGCACTTCAGTGTGGACGGCACCTTGATCCATGCGTGGGCCAGCCACAAGAGCATCCGGCGCAAGGATGGCGGGGACGATGATCGTCCGCCTGACAATTGGCATGGCGAATCGCGCAGTAATGAAACGCACGAATCGAAGAGCGACAGTGAGAGCCGGCTCTATCGCAAGAGCAATGCCGCGCCAGCCTTGCCGAGTTACCTGGGCCATGTGCTGACGGATAACCGGCACGGTCTGGTCGTGAACGTTCAGGCCAGCGAGGCGAATGGCCGAGCGGAACGCAAAGTGGCGACGGACATGCTGCGCGATGTGTCGGGTTCGGACGTGCGTATTACGGTGGGCGCAGACAAGGCGTACGACACGCGTGGATTTGTGAAGGCCTGCCGCGAATACAACGTGACGCCGCACGTCGCACGCAACACGAAGCGCACCGGCGGAAGTGCAATCGATGGTCGGACGACGCGGCATCTCGGTTACGCGCTGAGCCAGCGCAAACGGAAATGCATCGAACAGTGCTTCGGCTGGGGCAAACGGATCGGGCCGATCCGGCAGGTGATGGTGAGAGGCTTGGAGAAAGTTGATCAGTTGCTCACGCTGACGATGGCGGCCTACAACCTGACGCGGCTGAGAACGCTGGGATTCGTGCGTCCGCAGGGCGCGTAATGCAGGAAATCTGGCGGGAAATACCTTCGCCGGCCGGGCTCTACCGCTGAACCCGGCGTGACGCAACAAAAATTGCCGAGCCGTTGAGCGAATTCATGTCATTTGCGAGAGTGGTCTGAATCCGGTCGATGGGTATTTCAACGGCCTG
>NZ_CABVPN010000075.1 GCF_902499115.1 Burkholderia diffusa
GGTTCATCGCGGGAAACCGTGGAGCGTTTGAGGGGGATTGCGTAACCTGACGCCTGACTTTAAGGACGTCAGGAGGAGCAATTGCTCGATCGCAAGGCACTTCAGGCACTGGGCTGCTGGACGGGCTATCGGTTAGAGCGGGTGGAATGGCCGGAAGGAGAAGGCCGTACGCTATCGCTGCATTTGAAGCCGGTCAGCAAGGTGATGTACTGCGAGCAATGCGGTGCACGGTGCTATCAAATCCACGAGACGACGGTTCGCCGCGTGCGCGATCTGCCGCTGTTCGAGTACCGGGTGGTGCTGCACGTCCCCCGCCGCCGGGTCTGGTGCGAACGCTGCGACGGTCCGCGACTGGAGAAGCTGGCGTGGCTGGGCCGTTACCAGCGAGTGACGGAGCGATTTGCCAAGGCCTGCGAGAAACTGCTGCAAGCGGCCAGCGTACAGGCAGTGGCGGCCTTCTACGATCTGGGCTGGCACACGGTCAAATCGATCGACAAGATGCGCTTGCAAGCGCGTGTGGCTGAGCCGGACTGGTCGACGATCCGCTATTTGACGATGGACGAGTTTGCACTCCATAAAGGCCATAGGTATGCCACGGTGGTGGTCGATCCGATCGGCCGGCAGGTGCTCTGGATTGGATCGGGACGCTCACGCGAGACGGCCCGCGCCTTCTTCGAGCAGCTTCCTGAGGGTGTCGCCGAGCGCATCGAAGCAGTCGCGATCGACATGACCACGGCCTACGAGTTGGAAATCAAGGCGCAATGTCCGCAGGCCGAGGTGGTCTACGACCTGTTCCACGTCGTGGCCAAGTACGGGCGCGAGGTGATCGATCGGGTACGTGTGGATCAGGCCAATCAGTTACGCCATGACCGGCCGGCCCGCAAGGTATTGAAATCCAGTCGCTGGCTGCTGCTGCGCAACCGCCACAACCTGAAGCCCGAGCAGTCCGTGCATCTGAAGGAACTGCTGGCAGCGAATCAGCCCTTGTTGTGCGTCTACGTGCTACGTGACGAACTCAAACGGCTCTGGTTCTACCGAAAGCCTGCCTGGGCGGAAAAGGCCTGGGAACACTGGATCGAGCAGGCCCGGCAAAGCGGGATTGCCGCGCTGCAACTGTTCGCGCAGCGCCTACAGGGTTACTGGCACGGAATCCTCGCCCGCTGCCGCCATCCGCTCAATACCAGCGTCGTCGAAGGCATCAACAACACCATCAAGGTAATCAAGCGTCGGGCCTACGGGTATCGCGACGAGGAATACTTCTTCCTCAAGATCCGCGCCGCGTTCCCCGGTAATCCGCGATGAACCT
>NZ_CABVPN010000076.1 GCF_902499115.1 Burkholderia diffusa
GCAGGCGTATCGTAACTGCTGACGTTACCGTTCATAGGAGTATCGTCATGGAAATCATTCGGTTCCTTGCCATCGATCTTGCAAAGAATGTCTTCCAACTGCACGGCGTGGATGCCGCAGGCACGCTTGTGCTGCGACGTCGCGTCGGCCGCGCCCAACTGACTGAACTGGTTCTTCGACTTGCACCATGCACTATCGGGATGGAAGCCTGCTCAAGCGCCCATCATTGGGCACGGCAGTTTCAGCAGCAAGGCCACACGGTAAAACTCATCAGCCCGCAATTCGTGAAACCTTTCGTGAAGGGCAACAAGACTGACGGCAACGATGCTGAGGCGATCTGCGAGGCATTGCAGCGACCATCAATGCGGTTCGTGCCAATCAAGTCCCTCGAGCAACAAGATGTTCAAAGTCTTCACCGCGCTCGTAGTCGGCTCGTGAGCAATCGGACCGGGCTGGTGAGTCAGATGCGCGGCATTCTCGCAGAGCGAGGCATCGTATTCGCGCAATCTATCACGCGTGCGCGCCGGGAGATTCCGGCCATCGTCGCTGACACCACGAACGCCCTAACGCCACTCGCGCGCGAGATACTGGCCGATCTGATGGACCAGTTGCGCGAACTGGACAAGCGCATCACCGGATTCGACAGGCGTATCGATGCAGTGTTCAAGGCCAGCAAGACCTGCCAGCGCATTGCGCAGATTGAAGGAGTTGGTCCCAAAACGGCGACCGCCATCGTTGCTGCCGTATCCGATCCAAAGGACTTTAAGAACGGCCGTCACTTTGCTGCCTGGCTCGGCCTCGTTCCCCGTCAGAGCTCAAGCGGGGATCGAACACATCTCCTCGGCATCAGCAAGCGAGGCGACCGACATCTACGGACCTTGCTCATACACGGTGCACGCGCAGTACTCCGAACCGCTCCAACCAAACACGACAGAAAGCACGCCTGGGCTCTTGCGTTGCAGGCCCGGCGAGGCGCAAATCGAGCCATCGTGGCGATCGCGAACAAGATGGCCCGTGTCATCTGGTCGATGCTTGCAACCGGCCAGTCGTATCAGAAAGCAGTGTAGCAATGTCACCAACGATGCGTTGACGAATTGACGAATGGCACTCCGGTCGATCCGGCGAGCAGGGAACCTGATTTTTATAACGGCCCCCGAGGTCTTCCAGTTGTTGAGGCCTGCACGCGCGGAATTCCAGTTGGGCGCTGGGCTCTGCCCTGACGCCGGATATATGTACGCAATCGACTTCCGTGTCCGTCAACTTCCGTTTGCTATTGGGAGCAGTCCATATATGTA
>NZ_CABVPN010000077.1 GCF_902499115.1 Burkholderia diffusa
ATCGATGGCAAGGAACCGAATGATTTCCATGACGATACTCCTATGAACGGTAACGTCAGCAGTTACGATACGCCTGCCGGAGCAGTCCATACCATTAACTGGCGGACGAAATATGGAGGACTGTCGCCCTCGGAGTTGCGCCGGCTGAAGCAACTTGAGGAAGAGAACGCGAAGCTCAAGCGGCTCGTGGCTGTTCTGTCGCTGGAAAAGGCCATGCTGCAGGACGTGCTGTCAAATAGGCTTTGAAGCCTTCTCGGCGCCGAGATCTGGTCACGGACTTGATGCAGCGTTTCGGCGCGAGCCAACGGCAGACCTGCGCGTTGTTGCAGCTTTCTGGCACGGTCTACCATCACGACTCGGTCGCGCGGGATCACAGCGCACTGGAAATGCGCATCAAGGAGATCATGGAAGTGCGGTGGCATTACGGTGCGCCCCGCGTGTACGTGATGCTTCGCAGGGAAGGCTGGAGAGACAATCATCAGAGAGTAGAACGCGTGTATCGGGAACTGGGCCTTTCGTTGTGCCGCAAGCGAGCCCGTCGAAGCAAGTCTTACCGGCGCCGGCAACCGACGCAGTCAGTGAGCGCGATCAAAGAAAGCTGGAGTAAGAACCTCGTCGCTGATGCGCTGTTTGATGGTCGACGCTTGCGCACCCTCACGATCGTGGTCAACTATCCGCGGGAATGCTTGGCGATTGAAGTCGGCGGCTCGTTGGGTGGCGAGCACGCGGTTGCCGCGCTGACCAGGCTTGCGCAGCATCGCCCGCGTCCACGCTATATCAAGGCAGACAATGGCAGCGAGTTCATTTCGAAGGTGCTCGACAAATGGGCGTACGAGAACGGCGTGGAGATTGATTTCTCGCGTCCTGGCAAGCCGACCGAATACGCGAAGAATGAATCCTTCAACGGACGCTTTCGGGAGGAATGCCTCACCGCGCATTGGCTCTCGTCGCTTGAAGAAGCCAGACGCAAAATCGAGGTCTGTCGCGAGCACTACAACGAGGCGCGCCCTCACTCTGCGCTGCAGTGGATGACACCGGCGGAATTCGCCCGCCAGCGCACCGATCGGGCCTGGGCGGCCCACCCCGAAGTACCGGAATTTTCGAGCTAAGGCCGGGATGGAAATTGGGTCAGCCTCATTGAGCAACAACCGGAGAGGTTCGATTGCTTGCACTCGTGCTTTCCGCCCCGCAAATGCAAAAACCCCCGCCTTTTGGGCGGGGGTTCTTGGCTTAGGGAGCCTGAC
>NZ_CABVPN010000078.1 GCF_902499115.1 Burkholderia diffusa
AGGGAAACACTGATTAATCCGGCTCGGTGGTCATCGCTGATGCAGCCGAGGACGTTGTAGAAGATAGTTCACGGAACGAGCCCACGAAGATGGAACGGCAAATGAGCTTTGCGGAAGCGGAAAGCGCAGGCAAGAAGCGCGTGACCCGGCGTCAGCGTTTCCTGGACGAGATGGAGAAGCTCGTGCCGTGGTCGCGATTGCTGACGGCAATCGAGCCGTACTACCCGAAAGGAACTCGCGGCCGCCCACCGATCGGTTTGGAGCGGATGCTTCGAATCTACTTCCTGCAGCAGTGGTACAGCCTGTCGGACGAAGGGCTGGAGGACGCGCTGTACGACAGCATCGCGATGCGGGCGTTTGCCGGGATTGATCTGGCCGTCGAGAACGTGCCGGATGCGACCACGCTGCTGAAGTTCCGGCGCCTGCTGCTTGAACACGACCTGACGCGCAAGCTGTTCGACGAGATCGGCATCTCGCTGTGCGAACGCGGGCTGATGATGAAGGAAGGCACGCTGGTCGATGCGACGATCATCGAAGCGCCGTCGTCGACCAAGAACGCCGAGAAGCGTCGCGATCCGGACATGCATCAAACGAAGAAAGGCAACGAGTGGCACTTCGGCATGAAGGCCCACATCGGCGTCGATGCCGATTCGGGGCTGGTTCACAGCGTGGTCGGCACGTCCGCCAACGTGTCGGATGTTTCGCAAGCGCACGCGCTGTTGCATGGTCATGAGCAAGAAGCGTTCGGCGACGCGGGCTATATCGGCGTAGACAAGCGCAATGAAATGAAGGGCCGGTCGGTGAAGTGGCGCGTGGCGGCCAAGCGAGGAAAGATCAAGGCGATGCAGGATGGTGCGCTGAAGGATCTGACGATCGCGCTTGAGCGAACCAAGGCGCAAATCCGCGCGCGGGTCGAGCATCCGTTCCATGTCGTCAAGAACCTGTTCCGCCATCGCAAAGTGCGCTACAAGGGACTGGCGAAGAACACGGCGCAACTGTTCAGCCTGTTCGCTTTGGCGAACTTGGTGATTGCGCAAAACCGGTTTCGGTCGGTTCACGGGAGTAGTCCGTCACGTGTATGAAAAATGCAGGAAATGAGGCGCTTTCCCGGGGCAAACTTCCTCGAATTCGCTGCGCTTCACTTCGGCATCCGGAATTTGCGCGTCAGCACCGCCGACAAGCTCGCGCGTTGGCCTATTAATCAGCGTTTCCC
>NZ_CABVPN010000079.1 GCF_902499115.1 Burkholderia diffusa
GGACCGCCTCAGCCGATTCCATCCTCGAAAAGCTGCATCGACTTTGCTCGCGAATCAGCGGAACAGGACACTAGCGGTCCAGGCTCGTGGTACTGAAAAATGACGAGATACTCGTGTGACATTTTATGGTCGAGCGGTTGGTGACTTCACGTACACATCCGTTGCTACGGATTGTCGCCGATCTCAGCGCAAGTATCGACCGTCCGCTGATGGCCGAACCCGGTCTGTTGGCATCGGGGTGGCGGCCTACTGACGGGTGCCGACCCTTTGGTGCCGTTCAATTAAAAGAATGCAGACGGCCGCTTTGGTGGAGGAACCGACTCTCTGGCTGTCGGCACCCACCGAGGCCTATCAGCAGTGGCAGTGCACCGAAGCCGCCGTCGCCGATCGGCGCGCGTTCTCGCCCCGGTCGATCGTCCAACACGAAGAGCGGGCAGCACGGAGCAAATCTATGTGGTTGGAATGTGCATTTTTTGTCCGCACCAAACGTCTGTGGTCGGAATGTAGCGACAGCAAATCTATGTGGTCGGGATGTAAAAACCCTCAAACCGCATACTTTCTCTCCGGAGCACTCTTGAATCGGTCCAGCTCGCGCATCGTCATCGTGATCCGTTCCGTTGCAGCCATCGCACCTCCGGCGCCGGACACCCGGCGGCCGGTCAGCTTACGCGGCCCGAAAGCGGACATTTCCATGTAGCCAAAAGCGGACATTTCAATCTGGCCACTACAACCAAAAACGTTGATCATCAGCATTATGTTAAATAATTTCGAAGTCCGACGTTAATCGCTAGTTTGCGTTTAATGATTCCTTAAGCGTCGCGTGTCAAAGTACCGTTTCGAGGCTACAACGTGATCACGCAAGTCATGTGTCGGTCGTCCACGCCGAGTGACGGCAAACGCGGCAAATCAACCGCAGTACGGTCCCTGATGTTCGGAGCTTGTCCGTCTGCCGCTCTCGTTTGACCCGGTTCGATACCGGGTCTTTTTTTGGTTCATCGCGGGAAACCGTGGAGCGTTTGAGGGGGATTGCGTAACCTGACGCCTGACTTTAAGGACGTCAGGAGGA
>NZ_CABVPN010000080.1 GCF_902499115.1 Burkholderia diffusa
CGCGCGACGAACCATCAGTTCCTTGATCTTGCCGATCGCCTTCGTCGGGTTCAGGCCCTTCGGGCAAACGTCGACGCAGTTCATGATCGTGTGGCAACGGAACAGACGGTACGGGTCTTCCAGGTTGTCGAGGCGCTCGCCGGTGGCCGTGTCGCGGCTATCCGCGATGAAGCGGTACGCCTGCAGCAGGCCGGCCGGGCCGACGAACTTGTCCGGGTTCCACCAGAAGCTCGGGCACGACGTCGAGCAGCTCGCGCACAGAATGCACTCGTACACGCCGTCAAGCTCGTCGCGCTCTTCCGGCGACTGGAGGCGTTCCTTCTCCGGCGGCGGCGCGTCGTTGATCAGGTACGGCTTGATCGAGTGATACTGGTTGAAGAAGTGCGTCATGTCGACGATCAGGTCGCGCACGACGGGCAGGCCCGGCAGCGGACGCAGCACGATCTTCTGCGGCAGGTCGTTCAGGTTCGTCAGGCACGCCAGACCGTTCTTGCCGTTGATGTTCATCGCGTCGGAGCCGCACACGCCTTCGCGGCACGAGCGGCGGAACGACAGCGTCTCGTCCACGGCCTTCAGCTTGACCAGTGCGTCGAGCAGCATGCGCTCATGCTGGATCTCGAGCTCGTACGTCTGCATGCGCGGCGCCGCGTCCTTGTCCGGATCGTAGCGGTAGACTTCAAAAATGCGTTTTGCCATTTCGGATTCCTTTGACTCGGCTTAGAACGTGCGCGGCTTCGGCGGCACGGAGTCGACCGTCAGCGGCTTCATTTGAACCGGCTTGTAGTCGAGGCGATCGCCTTCGCTGTACCACAGCGTGTGGCGCAGCCAGTTGTCGTCGTCGCGGTGTTCGTAATCGCTGTG
>NZ_CABVPN010000081.1 GCF_902499115.1 Burkholderia diffusa
ACGGAAGCGTGCGACTACATCATGCAGGCCAGATCCGGCTTCGATTGGATCGCTATAGGCCGGATAGATAAACGCGAGTCGTCTATCGCTACCAGTCTGCGCTTGCGGTTTGCGGGTGGACCATAGAGAAATCCATGCTCCAGATTTCGTTGATCGCGGTCACGATGTGCTTGGGCTGTCTCAGCCGAGCCCGTTTGTTACGTCGCGGCCGCTTGTGCCGCAGTGACAGGCCCTCCGCACGATACAACCCGTAGACGCGCTTGCAATTGTCTCGCCAGCCTTCCCGTTGCAGGATCATGTGAACGCGCCGATACCCGTAGTGCACGCGCATAGCGGTGATCTCCTTGATACGCACGAGCAGCGCCGATGAATCACGCGCAACCGACTGATACCGATACAGCGAGCGAGACATGCTAAACAACGCGCAGGTCTTGGTCAGACTCGTTCGATTGCGATCACGCAATTTATCGATAACGCTCGCCTTGCAAAGCCGGGGCGGACCATACATTTTTTGCGAGTAGGTCCATGCCCTTGTCCAGGCTCAGATCCGCCACGAGCCGCTTCAGCTTCGCGTTCTCCTCTTCGAGCTCGCGCAAGCGGCGCAACTCAGAAGGCCCCAACCCTCCGAATTTCTTCTTCCAGTTAATGGTATGGACTGCTCCGGCAGGCGTATCGTAACTGCTGACGTTACCGTTCATAGGAGTATCGTCATGGA
>NZ_CABVPN010000082.1 GCF_902499115.1 Burkholderia diffusa
CCGTATCGGAAGGTGCGGCTGGATCACCTCCTTTCCAGAGCTTCTCGCAAAGTTGAGCGCTCACGCTTATCGGCTGTTGATAAAGACAGAAAGACTGTCTGTTAGCGGTTTAATCGGTTATAATGCCGGCCGCTTTAGATAATCTTCAATGACAAACATTCGAATGACGATTGGTTCGAGTCTTTGTCATTGGCGATTGAGCCAGTCAGAGCGATACGTAGTACGTATCGGCTGTCGTTCTTTAACAATCTGGAAGAAGTAAGTAATTTGGATAGCGGAAGCGTCTTGAGATGGACGTGGAAACTATCCGGGTTGTGATTGTATCGATGTATCTCAAGATGATTCGAACTCTAAGTTTGACTCAATTGGAATACGGCACAACGCGAGAACTCAACCTGTAACGAGACAGACTCGTTATAGGGTCAAGCGAACAAGTGCATGTGGTGGATGCCTTGGCGATCACAGGCGATGAAGGACGCGGTAGCCTGCGAAAAGCTACGGGGAGCTGGCAAACGAGCTTTGATCCGTAGATGTCCGAATGGGGAAACCCACTCCTTTTGGAGTATCCATGACTGAATACATAGGTCATGCGAAGCGAACGCGGTGAACTGAAACATCTAAGTAACCGCAGGAAAAGAAATCAACCGAGATTCCCAAAGTAGTGGCGA
>NZ_CABVPN010000083.1 GCF_902499115.1 Burkholderia diffusa
TGCACGCTGCCGCTGCCGGGCATCATGGCCGCGGTGGTCGACGAGACCGGCCAGGACGTGCCGAACGGGCAAGGCGGCATTCTCGTCGTCAAGCGTCCGTGGCCCTCGATGATCCGCACGATCTGGGGCGACCCGGAGCGCTTCAAGAAGAGCTATTACCCCGAGGAGCTCGGCGGCACGCTCTATCTGGCCGGCGACGGCACGGTGCGCGACAAGGACACCGGCTACTTCACGATCATGGGCCGCATCGACGACGTGCTGAACGTGTCGGGCCACCGGCTCGGCACGATGGAGATCGAGTCGGCGCTGGTTTCGCACGAGCTGGTTGCGGAAGCTGCGGTGGTCGGCCGCCCGGACGACACGACGGGCGAGGCGGTGGTCGCGTTCGTGGTGCTGAAGCGTTCGCGTCCGGAAGGCGAGGAAGCGGCGGCGCTCGCGAAGACGCTGCGCGACTGGGTCGGCAAGCAGATCGGGCCGATCGCGAAGCCGAAGGACATCCGCTTCGGCGACAACCTGCCGAAGACGCGCTCGGGCAAGATCATGCGGCGCCTGCTGCGCTCGCTCGCGAAGGGCGAGGCGATCACGCAGGACACGTCCACGCTCGAGAACCCCGCGATCCTCGAGCAGCTCG
>NZ_CABVPN010000084.1 GCF_902499115.1 Burkholderia diffusa
CGCGACAGTTGCAGCGCTGCGCGCAAGCCCGAGCCGCCCGCGCCGACGATCACCACGTCGAACTTGCGGCGCGGCAGGGAAGTTTTGATTGCAGCCATTCTTTACACTCTCCAGAGAATCTGCGCGGCGTAGCCCGCACATGCGAGCAGCCAGACGATGGTCAGCGATTGCAGCAGCAGGCGCACACCGACGGGCTTCACGTAGTCCATCCAGATGTCGCGCACGCCGACCCATGCGTGGTAGAAGAGGGAAAGCAGCGTCACGAAGGTCGCGAGCTTCATCCATTGCGCGGAGAAGATCGATGCCCAGCCTTCGTACGAGAAGTCGTGCGCGCCGAAGAACAGGACGAGCAGAATGACCGTGTAGACCGCCATGATCGTGGCGGTGACGCGCTGCGCGAGCCAGTCGCGCAGGCCGTAGTGAGCGCCGACGACGAGGCGCTTCGAGCCGATTCGGTTATTGGCTGCCATTTTCTTAGAATGCTCCGAACAGTTTGAGTGCCATGGCGATCGTCAGGGCGATCGAGACGACAAAGACGACGACGGCCGTCCGCTTGCCGCCTTCCTTCGAGACGGCGTCGTGGTTGACGTCCATCAGCAGGTGGCGAATGCCGGCGCAGAAATGGTGGAG
>NZ_CABVPN010000085.1 GCF_902499115.1 Burkholderia diffusa
GCGGTGTAGAACACCGTGACCTTGTGATCGTTGATCATCTTCCAGAAGCGGCCGGCGTCCGGCCAGGTCGGCACGCCTTCGAACACGACCTGCGTGCCGCCGCACGCGAGCGGGCCGTAGGTGATGTACGTGTGGCCCGTGACCCAGCCGATGTCGGCCGTGCACCAGAACACGTCGGTCGGTTTCCAGTCGAAGGTCCACTTCATCGTCTGCGCGGCCCACAGCAGGTAGCCGCCGGTGCTGTGCTGCACGCCCTTCGGCTTGCCGGTCGAGCCCGACGTATAGAGGATGAACAGCGGATGCTCGGCGCCGACCCATTCCGGTGCGCACGTGTCGGGCTCGCTGTCGGCGATCTCGTGCATCCACAGGTCGCGCCCGGCGTGCCAGTCGATCTTGCCGCCGGTGCGGCGATAGACAATCACGCTCTTGACTGCTTCGCAGCCGCCCATCGCGAGCGCCTCGTCGGCGATGCTCTTGAGCGGCAGCGTCTTGCCGCCGCGCGCCTGCTCGTCGGCGGTGATGAGGGCGACCGCGCCGACGTCGACGAGCCGCTCGTTCAGCGATTTCGCGGAGAAGCCGCCGAACACGACCGAGTGCGTGGCCCCGATGCGCGCGCAGGCCTGCAT
>NZ_CABVPN010000086.1 GCF_902499115.1 Burkholderia diffusa
AGCTGCACCTGCTTCTCGGTCTGGCCGCCCGACATCGGCACGACCATGCAGCCGAGCCGTTCCGCGCCGTAGTGAATCCCGAGACCGCCCGTGAAGAGCCCGTAGCCGAAGGCGTTGTGCAGCGTGTCGCCCGGGCGGCCACCGGCCGCGCGGATCGAGCGCGCGGTGACGTTCGCCCAGGTATCGATGTCGCGCGCGGTGTAGCCGACCACCGTCGGTTTGCCCGTCGTGCCGCTCGACGCGTGCACGCGCACGACCTGCTCGCGCGGCACCGCGAACAGCCCGAACGGATAGTTGTCGCGCAAATCGTTCTTGGTCGAAAACGGGAATTTCGCGAGATCGGCGAGCGACTTCAGGTCGTCCGGATGCACGCCCGCCGCATCGAACGTGCGGCGATAGTGCGGGACGTTGTCGTACGCGTGGCGCAGCGACCACTTGAGGCGCTCGAGCTGCAGCGCCTGCAGTTCGTCGCGGCTGGCGGTCTCGATCGGCTCGAGGGCGGCGGCGGGATGCGTCGGGTGAGTCATCGGGGTGCTCCTCCAATGGAGTGATGTCGTTATCGTGTTCGGGGTAACGGGGCCGGCGGCTACGACCGGAACGTGCGGCCGGCCGC
>NZ_CABVPN010000087.1 GCF_902499115.1 Burkholderia diffusa
ACTAATGGTATGGTCCACCCGCTTCTTCTATCGTAGTGGCGCTACCACCCATGGAGGCTGCCATGAACTCGGTCACGTTAGGAATCGATCTCGGCAAGCGCTGGTTCCACGTCGTCGGCTGCGACGCTGCTGGCAAAGTCGTGCTGCGCGAGAAGTTGGGGCGTCATCAACTCCTGCAGCTTATGGCACAACATCCACCGTGCCTTGTCGGCATCGAAACATGCTGTGGCTCGCAGTATCTGGCCCGCAAATTTCAGGGCTTCGGGCACGACGTCAAACTTCTGCCAGCACAGTACGTCAAGCCGTTCGTCAAATCGCAGAAGAACGACTTTAACGACGCTCAGGCTATTGCCGAAGCTGTCCGACTTCCGACGATGCGGTTTGTGCCGCTCAAGTCAGAGGAACAGATGGATGTCCAGGCGCTGCATCGCGCCCGCGAACGCATGCTCCAGCAACGCCTGGCATTGACCAACCAGATTCGCGGACTGCTGCTGGATCGCGGCATCGAGAT